>NZ_JARUBH010000009.1:4800000-6000000 GCF_029626105.1 Solwaraspora sp. WMMD792
CCTGTTTGTCCTGGCCGACACCGTGGGATCCTGTGTGCCACAGGAAGTCGAGGCCAAGGTACGCGCGGCCCTGCACTGGGTCAACGGGGCGGCCGATGTGACGCTGCACTGCCACAACGACCTGGGACTGAGTCTCGCGAACGCCGTGGCCGGCATGCAGGCCGGTGCCGCCGGTGTGCAGGGCACGCTGGCCGGTATCGGCGAACGAACCGGCAACACTCCGCTGGAGGAACTTGCCGTCCTCACCCATTACCGCGGTGAGTCGCTAGGATTCCGAACGGCACTTAACCCCCGCAAGTGCGTCGAGGCGGCCAATGCCGTCCTCGAAGCAATCGGTGAACGACCCTGGAAGCACAAGCCGCTGCTCGGCGACCTGGCCTTCTCGACGGCTGCCGGCATACACGCCGCAGGGATGATGAACAATCCGATCTGCTATGAGTTTGTCGAGCCCGAACTGGTCGGTAGGGAACGTCGCATTCTCCTGGGCGGGGCCTCCGGTCGTGCCAACATCCGGCATTTCGCGGCGACCCTCGGTATGTCGATCCCAGAAGACGTGCTCGATCAGATGTACCAGCGATTTGTGTTGGACCCCAGCCCGGCCCGGTACAACTCGCTGGAGGCTTTTGAGGGACTCTACCGGGACGCGCTGGATGGGACCGCGCAGTGATCGATGACACGGCCGACTTAACGATCGGCCTGCACCTGCCGTTATTCGACTTCGGATTTGGCCATCCGACGCTCACGGGACAGGATCTGCACAACCTGCTGGAGGTCGCCGAGCGGCTGAATATTCAGGAGGTGGCGGCAAGCGACCACGTCGCCTTCCCCGTTCCCTGGCTGGACGGTCTAGCGGCACTCGCGTTCGTGGCCGCCCGCCTTCCGGGTCGGCGGCTGGTGACGGCAGCATGTCTCCCGACAGTCCGCGGTCCGGCGGTAACCGCCAAGGCATTGGCTGGGATCAGCCGTTTGGCGGGGGCCCCGGTGCGGGCCGGGGTGGCAGCGGGCTCCTCGCTGCGAGACCTCGATCTCGCAGGCGTGCCCGCAAGTGAGCGCTGGGCACGTTTCGATGACGCGTTAGGACTCCTGAGAGCGAGCCTGTGCGGTGATGAACCTACGGCCTATCACGGAAAACACTATCGGCTGGATGACCCGCTGACACCCGGCCCGGTGCCCGGAACGAAACTGTGGATTGCATCGTGGGGTTCCCCGGCCGGTGTCCGGCGCGCGGCGGAGCGTGGCGACGGACTTCTCTTCTCGGCGTACATGGCCGACTCGGATGCGATGGGTCGTGCGGTGCGGCTGGCCCGGCAGCTTCGAGCGGAACTTACCGACCCCGCACCGAACACCGACTTCGAATTTGCCGCATCGACGTGCTTCGTGCACGTCACCGAGGACGCTCCCGTCGCTGAGCTGTTGACGGGTACCATCCTCGCGGATTTCCTCAAGGTGTCGCCCGACGACCTGCGCCGACGCACACTGGTGGGCTCGCCCGCGCACTGCGCTGAGCGGCTCGCAGCGTTCGCTCGGGCCGGCGTGCAGCGACTGTACGTGCTCCCGGTCGGTGATCCGGATGAGCAGCTCACCCGCCTTCAGGAATCGGTCTTCCCGCTGGCTGCCGCGTACGGCTCGAAGGTGCGATGGTGAGCGGCACGTCGTGCGGAGCCCTGGCGGGACTTTTTGTTCTTGACCTGTCCGCAATCCTCGCCGGCCCCACCGTGGGCCGCATCTTCGCCGATCTGGGCGCCCGGGTGGTGAAGGTCGAGCGGCCCGGGCCTGGCGATCCGGTGCGATCCATGGGTCGGTCCGTCGGTGGCGGCGAAGGGGCCTGGTGGGCTTTTGTCGGGCGGAACAAGGAGACGGTCAGCCTGGATCTCGAAGATTCGGCCGAACGCGCGCACCTCATGCGGATGGTCTGCCGCGCCGACGTACTGGTCGAGAGCTTCCGGCCGGGGACGATGGCGCGGTGGGGCCTGGATTACGAAGCCCTCGCCGCGGTCAATCCCCGCCTGGTAGTCCTGCGCATCTCCGGCTTCGGTGCGGGCGGTCCGCGCGAGAATTGGTTGGGATTCGGCACGCTGGCAGAGGCGTTCAGCGGTTTCGCCGCGTTGAACGGCGACGCCGACGGGCCGCGCCTGCCGCCCACGGGGCTGGCCGACTCGATCGCCGGCCTGCAGGGCACCGTGGCGGTACTGGCGGCCCTGCACGAGCGGCAGCGCAGCGGGCGAGGACAGCTGGTCGAGGTCAACCTGTACGAGCCGCTACTCAGCGTCCTTGGTGGACATGTCGTGCGCGACGCCGCCCACGAGGAGGACCCGGGCGTGTCCGCCAGCAGCCATATCCGCGGGCTCTTCGCCACCGCGGACGGTGACTGGATCGCCTTGTCCGCCCACAGCGCCGCGACCGGCAGCGCGATTGCCGGACTGCTGGGGGTGGCAGGCTCCGAGGGACTCGATCGCGGCGCAGTTCACGATCCGGATGACGTGCATCGCCGACTGGTGGCGTGGATCGGCGGAAAATCGCGAGACGACGCGCTCACACATCTGCTGGCGGCCGGCATTCCAGCGGTCCCCGTACTGACTCCCGGGCAGCTCAGCCACGATCCACACGTCATCGCACGCGAGTCTTTACCAGCCGTCACACAGGGAAATGATGCCGTACGCATGCCCGGCATCGCCATGGACTTCTCCCGCAGCGAGCACACGATTCGTCATATCGGCAAACCGCAAGACGACGATCGGGAGCATGTCATGGCCGAGTTCGCCCCAGATCACAGTTCGGAGGTGCCGGGATGACATCGACGACGTATACGGACGCCCTCCTGGAATCGGCGGAACTTCACCGGGACGGATCGCGGATCCTCTTGGCGGTCGACCTCCACGTACTGCACGAAGTCTCCTCGCCCCAGGCATTCACCATGCTTGCCAACCGGGGACTGCAGGTGCGGGACCCGTCCCGTACGGTCGGCATCCCCGACCACGTCGTCTCCACCGCGCCCGGACGCATCGGCAGCGATGATCCGCGGGCCCAGCACATGCTCGACGTCTTCTCCGCGAACCTGGACACCGCAGGCATCGAGCAGGTGGCGCTGGACAGCAGTGATCACGGCATCGTGCACGTGTCGGTCAGTGAGTCGGGCCGCGTGTTGCCAGGGCAGGTCGTCGTCTGTGGCGACAGCCATACCACCACCCTCGGCGCGCTGGGCGCGCTCGCCTGGGGAATCGGTACGTCAGAGGTGGCACACGTGCTGGCCACCCAGGCCGCCTGGACGTCGGTGCAACCGGTCGTCGGTCTGCGGGTGACGGGCGTGCCAGGACCGGGCGCAGGAGCGAAGGACGTGGTACTGCGGGTGTGTGGCGAGCTGTCGCCGCGCTGGGGGGTTGGCCGACGGATCGAGTGGAGCGGGCCGTACATCGACGCGACCACGATGGCCGAGCGGTTCACCTTGTGCAACATGTCGGCCGAGTTGGGCGCCCGTTCGGCACTGATCCCGCCTGACGAGGTCACCTGGAGCTACCTGGCCGAACGGCTGTCGCCGCAACGCCTGGCTGCGGCGCGCCGCCGCAGTGCTGACCTCCTGCACCGTGCCGCGGAAGCGCCCCGCGAAGCTACTGTGGACATTGACAGCATCGCCCCGCAGGTGACCTGGGGCACGAACTTGTCACACGTGGCGGCCGTGGACGGACGAGTTCCGACCAGCGTTCAGGACAACCAGCGGTCTGCCTTCGAGGCGGCACTGGCGTACGCGAATCTCGTGCCGGGGCAGGAGCTACGGACGGTGCAGGTGCAGCATGCGTTCCTCGGATCCTGCACCAACGGCAGGATCGAGGATCTGCGGGCCGCCGCGATGGTCGTGGCCGGACACCGCGTGGCCCCAGGGGTACGGGCGGTGGTGGTGCCAGGTTCGCGGCGGGTCGCCGAGTTGGCAGAGCGCGAGGGCGTCCGGGCGGCACTGACCGACGCGGGCTTCCTGTGGCGTGAACCCGGCTGCTCCTCCTGCGTTGCCATCAACGGTGACACAGTTCCCCGCGGTGAGCGGTGCGTCTCCAGCTCCAACCGCAACTTCGAAGGCCGGCAGGGTGCGGGCGCGATCACCCACGTAGCCAGCCCCGCCACCGTGGCGGCCTCGGCCGTCACGGGACGACTGACGCATCCTGTCGAGGTGACCGGATGAACAACCTCCAAGGGCGCGCTCTTCCGCTGGGACGCGACTCCGTCGACACCGACGTGATCGCGCCACAGTCCGAACTGCTCGTCGTGGACAACGCCGGCCTGGCCGATGCCGCATTCCTGACCTGGCGCCGGCATCCGGACGGCACGCTCACGGATTCTGTGCTCAACGACACGCGGTACCAGGGTGCCCGGATTCTGCTCACCGGCGACTCCTTCGGGTGCGGCTCAAGCCGGGAGCATGCGGTCTGGGCGTTGCAGGGACTCGGGTACGAGGCCGTGCTGGCGGTGGGGTTCGGCGAGATCTTCGAGCGGAACGCGGCGCGTAACGGCCTCGCCCCGATCGTCGTGTCGAGAGAGTCGCTCGACCAACTCCTCGACGTGGTACGGAGCAGGCCCGACGAAGTGCTCACCATCGACTTCGCCGAGGAGACCGTGTCGGCGGCCGGGGTCCTCCACAAGGGCACGTTGTCCAAGGACGCACGCCGTTTCATCGTGGACGGCCACGATGAGATCTACGAAACCCTGGGCATCCTGGCTGCTTCGACGGGCGGGCCGTCGGCGGCCGACGACGGCGAGCCACCAGCGCCGGCCGGCCGGGCGGGTGCCGGGACGGCGCTCGCTGGCGACTGGCAGGCAACACCGTCGAAGGGCCTGGCCTCGTGGCACGAGCGGGCCGGGGTCCGGTCGACCGAGCGGCGACTGCTTGGTGAGCTCGACCGAGGGTTGACGCTGTTTCCGCGCAAGCTCATGCCCTACCTTGATCACCCGCTGGTCACTGGGCTCGGCCCCGAGCAGCAGAGGGTGCTGATCGCTCGCCGCCTCTACGACTACCTGTCCTTCGTGGTGCACCTCGAGGCAAAGGTCGTCAACCGGGGCACCCGCATCGTCGCCCTCGACGAGCTCGGGCTCGGCCTGCCATCGCATCTGCGCACCGACGGCTGGAAAATCTACTGCGACGAGGCATACCACGCCCTGTCTGGCATGGACCTGCTCCAGCAGGTGGAGCGCGCGAGTGGTATCACTGCCTTGCCGTATGACTTCACGCCGGTCATGGAAACGTTACGGGACGCCGGCCGTGAGGTCGGTGCGGTCATGCCAGGGCTCGACCATCTGCTCGAGGTCATCGTCTTCGAGACCGTGGTCACCGAGCTGCTGAAGGATATTCCGAATGACGAAACAGTGGTCCCGGTTATCCGACAGGTCGTCGCCGACCACGCCGCGGACGAGCGCGTGCACCACGCCTTCTACACGGTCTTCTATACCGAATTATGGGGCAAGTTGGACCGTATGCAGCGCGAGCTTGTCGCACGCAGCCTGCCGAATATCGTCACGGCCTGCCTGAGCCCGGACATCAGCGCTGTACGGCGCAGCTTGTCAGCCGCAGGACTGACCGACTCCGACGCGACGCAGGTCATTCAACAGACCTACCCGCAGGAGCGAGTTCGGGAGGACATCCGCCGGTCGGCCCGCAAGACCATTCGGATGTTCCAGGCACACGAGGTCTTCGATTTTCCAGGTGCCGCAGAGGCGTTCGAATCCGCCGGGCTGCTACTGCCCGACGACCGCTGAAAACACATATTTTTTGCAGCCGGCCCTTGCCACCCACCAGGGGTGGTTCATACAGGATTACAGAATGGAGAGCCATCGATGTGCGGCATCGCCGGAATGGTCGACTTCCGACAGCAGCGGCCCGATATCGAGGATGTTCTTGACCGGATGTGCTCCGCCCTGCATCGCCGCGGACCCGACGAACAGGGCAGCTGGGTCGGTTCCGGCGTCGGCATGGGTGTTCGCCGGCTGTCCGTCATCGACCTCGCCGGTGGTCGGCAGCCGATGGTGCACACGGCTGCCGACGGGAGCGCCGTCGCCCTGGCCTATACCGGCGAGGTCTTCAACTACGCCGCACTCAGGAACGAACTGACCGGGCACGGACACACGTTCGAAACCTCCAGCGACACCGAGGTTGTACTGCGTTCGTACCTGCAATGGGGAGCTGCCTGCGCTGAGCGGCTGGTGGGGATGTTCGCCTTTGCAGTATGGGACGGACGCACTGAGGAACTCGTCCTCATTCGGGATCGATTCGGGATCTACCCGCTCTATTACGCGGAGGTCGACGGCGGCGTTGTCTTCGGCTCGGAGCTCAAGGCGATCCTGGAGCACCCCGGAGTCGTGCCGGAAGTCGACATGGAGGGCTTCCGTGCGGTCATCACGTTCGTCAAGCGTCCCGAAAACGGCATCTTCAGGGGCGTCCACGAGATGGTGCCGGGCACGGTGCGCCGAATCGGCCGGAGAGGCTCCCGGCAGAGCACGTACTGGACTCTGACTGCGCGGGAGCACACCGACGACCTCGACACCACGGTGGCGACGGTGCGCGAGCTACTCGAGCAGAGTGTGCGAAGCCAGCTCGTATCGGATGTGCCGCTGGGCGTGTTCCTTTCGGGCGGTCTGGACTCCAGCGCGATCGCCGCCTTGTCGGCGAAGGTCATGCGTGAAAAGGACGCCGGTTCGTTGCGGACGTTCTCGGTGGACTACGCCGGTCACTCGGAGAACTTCACGCCCGACGAAGTCCGCGCCACTCCGGACCACCCGTTCGTGGCACGTATGGTGGAGCACCTGGGTGCCGACCACACGCGCGTGGTGGTGGGGACGGATGAGTTGATGGACCCGGCCACCCGCTCCGAGGTGCTCATCGCACGGGACTACCCGACGTCCCTCGGTGACCTCGACACCTCACTGCTCTTGCTGTGCCGGGAATTCCGGCGTTCCTGCAAGGTGTCGTTGACCGGTGACGCGGCAGATGAGCTGTTCGGCGGGTACGCCTGGTTCCTGGACCGGCACTACTACGACGCGGGAACGTTGCCGTGGCTGGAGTTCGCCCGCCGTATGGTCGGGCGTAACCAGCTGCGCAACACCGCGCTGTTGCGCGAGGACCTGGTCAAGGACCTGGACAGTGAGACGTTCGAGCGGGATCTGTATTCCGACATGGTCGCCCAGGTACCTGTCCTCGCGGGAGAGAGCGAGCAGGACCGCGCCGCCAGGGTGATGACCCACCTCAACTTGACAGGCTATCTACGGATCATCCTTGACCGCAAGGATCGCGTCGGAATGGCGGCCGCGCTGGAGGGGCGCGTGCCGTTCCTCGACCATCGTCTGGTGGACTACGTTTTCAATGTCCCTTGGGCGATGAAGTCCTTCGACGGCCGGGAGAAGAGTCTGCTTCGTGCGGCGGTACGTGACCTTCTGCCGCCGTCGGTGCTCTTCCGCCAGAAGGCCGGATACCCGCCTACCACCGATCCGCGGTACAACGACGTCCTGCGTCAGCGCGTATCCGAGATGCTCAGCGATAGCTCGGCACCCGTGCGCGAACTGCTCGATCTCGATGTCGTCCGGGCCTACCTCCAGGATCCGGACGGTCCGGCCGCAGCGGTCGTCAACCGTTTCAGCATGGAGATGGCCCTATACCTCAATGACTGGTTGGGGCGGTACCACATTCGACTCGCTTTCTGAGCGGCGTCTTCGCAAAGAGCAGCATTGACGGGAGTTTAGCATTGAGCAGCAACGCGGACTATGACGATGCACCAGTGGACGTGCTCGGCATCGGGTTCGGGCCGTCGAACCTCGCACTAGCCATCGCGCTTCAGGAGCAGGGCTTGCTTGGCTCCGCAGCCGGCGGAGGCGGCCGGCTGCGGTTTATGGAGCGGCAGAACCAGTTCGGCTGGCACCAGGGAATGCTGCTCGACGGGGCGCGGATGCAGATCTCGTTCCTCAAGGATCTCGCCACCATGCGAAGCCCGAGCAGCCCTTACACTTTCCTCCATTATTTGCAGGATCGAGGGCGACTCGTCGACTTCATCAACGGAAAGACGTTCTTCCCCAGCCGGATCGAGTTCCACGATTATCTCGAATGGGCGGCGGCGCGATTCTCGAGGGTTGTTGAATACGGCTCCGAGGTCATTGGCATCGAGCCGGTGTACACGGGGGACGTCGTCCAGGAGGTTGACGTCGTGGTGCAGCGGGCGGACGGCATCCGCCGGCACCGTGCCCGCAACATCGTTTTCGCCGCCGGCCTGCAGCCGTGGATACCGGAGGGCATTACGTTGTCGGACCGGATCTGGCACAGCTCCGAACTTCTGCACCGGCTCCGCGAGATCAATGTGGCAGGGATTCGTAAGGCCCTCGTCATCGGGGCCGGGCAGAGTGCCGCCGAGGTGACCAGCCATTTGCACCAGGTGTGCCCCAACGCGCAGGTCCACTCGGTCTTCGCCCGATTCGGTTACTCGGTCGCCGACGACAGCCCTTTTGCCAACCGGATCTTTGATCCCGAGGCGGTGGACGTGCATTTTCGTGCGGCGCCCGATATCCGCCAGATGTTGCGGCGGTACCACGACGGCACGAACTACTCCGTGGTTGATCTCGACCTCATTTCTGATTTGTTCGAGCGCAGTTACCAGGAGAAGGTAGTCCACGACCAGCGGTTGCACTTTCACAACCTATCGCGCGTCACGCGCTGCGTGCAGACACCGGCGGGCGCCGACGTCACTGTGCACGACCTGGTCGAAGGCCATGTCGAGTCGATGACTTGCGATCTCGTGGTCTTCGCCACCGGGTACCGGCCGGTGGACCCGCGTTGCTTCCTCGGCCCCCTGCTCGAGCACTGCCAGCTTGATGCCGGCGGTCGCGTCGCACTGGCCAGGGACTACCGGGTGCTCACTTCGCCACGGATACGTTCCAGGATCTTCGTGCAGGGTGCCACCGAGGACAGCCATGGGCTGTCCTCGGGGCTGCTGTCCAACGTGGCAGTTCGGGCGGGAGAGATCGCCGAGTCTCTCGCAGAGGCGCTGCGCGAGCAGGGCGAGCCCCTGACTGCCGCAGCGAGATGATCGACGACCGACACACTCCGCCACCTGTCCGCTCCGGACTGCCACCGGGAGTTCGTCGAGATCGTGACCGCGATCCCGCGCCGCACCCGTCGAATCACTTGGAGACCCGAATGTTCGTACCTGGCGTCTACCAGAACCACGACCCTGCGCAGCTGCGTGACGAGATGCGCCGCAATCCGCTGGCGGTTCTCGCCAGCAATGGCGAGCCCGCGCCGATGCTGACCCATCTGCCGGTCATCCCGCACCCCGACGAGGGTGGCGCCGCCGACGCGCCGCTGCCCGGCTCGGTACTGCTCGGACACATGAACCGGGCCAACCCGCACTGGGCCGGGCTGACCGCCGGGTCGCCCGCGACGCTGGTCTTCCTCGGCCCGCACGGCTATGTCACACCGGTCCTCTATAACGCCACCCCGGCCGCGCCGACCTGGAACTTCGTCACCATCCACGTACACGGCACGGTGCACCCCATCCCCGCCGGGGACGAAACGCTCGACGTGGTGCGCTGGACCGTGGAGGCATTCGAACGCTCGTTCGGCTCCGGCTGGGACCCACAACCGTCGCTGGGCTACTTCAGATCCATCGTCGGCGGCGTCGGCGCCTTCCGGTTCGAGATCACCGGCGTCGATGCCATGTACAAGCTGAGCCAGGAACAGAGTGCCGAGCGGCAGGACCGGGTCGCCGCGAGCTTTGCCGCCTCCGAGGGGGGCTGCACGCGTGAACTCGCCGAGCTGATGAGGGTGGTGCGCCACAATGCCGATCCGGCGGGCCTGACCCGATGAAGCGCAACATGCTCAGCGTCCCCGGCGCGGTCAGCCTGCTCGAGGAGATATGCGCCGGGCGGCTGCCCTGGCAGGCGATCCATCCGTTCCCCCGGCAGCGCGGCGACGACCGGGCCGTCGGCGACCGGGCCGTTGAGGACATCCAGCAGATCCTCGAACGCACCGTCGACCCGGAGGCCGTGGACACCAACCGGCAGCTGCCGCCGGACCTGCCCGCGGCGATGCACGCCGAGAACTGTCTGCACCTGTTGGCCGGCGCCGAACAGGGCGGCCGTGCTCTGTCGCCGTTCAACGCGTTCCGGGTGGTTGAGGCCGCTGCCCGCTGGTCCGTTCCTGCCGGCATGCTGCTCGGCATCCACAACGGCATCGGCGCCGCGGCGTACCTGCCGGTGCTGCCCGACGGCCCGCTACGCGAACACATTTCCCGCCGGATGGCGGCCGGCGCGGTCACCGCCATGGCCGACACCGAGCCGACCGGCGCCGCGAACCGCGCCCGGGGCACTACCGCCGTGCCGGTCCATGACGGCACCGGATATCTGCTCAACGGCGACAAGCTCTACATCGGCAACGGCCCCATCGCCGACCTCGTCGCGGTCACCGCAACCCTTCGCGGACAAGACGGTGACCGTACCCGGGTGTTTTTCGTGGACACCGACACGCCCGGCTTCTCGGTCAGCGCACGCCTGCGCTTCATGGGGTTCCGGGGCTTCCCCAACGGCGCGCTGTCACTGCGCGACGTCCACGTCCCGGCGCACCATCTGCTCGACGAACGCGAAGGCGAGTGGCTCACCGCGGAACGCGCCACGGTGCTGTCCCGCGGCCGGCTCTACATCGTGGCCGCGCCAGCGTTGGCGATCGCCCGCGCCTGCCTGGACCACTCTCGCGCGTACGCCCGCCGCCGCACCGTCGACGGGCGGGTACTCGCCGACTATCCCGAGATCCGCCGGATGACCGCAGAGTCACAGGCGGATACGTATGCGCTGGAGACCGTGGCGCGGTGGACGATGCTCGACGGGCGCGGCGACGGCCCGACCGTCAACCTCATGCCGGATCAGGTCGCCGCGAAGGACATCACGTCGTTGCTCTGCTGGCGGGTCGCGGAACGCACGATGACGCTGCTCGCCGGTGAGGGCTTCGAGACGGCCCGGGGCAAGGGCGACCGGGGTGCCCCCGCGATCCCACTGGAGCGGCTCTTCCGCGACGCCCGGGGCACCCGCATCGCCGGTGGAACCGAGGTGCTGTTGCAGATGCGTCTTGCCAGCAACCTCGTCTTCTCCTACTTCTACCCACCCCCGGACAACGCCGACGAGCTGACCGGCCCCGCGACCGTGCCGGCGGACCTGCCGGCGGGCGCACTGTCGGACCGCAACCGCGACCACCGCCGCGCCCTCGCGGCGGGTATCCACGAGTACGCACGGACCTGCCTGGCCACGGCCCGCCGGTTTCCCGACCGGGCCGAGCTGCTGACCCGTAGCCGTGCGCTGGTGCTGTTCGGCCAGCTCGCCGAGGAACTGGTCACGGTGTCGCTGGTGCTCGCCCGGGCCGCGACCGACGGCATGGATCCCGGCGAGCAGGACCTGGCCGACATCTATTGCACCGGCGCGCTCGGCCGCATCGCGGTCTGGCGGCAGGAACTGGCGGACGCTCTCGCCGACGACATGCCGGCGTACGGGCGGGCCGCCGGGCGACTGCTGGACGACATCGAGCCCAGCCACACCGGCACCGACGTGCTCGCCGGGGCGTCATGACCGGGCCGTCGCACCGTGCCCCGCTCTCCGCCGGGCAGAGCCGGTTGTTCTTCAGTGAGCTGCTGCGACCGGACAGCGGCGGATACGTCATCCAGCGGGCCGTCCGGCTCATCGGCGACCTCGACGTACCCGCCCTGCAGACCTCGATGCAGCTGCTCGTCGGCCGGCACGAGATCCTGCGCACCATCTACAGCGACGACGGGCCGTACCCCGAACAGATCGTCGGGCCCGCGTCACTCGGCAATGAGTTCGCTCTGGAGCTCACGGACCTGGGCGACCGGGCAGACGACAGCGCCGAGGCGGTGAACAGCTGGATCGCCGCCGCCCGGGGGCGCTCCTTCGACCTGCGGGCCGAGCCGCCGCTGCGGACCGGTCTCGCGCGCCTCGGCGCCGACGACCACGTCCTGCTGATCACCGTGCACCACATCGCGATGGACGGCTGGTCGATGTCCGTGCTGCTCGGTGAGCTGGCCACCGCCTATGCCGCGCTGATCCGCGGCGAGGAACCGGCCCTGCCGCCCGCGCGGGCGTACCGGGACTACGTGCACGCTGAGCAGGCCCGTGCCGACGAGATGGCCGAGCACGAGCGGTTCTGGCGCACCCAACTTGCCGGAGCCGGCGTGCCCGGCCCCGGTCTGCTCGAATACCCGGCCGAATGGCGGCGCACCGATGAGGCTCTCTGCGCAGCGTTCAACCTACCCGCCGAGCTGCCCGCACGAATCGCCGAGCTGAGCCGGCGGCAGCGCTGTACGCCGTTCATGACCGTGCTGGCGGTCTGGAGCGGACTGCTGACCACGGACAGCGGAGCCGCCGAGATCACCGTCGCGACCGCCTCGTCCGGGCGGTGGCGACCAGAGGACCACGGGCTGGTCGGATTCCTGGTCAACGTGGTCCCGATCCGCATCGCCTGCACCTCGGAACTGTCGCTGACACAGCTGCTGGCCAGGGTGCGTGACGCCTGTCTGACCGCGTCGGAGCACAACGAACTGCCGTACGAGCGGATCGTTGCCGCCAGTCGGGCACCCCGCCTGCCGAACCGGCCCGCGCTCGCGCAGGTCCTGTTCGACCTGCACCCCAGAGCTGCGGTGCCGACGCTGCCGGGGTTGCGTTGCAGCGAGTGGCCCATTATGCCCCGCACCCTGCGGTTCGAGTTGGAGCTGCATGTCACGTACGACCGGAGCGCCGCCGACGGGATCCTGCTGGCCGCAGCGGACCTGTTCGAGCCGGACACCGTCCAGCGCCACCGGGACGCCTTCGTCGACCTGCTCAACCGGTGGACCGCCGAGCCCGAGCGGGCGCTGGCTGACCTGATCCCGATCCGCTCTGTTTCGGAAGGAACGTAATGACAAGCGACGGCACCCTCACCGCCCGGCTGACCCGGATCTGGGAGTCGGCCCTGGGGCTCGACGACATCGAGCCCGCGGAGAACTTCCTCGACCTCGGCGGCGACTCGATGACCGCCACGACGGTGATCGCGGGGATCCGCGGTGAGTTCGGCGTCGCGCTGCCACTGCGTGCCCTGTTCGACCATCCAACCGTCGCTGAACTGGCCGAGGTGGTGGCGGCCGCCCGCCACTCCGCCGTGGCCGCCGGGTCTGCGCTGAAGGAGGTCCGATGAAGAACGGCAGTGCAATCGTCGGCTACCCCTATCTCTCGATGTGGGGCGGCGAGGCCGATCCGCCGTGTCTGCTCGACTCTCTCCATCGCTCGGTCGAGCGATACCCGGACCGCGCCGCAGTCATCGACGGCGACCGGCGCTTCTCGTACGCCGAGCTGGCGGCGTGGACCTGGGAGGTACAGGAACTGCTGCGGGCCAGAGGCGTGGTGCCCGGGGACCGGGTGGCGGTAGCCTGCCCCCGCAGCGCCGAGGCGGTCGTTGCGCTGCTCGCCGTCGCCGGGTGCGGAGCTGCCTACGTACCCCTTGACATCGAGTACCCCCACGCCCGGTTGGAGCACATGCTCCGGGACAGCGAGCCCGCAGTGCTGCTGCATCTCGGCGACCGGCCGGAGCTAGGGCCCGCGGAGATCGCCCAGCGCATCCCGCAGCCCGGTGCCTCCCCCGCCGGCGCCACCCCACCGGCCCGCAGCGTGGCGCACGACCCCGACCGGGACGTCTACCTCATCTACACCTCGGGCTCCACCGGCTGGCCGAAGGGTGTCGCGATTCCGCACAGCTGTCTGGACAACATGGTCGCCTGGCAGTCCGCCCACTCGCCAGCCCCCGACCTGCGCACGGCGCAGTTCGCGCCGCTCAACTTCGACGTGTCGTTCCAGGAGATCCTCGGCACCCTCTGTGGTGGCGGCACCCTGCACATCGTGCCGGAAAGCCTGCGCCGGGAGCCGGGGCAGCTGCTGGCCTGGCTGGCCGAACACCGGGTGCAACGGCTCTTCATGCCCTACGTCGCCCTGCAGATGCTCGCCGTGGCCGCCGACGCGGACGCCGACGCGGCGGCCCGGCTGGAGCTGGTGGAGGTCAACACAGCGGGAGAGCAGGTGGTGTGTACCGACGAGATCCGGCGCATGTTCGCCCGTCTGCCCGGCGCCCGCCTGGTCAACCATTACGGCCAGAGCGAGTCGGCGATGGTCACCTCGCACATACTGACCGGCCCGAGCGCCGACTGGCCCGGCCTGCCGCCGATCGGGGTCCCGTTGCCGAACTGCGAGGTGCTGATCGATCCGGTTTCCGTGGACCAGCCCGAGGTGGGCGAGCTCCTGGTGGCCGGCCTGCCGATGTCTCGTGGATACCGCAACCAGCCCGAACTGACAGCCGAACGCTACATCGACATCCCGCTGTCGCCACACGGGCACACCCGTGCCTTTCGGACCGGTGATCTGGTGGAGCTGGTCAACGGCGAGCTGCGCTTCCTCACCCGGGTGGACGACGAGGTCAAACTTCGCGGCGTACGGGTGAATCTGCTCGAAGTCGACGCGCAACTGCTCGCCCATCCGATGGTCCAGGCCGCCGCCACCGTCGTCGTGCGTACCCGCTCGGGGAACCGCAGTCTGCGATCCGCCGTCGTGTTGGCCGGTACCGCCGGCCCCACGACGGCCGACGACTTGATCAGCGCGCTGCGCCGGGTGCTGCCCGCAGTCTTTGTGCCGGTCTCCGTCCTGGTTGTGCCGGCCCTGCCCCGGACGCCGAGCGGCAAGATCGACCGGGATGCGGTCGCCACCCTCATCTCCGAGGAGCTGGCCGGCGGCCGCCGGGCCCGCGGAACGAGCCCGTCGCGGGCCACGGCGCCATGAGCGTCACGACGTCGGCACCGCCGGTGGCGAGCCTGCCGGTCTCGCAGGCCCAGCTTGCGCTCTGGGCCGAGGAGCAGGTCGATGCGAACCTGAGCAGCACCGGGTACTTCGCGGTGACGCTCACCACGCACGGCGCGGGTGCCGGGCTCACCGGCCGGCGACTGCGCGCGGCCGCCCAGGCGGTCCTGCACCGGCACCCGCCGTTGCGCTCGGTGCTGCGGCACGACGACGGCGCGCTGCGACAGGTCGTCCATGTCGCCGCCGACGCCCTGCGCTTCACCACCACCGATGTCGCGTGCGAGCCCGGGGCGGAACGCGCCGCCGCGCGGGAGTGGGCCGCCCGCCACGAAAGCCGGCGCAGGTGGGACCTGTCGGTGGAACCTCCGATCCGGTTCCACGAGCTACGGCACGGGCCCGGCCGCAGGACGATCGTCTTCGCCGTGCACCACGCCGGCTTCGACGGGCGCAGCAAGTTCCTCGTCGCCCGGGATTTCACCGAGTACCTGACCGGACTCGTCACCGGCGTTCCGGTCGACGTCGAGCCCTTGCCCCACGTCATGATCCCGGAGGCGGAGCCGGCGCTGACCGACGAGGCGGTCCGCTACTGGGCCGGGGAACTGAGCGATGATCGGGAGCCGATGCCGCTGCCGTCGGGGCGTACCCCGGGTGTGCGCGGGATCCGGACCACCCGCACCGTGGAGCTGGACATCGCCCACGTGACGGCGCTGCGCGATCTCGCCAACCGCCACGAGGTCAGCACGTTCACCTGCCTGGTCGCCACGTTTGCCCAGCAGCTCGCCTGGTACGGCGAGCCAGCGCCGATTCTCGCCGTCGCCGCTGACATCAGCGATGAGCGGACCCGGGCGGTCGCGGGTGTCCAGGTCAACGTCGTACCGATGCTGGTGCGCGCCGGGGATTCCGCTACGCCGGCCGCCGCGGTGCGCGAGGCGCGGGCCGCGCTGGGCCGGATGCGCCGGTACCGCCGGGTGCCGTTCCGGAGCCTGCTGCGTGGTCTGCCGGACGACAGCGCCTCCCGGCTGATGACCCAGTGCGGGATGTCCTTCCCACGGCCCCCGGCCGGGCTGGCGCTGGACGTGCCGGGAATGACCGCCCGGTGGGACTTCTTCACGCCCAACACGTCCTCGACCTTCGAGCGGACCCTGCACATCCGCGCCGACTGGCCGGTCTGCCGGATCCGGCTGGATTACCGGGCGGAGAACCTGGACGGGGCGGGCGCCGACGCGATGCTCCAGGACTTCACTGCGGCCGTGGCGTCGCTAGCCACCGCTGACGCGACCCGGTTCCGTCCGGCGGCCGCCGTGGCCGTGCCGCCGGACCGTACCGATGCACGGCTGGGGCAGGACCCGGACAGCGAGTTGGCGGTGGCCGCCGCCGTTGTCGCCGGCCGGTCGCACGCCGGCCCGGACAACGACGTGGTGGTGCTCGGTCCTGTAGCGGATGAGATCCTCGCAGTCGAGACCAGCGCCGCGCGGATGCGTGCCGCGAAGCTCCTGTTCGCCGCCGACCCCGGCGAGATACCCGATACGGCCCGCCGCCTGGTGGGGCCGGCCGACGTCGTACGGGCGACGGCTCGGCTCCGACGTGGTCGGGCACTGGACCTCGTCGTGCCGGGTGACCAGTTGCCTGCTCTGGCGCACCTGGCGCAGGACGCCGGCTCGGCGTTCACGATCAGCGCCTACCACCAGTGGGGCGGTCGGGTGGCCGGGATCCTGACGCCGGCTCCGGATCCGCTGGAACCGCCGGAACTGGAGTTGTTCGGGTCGTACCCCGCGTCGGTGTGCGACGACGCAGGGGCCGCCCTGCCCGCGAACGTGCCCGGCACGCTGGTGGTCACCACACCCGACGGCCGGTCGGAGTCCACGTGCGACTGCGCGATGGTGAGCGCCACGGGCGTGCTGCGCTACCTTGGCCCGCGCCGGGAACGGTTGCTGCGCCACCGCGGATTCATCGACGTGGCCCTCGTCGACCGGGTTCTGCACACGTGCCCGCAAGTGCTCGACGCGGCGGTGGTGCGACGTCGGACCCGCCGTGGGTTCACAGTCGTGGCGGTCGTCACCGGGCACCCTGGCGAGCGCGCGCCCGGCGTGGCCGAGGTGCGGGCCTTCCTGCACGACCGGCTCGCGGGACTCGACCTGCCCGGACGGATCGAGGTCCGGGCCACCATGCCCCGCGACCGGTACGGCTCGATCGACAGACCGGCGATGGACTCCCGTTGACAATCCTCCCCGCCCTAAAGGACTGGGATTCCCTGGGTCGCCCCAGGGGGTTCCTGCTTCACCGACGACCGCCCCGTCCGAGAGGAGGACTCCCGGTGAGGTCTTACACCGCCTCCACAGGCAATCACGGAGAGCCCCTCCGCGAGAATGTTGCGGGCCGCGTTGACATCCCGGTCATGGGCCTGCCCGCACCGGCAGGTCCACGACCGCACCTGCAACGGCAGGTGTTCAGCCAGTACGCCACAGCCCGAGCACAGTCGGGTCGACGGGAACCAGCGGTCCACGACCACCAGATCGCGGCCGTACCAGTCCGTTTTGTACCCCAGCATGGTGCGGAACCGCCGCCAGCCCGCGTCCGAGATGGCGCGGGCCAGACTGTGGTTGGCCATCATGGTGCGGACGGTCAGGTCCTCGATCACGATCGTTTGGGTTTCACGAACGAGCCGAGTGGTCAACTTGTGCAGGTGGTCACGGCGGCGGTCGGCGATCCGGGCATGAACCCGGGCCACCGCCAACCGGGCCTTCGCCCGGTTCGCCGAACCTCTGGCCTTGCGTGCGAGGTTCCGCTGGGCGCGGGCCAGCCGATCGCGGTCGCGGCGTTCATGTCTCGGGTTGGGGATCTTCTCCCCGGTGGACAGGGTGAACAGGCTGTCGAGGCCGGCGTCGACCCCCACCACGGCACCCGACGCCGGGGCCGGCTCGATCCGGTCGTCGCAGAGCAGGGACACGAACCAGCGGCCCGCCGGATCCTGCGACACCGTCACCGTCGACGGCGCCGCACCCTCCGGCAACGGCCGGGACCACACGATGTCCAACGGATCAGACATCTTCGCCAGGGTCAGCCGGCCGTCACGCCACCGGAACGCGCTGGCGGTGTACTCCGCCGACCGCCGCGACCGCTTCCTCGACTTGAACGACGGATACCGGGCCCGTTTCGCCCAGAAGTTGGCGAACGCGGCCTGCAGGTGCCGCAACGCCTGCTGCAGAGGGACGCAGGAGACGTCGTTGAGGAACGCCAGGTCGTCGGTCTTCTTCCACCCGGTCAGCATCGCCGACGTCGCGTTGTAGGTGACCCGCTCCCGACGCAGGGTCCACGCCTCGCTGCGGGCGGCCAGGGCCATGTTGTAGACCAGCCGGACACAACCGAACGTCCGGGCGAGCTCGGCCGCCTGCTCCGGGGTGGGGTAGAAGCGGTACTTGAACGCCCGCTTCACGGTCCTGGACACAGTCCACAGTCTAACGATTCGGCCGTGAGCCGTGGGGTCGCGTGTGGGGTGGACGCCGATCCGCCCGGGCGGCGGATCGGCTTTCCCTGCCCTGCTCAGCAGGAGTTCCGTTTCCTCCCCGGCCTGAAGGCCGGAGTATCCACGGAAGGAATCCGATGACGACCGAATGGCGTGCCCCGGTGCGGCCGCGGGCCTGCTGCCGGGCCGGGGGGTCAGCCCAGCCGGCCGAAGACAGCGTGCGGGCTGATCTTGACGCGGAGGTCCGTACCGGTGTTCCACTCGGCGCGCCGGATTTCCCTCATCGCCGCCTTGCGGCGCTCGCTGTCCATCCGGTCGATGAACAGTACGCCGTCGAGGTGGTCGGTCTCGTGCTGCAGGCAGCGGGCCAGATAGCCGGAGCCGACGATCTGCAGCGGGTCGCCGTGCTGGTTGAAGCCCTTGGCCACGACGTTCTGCCGGCGTTTGGTGTCGAAGTACAACCCTGGCATCGACAAGCAGCCCTCTGGGCCGTCCTGCTCCTCCTCGTCGGGGAAGCTCAGCACCGGATTGACCAGGTGTCCGTGCAAATCTTCGACGTGAAACGCGAAGACGCGCAGGCTGATGCCGAGTTGCGGGGCGGCGAGCCCGGCGCCGCGTTCATCAGTCAGCGTGTCGTCCAGATCCCTGACGAGCCGGCGCAGCTCCGCGTCGAACGCGGTCACCTCATGCGCCGGCGTGGTGAGCACTGGGTCTCCGAAGAGCCGGACGGGCAGTACGGACATAACTGGTTCCTCTCCAAGTCGGACGGCGCACGCCGACGCCGGTGGCTGCCTCCCGGCAGGGTCCGTCGCGTTCACCGGTGCCCGGGTGTGTGGTGTGGCGTACCTGCGATACCGCCATCGTTTTCGGACGGTGGCGACGAGCGAATGGTCGGGCGAGCCCGGCTTGACATCCACTTTGCAGAGAAGAATACTTTGCAAAGTGACGGATGGACAAGCCCACGACAAACCCGACCCATCCGATCGGGTGGCCGACGACGACGGCCCTGGGGCGATGGCGAATCAGCTTCACGAGAGCTCGCCGACAGAAGGCGACGTCGCGGCCGGCGGATCCAACCCGGCTCACCCGATCCGCGACGGCGTGGTGGTCACCGTGCTGCAGCACCCGGTCCGGGCCGCTCTCATGGAGCTGCTGCGCACCCGGGAGACGCTCACTGCCACGGAGGCCGCCCGGGAACTGGGTGGCAACACGGGGACCTATTCGTTCCACCTGCGTCAACTGGCGCGGTACCGGCTGATCGAACCGGTGCCCACGACGCGGGGACGGATCCGGCCCTGGCGGCTGATCCGTCCGGGCGTGGCGCAGGTGGCCGACGAGCCGATGAGCTGCCTCGCCCGTGGGCTCGAGGACGAAAGCTACCGACGTTGGCTGGCGCTACGCGAGCAGGCACCGCCGCGCTGGCGCAACGACCAGGCATTCAGCGAGGTCATCTACCTCACGCCGAAGGAACTCACCGCTCTCGGCGCGAAGATCCGCGATCTCCTGGCCGAGTATCGCCACCGCGAGACCCGGCCCGAGACCCGTCCACAGGGGTCCGCGCCGGTCGCGGCGATCGCCCGCCTGTTCCCACTGCTCGACCCGGATCACTGATCCGGTCCACGCCCGATCCACCTTCGGTACCTCGCCGCCCTCCGCGTCGACGTACCGCCATGTTCCGTGCCCGAGAACGAACCTCTAGAGGACACCAATGACTGCCTCCGCGCCTGGGCGGCCTAAACACGGCCTGCTATCCACCATCGCCGTCTTCGCCGCCGCCTTCCTGGCGATGCTGGACCTGTCGATCAGCGCCGTCGCGATGCCGGCCATCCGCGAGGACCTGAACGCGTCGCTCGCCGGGCTGCAATGGATCTTCGACGCCTACGCGATCTCCTTCGCCAGCCTGCTGCTGGTCGGCGGGCTCATCAGCGACCGGCTCGGGCACCGTACCGGGCTGATCATCAGCCTCGGCCTGTTCGTCGCCGGATCGGCGTTGTGTGCCTTCGCCCCCAGCGTCGGCGCGCTGATCGCCGGCCGCGCGCTGCAGGGCGCGGCCGCGGCGATGCTGGTGCCGGGCAGCTTGGCGATGATCGCGCAGATCTCCAGGGACGCGGCCCACCGGGCCCGCCTGGTGGGCATCTGGAGCGGCCTGACGGGCGCGGCGATCGCGCTCGGACCGGTCGTCGGTGGCTGGCTTGTGGAGACCCTTGGCTGGCGCAGCATCTTCGGAATCAACCTGCCGGTCGGGGTCGCCGTCATAGTGCTGCTCGTCACGGTGGTGCCGGCGGCGGCCCGCAACCGGCAGGGCCGGATCGACGTGCCGGGCCTGGTGCTGGGCGCGCTGTGGTCGGCCGCCCTCGCCTACGCCGTGATCGAGGGGAACGTCCAGGGCTGGACCTCGCCGGTGATCGTGGGTGCCTTCGTGGTCGCGGCGGTGGCACTGGTCGCGTTCCTGGTCGTGGAGTTGCGGCAGACGCACCCGATGATGCCGGTACGGCTGCTCGGGCAACGCGCGTTCGCCGCAGCGAGCGTCATCTCGTTCGTCATGGGTTTCGCACTCTCCTCGTCGTTCTACTTCCTCTCACTTCTCCTGCAGGAGGTGCTCGGGTACGGCCCGCTCGGCGCCGGCCTCGGTTTCCTTCCCGCGGCCATCGCGCTCACCGTGATGGCGCCCCTCGCCGGGTGGCTGTTCGCCCGGCTCGGTGCCGCCCTGCTCGTCACCGGCGGGCTGCTGCTGGGCGCTGTCGGTCTGTTCGGCCTCACCCTCGGCGGCGTGGACACCCCCTACCTGCATCTTTCCTGGGCAGTGGCGCTGATCGGGGTCGGCTGGGGGCTGGCGCTGCCGCCCACCAACGCGGTGGCCCTGGGATCCGTGCCGCCACAGCAGGCCGGTGCCGCGTCCGGCACGGTGGAGACCGCGCTGCAGTTCGGCACGGTCGTCGGCATCGCTGTGCTCGGCACCGTGCAGGCGATCGGGCTGACCTCCGATCTGCGGGGCCGGCTCGCCGACGCTGGGCTCCCCGAGCAACTGAGCGGCGACGCCGCCGACCAGATCGCCGCCGGCCAGTCACCGGACCTGTCCAACTTCACCGGCGACCTGGAACGCGTCACCGCCGAGGCGTTCGCCCATGGGCTGCACCTGGCCTTCGTGATCGGCGCGGTCGTCGTCGGCCTGTCCGCCCTGGTCGCCCTGGTGGGTCTGCCCCGGCGCACCCGGCCCGCTCCCGACGGCGGCGAATCCTCGCCCGCGGAGCTTTCGACAGTTTCCACCACACCGTGAACACAGGACTGACGCCCTGACCCTCGACCGGAGGCCGCTGTGAGCGATCACGACCCGCCGTCACCCTTGGCCCATCACCTCTTCGAGAAGCAGGCAGCCGCCGTCGCTGAGCGTCCGGCGATCCGCGACGGCGGCCGTACCCTGTCCTACGGCACGCTCAACGAGTACGGTGACCGGCTCGCGGCGCTGTTGCGGGCGTACGGCGCGAAGCCGGAGGCCCTGGTCGGCATCTGCCTGCCACGCGGTATCGACCAGGTGGTCGCGGCCGTCGCGGCGCTGAAGTCCGGCGCCGGCTATCTTCCGGTCGATCCACAGCAGCCGGCGCTGCGGATCCGTCAGACCCTCTCGATGGCCGGTCCGGTAGCGGTCGTCACCAGCAAGCACCACGCCGGTGACCTGGACTGCCCCGAGCTGGCGGGCGTCCCGATCGTCGAACTCGACGGCGGGGTCGGCACCGACGAGCTGACGCCGACGCCGGTGCCGGCCGTCGACGCCGGCCCGGAGAACCTCGCGTACGTCGTCTTCACCTCCGGCTCCACCGGCACCCCTAAAGGCGTGCAGATCGAACACGGCTCGCTCGCGAGTTTCATCCGATGCGACATCGAAGAGTTCGAACTTACCGCGTCCGACACGGTGGCGCTGGTGGCGTCACCCGGCTTCGACGCCTCGGTGTGGGACATCTGGCCCACCCTGGCGGTCGGTGCCTGCCTGCAGACCGTGGAACCGGCGACCGTGCTGTCGCCGGAGACGTTGCGTGACTTCATCGTGGACACCGGCATCACCGTCGGATTCTTCACCACGGCGATCGCAGAGCGACTGCTCCGGCTCTCCTGGCCGGCGTCGTGCCGGCTTCGGCTACTACTCACCGGTGGCGAACAGTTGCACGTCCGGCCCGCGCCCGGCCTGCCGTTCCGTCTGGTCAACAACTACGGTCCGACCGAGACCACGGTGATCGTCACCTCCGGTCCGGTCCGCCCGGCCGGAGAAGGCGTTCCCCGGTTACCGTCCATCGGCCGTCCGTTGCCGGACGCTCACGTGTACCTGCTCGCCGAGGGTCTGCGGCCGGTCGCCGAAGACGAGGCGGGTGAGATCTTCATCGGTGGTCCCGGCGTCGCACGTGGGTATCTGAACCGCCCCGACCTGACCGAGGAGCGGTTCCTGCCCGACCCCTTCGCGGACCTGTCCGGTGCTCGGATGTACCGGACCGGTGACCTCGCCCGCCGCCGCGCCGACGGCAGTCTCGACTTCCTCGGCCGAGCCGACGACCAGGTCAAGATCCGCGGGAACCGGGTGGAGCCCGGCGAGGTGGCAGCGGTCCTGCAGGAACATCCAGCGCTGGGATCCGCGCACGTGATCGCGCAGTCGGGGGACGCGGCCGGCGACGCGTTCCTGATCGCTTACGTGACGGCCGCCGACCCGGCCGATCCCCCGCGAACAAGAGAACTGCACCGGTACCTCGCCGAGCGGCTGCCGGCGGCCCTCGTACCCCGGCATTTCGTGGCGCTCGACTCGCTGCCGATCACCGCGAACGGCAAGGTTGACCGGGCGGCCCTGCCGCCGGTCACCGCCACACGGACGGACCTGCCGAATCCGCAGGCGGCACCCAGTACCGCACTGCAGCGTCGGCTGGCGGAGATCTGGCGGGAAGTCCTCGGGGTCGCGGAGGTCGGCACCACGGACAGTTTCTTCGATCTGGGCGGGCACTCGCTGCAACTGGCCGACGTGCACCGCCGGATCACCCGCGAGCTGGCGCACGAGCTGCCCCTGATGGCCCTGTTCGAGCATCACACGATCCAGGCCCTCGCGGATCATCTCACCCGTTCCAGCGAGCAGCCGGCGGCGGCGAAACTGCGCGAGGAAACCCGGCGCGTCCGCAATTCCCCGCGCCAGAGAGCGCTGCGGCGTACGGCGGCGCAAGCGATGGAGACGCCGGCCCGGCCGTCCGCGCCGGTCGACGGGACCGGGGACGGAGACGGAGGCCGTGATGGACGCTGACATCGATGCCCTGGTAGCTGTCGTCGGCTTGGCGGGACGCTTTCCCGGGGCGCCCGACGTCGACTGGTTCTGGCGCAACGTCTGCGACGGCGTCGAGTCGGTACAGATCCACACCGCGACAACGGCCGACGGGACCGGCGAGCACTACTCCGGGTACGGCGTGCTCGACGACGGCGAGATGTTCGACGCCGCGTTCTTCGGGTATCCGCCAGGGGAAGCCCTGGTCATCGATCCCCAGCAGCGGGTCTTCCTGGAATGCGCCTATCACGCCCTGGAAGACGCGGCCTGCGACCCGGCCACCTATGACGGGCTCATCGGCGTGTACGCCGGCGGTAGCACCACCGGATACGCCGCAGCCCTGCATGCGGCCCGGAGCCGGCTGCCGTTCCTCGACGACTGGCAGATCCGCATCGCCACCGGCCCGGACTTCCTGGCCACCCGGACCGCTCACAAACTCGGCCTGCGCGGTCCCGCGATGACGGTGCAGACGGCCTGCTCGACCTCGCTGGTGGCCATCCACCTCGCGGCTCAGGCGCTCCTGGCGGGCGAGTGCGACATCGCGCTCGCTGGCGGCGCCACGGTGCACGTGCCCCGGCCGTCGAGCGGTTACACCGAGGGCGGCATCCTGGCAGCCGACGGGCACTGCCGAGCCTTCGACGCCAAGGCCACGGGTGCCGTCGGCGGCAGCGCCGTGGGCCTGGTGGTGCTGCGCCCGCTCGGCGACGCGCTTCGCGCCGGCAATCACATCCACGCGGTTCTGCGCGGCACCGCCGTCAACAACGACGGGGGTGGGAAGGTCGGCTTCACCGCGCCGAGCATCGACGGGCAAGCCCAGGTGATCCGCACCGCCCAGCTGGTCGCCGGGGTGAACGCGCGCGACGTCACCTACGTCGAGACGCACGGCACCGGGACGCCGCTGGGTGATCCGATCGAGGTCGCCGCGCTGACCCGGGCGTTCCGGGCCGATACCGACGACAGTGGCTTCTGCCGTATCGGCTCCGTCAAGACCAACGTCGGGCACACCGACGCGGCGGCCGGCGTCACCAGCTTCATCAAGGCGGTCTTCGCCGTCGAGCACGGGCTCATCCCGCCCAGCCTGCACTTCGAGGAAGCCAATCCGGAGATCGACTTCGCGACCAGCCCGTTCTCCGTCGCCACTGCCCTCGTTCCGTGGCAGCCTGACGGGCGTCCCCGACTGGCCGGAGTCAACGCCCTCGGCATCGGTGGCACCAACGCCCACGTCATCCTGGAGCAGCCGCCGGTTCCCGCACCTACGGCCGGCCGGACCGGCACACCGCAGCTCGTCGTCCTCTCCGCCCGCACTCCTGCGGCGCTGGACACCCTGAGCCGGACCCTCGCCGCACGGTTACGCGAGGACCCGGCGCTCGACCTGGCCGATGTGGCGAGGACGTTGCAGGTGGGCCGGCCCGCGCAGCCGTTCCGCCGGTTCGCGGTGTGCGACGGCGCTGCCGACGCCGCAGGAGTGTTCGCCGGCGAGGATCCCGAACGCCTGATCACCAACGACGGAAGGCCAGCCGCCCGGCCCGTCGTGTTCATGTACCCCGGGCAGGGCGGCCAGCACGTCGGCATGACCCGGGAGCTCTACGAACGCGAACCCGTGTACCGGGAGGCGATCGATGCCGCCTGCGACTACGCTGCGCCGCTTCTCGGCACTGACCTGCGCACGATCCTGTTCCCCGAGGCCGGTGACGTCGAGAAGGCCACCGAGCAGATGGCGACGATTGGTGTCGGGCAGCCGGCGGTCTTCGTCGTCGAGTACGCCTTGACCCGGCTCTGGCAGTCCTGGGGTGTCACCCCCTCGGCGGTCGTCGGCCACAGCCTCGGGGCGTACGCGGCGGCGTGCGCGGCCGCGATCCTGCCGTTGGCCGAGGCGATCAGTCTGGTCGTCACCCGGGGCCGGCTGTTGCAGGGACTGCCGGCCGGCCGGATGGCCGCAGTGCCGCTCCACGAAGAGGAGCTGATGGCGCTGCTTCCGGACGACCTCTCCGTGGGATCGGTCAACGGACCCGGTCAGTGCACGGTCACCGGCCCCGCCGCCTCGGTAGAGGCATTCACCGCCGAGCTGCGTGACCGCGGCGTCGACGCGCGCCTCCTGCGGATCTCGACCGCAGGCCATTCCGCGCTGGTGGAGCCGATAATGGCCGAGTTCGAGGCTGCGGTCAGCGCCGTTAAACCACAACCGCCGCAGGTGCGTTTCCTTTCCGACACTCTCGGCCGATGGGCGACCGGTGACGAGGCCGCCGCTGCGGCGTACTGGTCGTCACACCTGCGCCGCCCGGTGCGCTTCGATGCCGCGCTGCAGCATCTGCTCGACGATCCCAGCCAGATACTCGTCGAGGTCGGACCCGGCCGGGTGCTGAGCAGCCTCGCGCGTCAGCATCCGGCCGCCAACGGGGCCCACACGATTCTCAGCTCGCTGCCGCACCCCGCCGACCGGACTGCCGACACCCATAGCCTGCTGCACGCCGCAGGCCGGCTCTGGGCAGCCGGGGTCACCCTGGACTGGCCGAGCCTGCATCAGGATCGGACGCCTCGACTGGTCCGACTGCCGCTCTATCCGTTCGACCGCCGGCCGTACCTGGTGGAGCCGCCTGCCGCGGCCCAGCAGGCCGACGCGGGGCAGGTCATCGTCACCCCAGACGAGCCGGCTACCGAAACGTCTGCCGGCGACCCCCTGTCCGAGGAGAGCGTGGCCGGGCGAGTGAGCCAGGCAATCGGCGACGTCCTGGGCATCAACGACGTGGGCGAGCACGAGAGTTTCTTCGATCTGGGCGGAGATTCCCTGATCGCGACACGTCTGGCGGCCTGGACCAGGACGGCGTTCGGCGTGGAGTTCTCCGCCAAGGAGGTCCTGACGAACCCCACCGCCGCCCGGATCGCAGATTTGGTGGAGGAACGGATGAGCGCGATCGGAGAGGTGAGCTCTCGATGACCGGCACGACATCACCGTGGGCGCTGCTCCGGGCCCGACGCCCGGATGCCCCGACACGCCTGTACTGCTTCCCACACAGCGGAGGATCGCCTGGCGAGTACATCCGCTGGGCACAGCGGTTGCCGAGCACGGAGGTTCTGGGCATCCAGTTGCCCGGCCGCGGTTCCCGGCTGACCGAGAAGCTCTTCACCGCCGTGCCCGACCTGGTCAGTGCGCTGGTCAGCGAATTCACCTTCGCTGAGCCCTTCGTGTTCTTCGGGCACAGCCTCGGCGCGCTGGTAGCGTTCGACACCGCCCGGGAGCTGCGGGCCCGTGGCCTTCCCGGCCCGCGCCGGCTGGTGCTGTCGGCGTGCACCCCGCCGCACCACGGCCTGCAACGTGCCCCACTGCACGTGCTGCCGGACGAGGAGTTCATCGACGCGTTGAGCGAGCAGTTCGGTGGGTTGCCCCCGGCTATCCGGTCCGAACCGGAGCTGCTCGGGCTGGTGCTGCCCGCGTACCGCGCCGATCTGGAAATGTTCGAGCGTTACGAGTATGTGCCGGGCGAGCCGTTGCCGTGCCCGATAACGGTGGTCGGCGGCGCCGACGACTACATCCCGTCTGCCCTGCTGGCCGATTGGCAGCAGTACACCACCGGCGGCTTCGACCTGTACACCCTTCCCGGCGGACACTTCTACCTGCGGGATGAGCCGGCGCAGGAACAGTTGCTGCGGGTCTTGGCCCGTCACCTGGAAAAGGCGAGGTGAGAACGCGGCCGGGCGAACGGCCACCCATCACCCGAGCAGGTCCGCTAGGTTCCACAGGCATGAGCCACGATGGTCAGGTGGGCAGGGTTCGGCAGCTGTCGCGCTACCCGGTCAAGTCGATGCTGGGAGAGGATCTGGACCAGGCGTACGTGGACGAGGCTGGCATCGCCGGCGACCGGGCCTTCGCCGTGCTCGACTGTCTCACCGGCAAGGTGGCCAGCGCGAAGAACCCGCGCCTGTGGCGGGACATGCTGACGGTACGGTCCACGCTGACGCCCCCCGGCTCCACCGGCGCCCCGGCGGTCCGGTTGACCATGGCGGACGGTACGACCGAGACCGTGACGGTGACCGGCCACCGCGATCCGGCGCTGTCCAAGCTGCTGGGCCGGGATGTGCGCCTGCTCGACCGGGCCGCGCCGGGCGCGTGCATCGAGCGGATGGACCCGACCCAGGTGCGCACCGAGGACGATCTGCGCAGCGCGGAGACCGGCAGCTCTGGTCTGGCTGCCGGCGCTCCACCGGGCACGTTCTTCGACTTCGCACCCCTGCACCTGATAACGACCGCGACGCTGGCCGGCCTCGCGGCCCACTCGGGTCGGCCCGTTCACGGCCAGCGCTTCCGACCCAACATCGTCGTCGAGGTGCCCGACCCGAACGCCGGCTTCGTCGAGAACCTCTGGCCGGGCCGTCGGCTGCGGATCGGCCCCGACGTGGTCGCGGAGGTCGTCATCCCGACCCCACGGTGCGTGGTTCCGGCGCTGCGGCACGGTGAAGACGAGCCGGACATCGCGCTGCTGCAGGTGCTGAGCCGGCACAACCGCCTGCAGGCCGTCGGATCCCTGCCGTGCGCCGGGGTGTACGCGCGCCCGCTGGAGTTCGGCGTCATCAGCGCCGGCGACCCGGTCGAATTCTGCTGACCTTACACGTACGGTGGTGGAGCTGAGGGGATTCGAACCCCTGACCCCCTCGATGCGAACGAGGTGCGCTACCGGACTGCGCCACAGCCCCAGAATCGGGTGACCCGCTGCCAGACCAGCAGTGGACCGGCGACAAGGCTAACAGGTCGGGCACCCGACGCGCGAATCGATCCCGCCCGGCCGCGCTGGCCGGCCCGGCACGCATCCCGGCTCCCACCACGCCTCGACGCCGGTCAGGACCGGCCGTCGTAGCTGCGGCCGGCCTCGTAGGCGCGGCCGCGCAGGCCGCCCGTGCGGCGGTAGGAGACCGACCCGCCGACCCCACCGCTGGCCGCCGCCGGCAGGTCACGCGGCCGGTCCAGGCCCATCGCGGCGCGACGCATCACCTCCCGCTGGGCGGCGAGCCGGCGCTGCTGCTCCCGGCGGGCAGCGGCCCGTCGGGCCTGCTCACGGCGCACCTCGGCCTGCCGGGCGGCCAGCCAGGCCGCTTCCCGGGCGCGGTGCCGGCGGCGACGGCGGTCGGCGATCGCCCGGTTGCGCAGATGCACCAGGTACACGGCGAGCAGCACCGCAGTGACCGCGAAGCTGATCCAGAAGCCAGGGCCGACCACCAGCACCCCGATCAGCTCGACCAGGTTGAGCAGCAGCAAGGCGGCGAAGACCCGCCGGCGGCGAACCACCGCCGGGGTGTGCCGACGGGCTGGGGCACGGCGCGGTCGGACGCCGGCAGTCGGGACGAGCCGCAGCCGGCCGCCCCGTCGACCGGCGCCTGGTCGACCGCCGGCCGGCAGCGGAGCGGACGGATCGTTGAACGACCCGGCGTCGGACGCCGTACCACCTTCCGGACCGGCCGCGCGGCGCACGGTAAGCCGGCGGGGCGGGTTGACCGGCCGTTTCCCGGGCACGGTGCGACGACGGCGGCGGCGTTGCAGCACCCGCGCCGTCGACTGCGCCCGCTCCGCCACCAGGCGCTCGGTAGCGTCGTACCGGCGGACCAGCGCCGGTGCGAGGGCGAGCAGCCCGGCGGCGGCGAGGACGGCGAGGAGCACCGAGGTCGGCACCCTCACCCCTCCCGTCACCCCGAGGCAACCCGCCACCCATGCACGGACATGAAAGGCTTGATAGGTTGCCGTACCTTCTCGTTACTTGAGGTTACGGGCGTCCGACCAGGAATTTTGTACGCCGCGCCGACCATGGCCGGCGGTTGTGTTCAGTGGGCACTGGCCTGCAGCCGCCGCCAACGGGCCAGCAGTCCCCCTTCGACCAGCACATCCTCGCTGGTCAGGGCGTATCCGATGTGGTCACGCCAGGCACCGTCGATGTGCATGTAACGATGGTGGTAGGACTCCTCACGGAAACCCAGCTTTTCAACTACACGCCGTGACGGAATGTTCTCCGGTCGGACGTTGACCTCGATCCGGTGCAGTCCGCCAGCGGCGAAGGCATGGTCCACCGCCAGGGCCAACGCGGTCGGGATCACCCCCCGCCCGGCGACCGCCGCGTCCACCCAGTAGCCGGCGTAGCCGGAGCAGAACGCCCGCCGCACGATGTTGCCGATGTTCAGGTGACCCACCAGCCGTTCGGCACCCGCCTCGACCAGACAGACCGCGAACGGCATACTCTCACCGCGCCGCGACTGTCGACGCTGGTCACGGTAGAGGTAGCGGAACGCGTCCGGCGAGTTCAGCTCGTGCCACGGCCCCGGCGGCGCCGGCTCCCACGGGGCCAGCCAGGGCTGGTTACGCCGCCGGACCGCCGACCAGTCAGCGGCGTCACTGCGACGGTACGGGCGCAGCAGCACCGGACCGTCGGTGAGCACCACCGGCCAGCCCGGAGCCTCGTCCCCGATCACCGCTGCCGGTCCAGCAGCAACACGTCGACGGTGGACCCGGCGGCGGCGGTGGTCACCCGCTCACCGAGCACCAGCAGGCCGTTCGCCTCGGCCAGCCCGGACAGGGTGAACGGCCCGCCGGGCAGCGGCTGCACGGTGTAGCCGCCGCCGCGCCGCTCCGCGACGTTGGCCGGACGGAACTCCCGCAGGCCGACCGGCGACGACACGGTCTCCAGCAGATGGGCACGCACACTCGGCCGGAACACCGGCTCGGCACCGGCCAGCAACTGGATCACCGGCCGGGCCAGCACCTCGAACCCGACCAGTGCGGAGCCGGGCTCCCCGGGCAGGCAGACCACGGGCACCTCCTCGGCTCCGACCGTACCGAATCCGAGGGCTGTTCCGGGATAGAGCGCGACCTCGGTGAAGGTGACCGGCCCCGCGCGGCCCCCTTCCCGTCGGGAAAAGATCCGCCGGACCATGTCGCCGGGCCCGGTGCCGGTGCCGCCGGTGGTGATGATCAGATCGGCCCGCATCGCCTGATCCTCGAGCAGCCCCCGCAGCCCCTCCGGATCGTCGTCGCAGATACCCACCCGGTACGCCAGCGCGCCCACCTCGGCGACAGCGGCGGTGAGCGCGTGCGAGTTGGCATCCACCACCTGCCCTGGCTGGCTGCTGCGGCCCACGTCGACCAACTCGTCGCCGGTTGCCACGATCACCACCCGTGGGCTGGGCCGGACCACCACGTGCCCGATCCCGGTGGCGGCGAAGACCGCCACCATCGCCGGCGTCACGTAGGAGCCGGCGCGGGCCAGGACCGCCCCGGCCGGCAGTTCGTCGCCGGCCCGCCGCAGCCCTGACCCGCGCCGGGGCACCTGGAAGATCTCCACCGCGGCCATGCCCTGATCGGTCCAGTCGATCGGCACCACCACGTCGGCGGCGATCGGCAACGGCGCCCCGGCCGCCACCGAGAAGCAGGTGCCCGGGGTCAGCCGGACCGGCCGCCAGCTCGCCGCGCCCAGGTCGCCCACCACGTTGAGGCGCACCGAGCGGGGTACGCCCGGGGTCGCCGACCGGCTGGCCGGGATCACCTTGCTCCCCCGGCCGGCCGAGGCGATGTCCTCCCAGCGTGCCGCGTAGCCGTCGATGACGGCCTGGTCGAACGCGGGAAAGGCATGCGGTGCCACGACATCCTCAGCGAGGAGGTTGCCGTGCGCCTGGGTCAGGTCGAGGTCGAGCGGCGGCAGCGGCCGAATCCTGCGCAGCACACTGCCCAGGTATTCGGCGAGCGGCGTCAGCTCGTTGAAGGCCGCCTCGGCACCGGCCGTCGCGGTCATGTAGAGGGCACCCCTGGCGTGTCGGCCACGAACTCCTTCAGCCACGCCCGGAACTCGTCACCAAGCCCTTCCCGCTGACAGGCGATCTGCACCACGGCCTGCAGGTAGCCCAGCGGTGCCCCGGTGTCGTAGCGGGTGCCCCGGTAGACGATGCCGTGCACCGGTGTCCCCTCGGCCAGCAGCATCGCCATCGCGTCGGTCAGCTGAATCTCGCCGCCGCTGCCCGGCTTGGTCCGCTTGATCGCCTCGAAGATGCTCGGTGGCAGCACGTAGCGGCCCAGCACCGCGAGGTTGCTCGGCGCATCCTCGGCCGACGGCTTCTCCACCAGCCCGGTCACCCGGACGATGTCGGCACCGTTCTGCACCGACTCGGCGGCCGGTTCGACCGACGCGATGCCGTACCGCTTGGTTTCGGCCGGCGGCACCTCCATGAAGGCCAGCACGATCCCGCCGGCTCGGGCCTGCAGGTCGATCATGGCCGGCAGCAGCGGGTCGTTCTCGTCGACGAACTCGTCGCCGAGCAGCACCGCGAACGGTTCGTTGCCGACGTGGCTCTGCGCGCAGCCCACCGCGTGGCCCAGTCCGAGCGGCTCGTGCTGGCGGCAGGTGTAGATCTCGGCCAGCTCGCTCGGCCGCCGGATCGCGGCCAGCCGCTCCTGGTCGCCCTTGTCGGCGAGCCGGCCTTCCAGGTAGGGCTGCCGGTCGAAGTGGTCGACCATGGAGGTCTTGCCCCGGCCGGTGATCAGCAGTACGTCGTTGATCCCGGCGGCGGTGGCCTCCTCGACGATGTACTGCAGGACCGGCCGGTCGACCAGTGGGAGAAGTTCCTTCGGCACGGCCTTGGTGGCCGGCAGGAACCGGGTGGCGAGCCCGGCGGCGGGGATGACCGCCTTCACCGCCCGCTGATCCGCGTTGGCGGTGGGGGTCGTTGCTGGGGTGGCTGCATGCTCCGACATGCCGCGAGACTATCGGCCACGGGTCTGTCGCGGCGGGTGTGGCCCGAAAGACGCGCCGCCACCGCGCGGCGGTCCGCCCTCTTGGGTGGCCGCGCCGCCGCCCGCCGGTACCCGGGTCGACCGGGCCGGCGCCCGGTCAGCGACGTGGAAAGTGTCCCGGCCAGCCGCTTTCGCGGCATACAGCGCGTCGTCGGCGGCGTCGAGGACCTCCTCGCCGTCGCCGGCGTGGTCCGGGTAGACGGCAATGCCGATCGATACCGTTACCGACACGGTGGCGTGTGCCCGCCGGCCGGCCCCAGCGTACGGCTCGACCCGGATCGGGCGGTCGCGGATCGCGGCACAGAGCCGCTCCGCGACGGTGGCCGCGCCACGGACGTCGGTCTCCGGCAACAGCACCACGAACTCCTCGCCGCCCTGCCGGAAGGCCAGGTCCACCTCACGGATCTCGGCGCGGATCCGGCGGGCGAACTCGACCAGGACGCTGTCCCCGGCCGCGTGCCCGTACGTGTCGTTGATGTCCTTGAACCGGTCCAGGTCGAGCACGAGTACGGCGAGCATCCGACCGAACCGGTTGGCCCGTTCGATCTCCCGGTGGATCGACTCTCGCAGGTGCCGGTAGTTCCACAGCCCGGTCAGCGGGTCGGTCACCGACAGCCGCTCGGCCTCCTTGTGCATCCGTACGTTGTTGACCGCCACCGCCGCATGCCCGGCGAAGGTCCGCAGCGTCATCAGATCGGCGTCGTCGAACTCGTCGCCGCCGAGCCGGTCGTAGACGGCCAGCACCCCGAACGCGGCGGGCGCGCCCGGACCATGCCGGCCGGGGGCGCGCTGCCCACCCGCCCCGGGCACCCCCACGCCGAGCTCATCGGTCCAGTTCGGCACCGAGAAGGGCACCGCGACATAGGTCCGGCAGGCCGGCTCGTACGCCGACAGGGCAGGACCGTCGCGTTCGATCCGTCCCCGTTTCGGCTGACCACTGACGGCCACCGTGCCGAGCAGTCCACTGCCGAGCGGTACGTGCAGCGTCCCGTCCGGGCTCACCTGGCTGGCGGCCGCGGCCGGTCCCGCCAGCTGGTCGGCCGCCGGGCCGGTGCCGGCCGTGGTCGCCGCCGGGCCGGTGCCGGACGACGTGGCCGCCGGGCCGGTGCCGGACGGGGTCGTCCGGTTGGACGACTGGCCGACCAGTACCCCGGCCGCCGGGTCTAGCACCAGTACGGCACCGTCCCGCGCCCCGGTCGCGGCCAGCGCGGTCTGCAGAATCACCCGCAGGATGCGCTGCAGATCGTGGGTGCTCGACAGGGTGTCGCCCAGGATCGTCAGCTGGCCGCGCAGCTGGTCCCGGCTCGCGGTCAGGGCCTGCACGTACGCCTGCGCCTCGCGGGTCATCCGGTTGAAGATGGTGGCGAGCTCGCTCACCTCGTCCGAGCCGCGTACCGGGACCCGGGCGGCCAGGTCACCGTCGACCACCCGGCTCGCGGCGTCGGCGAGCTCGGCCAGTGGCTGCGTGGTGGACCGGGCCAGCCACCAGGCGGCGACCACCGCGAGCAGTCCTGCCAGGACGACCGTCGCCACCAGCACCGCGTACAGACCGGACAGCTGGTCCCGGGGGGTGGACAGCACCATCGGCAACAGCTGGCCGTCGTCCGGGCCGAGCCGGCGCACCTGCCGGCCGCCGTCGGTCCAGCTGGTCCCGCCGTCGGCGAGCCGGCCGGCGGTGGCCACCACGTTGCCCCGCACCTCGGACGGCTCGGTGCTGTGCACCACCGTGGCCCGGTCGGTGTCGGCGAGCAGGGTGATGCCCACGCCGGTCGACGCGGCGAGCCGGGCGACGAGGTCGGCGTCCAGCAGCTTGACCGCTGACACCTGACCGACCAGGGCACCGTTCTCGTCCCGGACCTCGGCGAACGCCGCGAGGGTCGGCATCGCCCCGCTGCCACCGGTGCCGTCCGGCGCGGGTACCGTCGCCGACCCGGTGCCGTCCGGCGACCCGGTGCCGGTGTCCGCCGATGGCGCCTGCCCCGACTGTCCACTACCGGTGCTGCCACTTCCACCGTTGTCGTCCCGCCCGCTCGCACAGTCGACCCAGGGCGCCGACGGCGGGTCGGCGGTGGCCACGATCGACGCACCGTCCGGGCCGATCACCTGGACCGCGGAGGCGAGGCCACGGGCCACCGCCTGGTCTGCGGCAACGGCCAGTCGGGCCGGATCGGGCAGCAGCAGAGCCACCGCGCCCGCAGCAGCCTCCAGCTGGCTGCACAGCGCGTTGACCGAAGTGCCGACGCTGGCGGTGGCCAGGTCGAGGCGTTCGGTGGAACGGCTCTGCCCGACCGCCGCGACGGTCGCGCCGACGAAGAACGCCCCGAGCAGGACCGGCCCGAGCACGACCGTGAGGAAAGCGGTGGTCAACCGTCCGCGCAGGGTCACGCTTCCCCCAGAGGATTCTGCACCTGATGGTGCGATGCTGACACAAGCCAGATATTCCGCAGCGGTTGCCACCAGGAGTGTTGAGTGTCGGATTTTCCCGATGGAGCGAACGCCTGTCCATCGATCAAGGACAGACTCCGTTCTGACATTCTCGCCCAGCGGCGCAAGCTGACGTCCGATCAGCTCACCCTGGCCGGTAGCCGGGTCAGGGCCACCGTACGTCAGCTGATCGATCTGGTCAGGCCGGCGCAGGTCGCCGGGTACCTGCCGATCGGCAGCGAACCCGGTGGTCCGGGGCTCGCCGGCCTGCTCGCCGAGGCGGTCGGCGGACCAGACCGGGTGCTGCTGCCGGTCCTGCTGCCCGACCGGGACCTCGACTGGGCCCGGTTCGACGGGCCGGATCCGACCGGTACGTCGGGCCAGGACGGCACCTCCGGCCAGGCCGGCGCGTCCGGCCGGACAGGCACCTCCGACCGGACAGGCACCGTTGGACTGCGGCAACCGGCCGGTCCCCGGCTGGGCCGCGCGGCGGTGGCCGACGTCGAGCTCGTCGTGGTGCCGGCCCTCGCCGTCGACCACCACGGCGTACGGCTGGGTCGTGGTGGCGGCTCCTACGACCGGGCGCTCGCCCGGGTGCCCGGTGGCGTACCGGTGGTCGCCCTGCTGCACGACGGCGAGCTGCTGCCGCAGGTCCCGGCCGAGCCGCACGACCGACCGGTGTCAGCGGTGATCACACCGTCGGAGGTGCGCTGGTTCACTCCCGCACGGTGAGCTCTGCCGCTTCCCGCTGGACGTAGTGGGGTCCGATGGCGGATCATTGGCACTCGAATGGGTTGAGTGCCAGATGGCCTAGCCAGTGTCGGAGGAGACCGTGCCTACGTACCAGTACGCCTGCACCGCGTGCGGACACCAGCTCGAGGCGGTGCAGTCGTTCACCGACGAACCACTGCGCGACTGCCCGTCGTGCACCGGGCGACTTCGCAAGGTGTTCAACTCGGTGGGCATCGTCTTCAAGGGCTCCGGCTTCTACCGGACCGACTCGCGCAGCGGCCAGGGCGGCGGCTCGACCAACGGTTCCTCGGCGCCGTCGTCGGACAAGCCCGCGGAGAAGAAGGACGCCGCGGCGTCCTCCGGCGGCAAGACCGACAGCGGCAGCAAGACCGACAGCGGTGGCAGCTCGTCGAACAGTTCCGGCGGCACCTCGACGTCCGGCGGCTCGACCAAGGCACCTGCCGCAGCGGGATCGACGAACAGCTGACCCGGACCGACGGCGGGCAGAGCGACTCGTCAGCTCCAGTGCGGTGGACGCTCGGCCAACAACCAGGCGTCGTCCGAGCTGGTGGTCCGCTCGCCCCAGCCCAGGTCGGTGTCGTCGCTGGTCTGCTCGGGCAGCAGCGGCGCGTCGTCGTCGCTCAGGTCGACGAGACGATCGTCGTCACCACGGCCGTCCGGCACGGTGAGGCCGGTCACCGCTCATCCGTTGTTCGCACCCCACCAGGTTACCGTCCCGGCCGGTGAGCCGTTGGAGCCCGGCACCGCGCTGGCCGAGCCATCGGAGCGGGCCGGTGAATTGATAGCGTCGTCTGTCGTGACCACAGATGACGGCGCGGGCGACGACGCGTACTGGCGGCGCCCGGACCCGGACGCCCCCGGCGGTGTCTCCGGGCCGCCACGGGCGAGCGGTCCGGGGATCCCAGGTGAGTCGGCCGGACCGGACGGGTCGGCCGGTGCCGGGCCGGTCGGCTACAGCGGGCCACCGGTCGGCAGTCCGCCGCCGCCCGGCTGGCGTCCGCCGGTGGTGGTCAATCCGGCTCCGCCCGGCACGCTGCCGCCGCAGGACCTGGCGGCGCTCGACGGTGCGGAGCGCAACGCCCGTACGGTCACCTACGGCGTCGGCATGATCGCTGCCGCTGTCATGATCATCCTGACTTGTCTGCTCTGCTCCCGGCTGGTGTTCTGACCGTCTGCTCCCGGCTGGTGTTCCGACCGGCGAACCTGGCACAGGCGCACCGCGCGGCAACCACCCGAACCCGCTGTGGCCACCGCCACGATGCCCATGGTTCTATCTTGTACCGCGCCCACCTGCGTGTTTCGATGGACAGATGCCGGCCGAGGAGGAGTTGCGCAGCCGGGGTCTGCGGGTCACCCGGCCACGGCTCGCCGTCCTCGACGTGCTCGCGCAAGGCGGGCATCTCGGCGTGGACGACATCGCCCGCCAGGTGCGCAGCCGCATCGACTCGGTCTCCACCCAGGCGGTCTACGACGTGCTGAACGTCTTCGCCGAAGCCGGTCTGGCCCGGCGAATCGAGCCGGCCGGTGGCGCGGCCCGCTACGAGCGACGCACTGGGGACAACCACCATCACGTGGTCTGCCGCGAGTGCGGCGTGGTCGGGGACGTCGACTGCGCGGTCGGCGCCGCGCCATGCCTGGAGCCGACCGCCGACCACGGATTCGTGATCGACGAGGCGGAAGTCACCTTCTGGGGGTTGTGTCCCGACTGTCAGGCGAGGGCGGCCCGGTGACTGCCGACGACGACCTCGGGCTGTTCGGGCCCGGATCGGTCACCTGGCGGGTGCACGACGAGCCGATTCTCGTCGTCGCCGGGCTACGCAGCCTGTACCTGCAGGCGCTGCACCCGAGGGCGATCGCCGGGGTGGTGCAGAACTCGAGCTACCGAAGCGACCCGTTCGGCCGGCTGGTGCGCACGTCCACCTACGTTGCGACCACGGTCTGGGGCACCACCGCCGAGGCGGACGCCGCCGCCGCCCGGATCCGCCGGCTGCACGCCCGGCTGCGGGCCACCGACCCGTCCACCGGCACCGAGTTCCGCGTCGACGAGCCCGATCTGCTGCGCTGGGTCCACGTCGCCGAGGTCGAGTCGTTCCTGGACACCGCCACCCGCGCCGGCCTGCGGCTGACCCCGGCCGAGGTGGACCGCTACTACGCCGAGCAACGGCGCAGCGCGGCACTGGTCGGTCTCGACCCGGACAGCGTCCCCGGCAGCGCGGCCGATGTCGACGCGTACTACCGAGCGGTCCGACCGGACCTGCGGATGACCCGCGAGGCGGCCGACACCGCGCTGTTCCTCACCGCCCCGCCGGTACCCGGTCAGCTCAGTCTGCCGTGGCGGCTCGGGTTGGGTTTCGGCCCGCCCCGGCTGGCGTACCTGGGTGTAGCGGCCACCGCGATCGGCCTGCTGCCGGCCTGGGCCCGGCGCATGTACGGCGGCCTTGGCCTGCCGACCACCGACCTCTGCGCGGCGGTCGCCGCCCGGGGCCTGCGGTTGGCGTTGCGGGCGGTGCCGCGCAACCTGGTGGAGGGACCGATCCGCGCCGCCGCGCGCGACCGGGCAGAACGGGCCGCCGCGCGCGACCGGGCAGAACGGGCCGCCGCGCGCGACCGGGCAGAACGGGCCGCCGCGCGCGACCGGGCAGAACGCGCCGCCGCGCGCGACCGGGCAGAACGCGCCGCCGCCCCGGTCACTCCTGCGGCGTACGCGGCTGCGGTGGCGCCGTGAGCAGCCGCTCGACGGCGGCCCACTGCTGCTGCTCCGGGTAGCCGTCGCCGGCCGGGCACACCCGCCGGTAGTCGCACCAACCGCAGAGCGTGCCCGGCGACGCCGGAAACGCCTCGTCCGGGTCTGCGCCGTCGGCGACGGCCCGCTCCGCACCGGTGATGTCCCGGGCCGTCGCCTCCGCCCGGGTGACCTGCCGGTCCAGCGACTCGCTGCTGTGTTCGAAGGAGCTCACCGTACCGGTCGGCAGATGGTGCAGCTCCACCCGCCGGCAGGGCCGGCGGAAGACCCGCTGCGCGGCGTACGCGTAGAGCGCGAGCGCCTGCGAGCCACGCGCGTCGTCGGACGTCAGCCCCGCCCGTCCGGTCTTGTAGTCGACGATCACCGCCTCCGGACCGTCCGGGCCGGTCCGGGCGTCGATCCGGTCGGCCCGACCGTTGAAGGCCAGCACCGACGTCTTCGCCGCCACCACCCGTTCGACACCGAGCGGCTCGACGGTCGGGTCGAGCTGGTCCAGGTACGCCTCCAGCCACTGCAGGGCCTGCCGGTACGCGGCGCGTTCCTGCTCCTCGTCGCGGTACCCGTCACGCACCCAGGTGCCCTTGAGCAGGGCTGCCGCCGCCTCTGGGTGGCGCTGCTCCACCGGGCGGGCGAACCAGGCCCGCAGCGCGGTGTGCACGCTGGCGCCGAGTGAGTTGTGCGCCCACGGCGGGCCTTTGGGCGGCGCCGGCCGGTCAACGTAGCTGTAGCGGTAGCGACGGGGACAGTCCGCGAACGCGGCCAGCTTGCTCGGCGTACAGACGAAGAGCCGCTCGGGCATGCCGTCGAAACCGAGCTGCTCGGCCTGGGCGGGACGGGCGCCCTTGGCCGGACGGGCGGCGCCGGAGGGCCGCCGGCCCGACGGGGAGGAAGGTCGGGACACGTCCCCGATCCTGCCACGGGACCGCCGACGGTCAGCCGGCGGCTACGTAGGAGCGGACGAAGGCGGCGACGGCGTCGGCGATCAACTGGACGGCGATCGCGGCGAGCAGCAGGCCGGCGATCCGGGTCAGCACCTCGATGCCGCCCGGCCGGAGCACCTTGACGATGCCGCCGGAGAACCGCAACGTCAGCCAGACCACCACCATCACCGCGACGATGCCGAGCGCGATCGCCAGATAGTCGGCGGCGGTCTCGGCACGCTGCACGAACAGCATGGTCGCCACGATCGCGCCCGGACCAGCCAGCAGCGGGGTGCCCAGCGGGACCAACGCGATGTTGGACGTCGACTGCTGGCCCGGGTCGTCGGCCTTGCCGGTGAGCAGTTCCAGCGCCACCAGAATGAGCAACAGTCCTCCGGCGGCCTGCAGCGCCGGCAACTCGATGTGCAGGTAGGCGAGCAGCGTCTGCCCGGCGACCGCGAAGACCACGATCACGCCGAGGGCCAGCGCCACCGCTTGCCAGGCGGCCCGACGGCGTTCCCGGACCGGCAACGCTCCGGTGAGCGCGAGGAAGATCGGCACCATGCCGGGCGGATCGGTGATCACCAGCAGGGTCACGAAGACCTCGCCGAACAGCTTGAAGTCCACCAGGTCAACCTAGTGACCGACGAATCGCCGGCCCGGACCGGTCCGGACCCGGGTCCTGGTCGGGGTCCGGACCCGGGTCCTGGTCGGGGTCCGGACCCGGGTCCTGGTCGGGGTCCGGACCCGGGTCCTGGTCGGGGTCCGGACCGGGTCCTGGTCGGGGTCAGATCAGATCGGTGGTACGCCGTGTGCCGCCGCGACCAGCCGTTCGTACGCTGCCGGGGCGGTGGTGTACTCGCCCAACCGGACCGTCTTGTGGCTGCCGTGGTAGTCGGAGGAACCGGTCGCGACCAGCCCGAGCTCATCGGCGAGCCGGCGTACGTGTGCCCGCTGGTCCGGCCGGTGATCGGAGTGGTCGGCCTCCAGGCCGGTCAGCCCGGCCGCTGCCAGGTCGGCGATCATGCTGTCCGGCACGGTCCGTCCTCGCTTGGTCGCGGCCGGGTGGGCGAAGACCGTGACCCCGCCTGCCTCGTGGACCAGCCGGACGGCGGTGAAGACGTCGAGGTCGTCCTTGGGCAGCCGGTAACGCTGGCCGAGCCATTCCGGCCGGAACGCCTCGTCGGTGTCGGCGACCAGGCCGGCCCGGATCAGGGCCTGGGCGATGTGCGGCCGGCCGACGGAGCCGCCAGCGGCGTAGCCGAGCACCGCGTCCCAGCTGATGTCGAAGCCGTCGGCGCGCAGCTGATCGACGATGCGCTCGCCGCGTACCGTCCGGGCTGCCCGGATCCGGTCCAGCTCGGCGGTCAACGGGCCGTAGGTCGGATCGAACAGGTAGCCGAGCAGGTGCAGCGGGATGGACGGCTCGGTCCCGTACCACCGGCAGGAGATCTCGGCGCCGCGGATCAGGGTGAGCCCGGCCGGGCGGGCCGCAGCCGCCGGTGCCCAGCCGGCGGTGGTGTCGTGGTCGGTGAGCGCCAGCACCGCGAGACCTGCGGCGGCGGCCTGCCGGACCAGGTCCGCCGGGTCGACCGTGCCGTCGCTGGCGGTGGAATGGGTGTGCAGGTCGATCCGGCTGTCGACGGTCATCTGCGGTCCGGGGCACCGGCGACCAGCACCGGTTCGGCGTCGATGGCGGCCGAGGTCGGTACGGCGATGTGCTCTACCGCACCACCCTGGCCGGCGCTGATCCGGTCCACGTTGATCTGGACCAGCTGGTCGGCGCCGGCAGCGTGCACCACGCTGTCATGATCCACCCAGACGGTGCTGCCGGCAAGCCGCTGCCCGGCTTCCCGCACCGCGCCGATCTGGTCGTCGAAGACCTGGTTCAGGTCTACGAGCAGGGCCAGCTCGGGCTCGCTGGCCACCCGCGCGTCCGCGACCCCGTTGGCCACCAGCCACCTGCCGTCCGCGGAGACCGCTCCCCGGCCGTCGCCGGTCAACGGCACCGTGCAGGCGGTCTTCACCGCGGTGAGGTCTTGTTCGATGTCCAGCAGGGCCAGGCAGGGACCGCCGGACGCGTCGTGCACCTGAGCGACGACGGTCTGCCCGTCCGGCAACACGCCGTACACGACGCTGGCGGTCTCACTCCAGCTGGTCCGGGACTCACCCTGGCCGGGCCGCCAGACGCCGTAGCCGCGGCGCCGCTCGCCGCCGCCGTCGCGTTCCAGCAGTACGGCGTCGCCGGCGAAGCCGACCGGCCGGCTCTGCTCCGGTGCTCGACCGCGTCTGGTGCCGGCCAGCTCGCCGTGCACTACTGAAGCCACCGCCAACTCGGCGCCGTGCAGCCAGGCGATCCGGGTCCCGACCGGATCGACCGCGACCGCGTCGACACCGGCCAGCACCACTTGCGGGGTGGTGTCGGGTGCCACGAACCACACTCCGGCCGCACCGTCGGCCGATGTCTCGGTAACGACGAGCCAACCGTCCGTCAACCGGCTGGCCTGGGCGACGCCACCGACCTGAGCGAGGTCCATCCGTTGGCCGTCGACGGTGTGCAGTTCGCCGGCCACCACGAGGTCGACCGGGGGTGCCTGGGTGGCGGCCAGCGGTTGACTGCGCAGGTCCTCACTGAACGGCAGCGGGGCAGCCGGAGCGGCCGGGGTGCTCGCTGCGACGTCCTCGCCGGTCACCATCAGCGGTTCAGCAAGGGCCGGCGGTTCCGAGCTGTCAACGAGCAGCAGATGGCCACCGGCCACGCCGGCAGTGGCGAACAGGCAGAGACAGAACGCCGCAGCAGCTCCGTTGCGGGCCCGACGAGTCCGGCGGGCCCGGCGCATCGCACGGTCGGCGAGATCGGCGACCGCAGGCGGGTCAACGGCCTGGTCGCTCAGACACTGCCGCAGCGCTCGCTCAAGGTCGTCGGTCGCCACGACAGATGGACGCCGCCGTGTCGGTGGAAGGTTGTCGCCTGGCGGCCCGGAGAAACCGTCGCCGCGCGGCCTGAAGCAACCGTCGCTGGGCGGCCTGGAGCAACCGTCGCTGGGCGGCCTGGAGAAGGAAGTCACCGGTTCGCTACACCACTACTCTGGTGGATCGCACCGGTGCCGCCTGGGTCGGTGCCGGCAGCGGACGGGCGGTGGTCGGCACCGCCACGGCGGGCCGGGCCGAGCGGGATGCGGCGACGGCCGGGGCGACTGTGGCCGGAACAAGGTGTGGTTCCTCGGCGGCGAGCCGTTTGCGCAGCGTGCCGAGCGCCCGGGAGGTCTGACTCTTCACCGTGCCCGGTGAGATGTTCAACAGAGCCGCGGTCTGGGCCTCGGAGAGGTCTTCGTAGTAGCGCAGCACCAGCACCGCACGTTGTCGGGCGGGCAACGCCTTGACATGGCGCCAGAGCACGTCCCGCTCCAGCTGCTGTTGGATGAGATCCGGGCCGGCCCGTTCCGGCAGCGTCTCCGTGGGACGTTCACCGTGCCAGCGCCGACGCCACCAGCTGGTCGCGGTGTTGACCAGCACCCGGCGGGCGTACGGCTCCACCGCCTCGATCTGGCCGAGCCGCTTCCAGGCCAGGTACGTCTTGGTCAGCGCGGTCTGCAGCAGGTCCTCGGCGGTCGCCCAGTCACCGGCGAGCAGATAGGCGGTACGCAGCAGCGCCCCGGAGCGGGATGCGACGAACTCGCGGAAGTCCTCCTCCACGGAGTTGCTGGGCGTCATCGGCTACCTCCCCCGTCACCGGACACGGTACGCCGAACGGGACACCGTCGGGGTCGGACCGACCGGTGGTGGGGCCGGGCGGAAGGACACAACCGCGACGCCGTCACGCTCCGTCTTCCGCTTTGGCGGCGGCTTCGTCCTTGCTCAACCGTGCCTCGACGGCCTGCGGCTCGTACATCTCCTCGACCACCCGGAGGTAGAGCTCGTTCGGGTTCGGCAGGTGCTTGACCTCGCGCAGCGCCTGCTCCTGGCCGGCCGATTCGAGAATGAACGTGCCGTAGTTGAGGAAGCGGCCGAGCGGTGACTGCTCGTACTTCATGTCGGTCACCCGCAGCAGCGGCATCATCGCCACGTTACGGGTGACGATGCCGTTGACCACCATCACCCGCTTGTTGGTGAGGATGAAGCGGTCGAACCACCAGTCCGCGATCTTCCAGCCGACCCAGCCGAGCACACCGAGCCAGAGCAGCACCGCCACCGTGGTCAGGCCGCCGACGTCCTGACCGGCGAGGAAGCCGGAGAAGTAGCCGAGGACGAAGGTCGCGACCACCCCGATCAGCAGTGGGGTGGACAGGTGGATCCAGTGCCGTTTCCACTCGCCCCGGTAGCGTTCGGTGGGAAAGAGATACCGCGCGACCAGCGAGGTGGGCTCGTCCTCGAGGGGCAGCACCCGGCGTGGCTGCACCGGCATGCCGGAGGCGTCGACCTGGAGGCCGGCGAGCTCGTCGGCGGAGATGTCCGGCGGCGAATAGCTGATGATCGGCTCGTCGGGCACCTGGCGGGTGCCGCCGCCGGACCGGCCGCCGTAGCCGGCGCTGCTGGCGTACGCGGGGCCATCCGAGTACGCCGGACCGTCCCCGTAGGACGGCCCCGCACCGAAGTGGGGGCCGTCCTCCGGACGGATCTGCGGAATCGGCTCGGTGTCGCGTTGACGGCGCCGGCGTGCGGCCTCGTCGTCAGCGTCGGGGGGCTCGGAGGGGTTGCCCATGGACGACTAGGCCACGAGGCTGGTGAAGAAGTCGCCGAACCCCTGCGCAATGTCGACGATGCCGCCGCCCACCGACTTGAACACGTCGGCCGCCGAGTCGGGCCGGAACGCGACGAAGAAAATCAGGAACGCGATTCCGCCCCAGGTGAGGACCTTCTTGACCATTGCGGGCCATCCCCCTCCGTGTGGCGCGCCGCGACGCTCGTCCCGGCGTTACTAGAATATCAGCCCATCGTCCCGCGGTGGTGTAGTTGATCGTGGGAAAAGGTGTTCACGCTTTCCCGTGCAGGTACGGCGACGGCGCGCCGTACACGATCCCGGTCGGCACCTCCTCGGACAGGTCGTGCAGGACGATCTCCTCGGCCAGCAGGTAGCCGGCGTTCGCCGGCCAGGCCACTGCGTACAGCCACAGGCCGCGCGCCTCGCCGACGTAGGCACAGCGGTCCGGCTCGGCCGGAATCGACCACAAGGGAGTCGGATGTCCGCCGGCCCGCAACTTGGCGTGCGGACCGCCGCCGCCCGGACCCCCGCCGGCGGTCTGCTGGTCACCGAGCACCCCGGTCAGTAGCTGCCCGGGATCCGGGCCGGGCAGTCCGGCGAACCTGGTGCCCAGACCCACCCCGGGCTCCTCGGCCACCAGCACCAGATCGGCCGGCCCGCCGGAGACCGGAGCGGGGCCACTGAACGCGGTGACCGTCGCCCGGACCGCCTCCCGGTCGTCGCCGACCCAGCCGACACCGGTCAACGTCCAGCCCGGCAGCAGCGGCCAGATCGCCCACAGTGGCACCGGCGCGGCCCGGCCCGGCCCAGCGGTGGCCAGCAGCCGGTGCGCCACACTCGCGACGATCTCAGCCCCGATGTGCTCGGCGACGTGCAGCGGGGGCACCGGCCCGCAACCGTCACAGCGGGACTCGGTGTGCATCAGGTCGGGCGGCCGCACCGGGCCTCCGCAACGAGGACAGCTCACCATCACACCCACGCCACCCACGTTGCTCGCCGGGCCGCTCCCCCGTCAAGCGAACCGGCTTTTTCGGTCGTTCTTTCCCTCTGTCGCGGGTCGGTACACCCCACCTGGCCAGGACGTTCGCCACTACCGGCCGGTCCGCGCCGCCACTACCGACCGGTCGACGTCGCCTCAGCCCGGTCGACGCGGCCACCGCCCGGTCGCCGCCGGCGTCTCGGCGGGGTCCGGCGGCGGCCCGGCGTGCGCCTGGATCCACGCGTGCATCGCGATGCCGCTCGCCACCCCGGCGTTGATCGACCGGGTGGAACCGTACTGGGCGATCGAGAACAGCAGCTCACAGCCGGCCCGAGCGTCGTCGGACAGACCGGGGCCCTCCTGTCCGAACAGCAGGACGCAGCGGCGCGGCAACCGTACCGTCTCGATCGGCCGGGAACCGGCCAGGTTGTCGATCCCGACGACCGGCAGTTGGAGCCGACCTGCCCAGGCCAGCAGGCCGGCGATATCGGCGTGGTGGCGGACGTGCTGGTACCGGTCGGTGACCATGGCACCCCGGCGGTTCCACCGACGCCGCCCGACGATGTGCACCTCGGCGGCGAGAAAGGCGTTCGCGTTGCGGACCACCGTGCCGATGTTCAGGTCGTGCTGCCAGTTCTCGATCGCCACGTGAAACGAGTGCCGGCGCTGGTCGAGGTCGGCGACGATCGACTCGCGGCGCCAGTACCGGTAACGGTCGACGACGTTGCGGCGGTCCCCGGCGGCGAGCAGTTCGGGGTCGTAACGCGGGTCCGAGGGCCAGTCACCGGGCCACGGGCCGACGCCGATCTGCGCCACGTCGGTCCGGGCGTCGTCACTCACTCCGTCGCCGACCGGCGGACCCGACCGCGCTGCGCTCTGCCACTGCTCCACGCTCTGCAGAGCCTACGGACCCGTCGCCGGTGCCAGGATGCGGGACATCACGGCCCAGGGGCGCCGGCGGGTCGCCGGCCGCGCATCCGCGCACTCCTGGACGGGCCTCGTTTCCGGGCCTGGACGCAATGAACGGCGGGGCCCTCCCCGGCACCCGCCGTCCACGCTCTGATGCTTAGAGATTCTGCCGGACCCACCCCGGCTCGGGAAGGGCAGGAGCGGAGACGGAAGTCACAGTTATCGTTTTGTTACATTACGCTGCGTAGTTGAATTGAAGATCCAACCGATCCACCAGCGGTGGCGTTTACCCTAGTCACCCCGCTACTTTTCGACGAAACCGCGCACCACCTGCGAAAACGACTGGAAACGCTCCCATCACGATGAGTAACCGCCGCCTGGCGCGTTTCGCGAGGTATCGATCGGGAATGCTGTAGCACGCAGAGCGGTTTCCCACGGTAGACCGGGGAATCACGGCCCCACATCTGGCGATCGGAGACATCGATGGCAACCGCTGAGCTAACCGCCGAGAACTTCGACGAGGTAACCTCCGGCGACGGCATCGTCCTGGTGGATTTCTGGGCGAGTTGGTGCGGACCCTGCGTACGGTTCGCTCCCGTCTACGAGCGCTCATCCGACAAGCACACCGACATCACCTTCGGCAAGGTGGACACCGAGGCGCAGCAGGCGCTCGCCGCCAAGTTCGACATCCGGTCGATCCCGACGATCATGGCCATCCGCGACGGCGTCGTCGTCTTCGCGCAGCCCGGTGCGCTCCCGGAGTCCGCATTGGAGTCCCTGATCGAGCAGGTCAGGGCGCTCGACATGGACGACGTTCGCAAGCAGCTGGCATCGCACAACCACTGACCGGGCACGGCCAGGGCGGGCTACCGGTCGCCGACCGCTGACCGGTAGCCCGCGACCGTGGCCGCCAGCACCTGGGCTCCCGGTCGCTGCCACACCAGCTCGTGGAACACCTCGACCTCGACCGGCCCGGTGTAGCCGGCCGCGTCCACCGCCGTGGCGAACCTGCCGAGGTCGATGCAGCCGGAGCCCGGCAGACCGCGTCCCAGCAGGACCCCCGCCGGCAGCGGAGTGATCCAGTCGGCGAGTTGGAAGCAGGCGATCCGACCGGCCCGGCCGGCCCGCTCGATCTGCGCCCACACCTGGTCGTCCCACCACACGTGATAGGTGTCGACCACCACGCCGACCGCCTCCGGCGGGTACGGCTCAGCGAGATCCAGCGCCTGGCCGAGCGTCGACACCACGCACCGGTCGGCGCAGAACATCGGATGCAACGGCTCGATCGCCAGGGTCACCCCGGCCTGCAACGCGTACGGAACCAGCCGGCCCACCGCGTCACCGACCCGGGCCCGGGCACCGTCCAGATCTCGGCCGTCCTGGCCGCCCGAGACCAGTACCAGGACCGGGGCACCGAGCTCGGCGGCCTCGTCGATGGCGCGCCGGTTGTCGTCGTACCAGTCGTCCGCGCCGAAGAAGCCGCCCCGGCACAGCGAGGTGACCGGCAGACCGGCACCCCGGCACAGTTCGGCGGTCCGGCGCAGTCCGTACGCGGCGGTCTCCTCGCGCCACAGGCCGACCCCGCGGACCCCGGCGGCGACGCAGCCGGCGACCAGCTCCGGCATCGGCCAGCGTCGGGTGGTCGCCGCGTTGAGCGCGAACCGGGGCGGCGCCGGCCCGACACCGGCCGCCGGTACCTCGATCCCGGCGAACGGGTCACTCACCGGTCAGCTCCGGCACCTCGATCCGCCGGCCCTCGCGCGCCGACCGCAGGCCCAGCTCGGCGAGCTGCACCCCGCGCGCGCCGGCCCACAGGTCCCAGCCGTACGGGGCGTCCTCGACGACATGCCGCAGGAAAAGCTCCCACTGCGCCTTGAACCCGTTGTCGAACTCCTCGTTGTCGGGCACCGTCTGCCACTGCGCACGGAACTCCTCGGTGACCGGCAGGTCCGGGTTCCACACTGGTTTCGGCGTGGTCGAGCGGTGCTGGACCCGGCAGTTGCGCAGCCCGGCGACCGCGCTGCCCTCGGTGCCGTCCACCTGGAACTCCACCAGTTCGTCGCGGTACACCCGGACCGCCCAGGACGAGTTGATCTGGGCGATGATCCGGCCGCCGTCGGGCCCCGGCCGGTCGATCTCGAAGATGCCATACGCGGCGTCGTCCGCCGTGGCGTCGTACGGCTCACCTGACTCGTCCCAGCGGCGGTCGACGTGGGTGGCCACCTGCGCGGTCACCGAGGTCACTCGGCCGAAGATCTGCTCCAGCACGTAGTGCCAGTGCGGGAACATGTCCACGGTGATCCCGCCGCCGTCCGCCGCCCGGTAGTTCCACGACGGCCGCTGCGCGGACTGCCAGTCCCCCTCGAACACCCAGTACCCGAATTCACCGCGTACCGACAGGATTCGGCCGAAAAAGCCGCCCTTGACCAGCCGATCGAGCTTGCGCAGGCCGGGCAGGAACAGCTTGTCCTGCACGACGCCGTGCTTGATCCCGGCCGCGTCGGCCAGCCGGGCCAGGTCGACCGCACCAGCCAGATCCTCGGCGGTGGGCTTCTCGGTGTAGATGTGCTTGCCGGCCTCGATCGCCAGCCGCAGCGACTTCTCCCGCTGCGCGGTGACCTGCGCGTCGAAATAGATCTGCAGGTCGGGGCGGGCCAGCGCGGCGGCGAGATCGGTGGTCCACTCGGTGAGGCCGTGCCGGTCGGCGAGTTCGCGCAGCTTGTTCTCGTTCCGCCCGACCAGTACTGGTTCCGGCCACAACCGGGTGCCGTCGGCCAGCGACAGTCCACCCTGGTCCCGGATGGCGAGCAGGGACCGGACCAGGTGCTGCCGGTATCCCATCCGACCGGTGACGCCGTTGAGGATGATCCCGATGGTGGTGCGGGCCATGCCTCGCCTCCTTCGAAGTGGTGGTGGCGGGAATCTGTCCTAGCGATCTGTGCTGGCGAGAAGTTGTACTTGCGGGAAGTTGTGCTGGCGGGAGCGGTGGGTGTCTGGCGCAGGTCAGCGAGGTAGTGCGGACCGAGCGAGGTAAGCGCTTTCCGGCGTACGCTACTGCCTCTCCGCAGCGTTCGGCAAGGGCTTTCCCGGCTCGCCACCGGCCAGTCACGCTATCCTCACCGCAAGCATTCCGGACCGCGCGCAATGCCGCGAGCATCCGGCCTGGCCGGCTCCCACTCCGCTGCGGGAGCCCGGGAAAGGAGCGGGTCGTGGCCACACTGGCCGATGTCGCGAAACGCGCCGGCGTGTCCCCGGCCACCGCCTCGCGGATCATCAACGGCAGCAGCAAACCGGTCACCGAAGCGCTGCGCGAACGGGTGCTGGCCGCGGTCGAGGAGCTGCAGTACGTCCCGAACGCCCACGCGCAGTCGCTGGCCCGGTCGCACCGCAGCGCGATCGGCGTCATCGTGCACGACGTGTCCGACCCGTACTTCGCGGAGATCACCCGTGGCCTGCAGCGGGTGGCGACCGAACACGGCCGGTTGGTGATCATCTGCAACAGCTACCGGGATCCGGACAAGGAGCTGCAGTACGTCGAGCTGCTCCGCGCCCATCAGGTGGCGGCGATCGTCCTCGCCGGATCCGGCTACCACGACGAGGCGTTCACCGCGACGCTCGCCGGCAAGCTGCGGGTGTACGAGCGCACCGGCGGACGGGTGGCGGTGATCGGTCGGCACGAGCATGCCGGCGACGCGGTGGTGCCGGACAACGAGATGGGCGGCTACCTGCTCGGCGCCGAGCTCTACTCCCTCGGGCACACCGACTTCGGGGTCGTCGCCGGGCCGAAGGTGCTGACCACTACCACCGACCGGCTCGCCGGGCTGCGTCGGGCCGCCCGCGAACACGGCCAGAAGCTGCCGGCGCGGCGGGTGGCGTACGCCGACTTCGACCGGGCCAGTGGCGCCGCGACCGCGGCCAGCCTGCTGGACGCCGAGCCCGGATTGACCGCGATCGCGGCGCTGAACGACTCGATGGCGATCGGCGTGCTGGCGTTGCTGCGCTCCCGCGGCATCGTCGTGCCCGACCAGTTCAGCGTGGTCGGCTTCGACGACATGCCGGTCGCCCGGGACGTGACGCCGGCGCTGACCACCGTACGGCTGCCGCTGGCCGAGATGGGCGCCCGGGCGATGACGCTGGCGCTGCAGCCGCCGGGCGGGGCACGCCCACCGCTCATCGAGGAGATCGGCGCCGAGCTCGTCCGCCGGGACAGCGCCGGGCCGCCCCGGACGGGTGTGATCTGACCGGCGCGAACGGGTGTGGTCCGATCGGCGCGCAGACTTGCTCCGGCGTCGTACACATGTTCGAATGATGGCCATGCGTTGGGACACCTTGTCGGCTCCCCCCGACCAGCAGGTCCCTTCCGGGGCAGCGCCGGCGGCTCCGCCCCTGCCGCTGGCGCTGCCCGAGACCGTGCAGCGCACCTTCGACACGCCCGGCTTCGTCGGGATGACCTTCTACGAGATCCACGCCCGGTCGATCATCAACCGGGTGCGTGGCTCCGGCCGCGTCCCGTTCGAGTGGACCGTCAACCCGTACCGCGGCTGCGGCCACGCCTGCACGTACTGCTTCGCCCGCAACACCCACACCTACCTGGACCTCGACGCCGGCCTCGACTTCGACACGAAGATCGTCGTGAAGGTCAACGCCGCGGCGTTGCTCCGCCGGGAGCTGGCCGCGCCCAGCTGGTCGGGCGGGCCGATCGCGATGGGCACCAACGTCGACTGCTACCAACGCGCCGAGGGACGCTACCGGCTGATGCCCGGGATCATCGACGCTCTGAGTGCCGCCGCCAATCCGTTCTCCATCCTCACCAAGGGCACGTTGATCCTGCGGGATCTGCCGCTGCTGCGCCGGGCCGCCCAGGTCACCCGGGTCAGCCTGGCCATGTCGGTCGGGTTCGTCGACGAGCCCCTGTGGCGGGCGGTCGAGCCCGGCGCGCCGAGCCCGTCCCGACGGCTCGACACGGTCCGCGCGTTGACCGACGCCGGCTTCGACGTCGGGGTGCTGATGGCGCCGATCCTGCCCGGGCTGACCGACGACGCGGAGTCGATCGAGGCCACCGTCGGCGCGATCGCCCGGGCCGGCGCGGTCAGCGTCACCCCGCTGCCGCTGCATCTGCGTCCCGGCGCCCGCGAGTGGTACGCCGCCTGGCTCGGCCGGACCCGCCCCGATCTCGTCCCGCGTTACCGGGCGCTGTTCCGCTCCGGGTCCTACCTGCCGCAGGCGTACCAGCGGGAGGTCGTGGGCCGGGTGCGGATGGCCGCTCGCCGGCACGGCCTGTCCCCCACCGGGCCGGGTGCCGCCCGGCGGCTCGACGAGGCGGGCGGTGCCACCGGGAACTAGGCTCGACGGGTGAGGACTCCGCAACAGATCCTGGCCGACGCGCAAACCATCGCCGTCGTCGGCGCGTCACGCGACCCGGCGAAGTCGGCGCACAGCGTGCCGGCGCAGCTCATCCGGTACGGCTGGCGGGTCATCCCGGTCAACCCGCACGTCGCCGAGATCTTCGGCCAGCCGACCTACCCGAGCCTCGCCGACCTCGACGTACCGGTCGATCTGGTCAACGTCTTCCGGCCGGTACCGGAGGCCGTCGAGGTGGTGCGTGCCGCGGTGCGGATCGGTGCCCCCGCCGTGTGGCTGCAGAGCGGGATCGCCTCGCCGGTCGCCCGCGACATCGCCGCCGCGGCCGGCATCGACTACGTCGAGGACCGGTGTACGGCCGTCGAACGGGCCCTCGGCGGCCTCACCCGGGCCGGCTGACCCGGTCAGCGGTACTCGGCCTCCCGGACGCTGTTGCCACCATCGACGACGAGCATCTGGCCGGTGATGTAGGAGGCGGCCGGCGAGCAGAAGAAGGCGATGGCGGCAGCCACCTCGTCTGGGGTGCCGGGACGGCCGATCGGCGTACCCATGCCCTGCTTGAGCTCGGTGACCGTCGACGCGGCCGTGTAGATCGTGCCCGGTGCGACCGCGTTGACGGTCACGCCGTCGGCCACCATCTCCATCGCCAGCGCCCGGGTGAGCCCGACCACGCCGGCTTTCGCGGCCGCGTACCCCGCCTCGGTGGGCAGTGCGTTGACCGGCCCGGCGGTGGCTGCCAGGTTGACGATCCGGCCCCAGCCACGCTCCGACATCCCACCGATGAAGGCCCGGCTGCACAGGAACGCGGTGGTGAGGTTGCGGTCGATCTCCGCCCGCCACTCCTCGAAGGTGAGCTGGGCCACCGGCCGCAACACCTCCGGGCTGGCCCGACTGGCCAGTCCTGCGTTGTTGACCAGCACCTCCACGTCGCCCAACTGTTCGGACACTGCGTCCGCCAACGCGCCGACCTCGGCCTCGTCGGTGAGGTCCGCGACGAACCCGGTCGCGCCGAGCTCCGCCGCCCGCTCGTGGATCCGCCGGGTGGTGGAGACGATCGCCACCCGGGCACCGAGCTCGCCGAGCCTTCTGGCCGTGGCGTAGCCGATCCCGTCCGAGCTGCCGGCACCGGTCACCAGTGCGACCCGGCCGTCCAGACGCAACGTGCCGAGTTCGGGTGCCGGCCCGGCCGCACGGTCCGGAGCCGTCCGGTCCGAATCGGTTCCGTCCCGGTCCGGACTGGACGGGACGGCGGTTGACCGCTGGTCCGGTCCGGGGCGCAGGGTGGCGACCGGGGACGGGTGTGGGCCGGTGTCCTGTCCGGCGCTGCCGACCACGGCTCGTACGTCAGAAACCATGGACTGATCCTGCCCGCTGGTGCCGTCGCGGGCAACGACGCTGCCCGTGAGCGGTTCGCCAGTACCGACTACTCTGATCGGGCGAACCCGCCCCGCAGAGAGACCACCGCCGATGAGCCAACCCCAGCAGCCGGGCAATTGGAGCGATCCGTCCTGGCCGAGCTACCAGTCGCCGGCCGGCTACCCGGCGACCGACCAGCAGCCAACCGGGTACGGCGTGCCCGGCCAGCCGCCGGCCGGCTATCCGGCGACCGGCTACCCGCCAGCCGGGTACGCCGCGCCGGGCTACCTGTATCCGCCGCCCGCCCCGATGCCGATGAACGGCCGGGCGATCGCCGCGCTGGTCCTCGGCGTCCTCGGCGTCCTCGGGCTGTGCGGCTACCTGGTACCCGGGTTGATCGGCATCGTCGGCGCGCTGCTCGGGCACTCCGCCCGGCGTCAGATCCGCACCGCGGCCGAGCAGGGTCGTCCGGAGCAGGGCGACGGGATGGCACTGGCCGGGATGATCACCGGCTGGATCGCGTTTGGCCTCGGGCTGGCCGGGGCGGTTCTCGTCACGGTCGCGATCGCGGCCAGCATCAGCCAGGGCTAGCAGCAGCCGGGCCCAAAGAAGGAGATCCGGGTGAAGGAGCCAGACGCCGGCGGCCAGATCCGCCCGCCATCGCCGCAGTCCCCGCAGACCGGTGCCGGGCCGGCACCGGCCGACGGGCAACCGCCGCGCGGCGAGCTACCGCCACCGGACCAGTACCCGCCACCGGGCCAGTACCCGCCGCCGGGCTATCCGGCCGGCGGATCCCAGTACGGTGGGTACCCGTACGGCTATGCCCCGCCGCAACCAACGAACGGCATGGCACTCGCGTCGTTCATCGTGTCGCTGGTCAGCCTGTTCAGCTGTCCGCTGCTCGGTGGGATCGCGGTCTACCTCGGGCGCCGGTCCCGCGAGGAGATTCGCCGGACCGGCCAGCAGGGCGACGGGCTCGCCCAGGCCGGCGTGATCATCGGCTGGTGCGGGGTCGGCTTCGGGGTGCTGATGGCGCTGTTCATGGTGGTCTACTTCGGATTCATCATCGCCATGCTCAACAGCAGCACGGCCGGCTTCTGAGCTTGGCGGCCGCGCCGTCGGGCAGGGCGGTGCGCTGACGAGGTCCGGGTCAGGCCGGTGGACCGGCCTCCGGCGGCAGCGGCGGTGGCGTGCGGCTGCGGGTTCCGCCGAGTACGACCACCGCGACACCGACCAGCAACAGCCCGAGCCCGGGCAACGCGGCGGTACGGGGCACCTGGCCCAGCCACAGCCAGGCGATCAGCGCGGCGCCGGGCACCTCCAGCAGGATGAGCACGCTAACCGTGGTCGCGGGGATCTTGTGCAGGGCGTAGCTGAACATCGAATGGCCGAGCAGTTGGGCGCCGACCACCAGGCCGAGCACCGCCAACCAGGCCGAGCCGGGGAACCCGGTCAGTTGGATCCCGCCGGCCAGGCAGACCACGAGCAGCACGGCGGCGCAGACCCCGTAACAGATCGTGGTGTACGTGGTGGTGCTGATCGTCTGCCTGGCCTGCTCGCCGAGCGCGGTGTAGCAGGCGGCGAAGACCGCCCCGGCCAGGGCCAGCAGGTCACCGAGGACTGCCTGCGCGTCAAACCCGACGTCGGCCCCGGTGGCGAGCACCGCGCCGAGCACCGCGAGACCGATCCCGCCCCAGGTGACCAGCGGCAGTCGCCGGCCCTGAGCCAGGGCGATCAGGCCCTGCCAGACCGGCTGGGTGGCGACCAGCGCGGTGGCGGTCGCCACCGAGGTGAGTTGTGCGCTCGGCATCCAGGTGCCGAAGTGCGCGGCGAGGGCGACACCGGCCAACGCGCTCCAGCCGGCCTGGCTACGGCCGCCCGGTCGGGCCAGCAGCCGCAGCTCGGGCCGGCGCCGGGCCAGTACGAAGGGCGCGACCGCACCGGTGGCCAGCACGTTGCGCCAGAAGGCGACGGCGAGGGCGGGCGCGGCGGCGAAGGCGATCAGCGGCGCCGAGGTGGACACGGCGAGTACGGCGATCGCGGTGGCACCGGTGGCGAGCAGCTCACCCCGGCCGCCCGGACCGGAGGGGTCGGCACCGGAGGACACGGGATCTGATCCTCACAGACCACCGACCGGGTCCGTGCACCGGGACCGCGTCGACGGGCCGGCAACAGACCCTCGACAGGCCACCGCGTCACCTCGCGGGGCCGGCTGCGGCGCGACACCGCGCCGGGACTGCGGCAGAATGGTCGACGTGACCGACCCAGCAGAGACCGGCGAGGCCGCCGCACTGGTCGACGAGGCCGGCAAGAAGGCCGCGGTCGCGTGGGTTTCGGTCGACGGCGCGCCCGCCCGCGCCCTGTGGTGCGTGCCGGCCGACGGCTCGCTGCACGTGGTGACCGGTACCGGTGAACAGTCCGCCGCCGGGCTGGCGGCCGGCGTACCGGCGACGGTGACGCTGCGGGGCGATCACGGCGGCCGGATCGTGTCCTGGCCCGCCGAGGTGATCCTGATCGAGCCGGCCGACCCCGGCTGGGAGTCGATCGCGGCCCAGGTGGCCGCCAAACGGCTGAACGCCCCGGGCAGCCCGGCCGACCTGGTGCGGCGGTGGGCCGACGAGTGCCAGCTGTACCGCCTGACCCCGGCCGGTCCGCCGGTGGCGGCCGGTGCGTCGCTGCCGGACGGATCGCTCGCCGCGCCGCCCCGCCCCAGCACGGTCACCCGGCCGACCCGTCGTCCGTTCCGCCTGCACCGGGTCCGCCGACGCTGAAGCACGCCGGGCCCACGCCGGGCCGCGATCCGGACAACCGGGCGACCCACGCCGGGCCGACGGTCAGCCGACGAACGGCGGTACGGCGATCTGCCCGCTGGCGATCGGCACCACCTGACCGGCGACGGTGGCGCTCCGCGCCCGTCCGCCCAGCGCGGTCGCCGTACAGTCCAACATCGATGGACGACCCAGCTCGGCCCCCTGCCGGACGAGATACCGTGACTGGCCGTTGGGCGGCAGCAGACCGCTGCCCACTGCCCAGACGCCGAGGCCGAGGGCGGCGGACCCGGTAGCCGGGTCCTCGGTCACCCCGGCTCCCGGGCAGAAGACCCGGCAGTGCGCCGTCGACCGCTCCGGCTCCCCCGCCGGGGAGCCGGCCGTCGTCCAGGTCAGCACGCTGACCATCCCGACGCCGCCCCGGGCCGCGGCCGCCGCGTCCAGCCTGGCCCGGGCCAGAGCATCGGGACGTACGCACAGGTAGTCGAACTCCAGACCACAGCCGGCCCGGCGGGGTGCCGGACCGGTGTGATCCTGCGCGGTCAGGCCGACTGCGGCCAGCAGCGGGGCCGGGTCCACCGGCGCCCCGAGAGTCGGCTCGCCGCCGCGCAGTGTGGCGTACCCGTGCTCGGTCAGCTCGACCGGTAGCAACCCGGCACCGCACTGCTGGGTCACCGTCCCGGCTTTCACCAGGCCTCGCCGGCCGGCGGTGACGGCCGCGCCGATGCTCGGATGCCCGGCGAACGGTAGCTCCTTCTCCGGTGTGAAGATCCTCACCCGGTAGCTCGCGTCCGGGGTGCCGGGCGGTAGGACGAACACCGTCTCGGACAGGTTGAACTCCCGCGCGATCGCCTGCATCTGGTCGACGGCCAGCGCATCGGCACCGAACACCACGGCGAGCGGATTCCCGGTGAACGGCCGGTCGGTGAAGACGTCGACGATCTCGTACCCGAGGCTGGACATGAAACAAACCCTACGGCCCGTACGCTGTGGCCGTGACTACGGCGACCAGGGTGTACGTCGCCCGGCTGGCCGGGCTCGCCGTCTTCGACCCCAACGGCGACCAGGTCGGGCGGGTCCGGGACGCGGTGGTACGGCTGCGAACCACCAACCGGCCACCCCAGGTGGTCGGACTGGTAGCGGAGATGCCGATGCGTCGGCGGATCTTCCTTCCGATGGGCCGGGTGACCGCGATCGACCCGGAGTCGGTGCTGCTCAGCACCGGCACCCTGAACCTGCGGCGGTTCGAGAAACGGCCGAACGAGTTGCTGGTGCTGGAGGACCTGCTGGACCGGCGGGTCCGTTTCGACCCCGAGGACCAGCCCGGTTCGGTGGTGGACGTCGCCATGGAGGCGAACCGGGTCGGCGAGTGGTCGTTGACCCGGGTCGCGGTCCGGGAGATCACCGGACGACTGACCCGACGCGGTCACCTGCACCAGCTCGACTGGCACCGGGTGCGCGGGCTGATCGGGCTGCCGGACACCCAGGGCACGGCCGGGCTGCTCTCCGTGCTCGACCAGATGCGCGCGGCGGACCTGGCGAACGCTCTGCAGGATCTGCCGGACAGCCGACGGCAGGAGATCGCCGCGGCGCTGGACGACGAACGGCTCGCCGACGTGCTGGAGGAGCTGCCCGAACACGACCAGGTGTCGATCCTGACCGCCCTGGACCGGGAACGCGCCGCCGACGTGCTGGAGGAGATGGACCCGGACGACGCGGCGGACCTGTTGGCCGAGTTGCCACCGCCGGAGCAGGACGTGCTGCTGGACCTGATGGAGCCGGACGAAGCGGACTCGGTACGCCAGCTGCTGCAGTACCAGGCGGGGACCGCCGGGAGCGTGATGACCTCCGAGCCGGTCATCCTGACCCCGGACGCGACGGTCGCCGAGGCGCTGGCCCGAATCCGGGAGCCGCAGCTGCCGCCGGCGATCGCCGCCCAGGTCTTCGTCGCGCGGGCGCCGATGGCCACCCCGACCGGTAAGTACCTGGGTGTGGTGCACTTCCAGCGGCTGCTGCGGGAGCCGCCGGCAGAGCTGCTCGGCGGAGTGGTGGACAGCGGTATCGATCCGTTGCAGCCGGAGACTCCGCTGTTGGAGATCACCCGCCGGATGGCCACCTACGACCTGGTCGCGATGCCGGTGGTCGATCCGGCGAACCGGCTGGTCGGCGCGGTGACCGTGGACGACGTGCTGGACCACTCGCTGCCGCCGGACTGGCGGGACCGGGACACACCGCTGGAGGGTGGGGACGGGCATGGCTGACCTGCGCCGGAGCACCGGCCGGCTGGACCAGCCCCGCGAACCGGGACGGATCTCGCTGCCCCGCTACGACCCGGAGGCGTTCGGACAGTGGGCCGAGGCGATCGCCCGGTTCATGGGTACCGCCCGGTTCCTCGTCTACATGACCGTGGCGGTGGTCGGCTGGATCGCCTGGAACACCCTCGCCCCGGTGAGTCTGCGCTTCGACCCGTACACCTTCACGTTCCTGACCCTGTTGCTGTCGGTGCAGGCGTCGTACGCGGCGCCGCTGATCCTGCTCGCGCAGAACCGGCAGGCGGACCGGGACCGGCTCTCCCTGGATGAGGACCGGCGGCGGGCCGCGATGCAGAAGGCGGACACCGAGTACCTGGCCCGGGAGATCGCGTCGCTGCGGGTGGCGGTCGGTGAGGTGGCCACCCGGGACTTCCTGCGGTCGGAGCTGAGCCGGCTGGCCGAGGAGCTCGACGAGCAGGCGTACCGCCGGCACCGGCTGGACCGCCGCCCGGTGGAGGGGCCTCAGCCGCCGGACAGCCGACCGGACCTGCCGGACAGCCGAGCGAACCTGCCGTCGAAGGGACCGCGGCCGCCCGGACAGTGAGCGGCGGTGACCTGCACACGCGACGTAGCATGGCGGGCATGTCCGCACCGACCAGCACCGTCAACGATGCCATCAACGCCGCCCTGGCCACGGTCAACGACCCGGAGATCCGCCGCCCCATCACCGAGCTCGGCATGGTGCGCTCCGCGACGGTCGACGACGCCGGCCGGGTACGGGTCGAGCTGCTGCTGACGGTCGCCGGCTGCCCGTTGAAGGACAAACTTCGCACCGACATCACCGAGGCGGTGACCCGGGTGCCCGGCGTCACCGGGGTGGACGTCGACTTCGGTGTGATGAGCCCGGAGCAGCGCAAGTCGCTGCAGGAGCAGCTGCGCGGCGGTTCCGCCGGCGCCGAACCGGTCATCCCGTTCGCCCAGCCCGGGTCCCGCACCCGGGTGTACGCGGTGGCCAGCGGCAAGGGTGGGGTCGGCAAGTCCAGCGTGACGGTGAACCTGGCGGCCGCGCTCGCCGCGCGCGGGCTGTCGGTCGGGGTGATCGACGCCGACATCTACGGACATTCGGTGCCCCGGATGCTCGGTGCGGAGGGACGGCCGACCCGGGTCGAGGAAATGATCATGCCGCCACAGTCGCACGGCGTGAAGGTCATCTCGATCGGCATGTTCACCGCCGGCAACGCGGCGGTGGTCTGGCGTGGGCCGATGCTGCACCGGGCGCTGCAGCAGTTCCTCGCCGACGTTTACTGGGGCGACCTGGACGTACTGCTGCTGGACCTGCCGCCGGGCACCGGGGACGTGGCGATCTCCCTGGCCCAGCTGCTGCCCAACGCCGAGATCCTGGTGGTGACCACGCCGCAGGCGGCCGCCGCCGAGGTGGCCGAACGGGCCGGTGCCATCGCTCTGCAGACCCACCAGCGGCTGGTCGGGGTGGTGGAGAACATGTCCTGGCTGGAGCTGCCCACCGGGGAGCGGATGGAGATTTTCGGCAGCGGCGGCGGCGGCACTGTCGCCGAGTCGCTGACCCGCACCGTCGGTGCCCAGGTGCCGCTGCTCGGCCAGATTCCGCTGGACACCCGGGTACGGGAGACCGGTGACCGCGGCACCCCGATCGTGCTGGCCGATCCACAGGCCCCGGCGGCCCGGGCGCTCGACGCGGTCGCCGACCGGCTCGCGGTCCGCCGCGAGTCGCTGCTGGGCAAGCCCTTGGGTCTACGGCCGTCCGCCGGCTGACCGTCAGTGGCGTCCGGCTGATAACCGTCAGGTGGCGTCGGCGTCCAACGGCTTGGGCGGGACGGCGGCCGGGCTGGTCCCGGCGGACAGGCTGGTATCGGCGGCCGGGCTGGTCGGGACAGCCGACCTGCTGGCGCCGCCGGTCACCGTCGTCGGCTTCGCGGCGGACTTCAGATCGGCCGCGTCGGCGACCTCACGCAGCTCGTCGCGGACCCCGCTGACGTCGGAACGCAGGTCGTCGTAGACGCCCTGCAACGGCTTGCGCAGCGCGGCCTCGTCCTCCTCGCTGAGCAGGTGCTTGCGGATGAACGCCTTGGGGTGCAGGTCCTCGAGCTGGATGTCGGTGCCCAGTTCACGGCTGAGGTCGGAGGTCGCGTTGCGGGCCATGTTGCGCAGGTTGCGCAACATCCGCAGGCCGTCGGAGATGACCTGCGGCAACCGGTCACCGAAGATCAACAAGGCGAGCAGCAGGAGCAGACCGATCTCCCACCAGTTCAGGTTGTCGAACATGCTCCAGGCCTCCCTGTGCCGCCGTCGAAGGCAAGGGTACGCACGTCACCAGCCGGTCCGGGAGGGCCGACCGGGTGTTACTTGGCGTCGGCGGCCAAGGTCACCGAGGCCGACCTGGCTTCGCTGCCCCGGCGGTAGTCGACCGTCACGACCGACCCGGGGGCGTACTTGCGCACCAACGCGATCAGGTCGGTCGCCTGGTCCAGGGGCCGACCGTCGATCCGCAGCACCACGTCGCCGGCCCGCAGGCCGGCGGCGTCCGCCGGCCCGCCGTCGACCACCTCACTGAGCCGGACACCGGCACCGGGGGTACGGGCGGCATCGGTGACCTGGGCACCGAAGATCGTCCGCCGGGCCGTGCCGGTGTCGATGATCTCCTGGGTGATCCGCTTCGCGTGGTTGATCGGGATGGCAAAGGCGAGACCGATGTTGCCGGCCGTCTCCTCGTCGGCGGCCAGCGACTTGATCACCGAGTTGACACCGATCACCCGGCCGGCGGCGTCCACCAGCGGACCGCCCGAATTGCCCTGGTTCACCGCCGCATCGGTCTGGATCGCCGCGTAGTAGCGCACCTGGCCGCCGGGCTCACCGGCCTGGATGGTGCGGTCGAGAGCGCTGACGATCCCCGAGGTGACCGTGTTGGTCAACGCGAGCGGCGAGCCGAAGGCAAGCACCGGATCGCCGACCGCGATCGCCTCGGAGTCGCCGAACTCGACCGGCGTCAGCCCGGTCCGGTCGACCTTGATCACCGCCACGTCCGATTCCGGCTCCTGGCCGACGATCGAGGCTCGCGCGGTCGAGCCGTCGTTGAACAGCACCATCGCCTCCTCGGCCCCCACCCCGACCACGTGGTCGTTGGTGATCACGTAGCCGTCGGCGGTGGCGACGAAGCCGGAGCCGACGCTCTGCCCGCCCGGCCCGCTCACCTGCACGGTCACCACGCTCGGCAGGACCCGTTGGGCCACCCCGGCCAGCGAGTCGGCCGGCCGCTGCGCCGCCCCGGGCGGATCGGCCGGCGCGCCGCCGAGCACGGTCCCGGCACCGGCCACGCCGCCGCGGACCGCAAAGGCGAACCCCAGGGCACCGCCGAGGCTTCCGGCGAGCAGCGCGGCGATCACCGACACGACCACGTACGGCATGAACCCACGGCGTACCGCCGGCTCCGGTTCGACGACCGGCTCCGGACCCTCGCCGGTGCCGGCGGCGCCCGGCGGTACGTCGACCACCACTGCGGCCGGCGCGTACGGATCACGCCAGGGATCCCGCAGCGCGTCCGACCACCACGGCGACGGCTGCGCAGCCGGGCCGTACGACGGCGAACCGGCCGACGGTCGGTGCACCGGTACCGAAGGACCGTACGACGGCGGGTAGGGCGGCGGACCGGCCACCGGTGGGTACGGCGGAGCCGGTGCGGGGCCGTACGGCCCGGCCCACCCGCCGACCGGCGGCTGGTGCCCCGGCGGTGCGATCCCGTCGGCCTGGCGCCAGTTTCCGCCGTCGGTCACGGTTGCCTCCCAGTCCATCCCCCAGCGCGACGGCACCGGTCCGATCGGCGACATCGCTCCGCGTCCAGGATTGCACGGATAATCGAAGAACATTCAGTGGTCGCCGAAGAGCGGGGTGCCCCGGTGCCCGCCCAGCCGGTCGACCAGCGGCGCTCTAGGCTCGTACCGGCAACCGCCGCCCGACCCCCCGCTGGAGGTGCGCCATCCACCCGGTCACCCGACCCCCTGCCTGGACGGCGCCCCAGGCCCTCCAGTTCGTCACCGGGTACGCCGCCGAGGACCTGGTGCTGCGTACCGCCCGAAGCCTGGCCGAGGAGGTCGGGCTGCGCCCGGTCTCGCCGGACGCCGGCGCGACGTTGCGGCTGCTCGCCGCTGCTGGCAATGCACGCGCTGTCGTCGAGATCGGCACCGGGACCGGGGTGAGCGGCGTGTGGCTGCTGCGCGGGATGCGCCCCGACGGGGTACTGACCACGATCGACGTGGAGAACGAGCACCAGCGGATGGCCCGGCGGATCTTCGTCGAGGCCGGCTACGCGACGTCGCGGACCCGGATCATCACCGGCCGGGCGCTCGACGTGCTCCCCCGGCTGGCCGACTCGGTGTACGACATGGTCTTCGTCGACGGTGACAGCGCCGAGTTCGGCGCGATCGTCGACGCGGCGCTGCGGCTGCTGCGCCCCGGCGGCATCCTGGCGGTACACGGGGCGCTGGCCGGTGGCCGGATCGGCGACCCGGCGGCGCGCGACGCCGACACGGTCGCCATCCGCGAACTGGTCAAGTCGATCCGGGAAGCCGAGGAGTGGGTGCCGGCGCTGCTGCCGGCCGGCGACGGGCTGCTGGCGGCGGTACGGCGCTGACCTGAGGTACGGCACCGCGCTGGGGTACGGCACCGGCCCTCGGCCGGCCGTCATGCGGCCGCGTCGAGCGCGGTCAGCCAGCGCACCAGCGTCCGTACCCCCCAGCCGGTGGCGCCCCGGGTCAGCTCGGCGTGGTCGTCGTCGGACCAGGCCGGGGCGGACATGTCGTAGTGCGCCCAGCGGTCGCGCAACGGCCCGGTGAACTCGCGCAGGTAGAGCGCGGCCACCACCGAGCCGGCCCCCCGGTCCGGGGCGCTGAACAGGTCGGCGATCTCGCTACCCAGGTACTCGACATAGTCGGCGTGCAGCGGCATCCGCCACGCCCCCTCGCCGGCCGCCGCCGAGGCGTCGAGCAGCGCTCCGGCCAGGTCGTCGTCCTCGCTGTACAGCGCGGCGGTACGCCGGCCCAGGGCGATCGCGTTCGCGCCGGTGAGGGTGGCCAGGTCGACCAGATAGTCCGGGGTGAACCTGCTGACCGCGTAGCTGATCGCGTCGGCCAGCACCAGCCGGCCCTCGGCGTCGGAGTTGGTGGTCTCGCTGGTCCGCCCGCCGTAATGCCGCACCACGTCACCCGGGCGGAACGCCGCCCCGCTGACCATGTTCTCGGCGAGCGGAACCAGCACGGTCAGCCGGACCGGCAGATCCAGGTCGGCAGCGGCGACGGCGGTGGCGACCACCGCGGCCGCCCCGCCCATGTCCTTGCGCATCAGCTTCATCCCGTCCACCGGCTTGATCGAGATCCCGCCGGTGTCGAACGTGATGCCCTTGCCGGCGAGCACCACGTGCCGCCCGGCGTGCGGCGGGGACCAGTCGATCTCCACCAGGCGGGGGCCCGCCGCCGAACCGCCGCCGACCGCCAGCAGCGCGCCGAACCCCTCGGCGGCCAGTTCCGCCGGGCCGCGCACCGAGACGGTCAGCCCGGACCGGTCGGCCGCCGCGGCGACGACCTGCTCGGCGAACCAGGCCGGGTTCTTGACCGAGGACGGCATGTTGGTCAGGTCCCGGGCCAGGCAGGTGGCGGCGGCGGTCGCCCGGGCGTACCGCAACGCCTGTTCGGCCGCCCGGGTGGGCGGATGGGCGAGCAGCACCACCGGCAGCCTGTCGTGCGCCTCGTCGGTGTCTGCGGCCGGTCGGGACTCGCCCGACGCGGCCGGTCGGGACTCGCCCGGCGCGGTGAACCGGTAGCCGGCCAGCCAGCAACCTTCGGCGAACCCGCGGATCGCCGCCGGACCCGCCGACGGTGGTACGGCGACCAGGCACTGCCCGGCGGCCGGTTGGGCGGCGGCCGGCCCGGCGGCCGGTTGGGCAGCCCGGCGCAGCAGCCCGCCGACGGCCGCGCCCGCCGCCCGCCAGCCGGCCTCGTCTGCCGCGCCGATCCCGACCAGAATCACCTGGTACGGCGAGTGCCGGGGCCGGTGCAGGACCTGCATCTCGCCGGCGCTGCCGTCGTGCCCGGTGCGGGTCAGCAACTCGGCGGCCGACCCGGCGAGCTCCGCGCGGTCGCCGTCGAGCGCCAACTGGTCGGGCAGTGGTCCGAGCCGTGCGCCGGCCGACCCGGGGTCCGGCTCGACGGGCAGGACGATGGTGCCGGCGGCGGTGGTCTCCGCCAGCAGACGGATGGCGAACACGCCGGGGTTACCTCCAGGGACGAGATTGGGTGCTGCCCACGGCGTACCGAGTCCGCCGACCCGGCGGGGGCCGGGTCGGCGGACTCGTCAACCGTCGCTATGTCGACCCGTGGGCCAGCGTCGCCCCCGGGTCCGGCTCGATCAGCCTGCGGCGGCCTTCAGCGCATCACCGAGCGCGTTGGCCTCGTCCGGTGTCATCTCGACGACGAGTCGACCCCCACCCTCCAGCGGAACCCGCATGACGATGCCCCGGCCCTCCTTGGTGACCTCCAGCGGACCGTCGCCCGTCCGCGGCTTCATCGCCGCCATGTTGTCTCCCCTCAGACTTGCCCCAGGGCCGCTGGGGAGCACCCCAGCCACCTCGTAAGTCTCACCGCATCCCACTGCCACGGTGCCGACCAACGATTTTCCCTGATGAACACCGCCGGACCCAAACCGAGGCCACAATGCTGTGACAGCGTCTAGCTTATCTTGAAGTGGGCTGTCACAATGTGCGGTCATGCAGGCACGGTCGGCGCTCTTCGACCTGTTCGGTGACCATCTTCGGCCACGAGGTGGTCGCGCGCCCGTTGCTGCCCTGGTCAAGCTGCTGGCCCCGCTCGGGATCGCGCCGCCCGCCGTACGCACCGCCGTCTCCCGGATGGTCCGGCAGGGATGGCTGCAACCGTCTCGGCTGGCCGCTGGCCCGGGCTATCTGCTGACCCCGAAAGCCGCCCGACGGCTGGACGAGGCGGCCGCCCGGATCTACCGCACCGGCAGAATCAGCTGGGACGGCAAGTTCGACCTGCTGGTGCTCGACCCACCCGGCGGCCGGCGGGACCGGCAACGGCTGTGCGCCAACCTGAGCTACCTCGGCTACGGAATGCTGGACGAGCACACCTGGGTGGCGACCCGGGCCGCCGGCGAGGTCGACGGCATGCTGACCGAGGCCGGCGTACGGTTCGAGCGGTTCACCGCCGCGCACGCCGCCGGCACCGCCGGGGCCGCCGCGCTGGTCCGCCGCGCCTGGGATCTGACCGAGATCGGACAGGCCTACGAGCGGTTCGTCGCCGGGCAGCGACCAAAGTTGGCCAAGGTGACCGTACGCAGCGACGACGAGGAGGCGTACGCCGCCCGGTTCCAGTTGGTCCACGCCTGGCGCGGGTTTCTGTTCCGGGATCCGCAACTTCCCCCGGCGCTGCTGCCGGAACGCTGGCCTGGGACGAGCGCGGCGACCTTCTTCGACCGGCACGCCACCCGGCTGCGCCCGGCCGCCGACCGGTACGTCGACAAGTGCCTGGAGCTCGGCCAGCGCGACGGCGGCCCGCGCTGAGCCGCACCGACGCAAACTCCAGCCAGCCTAACGAAAGGGGCGTCCGAGGTGACCGAGGCACTGATCGTCGACCGTCGGGGTGCGGTCGTCACGTTGACCCTGAACCGACCTGACTCGCTCAACTCGCTGAACGTCGAGCTCAAGGAGGCGCTGCGCGACGCGCTGGCCGAGGTGGAGACCGACCCCGGCTGCCGGGCGGTGGTGCTGACCGGCGCCGGACGGGCCTTCTGCGTGGGGCAGGACCTGCGCGAACACGTCGAGACGCTGGAATCCGGGACGGCTGAGCCGCTGGACACCGTACGGGAGCACTACAACCCGATCGCCACCCGGCTGGCCGGGCTGTCCAAACCGGTGGTCGCCGCGGTCCGCGGCGCGGCGGCCGGTGCCGGCGCCTCGCTGGCCATGCTGGCCGATCTGCGGATCGGTGGGCCACGGACCAGCTTCCTGATGGCGTTCGCCAACGTCGGGCTGGCGATGGACACCGGCGCCTCGTGGGCGTTGCCCCGGCTGGTCGGCTACCCGAAGGCGACCGAACTGCTGCTGCTGGCACAGCCGGTGCCGGCCGCCGAGGCACACCGGATCGGGCTGCTCAACCAACTGGTCGACGACGACGAGCAGATCCTGCCGGTAGCCCACGAACTCGCCGAACGGTTGGCGGCCGGGCCGACCGTCGCGTACGGGGCGATCAAGCGGGCGCTGTCCATCGGCGCTTCCGGTTCGCTGGCCGACGCGCTGGCTGCGGAGACGCAGGCCCAGTCGATCTGTGGTGCCACCACCGACCACCGGCAGGCGACAGCGGCGTTCGTCGCCAAGCAGCGGCCGGTGTTCGACGGGCGCTGAAGCCGGCACGGCCTGACCAGGAGCCGCGTGCCCGCTGGCCGGGCCGCGGCCGTCAGTCGTCCTCCTCCGGGTCCTGGTTGGCCTCGACACCGAGCACGAACGCCTGCATGGCCAGCTCGTTGCCGCTCGGATAGACGAAGGCCGGCAGTTCGCGGGGGCCGAGCTCACGCACGTACGACCAGAACAGCCGGACCGCCTCCGCCGCCGTCGGTGCCTCGATCGGCAGGTCGAGGCTGACCAGCCAGGCACGACGGTCACCGGCCGGGGCGAGCCGGCTGGCCAACGACCGGTAGGTGGCCACGTCCACCGGGGTCACCGCCCCGGTCAGCCGCAGGGCGGCCGCCGGCACCGGCTCGTCAAAGGCCCGGCAGGTGTAGTGCACCACCAGCGGTTCGGGCTCGGCCGCCCGGGTCTCCCCGCCCTCGACGCCGCCGCCGGCGCCACCGATCCGGCCGAGCGCGACGACGAACCGGGGGTCACCGTCGGTGACGACCAGCACTGGCGCGCCGTACGGCGGCCGGGGGTCACCGTCGAGGCCGGTCACCTCCAGCGTGTCGTGGTGGAACAGCCGCTCCGCCTCGTAGCGCTGGGCCGGGATGACCACCGCCCAGGCACCGGTGCCGGGCCGGGCCGGGCCGGGCGTCGCGGGCTGATCGTCGAGCTGGCTGATCTCGCGCATGCTCCTATCTCATCACGGCGCGGGGCGGCGGATCACCGGACCACGACCGGACCGCCGGGCCGCGTCGGCGGCGGCACGTGGCAGCCGGCGACATGGTCGTCGACCATCCCGGTCGCCTGCATCAACGCGTACGCGGTGGTGGGTCCGACAAACCGGAGGCCGTGCCGTTTGAGCGCCCGGGCCAGCGCGGTCGACTCGGCGGTGACCGCCGGCACCTGGTCCATCGAGGCGAGCCGGGCGGACCGGGGCGGCGGAGCGTGTCGCCAGAGCAGCTCGGACAGGCCGGTGGGCAGGTCGAGCACGGCCCGCGCGTTCGACACGGCGGCCTCGATCTTGGCCCGGTTGCGGACGATGCCGGCGTCGGCGAGCAGCCGCTCGACGTCGGCCGGGCCGTACCCGGCGACCTTCTCGATCCGGAAACCGTCGAAGGCAACCCGGAACGCCTCCCGCTTGCGCAGGATCGTCAGCCAGGACAGACCGGACTGGAAGGCTTCCAGGGTCAGCCGTTCGTACAGCGCGTCGTCGTCGCGGACCGGTCGGCCCCACTCCTGGTCGTGATACCGGCGGTAGTCCGCCGAACCGGCGCTCCAGCCGCACCGGGCCAGGCCGTCCGCCCCGACGCTCAGCCCGGTCACGGCAGTGCCCCGGTCTCGACCAGCCGGCCGAACTTCTTCAACGCCTGGGTCAGGCTCACCTTGGATCCGGGCCAGAGCAACGGCCAGGCCATCCGGCCCGCGACGCCGCCGGGCAGGTGGAACCACTCGTGCCAGACGACCTGGGTGCGGTCGTGGTCCATCTGGGTGCAGCGCAGCACCCCCGGGCCACGCAGCAGGGTGCCGCAGTGCACCACCCGGACCTCGTAGGGAGCGTCGACCCGGACGACCCGCATCTCGTCGCGCAACGCCACCGGACCGACCGCGGTGACCGCCGCGATCAGGCTGCCCTCGCCGCCGTCGCCCGAGACGACCTTCACGTCGGTGAAGGGAATCCACTCGGACTGCCGCTCCCAGGCGGTGAAGGCGGCGAAGACCCGTTCGGCCGGGGCCTGGATGATGACCGTCGCGGTCACCTCTCCGGCTCCGGGGGTGCCGGCGGCAGCCTCGTTCGGACCACTCACCTGGCAGCACCGTCCGCCGGGCGGACCTCCGGCCCGGCGGCTGCGTCGGCCGTGGGCGACAGGGCGGACTCCGGCCCGTCGGCAGGCCCGGACTCCGACCCGTCGGCAGGCGCGGACTCCGGCCCGTCAGCAGGCCCGGACTCGGTCGCGGACGTACCGGCCACCGGAGTCCCCGCCAGGTCGGCGGCCGGCACGAGGGCCGCGTCCCGGGCCCGCCGCAACTGGTCGGCGTCCTCGGTACGCCCCTCCCGCAGCGCGGCCACCTCGGACTGCAGCACCTCGATCAACTCGTCCTTGTACCCGATGTCGTACGCCGCCCGGCGCAGTGCCTGGTCGACCTGCGCCATCCGGTACCCGCGCAGCGCGGTGTCGAACCGGACCTGGCTGACGTCGTGCTCCAGCAACGGCCGGGTGCCGGGCAGCGGGACCGCCCGCCCGTCCGGCTCGACCGGGACCAGCCCCGGGTCGTTGCCGGTGACGAGCACGGTGACCCCGAAGACGACTGCGGCGACGGTCAACGCGGCGACCAGAACGAGGAGAAACTGATCCATGACCGAATCGTGGCATGCCGGCGCGGCGAGGGCGACCCCCTGCGGCGCGTCGTCGGTCGGCGGCGGGCTCTCCCGCCCCGGTGACCGCCGCTCCCGGCGACCGCCGGCAGTCGGCGTACCGCAGCCGGTTAGCCTCCTGGCAGGCGGGACGGGATCGGAGGCACGGATGGGGCGTACGCTGCGGCTCGGCCGACGGTCCCTGGCACCCGGGGACCTCGCGGTGATGGCGATCGTCAACCGTACGCCCGATTCGTTCTTCGACCGCGGCGCGACCTTCGCCGCGGACGCCGCGCTGCACGCGGTCGCCGCCGCGGTCGACGCCGGCGCGGACATCGTCGACATCGGCGGGGTGAAGGCCGGGCCCGGGACCGCCGTCGACGTGGCCGAGGAGATCGACCGTACGGTCGGCACGATCGCGGCGGTCCGGGCCGCCTTCCCGGACCTGGTCATCTCGATCGACACCTGGCGGGCGGAGGTGGCCAGGGAGGCGGTCGCGGCCGGCGCCGACCTGCTCAACGACACCTGGGCCGGCGCGGACCCCCGGCTCGCCGAGGTCGCGGCGGCGACCGGGGCAGGGCTGATCTGCTCGCACACCGGTGGGACCACGCCGCGCACCCGACCGCACCGGGCCGCGTTCGACGACGTGGTGGCCGACGTGGTGGGTACCGTGACCGGCCTCGCCGAGCGCGCGGTCGGTCTCGGGGTACGACCGGACGGCATCCTGATCGACCCGGCGCACGATTTCGGCAAGAACACCCGGCACTCGCTGGAGGTCACCCGGCGGCTCGCCGAACTGGTCGACACCGGCTGGCCGGTCCTGGTCGCCCTCTCGAACAAGGATTTCATCGGCGAGACCCTGGATCTGCCGGTCGACCAGCGGCTGGAGGGCACCCTGGCGGCGACGGCGGTCTCCGCCTGGTTGGGTGCCCGGGTGTTCCGGGCGCACCAGGTGGCGGCGACCCGGCGAGCGCTGGACATGGTGGCGTCGATCCGGGGCGACCGACCGCCGGCGGTGTCCCGCCGGGCGTTGGCCTGAACGGGTTCGGGTACGGGTACAGGTCAGGTCGCGGTCAGGTCCAGCGGAGCACGTTCTTGCGCCAGGCGTAGAGGATGCCCAGCGCCAGGACGGCCACGAAGACGCCCATCTCAGCGACGGTGACCGGGCCGAACCCCGGCCGGTCGAAGATCACCGCCCAGGGGAAGAGGAAGACCGCCTCCACCGCGAAGAGCACGTACAGGAACGCGTACACGTAGTAGCGGATCTGCGCCTGGGCCCAGTCGCCGCCCACCGGGTCGAGGCCGCACTCGTAGCTGGCCCGTTTGCCGACCGGGTCGGCCGGCTGCCCCGGCCGCAGCAACCGGTTGGCGCCGTAGCCGACTGTGAAGAAGGCGACGCCGACCAGCAGCAACAGCCCCAACGTCGCGTACGAGCCGAGGTAGCCCTGCATGTCCGACAGCCTACCGTCCGGTCGTCCAGGGCCGGCCTGGGTCAACCGGCGGAGACCGGCGTCACCGCCCCGTGACCGTAGGGTGATTCCAGTCCCACCGGGCGGACCCGAGCCGGGTATCCGACCCGATCCGACGTAGGCTTTCCTCAGAGTGTCACCATGGTTAGGACGCCCTTACCGGGACACCCATCGTGGCACCGGGCAACGGCAGCGCCACGGCCGGCAACAGCCGCAGGACGCCGGCAACCGCCCCAGCACGGCCGGCGATCCACGCCGCCGGCAGGAAACGAGGAGGTCAGCTCACGTGACCAAGCAGGTCCGTCAACTGGATCGGGTGGTCATCCGTTTCGCTGGCGACTCCGGTGACGGCATGCAGCTGACCGGCGACCGGTTCACCTCGGAGACCGCGCAGCTCGGCAACGACATCTCCACGTTGCCGAACTTCCCGGCCGAGATCCGGGCCCCCGCCGGCACCCTGCCCGGGGTGTCCAGCTTCCAGGTGCACTTCGCCGACTACGACATCCTCACCCCCGGTGACTCGCCGAACGTCCTGGTCGCCATGAACCCGGCGGCGCTGAAGGCGAACCTCGGCGACCTGCCGCGCGGCGCGGACATCATCGTCAACACCGACGAGTTCACCCGGCGCAACCTCGCCAAGGTCGGGTACGCCACCAGCCCGCTGGAGGACGGCTCGCTCGACGGGTACGCCGTACATCCGGTGGCGTTGACCTCGATGACCATCGGCGCGCTCGCCGAGTTGTCCGTTTCGAAGAAGGACGCCGAGCGGGCGAAGAACATGTTCGCGCTGGGTCTGCTCTCCTGGATGTACTCCCGGCCGTACGAGTCCACCATCCGGTTCCTGGAGCGCAAGTTCGCCAAGCGTCCGGATCTGGTAGCGGCGAACATCGCCGCGTTCAAGGCCGGCTGGAACTTCGGCGAGACCACCGAGGACTTCTCGGTGCGCTACGAGGTCAACCCGGCCCGGATGCGCCCGGGCACGTACCGCAACATCACCGGCAACGCGGCGCTGTCGCTGGGGCTGGTGGCCGCCGGGGTCCGGGCCAAGCTGCCGATCTTCCTCGGCGCCTACCCGATCACACCGGCCTCGGACATCCTGCACGAGTTGAGCAAGCACAAGCGGTTCGGTGTGGTCACCATGCAGGCCGAGGACGAGATCGCCGCGGTCGGCGCGGCGCTCGGCGCGGCGTACGGCGGCGCTCTCGGCATCACCACCACCTCCGGGCCCGGCGTGGCGCTCAAGGGCGAGACCATCTCGCTCGCCGTCGCGTTGGAGCTGCCGCTGGTGATCGTCGACGTGCAGCGGGCCGGGCCGTCCACCGGCATGCCGACCAAGACCGAGCAGGCCGACCTGAACATGGCGCTGTTCGGCCGGCACGGCGAGGCACCGGTCGCGGTGATCGCGCCGCGCTCACCGTCGGACTGCTTCCACGCCGCCATCGAGGCGGCCCGGATCGCACTCACCTACCGCACCCCGGTGCTGCTGCTGTCCGACAACTACGTGGCCAACGGTTCCGAGCCGTGGCTGCTGCCCGAGGTCGACTCCCTGCCCGACCTGCAGGTCGAGTTCGCCACCGAGGCCAACGACGACGACGGCAAGACCTTCCTGCCGTACCTGCGCGATCCGCAGACGCTGGCCCGGCCGTGGGCGATCCCCGGCACCCCCGGCCTGGAGCACCGCATCGGCGGTCTGGAGAAGGCCGACCGCACCGGCGACATTTCCTACGACCCGGCGAACCACGACTTCATGGTGCGGACCAGGCAGGCCCGGATCGACGCGATCCCGGTGCCGGACGTCGAGGTGGAGGATCCGGACGGCGACGCCCGGACGCTGGTGCTCGGCTGGGGGTCGACGTACGGGCCGATCGGTGCCGCTTGCCGGGCGTTGCGCCAGCGTGGCCTGTCGGTCGCCCAGGCGCATCTGCGGCACCTGGCACCGCTGCCAGCCAACCTCGGCGAGGTGCTGCGCAGCTACGACCGGGTGGTGATTCCGGAGATGAACCTCGGTCAACTGGCCCACGTGATCCGGGCCCGTTACCTGGTCGACGCGATCGGTTACAACCAGGTCCGTGGCCTGCCGTTCACCGCCACGGAGCTGGAAACCATGCTGGAAGAGGTCGTGAAGAATGTCTGAGCCCGCCCGCAACGGACGCCCCGGCGGTACGCCGGTGGCGGTCAAGCTCACCGCCAAGGACTTCAAGTCCGACCAGGAGGTGCGCTGGTGCCCCGGGTGCGGTGACTACGCGATCCTCGCCGCGGTGCAGTCATTCATGCCGGAGCTGAACATGCCCCGGGAGCGGATCGTCTTCGTCTCCGGCATCGGCTGCTCGTCGCGCTTCCCGTACTACATGAACACGTACGGCATGCACTCCATCCACGGCCGGGCGCCGGCGATCGCCACCGGCCTGTCGGTGTCCCGCCCGGACCTGTCGGTCTGGGTGGTGACCGGGGACGGTGACGCGCTGTCGATCGGCGGCAACCACCTGATCCACGCGCTGCGCCGCAACGTCAACCTCAAGATCCTGCTGTTCAACAACCGGATCTACGGGCTGACCAAGGGGCAGTACTCGCCGACCTCCGAGCTGGGCAAGATCACAAAGTCGACGCCGGTCGGCTCGGCCGACTCGCCGTTCAACCCGCTGTCGCTGGCCCTCGGCGCCGAGGCGACGTTCGTCGCCCGGACCATCGACTCCGACCGTAAGCATCTGCAGTCGGTGCTGCGTGCCGCCGCCGAGCATCAGGGTTCGGCGTTCGTGGAGATCTACCAGAACTGCAACATCTTCAACGACGGCGCGTTCGAGCAGTTGAAGGAGCCGGCGACCCGGGACGACTACCTGATCCGGCTGGAGCACGGTCAGCCGATCACTTTCGGGGCCGACGGGCAGTTCTGCGTGGTCCACCCACCCGGCGGCTTCGGGCTGGAGGTCCGCGAGACCGCGTCGGTGCCGGCCGAGCAGATCGTGGTGCACGACGCCACGATCGCCGAGCCCGCCTACGCGTTCGCGCTGTCCCGGCTGCCCGCCGCCGATCTGCGCAACACGCCCATCGGGGTGTTCCGCAGCGTGTCGCGCCCCAGCTACGACAGCCTGATCCAGACCCAGGTCGAGCAGGCCCGGGCGGCGGCCGAGGGCACCCCGGAGGAGCAGTTGGCCGGGCTGCTGCGCAGCGGCGACACCTGGTCGATCAACTGACTGAGACACCTGGTTGATCAGCTGACTGACCGGTTGCCGGACCGACCTGGTCGGTCCGGCAACCGACTGCCTGGCCGACCACCGGCCGTTCGGGGCGTCAGCCGACCGACGGTGTGCTGGCCGAGGTCCGGTCGTCGCGGACATAGACCAGTAGGTCACCTGTCTCGATCTTGACGCTGTCCGGGTCGGCGAGCGACACCACTCGACCGCGCCGGATCAGCGCGATCACCAGGTTGGCCAGTTGCCGCGGTGAGGTGCCCACCTCGTCGCGGTTCGCCGAACGCATCGCCAGCGCCATCCCCTGTCCCGGGGTGAGCAGATCCTCGACCACGTCGATCAACGGCGGTGCCGAGGTGGACAGGCCGAGCAGCCGGCCCGCGGTGGCGGACGAGACGATGACATGGTGCGCACCGCTCTGCCGCAGCAGCGGCGCGTTCTCCGCCTCCCGGGCGGCGGCGATGATCCGTACCTTCCCGGCGGTCAACTGCCGGACGGTCAGCGTGACCAGGACCGAGGCGTCGTCGCTGTCGGTCGCGATGATCACCGCCTTGGCGTGCTTGACGTGCGCCTCGTTGAGCACCGACGACCGGGTGGCCGATCCTTCGATGGCCACCAGCCCGGCGGAGGTCGCCTGCCGCAGGGCGATCCCGCTGCTCTCCACGACGACGATGTGCTGCTTGTCGAAGCCGTTCTCCAGCAGCGCGGAGACGGCGCTACGGCCCTTGGTGCCGTAGCCGCAGATGATCACGTGGTCCTTCACGTTCTTTCTCCACCGGGTCAGTCGAAGGTTCGTCCGGTACTGCTCGGTGAGCACCTCCAGGGTGGTGCCGACCAGGATGATCAGGAAGACCACTCGGGCGGGCGTGATGATCAGGACGTTGACCAGCCGGGCCGCCTCGGTGACCGGAGCGATGTCGCCGTACCCGGTGGTGGAGAGGCTGACCACCGCGTAGTAGAAGCTGTCGAGCAGCGAGACGCCGTCGCCGTTGGCGTCCCGGTAGCCGTCGCGGTCGGCGTACACCACGGCCACCACGCCGAGCACCAGTCCGACCGCCGCCATCAGCCGCAGACTCAGTGCCCGCAGCGGCCCCTGCCGAACGGCGGGAAAGTGAATCACCGCCGGCCCGCCTCCGCCTCCATGTCCCCGTACACGCCCACAACATAGCTGTTCCGGGCTGCTTGATCTTGATCGCCTGGACAACACCTTGTGCCAGGTGCGTCCGGGACCGATCCGGTCGTATCCCGCCGCCTCAAATCTTGCTTAGAGACATTGCATCGGGACGCAGTGTTGTCGATGCTCACCCGGCGAGCCATCCATCCGCCAGTTTTCGGAGCAGTCTGTGCACCCACCACGACCGAACGCCATTCCCATGATCGCCCCGGGGACGGTATTACGACTCAGCAAGGACGACTGGCGGTACGGCGGACACAATCTCATCCTTCAGGTGGAGCAGATGCGACCCGATCTGTCGGTCTATTACGACAATCGGTGGGTGTGGATCGTCGGACGTTCCCTCGGAACGGATGGCGGCGGGCTCGGCCGAGTGGTCGCCCTGGTCCGGGTCGCCGCGCTGCCCGGTGCTCCCCGGGCCGACGCCACCGACGTCGGCTGACCACAGGCCGGCCGGGTGACCGGGGACCAGGCGGCAGGGAGGGCCGAACAGCCGAGACGGCCGGGCGATGTGACCGGTCCGGCCGACTCGTCTGTTTACACACTGGTCGACAAACAATCAGGCCAACTAAAGATCGACTCTAGCTGATGCCACGAGACTGTGGACACGCTTGTGACCCGCCGGTAACAAGCGCGCCGACGCCACCCACGGACCGTCCACCGGAGGTATCGCGATGTCCCGACGCCTGACCACCCTGCTCACCGCCGCACTACTCGGCCTCACCGCCGCCCTCGGCTCGGCCGGCCCGGCCGCCGCCGTGCCCGCCGACAAGCCTGCGGTGCTGTCCAGCTGGACCCAGACCAGCGCGAGCAGCTACAGCGCCTGGAACTCGGCCCGGCTCAACCAGGGAGCCTGGGCCGCCTACCAGTTCGACTGGTCGACCGACTACTGCTCGTCCAGCCCGGACAACCCGCTCGGCTTCGACTTCCGGCTCTCCTGCCACCGGCACGACTTCGGCTACCGCAACTACAAGGCGATCGGCCAGTTCTCCGCCAACAAGGCACGGGTGGACAGCGCCTTCTACGAGGACCTCAAGCGGGCGTGTGCCCGCTACAGCAGCTTCGTCCGGCCTGCCTGCCTGAGCCTCGCCTGGACGTACTACCAGGCGGTGCGCATCTTCGGCGCGCCGGTCGTGAACGCCGCCGACCTGGAGCGGGCCCGGCAACTGCAGGCCGCCGGGCCGCGGCTGGCCGGCACCGACTGACCTGCACCGCCCCGCGCCGGCCGGCCCGCCCTCCCCAGGGCCGGGCCGGCCGCCGGTCACCACGGCCGGGCCGGCCGCCGGTCGCCACGGCCGCCGAGCGGGTCGGCGTCACCGACCGCGCCGGCGGACTCGTCGGCGAACCACCGGGCGACGGTCGTCAGGTCCGGATGCTCAACGGCGAGCGCCAACGCCGCCGCCTCGACCAGACTCATCCGGCTACCCTGCGCGTACCCGGCGTCGAACGCCCTGTCGCCGATCGCCGACCGTACCTTGGCCTGCTCCTGCGCCCAGTAGCCGCCGAACATGCCGGCCGTGCTGCGCAGCGCCGAGCGGGTCGCCTGAGCGGCACCGAACAGGCGAGCAGCGGTCGACGGGTCACCGCCCAGCGCGCACCGGACCGCCATCGCGTTCAGCGTGTCGCAGGCCCGCCGGTGGAACCCGTACCGCATCCGGGAGCGCAGCGCCACCACCAGGTGGTCGTGCGCGGCGACCAGGTCCCGGCGGCCCAACGCCACCAGCCCGAGCAGCATGTCCACGGTCCGCCGGCCGCGCTCCGCCGGCCGGGCGGCCTCTGCCGGCCGGGCGGTGGCCAGCACCTCGGCGGCCTCGTCCAACGCCCCCCGCCGGCAGAGCAGCTCGGCCAGGCTGTACACGGCGAACAGCGCGTCGCCGACCGCGCCGTTCGCCGCCGCCCAGTCGATCACCCGCCGGCACACCTGCTCGGCCTCGACGAACTGCCCGAGGTCGATGAGCGAGGCGCCCCGACCGGCCAGCACCCGGGCCAGCAGGCCCGCGTCGCCGGCCTGCCGGGCGGCGGCCTCCGCCCGGTGCGAAAACCGCATCTCCTCGCCGAACTCGCCGTCCGCGCCCGCGTGCTGCGAATGCATGTGGTACGCGGCCGCCAGCTCCGCCTCGGGAATCGCCTCGCCGGTCTCGGCGATCCGCCCGTACAGCCGGAACAGCCACAGCCGGCCTTCCCGGGCCAGGCCGCGTTCGCGCCACCACTGGTCGAGCCCGCTGGCGAGCTGCAGGCCACGCCGGGCACTGCCACCGGTGGTGCTCCACCGCAGCGCGGCCCGCAGCTCGTCGGCCAACGGATCGAGGGTGTACAGCGAAAGGGTGACCGGCTTGCCGTCCGGGCCCAGGTAGGCACGCTGCAACGCGTGCAGGGCCCAGGCCACGTGCCGGTCCCGGGCAGCCTGCTCCTCACCCGCTTCGACCAGCCGCCGTGCCGCGTACGCCCGGATCGGGTCGAGCATCCGGTAGCTGGTGCCGCCGGCCGCCGGCTCGGCCTGGATCATCGACTTGTCGACCAGCACCGCCAACGGCCCCAGCGGATCGTCCTCGAGCAGCCACTCCACGGTGGCCAGATCGATCGGTCCGGCGAAGACCGACATCCAGCGCAGCAGGCGGGCCGCCCGGGGAGCCAGCGTCCGGTAGGACCAGGTGACCGTCGCCTGTAGCGTGCCGTGCCGCCGCCCGGCAGGTCGCTGCGCGTCGACCGGCTCCTCCTGCCCCGCGTCCAGCACCCCCAGGACATCGTCGAGGCGGTCCACGAGCTGCCCGACGGAGAGCACCCGCAGCCGGGCGGCGGCGAGCTCGATCGCCAGCGGCAACCCGTCCAGCCGGGCCGCCACCCGATGCAGCTGGGCGGTCTCGGTCGGACCCGGTGGGTGACCGCCACGGGCCGCCGCCGTGCGGTCCAGCAACAACGCCACGGCGTCGCTGGGGCCGCCGGCCGGCCCCGGTTCGGCCGACATCGGCGGTATCCGCCACACCACCTCGCCGGGCACCCCCAGCGGCTCCCTACTGGTCGTCAGCACCCGGACCTGCCGGCCACCGCCGAGCAGCCGGGCGATCACCTCGGCACACGCCGCCGGCTGGGCGTCGCAGGTGTCGAGCACCAGCAGCAGCCGGCGGGCGGCCGCATACTCGACGACGGTGTCCAGGATCGGCCGGCCCGGCTCCGGTCGCAGGCCGAACACCGCGGCGACGGCGAACGCGACCAGGCCGGGATCGGTCACCGTCGCAACATCGACGAACCACACCCCGTCGGGGTGGCCGGCCCTGACCGGGTCCGCTGCCGGTGATTCCGCGGCGTCACCGCCGCTGGCGTCGGCCGCGACCTCGATCGCCAGCCGGGTCTTGCCGGCACCGCCGGCACCCACCACGGTGACCAGCCGGTGTTCGGCGACCAGCTGGCGCAGCTCCTGGCGTTCGGTCCGGCGACCGACAAAGGAGCTGATCTGATTGGGCAGATTGTGGCTGGCCGAGTCGGCCGTACGCGGTCTGGGGAACTGGCGCTCCAGCCCGGCGGCGATCAACTGGAACAGCCGCTCCCGGTCGTCGAACCCGCGCAGCCGGTGCAGGCCGAGATCGAGCAGCGAGACGCCGACCGGCAACGGGTCGGCGGCCTGGGCGGTCGCAGCGGAACAGAGGACCTGGCCACCATGCGCCGCCGCCGCGATCCGCGCCGCGCGGTGCACCTCCGGGCTGGCGTACTCACCCCCGACCGGCTCGGCGTGCCCGGTGTGCAGCCCCATCCGTACCCGGGGTGCGACATCCGGGGTCGGCCACTCGTGGGCGGCCAGCGCCCGCTGCGCGCGCCGGCAGGCGTCCAGTGCGGCGGACGCGTCGGCGAACGCCACGAAGAACGAATCCCCTTCGGTGAACAACTCCGTGCCGTCGCTGGCCGACAAGGTCCGCCGTACCAACCGTCGGTGTTCGCTGAGCACCGGGCGGTAGTCGCGGCCGAGCAGTCGGGCCAGCCTCGTCGATCCTTCGATGTCGGTGAACATGAAGGTGACCAGTCCGCTCGGCAGTGCGATCGGTGCCGACACCCGTGGAACCTCCGCCCCGCTGGGAAGTCGCGTTCATGCTGCCGCAGTCAGGCAACCCAGCTCATCGCGAACCGGTCAGCGCTGTGGGTCAACTAGCATCCGCACCCGCCACCGCAGCAGCCGCCACCGCCGCCGGCCGGGGCTGGCGGCATGACCGGCAGTCCACCGGAGGTCCCGGCACCACGGCCGGTGATCGCGACGGTGGACAGCAGTTTGACCGTGTCGGAATGTCCCTGCGGGCAGGACGCCGGATCGCCGGCCTGGGTCATCGGACGGTTGACCTCGAAGGTGTCGCCGCACGCGCGACAGCGGAACTCGTACCGGGGCATGTGGATAGGGTACGGCGGGAACTGACGCTTCCGGCCGGATGGGTGATACTCGACGGCATGGTCGAGGACGGGTCGGGCACGCCAGCACCACATCGGTTGCGTCCGGCGGTGCCGACGCCTGCCCGGCCGCCGCGGCAGGAAAGCGTCCCGGACCCGGACCCGGTACGGTCGACCGACGCCGCGTCGACCGGCGATATCGGACCAGGCAGCGACACCGGACCGACCAGCGGGTCCCGACCACCCGGCGACACCGGACCCACCGCAGGGGGCGGCGACGACACCCGGCCGACCGCCGACAGTGACACCCGGCCGACCGCCGACAGCGAACCCGCCGACAGCGGCACCCAGCCGACCGGAGCCTCCGCAGACGAGCAGGCGCGACCGGCGACCGATCCACCCGAGCCTGCACCGGCACCGGCACCGACATTGGCACCGGCCACCACGCTTACCGTGGTCGGCCGGCACCGGCGAGAGGACGCGCCGTTCGGCACCCGGATCGGCTGGCTGCACCCGGCGCGGCTGCGACCGGTCCGGCGCGGCCTCCGCCGGGCGGCCCGAGCGGCCGGCGCGTGGAGTCGCCGGCCGGCCGGGCGGCTGGCCCTGCCCGGGCTGCTCCTGCTCGCTCTGGTCGCCGGCAGCGGTGCCGCCGGTGCGGTGCTGGTCCCAGCGGCCGCCGGCGACCGGCAACCGGCCGCCTCGCCCACGGCGCTCGGCACCACCGCCGTACCGCAGTTGCCCGAGACCACGGACCCCGACCTGCTCGAGCCACCGGCGGATCCCCCGCTCGACGGCGGGCTGAACCCGGGTGCCCCGACCCGGCCGGCCACGGTCCTCGCCGCCTGGGCAACCCGCACGGCCAGCCGGGTCGACATACCGGTGGTGGCGATGGAGGCGTACGGCTACGCCGAGTTGGTGTTGGCCACCACCACGCCGGACTGCCGGCTGTCGTGGACCACGCTGGCCGCGATCGGCATGATCGAGTCGACCCACGGCCGGGCGAACGGGTCACGGTTGGACGCCGACGGCCGCGCCGTACCGCCGATCACCGGGCTGCCGTTGGACGGTGCCGGCGGACGTCAGCGGATCACCGACACCGACGACGGCGCGTTGGACAACGACCCGGTGTACGACCGGGCGGTCGGCCCGATGCAGTTCATCCCGACCACATGGGCGGAATTCGCGGTGGACGCGGACAACGACGGTGTCATCGATCCGCAGGATATCGATGACGCCAGCCTCGCCGCCGCTAACTACTTGTGCCGGAACGGGCGCGATCTGTCCACACCTTCTGATTGGTGGAGTGCGATCCTGTCGTACAACAACGTGCAGCCGTACGCCCAGGCAGTCTTCGACACCGCCAACGACTACGGCGTACGTAGCCGTACTTAGTGCAATCAGATAGCCACAATTTCCGGCCCGGCCACTTTCGCAACCGGCGACTTGGCGGCAAGCTAGACGCGTGATGGTACGCGAGTGGGACCCCCGAACCGCGTCGTCCGCCGAGATCTCATCTCTGCTGGACTGTCTCAACCGGGTATTCGAGGCTGACCTGCCAGGCGATCCGAACTGGCGGCCGGACTTCCTGCGGGAGTACCTGACCGAAACGATGCCCGGGGTCCGACGGATCTGCTGGCTGGCCGAGGAGACCGCCGACGACGGCCGGCCAGGGCCGGTCAACGGGCACGTCAACGTGTTGCTCCTCGGCGACATCGGGGTGCTCGAGATCCTGGTCCGGCCCGACGCCCGGCGCAACGGCCTGGGCCGGGAGCTGCTGGCGCTCGCCGTACGCCGCGCCTACCACGAGGGGTTCAGCTCGGTCGGTGTCGAGGTCATCGGCGGCACCTGCGCCGTCGATTTCTACGAGTCATTGGGGTTCGCCCGCCAGTTCCGGGAAATCCGCAGCGTGCTCCGGTTGCCGGCGGTCGACTGGACCGCCATCGAGAAGACGGCGCAGGACCCGGTCCCCGGGTACCAGATCGAGTTCCATCCGGGCGGGCCGCCGGATGCTCTGGTCGATGCGTACGCCCGGACCAAGGCCGAGCAGAGCGTACCGGAGGACGGCGACCTGGATCTGCGGCCCAGCTCCTACGACCCAGACCGGCTCCGGGACAGCCTCGACTGCCTGCGTCGCCGCGGCATGAAGCCGTACATCGTGCTGGCCCGGCATCTGGCCAGCGGTGCGGTGGCCGGGCTGACCGAGGTGGTGGTGCCAGCGCAGCACCCGACCCGGGCCGACCAGTACGACACCATCGTCGCCCAGGCCCACCTGGGGCACGGCATCGACCGGGCGATCAAGGCCCGGATGCTGCTGGAGCTGCGTACCGTCGAGCCGAGGCTGGCCGAGGTGCAGACCTGGAACGCCGAGGGCGACGAGGATCTGATCGCGATCAATGCCGAGCTCGGCTACCAGCCCGACCGGGACTGGTGGGACTACGGAGCCGACATCGCGACCCTGATGCACCGGCTCGGCGTGCGCAGCTGACCGACCGGGTCGGTGGGTGCGCCATCGACCTGGGCCGGCGACGGGTGCCGCCGGCGAACCAGGTCAGAGGGCGTTCGCGACCTCCGTCGCCCAGTAGGTGAGGATGATCTGCGCGCCGGCCCGCCGGATCGACGTCAACGTCTCCAGGATCACCCGGTCCCGGTCGATCCAGCCGTTCGCGGCAGCCGCCTCGACCATCGCGTACTCGCCGGAGACCTGGTAGGCGGCGACCGGGACGTGCACCCGCTGGCGGACCGCCGCGATCACGTCCAGGTACGGCAGCGCCGGCTTGACCATCACCAGGTCGGCACCTTCGGCGACGTCCAGCTCGACCTCGCGCAGCGACTCCCGCAGATTCGCCGGATCCTGCTGGTAGGTCCGCCGGTCGCCGACCAGCGCCGACTCCACCGCGTCGCGGAACGGCCCGTAGAACGCCGAGGCGTACTTCGCCGCGTACGCGAGCAGTGCGGTGTCGGTGTACCCGGCCGCGTCCAACGCCCGGCGCACCACCCCGACCTGGCCGTCCATCATCCCGGACGGGCCGAGCATGTCCGCGCCGGCTTCGGCCTGCGCGACGGCCAGCTGCGCGTACGCGGCGAGCGTCGCGTCGTTGTCCACCGTCCCATCGGCGGCGAGCAGGCCACAGTGCCCGTGCGAGGTGAACTCGTCGAGGCAGAGGTCGCTCATCACCACGGTGGCGTCACCGACCTCGGCGACCACGTCCCGGATGGCGACGTTCAGCACGCCGGCCGGGTCGACACCGGCGGAACCGGTCGCGTCCCGGCGCTGTGGCACGCCGAACAGCATGATCCCGCCGACCCCGGCCGCCACCGCCTCGGCGGCGGCCTTGCGCAACGAGTCCCGGCTGTGCTGGACCACACCGGGCAGCGACGGGATCGGTCGCGGCCCGGTGAGCCCTTCCTTGACGAACATCGGCAGCACCAGCTCGGCCGGGGACAGCCGGGTCTCCTCGACCAGCCGCCGCACCGCGGCGGTGCGGCGCAGCCGGCGTGGCCGGCTCTGCGGATACGTCATCGCGCCGGCTCAGCGGAACCGCAGCGCCGTCGGACCCTGCACCTTGGACCCGCGCCGCTGCTTGGCCGGCATCGCCACCAGCTTCTCCCGCAGCTCGACCGCGTAGCCGGCCAGCGCCTCGACCAGCTCCGGCACCGACGCGTGCGCCGGCTGCACGTCCACCCGCAGGCCGAACTCGGTGGCGGTCTCGGCGGTCTTCGGGCCGATCACCGCGACCACCGTCCGGGCGTGCGGCTTGCCGGCGATACCGACCAGGTTGCGCACGGTGGACGAGGAGGTGAACAGCACCGCGTCGAAGCCGCCGGACTTGATCGCGTCGCGGATCTCGGCCGGCGGCGGCGCGGCCCGCACCGTCCGGTACGCGGTGACGTCGTCGACCTCCCAGCCGCGCTCGGTCAGCCCTGCGGCGAGGGTCTCGGTGGCGATGTCCGCCCGGGGCAGCAGCACCCGGCCCACCGGGTCGAGGATCTCGTCGTGCGGCGAGAACTCGGCCAGCAGCCCTTCGGAGGACTGCTCACCGGCCGGCACCAGCTCAGGCTGGATCCCGAAGGCACGGACCGCGTCAGCGGTCGCCTCACCGATGCAGGCGATCTTGACCCCGCCGAAGTGCCGGGCGTCCAGCCCATGCTCGGCGAACTTCTCCCACACCGCCCGTACGGCGTTGACCGAGGTGAACACGACCCAGGCGTACCGGCCGTCGACCAGGCCCTTGACCGCCCGCTCCATCTGCGCCGGGGTACGCGGCGGCTCGACCGCGATGGTCGGCACCTCGCACGGGATGGCGCCGTAGGCGCGCAGCTGGGCGCTCATCACGCCGGCCTGCTCCTTGGTCCGCGGCACGAGCACCTTCCAGCCGTACAGTGGCCGGTTCTCCCACCAGCTCAGCTTGTCCCGCTCGGCGACCCCGGCACCGAGGGTGAGCACCACCCGGCCGGTGAAGCCGAGCGCGGCGGCGACGAAGCTGTCCACCGTCGAGGTGGTGGTGTACTGGGTCTCGCCAGTCCCGTCCCCGGTCACCGCGACCGAGGTGGCACCGTCGACGCCGGCGGCGAGCAGTCCGTCGCGGACTGCGGCGAGCTCCCCGGCGTCCACCGCCAGGGCGAGCGAACCCCGGCCGACCGCCGCAGCGAGCGCCTCGAAGTCGAGGCCGGCGGTGTCGTCGACATCGGCCACCGTACGGATGCCGGGCAGCGGGACCCCGGCGTAGCCGGCCACCCCTTCGGCCTGGCTGACCCCGGGCACCACCTCGAACGGCACCGCGGTACGCGCGACGGCCTGTACCTCGGTCACCACCGCGTGGTGACCGAACGGGTCGCCGCAGACCAGCCGGACCGCCGCCTGCCCGGACCGGGCGGCGGAGATCAGCACCTTGGCCACGTCACCTGGCGCGCCCTCGGCCGGGCTGAGCTGGGTGTCCGCCTTGGCGCTGGCGCGGACCGCAGCGAGCAGGGTCTCCGGGACGCCCCGGTCGTAGACGACCTGGTCCGCCTCGACCAGGGCGTCGTGCGCCCGGCGGGTCAGCAGGCCCGGGTCGCCGGGGCCGGCGCCCACGAACGCGATGTGGCCGGCGAGCTTACGGGTGCGGGTCATTTATGCTCCCCATGTTCTGGGTCGTCGCGCCGGACGGATTGGGCGCTGAAGGTCGCTGGGGTACCACGCCGTCGCCATCCGCGGCCCTGGACGGACCGCCGGGCGTGGCCCCCGGAAGGATCGTGTCGGCTCCGGCGTCGAGCAGCTCGGCGGCGAGTGCCGCGCCGATCTCGACGGCGGTGGCCGGGGGACCGGTGCGCGACAGTCTGATCTCCCGGAGTCCGTCCGGGCTGATCACCGCCCCGCGCAGGTAGATCTCGTCGCCGTCATCCCCCTCGGCGACTTCCGCGTACGCCGCGACCGGTGCGCTGCAGCCGGCCTCCAGCGTCGCGAGCAACGACCGTTCCGCGGCGACCGCGGCTCGGGTCGGTGCATGGTCGAGCATGCCGAGCAGCTCGACCAGGTCGGTGTCGTCGGCCCGGCATTCGACGGCCAGGGCGCCCTGGGCGGGCGCCGGCAGCATCAGCATCGGGTCGAGAGTCTCGGTGATCTCGGCGGTCCGGCCGAGCCGGGCCAGACCGGCCCGGGCCAGCACGATCGCGTCGAGATCGGGCTGCGGGCCGCGCACCCGGCCGATCCGGGTGTCCACGTTGCCCCGGATCGGGGTGACCACGAGCTGGCGGCCGAGAGCGTTCAGCTGGGCGATCCGGCGCAGTGCCCCGGTGCCGACGGTGGCCCCCGGCGCGAGCTCGGCGAGCATCCGGCCGTCCCGGCTGATCAACGCGTCGCGCGGATCCTCCCGGGGCGGCACCGCCGCGACCAGCAGCTCCGCCTGGCCGGCGGTGGGCAGGTCCTTGTACGAGTGGACCGCGAAGTCGATCTCCTTGGCCAGCAGCGCGTCGCGCAACGCGGAGACGAACACGCCGACGCCGAGCGCGGCGACCGGCGCGGTGGACCGGTCCCCGGCGGTGACGATCTCCACCAGCTCGACGTCGCGGCCGGTGGCGGAGCGCAGCGCGGCGGCCACCCGACCGGACTGGGCGGTGGCCAGGGCGCTGCCCCGGGTGCCCAGGCGCAACACGCTCATCGGTCGACCTCCAGGTCCGGCACGTCGCCCGCGGTGGAGGTGCCCGGCACCTCCAGGTCGAACAGCTGGCGCAGCAGCGCGGCGTACTGGTCACCACCGGGCTCGGCGGCGAGCTGACGCACCCGTACGGTCGGCGAGTGCAGCAGCCGCTGGACCACCCGGTGCACGGTGTGCGCGACCTCGGCGCGCTGGTCGTCGGTGAGGTCCGGCCGACGCTGCGCGAGCCGGCGCAGCTCGGCGCCGACCACGTCGTCGGCGCGGCCACGTAGCGCGGCCACGGTGGGTGCCACGTCCGCGCCGCGCATCCAGCTGAGGAACGACTCCACCTCGGTGTCGACGATCCGGGTGACGGCCGCCGTGTCGGTCGCGGCGGGCGCGTCGGTGAGTGCGCCGGCCAGGCCGTCGATGTCGATCACCGCGACGCCGGGCAGCGCCGCGGCGGCCGGCTCCACGTCCCGGGGTACGGCGAGGTCGAGCAGGACCAGCGGGTCGGTCCGGTCGGCCGGGCGGGCGGCCAGCACCCCGGTGACGGCGTCGCGGGTGAGCACCGGCTCGGCCGAGGCGGTGGCGCTGATCACCAGGTCGACCTGGCTGAGCGCGGCCGGCAACTGGTCGTACGGCACCGCGGTGGCACCGTACGCACCGGCCAGCCGGACCGCCCGGTCGTCCCGGCGGTTGACCACCCGGATCGACTCGACTCCCAGCCGGGCCAGGGTGGCGACCGCCAGGGCACCCATCGCGCCCGCGCCGAGGACCAGCACCGGCCGGCCGGGCAGCCCACCGGGCAGCAGTTCGCCGCCGACCCGCAGGGCCGCGCTGACCACGCTCTGACCGGCGCGGTCGATCCCGGTCTCGGCGTGCGCCCGCTTGCCGACCCGCAGCGCCTGCTGCATGAGTTCGTGCAGCAGCCGGCCGGTGGCGTCGGCCTCGTTGGCGACGTGGTAGGCGTCGCGCAACTGGCCGAGGATCTGCGCCTCGCCGACCACCATCGAGTCGAGCCCGGCCGCCACCCGGAACGCGTGTTCGACGGCGGCCTGGCCGTAGTGCACGTACAGGTGCTCGGCCAGCTCGCCGGGGGCGCTGCCGACCCGGTCACCCAGCACGCCGCAGATGTCGGCGAGACCGCCGTGGAATCCGGTGACCGCCGCGTAAACCTCGACCCGGTTGCAGGTGGAGAGCACGACGGCGGCGTCGACGTACGGCTGGGCGAGCAGCCGGCGCAGCGTATCGGGCACGTCGGTGGGGGCGACGGCCAACCGCTCCAGGGTGGCGACCGGCGTGGTCCGGTAGGACGCGCCGACGACGAGAAGGTTCATGAGCCGACCGCCTCCGCCGGGCCGGACGCGTCGAACTTGGCACCGGACGCGTCGAAGGATGCCGCGGCGGCGGGCCCGCCGCCCAGCCCACCCGGCAGCGCCGTCAGCCCCGGCACGCCGTGGTCGTGGCCGGAGGCCGACTTGCGGTGCTCGTGGAAGGAGAGGATCTGCAGCTCGATCGCCAGGTCGACCTTGCGCACGTCGACCCCGGCGGGCACCACCAGTACGCATGGCGCGAAGTTGAGGATGCTGGTGACCCCGGCGGCAACCAACTGGTCGGCGACCTGTTGCGCGGCGGCGGCCGGGGTGGCGATCACCCCGATGGCGATCGACTCCTCGGCGGCGACCGCCGGCAGGTCGTCGATGTGCCGGACCACCAACCCGTTGATCTGTTCACCGACCCGGTCGGTGTCGGCGTCGAAGAGCGCGGCGATGCGGAACCCCCGGCTGGCAAAGCCGGCGTAGCCGGCCAGCGCGTGGCCGAGGTTGCCGACCCCGACGAGCGCGACGGCCCGCCGATGGGTGAGCCCGAGCACGTACTCGATCTGCTCGATCAGCAACGCGATGTCGTAGCCGACGCCACGGGTGCCGTACGAGCCGAGTTGGGACAGGTCCTTGCGGAGCTTGGCGGAGTTGACCCCGGCCGCGCTGGCCAGCCCTTCGCTGGAAACGGTCTCGTGACCGGCGTCGGCGAGAGTGTGCAGGGCACGGAGATACTCCGGAAGTCGCGCGACCGTCGCCTCAGGGAGGTCCGGCAGCGCCGGAACGGCGTCGACCCGGCCGGACGCGCCTGGCTGGCGGTGCTGACTCATGTGTCTCCGTGCGATGCGATCATTGACCCGCCGGCCCGGCCGGTCAGTCCGGTGCCCCTGTGGCAACCGCCGTCACCTGTTGTGCTATCGGGGCTCGTCAGGATTACAGCGTAGGCGCTTGTGAACGCGTGCACAAATCGCGATCTTGATCGACGGTGATGGACGAGCCGCTGGATCCACGCTACCCGTCACACCGGTTTCATCCGGCGACAGCAGCACCATTATTACCAATTTCCGGCTTTTTGCCGCGCGCCGCTCCGACAGGGGGGACAACCCCACCGCGATCGGCGGGTCGGCGGGAGTGACCGGCCCGCCCGCCTGCACCTAGCGTCACACCCATGACCGACGTCGGCACTCCGCCCGCCCTCGCACCGGCCAGCCGGCAGACGACGTTGCGCCGGCTGGCCAGCGACTCCCTGTACGTACTCACCAGCCTGCCGCTCGCGCTGGCGAACTTCGTCGTCGGCGTCGTCGGTTTCGCACTCGGCGTCGGCCTGGTGGTCACCGTCGTCGGCCTGCCGGTGCTCAGCGGCACGCTGGCCACCGCCCGCGGGTTCGCCCAACTCGAACGGCACCGGATGGCCGGGGTCCTGGCCGCCGCCCAGGTGCAGCCGCGATACGTGACGCCGGGACCGGACGCGGGCACCTGGCGACGGGTCCTCGCCCCGCTCACCGACCCCCAGTCCTGGCTCGACCTGGCTTTCGGTGTGCTGCGCCTGCCGGTGGCCCTGATCGCCGTGCCGGTCACCGTCACCTGGTTGGCCGGGGCGCTGGCCGGCTCGCTCTACTGGACGTACGACTGGTTGCTGCCCGCCGACCCGGACGACGGCCTGGCGCCGCTGCTCGGCCTCGGCGACGCGCCAGGGACCCGGATCGCGTTGTACACCGCCATCGGACTGTTCTTCCTGGTCACCCTGCCGATCGTGGTACGCGGTTGTGCGTTGCTGCAGGCCGGCTTCGCCCGCGGCCTGCTCACCGGGGTGGCCCAGATGCGCGACCGGATCACCGACCTGGAGGAGCAGCGGCAGGCCGCGGTCAGCGCGGAGGCCACCGCGCTGCGCCGGCTGGAACGCGACATCCACGACGGGCCGCAGCAGCGACTCGTCCGGCTCGCGATGGACCTGGGGCGGGCCCGCGAGCAGTTGGCAGCCGACCCGGACGCCGCCCGGCGCACCCTGGACGAGGCGCTGGACCAGACCCGGGAGACGCTGGCCGAGCTACGTGCCCTGTCCCGTGGCATCGCACCGCCGATCCTGGTCGACCGAGGGCTGCCCAGCGCGCTCGCCGCCCTGGCCGGACGCGGCGTGATACCGGTGGACCTGTCGGTCGACCCCCGGCTCTCCACGGCCGCGACGCGGCCCGACCCGGCCGTGGAGAGCAGCGCCTACTTCGTGGTGGCCGAGGCGCTGACCAACGTCGCCAAGCACAGCGGGGCGACCGCCTGCAGTGTCGGGGTACACCGCCACGACGGCGGGTTGACGATCGTGGTGGCCGACGACGGGACCGGCGGTGCCCACCTCGCCAAGGGGCACGGACTGGCCGGACTCGCCGACCGGGTGCGGGCGCACGGTGGCACTCTCACGGTGCACAGCCCGCCGGGCGGGCCTACCGAGATCCGCGCCGAGCTGCCCGGCTGAGCCGGCGATGGTAGACATGGCACCCATGCGAGTGGTGATCGCCGACGACGCCGTACTGCTGCGGGAGGGCCTGGTCCGACTGCTGAGCGAGCACGGCCACCGGGTGGTGGCCGCGGTCGGCGACGGCCCGGCCCTGGTCGAGGCGGTCACCGAACACCGTCCGGACGTCTCGATCGTCGACGTACGCATGCCGCCGACGCACACCGACGAAGGGTTACGGGCGGCGGTGCGGATCCGCGAACTGGTCCCGGGAGCGCCGGTGCTGGTGCTGTCCCAGTACGTCGAGGTGTCGTACGCCGACGATCTGCTCGCCGACCGCGCCGGCGCCGTCGGCTACCTGCTCAAGGACCGGGTCGCCGCGATCGCCGAGTTCCTCGACGCCCTCGCCCGGGTGGCCGCCGGCGGCACGGTGCTCGACCCGGAGGTGGTCGGTCAACTGCTGGTCCGGCGCCGCCGCGACGACCCGCTGCGCCAGCTCACCCCGCGGGAACGGGAGGTACTCGGGCTGATGGCCGAGGGGCGGTCGAACACCGCCATCGCCCGGCTGCTGGTGGTCACCGACGGGGCCGTCGAGAAGCACATCCACAACATCTTCAACAAGCTCCAGCTGGCGCCGGACACCGAACAGCACCGCCGGGTGCTCGCCGTACTGACCTACCTGCGAGGCTGACCGGGCCGGCTGGCTTTCCTGCCGCCGATCAGTGATCGGCCGCCAGCCGTACCGCCTCGGTGAGGGACTCCGCGACCGGCACGCCACGGGCCCGGAGCCGGTCCGGGTCGGTGAAGCCGCCGGTGTACAGGATGCAACTTGCACCGACTGCCTCGGCGGCGTCCGCATCGTCGATCGAGTCGCCGATCAGCACGGTCCGGGCCGGGTCCACACCCAGCGCGGTCAGGTGCTGGTCGAGGTGACCGGCCTTGCGGTCGCCGCCGACCACCGTCCGCAGCCCGTCGATGCGCCGGAAGGTCCGGGTCAGGCCGTACGTGTCGACCAGCGGGACCAGCTCGTCGTGGAACCACATCGAGAGCAGTGACTGGCTGCCCGACCAGCTGAGCAGCGCCCGTTCGGCGTCCTCGGCGAGTCCGCACGTGGTCAGACCGGCCCGGTACGCGGCGTGGAAGATCTGGTCCAGCCGGCCGAACTCCTCGGCGTCGACCGCCCGGCCGAGAACGTCTGCGTAGTAGTCCGCGACCGGCCGACGGAAGGCCACCCGGTGCTGCTCGGGGGTGAGAACCGGGCCGTCGACGGTGGCGATCGCGTGGTTGGTCGAGGTGACGACCAGCGCCAGGTCGTTGAGCAGGGTGCCGTTCCAGTCCCAGACCAGATGGGTGTCAAGCGGGGCCACGGCGGCACGATACCGGCCACCGGCGTCACCGGACCAGCAGGTCAGCCGATCGATCCCTCGACCGGCCACCCGGTCAGCCGACCGGTCGGCGCAGATCGTCGAGCAGCCGCTGCTCCTCGACCCGCCAGTACCCGTGTTCCCGGCCGTCGAGCAGCACCACCGGGAGCCGTTCGCCGTAGTCGCGCTCCAGCTCGATGTCAGCGGTGACGTCCTGCTCAACCCATTCGTCGCCGGTCTGCCCCGCCACCCGGGCGAGCGCCGCACGGGCGTCGTCGCAGAGGTGGCAGCCGGGGCGGGTGATCAAGGTGATTCTGGGCTGGCGGCGCGACACGCCGGGGAGCTTACCGCTTCCCGACAACCAAAGCGTCGGGTAACCGACAGCGGACAGCCAGTGCGACATGGGCACGCCGCCCTGCGGAAATACTTCGTCGTTGTGTAACGGACTCCACACGCGTGGGTGACGTTGGCCCTATCATCGCCTTGGGTCGACTCACCCGTTTTGCCGTGAGTCGCCACCCCTCAGCCCGAGGAGGCCGCCGTGCCCGTTGTCGCACCGCACCAGCACCTCAGGAGGGTTCGCCGGTCCATGACGCTCACCACCGACCTGCCGGACTGCGCCGGCATCAGCGCCGGTATCAGCACCCAGCTCACCGACCCAGGTGCCCGGGCCCAGCAACACGCCGGGTCGCCGCAGGCACGAACGGAGGACGCCCAATGAGTGTCTACTCCCCGCAGATCGTTCTCCCGTCGGCCAGCCGCGAGGTAATTGCCGCCCGGATCGCCCTCGCCGAAGGGTTGTCGCTGCTACGTGCGTCGATGCACGAGATGCTCAGCATCACGATGCGCGGCGACGGCGGCACCCGAGGGACCAGGCCACGCACCCAGCCCAACGAGGGGCCGAGCCGACGCCAGCCCGGCGCCAACAGCAAGCCGATGGGTGGCGCGGTGGCCGCCCCGGCCCGGCCGACCATGCCGACCCAGCCGGACGGCAACGAGGCGGAGACCACCGTTCTGCCGGTCATCCCCGACCAGGGCAGTCGGTCCGGCGCACCACCAGGCGGCTATCCGGACCGGCCGGACCCGTCCGATCCCGCCCGCGAGGTCTGGGCGCTGGTGGAACGGGCCCAGGCTGGCGAGACCGAGGCGTTCGGTCTGATCTACGACCGGTACGTGGACACCGTATTCCGGTTCGTCTATTTCCGGGTGGGCAACCGGCAACTCGCCGAGGACCTCACCTCGGATACCTTCCTGCGCGCCCTGAAGCGGATCGGCAGCTTCACCTGGCAGGGCCGGGACCTCGGGGCCTGGCTGGTGACCATCGCCCGCAACCTGGTCGCGGACCACTTCAAGTCGGGACGGTACCGACTGGAAGTTACTACGGGTGACGTAATGGATGCAGAGCGCGAGGATCGCGGCCCGGAGGGAAGCCCCGAGGCAGCGGTCGTCGACCACATCACCAACGTCGCCCTGCTGACCGCCGTCAAGCAGCTCAACCCGGAGCAGCAGGAGTGCATCGTTCTCCGCTTCCTGCAAGGATTCTCGGTCGCCGAGACCGCCCGGGCGATGGGCAAGAACGAGGGGGCGATCAAGGCCCTGCAGTACCGGGCGGTACGGGCACTGGCCCGACTCCTGCCCGACGGTTTCCAACCGTGACTACGCCCATACAGAAAGCAACCACAGTCACGCGTAGTGATGAATCTCGCCACCGGCCCGTAACCCAACTGACCGCTCAGGCGTTTCTTGGGGTGCGACCGATGATGCCAGCACCTCGCCAGCCATCAGGCAGCGTGCCAGGACCCGCAACGGGTCACCTCCCCAGCGACCCTGGCCGTGGTCGCACCGGATAGTGGCGACACCCGCCGCTGAAGCCGTGACCTGCGAAGGGAGGTGTCCGCGATGAGCAAGCTCAATCTCTTCCGCCGACGCGCCGAACGATTCGCACAACTTCTCGACCGCGCCGAGGGCGGAGGGCGGCACCATGTCCGCGATCCGCTGGACGACGAGCTGGCCGGGCTCACGGCACTCGGGCGCCGAATGTCCGAGATGCCGAAATCACCGGACAGCGGCGTGGACCCGGACTACCGGGCACACCTGCGCGCCGTGCTGATCGCCACCGCCGAGCGCGAAGGCATCGGCGCCGGCGCACCGACGGCTCCGTACCGCCGCCTGCCCGAACGGCCCCGGTCCCGCTGGTTCGCCGGTCGGGCGGCGGGGGCCCGCGCGGCGACGACCGCAGGCCGGGCCCGGACCCGCGCGGTCATCATCGCCACCGTCGCGTTCGGGGCGATCACCGTCTCCGGTATGTCCGCCGCCACCGAGCAGGCGGTGCCGGGCGACACCCTGTACGGGATGAAACGGTCCACCGAACGGGCCCAGCTCGCCCTGGCCCAGTCCGACTCCTCCCGCGGACAACTGTTCCTCAGCTTCGCAGAAGTACGGATGGGCGAAGCGCTCATCGTGTACGACGAGCCCGCCGCGTTCAGCGCAGTGCTGGACGACATGGACGGCCAGACCCGGGAAGGCGTCCGGCTGCTCACCTCCGCCGCCGCGCTCAGCGGTGGCGAGAGCCCACTGGACGTGATCGACTCTTTCGTGTCCACGCAGCGTCCCACGTTGCGGCAACTCGCCGACGGGTCGGCGGCGAACCGGGACCGGGTCGGCGAATCACTCACCCTCCTCGACCGGGTCCGGGCCCGGACCACGGCGTTGCGCGACGAGCTGACCTGCTCGGCTCCGGCGACCAGCGACAGCGACGAACTCGGCCCGCTGCCGGCCAGCTGCGTATCGGCCGAGCCGGCCGGTAGCATTCGTGTCCCGGGCGGCCTGGTCGGTCCGCCCGTCGGCGAGTCGTCGGCCGACCGGGGTCGCGCTGACGTAGCACCCGCCCCCGCTGCAGGTGCCGACTCGTCGATCGGCCCGGAGGTCGACGACCGGCCGTCGACCAGTCCGCAGCAGCCGAGCCTCGCCGAGCCACAGGTCGGCGAGGCCACCGAGACGGATCTGCCGGGCCCGCGCCCGGCGGTCAAGGACAACCCGGCCGCTGACCGGTGACCTGACCGGGCCGGTGGCGCCGCCCGACGGGAGAGTGATGCCGGCGTGCCCCGCACCCGCAAGGTGACCATCAGTACGGACGCTGCCGGTCACACCACGGGTTGGGCGACCACCGGGCTGGCAGCCGCGACACCCGTGGCCCCTGACCAACGGGCAGCGGCCTTCTTCGACGTCGACAACACCATGCTGCGTGGAGCGTCGATCTACTGGCTGGCGCGCGGCCTGGCCGCCCGCAACTACTTCACCACCGCCGACCTCGCCCAGTTCGCCTGGCGGCAGGCGCGGTTCCGGCTGCTCGCCGCGGAACACGCCGGGGACATGTCGCACGCCCGGGAAGCGGCCCTGGCGTTCGTCGCCGGTTGGCGGGTCAGCGACGTGGAACGCCTCACCGAGGAGATCTTCGACGAGTTGATGGCGTCGCGGATCTGGCCCGGCAGCCGGGCCCTGGCGCAGGTGCACCTCGACGCCGGACAACGGGTGTGGCTGGTCAGCGCAACTCCGGTCGAGGTCGGCCGGGTGATCGCCCAGCGTCTCGGGTTGACCGGTGCGCTCGGTACCGTCGCCGAGGTCGTCGACGGAACGTACACCGGTCGGCTGGCTGGCGAACTGATGCACGGCCCGGCCAAGGCCGAGGCGATCGTGCAGCTCGCCGCAGTCGAAGGGCTCGAGCTCGTCCGCTGCAGCGCGTACAGCGACTCCGCCAACGACCTGCCGATGCTCACCGCCGTCGGACACCCGGTCGCGGTCAACCCGGACACCGCGCTGCGCCGCCAGGCACGGGAGCGGGGCTGGCAGGTCCGGGACTTCCGGACCGGTCGCAAGGCGGCGCGGATCGCGGTACCGTCGACGGTCGCCGCCGGTTTCCTGGCCGGCGCGGTGACGGCCGGCCTGGCCATCCGCCGCCGCCGGGCAACAGGCTGACCAGGACAGAGACATCCGGCTCACTCGGGCCGGGCATCCGGCCCACCCCGGCCGGCGACGCCGGCATCGGATCAGGAAGGCATCGGTGTGACGGTCACCGCACGCCCGGTCGAGTCGACCGGGGCGCCCAGCCACCCGCCGGGTCGGCACCGCCGCCACCGTCCGTGGCATCTGGCCGGGCTGGCCGGGGCGCTGGCAGCCGCGGTCCTGCTGGTCGTGTTGCCGCAGGCCGGCCCGACGACCAGCGCGGACGAGCCGGGCCGGCTGCGTACCGTCGCCGAGGTCTGGCCGGCGGCCGAAATCACCGAGGTACCCGCCAACCTCGCCGACGGGCCGGCGTACAGCCCGGTGCTCTTCCGCGACGGCGCCACCTCGGTCGGCACCGCGCCGAGCCCGGACGGCACCGCGCTGCGGCTGGTCGTGCGGGCCGCCGACGGATCGGTACGGGAACTGCGCCGGCTCCCGCTCGGCGCTACCCCGCAGTTCGGTGGGTTCACCACCGACGGGGACACGTTGGCCTGGTCCGAGTCGGTCGCGGACGAGGACGGCCGGGGGCGGACCGAGATGTGGGCCGCCGGCTGGGCCGACGACGCCGAGCCACGCCGGCTCACCACCGACACCGGCGACGTGGTCTTCTTCAACTCCCAGTACGACATGGTGATCAACGAAGGCAGTCTGTACTGGGTCGCCGTGGCGCCCGGCACCGAACCGGCGACCGAACTGCGATCGGTCCCGCTGGCCGGCGGCGAGGTGACCACTCGCACCGATCCGGGTGCCTGGGCGTTGTCCAGGTGGCCGACGATGGTCAGCGCCGGCAGCGGCGAGACCGGCCCGATCCGGATCCGTGACCTGGTGCAACGCCGGATCACCGACGTCCCCGCCGGCCCGACCGAGCTGGTCACCTGCGGTCCCACCTGGTGCCGGGTGCTGGTGCTGGCGGCGGACGGCCCAGGCCGCATCGACCTGATGCGCCCGGACGGTACGGACCGTCGGCGCATCGGCGACGGCTCGGTGACCGCAAGCACCATCGACGTCGCCGTGCTGGACCGGTTCGAGGTGCTGTCGCTGTCGTCGGCACCCACCTCACTGACCAACTCGCAGCAGTTGATCATTTACGATCTGCAGCTCGACGAGGCGATCGTGGTGAGCGACGACGTGGGCATGGTGCTCTGCCGGGGCGGTGTGCTGTGGTGGTCGGTCGGCGACGACAGCTCCGCCTCCTGGCAGGTGCTGGATCTGCGAAGCTTGACGGACTGACCGGCTCACCGGCCGAACGGGGCCCGGCTGACCGGCCGGCTCACCGGCCGAACGGGTCCGGCCGACGATCCAGCAGCCGGTGCAGGGCCTGCTGGATCGTCTCCCGCACCTGATCGGCCAGGTTGAACACGACCAACGGGTCATCGGCGTGGTCGGCGAACTGGGTGGTCGGGATCGGCGGGCAGAACTCGATCAGCCACTTGCTCGGCAACGGCACCAGGCCGAGCGGCCCCAGCCACGGGAACGTCGGCGTCACCGGAAAGTACGGCAGGCCGAGTATCCGGGCGAGCGGGGCGATGTTCGCCAGCATCGGATAGGTCTCCTCGGCGCCGACGATCGCCACCGGAACGATCGGCGATCCGGTCCGGATGGCCGCCGAGACGAACCCACCCCGACCGAACCGTTGCAGCTTGTAGCGCTGCGAGTACGGTTTTCCGACTCCCTTGAAGCCCTCCGGGAAGACCCCGACCAGTTCCCCACCACCGAGCAACCGCTCGGCGTCCGGGTTGCAGGCCACCGTACCGCCGAACTTGCGGGTCAGTTCGGACAGGAACGGCAGCCGGAAGACCAGGTCGGCGCTGAGCAGCCGCAGGTGCCGGTGCCGCGGATGCTCGTCGTGCAGGATCGCGGTGAGCACGGCCGCGTCCAGCGCGACCGTGCCGGAGTGGTTGCCGACCACCAGCCCGGCACCGTCCACCGGCAGGTGTTCGATCCCGGACACCTCGGTGCGGAACCACTCGCGGTAGAGCGCCCGCAGTACCGGCAGAAACACGCCTTCGGTGAGCTCGGGATCGAAGCCGAACTCGTCCACCTCGTACTCGCCGGCCAACCGGCGGCGCAGGAACGCCAGGCCGGCGGCCACCCGTTGATCCCAGACGTCGCCGGGTCGGTCCGGCACGGTCATGCCAGTTTCCGCTGATCGCCGACACGGGCGGCGCGGGCCCGGCGGATGCCGTCCAGGATCGCCTGTTCGGCGGCGGCCAGCCGGTCGCCGGCGAGCAGCGCCCCGTCCGGGTGGGCGCGCAGGAAATCGTCGAAGGCGGCCTGCGTCGACCGCGGCTCGAACCCGAACTCGCGGATCAACCGGGAGGTGTCGACCACCCGGCCATGGACGAACAGGTCGATCTGGTCGAACCCGTAGCGCCCGACGCCGAAGGCCCGGGTGACGCCGGCGGCACTCGACAGCCCCGGCTCCAGCACCGGTACGGCGACCCGGCCGGCCCGCCGGATCGCCTGGGAGAGGGTGAGCACGCCCGGACCGGCGACGTTGAACGTGCCCGGACGGTCTTCCACCACGGCCCGGTGCAGCACCTCGAGCGCGTCGTCTACGTGCACGAACTGCAGCCGGGGGTCCCGACCGAAGACGGTCGGCACCAGCGGCTGGGCGAAGTAGCGGGTCAGACTGGTCTCGGCGGTCGAGCCGATGAACGGGGCGAACCGCAACACGGTGGCGGTGACGTCGGGCCGCCGGCGGCGGAAACCGCGCACGTACGCCTCGATGTCCAGGATGTCGCGGGCGAACCCGCCGCGCGGCACCTCACGGGGCTCGGTGTCCTCGGTGAAGACCGCCGGATCGCGGAACGAGGCACCGTACGCCGCCGTTGACGAACGCACCACCAGCTTACGCAGACCAGCCGCCCGCTGGCAGGCGGCGAGCAACTGCATGGTGCCGATGACGTTCTGTTCCTTCATCGCGGCGCGGCCGCCGTACTGCTGATCCGGTCCACTGACCACGGCCAGGTGCACGACGGCTGACGCATCGAGGTCCGCGATGATGCCACTGGCCGCACCAGCGTCGGCGCGGACCTGGTCGACGTCGCGCAACAGATCCGCGAAGTCCGGCGCCGGTGTGGCGGTGTCCAGCCCGACGACCCGGCCGACCCGGGGGTCGGCGGCGAGTCGACCGGCGACCCGGGCACCGATGAATCGGCTCGTCCCGGTTACCACCACGGTCGGGGACCTCACCATAGGGCCCTCCAAGTGCCGGCGGGTGACCGGAGCGTTGCTGAGCCGGGCCTGGGCCCGGCCACGGTCACTTGCCGAGACGTCGACGCTGGACGCGGGTCTTGCGCAGCAGCTTGCGGTGCTTCTTCTTGGCCATACGCTTGCGGCGCTTCTTGACCACCGAGCCCATACGAAAGCCTTTCCAACGAACGTTCGGGTCGGCCCGTGCGCAGCGTGCGGTGAGGCTGACGCGTGGACCGAACTGGACAACCGGCCGGGCCGGCGGGCGGACTCACCCGCGCATGCGACGGCACGGCCGGCGTCAAGCCTAGCCCGCGCGTGTCATCAGCACCAACGCGGCCCCGGCGCCAGCCGGGGGACGCGTCGGTGCCGGGCGTCTCCGGATACCCGCTAGGCGGTCTCCCGGAAAGCCCCTCGCAGGTACTCGTGCACCGCGTGTTCCGGTACCCGGAACGACCGGCCGACCCGTACCGCGGAGAGCTCACCGGAGTGCACGAGTCGATAGACGGTCATCTTGGACACCCGCATCACCCTCGCCACCTCGGCGACGGTCAGGAACTTGACCTCCGACAGCCTGTCCTCGGACTGTGGTGATCCTGCCATGGTTCACCAATCCATCCCATTTCCCCGGCGCGTGCCGCCCGGCGGGACCCTTCCGCGCCGCGACGGACAACGCACGTGTTACCAGTACGGTAACGGGGTCGCTGTGACCGGCGCGATCCGTTCCGTCATTTGATCCCTACGGCGGGACGGCCGACACCCGTACGGGCTACCGGCACGACGGCGGCGGGTGACGGCTCAGCCGACCGCCCGCCGGACGTAGTCGACGCACGCCTCCTGCAGGCCCTCCCAGGCTTCACCGAACTGCGTCCGAGCGGCCTCGTCGAGACTCACGCCGTCGTGCACCACGGACCGGAAGAACGCCAACGTCCGCTCCTCGCCGAACCGGTCGACCAGGTGCCGGACCGCCAGGTAGCCCACCCCGTACCCGGCACCTACCTGCCAGTCCTCGGCGTCCGCGGTCGGCTCGACGCTGCTCAGCGGCCCCTGCCAGTCCTGTTCCAGGACCAGCCGGCGGACGTCGTCCAGCCCTTCGTAGCGGACCACCGGCCGGCCGCCGGCCGCCGCGTGCTCCGCGAGTCCCTCGATCAGCCACCAGGCGGCCCGCTCCCGGTTCCCGCCGTCCGGCAGGGACGCGGCGTGGGTCAACTCGTGACGCAGCAGGTCCGGCCGGACCACGTCGCGCAGATTGGTGCCGTTGAGCACGATCTCGTAGTGTCCGCCGCCGACCGCCACCGCGTACCCGGCGGTCCAGTCCGGACGGTTTCCGCCGTACCAGCTGCCCCATTCGTCGGCACCGGCGTAGAAGACCCGGTACCGGTCCGGAGCGGCACCGGAGACCGCGTACCGGTCCGCGACCGCCGCCGCCTCCTCGGCGTCGCGCAGCAGATCGGGCAGCAGGTCCCGGTACTGCGGAGTGGTCGCCACCAAGGTCCGGTTGCCGGTCGCGACGACCAGTTCACTGACCTCCCAGGGCCGGGGCCCGTCCTGCAGGGTCAGCGACGGCTCGACCGCTACGAGGCGCAGCCGTCCGCCCTCGGTGCTCCAGCGCTGACCGACCACCACTTCGCTGGTCTCGCAGGAGGGCACCACGAAGCAGTGCTGGTAGCTGACCAGCAACCGCCATTCGGTGCCGGTCGGTGACGGGGCGGTCGGTGACGGTGGCGGGCCTGCGGTAACCGTCGCCGTCGCGATCGGCGCGGCGGTGACCGTCGCCGTCGCGATCGGCGCGGCAGTGACCGTCGCGGTCGCCGTCGGTGCGGCGGTGACCGTCGCCGTGGCCGTCGGGGCGGTGGTCGTCGTCGCGGTCGGCGCGGCCGACCCGGTGGCCGCCGGCGTGGGCGTGGCGCTGGCGGTCGGGTCGAACTCGACCGGCAGCGTACTGACCGACGGGCGCCACGCCGTCACCTGCATCGCGCGCAGGGTCTGGAACTGGCGGGCCAGATCGTCGTGGGCGGCCGAGCCGGGTTCGGCGACCGCGAGGAACCCCCGTTCGTCGCCGGCGATCAGCGCGGCGGCCTGCTGGTCGAGCAGGGCGTTGATCTGGGTACGCAGCCAGGCCTGGACAGCGGCCGGCGGATCACCCGGCACCGGGCTGGCCGGCGGGCCGGTCTGCGGGGTGACGGTCGGCTCGATCACCGGCGGTTCCGGGCTGGGCAACCGGTCGATCAGCGCCACCGCGCCGACCACCGGCACGGCGCAGAACAACACCGTCGCGACGATGCCGAGCACCGGCCAGAGCGACCAGCGGCGCTCCGGCGGCGGGGTCACCGGGACCGGCGCAGGATCCGGCTGCTCCGGCTGGTCCGTCGGAGACGAATCCGATTCGTCCGATCCATCGGGCTCCGGCCGGTCCGCCGATCCGTCCGGCTCTCGCTGATCCGCCGATCCGTCCGGGTCCGGCTGGTCGGTCGGTACGGAGTCCTGCCGGTCGGTCACCCGCCGAATGATACGGGGGCCGGAACCGTCCCGGTCCAGCCCGGGTTGAGCGGCAACACAGGGTGCCGGCGTCAGTCGCGGGAGCGCAGCGCCCGGCCGAGAAACGCCACGTTGGCTGGACGCTCGGCCAGCCGGCGCATCAGGTAGCCGTACCAGTCGGTGCCGTAGGGCAGGTAGACCCGCATGGTGTAGCCCTCCCCCGCGAGCCGGGCCTGTTCGGCCGGTCGGACCCCGTACAGCATCTGGAACTCGAACTCCTCCGGCGCCCGGTCGAACCAGCGGGCCCGGTCCTCGGCGATCGCGATCAGGCGCGGGTCGTGAGTGGCCAGCATCGGGTAGCCAGCGCCGGAGAACAGGATGTTGAGGCACCGCACGAAGGACTTGTCGACGTCGATCGCCGACTGGTAGGCGACCGATTCCGGCTCCGCATACGCCCCCTTGCACAGTCGCACCCGGGAACCGGCGGTGGCCAGCTCCCGGCAGTCCGTCTCGGTACGCCGCAGGTACGCCTGCAGCACCGCACCGGTGGACGGATGGTCGGCACGCAGCGTCTGCAGAATGTCCAGGGTCGAGTCGGTGGTGGTGTGGTCCTCCATGTCGAGGGTGACGGTGCCACCGACGGCGGCCGCCGCCGCGCAGATCGCCTGGGCGTGCCCGGTCGCCGCCGGCTCGTCGAACCGCTGCCCGAGGGCGGAGAGCTTCACGCTGACATCGGCGCCGGTGGCGAGACCGGCCCGGTCCAGCGCGTCCAGCAGAGCCAGGTACTCCGCCCGCACCGCGCTGGCCTGCTCGGCGGTGGTGGTGTCCTCACCTAGGTGGTCGATGCTGATCACCAGACCGGTACCGGTGAGCTCGGCCGCGGCGGTCAACGCCTCGTCGATGGTGGTGCCGCCGACGAATCGGCGTACCACGTCGCGGCTGAACGGGGCGGCGGCGACCAGCCGTTCGATCGTGGTCGACCGGGACGCGGCGAGGATGACCGAGCGAAGCATAGGGCGAGCGTATCGCCCTTGACCACGACCGGCCCGGCCAGTGGCCGAGGTCCGGCGACGCCGGGCGTGCGTCGGTGAGCTACAACAGTGCTGTGGACAAGATCTCCCCGCGCCGGCTCCGGTCGACCAGTGTCCAGCTCGGTGCGCTCACCGCGCTGGCGCTCTCCCTCTCCGGCTGCAACCTGGTCCCGGACGACGACTGCGACGACGACCGGTCGATGGGTGCCGGCTCCGGCGGCGGCACGACGGTGCTGGCGATGGCCGCCGACGGCGCCGGGGCGTTCGTCGCCCGTACCGCGCCGGGAGCTCCGGCCGACACCACAGCGGCCATGCCCGAGCGGGGCGGATTCGGCACCCACCTCGCCTCCTGCGGCGGCTGAGCGTGCGGCGCGAAACCTGTCGGCCCCGGCCGGACTGGGACGCGACGGTACGGCAGCAGGGTCTGGTGTACGCCGACACCGAACTACCCAACGGCTCGGTGATGTCCTACTGGGACGAGTCCGCCTGCTACGCCTTCGACCTGTCGGAAGTGCTGCGGCTGGAGGAGGCGACCGAGGAACTGCACCGGATGGCGGTGACGGCGGCCGAGCACGTGGTGACGCACCGGCGGTACGCCGACTTCGGCATTCCGGCGTGGGCCGCCGACGCCGTCGCCCGGTCGTTGCGCGAGCGGCCACCGAGTCTGTACGGCCGGTTCGATCTCTGGTACGACGGCTCCTGGCCGCCGAAGCTGTTGGAGTACAACGCCGACACCCCCACCGCCCTGGTCGAAGCCGCGATCGTGCAGTGGTACTGGCTGGAGGACACCCGACCGCAGCTCGACCAGTGGAACAGCCTGCACGAACGGCTGGTGGCGGGCTGGGCGCAGATCAAGGCCGGGATGTACCACCCGACGCTGCACGTCACCTGGTCGAGCGAGGAGGAGACCGGCGAGGATCTGATGACCGCCGGCTACCTCGCCGAGACCGCCCGCCAGGCCGGGCTGACCGTCGAGCTGCTGCCGATGCTGGACGTCGGCTGGGACGGCCGGCGCTTCGTCGACGCCGCCGACCAGCCGATCACCACCTGCTTCAAGCTCTACCCGTGGGAGTGGATGCTGGCCGAGCCGTACGGGCGGTTGGCGCTCGAATTGGGCACCCCGACCACCTGGATAGAGCCGGCGTGGAAGCTGCTGCTGTCGAACAAGGCCCTGCTGGCGGTGCTCTGGGAGCTGTTTCCGGACCACCCGTACCTGCTGCCGGCGTACCTGGACGGACCGCGCGGGATGTCGGAGTACGTCGCCAAGCCGCTGCTCGGCCGGGAAGGCGCGGCGGTACGGATCGTGACCGCTGGCGGTGAGATCGAGAATCCGGGCGACTACGGCGCCGAAGGCTGGTGCTACCAGGAGTTCCGGGCGCTGCCGGCGTTCGACGGCAACCATCTGGTGCTGGGCAGCTGGGTGGTGGACGGCGAATCGGCCGGTGCCGGGTTGCGGGAGAGTTCCGGTTTGATAACCGACGGGTACGCCCGGTTTCTGCCGCACTACGTGGCCGCCCACCGGGCGATCTGAATCGTCTACGGTTGTCAGGTGGACTTCGACGCCTACGCGCGGACCGCAGTTGATCTGGTCAACTCCCCGTTGGCTGACCTCGACGACCTGAGGGCGCTGTTCCACGGCGACCACGTCTGGATGTGCGACGAGGTCTGTGACCGCGACCTGACGGTGTTCCGGCGGGCCGGTAGACGCCTGCGGGACGTCTTCGAGTACGGCACCACCGGGCGCGACGCCGACGCGGTCGCCGAGCTCAACTCGCTGCTCGCGGCGTTTCCGGTGCAGCCGCGAATCTCCGGCCACGACTCGAACGACTGGCACATGCACGTGACCGGCCGGGGAGCCTCGGTCAGCGCCGAGTATCTGGCCGGGGCGGTGTGGGGGCTGTCGGTCTGGCTGTGCGAGTACGGCAGTGCCCGGTTCGGCGTCTGCGCTGACGCCCGCTGCGGCAACGTCTACCTGGACACGTCGTCGAACTGCTGCCGGCGGTTCTGCTCGGAGCGCTGCGCCACCCGCTCGCACGTGGCCGCGCACCGGGCCCGCAAACGCGCCGCGGTCGAGGACAAGCCGCTGCTGCCGGTCAGCTGACCGGTCTTCCCCGGCTCCAGTCGGCCAGTTTCCTCCGGCCCAGCCGGCCAGTCTTTCCGGCTCAGCCGGCCGGCTGGTCGGCGGTCGCCGACCGGCCGGGGCTGCCGCCGTCGATGGCGGCCAGGTGCCGGCGGGCGAACGCCAACGACTCGCGCAGGTCGGCCTCGCGCACCGTACGGCTGCGGGCGCCGCGGGTGGCGACCTCGACCGCCACCGCGCCCCGGAAGCCATTGCCGGCCAGTGAGCTGAGCAGCTCGCCGCACGGCTGGTTGCCCCGGCCGGGGACCAGATGCTCGTCGCGGCCGAGGCCGCTGCCGTCGCCGAGGTGCACGTGCTCCAGCCGGTCGCCCATCGCGGCGGCGAGGGCCAGTGCGTCGGCCCGCGACGCGGCGCAGTGCGACAGGTCAAGGGTGTACGCGTCGTAGCCGACCTCGGTCGGATCCCAGCCCGGCTGGTACGGAACGAACTCGCGGCCGGCCATCCGGACCGGGAACATGTTCTCCACCGCGAACCGCACCTGTGGGTGGGCGTCGCGCAGGGTACGCAGCCCGTCGGCGAAGGTACGGGCGTAGTCGCGTTGCCAGCTGAACGGTGGATGCACCACGACGGTCGGCGCGCCGAGCGTCTCGGCCAGTACGGCCGAGCGGCGCAGTCGTTCCCACGGGTCGGAGCTCCAGACCCGCTGGGTGACCAGCAGGCAGGGGGCATGCACAGCGAGTACCGGCACACCGTAGTGCGCGGCGAGCCCACGCAGCGCGCCAGCGTCCTGGCTGACCGCATCGGTCCAGACCATCACCTCGATGCCGTCGTAGCCGAGCGCGGCGGCCAGCTCGAAGGCGGCCGCCGTCGGCTCGGGAAACACCGATGAGCTGGAGAGCAGCACGGGTACCGCGGAGGTCACGTCGCCCAGCCTAGCCCGGTCGGCGCGGACCTGCCGGACCGGTGACCGCGCCCAGGTCACCGGCAGAGATCAGCTCCAGCTGTGCCATCCGGCGCAGGATCACCCCTTCCCGCAGCGCCCACGGACAGATGTCCAGCGACTCGATGCCCAACTGCCGCATGACCGACTCGGCCACCACCGCCCCCGCCAGCAACTGATGCCCCCGGCTGGCGCTGACCCCTTCGAGTTCGTGCAACTCGGCAGGCGGGATGTGGCGGATGAACCCGGTCACCTGACGCAGCCCGGTACGGGTCAGCCGCCGGGGTGCCCACAGCCCGGCGCTGGACGGCGCGGCCCCGGTCAGCCGGGCCAGGGTGCGGAACGTCTTGGAGGTGCCGACCGTCCGGTCCCAGCCCTGCGCCTGCAGCAGCGGAACCATCGTCTGCACCTGGGCGTCGACGTACTCCCGCAGGTCGGCGACGAACTGTGCGGCCGGCGGGCTGACGGTGAACGGGGTGACCCCGAGCCGCTCCCGGGTCAACCGGCCGGCCCCGAGCGGCAACGACTGGGCCAGGTGCGGCTCCTCGTCGACCCCGGCGGCCAGCTCCAGGGAGCCGCCGCCGATGTCCAGCACCAGCAGCCGGCCGGCGGACCAGCCGAACCAGCGGCGGACCGCGAGGAAAGTCATCCGGGCCTCGTCGGCGCCGGAGAGCACCTGCAGGTGCACGCCGGTCTCGGCGCGGACCCGGGCCAGCACCGCCGCCGAGTTGGTGGCGTCGCGCACCGCCGAGGTGGCGAACGCGATCAGGTCGCTGGTCTGCCAGTGCTCGGCCGCGGCCCGCGCGGCGGCCACCGCCTCGACCAGGGCGTCCGCCCCGGCCGGGGTGAGCGCGCCGTCCGGTCCGATCTGTTCGGCGAGCCGCAGCAGCGACTTCTCCGAGTGTGCCGGCCACGGGTGGGCGCCGGGGTGTGCGTCCACCACGAGCAGATGCACGGTGTTGGAACCGACGTCGAGCACACCCAGTCGCATGTGATCACCCTAGGCCAACCCGGCGTACCGACCCGCTTGCCCGGCCAGCCGCAGGTGGCAGGCGTACGCTGGCCGGGTGGCACCCCGTGACGAGCTCCGGATCCTGGTCGAGACCCCGGCCGACCCCCGCAGTCGGGAGGTCGAGCTGGACTTTCCCCGTGAGTGGATCGAGTTCGTCGACCCGGCCGACGCCGCGCATCTGGTCCGGGCCGACCTGACCTGGTTGCTGTCCCGCTGGACCTGTGTGTTCGGTGGGTCCTGCCACGGCATCATCGCCGGGCGGGCCGGGGACGGCTGCTGTTCGCACGGTGCCTTCTTCACCGACAGCGACGACGAGAACCGGGTCAAGGCGGCCGCGAAGCGGCTCACCCCGCAGACCTGGCAGCACTACCGGCGCGGGTTCAAGAACTACACCGAGATGGACACCGTCGACGGTAAGAATCCGGCGCGGCGGACCGCCACCCGCAGCGCCGACGGGCCGTGCGTGTTCCACAACGACGCCGACTTCCCCGGCGGCGGGGGCTGTGCGCTGCACGCCCAGGCGCTGCGCGACGGGGTGCATCCGCTGGAGTACAAGCCGGACGTCTGCTGGCAGTTGCCGATCCGCCGGGACCAGGAGTGGACCAAACGCCCGGACGGCAGCAAGGTGCTGGTCTCCACGCTGACCGAGTTCGACCGGCGGGGCTGGGGTGCCGGTGGGCACGACCTGGACTGGTGGTGCACCTCGTCGCCGGAGGCGCACGTCGGGGGCGAGCCGATGTACCGGTCGTACGAGCCGGAGCTGACCGCGCTGGTCGGCAAGGCGGCGTACGCCCGTCTGGCCGAGCTGTGCGTGGCACGGGCCCGGCGTGGCCTGGTGGCAGCGCACCCGGCCACGCCGCGCCGGCGGACGCCGAACGCCCGCCGGTCGGACTGACACCGACGCGACCGGCGGCCCCGGCACCGGCACCGGCACCAACATTCGGTCAGGACTCGAACTTGTAGCCCAGCCCGCGCACGGTGACGATGAAGCGCGGGGCCGACGGCTCCGGTTCGATCTTGGAACGCAGCCGCTTGACGTGCACATCGAGGGTCTTGGTGTCACCGACGTAGTCGGCACCCCACACCCGGTCGATCAGCTGCCCCCGGGTGAGCACCCGGCCGGCGTTGCGCAGCAGCAGCTCGAGCAGCTCGAACTCCTTCAGCGGCAGCTGGACCGAGTCACCGTCGACGGTCACCACGTGCCGCTCGACATCCATCCGGACCGGTCCGGCGGTCAGCGTCGCGGTGGACGGCTCGATCACCTCGGTGCTCTGTCTGCGCAGCACCGCCCGGATCCGGGCGACCAGTTCCCGAGGCGAGTACGGCTTGGTGACGTAGTCGTCGGCGCCGATCTCCAGGCCCACCACCTTGTCGATCTCGCTGTCTCGGGCAGTCACCATGATGATCGGCACCCGGGAGCGTTGCCGCAGTTCACGGCAGACCTCGGTGCCGGACATCTCGGGCAGCATCAGGTCGAGCAGCACGATGTCCGCTCCGGTGCGGTCGAACTCGGTGAGCGCGTCGGTGCCGGTTGGCGCCACCGACACCTCGAACCCCTCTTTGCGCAGCATGTAGGAGAGCGCGTCGGAGAAGGACTCCTCGTCCTCCACCACGAGTACCCGGGCCACTTGTCGTTCCTTCCCTGTGTCCGGCCTGATCCGCTCAGACCTGCTCGTGCGCGGCCGGACCGGTGTCGATCTCAACCGATTCGGGTAGCGGCAGTGCGGCGTCCGGCGGGCTGGCAGGCAGCCGCAGCGTGAACGTCGACCCTCCACCCAGCGTGCTGGACACCTCGACCCGACCGCCATGGTTGGTGACGATGTGCTTGACGATGGCCAGGCCCAGCCCGGTGCCGCCGGTGCTGCGCGAGCGTGCCTGGTCAGCCCGGTAGAACCGCTCGAAGATCCGGTCGACCTCGTCGGGGGCGATGCCGATGCCCTGGTCCGCGACGGCGATGTCGACGTATTCGTCGGCCCGGGAGGCGGTCACCGTGACCCGGGTGTCCTCCCCGGAGTAGGCGATCGCGTTCTCCACCAGGTTCGCCACCGCGGTGGCGATCTGGCTGTCGCGACCGTACACGGTCAGCCCGCGCTCGCCCGTCACCGTCACCTCGATCCGGCGGGCTGCGGCCGGGGTACGGGTCCGGTCCACGACCTCGGCCAGCACCCAGTCGACAGCGATCGGGTCGGGGGCCGGCAGCGGCTCGGCTCCCTGCAGGCGGGTGAGTTCGAGCAGCTCGTTGACCAGCCGGCCGAGCCGGGTCGACTCGTGCTGAATCCGTTCGGCGAACCGGCGGGCGGCGGCCACGTCCTCGGTCGGGTCGGTGACCGCGCTGTCCGGGTCGGTGGCGTCCAGCAACGCCTCGGCGAGCAGCTGCAGGGCGCCGATCGGGGTCTTCAGCTCATGGCTGACGTTGGCGACGAAGTCCCGGCGGACCCGGGCCACCCGGTGCGACTCGGTGACGTCGGCGGCTTCGACCGCCACGTGGTTGCCGCGCAGGCCGACGGCCCGCAGATGCACCCCGAGCGGGTCCTGGGTGCCGCCTTCGCGGCCCCGGGGCAGGTCAAGCTCCACTTCGCGACGCACGCCAGTGCGGCGGACCTGCCCGGCCAGGGTACGGATGATCGGGTGCGCGGTGACGCTGCCCGGCGTCGGCCCGGCCCGGAGCATGCCCATCGCCCGGGCCGCCGGGTTGACCAGCACCGGCATGTCGGTGTCGTCGAGCACCACCACGCCGACCCGCAACGAGTCCAGGCTCCGGCGGGCCAACGAGTCGATGAGGCTGCGGTCCGGGGCCGGGGGTGCCGCAGCGGCGTCGTTCGCGACGATCTGCGGCCTCCCGTTGCTGGACGTACGCTGCCCGCCCCGGTGTTCGACCGGGGCGGATGCCAGTTGTCGTGCCCGGGCTCGCGCCAGGAGCAGACCGGCGACGAGCCCGCCGCCAGTGCCGACGGCCGCACCGCCGGCCAGAACCGCCCAATCCACGGGGCGATCGTAGGGTCATTGTTAACCTGGTCAGCCACCCGAACAGGACATATCTCACCGCAATCGCCAGATGTTCATACTGCCGCCCCGCTCTGTTCACCCCTGTTCATCTGGGTGCCGGCAAGCCGCCATACGGTGTGGGCGACACCGGGCGGGACCAGGACCGGAGACCTCCCACCACGACGACGGAAGGCCACCATGCGCGAGGAGTTCCAGGCCGAGCTGCAGGAAATCAGCGAGCTGCTGGTATCGATGGCGGAAGCCGCTCAGACGGCGCTGCGCCGGGCGACCGGCGCGCTGCTCACCGCCGACCGCGAAGCCGGCGAGCTGGTACTGGTCAACGATGCCGAGATCGATGCCCTCTACCGCACGGTGGAGGAGCGGGTGAGCGATCTGCTGGCCCGGCAGGCGCCGGTCGCCTCCGACCTGCGGATGGCGATCACCGCGCTGCACGTGGCCTCCGGGTTGGAGCGGATGGGCGACCTCGCCGACCACGTGGCCAAGACCGCACTGCGGCGACACCCGTCACCAGCGGTCCCGGCCGAGCTACGCGGAGTCTTCTCGGAGATGGCCGAGGTCGCCGACCGCATGATCGCCAAGGTGGTCGGGGTGCTGCGTACCCCGGACGCGGAGACCGCAGCCGAGCTCGACAGCGACGACGACGCGATGGACGAACTGCACCGCAAGCTGTTCCGGGTGCTGCTGGGCAAGGACTGGCCGTACGGTGCGGAGACCGCCATCGACGGCGCGCTGCTGGGCCGGTTCTACGAGCGGTACGCCGACCACGCGGTCAACGCCGGCCGGCGGGTCGTCTACCACGTGACCGGGGTGAACCCGAACGACTGACCGGCCGGCCGGGGCAGCGGTGGTGCCCGGCCGGCCGTGACCGGGGCCAGGGGTACGGGGCGGACCACGTCCCGTACCCCTGGCCCGACGGCTCAGCGGCCCTGGTTGGCGACCGCGGCGGCCGCTGCCGCGGCGGCGTCCGGGTCCAGGTAGTCACCGCCGGCGTTGACCGGCCGCAGCGCGCCGTCCAGGTCGTAGCGCAGCGGGATGCCGGTCGGGATGTTCAGCTTGGCGATCGCCTCGTCGGAGATCCCGTCAAGGTGCTTCACCAACGCCCGCAGCGAGTTGCCGTGCGCCGCGACCAGCACCTGCTTGCCGGCGAGCAGGTCCGGCACGATCGCGTCGTACCAGTACGGCAGCATCCGCCGCACCACGTCGGCCAGGCATTCGGTGCGGGGCATCAGCTCGGGCGGCAGCTCCCGGTACCGAGGTTCGCCGACCTGCGACCAGTCGTCGTCGTCGGCGATCGGCGGCGGCGGGGTGTCGTAGGAGCGGCGCCAGAGCATGAACTGCTCCTCGCCGTACTCGTCCAGGGTCTGCTTTTTGTTCTTGCCCTGTAGCGCGCCGTAGTGCCGCTCGTTGAGCCGCCACGACCGGCGCACCGGGATCCAGCCCCGGTCCGCGGTGTGCAGCGCCAACTCGCTGGTCCGGATAGCCCGCCGCAGCACGCTGGTGTGCACCACGTCCGGCAGCAGGTTGTGCTGCGCCAGCAGCTCACCGCCGCGCCGCGCCTCGGCCTCGCCCTTGGCGGTCAGATCCACGTCGACCCAACCGGTGAAGAGGTTCTTCGCGTTCCACTCGCTCTCGCCGTGCCGGAGCAGCACCAGTGTCCCCACAGTCATGTCGTCCATCCTGCCGGACCCGGTGCCCGGAGGTTCACCGGCCCGGGGCACCGGCCGGCCGGGGTGACGACCGCCACGCGGAAATTCGCATGCTCGGTACGCCGCCCGCCACCTAGCGTGTAAGGCACAGATGTTGCACTGTTCATTACTGCACGGGGGTAGCTAGCCGATGTCGGGTGCGCGGGGATGGCTACAGCAGACCACCAGCGGCCTGCCCCGGGCCTTCTGGTACCTGTGGACCGGCAGTCTGATCAACCGGCTCGGCTCGTTCGTCGTGATCTTCCTGGCCATCTACCTGACCGCCGGGCGCGGCCTGTCCGGCTCCCAGGCCGGTCTGGTGCTCGGCGCCTGGGGCGCCGGCGGAGCCGTCGGCACCCTGCTCGGCGGGACGCTCGCCGACCGCTGGGGGCGCCGCCCGACGCTGCTCACCGCGCATCTGGGCGCTGCCACCATGCTGATCGTCCTCGGGTTGGCCGACCGGTGGTGGCTGCTCCTGGTGGGCGCCGCACTGCTCGGCCTGTTCAACGAGGGTGCCCGGCCGGCGTACGGGGCGATGATGATCGACGTGGTCCCGGCCGCCGACCGGCTGCGTGCCTTCTCGCTCAACTATTGGGCCATCAACCTGGGGTACGCGTTCGCGGCGGTGCTCGCCGGACTCGCCGCGCAGGTCGACTACTTCCTGCTGTTCGCAGTGAACGCGAGCACCACCCTGGCCACCGCCGCGCTGGTCTTCGTCAAGGTCGGTGAGACCCGGCCGGCGACCCAGGCGGCGGCACCGATCGGCGCGGCCGTGGTCGCGGCCCGACCGGCCGGGTTGCTGGTTGTCGTCACCGACCGGGTCTTCCTCGGCTTCGTCGGGCTGAACGTGCTGCTGGCCATGGTGTTCATGCAGCACGGCGCGATGTTGCCGATCGCGATGGCCGACGACGGGCTGTCCCCCACCACGTTCGGCGTGGTGATGGCGCTCAACGGCGTGCTCATCGTGGTCGGGCAGCTCTTCGTCCCCCGGCTGATCACCGGCCGCAACCGCTCGCACGTGCTGGCTCTGGCCGCGGTGATCGTCGGGGTCGGCTTCGGCCTGACCGCCGTCGCCGACGTCGCCTGGTTGTACGCGGTGACAGTGCTGATCTGGACCGCTGGCGAAATGCTCAACTCGCCGTCGAACGCGACGCTGATCGCCGAGCTGACCCCGGCCGCACTGCGCGGCCGCTACCAGGGTGTCTTCTCGCTGTCCTGGTCGGTCGCCGCCTTCGCCGCGCCGATCACCGGCGGCTTCGTCTGGCAGTACGCGGGAAACACCGCACTGTGGCTCGGCTGCGCCGCGATCGGCGGGGTGGTCGCGGTGGGTCAGCTGATCGCCGGACCGGCTCGCGAGCGGCGGGCCGCCGAGCTGCGGACGGGCCCTCCGGCGGAAACGGATAACCGGCGGCGGGGAGCGACACTCACCCCCGTAAGCGTCGCTCCCCCTCGCCGCCGGTTTCGGGTGGCGCCGTCCCCCAACGGCCCAATGCCACCGGTCCCCCGGCACCCAGCCCGGTTGTTCGGACCGAACCGGTCCGACGGCCCCCAGCCAATCCCGGGCTCGGCGCGTGACTCAACCGTAGTTCCTGACACTTCCGATGGACAAGGCGATTCGGTTGTACGCCCAATCACACCATCCGAGGTGCCGAACGGGGTTTACGCCCGCAACAACACCGACGAGTGATGGCGAATACACGCTCAGGCATCTTCGCGGTCGGGAGATTCGAGCCGGAAGAAATTGCTCGGCGTACCGTCCGTGCGCTGTTCCTGGTAGATGAAGTTCAACCGACGCTGATCAAACGTCCCAAACCACTCATCCCAGGAAATTCTTCGTAGATTGCCGCCACCGTAGCCGGGGAAGTCGATCCGCAGCACGCTGGGCCGGCCATCGCGAGGGGCGCTGACGGTCGCCGGTGTACCGCCCCGGGCGTCGGCCCACTGCCGGATCGTCCGGTGATCGGTGGTGATCAGGCTACGCCCGGCACGTTCGGCGTGCTGCTGCGGATCGTCGATACGCTGGGCGTACTTCAGCGAACTGGACGACTTGGCTCCGGACCGGATCTTGGCACCGCCGGACCGTCCGCCGCCGCCCGCACCAGAGGTGTTCCGCCCCGTCGAACTGGCGCTCTTGCGGGCCGCACTAGTGCTCTTGCGCGCCGAACCGGCGCTCCGCCCCGCCGAACTGGTGCTCTTGCGCGCCGCACTAGCGCTCTTGCGGGCCGAACCGGCGCTCTTGCGGGCCGAACCGGCGCTCTTGCGGGCCGAACCGGCGCTCTTGCGGGCCGGCGACGATGTGCCGGACCGGGCCGAACTGGCGCTCTTGCGGGCCGCACTGGTGCTCTTGCCAGCCGGCGCCGAACGCCGGGAGGTCGGCGAACCGGCCTTCGGCCGGGACGCCTGCTTCGCCCGCGCCGGAGTACCCCGCCGCATCGCCCGCGCCAACGACTTGATCAGATCGGGCTTGCGCAGGTTGGACGTGCCGGTCACCCCACGCTTGCGCAGTTGGTCTCGCAGTTCGTCGACGCGAAGGTCGGCGAGGTCGCTCTCCCGGACCGCGCCGCCGGCCCGGCCGATGGTCGCCGAGCTGGACTTGCGGGCCGAGCTGGAACTGCGAGCCGAGCTGGAGCTGCGGGCCGAGGTGGAGCTACGGCCGGCCTTGGACCGTCCGTTCGACGCAGGGCTGCGGCGCCGGGTGCTGGTCTGTTGAGGCATGGTCTGCTCACTCCCTTTGACAGTGTGCCTGCGGGGGGCAGTGGGCGACGGTTGCGCCACCATGCGAGCAGTACCCTGCTGACTCCCTACAAACCTGGATCCTCCGGCGTCTTGTCGTCGAAAAGGTGCGTGAAGGCGCGCAGGTTCGCCACCGATTCACCTCTCTTGACCCGCCATTCCCACTCGCGGCGGATCGCCGAACCGAAGCCGATCTCCAGCATCGCGTCGAATGACTCGTCGGCATAGGTGAGCACCGAGCCGAGTATCCGGTCCAGTTCGTCTTCGGTGATTCCGGCCAGCCCGACACGACCGGTAAGGTAGATGTCGCCGACCGCGTCGATCGAAAAGGCGACACCGTACATCCGGGCGTTGCGTTGCAGCAGCCAGGTCCACAACTCAGTACGCCGTTCATCGGGCTGCCGCATCACGAATGCTTCTATTCGCAGCGCCTGCTCGCCGACGATCAGATTGCACACCGTCTTCAGCTTGTGGGTGCCCGGCAACGTCACCGCGTACGACAGGTCACCGGTCGGTTCCCAGCTCAGCTCGCGATCGGCGCAGACCGCCTCGATCAGCGCCGCCACCTCGGCTCGTCCGCTCATGGCGCTCCTGGTCAACCCACGCTCGCCGACAGGGCGTCGGCGTCCCGGGACATCCCGGCGGCGGTCGCCGCGCGGTACGCCCGCACCGCCTCACCGTAAACGTCGAGCAGCCCGGCCGCAGTGCGTGTCCAGGAGAACTGCCGGGCGTGCTCCACCGCGCCCCGACCGAGCCGGTCCCGCAACGCCGGAGCGGCAAGCAGATCGCCGATCGCCCGGCCCCAGTCGTCCGGGTGGTGCCCGTCGACCAGCATCCCGCTGTGCCCGTCGCGGACCGCGGTGACCAGGCCACCGACTGAGGCGGCCAGCACCGGCGTGCCGCAGGCCTGAGCCTCCAGGGCGACCAGGCCGAATGATTCGTTGTACGACGGCACCGCGACCAGGTCGGCGGCCCGGAACAGGGCCGGCAGGTCGGTATGGCCCAGCGGCGGCATGAACCGCACCAGATCCTCGACTCCCAGCGATCTGGCCAGGTCGATCAGGGCACCCGGCTGGTCCAGACCGGTGCCGCTCGGGCCGCCGGCGACCACCACCGTGAGATCGGCGACCGCACCCGGATCCCGCCGACGCAGCGCGGCCACCGCGCGCAGCAGCACGTCCGGCGCCTTCAGCGGCTGGATCCGGCCGGCGAACGCCACCAGATGGCCACGGACCGGCAGGCCGAACCGCCGTCGGGCGGCCGCCCGGGTGGCCTGTTCCCGGCCGGGCGGGCCGGGCCGGAACCGGTCCAGGTCGACGCCCGGTTCGACCACGGAGACCCGGTCCGCCTCGGCGCCGTACCAGTCGATCAGCTCGCCGGCCTCGGTCCTGGTGTTCGCCACCAGATGGTCCGCCTCGGTGACCACCTGTTCCTCGCCGATGATCCGGGGGGCCGGCTCCGGCCGGTCACCGGCCGCCAGCCGGGCGTTCTTGACCTTGGCGAGCGTGTGCGCGGTGTGCACCAGCGGCACCCCCCAGCGCTCCTTCGCCAGCCACCCGACCTGCCCGGAGAGCCAGTAGTGTGAGTGGATCAGGTCGTAGTAGCCGGGTGCCCGGGCGGCCTCTGCCCGCAGCACCCCGGCGGTGAATGCGCAGAGCTGCGCCGGCAGGTCCTCCTTCGGCAGCGGCTCCAGCGGGCCGGAGATCACCTGCCGCACCCGTACGCCGGGTGCCATCTCCACCACCGGCGGTACGCCACCCGCCGTCGCCCGGGTGAAGATCTCGACCTCCACGCCGGCCTCGGCCAGCCGCCGGGACACCTCGACGATGTAGACGTTCATGCCGCCGGCGTCGCCGGTGCCCGGCGAGTCCAGCGGAGAGGTGTGCACCGACAGTGTCGCGACCCGACGGGGACGCGGCGGCGGGTTGTCACCCGGCCCGGCCTGACCCACCTGCACCACGTCGCTCCCTCCGCTCGCCTGATCGCAGCCAACGCCACCAACCAGGACGACCCGTCACATCTTCCCGGTACTGGCAGCGACATGCCGCACTACAGCGGGTGGAGGTGACCCACCTCTCGCCGACGGCGACGCCCGAGACCGACCGGCGGCGACCGTCCCGGGCCGCCAAGCGGCGACAATGGCTGGATGACACCGATCGCCATCGTCACCGGAGCGTCCAGCGGAATCGGCGCGGCAACCGCCCGCCGGCTGGCCGCCGAGGGCTTCCACGTGGTCGCCGCCGCCCGCCGCGGCGACCGGCTCGCCGACCTGGTCGACTCGATTCGCGACAACGGCGGGGCCGCCACCGCGGTGACCTGCGACGTCACCGACGACGGATCGGTGGCCGGGTTGGTGCAGGCGGTCAGCGGGTTGGCTCGGCAGGGTGACCGGTCCGGGCGGGTCACCCTGCTGGTGAACAACGCCGGCGGGGCGCGCGGGCTGGACCCGGTCGAGTCCGCACCGGTGGCCGACTGGCGGTGGATGTACGAGGTGAACGTGCTCGGCACGCTGCGGGTCACCCAGGCTCTGCTGCCGGCGCTGACCGCCAGCGGGGCCGGCACCGTCGTGGTGATCGGCTCCACCGCCGGGCAGGTCGTCTACGAGGGCGGTGGCGGCTACACCGCCGCCAAGCACGGCCAGACCGCGCTGGCCGAGACGCTCCGACTGGAGCTGTGCGGCCGGCCGGTCCGGGTGGTCGAGATCGATCCGGGCATGGTGCGTACCGACGAGTTCAGCGTGAACCGGTTTGGCGGGGACACCGCACGGGCCGACGCGGTCTACGCCGGGGTGGCCGAGCCGCTGGTCGCCGACGACATCGCGGACTGCGTCGCCTGGTGCGCCACCCGGCCGCAGCACGTCAACGTGGACCGGCTGGTGGTCCGCCCGTTGGCCCAGGCAGCGCAGCACAAGGTGCACCGGGTGCTGCCCGGGTGAGCAGGGGGAGTCGAATGGCCCGACCGGTCGGAGCCCGCGCGCCCGACGCGGCCCGGCCGGTCGGCGAGGTCACCCGGGGCACTACCGCACCGAACCGCCTCCGCCGGGCCGACCGGTGGATCGCGTACCGCTGCGGGCCGGCACTGACGGACGCAGCCCGGCCACCGCTGGTGGTCGACCTCGGTTTCGGCGCCCACCCGGTGACCACCGTCGAGCTGGCCGCCCGGCTGCGGTCGGTGCGACCGGACGTGCGGGTGGTCGGCCTGGAGATCGACCCGGACCGGGTCGCGGCGGCGGCTCCGGCCGCCGCGCCGCCACAACTGACCTTCGGCCGGGGTGGATTCGAGCTGGCCGGGCTCCGGCCGGTGCTGGTCCGCGCGTTCAACGTACTGCGCCAGTACGCCGAACCCGACGTCGCGGCGGCGTGGGCGACGATGCGCGCCGCGCTCGCTCCCGGAGGTTTGCTGGTCGAGGGGACCTGTGACGAACCGGGCCGGGTCTGCTCCTGGGTGCTGCTCGACGCCACCGGGCCGGTCTCGCTGACCCTGGCCGGCCGGTTGGCGACGCTGGCCGGCCCGGCCGGCGACGGGCCGGCGGTGCTCGCCGAACGGCTGCCGAAGGCGCTGATCCACCGCAACGTGCCGGGCGAGCGGGTGCACGCGCTGCTGCGGGCGCTCGACGAGAGCTGGCGGGCGGCGGCCGGCTACGCACCGTACGGGCCACGGCAGCGCTGGCTGCGCACGGTGGCGGCGGTGCGCGACGGCGGCTGGCCGGTGCTGGACCGACCGGCGCGGTGGCGGCTCGGCGAGTTGACCGTGCCCTGGTCGGCGGTGGCCCCGGCCGACGGCGCAACGGTCGAATCCGGCCGGCGGGTCGGCTAGTCGAACGAGCAGTTGACCAGGACCGGCTCCGGGTGCAGGGTCACGCCGAACCGGTCGCGGACCCCGTCTCTGATGGTGCCGGCCAGGTCGAGCAGCGCGGCGGTGCTGCCGCCGCCCCGGTGGGTGAGCGCCAGGGTGTGCTTGCTGGAGATGGCGACCGGCGCGTCGCCGCCCGGGTAGCCCTTGCCGTACCCGGCCTTGTCGATCAGCCAGGCCGCGCTGACCTTGACCGAGTCGCCACCGGCGACCGGCCAGGTCGCCGGCTCGCCCGTCCCGGCCGCGGCGACCCGGGCGTGGAACCGCCGCGCGGCGGCGGCGTCCAGCACCGGGTTGGTGAAGAACGAGCCCACCGAGCGGGTGTCCGGGTCGGTGGCGTCGAGCACCATCCCCTTGCCGGCCCGTAGCCGCAGCACCGCGGCACGGGCGTCGGCCAGCGGCACCCGGTCACCGACGGCGACACCGAGGCTGCGGGCCAACTCGGCGTAGCGCACCGGGGTGGACAGCTCGCTGCGGGCCAGTCGGAAGTCCACCGCCAGCACCAGGTAGCGGTCGTTGCGTTTGAACAGGCTGTCCCGGTAGGCGAACCGGCAGTCGGCGGCGGACAACGCGTACCGCTCGTCGGTGAGCCGGTCGTGCACGTGCACGGCCTGCACGGTCTCGGCGACCTCCTGACCGTAGGCGCCGACGTTCTGGATCGGGGTGGCACCGGCCGCCCCGGGGATGCCGGACAGGCACTCCACCCCGGACCAGCCGGCGGCGACGGTGGCGGCGACCAGGTCGTCCCACGGCTCGCCGGCCTCGACCCGGATGGTGACGGTGGCCGGACCACCAGCCCTCGCCGGTTCCTCGGCGACCACCTGGAACCCGGTGGAGCGGACCAGGATCACCGTGCCGGGGAAGCCGTCGTCGCCGACCACCACGTTGCTGCCGCCGCTGAGCAGCAGAGTCTGCTCGCCGCGCCGGCCGGCGTCCCGGACCGCCTCGGTCAACTCGTCGGCGGTGGTCGCGGTGACCAGCCGGTCGGCCGGGCCGCCGAGGGCGAGCGTGGTATAGCGTGCCAACGGCGCAAGGGCCGTCGGGTCTTCAGCAGATGGCGCGTGGGCACTAACGTCAGGCACGCCCCTCACCCTAGGCTGGAATCCACCCGCGCCACGCCACTGGCTGTCGGCTCGACCCGGAGGATCATGATGAGCAGGCTGCACGGCTCCAAGGACTTCTGGCTCGGCGCACTGCGGGCGGACGGTTCGGCGTTCCGGGCGGCGGTCGCCCAGGCGCCGCTGGACGCGCCGGTGCCGTCCTGCCCGGACTGGACGGTGGTCGACCTGGTGCACCACCTCGGCATCGTGTACATGTGGGTGCGGGAGACCGTGTCGCGCGGTGTCGCCGACCCGAGGGAGGAGCGGCCGCCGGCCGCCGCCAAACCCGACGGGGCCGAAGCGGTCGGCTGGTGGCAGCAGGAGTACGACGCGCTGGTCACCCTGCTGGACGGGCTCGACCCGGAACTGCCGGCATGGAACTGGGCGCCGCAGGCCAAGAAGGTCGGCTTCTGGGTACGGCGGGTAGCGCACGAGACCGCGGTGCACCGCTGGGACGCGCAGACGGCGGTCGTCGGGGTGGAGCCGGTCGAAGCGAAACTGGCGGTGGACGGGATCAGCGAGGTGCTGGACACCTGGCTGCCGGCGGGCCGGCGGCGCAACCACCAGCCGGCGTACGGGGTGACGCATCTGGTGGCGACCGACGCCGATCAGGAGTGGTACGTCCGGTTGCGGGGCGAGGGAATGGCGCTGCTGGACACCGACACGATCCTCGACTCCGATGATCACCACACCCGGACCCTGGCCACCGGCACCGCGAGTGACCTGCTCCTCGGGCTCTGGGGTCGGGTGCAGTTCGACGTGCTGGACGTCTCCGGCGACGCGGCACTGCTGGACGCGCTGCGGGTCGGCTGACCACTGCCCGCTCTTTCGTCCGTCGGGACTGGTGTAGGTAACGCGCCGGCAACGTTCTGAGAACGCTCTCTTGACAGGGGAGTGATTGACGTCCCACTCTCGTGAGAGCGCTCTCACCAGGCCTTGCCGGATCACCCGGCCAGGTCGTCAGGGTCGACAGAGAGCCAGCCAGCAACCACGCAGTTTCCGCACCCCACCATGCCTGGACCTGAGAGGGGTCAATCCATGGGCGCCAATTCACGCCGTCGGCTGGTCACCGCGACCGCCGCCGCGGTCACCGTACTCGCCGCAGCCACCGGCTGCGGCGGCGACGAAGCCGCCGACGACGGCACCATCACCCTGACCGTCGACGTCTTCGGCCAGTTCGGCTACGAGGAGCTGTACAAGCAGTACGAGGCCGAGAACCCGGGCATCAAGATCGTCGAACGGGGCACCGGCACCAACCTCGACGAGTACTCCCCCAAGCTGACCCAGTGGCTGGCCGCCGGCAAGGGCGCCGGCGACATCGTCGCCATCGAGGAGGGCCTGCTGATCGAGTACAAGGCCAACCCGCAGAACTTCGTGAACCTGCTTGACCACGGTGCCGCCGAGCTCGAAGGCAACTTCATGCCGTGGAAGTGGGACCAGGCGCTGACCGCCGACGGCAGCCAGCTGATCGGGCTCGGCACCGACGTCGGCGGCATGGCGATGTGCTACCGCACCGACCTGTTCGAGGCCGCCGGGCTGCCGACCGACCGCGACGAGGTCTCCGCGCTCTGGCCGACCTGGCAGGACTACATCTCCGTCGGCGAGCAGTTCGTCGAGGCCGACACCGGCGCGTCGTTCCTGGACGCGGCGACCCAGACGTTCAACACGATCGTGCTGCAGACCGCTGGCGCCGCCGAGGGCTACCACTACTACGACCTCGACGACAACCTCGTCGTCGACACCAACCCGGCCGTCAAGCAGGCCTGGGACATCACCATGGACATCATCGACTCCGACCTGAGCGGCAAGTACGGCGCCTGGTCCGACGAGTGGGTGGCCGCGTTCAAGCAGGCCAAGTTCGCCACCATCGCCTGCCCGGCCTGGATGACCGGCGTGATCGAGGGCAACGCCGGCCCGGAGGCGGCCGGCAAGTGGGACATCGCCAAGGTGCCCGGCGACGGCGGCAACTGGGGCGGGTCGCACCTGGCCGTGCCGGCGCAGAGCGAGCACCAGGAGGAAGCCGTCAAGCTGGTCAAGTTCCTGACCAGCCCGGAGGGGCACATCGGGGCGTTCAAGGCCAAGGGCCCGCTGCCGTCGTCGCCGCAGGCGCTCGACGACCCGGCGATCCTGGAGGCGACCAGCGAGTACTTCAACGACGCCCCGATCGGGCAGATCTTCGGTGAGGGCGCCAAGAACCTCAAGCCGGTCTACATGGGACCCAAGAACCAGGCGGTCCGCACCGAGGTGGAGAACGCCGTCCGTACGGTCGAGCTGGGTCAGCGTACGCCCGACGAGGGCTGGACCGACGCGGTGAACAACGCCAAGACGGCGGCCGAGAAGTGACCGCGGGCCGGGTGGCGCAGGTCGAGCCGGAGCAGCCGGCCGCCGACGCCACCCGGCCGGCCCGGCGACAGCCCGAGCCGCCGCACCGGCGGCCCCGGCTGTGGCTGGCCCGGCTGGACACCAAAGCCTCCCCGTACCTGTACATCGCGCCGTTCTTCGTGCTGTTCGCGATCTTCGGCGCCTACCCGCTGGGCTACACGTTCTGGGTGTCGCTGCACGACTGGGACCTGCTCGCCGCCGAGCACCCGTTCGTCGGCTTCGACAACTACAGCCGGCTGCTCGCCGACGGCGACTTCTGGAACTCGGTGCTCAACACGTTGGGCATCTTCGTCATCTCCACCGTGCCGCAGCTGCTGCTGGCGCTCTGGCTGGCCCACCTGCTGAACCGGCAGCTGCGGGCCCGTACGTCGTTCCGGATGAGCATCCTGATCCCGAACATCACCTCGACGGCGGCGGTGGCGATCGTCTTCGGCCAGCTGTTCAGCCGCGAGTTCGGCATGATCAACTGGGCGCTGGACCTGGTCGGCATCGACGCCATCGACTGGCGCAACACCCGGTTCGGCGCCTGGGTGGCGATCTCGACGATGGTCGACTGGCGGTGGACCGGCTACAACGCGCTGATCTTCCTGGCCGCGATGCAGTCCATTCCGAAGGACCTGTACGAGTCGGCGTCGATCGACGGCGCCAGCCCGGTCCGACAGTTCTGGTCGATCACCGTGCCGATGCTGCGGCCGACGATCGTCTTCTGCGTCATCATCTCCACCATCGGCGGGCTGCAGCTGTTCACCGAGCCGCTGCTGTTCAACTCCGGCCCCAACCCGATCCGGGGTGGGCCGCTGCGCGAGTCGCAGACGATGACCATGTACATGTTCGAGAACGCGTTCGCGCCGCACTTCAACTTCGGCTACGGATCGGCGATCGCCTGGATGCTGTTCGCCCTGATCGTCGTCATCTCGCTGATCAACGTGCTGGTGATCCGCCGGCTCGGCAACAGCACCCGGAAGCAGGGGTGAGCACCGTGAAAGCCAGTCAGCACCTGTGGAGCGCCAGCAAACTGACGTACGCCACGCTGATCGTCGCCGGGCTGATGTCGATCTTCCCGATCTACTGGATGTTCGTGGTCGCCACCCGGTCCAGTGACGCGATGGGGCAGATCCCGCCGCCGCTCACCCCGGGCGGCAACCTGCCGGGCAACATCGAGCGGCTGTTCAACAACCCCGACGCGTACTTCCTCACCGGCATGATCAACTCGGCGATCGTCGCCGGCACCGTCACCTTCTCGGTGGTGCTGTTCTCGTCGCTGGCCGGGTTCGCCTTCGCCAAACTGCGGTTCAAGGGCTCCAACGCCCTGCTGCTGGTGATCATCGCGACGATGATGGTGCCGACCCAGCTCGGCGTCATCCCGCTGTACATGCTGATGAGCCAGCTGGACTGGAACGACCGGCTCGCCGCGGTCATCGTGCCGGCGCTGGTCACCGGCTTCGGGGTGTTCCTGATGCGCCAGTACGCCAGCCAGGCGGTCAGCACCGAACTGATCGAGGCGGCCCGGGTCGACGGCTGCTCCACGCTACGGATCTACTGGAACGTGGTGCTGCCGGCGCTGCGCCCCGCCGCCGCCGTGCTCGGCCTGCTCACCTTCATGACCATGTGGAACGACTTCCTCTGGCCGTACGCGGTGCTCAACGACCCGGAGAACCCGACCGTGCAGCTGTCGCTGCGGGCGCTGTCGAACGGCTACTACAACGACATGTCGCAGGTCTTCACCGGTACGGCGCTCGCTACGCTGCCACTACTGATCGTGTTCATCATTTTCGGCCGTCAGATCATCGGCGGCATCATGGAAGGTGCTGTCAAGGCGTGACGAACTCCAACGAGCCCGTACGATTCCCCGACTCGTTCATCTGGGGCGCGGCGACCGCGTCGTACCAGATCGAAGGCGCCGCCCGGGAAGCCGGTCGCGGCCCGTCGATCTGGGACACGTTCAGCCGTACGCCGGGCAAGGTGCACGCCGGGCACACCGGGGACGTCGCCTGCGACCACTACCACCGCTACCGCGACGACGTGGCGCTGATGGCCGAACTGGGGCTGCACACCTACCGGTTCTCGATCGCCTGGCCGCGCGTACAGCCGGACGGCACCGGCCCGGTCAACCCGTACGGGCTGGACTTCTACGACCGGCTCGTCGACGAGCTGCGCGGGCACGGCATCGAGCCGATCATCACGCTCTACCACTGGGACCTGCCGCAGACCCTGGAGGACCGGGGCGGCTGGACCAACCGGGAGACGGCCGAGGCCTTCGCCGAGTACGCGCGGGCCGTGTACGCCCGGCTCGGCGACCGGGTCCAGACCTGGACCACGCTCAACGAGCCGTGGTGCGCGGCGTACCTCGGTTACGGCTCCGGGTTGCACGCACCGGGCCGCACCGACCCGGCCGCCACCTTCCAGACCGTGCACCACCTGCTGCTCGGCCACGGGCTGGCCAACCAGGCGCTGCGCGCCGCCGGCGCGTCCACCGTCGGGATCACGGTCAACCCGACCTCGGCGTTCCCCGCCGACCCGGCCAGCGAAGCCGACGCCAAGGCGGTCGAGCTGGTCGAGGACCTGCAGAACCGGATCTTCCTCGATCCGATCCTGCGCGGCGGCTACCCGCAGCGCATCCTCGACCACGTCAGCCGGTTCACCAGTCTGGACCACATCCGCGACGGCGACGAAAAGATCATCGGCGAGCCGATCGACCTGCTCGGTATCAACTACTACTCCCCCACCTACCTGGCGGCGAAGGAGGGCGCACCCGGTGGCGGCGGGGCGTTCCCCGGCACCGAGGGCATCGAGTTCATCGCCCCGGCACCGCCGCTGACCGACATGGGCTGGCAGATTCAGCCGTCCGGGCTGACCGCGCTGCTGAGCAAGCTGGGGCGGGACTACCCGGGCGTACCGATGATCATCACCGAAAACGGCGCCGCCTTCCCCGACCAGCTGGACCCCGACGGCGAACGGGTCGACGACAGCGACCGGGTCGCCTACCTGGACGGGCATCTGCGGGCCGCGCACGCCGCGATCGCCGCCGGGGTCGACCTGCGCGGTTACCTGGTGTGGTCGCTACTGGACAACTTTGAGTGGTCGTACGGCTACGCCAAGCGATTCGGCATCGTGTACGTGGACTACCTGACCCAGCGGCGGGTGCCGAAGGCCAGCGCACGGTGGTACCAAGAGGTGATCCGCCGCAACGGCATCGGCTGAGCCGCTGGCGTTTTCCGAGGTGGCGGGAGCTTTTACAGACGGGGAGCGCAGGCGTGAGCATGGCCAGGGAACGTCCGACGCTGGAGGCAGTCGCCCGCCGGGCCGGCGTGTCCCGGGCCACCGTGTCGCGCGTGGTGAACGGCTCCACCACCGTTGCCGAACCGATTCAGGACGCGGTCCGGCGGGCGGTCCAGGAGCTGGGGTACGTCCCCAACCTGGCCGCCCGCAGCCTGGTCACCCAGCGCACCGACTCGATGGGGCTGATCCTGCCGGAGACCGCCACCCGGGTCTTCTCCGACGACCAGGTCTTCCCCGGCATCATCCACGGCGTCAGCCAGGAGCTGGAGGCGGCCGACAAGCAGCTGGTGCTGATGATGTCCGGCTCGGTCGGCAGCCACGACCGGGTCGAGCGGTACGCCCTGGGCCGACACGTCGACGGAGTCATGTTCGCCTCGATCCACGGCGTCGACCCGATGCCCGGCACGCTGGCCCGCAGCGGCCTGCCGGTGGTGTGCAGCGGCCGACCAATGGGCCAGGTCAGCGCCGGAGTGCCGTACGTTGACGTGGAGAACGAGGCCGGTGCCGAGCGGGCGGTCCGCTACCTGCTCGAGTCCGGCCGGCAGCGGGTGGCGACAATCGCCGGCCCACAGGACATGATCGCCGGGGTGGACCGGCTGGCCGGCTACCGTACGGTGATCCGGGAGACCGGTGGGCGGTCGCTGGTCGCCGCCGGCGACTTCACCCGCGAGTCGGGCGCGGTCGCGATGCGTCAGCTGCTCGAGGACGACCCGGCGTTGGACGCGGTCTTCGTCGCCTCCGACCTGATGGCCCACGGTGCCATCCGTACGCTGCGGGAAGCCGGCCGCCGGGTGCCCGACGACGTCGCGATCATCGGCTTCGACGACATCGAGATGGCTGGCTACATGGATCCGGCGCTGACCACCGTCCGCCAGCCGATCCAGGAGATCGGCCGGACGCTGGCCCGGCTGCTGCTACGGCTGGCCGACGGCGAGCCCGTCGAGCCGGCGGTGGTGCTGCCCACCGAACTCGTCCGGCGCGACTCCGCCTGAGGTCCAACTCCAGGTCCGCACCCGGTACGCACCCGGTCCCGCTCTGACCCTGACTCACCCTGCCTGACCCTGACTGACCCTGACTGACTGGGTACGCGCGGTTTGCGAGATCATGCAAATAAATGCAGTCGCCGAAACCACTGGTCAGCCGCAATTCAATTTCGACTTTTCGTAGTTGTCGCAGGTCGGCACGCCCTTGTCGGCACGAGCCGTATAACGACAAGACATTGCCGATCACGAATGGCGCTGTTACGGTGACATCAAATCCGCAACAGGAAGGGGACATCCGTGCGTACTCTCGCAAGAGTCGCCGCCACCGCGGCGATGGTCGTGGGCGCGATGGTTGCCACCGGGACCGCCGCGGTCGCCGCCGATTCGTCGTCGAACGCCCAGGCCAGCACCACGTCCGCCAGCTCGGCTGCGGTCGGCTACTACTACGGCTATGGCAGCGGAAGCAGCGCGAGCAGCGCCATCTACAACGCCAGGTACCAGGCCGAAATCTGGGCACAGATCGACGGCTACAACCCGTTCATCGACTGTTTCGTCGTCAACTCGTACGTGACCCAGATCAGCGACTACTACTACACCGCGAACGTCACCCTGCTCTGCTACTGACCAGCAATACTTGAAGACCGGAACAATTGCGCCGGCTCACCTGAAAAGTGGGCCGGCGCACCCTTCCCGGCCCCGGACCTCGCGCCGTGCTTCGCGCCCCGGGCTTCCTGCTTGGCGCTTCGGGTCGGCGTGTCGGGCGGGTCGGCAACTTCCGGTTACCTCAAGGCGCCTCCGACAACCTGATGCCACACGTGCATCTTGATGCACCTGTGGCATCAAACCTCAACCGGCATCCCCGACCCCGAATGCGTGACACTTCGCGCGCATGTCGACCAGCTCGCCCCTCGGCGACCGCTACGGCGTGCAGCATCCGAGGTTCCGGCCTCACGCCGACGGCGTACCGACCAGGTGCCTCATCGCTGCCAGCGTCTGGTCGATGACGGCGGGGAGGTCGGGGTCGCCGTGCTGGTCGAGCCAGCGGGTCACCGCTATCCGGAACGTGGTCACAGCGATCTCGGCGGCCAGCCGGGCGGTCAGGTCGTCGATGCCGCGATCGCGGAAGCCCTGCTCCAGAGCCTCCGACAGCAGCGAGAACTTGCGCAGCTCGCGCTCGCGCAGGGCGGGCTCGGCATCGATCACGGCCCGTCGGCGGAGCAGATAGTCGAGGCTGCGCCCCTCGAAGATCGCGGCCGCTGCAGGCCCCAGGCCCGTGGCGATCAGGTCCATCGGGCCGAGTGACCGCTGGGCCCCGACCATCAGGCGGGCCACCTGCTCGGGCATCGATTCCTCGCCACCGAACAGCACCTCCCGCTTGTCGGCGAAATGCCGGAAGAACGTACGGGTGGTGAGCCCGGCCCGTGCCGTGATCTGCGGCACGGTGGTCTCGGTGAAGCCCTGCTCGAGGAAGAGGTCGAGCGCGGCCTGCTCGAGCCGTTCCCGCGCTCCCGGCTGCCATCGACCCATGCTGCACATCCTAGTGATGACATGACGTGTCGTGCCGTGCAATAGTGATGACACGACGTGCCATGACTGATGGAGGCGAACATGGCGGGTGAGATCTGGGTGCTCGGCGCGACCGGCCGGGTCGGCCGAGAGGCGGTGCAGCGTCTGCGGCAGGCGGGCACCGAGGTGGTGGTGGTTGGCCGCGATCGGGAGCGGCTGATCCGGATGATTCCGGACACCCGGGCGGTGGCCGGCTCACTCGACGAGATCTGCGCTCGGCTCGCCACCGAGTCGCCGGCCGTCGTGATCAACACGGTGGGCCCGTTCGCGGTCACCGCGCCGCAGGTCGCGCGGGCCTGCCCGGCCGGCACCCACTACGTCGACGTCGGCAACGAACTGAGCGCGTTCGAGTCGCTGCACACCATGCACGCAGATGCTGCGGCGGCCGGTCGCACGCTGGTCTACGGGGCAGGATTCGGCGTGCTCGCGACCGAGAGCATCCTGCTGCACCTGCTGGCGGGCGAGGAAAAACCTTCCCGGGTACGCGTCGACGCGCTCGCGTCGGTCGAGGTCGAACCGGGCGCCCTCGGCGAAGCCCTGGCCGCCACCATCGTGCACGCGGTGCTCGACGGCGGCCGCGAGGTGCGACACGGCCGGTTGGTACGCACCCGGGCCGGCGGTGCCGCCGAGCGGTTGACCACCCCCGACGGCGACGTGGTCACCACCGCCGCCATGGGCAGCGGCGAACTCTTCGCGGCCTGGCAGGCCAGCGGCGCCCCGTCGGTGATCGGCGCCTCGGCTCTCGCCCCCGCCACCCCCGCCGCCAGGGCGGCGATGTCGGCGGTCGGTGGCCTGCTGCGGCTGCCTGGCCTGGCCGGCTTCGCCACCCGGCGGCTCGCCCGCGTCACCACGACCACGGCCAGGGAGCGCCCACGCCGGTCGTCCTGGGGCCGCGCCCGGGTCGAATGGCCGTCCGGCCGGGTACGCGAGGGCTGGCTGCGCACCGGCGAGGGCATGACGTTCACGGCCGACGCCGTCACCGAGGTGGCCCTCCGCCTGGCCAAGGGCGAGGGCCGTCCCGGCGCGTACACCCCGGCCAGGCTCTTCGGCCCCGACGTAGCACTGGCCGCCGGCGCCGAGTTCGTCGCCTGACCCGCCCCCTCGGCGACCACGATTGTTCGAAGATCGAACAGTGAGCCTTTTCCAAGCTGATCTTGCAGGTCAGGGCGGGCGCAGCAAGCCCGGAGAGCGATGAGGGCGAGGCTCCAGGTAAGACAGCAGTCGACCAAGATCCGATGCCCCGACCGGGAGCCTCGCCCGTGCTGTCTTACCCCTCCACGATCCCGCTGTCCAGCCGCACCCTCAACCACCTCACCGACCTCATCCGAGCCCACCGCAACCAGCATCGATCCCGATGGCGGCGCCTCGACCCCGGCCGCCAGGCACTACTCGCCCTGGCCCACCTACGCAACGGCGACACCTACACCCGGCTCGCCGCCGGGTTCGCCGTCGGCGTCGCCACCGCCTGGCGGTACGTGCAGGAAGCGATCGCCCTGCTCGCCGCGGTCGCCGAGGACCTGACCACGGCGATGCGCCGCATCCGACACCTGGCGTACACGATCCTCGACGGCACCCTGATCCCGATCGACCGAGTGGCGGACCAGAAGCCGTACTACTCCGGCAAACACCAGCGCCACGGCGTGAACGTGCAGGTCATCGCCGACGCCGCCGGCCGGCTCGTCTGGGCCTCCCGGACACTGCCGGGCTCGGCGCACGACCTCACCGCCGCCCGCGTCCACGGCATCACCCACGCGCTGACCAGCGCCCAGGTGATGACTTTCGCCGACAAGGGCTACCAGGGCGCCCGAGGCACCGTCCGCACCCCGTTCAAGCGCCACCGCTTCCGACCGAAGCTGTCACGCCGACAGAAGACGATCAACCGGGCGCACGCGAAGATCCGAGCACACGGCGAACGGGCCATCGCCACGCTCAAGACCTGGAAGATCCTGACCAAGCTGCGCTGCAGCCCACACCGCGCCACCGCGATCGTGCAGGCCATCCTCGTCCTGCACCACGTCGAAGCCAACCCCTACACAGGATGAAAATGGCTCAATGATCGACTTGCAGGAGGCCATCCGCAAGGAGCGGACCGCGCGAGGGCTGTCGCAGGAGCAGCTCGGCGCGCTGGTCGGGGTGAGTGGGTCGTCGATCGGCAGCTACGAGGCGGGGCGGCTCATCCCGGTGCCGGCGATCGCCAAGGCACTCGACGGCGTCTTTGAGACCGGCGACCGGATCCAGCGGCTGGCGGCCCAGGCGCGCGGGCAGTCAATCGCGCCGTTCCTGCGCTCGTGGGCCGAGAACGAGGCGCAGGCGAGCATCCTGCGCTACTTCGAACTCTCCGTCGTGCCGGGGCTGTTGCAGACCGAGGCGTACGCCCGACAGTTGCTCACCGACGTCGGCCCGGTTGACGACGTCGAGACATCGCTGGCCAACCGACTGGCCCGGCAGGAGATCATCACCCGGGCAGACAATCCGGCGCACTTCGTCGCGGTGCTGGACCGGTCCGTGCTGCACCGACAGGTCGGCTCGCCGGACGTGATGGTGGAGCAGTTGACCGCGCTCGCCGCCGCCTGTGACCGACCCAACGTTCGGGTGCACGTCGTGCCGGCCACCGCCGGCGCGTACGCCGGGCTCAACGGTCCGTTCGTGCTGGGCACGGTGCACGACCGGAGGGTGGGCTACCTGGACACCCACTTCGGCGGCGAGCCCATCGACGATCCGCAACGGGTGCGTCGGCTCGAACAGGTGTGGGAAGATGTCCGCAGCCACGCCCTGCCCATCGCGGAGTCCCGCGAGATGATCGAGAAAGCGGCGCTGACATGGAGCTGACCGGCACCCCGCGTTTCCGCAAGTCGACCCGGTCCAACGGTGCCGGCGGCGCGTGTGTCGAGGTCGCCGACAACCTGCCCGGCACGGTGCTGGTACGTGACAGCAAGGACCAGGCCGGCCCGGTGCTCACCTTCGCCCCCGCCGCCTGGTCCACCTTCGTCACCCACCTCCCCACGCACCCCTGAGCTCAACTCAGGCAGCGCACCCGGACCGCGATCGGCACCCGCTGAGCGCCGCCCGTGTCCCACTCGATGACGGTCAGCTCGGCGCGGTGCCGTTCCATCGAGACCGCCTCGCCGCCCTCGGTGGCGAGGCAGGTCGGATAGCTCTCGTCCGAGTGCACCGTTCCCAGAGCCAAAGCAAAGTCAGTTGGTCATGGTTGCGATGCGTTGAGCAGGGCCGGGATGAGCATTTTGTCGGCGTGGTGACGTTCCATCACCTGCTTGATCCTGGAGTGTCCAGCGAGCCGGATGAGGGCGATGGTGAGGTTGCGCAGGGCGGCCATGGCGTGGGCGACGCCGCCGAGCCAGGCGTGGTGGGTGTCCTCGCCGAACAGGACGTCACGGACCCAGTGGACCTTGTTCTCGATCCACCAGTGGGTGCGCACGTGTCGGGCGATCTCGGCCCCCGCGCTGGTCAGGCTGGTGATGCCGTGGACGATCTGTTTGCTGATCCGTTGCCCGTCCGGGGCGTACACGTCACGGCGGAGCCGGAACACCGTGGGGAAGTCGACGCCGGTGGCGGGTGCCGTCCAGATGGTGCGGGTGGCCCGACAGCCGCTGCGGCGTTCGGTGTCGGTGTGGTCGCTGGTCGCGGCCGTGGCGGCGGGTAGCCGGTCGGTGATCGCGGCCAGCAGCGCGGGCCTGTTGCCCTTCACGGTGAACACGTAGTCCGCCTCTCGGTTCCGCAGGTAGGTGGCGGTGTCGCCGCTGGGGTGCGCGGCGTCGGCGGTGATCACCGTGCCGGCGACCTCGACGTGATCGAGCAACGCCCGGATCTGGGTGACCTCGGTGGTGCCGGCCGGGACCAGTACCTGGGCGACGACCACCGCGGTGTCGTGGCGCATCGCGGCGAACAACTGCACGTCGACCCCGTCCGGTCCGCCCGAGTGGCGGACGGTCTTACCATCCACCGCCAGCCCGCACTGGTCGGCCGGTGGGGCGAGTCGGGTGGCCAGCCAGGCGCTGACGAGGCGGTCCACCATGGCCGCGTCGACCGCTTCGACCACCCGGCGCAGCGTGTCGCGGCCCGGCGCGACGCGGACCCCGAGCACCGGATGCCGGCGGGCGCCAGCGGCGGCCAGCAGCGGCTGCGGCAACTCGGCCACCCGGTCGGCGGCCTGCCGGAAGTTACGGGCTCCGCACAGCAACGCCATCGTCAGCACGGTCAACACCGCCGCGAGCCGGTGCCGGACGCCCCGCGCCTTCCGTGGATCGGTGACCTGCCCGAACAGTGTCGCCAGCGCGGTGACCTGCCGGGTGTCCACCTCCCCGCGATCATCGGTGACGGTGTCGAACGCGGCGTGGGAGACTGACACGAGCGGCCTTTCTTTGCAGACGACGACTGGCGTAGGAACCTTCATCGTCTACTTGGGAAGGCCGCGCTCGTTCACCACCCTCGGACCAGACCTGCGGACACCCTCCTCACCAGGCAAAACGAAGATCAACTAACTTTGCTTTGGCTCTGGCACCGTTCCCTCGGCGTCCTGCCAATTGTCGGTGAGTACGGAGTAGATCTTGTCCCCATCGTCGGGCTCGCGCACGATGCCGTCCGGATCGAACGCGATCAGTCGTGTCTGCTCGTTCGACCAGACGACGGTGCCGGTCAATACCACCGCAGTGGCCGAATGCCGGTCACGCGCCAACCCGATCTGATAGCTGCCGAGCCCGGCGGCGACGAGCGCGGCGATAGCCGCGAGCGTGATCGATATCCGTCTCTGCTGAGGCGCTGGTACAACGGTGACGCGTCCTTGAGCGGTGCTCGACATCGTGGCAGGGTACGTCAGCAACCAGCGGTGAGGGGTACGATGTGGCTTCGGCGGTTCGATTTCTGCTGGTCACGACGGTGTAGATCGTTGTGGTCGCGTTCGCTTCCGCGATGACGCTGCAGGGGTGATGTCGAGTCACGAGTTCAACCAGGACACGGGATGGGCGAAGGTCGCTGCCCGCACCGGGCCGGTCTTCATCACGGATCGAGGACCACCAGCGGCCGACCATCAGCCAAGGGAACATCTTCGCCCTGATCGGGCTGCCCCCGAGCCGTCGACTCCGGTGCGCTTGCCGTTGATTAGCGGAGGTGCCTGCGGATTTCCGCCGTGAACTGCGGTAGGCCGGCGCGTTCGAGCAGTGGCAGGAGTGCGGCGACGGTCGTCGGCTCGCGTCGATACGAGGCGGCCTGTTGTTCGAGGATCTCGATAGTCAGGCCGGGGTAGAGATCGAGTTGATCGAGAAGGAAGTCGTCGGGGTGGACCGCGAGGATGTCGTACGGCTTCAACGCAGATTCGGGGAAGTCTCGAAGGTTGAAGGTGACGATGACCTCGGCGTTGGCGCGCACGGCGGCGGCGAGGATGTGACGGTCCTTCGGATCATTCGACATACCATCAATGAGTGTCTCGTACCCGGTAACCATTGCGTCCGGGAACGTGCGAACCATGTGACCGATACGTCGGTCAACCCGGCCGACGTCGATGCCTGCCGCGACCAGATTGCGGTGCAGTTCTGTGTGGATGTCAGTCGACCACAGTGGGCGATACGCCTCGGCCTCGGCGAGTCGGAGAAGGGTGTCGCAGAGGTAGACCGGGTAGAGCACACAGGTGTCGAGTAGGGCGGGAAAGGCCACGACTGGTCTGCCTCACCTGGTCCGCTTGGGCGTCGCGGCCAGATCGTAGAGACCGTCTTCCTCAGCTTCGGTGGCCATCTGGTCGAGAGTTTGGCGGCGTTCGCGGCGGGTGCGTTCGCGATAGTCGAGGATGTCGCGAAGCATGACCCGGCGGTGTCGTCCGCGCATGGTGTAGGAGATCTCGCCGTCGGTCAACAGCCGTACGAGAGTGGGGCGCGAGATGTTGAGCAGGTCGGCAGCTTCCTGCGTGGTGAGCATGGTGTTGTGTGGCGCGATCGAGACTGCCATCCCCTGTGACAGGGCGGTCACCACGTCCCGTAGTACCCCATACAGCTCATCCGGGATGTTTAGGTAGGTGCCGTCCGGCCCGATGAGTCTTGCCTGAATGGGCGGAGTCGCGTCGGCCATACCACGGGCGAACCTGGCGAGATCGGAGCCGTCCTCTGGCGGGAGGACTGTCCGCTCGCGAAGCGCGTTGACCATGCATCGAGTCTAACGCTAATCGAAAAATCCGCAACAAGTTGAGGTTCGTGTAGTAGGTGAAGGCGGTGATCTGGGGTGATTTGTCGAGTCGGACCACGTCGACCCAGTCGGCGGCGAGCACCATCTGCAGGTAGCTGTGCCGGGCCGCCCCGTCGCGTAGCTCGGCCTCGACGACGTCAGGTATCACCACGGTGACGTCTGCGAGGAGCGCCTTCAACACGCCGAGCCACTGGCTGCGGGCGAAATAGCTCAACGGACCGGTGTCGAGGACGTACGTCTGGCGGTCGGGATTCACGAGGTGAAGGCCCAGATCTCGGCTTCCTCCGCCGGGCTCGGGCAGGTCGTCGGCGGCGAACGTGCCGAGCAGGAGGTCGAGCGCCCGTTCGAGGGTGACGATTTCCCGCCGGTACAGCCGCAGGACCGCCTGGCCGCCACCCGCTCGCCGATACTCACTGAGCCTTTTCCAAGCTGATCTTGCAGCTCAGGGCGGATGCGGTAGGCCCGCTGATCGATGGGTGCGAGGCTCCAGGTAGGACAGCTGTCGACCAAGACTCGAAGCCCCGACCGGGAGCCTCGCCATGCTGTCCTACCCCGCCACGATCTCGTTGTCCAGCCGCACCCTGAACCACCTGGCCGAACGCATCCGCAGCCACCGTAAGCAGCGCCGATCGCGGTGGCGGCGCCTCGAACCCGGCCGGCAGGCGCTGCTCGCCCTGGCCCATCTGCGCAACGGCGACACCTACACCCGACTCGCGGCCGGCTTCGAGATCGGCGTCGCCACCGCCTGGCGCTACGTCCAGGAAGCGATAGCCCTGCTCGCGACGGCCGCCGATGACCTGGCCACCGCCATGGTACGGATCCGCCGACTGGCGTACGCGATCCTGGACGGCACCCTGATTCCGATCGATCGGGTCGCCGACCAGCGACCCTACTACTCTGGAAAACACAAGCACCACGGCGTGAATGTGCAGGTCATCGCCGATGCCGCTGGCCGGCTCGTCTGGGCTTCACCGGCGCTGCCCGGTTCGGTTCATGACCTGACCGCAGCCAGGACCTACGGCATTATCGATGCGCTGACCAGGGCGGACGTGATGACCTTCGCCGATAAGGGCTACCAAGGAGCCCGCGGCAGCGTGCGCACTCCGTTCAAGCGACGCCGCTTCCGCCCGAAGCTGTCACGCCGGCAGAAGGCCATCAACCGCGCCCACGCGAAGATCCGCGCCCGCGGTGAACGCGCAATCGCCACCCTCAAGGCCTGGAAGATCCTGGCCAAGCTGCGCTGCTGTCCACGGCGAGCGACCGCGATCGTGCAGGCCATCCTCGTTCTGCACCACGTCGAGACCGACCGCTACGCAGCATGAAAAGGGCTCATTGCTGACCCGCGTTGCAAACCTGCCTGATCGCCGAGCATCCGGCGGGGCGACTCGCAGCCTGTCGGCGTCCTCGGTGTCCGCGCTGGCGGCTGCGGAGACGACCCGGTCCCGCCTTCGACCGAGTTCGCCGGCTCGATCAACATCGACTTCCGGCGCGGCACCTGCATGCTGGCAGCGCCGGCCGACGACGAACGGGGAATGGTCGTGGGGATCAGCACCGAGGCCGGTAGAGGTGTATATACTCGGGAGCATCCAGTATTCACAAGGAGGTAGACGTTGAAGACGGTGATCGACCTGGACGAGGAGTTGCTGGACCGCGCCCGTCGTGAACTCGGGACCAGCACCAAGAAGGAGACGATCCACGAGGCGCTGCGTCTGGTCGCCGAACGCGGGGCCCGACTGGCTGCGATCCAGGAGCTCATGTCCATCGACCGGGACTGGGACGGCATCGTCGATGACGACAAGACGCCCACCAGCGGCCGAGACGCGGCGTGAACATCGCCCGAGGGCTGTACCTGATCGATACCTCGGCCTGGGCCCGGATGTCCGCACCGGCAGTGAACAAGCGGCTCGTCATGATCCTGCAGGAAGGGGCAGCAGCGACCTGTCTCCCGCTGGACCTCGAAGACGGTCGCAGCGCTCGCAACTTCCGGGACGCGATGGCAATCCGCGCCCGCCGGGCCGAAATCATGACTGATCTGCCGATCAACTCGGCAGTCGCCACTCGGGCCCGGGACATCCAGGTAGCGCTGACCAGACGCGGGTACCACCGGGCGGCCAGCCCGGTCGATCTGATCGCCGCCGCAGCAGCGGCTGAGCACGGCGCGACAGTCCTGCACTACGACCGTGACTTCGACCTGATCACCGAGGCCGGCGGACCGCGCAGTGAGTGGATCGCGCCCGCCGGGACACTTCGGTAGTTACACCGGCTCGCGCCGGGTCAGCGGGTCGCGGGGTTGGCGGCGAGCATGGCGCAGAACAGCGCGCCCTGCTCGATCGCGTCGTCCAGGGCGACATGCTCATGCTCATGCTCGCCGAACCACTCGCGGGGCATGGTCCGCTTCGACGTCGTCCGGTAGCCGGTGCCCATCAGCGCCATGGCGTACGTCTTGATGTCCAGTGCCGAGTGGGAGAACGGGCTCGATCCGGTGAAGCGGATCAGGTACCAGTAGACGAACATGAAGTCGTACGCCGCCGGGTAGCCGATGAACACCGGCCGCCCCGGCAGCTGGGCCAGCCACTCGGTGTAGCGGGCCATCGCGACCGCCGGCTCCTCCTGGTCGGCCCGGCACGCCGCCCACGCCTCCGGCTGCGTCTCCCACCACGCCATCGTCTGCGGGGCACCGGTCGCGCCGGGCAGCGTGACCAGGTTGGCGCTGAACGTGCCGACTAGCTCCTTGCCGGCCGTGTACGCCGCCGAGGCGAAGCTCAACATCGAGTGCGGGCCGGGGATCGGCCCGTCCGCCTCGACGTCCGTGCTGACGTAGATCTCCGCTTGTGCCATGCCAGCACCGTACGGCAGCCCTGCTCCGCCGCCGACCGCGACAGTGCATCGCCGCCGCCGGCACCGCGAGTTGAATGTCAGATACCTAATGCCAGCGTCTTGAGGTATCTGAGCTTCAGCTCGCGGTGGAGGCGACAAGCAGGAGGCGGGTTGGCAGGCGTGGGCACGGCGCGCGGTGGCGCGGTGGGCGCGAGGGGCACGGTGGGCGCGGGGTACGTGGACGCGGGCGGAGATGGTGGTCAGCTGAGGGCGAAGGTGGCCGAGGCGCGGCCGGCGGCGTCCGGTACGGCTTCCAGGTAGAGCAGTCCGTCACGGTGGCGGACGTACTGGCCGGGGTAGTTGACCGACTCCAGCGACAGTTTGCCCACGTCGGCCAGCCCGGCGCGGGCCATGAACGTGGCGTCCTGCCGGAACAGGTTCGACCCGTCGTTGGCCTCCACCCAGATCTGGTGGTTGCGGTGCCGCAGGTAGTAGCCGGGAAAGTTGGTCGACTCCAGCGAGATGCCGGCCGAGTTGGCCAGCCCGGGGACGACCCGGAACTGCGAGTCGGCCAGGTTGGCGACATTCGCCTCAAGACGGACCCGGTACTCCCAGTGCCGCAGGTAGCGGCCCGGCTGGTCATGGGCGCTGAGCCGGATCGGGGTGGCGCCGTCCGGCACCGGCACGCCGAAGTTCGGTGTGCCGTCGGCGTTCCAGTAGATCTTCTGCACCCGGGTACGGCGGTTCGGGTCGTTCAACGGGTCGTAGCCGTTGCCGAGGTAGCGCTCGTAGTTGCGGGAGTGGTAGACGATGACGTCGCTGCCGTCCTCGGCGACGGTGAACGAGTTGTGGCCGGGCCCCCACTGGCCGGTCCGGCTGTTGCTGGCCAGCACCGGGTTGGGGCTCTTGGTCCACGATGACGCGTTCAGCAGGTTGCTGCCGGCCGACGCGGTGAGCAGTCCGACGGCGTAGTTGGCGTCGGTGGCGCTGGCCGAGTAGGTCATGAAGACCCGTCCGTTGCGGATGATCACCGCCGGGCCTTCGTTGACCCGGTAGCCGCGGGTCTCCCAGGCGTACGTCGGGGTGCTGATCATGACCGGGGTGCCGGTGTAGGTCCACGGGTTGACCATCCGGGCCAGGTAGATGTTGGAGTTGTTGCCGGCGTACTCGGCCCAGGCCAGGTAGCGGACTCCGTTGTGGACGAAAGTGGTGGCGTCCAGCGAGAAGCCGGGGCGCGGGGGCTGGATCTGGCCGCGTTCGATCCACGGTCCGTCGAGCGGGTTGGCGGCGGAGGATTCCAACACGTACGGGCGGATGGCCCAGATATCCTCGGCTCGGCCGGCGGCGAAGTGGATGTACCACCTGCCGTCGATGAAGTGCAGCTCCGGTGCCCAGATGTGCGCGCCCATCTCGCCGGTCGAGTGCTTGCGCCAGATCACCCGCTCGGCTGCGGTGGCCAGGCCCTGCAGGGTGGTGGCCCGGCGCATGACGATGCGGTCGTACTCGGGGACGGTGGCGACGAAGTAGTAGTAGCCGTCGGTGTGCCGGTGGACGTGCGGGTCGGCCCGCTGTTCGACGATCGGGTTGGTGAACTGGACGGTAGGCGGGACCGCCGCCGCGATTACGGCCGAGCTGCCCGCGAGAGCAGCCGAGGCCGGGGCAGCCGCGACAGCAGCCGAGGCCGCCGGAGTTGCCGCCGCGACAGCAGCCGGGGCGGCGGCGACCACGGCGGTGGTGGCCGCAGTCACCAGGGCGGCGGTTGTCGCCGCCAGCCAGTTGACCGTGGATCGCGATCGCCTCATGACCGACACCCTTCGCAGTCATCATCTACGATGCAAACAGTGTTAGCGCTCACACAATCCAGGTCAAGAGGATGCGTCATCTTCACGAAACAATCCGGCGGGGCGGCGGGAATTTTCCCGCCGCCCCGCCGGGACACTGTCCAGACTGGCTCCAGCAAGGCCTGCCGCTGGAGACGCGGCCGAGGCCGGCCGCTTCGGCTACTCGCCGCCGAGATTCACCAGCGCCTGCGCGGTCCGGAAGTACGGGTTCCGGCCGAGGTCTCCGACGGTGACGATGCCGAAGGCGTCCTTGAGCAGCTTGGCGTCGCTCTCGCTGACGCCCTTCAGCGCGGCGACCGGCGCGGCGACGATCTCGGCCAGGGACTTGTCCTGGTAGGCCTTGTCGACCAGCGTAGTCAGGTCAGCGGTGACCGGCATCCTGTCTGTTCTCCTTGTGCTCGATGGGGGTATGACCCGGCCCACGGCGGGCCGGGCCCGTCGACTCCGGCTATCTGCGGTGCTGCGTCCTGGAGTGCTGTGCCCGAAGCGCGGGCAGCGGCTACTCCTCGGCCTCTTCTTCCTCGGACTCTTCCTCGTCGCCGTCGCCGATGACGTCGAAGACCTCCTCGGCGACCATGCCGGCGGCGAAACCGGCGAGGGCGCCGCCGGCCGCACCGGCCAGTACGCCGCCCATCCCGGAGCCACCGTCCTCGTGTCCACCGTGGTGCCCGCCATGACCGTGACCACCGCCGTAGCCACCGTGACCGCCGAGCAGCGCATGTCGCTGTTCCAGCGACTGCCGCAGCCAGGAGTCCACCAGGGCGATCCAGTCGATGCTCTCGGCGGCCGCGTGCTCGACCCGGTAGTGGCCGTACGCGTCATGACCGGGGGTGAACAGCCCGGACTTCTTGTCGAACTCCAGGACCACGGTCACCCCGTGCGGGTCGGCGACGAACGTCAGCTCGACCTGGCTGACCCCCGGGTACTGCGGGGCCGACGCGTACTCGATCTCCTGGTAGAACGGCATCGTCTGGGGCAGGCCGGCCAACTGGCCGTGCTCCAGGTCGGCACCGGTGAACGGCAGCCCGAGCGCGGCGAACGCCTCCAGGATCCGCTCCTGCACCGGCAGCGGATAGACGTGCACGTCGTCGAGGTCGCCCGGGTCGATGGCACCGCGGACCCAGATCTTGGTACGCAGGCCCATGGTCATGCCGGGCAGCCGCTGACCGTACATGTCGGTGACCGGCGTCTCCCACGGCACGTCGATCTCGAACGGCAGCGACAACTGCTGCCCGGCGGCAAGACGCAGCTCGCCGCAGACCGGCACCCGATGGAACTCGACCGTACCGTCGTACTCCTCGTCGTCGGTCTCCATCTCGACCCGGGTGACCAGCGCGACGGTGATCTGGTCGATCTCCACCTCGTGGTCGCCGCCGGTGATGTCGACCTGGCCGGCCAGGGTCAGGCCGGGGCGGGTGCTGGCGTTGGACAGGACGGTGTCGACAGTCGGTCCACCGACTCCGAAGGCTCGGAGCATCCGTTTGAAGACCACGTGGCTATCTCTCCCTGGCGGTACGCTGGCGCGATCCCCGGGCGCACCGATCGTTGCCGCACAACATGATCAGATATGTCTATTTTGGAACCGGGGTTGCCGACGATGTTAGCGGGACAGCCTGAGAGGTTGCTGAACAGCAGATATCGAGTACGCAAAGTAATTCCACGAATACATCTCGCTATTGTTCTCAGTCAACTCGCAGGTTTTCGCAGCCCTCGGCTGATTATGCTGAGATCATGCCCACTACCAGCGACCCTCCTAGTCCCGGCCGCCCCGTCACCGTCGAAGGAGTGACCGGGCGGTGACGGAGTGGGCGCTGCTAGGCGTCGCGGTGCTGCTGGTCGCCGCCAACGCCGTGTTCGTCGCCGCCGAGTTCGCCTTCGTAACGGTCGACCGGGCGACCGTGGAACGGCAGGCCGCCGCCGGTGACCGCCGCTCGGCGGGCCTGCTGCGCGGCCTGCGGACGCTGTCCACCCAGCTGTCCGGCGCCCAGCTCGGCATAACCGTGACCAGCCTGGTCGTCGGCTTCCTCGCCGAGCCCTCACTGGCCACTCTGCTACGCGGCCCGCTCGGGCTCACCGGCCTGCCGGACGGCGCGACCACCGCGCTCTCGCTGACGCTGGCGCTGATCCTGGCCACCGGCTTTCAGATGACCTTCGGCGAGCTGGTGCCGAAGAACTGGGCCATCGCCGAACCGCTGCGGGTCGGCCGGGCGGTCGCTGGCGCGCAGCGCGGCTTCACCGCCGCCACCGGCCCGTTGATCCGGTTTCTCAACGGTACGGCCAACCGGATCCTGCGGGCGTTCGGCATCGAGCCCACCGAGGAGCTGGCGTCCGCCCGTACGCCTCAGGAGCTGGCGTCGCTGGTCAGCCGGTCCGGCGAGGAAGGCACCCTGGACGCGGAGACCGCCGAGCTGGTCTCCCGGTCGATCGACTTCGGCGAACGGACCGCCGCCGACGTGATGACCCCCCGACCCCGGGTACGGTTCGTCACCGCCGACGCACCGGTGGCCGAGGTGCTGCGGCTGGCCGCCGCCACCGGACACGCCCGCTTCCCGGTCACCGGCGCCGGAGTCGACGAGGTGCTCGGCGCCGTGCATTTCAAGCATGCCCTCGCCGTACCGACCGGGGAACGCGACACCCGGCCGGTGCGGTCGGTGATGGTCGAGCTGCCCGAGGTCCCGGAGACCGCCGAGCTGGACCCGCTGCTCGGTACGCTGCGCAGCCGGGGACTGCAGATGGCGGTGGTGGTCGACGAGTACGGCGGCACCGCCGGCATCGTCACCCTGGAAGACCTGGTCGAGGAGATCGTCGGGGAGATCGCCGACGAACAGGACCGGCCGACCGGTCGACACCAGCGCGCCGCCGACGGTTCGTGGCAGCTCTCCGGCCTGCTGCGGCCCGACGAGGCGGCCCGGCTGACCGGGCTCGACCTGCCGGAGGGCCGGATCTCCGACACCCTCGGTGGGGTGATCATCGAGGAGCTCGGCCGGCTGCCCCGGGTCGGTGACACCGTCACGGTCGTCGCCGACGACCGCGAACACCCGGACCCGGACGGGCTACCCACGTCCGTACCGGTGGAACTGACCGTGACCCGGGTCGACGGCCGGCGCGCCGACCGGCTGCTGCTGCGCCGCGCCGACGCCACCGCAGCCGCCGGGTCTCCTGACGGACGCCGGAACGGCCACTCGGCCGGGCACCCGGAGGAGACCGCGTCATGAGTGACTGGTTGGCGATCCTCGTCGGGGTGCTGCTGCTCGCCGGCAACGCGTTCTTCGTCGGTGCCGAGTTCGCACTGATCTCGGCCCGCCGGACACAGATCGAGCCACGGGCCGCCGCCGGGTCTCGGCTGGCCCGCGTCACGCTGCGGGCCATGGAGTCCGTGTCGCTGATGATGGCCGGCGCGCAGCTCGGCATCACCGTCTGTTCGCTCGGCCTGGGTGCCATCGGCGAGCCGGCCGTGGCGCACCTGATGGAGCCGGCCTTCGCCGCCGCCGGGGTGCCGGACGCGCTGGTGCACCCGATCGCGTTCGCCATCGCCCTGGCGATCGTGGTCTTCCTGCACATGGTGATCGGCGAGATGGTGCCGAAGAACATCGCCCTCGCCGGTCCGGAGCGGTCCGCGATGGTCCTGGGCCCGGTGCTGTACGGCGTGGTCACCGTGCTGCGGCCACTGATCTGGCTGCTCAACCAGCTCGCCAACATCGTCCTGCGCCTGCTGCGGGTGCAGCCGAAGGACGAGGTGACCTCCACCTTCACCCGGGAGGAGGTTTCCGGGTTCATCGCCCAGTCCCGCCGTGAGGGCCTGATCGACGAGCACGAACACCGGCTGCTGACCGGTGCGCTGGCGTTCAGCGACCAGCCGACCGCCCGGGTGGCGATCCCGCTGGATTCGCTGGTCACGGTGTCCGCCACCAGCACGCCGGTCGAGCTGGAGATGCGCTGCGCCGACACCGGCTACTCCCGCTTCCCGGTCGTCGACGGCGCCGCACAGGTGACCGGCTACCTACACGTCAAGGACGTGCTCGGGGCCTCGGCGCAGGACCGGGACCGGGCGGTCGACTCCCGGCTGATCCGGCCGCTGGTCACGGTCCGGGCCACCCAACCGATGCGGGACACCCTGACGGTCATGCAGCAACGGGGCGCCCACCTGGCCCGGGTGGTGGACGCCGACGGCCGGTTGACCGGCCTGGCCGCGTTGGAGGACGTGATCGAGGAGCTGGTCGGTGAGGTCCGCGACGCCGCACAGGCCGCCAGCCGCTAAACACCGCACAGGCCGCCAGCCGCTAAACACCGCGCCGGCCGCCAGCCGCTAGGCGGGCGGAGCAAGCTGGGGCGGCCCGTCGGTGGGCTGGTTGAGCGACTGGCGGGCGAGCAGCGTCGCGCCGGCCACGGCCGCCGGCATGACCAGCACCGCGCCGAACGGGATCAGGCAGCAGCAGAAGACCGCCACCCCGAAGCCGAGCGCCTTCGGCCGGTTGGTGCGCAGCGCCACCCGGCGGTCCGGTAGCCGCAGCCCACGGCGGTAGAACGCGGACCCAACCAGCTCAAGGGCGAGCCGCCAGCCGCCGAACAGGGCAGCGACCACCGGCACCAGGGTCTGCCCGACGATCGGGATGAACCCGCAGAGGAACAGCGGAATCCCGATGACGATGCCGAACGCGATCAGCCGGGCCGAGTCGAGCAGGCTGTGCCACAGCGATCGCCACCACGGCACGTCGACCCCGTTCGGCACCCCGCCGTGCTGCTCCTCCACCCATTCGGAAATTTTCTCGTAAAACGGATCCCCGATGAACAGGGTCACGGCGGTGAAGGTGAGTACACCGATCAGCCCGCCGAGGGCCAGCAACGCGACGGCGACCGCACCGCGGACCGCGTCCCGGGTGCCCGCCGACCAGTCGTCGGCGAACGGGGTGAGCCAGCCGGCGACGTCGACCACGACGGCTATCCAGCCGACGAACGCGGCCACGAACAGCACCCCGGCGATCACCGCCGGGATCAGCCCGAGCAGCACCATCTTCGGGTTGCGGGCGTAGGTGCCGAAGCCCCGCAGGAACAGCCGGACACCGTCGAGGAAGGCGCGGATCATCTCAGCCGGCCAGGCGCAGCCGTACCCGGCGGTTGGCCCGACCTTTGCTCTCCACCTTGACCACCTGGACCTTGCCGATCTGGGCGGTGGAGGCGACGTGGGTGCCGCCGTCGGCCTGCACGTCCAGGCCGACGATGTCGACGATGCGGATCTCCTGCTCGTCGGCGGGGATCAGATTGGCCTGGGTGCGGACGATGTCCGGGATGGCCAGCGCCTCGTCCCGGTCGAGGACCCGCACGGCGACCGCCCGGTCGGCGACGACCTCGGCGTTGACCAGGTCTTCCAGCTGAGCTTTGAAGCCGGGCGGCACCTCGGGCAGGTTGAAGTCCATCCGGGCTTCACCGGGCTCCATGTTGCCGCCGGTCACCAGGGCACCGAAGTCGCGGAACACCACGCCGCAGAGCACGTGCAGCCCGGAGTGGGTACGCATCAGCAGGCTGCGGCGGGTGTCCTCGACCGCGCCGGTGACCTGGGCGCCGACCGGCGGCAGCGGGTCGCCGTCGGCGGGGATCAGGTAGAGGTCGTCGCCCTTGCGAGTGCCGACGATCCGGGTCTGCGCCCCCTGCCAGAGCAGTACGCCGTGATCTGGCGGCTGGCCGCCGCCTCCCGGGTAGAAGGCGGAGCGGTCCAGCACGATGCCCTGCTCGGCGTCGGCGTGCAGTACGGTGCACTGCCACTCACGCAGGGTCGGGTCGCGCAGGTCGAGTCGGTCGGTACGGCCGTGACTGGTGACACCCACGGGTGGCAGGTTACCGCCGACCAGGCGGAATCACCCAGTTGGCTGATTTGATGAGTGTCAAACTTGACCATCGTCGAAACAGCGGGCATCGTATTGTTGATTCGACGATCATCGAGACTACGAACGCTCGCCAGCACGGAGGGATTCATGATCAACGAGGAGCTACCGGCCGTCGTCATCGGGGCCGGACCGGTCGGCCTGGCCGCCGCCGCCCACCTGCACGAGCGCGGTCTGCCCTGGGTCCTGCTGGAGGCCGGCGGCAGTGCCGGCGCGGCGGTCAGCAAGTGGGGGCACGTCCAGCTCTTCTCCCCCTGGCGTCACAACATCGACACGGCCGCCCGCCGGCTGCTCGACGCCGCCGGCTGGGCCGCCCCCGATCCCGGCCACCTGCCGACCGGCGCCGAGCTGGTCGGCGACTACCTCGAACCACTGGCCAAGCTGCCCGACCTGGCCGGTCGGATCCGGTACGGCGCGCGGGTCGTCGCGCTGGGCCGCGCCGGAATCGACCGGGTCCGCACCGACGGCCGGGAGCAGGCACCGTTCGTGGTCCGGCTCGCCGACGGTACGGAGCTCAGCGCCGGTGCCGTCATCGACGCCTCCGGCACCTGGGGTACGCCGAACGTCCTGGGCGTCAACGGGCTGCCCGCCCACGGCGAACCGCAGGCAGCCCACCTGATCAGCACCGCTCTGCCGGATGTGCTCGGTGCCCACCGGGCCGACCACAGCGGCCGGCACACCGTCGTCGTGGGTGCCGGCCACTCCGCCGCCAACACCCTGCTGGCCCTCGCCGAGCTGGCCGCTCAGGAGCCGGACACCCGGGTCAGCTGGGTCACCCGTGGCGCGACCATCGACCGGGCGCTCGGCGGCGGCGACGCCGACGCCCTGCCTGGCCGCGGCAAATTGGGCACCGGACTGCGGTTGCTTGTCGACTCCGGCCGAGTCGAGCTGGTCAGCGGATTCGGCGTACACACCGTACGGGTCACCGCCAGCGGCCAGGCCGAGCTGGTCGCGACCGACGGCCGGACGCTGGCCGCCGACCGAATCGTCTCGGCCACCGGTTTCCGCCCCGACCACCGGATCGCCGACGAGCTACGGCTGGACCTGGACCCGGCGCTGGGCTGCACCCGGAGGCTGGCCCCGCTGATCGACCCGAACGAGCATTCCTGCGGCACCGTCCCGCCACACGGGGTGGACGAGCTCACCCAGCCAGAGCCGGGGTATTACGTGGTCGGCATGAAGAGTTACGGCCGGGCGCCGACGTTCCTGCTGGCCACCGGCTACGAGCAGGTCCGCTCGGTCACGGCGGCGTTGGCCGGTGACTGGACCGCAGCCCGGGACGTGCAGCTGGATCTGCCGGAGACCGGCGTCTGCTCGGTGGCGCCCAGCGACCAGTCCACCACGCCGTCCGCTGCCTCCGGCGGCTGCTGCGGTTGACCGTCGTCGACCTGATCAGCGACCGGAGCCACGGCGCGTGCCGCTGATCAGATCGGCTCGTTGAGAAAGCCGGAGACCCGCTGCCGCAGATCGGTGCGCTGATTCCAGAGCACGCCGGGGCGGTCGTAGACGTGCAGGGCGGCGCCCGGGATGGCGGCGGCCAGCCGCTCGGCGGTCTCGGCCGGGTGCAGGTCGTCGCCGACGCAGCCGATCACCAGGACCCGGGCGGTGACCGCGGCGAGCGCGGCCGGGTCGGGCACCGGCACCGCGTCGGCCAGGTCGACCAGTTCGGCGGCGAGTCCGTCGCGCAGCAGCTGGTCGATCCTGGTACGCAGGTACGCCCACGCGGCCGGGGTGTTGCGTACCGGCACCGGGGTCTCCGCCGCGATCAGCTCGGCCACCCCGGAGACGTCGCTGTCGTTGACCGCGGTGACCAGCTCGGCGATCCGCTGGCGGGCCGAGGCCGGCCGGGCCGCGTCGAAGGCTGACGGTAGGAAGAACACCGCCCGGTCGAACCGCTGCGGGCTGTCGGTCAGCAACCGGGCCAACGCCCCGGCACCGAGGCTCATCCCGACCGCCCGGCCGGCACCGGTCAGATCGGCCACGGCCCGCAGGTCCCGGGCCAGGTCGGGGTAGCCCCATGGGCCGGCCGGCGCGGCGGAGCGGCCATGCCCCCGGAACTGGAAGAACACCTTGCGCCCGGCGACTCCGCTGCCCAGCGGCCGGGTGGTGGCGATGCCGTGCGCTATGCCGTGCGCGAAGACGGTGGTCGGCTCACCGGACCCGGTGACCAGCCGTTCCAGCTCCACGCCGTGCGGCGTGGTGATCACCTCGGTCTCCGGCTCGGGCAGCGCGGGTCGGCCGGTACGGGGACCGGACGGGCCGGGCCCGTAGGTCCGCGGCCCGCCGTCCGGCGGCGGTGGCCAACGGAAATCTCTCACCAGGAGCCTCGGCCGTCGGCGATGTCCCGCAGCCCGACCCGCACGTCGAGCAGGTAGATCAGCCCGGCGGCGATCCCGATCAGGCCGAACAGGCTGACCTGGAACAGCAGGGTGAGCAGCAGGCAGACGCCGAGGATGGCCAGCCACGCGCCTTTCGGCAGGGTGCCGATCGCCGGGAACGCCTCGCCCTTCTGGGTGACGCAGTGCACCAGCGCGACAGCCTGCACGACGAGGGCGAACACGAACAGCGCCAGGTCGAGGATGTACCGGACGTCGGCATAGAACAGCGGCGCGGCAGAGTCCATGCCCAAAGCTTATGCCGCGGGCCCCGGATGCGTGCCACCTGCATCCGGGGCCCGCGGGTCACCCGGACCCGCCGGAACTACTCGGCCTTGGCCTGGGTGGGCTTGGCCGACTCGGTCGAGTCGGCTTCCGGTGCTGCGGTGACCTGGGCCGGAGCCTCGGTGGTCTCCATGTCGGCGTTGACGGTGTCGGCGGCCCGGACCACCCCGGTGCCGACGACCCGCTCGCCGTGCGCCACCAGCGTGCCGTAGATCGCCACGGCCCGCTGCCCGGCCGACTGGGCACCGGCGAGCACCGCGTCGCGGTTGCGCAGCGCGATCGCCCGCAGGCGCTCCAGGTCGGCACCGGTGTTGGCCCGCTCACGCAGCTCGGCGGTGCTCTGTGCGGCCTTCTCCCGCAGGCCGACGGTGCCGAGGGTGGCCTTGCCGGTCAGCTGGGTGACGGCCACCGGCAGCTTGCGCAGCTGCTGGTAAGCCAGGTCGCCGGCGCCGGCGACGGCGTACAGGGGTGCTGGGATCCGCTTGGTCTTCGGCTGGCTCATCGTTGCTCCTCCTCGGCCGCTGCGGCGGCCTGCTCGGTTTCCCCGGCCCGGGGCGTACGACGCCGGGGGGTGGTCTTCTGCCGGGAGGTGGTCCTGGTCGGCGCGGTGGACGGCGGGTCCTCGGTCGCCGGGCCAGGTGCGGCCCCGGCCTCGGTGACGGCGACCGACTGCAGGGTCTGCTCCTCAACTTCTTCGGCGGCGGTAGCTGCGTCCGCGTCGGCGTCCGGTCCGGCGTGCCGGGCGTTCTCCCGGCGGAACGTCTCGTAGATCTGGCTCAGCGACTGCTTCTGCGCCATGGTGAGGTCGGGGTCCGAAGCGATCGCGGCGAGCACGCCCTGGCCGTCCTTGTCGTCGAGCAGCCCGGCCCTCAGGTACATCACCGGCGTGGAGACCCGCAGTGCGCTGGCCAACTGCTGGAGCACCTCCGCGCTCGGCTTGCGCAGGCCGCGCTCCACCTGGCTGAGGTAGGGGTTGCTGACGCCGGCCTGCTCGGCGAGCTGCCGCAGCGAGATGCGGGCGTTGTGCCGCAGGTCGCGGATGAAGCCCCCGATGTCGCGGGGCAGGTCCTTCGGTGTTGCCATGCCTCGACGGTAACCCGATCTGCTTGCAACTGCTAGCGAAACGCTAACGAAAGTTAGCGGAGTCACCCGGAAGGTTCGGCGGGAGGAGCCGCCGGGAAAGTCGTTGGCGGCCACCCGCCCCGTGTCGCTAGGCTCCCCGCCGATGACGACGATCCGGGTTGGCGACGCGACAATCAGCTACGACGACGTCGGCACCGGGCCGCCCGTACTGCTGATCCACGCCGGCATCGCCGACCGCCGGATGTGGCGGGCGCAGGTCGCCGCGCTTCGTGACCGGCACCGGGTGATCGCCATGGATCTGCGCGGCTACGGCGAGTCCGATCTGCCGGCCACCGCGTTCGCCCACCACGACGACGTGATCGGCCTGCTGGACGCGCTCGGCGTCGCCCGCGCCGCGCTGGTCGGCTGTTCGTTCGGCGGCGCGGTCGCCATCGACGCCGCCCTCGCCCATCCCAGCCGGGTCACCGCCCTCGCCCTGTTCGGGTCGGCACTGGGCGGCCACGACTGGTCCGACGCCACCGAACAGCTCTGGGACGACCTGGTCGGCGCGGTGGACCCGGAGGACCTGGACGCGATGGCCGACGCCGAGGTGCGGTTCTGGGTCGTCGGCCCGCATCGGCAGCCCGCCGATGTCGACCCGGAGCTGATCGCCTTCGCCCGCGAAATGGACCGTCGGGCGCTCGCCGCCGAAGCCGCGCTCGGCGACGTCACCCACCGCGAACTCGATCCACCGGCGGCCCGCCGGCTCGCTGAGATCGGCGTGCCGGTGCTGGTCGGCGCCGGGGCGCTCGACGTGCCGGACATCCTTGCCCTGGCCGACCTGATCAGCACCGGCATCCCGACCGCCCGGCGGCTGCCGGACGTGCCCGGCGCGGCCCACCTGCTGCCGTTGGAGTGCCCCGGGCCGGTCGACGCCGCGCTGCGCGAGTTCCTCGCCGACACCGCGCGATAGACGACCACACCGTGCGATCGACGATCACCGTGCGATAGCCAACTCGTCCGCCGGCCAGCCTCGTCAGGACGGCCGGCACAGGGCGCGCAGCGCGCCGACCGGCTGGCCGCCACCGAGCACCGGCGGCTCACCGAGTTCGGCCAGAGCCATCGAATCCAGGCCCTCGGCGTCGGTGCCCGTGCCGACGCCGAGCCGGCGCAGCGCGGCAACCACCGGCGGCACCGTCGCCCGCTGCGCACCGTCGTCGATCTTCACCGCGATCGCCCCGACGCCGGGCACCGCCACCGCCAGCACACCCTCCGCGCCGACCTTGGCCAGCAGCCCGGGCACCGCCCGCATCAGCCGGGTGTCGGCCCGTCCGGTGCCGGCCACCAGCTCCGGGTACGCCCGCATCGCGTCCGCCACGGTCCGCTCCACCGACCCGGCGAGGCCGTGTACCAGCCGCAGGAACGCCCGCGCCACCGCGGTCAGCGACAGCGCCAGCACCGGCGCGCCGCAGCCGTCCACCCCGACGGCGGCGGCCGGCTCACCGGCGTACTCCTCGACGGCGGCCCGGATCCGTTCCTGCAACGGATGCTCCGGATGCCAGTACTCCTCCACCGGCCAGCCGGCCGCCCGGCAGGTCAGCAGCATCCCGGCATGCTTGCCGGAGCAGTTCATCTGCAGCCGACTCGGCCCGCCACCGGCGCGCAGCACGTCGGCCGCGGCGGCCGCGCCGACCGGCAGCTCCGGCGGGCAGCGCAGCGCCGCCTCGGTGAGCCCGGCGGTACGCAGCAGCGCAGCCACCCGGGCCAGGTGGAAGTCCTCGCCACTGTGGCTGGCACAGACCACCGCCAGATCGGCGGGATCGGCCAGCCGCAGCCCGGCCCACAGCATGCCGATCGCCTGCAACGGCTTGTTCGCCGACCGGGGAAACACCGGCGACTCCACGTCGCCGAACCGCTCCCGCAGGCCGCCGTCAGCGGCCAGCACCACCAGTGAGCCGTGATGCCGGCTCTCCACGAAACCGGAGCGGGCCATCTCGACCAGCGGCACCCCGCCGGCGTACCCGGTCAACTCTGCGACATCCCGGCTCAGGGCTCGATCGCGGCGGTGAACTCACCGGCACGCAGATCGGCGTCGTCCGGCACGTTGCGTTTCACCACCGCCAGAGCGACCATGCCGAGCTCGTGGTGGCGCAGCGCGGTGCCAACGAAGCCGACCGTCCGGCCCTCCAGGGTCAGCGGGGTGCCGGCGTCCGGCGGAGTGTCACTGGCCACCCCGTCGAGGTGCAGCAGCACCAGCCGGCGCGGTGGCCGGCCCAGGTTGTGCACCCGGGCCACCGTCTCCTGCCCCCGGTAGCAGCCCTTGTCGAGGTGGACCGCCGGTCCGAGCAGGCCGACCTCCGCCGGAATCGCCCGGTGGTCGGTCTCCAGACCGACCCGGGGGGTACGCGAGGCGACCCGCATCGCCTCGTACGCCCAGAGCCCGGCCGGGGCGGCACCGGCCACAGTCGCCTCGGCCACCAGCTGTGCTGTCGCGGCCCGGGGTACCAGCAGGTCGACGCCGAGTGGCACCCGACGGGCCCAGCCACCCCGGTACGGCCCGTCCGTCGGCAGCGCGGCCACCGGGTAGAGCACGGTGGGCCGGTCGGGGATCGACCCGGCGGCGAACTTCGACGCGGGCACCGGCAGCAGGTCCGGGTCGGCCAGTCCGGTCACGCCCAGCGCCGCCGCCGCGTCGACCGCAGCCGGGCCGACCAGCGACAGCACCGCCCAGTCGGCGGTCACCTCCGCCGGGTCGACCTGGGTGAAGAACCGCATTTTCAGCAGGTACGCCAGCAGTTCGCCGGCCATCTGCGGCTCGGTGTCCAGCCAGGTGGTCGTGCCGTCCTCGGCGACCATCGCGTGCTGCTCCACGTGGCCGTGCGGGGAGAGCACCAGCAGCTCGGTGCCCTGACCGGCGCGCAGCGTCGCCAGGTGCTGGGTGGTCAGGGTGTGCAGCCAGCCGATCCGTTCGGCACCGGGCACCGCCAGCACGCCCCGGTTGCTCCGGTCGACCAGGCCGACCTCGGTGGCGAGCCGACGCTGCTCACGCATCGGGTCGCCGTAGTGGGCGGCGACCCCGGCGTCGGGGGATCCGGTGGCCACGTCGGCGATGTCCACCGCGCCGGCTACGTCGATCACTGTTTTCCTCCGCACCGCTCGCAGGTGCCGAACAACGCCATGTGGCCGATGTCGACTTGGAAGCCGCGCTGTTCGGCGAGCGCGGTGATCAGCGGCTCGGCCAGCGCCGGGTCCATCTCCGAGACCGACTTGCAGGATCGGCAGACCAGATGGACATGCTGGTCCTCGCCGACCGAGTGGAACGTCGGTGAACCGTGCGACAGGTGGGTGTGGGTGACCAGGCCCAGCTCTTCGAACAGCTCCAAAGTGCGGTAGATGGTGGTGATGTTGACCCCGGCGGCGACCTCGCGCACCGCGTTGAGCACCTGCTCCGGGGTGGCGTGTCCCAGCTCGTGCACCGCTTCCAGGATCAGCTGACGCTGCGCGGTCAGCCGTAGCCCGCGCGAGCGCAGCATCTCTGCCAGGGAAGATTCAGCCACCGTCGCCATCCTATCGCCGCCGTCTCCGTGGCCGGCCCGTCTCCGTGGCCGACCCGTCTCCGTAGCCGACCCGGATCAGCCGCCGACCCGGATCAGCCGGGCGGACAGGTGCGGGGAGAGCGGCTGACCGACGGCGGCCATTTCCTGGGCGTACAGCAGCGCCCCCTCGACGATGCCGAACAGCCGGTGACCGCCGGTGACCTCCTTGGCGGTACCGGTACGCACCACGGCGTCGGTGGCCAGCTCGACCTGCACCCCGGTGACCCGGCCCAGGTAGAGCTCCATCACCCCGGTCGGGGTCATCATCGTCGCCTCCAGCTCACCGGTGGCCCGGCCGTCGGCGTCGGTGACCGCCCGCCACCAGCCGAGTTCGCGACCGGCCGGGCGCACCGGGCGGGACTGCTCGTCGAGCAGCCAGGCCCGCGACTCGTACTGCAGGAACGGCCGGCCGTCGTGGCTGATCCGGATCTCCTGCGCGTAGTCGAAGTCCTCGATCGTCGGGTAGCCGCCGCGCCCCCGCCCACGCCACACCCCGATGTAGGGCAGCAGCGCGTTCAACGCCGGGTGCAGCTTCGGGCCGACCCGCAGGTCGTGGCTCTCCTCGAACGGGTACGGGTCGACCGGCGGGGCGTCCAGCCACGGCGGCCGGACCGGGTTCTCCTCGGTGCTCGGCTGTCCCGCTCCGGACGCGCTGCTCGCGCTCATCGGTCCTCCGCTTTCTCACCAGCGTCCACGGCAGATGCGGACCGCGAGGTAGACCAGGCCACCGGCGAGCGCGCCAAAGCCTGCCACCAGCAGGCTGACGAACCCGATCTCGGTAACCATGACAAGGCCATCCTATGCTGGCCGCATGGCTCGCACTCTCGTCGTAAAGGCGACCGCCGGCTCGGACGAGCCGGAGCGGTGCGCCCAGGCGTTCACCGTAGCGGGCACCGCCGCCGCGGCCGGCGTCGAGGTCTCCCTCTGGCTGACCGGTGAATCGGCGTGGTTCGGGCTGCCCGGCCGGGCCGCCGAGTTCGACCTGCCGCATTCGGCGCCGCTGCCCGACCTGCTGGACGCGGTGCTGGCCAGCGGTGGTCGGGTGACGGTCTGTACGCAGTGCGCGGCCCGCCGCGGGTTCGGCCCGGACGATGTGCTGCCGGGGGTACGGATCGCCGGGGCGGCGGTCTTCGTCGAGGAAATCATGGCCGACGGCGTCCAGGCCCTCGTCTACTGACCGGGCTGGCAGTCGCCGACGGGTCAGCGGGGATCGGGATCAGCAGGTGAAGTCGGTGGCGGCGATCCAGACGTCGTCGCCGTCGAGCCGCACCACGGTGCCCTTGGTGTCGTATCGGTGGACGAACAGCGGTGGCTGATCGGAGACGACGGTGGCGCGCGGCATGGTGAAGCCGAGCGACGCCCACTCGTCGGACTCCGCTGTGCTGACCGCGGTCAGCGCGTAGCTGCTGAGCTGTCCGTCGCCGTCGGGACAGGGCAGTTCGACCGACGATGCGGCCTGTACGTCGGCCACCCCGAAGGCGCCCGCCAGCAACTCGGCGTGGCTGCGCGGGGTCGCGCCGGCGGTGGTGCCCGGCCGGGGGTCGGCGGGTGCGGGCCGGGACCCGTCGGACGCCGGGCGGCAGCCGGTGCTGATGCGCAGCTGCACCACGCCGGCGCGGATCAGTTCGCCGCGGACCGCGACGAAATCACCGGCGTCGGCACCGAGCCGCGACCGGCCGGTGGTGGCGTCGTGCCGGGCTATCGCGGCGTAGCTGGCCGGGAGCCGGCGGGCGATCCGGTCGAGCAACGCCGGGCCGGCGTCGGGCGCCGTGTAGGCGGTGAGCACCCGGGTCAGTTCGGCGCCGGGTCGCATCGGGGTGATCCGGCAGCCCTCGGTGATCTGCTCCTCGGCCAGCACCACCACCCCGGCGTCGCCGACCGCAGTGGTCAGGTCGATCGCCGCCCGGTCGGCGACCGGCCGGGCCTGCCCGATGTCGCGCTGCTCGCGAACGGTCGGGCTGTCGTCCCGCTGGGACTGCACGGCCAGGCCGAACAGCAGCACGATCCAGGCCACTGCGGCGGCCGCCAGCCACCACCGCCACCACCGACGCACCGGGCTCTGGCCAGCGGCGTTCGGCGGTGTGGTGGCGGCCGGCGGTACGGTGGCGGCCGGCGGTCCCGCCGACGGCGGCGGGACCGCTGCGGCCAGGTGTGCCGGCGGGACGGCCGGGGTCGCGGGCGGGTCGTCAGTCACCCGGCCATCGTGCCAGGCACCGGCCAGGGCAGCCGGCCCGCCCGACAGCCGTCAACAGCCGGCCCGCCCGACAGCGGTCAGCAGCCGACCTCGACGGGCCGGCCGATCCGCTGCTCCGGCAGCTCCCGATCTGGCCCGTCCCAGCCGGGCTCGCTCGGCACCGCATCCTCGTGGACCAACTGGTCGCGGACCAGCTCGTCGCGAACGGCCACGTCGTCGCGACCGGTCAGCTCCTCACGAACGGCCAGGTCGTCACGAACGGCCACGTCGTCACGGCCAGCGTCGTCGCTGGCCAGGTCGTCCCGCCGGTAACCGGCCGGGTCCGGTCCCGCCGCCGATGCGCCGAAGTTGTCCGGTGCGCTCGACGCGAGCCGGTAGCCGACGCCCCGTACGGTCTGGATCTCCAGGCCGCCGCCGGCGCCGCGCAACTTGCGGCGCAGCCGTTTCACGGCCGAATGCAGGATGGCCGTGTCGCCGAGGTAGGCCCCGCCCCAGACCGAGCCGAAGAGCCGTTCGTAGGTCCAGACCACCACCGGCGGGGTGGCCAGCCGGGCCAGCAACTCCCGTTCCAGCCGGGTCAGCGCCAACGGCTCACCCCGCCAGGTGACGAGATGGCCGGGCACGTCGACGACGAGGTCGCCGAGCACGACCGGCGCCGCCGGCTCCGGGTCCTCCGCCGGTACGGGCGGGAACAACATCGCCCGTAACTCGGCCAAATCAGTACAGATGACTACCGTGCCGCAGTCGTCGAGCCGTCTTACGACGCGCTCACGGACGGCTACGTCAGCGGTGACACACACGACCAGTGGCACCTCACCGTTGACCACCGCGCTCCTCCCCAGGTTGCTGCGTGTCATCAGACAACGCCGTTTAGTCGCCGGAGTCAACAGCGACAGTCACCGATACCACTTCGGCCCGACGCTCGACCACGTGTTGCCCGGGTACTGCCTGAAAACTGCCCAACAGACCCCATTGATCACCAACGTCGCCCACTAAAGCATGACTCGTAGCCGCCGTGCGAAAACTATCCGTAGAGCACTGCCCGCACGCGACTTGGGCGGATATCGGGCTTTCCGGTCCGCTGATCCCGCGGTCCGGCGAGTACGGGCCGCCTACGAGCATGGGGGGACCGCGTGGTCGACCTGCCCCGCCGCCGAATCGGACGACACCATAGTGACCGCAGCACCGCCCGCCGCCGCGTCCGCGGCGGCCTGGGCCGGCTGCTGCACCGGACGCTCACCGCTGGGCTGATCACCCTGCTCGCGGTGACCGCCCAACCCGCCGCCGCGACCGCCGCACCCGGTGCCGGCCCGGTCGACGGGTCGGCCACCGCGCCGATCAGCGCCGAACTCGCCGCCGAACTGGACCGGGACGGCACCGTCGACTTCATGGTCTACCTGCGCGACCGCGCCGACCTGTCCGGCGCGGCCGATGCCGCCAGCGCCGGAATGCCGGCCGGTGACCGTCGCGCCGACGCCCGAGCCGACGCTGTTTACCACGAGTTGACCAGCACCGCCCAGCGCAGCCAGCAGAGCCTGCGCAAACTGCTCGACGGGCGGAAGGCCGGCTACACCGCGTACTGGATCGCCAACGCGGTCCGGGTCACCGGCGATCGGGACCTGGCCGACCGGATCGCCGCCCTGCCCGAGGTGCAGCAGCTCGAACCGGTCCGCAGCTACCCGCTGCTCACCCCGGAACCAGCCGAACCGGTGCCGCCGGTCGGCGACGACGCCGGCACCACGGCCGTCGAGTGGAACATCGACGACGTCCGGGCGCCACAGGTCTGGTCCGAATTCGGCACCAGCGGCGACGGGATCGTCGTGGCCACCATCGACAGCGGCGTCGAGTTCGACCACCCGGCCCTGGCCGCCAGCTACCGGGGAGCCGGCACCGGCGGCTACGACCACGACTACAACTGGTTCGACCCGACCGGCATCTGCCCGGCCGGGACCCCCTGTGACAACAACGGTCACGGCACCCACGTCACCGGCACCATGACCGGCGACGACGGCGGCGACAACCAGACCGGAGTGGCACCCGGTGCCCGCTGGATCGCCGCCAAGGGCTGCGAGGTGGACACCTGCTCCGACGCGTCGCTGCTGGCCGCCGGCCAGTGGGTGCTCGCCCCGACCGACACCTCGGGCGCGAACCCCCGGCCGGAACTGCGCGCCGACGTGGTCAACAACTCGTGGGGCGGCGGGCAGGACGACCCGTGGTACCGGCAGACCGTCGACGCCTGGATCGCCGCCGGCATCTTCCCGGCCTTCGCCATCGGCAACGAGGGACCGGGCTGCGGCACCGCCAGCTCCCCCGGCGACTACCCGCAGGCGTACGCAGCCGGCAATTACGACGCCGACCACCGGATCGCCGCCCGGTCCAGCCGGGGCGCCTCGCTGGTCGACGGATCGGTCAAGCCGAACATCGCCGCGCCCGGCACCGCGGTCCGCTCCAGCGTCCCCGGTGGCGGGTACGCGGCGTACAGCGGCACCTCGATGGCCTCCCCGCACGTCGCCGCCACCGTCGCGCTGGCCTGGTCGGCGGCGCCGACCCTGCACGGCGACATCGCCGCCACCCGGGCCCTGCTGGACGGCACCGCGATCGACACCGACGACACCAGCTGCGGCGGGACCGCGGCCAACAACAACAACTTCGGTGAGGGACGGCTCGACGCGTACGCCGCCGTCGAGGCCGCCCCGCGCGGACCCGCCGGCCGGGTGACCGGCGTGGTCACCGGCGACGGCGACCCGCTGCCCGGCGCCACCGTCTCCACCGGCGACCGCAGCGTCACCACCGGCACCGACGGCGGCTACTCGCTGACCCTGCCGACCGGCGAGCACACCATCACCGCCAGCGCGTTCGGCTACCAGCCGGACAGCGCCACGGTCACGGTCGCCGAGGACGGCACCGTCGAGCAGGACTTCGACCTGGCCGCCACCACCCTGGTCACGCTCAGCGGTCGGGTCACCGACGCGGCCGGCCACGGCTGGCCGCTCTACGCCCGGGTCGAGGTCGACGGGCGACCCGAGACGGCCACCTACACCGATCCGGCATCCGGCCGCTACACGCTGACCGTGCCCGGCGGCACCGCCGTGACGCTGGTCGCCACGGCGACGCTCGCCGGATACCAGCCGGCCCGGGTGGAGGTGCCGGCCGGGGACACCGACCGCACCGTCCACCTGGCGGTGCCGGTCACCGCCGAGTGTGTCACCCCCGGGTACGTGGCCAGCTTCGGCGACCCGGTGCTCGCCGAGAGCTTCCCGACCGCCGACACCCCGGACGGCTGGTCGGTGGTGAACCGTACCGACGGCGGCGGTTGGGAGTTCACCGACATCGGTTCGCGGGGCAACCTGACCGGTGGTGACGGCGGCTTCGCCAACATCGACAGTGACGCGCTCGGCGTCGGTGAGGTCCAGGACACCGACCTGGTCACCCCGATGCTGGACCTGTCCGCAGCGGACGCGCCGTACCTGCGGTTCGCCAGCGACTGGCGGGCGGTGGGGCTCAGCGACAGCGCCGAGATCGGTGTCTCGGTCGACGGCGGCGCCAGCTGGACCAACGTGTGGCGGTACACCACCAGCCGGCGCGGACCGCGCACCGAGGAGATCCCGCTGACCTCGGTGGCCGGTGCCGACGAGGTGCTGATCCGGTTCCGCTTCCAGGGCAGCTACGCCTGGTGGTGGCAGGTCGACGACGTCGAGGTGGTCGACCGCAGCTGCACTCCGCTGCCCGGTGGCCTGCTGGTCGGCAACACCACCGACCACAACACCGGGGCCGCGCTGAACGGGGTCACGGTGGCCAGCGCCACCGACCCGACGGTACGGGCGGTCTCCGCCGCCACGCCGGACGACCCGGCCCTGCCCGACGGCTTCTACCAGCTCTTCTCGCCGCTGGTCGGGGAGCAGGAGTTCACCGCGACGCGGGCGCCGTACCAGGTACGCAGCCGGACGGTGACGGTGGTCGCCGACCGGGCCCGCCGGGCCGACTTCTCGGTCAAGGCCGGCCGGCTGACGATCAGCCCGACCAGCCCGGTCGTGTCCCACCAGCCGTACGGCAGCACCCGCAAGGCCAAGGTGACGGTGACCAACACCGGCAGCGCACCGGCCGAGGTCGAGATGCTGACCGGCGACGGTGGCTTCAGCCTGCTGGGCGGCGACGGTGCCCCGCTGGTCGAACACAAGGTGAAGGGGATCAGCAAGGCCTGGCAGGGTCCGGCGTACGGTGCCCCGGCCGGCGCCGCGCCGACCCGGATCACCGCCGCCTCGGAGGCGGCCGGAGCTGGGACGGCTGCGGCCGCCGATGCCTGGACGCGGGCCCCGGACCACCCGACCGCGGTCTTCGACAACGCGGCCGCCACCCTCGACGGCAAGGTCTACTCGGTCGGCGGTGGCAGCACCACCGGCACCGAGCGGGACGCCTGGGTCTACGACCCGGTCACCGACGCCTGGAGCGCCCTGCCCGACCTGCCGACGGCCCGCAGCAAGCCGGTGCTCGCCGCGGCCGGCGGCAAGCTGTACCTGTTCGGCGGGTGGGGTGCCGGTGGGACTCCGGTGGCGAGCGTCGACGTGTTCGACCCGGCGACCGGGACGTGGGCAACGCTGTCCGGGGTGACCAGCCCCGCACCACGGGCCGCGGCCGGGTCCGCCGTCATCGGCGGCACGATCTACCTGATCGGCGGCTGCATCGACGGCACCTGCACCGACTCGCGTACGGTGCTGGCGTTCGACACCGGCACCGGCACGTTCCGGTCCCGGGCCGACTATCCGGTCGCCGCGTCCTGGCTGGCCTGTGGCGGGATCGGTGAGCTGGCGTACTGCGCCGGCGGCGCCGGCACCGTCGAGTACCGGTCGACGTACGCCTACGATCCGGCCACCGACGCCTGGAGCCCGTTGCCGGACCTGCCGCTCGATCTGTGGGGCGGGCAGTACGCGGCGGCCGGTGGCCTGCTGGTGATCGCCGGCGGGGTGACCGGGGCGTCCACCACGGTGACGAACCGTACGGTCGGCTTCGACCCGGCCGCCGGTGAGTGGCGGGACCTGCCGAACACCGAGTTCGCCCGGTACCGGGGCGCCGGCGCCTGCGGGGCCTACAAGGTCGGTGGTTCGCCGAGCTCGTTCGTCGGTTCGGCGCAGGTGGAGGTGCTCGCCGGGCTGGAGCTGTGCGACGCCGCAGCCGACCTGCCGTGGCTGGTCACCGACCCGGGCAGCTTCACGCTGGCCCCCGGCGCTTCCCGGACGGTCACCGTCACGTTGACGGCGACCGCCGAGGCCGGCGTGGACCAGCCCGGCCGGTACGCCGCGACCCTCGGGGTGCGGTCCGACACCCCGTACCCGGTGGGCCAGGTGGACGTGCAGATGAACGTCTCGCCGCCGGCGTCCTGGGCAAAGGTGCAGGGCACGGTCACCGGGGTCAGCTGCGCCGGGGTCGAGGTCGGGGTGGCCGGGGCGACGATCCGGCTCAACTCGCTGACCGATCCGGGCACCGGCTACACGCTGCGCACCGACGCCGACGGCGGGTACGCGTACTGGCTGCCACGCGGGCAGTACGAGATCATCACCGCCAAGGACGGCTGGGTGCCGCAGGCCCGGCAGGAACGGTTGCCAGCCGGGATCGTCACCACGGTCGACAGCGTGCTCGAGCCGGTCGATCCCTGCCCGGCCCGCCTCGGCGGGATCTGACCGGCGCGGCGGATTTGACCGGCGCGGCCGGTCCGACCGTCGGCGCGTCTGATCGACGGTGAGAACGGGTGCCGGGCCAGCCCAGCTCTGGCCCGGCACCCGCCGGCGGTCAACCCGGAGTCGTCACGGGTTGACCGGGCATCGCACCCAGTCCCGGCCCTTCACGTAGGACCAGGAACAGGTGTGTACGGCGTGGCCTTTGCGGTTTCGCAGGAATGCCTTGTCACCTTCGACGTCCCACACGAAACCGTTGTTGTTCCAGTAGACGGTCCGCGCGGTGTCCTCTCCGGTGCCGGAACGCAGCCACAGCCGTCCACCTTTTGCGGGAATGACGACGTCGCCGAACCGGTAGGTCCGGCCGTTCTTGTTGTGCACCGTGTAGCCGCGCAGGTTGATCGCCGTCTTGCCACGGTTGACCAGTTGCAGCCATTCCCGGTTGGCCAGCGCACCGCTGCCGTCGTCGACGCCGTTCGGGTGGTACTGCACGCTGTGCACCCGCAGGCTGGGCGCGGCACTCGCAGGTGCGGCGATGGTCATCGAGGTGACCAGCCCGAGCATCGCCGCAGTCAGGACACCGACAGTCTTTCGCATGATTCCCCCATGGGATGAGCAATTTTCGCAAAGCGTCGTCGAGGAATCAGAAGAACGATTCGCCGCACGCCCGCTACCGCCACGAAAAATTGTGTACGACAGGCCGACCAATTCACTAGAGAGTGACGTCATCAAGTCAGTTCGTCCTGCCGCACCGTCATGTCGGGCGCTGGTGACTTGTCGGCGTGACCACCGGCCGGAGCGACCAGGGTGACGCCGTCGGTCGGCCGTTTCCGCTGTCCACAGGGCGACAGCGGGGACCGACGACGGGCAATTCGCCGGCAATGTCGGTCACGAAGCCGACAGGCCGCCGCCCCGGAAAAGTTCCGGGGCGGCGGCCTGTCGTCGGGTCGGTTCGGGCCGGGCGTCAGCTGCCGACGGTCACCGAGACCTCGTTGACTCCCTGGGCGGCGGTCACCGGGGTGTCACCGTTGCCGTGCCGGGACAGGGCCCGCAGGGTCCAGCTGCCCGGTGCGGCGAAGAACCGGAACTGGCCGGCCGGCGAGGTCACCACCTCGGCGGTGAACTCGCCGGTGGAGTCCAGCAGCCGAACGTACGCGCCGGCCACGGCCTCGCCGTCGGCGGACCGCACGGTCCCGGTGATCACGGTCTCCTTGGCCAGGTCGACGCTGGCCGGAAGCGGTGCCGCCTGGTCCGGGGCGGCGCAGCCCGCCGCGGTCGCGGCGTTCGGTGTGGTCGCAGCGGTCATCGTCACGCCTTCCCGGGCTCGTCGCCGAGCACCACCGGCACGCCGATCAGCGAGCCGTACTCGGTCCAGGACCCGTCGTAGTTCTTCACGTTGGAGTGCCCGAGCAGCTCCTTGAGCACGAACCAGGTGTGCGAGGAACGCTCGCCGATCCGGCAGTACGCGATGGTGTCCTTGCCGTCTTCAAGGCCGGCCTCGGCGTACAGGGCGCGCAGCTCGTCGTCGGACTTGAAGGTGCCGTCCTCGTTGGCGGCCTTGGACCACGGCACGTTGACCGCGGTCGGGATGTGCCCGGCCCGCTGCGCCTGCTCCTGCGGCAGGTGGGCGGGGGCGAGCAGCCGGCCGGCGAACTCGTCGGGCGAGCGGACGTCGACCAGGTTCTGGGTGCCGATCGCGGCCACCACCTCGTCGCGGAACGCCCGGATGGAGCTGTCCGGCTCCTGGGCGACGTACTGGGTGGCCGGGCGCGCGACCACCTCGGTGGTCAGCGGGCGGGCGTCGAGCTCCCACTTCTTGCGGCCGCCGTCGAGCAGCTTGACGTCGCGGTGGCCGTACAGCTTGAAGTACCAGTACGCGTACGCGGCGAACCAGTTGTTGTTGCCGCCGTAGAGCACCACGACGTCGTCGTTGCCGATGCCCCGCTCGGACAGCAGCGCCTCGAACTGCGACTTGTTGATGAAGTCGCGGCGTACCGGGTCCTGCAGGTCGGTCTTCCAGTCAATCTTGACCGCGCCGGCGATGTGCCCGCCGTCGTACGCGGAGGTGTCCTCGTCGACCTCGACGAAGACGACGCCCGGGGCGTCGAGGTTCTTCTCGGCCCAGTCGGCCGAAACGAGTGCGGTGTCGCGACTCATCAGATCACTCCCTGGTTGGTCTCCCCCTTGCCCGGCGGGCCGCCGGTGCGGAGGAAGCGGATCGGTGGCGAGTCCACGCCGCAGGTTGTCGCACCTGTGCGGGACCCTGGAGGACGGATCACGGACGTGCGACGGCGCCGCTGCCGGGCGATGGTGAGAATTCTTCGGCGCTGGTCACCGACCACAGAAGGGGTCGACGACAGCCCGCCAGGTCAGCCCGCCGTCAGAGGACCGGGCGACACAGGCAGGTGGCCACACGGCACAGGTCGACCGCGCGCCGCTTGGTGAGGAACTTCCCCATGGGGCCGAAGCTTACCAGCCTGTTTCCGGACGGTCACCGATCCGACCACGCAATGGGACATCCGCGGGTTGAGACCTGCGCCACCCCCGCCGGAGACGGTCAGCCGAGCAGGCTGGTCAGCCGAGTGCGCTCAGCGGCACGTCGGTGGCGGTGGCGGTGACGGCGAGGCCGGCCGGCGTCACCGCCACCTCCTGCAGGTCGAGCTGGAACGGCAGGGCGGGCAGCGGCACCGCGATGGACAACTGCTGGGCGTAGGCCTCGACGAACCCGCGGGCCGCCTCGTCGCCGGGCAGCCCTTCGGCGGCGAGTTCGTCGAAGCGCAGCAGCACCTCGCCCTGGGCGACCTCCAGGTCCGCGGTACCGGTCAGGGTGACCTGCTGGCCGAGGATGTCCACCGGGGCGGTGACGCCGAGCCGTCCGTCCTGTTCGGACAACTCCACGCCGGGCTGGTCGATCAACTGGACGATACTGTCGTAGGAGACCGTGGCGGTGCCCTGCACGGTCTCCGCGGTGACCTCACCCTGCCCGGTGCGCAGCGTCTCCAACGGCGCCTGTACGCCCCGCGCGTCGACGTCGAGGGTGGGCAGCCGCACGCTGTTGCCGTTGACCGCCGCCGACACGTCGCGCAGCACGATCGAGACCGACTGGTAGCGGCCGGTGGCGACCTGGCTGAGGAACGGGAACCCGCCGATCGACACCTCCGGCTCGGAGGATTCGATGTTCTGCCCGGCCACCTGCTGGCGAATCTGGTCAGCGACCGCCCGTTCGGCGTAGGCGACGGCGACCCGGTCGGCGACGACCAGGACCAGCGCCAGAACCAGCAGCAGCACCGCGACGACGGCCAGCAGCCGGCGCGCTCGTCGGCCCGGTTGCCGCCGAGGACGTGACCGGCGGACCGGTTCCTCCTGGTACGCCGGATAGGTCGACACGGTGCCTCCTCGGCTGCGGACGGATGCGCCGTACCGTATCTACCCAACCTGAATACGGCTCACCCGGGCACCGGCCCGACCGACCCGGCACATCACCTGACCGACCCGGCGCCTCAGTTGAAGATCAGCACACCGAGGGCGTAGGACAGCGGCGCGGCGAGGGCGAACCCGCCGAGCGGTCCCTGCATGTGCCGGGCCACCCACATGGTCGGCGGTTCCCCGGCCATCTGCCGGCTGGCCTCGGCGTAGCCGGTGGCCAGATCGACCAGGACCGCCGCGCTCGCCGCGACCAGGCCGACCAGGGCCGCGGTGACCGGGGTGAAGCCGACCACGTAGATGCCGAGCACCGCGCTGGCCAGCGTGCCGACCATCGCACCGAGCACCACGCCGGTGGCGCCCCGGGGCACCTGCGGGGCAAGCCGCGGCCGGGCCATCACCGCGTCGGTGAGCCGGGCGGTCATCAGGGCGATGCCGGTGCCCGCCAGCGCCACCACGATGGTCTGGGTACCACCGAGCTGCAGCCGGCTGAGCACGATCAGGGTGGCGAAGGCGACCACTCCGACGACGATCTGCAACGTGGCGCCGAGCGACTCGGTGACCCTGGTGCGGTCGGCCGGTCGGATCAGCTGGGCGAGCACCGCGACGACGAAGCCGCCTGCCGCGGCGTACCCGACCGGGGCCAGCGACGCGACGGTCGGCAGCAACGCTCCGATGTCGGCGGCGGCCGCGGCCAGCAGACTCACCCCGCCGATGACCGGCATTGCCGGCGGCCGGATCGCCAACGTCCAGGAAATCACGAAGAGCAGCTGTACGCCGAAGACGACGATGGTGAACGGGGTCCGGGCCAGCCCTGGCCCGGCGGTCTGCCCCCCGAAGATCAGCCCCAGGGCCAGCAGCACGGAGAACCCGGCCACGGTGAGCGAGATGGTCCGGCTGACCGGCACCGGCGTGGACCGGCTGCTGACGGTTTCCTGCTCCCCGGTGCGGTCCGGCCGGTCAGCCGGCCGGCGGTCCGCCGCGCCGGACGGACCGGCGGCCTCGCCGGCCGCAGCGGCCGCACCACCGGGAGCGGGCGCGTGGCCCGGGGCAGGCGCCGGAGCCCGACCAGGGGCCGGGCCGGGAGCAGGTGCCCGACCGGGTACCGGCGCGGCCGCCCGACCGGGACCAGGTGTCCGACCGGGAGCGGGCGCCCGACCTGGGGCCGGTGCCCGGCCCGGCACCGGTGGGCCGGGGTCCGGCGGTCCCGGGACGACGGCGCGACCGGGGCCGCCCCGCATGCCGCCGGGCCGCCCGCCGGGCGGTGGCCCGGTTGGCGACTCCCGGCTACCGTCAGGCCACTGTCCGCGTCCGGTCTCGGATGGCGTGGAGGGATGCACGCCCTGATGGTGCCAGACGGGGCGGGTGGCCCGCTGGCGACGGCGCGGGGCCGTTATGGCCGAACGCACAGATGAACAGCTCACCGCCCCGCTGTTTCCGGCACCTAATCGGTTAAGCTCATGGCTTAACCACCCGTCAGCGAAGCCGGGGTTCGACGCCACTGTCTGCGGTGACGGCCACGTGGCCGGCGTCCGCGGTCACCACGCGCGGCCGGGACAGGCCGCGAGGACGGAGGTGATGTGTGGAAATCCTGCTGCTGGTAACGGCCCGTGCGGGCGAGCCGTCGGCCGTACTGCCCGCACTCGACCTGCTCCCCCACTCGGTGCGGACCGCGCCCCGCGACGTCCGCACCCTGGTTTCCGGGCCGAGCCCGGACGCGGTCCTGGTCGACGCCCGGTCGGAGCTGTCCGAGGCCCGTGCGACCTGCCGGATGCTGCATGCCACTGGTCTGGGCGTCCCGCTGGTCGCGGTGGTCACCGAGGCCGGCCTGATCGCGCTGAACGCCGACTGGGGCGTCGACGACGTCATCCTGGCCAGCGCCGGCCCGGCCGAGGTGGAGGCGCGGCTGCGGTTGGCGGTAGGTCGGCTGACCAACGCCACGTCAGGCGCGGGCGGGCTGATCCGGGCCGGCGAGCTGACCATCGACCCGGACACCTACGCGGCAAAGCTCAAGGGCCGTCCGCTCGACCTGACCTACAAGGAGTTCGAGCTGCTCAAGTTCCTCGCCCAGCACCCGGGGCGGGTCTTCACCCGCGACCAGCTGCTGCGCGAGGTCTGGGGCTACGACTACTTCGGCGGTACGCGGACGGTCGACGTGCACGTGCGGCGGCTGCGGGCCAAGCTCGGCTCGGAGTACGAGTCGATGATCGGCACGGTGCGCCAGGTCGGCTACAAGTTCGTGGTGCCGCCGAGCCGCTCGTCGCTGCCGGACACCGAGCCGGCACCGCTGCCGGTGTAGCCGGCAGGTCCAGCCGGACCGGCTGTCGGTCTAGCGGATCCCGCCACCTACCGTGACGCAACACCGAAACATCAACTGAGGCGCCATCCGGATCTGTCCGGATGGCGCCTCAGTTTTTCGTCCGAATAGATCGTTTAGATCAGTTATCAACCGTTTCATGTAATCAGCCAGCGGCAGCCTCCTAGCGTCGGGCAGACACAACCGACCGACGGTGGGAGGGCTGCAGTGACGGTGCTGGCGGGTCTACGTGGGCTGACCATCGCCGCAGTGACTGTGACGGCCCTCCTGACCAGCGCGTACCTGCTGGGTTCCAGCAGTGCGCCGGCCGAACGGGCCGACCCGGGCCCCACGCCCGCGCCGGCACCGGACCCAACCCGCAGCGGACCCGACCCAGACCTGATGCCGCCACCGGTCCGGTCCACGGCGGCGCCGTCGTCGTCCGCCGGGACCCCGGATCCGGACCAGCGGGACGGCGCCCGGCCGGACCCGGACCGACCGGACCCCGAACAGCCGGACCCTCAGCAGCCGAACTCCGACCGTTCGGCGGCCCGGCTGCCGGCGTACGCCCCGCTGGCCCCCGACCGCAGCGGACCGCACGGCACCCGGCGGACCAGCGGCAGCGCCGCAGTCGCCCTCACCTTCGACGACGGCCCGCACCCAGTGCACACCCAGCAGACCCTCGACGTGCTCCGCCAGTTCGGGGTGAAGGCGACCTTCTGCCTGGTCGGCCGGAACGTGGTCGCCTATCCCGAGCTGGTCCGGGCGATCGCCGCCGATGGGCACACCCTGTGCAACCACTCGTGGAGCCACGACTTCGACCTCGGCAGCTACCCGACCGCCGCGATCCGCACCGATCTGATCCGCACCTCCGAGGCGATCCGGGCCGCCGCCCCCGGCCACCCCGTCTCCTACTATCGCCAACCCGGTGGCTTCTGGACTCCCGCCGTGGTCGAGGTGGCGCGGGAACTGGGCATGACCTCGATCCACTGGACCATCGACCCGGCCGACTACTTCCAGCCCGGTGCGGGCAGCATCACCGCGACGGTGACCGCGCAGGCCGTACCCGGGTCGATCGTGCTGCTGCACGACGCCGGTGGCAACCGGACCGGTACGGTGCTGGCGCTGCGCTCGATCCTGCCGAACCTGCGGCAGCGTCTCCTGGTCGACGCGTTGCCGCCGATGGCCGAACCCGCCGATCAGCGCAGCCGCCGGCTGCACCTGCGCACCGGCCAGCTCTGACCCGCGAACCCGCCGCGCCGCGACGGGCGGACCCGGCGGGAGATACGGTGGGGCACGTGGCTGAGCGGGTGACCCAGACGACCACGACCGTCGAGCGGTCCGACCGGCTCGACCCTACCCAGGTCGACCAGGTACTGAAGCTGGCTGCGGCCGCCGCCGACACCGACGGCGCCGACCCACTGCCGGAGCAGGTCGTCATCGGACTGCGGGACGTGGCCTCCGCTCGGCATCTCACGCTGACCGCCCCGACCGGCGAGATGATCGGGTACGCGCACCTCGACCCGACCGATCCGGCCGGCCCGGTCGCCGAGCTGGTGGTCCATCCGACGCACCGGCGACGCGGGTACGGTCGTCGACTGCTCGCCGGGCTGCTCGCCGCCGCCGGCCCGACGGCCGCATTGCGCGTCTGGGCGCACGGCGACCACCCGTCGGCCGCCGCCCTCGCCCTCGACCACGACCTGGTCCGCGACCGGGTGCTGTTGCAGCTGCGCCGCAAGCTGGCCGGCCCGCTGCCCGAGCCGGACCTGCCAGCCGGGGTACGGATGCGATCGTTCGTGCCGGGTCAGGACGACGCGGCCTGGGTGGCGCTCAACGCGAAGGCGTTCGCCGACCACCCCGAGCAGGGCCGCTGGGAGCTGCCGCAACTGCACGCCCGGATCGCGCAGCCGTGGTTCGATCCGGCCGGTTTCCTGCTCGCCGAGGATCCGGCCGGCCGGCTGCTCGGCTTCCACTGGACCAAGGTGCACACCGGGCCGGCGGTCGGCGAGGTCTACGTACTCGGAGTCGACCCGGACGCGCACGGCGGTGGTCTCGGCCGCGCGTTGACCTTGGCCGGGCTGCGGCACCTGGCCGCCGCCGGGCTGCACCGGGCGATGCTCTACGTCGACGAGTCGAACACCGCCGCGGTACGGCTCTACACCCGGCTCGGCTTCCTGCGCTGGTCGGCCGACGTGACCTACCGCCAGCGCTGACCGGCCGGCCTCGGCCGACCGGCACCGGCCGGTCGTTGCCGGGACCGGTCGCGGTCAGCCGAACCGGCCGGTGATGTAGTCCTCGGTCGCCTTGACCTTCGGGTTGCTGAAGATCCGCTGTGTGTCGTCCATCTCGATCAGCTTGCCGGGCTGCCCGGTGCCGGCGATGTTGAAGAAGCCGGTGCGGTCGCTGACCCGGGCCGCCTGCTGCATGTTGTGGGTGACGATGACGATGGTGAACTCGGTCTTCAGCTGGTGCATCAGGTCCTCGATGGCGAGGGTGGAGATCGGGTCCAGCGCGGAGCACGGCTCGTCCATCAGCAGCACCGCGGGCTTGACGGCGATCGCCCGGGCGATGCACAGCCGCTGCTGCTGCCCGCCGGACAGGCTGGAGCCGGGCCGGCCCAGCCGGTCCTTGACCTCCTCCCACAGGTTGGCGCCGCGCAGCGTCTGCTCGACCAGTTCGTCGAGGTCGGCCTTGCGCATCCGACCACCGTTGAGCTTCACCCCGGCCGCCACGTTGTCGTAGATCGACATCGTCGGGAACGGGTTGGGACGCTGGAACACCATGCCGACCTGCCGCCGTACCGCGACCGGGTCAACGCCGACGCCGTACAGGTCGTCGCCGTCCATCGCGACCTTGCCGGTCACCCGGCCGCCGGGCACCACTTCGTGCATCCGGTTCAGCGAGCGGAGGAAGGTCGACTTGCCGCAGCCGGACGGGCCGATCAGCGCCGTCACGGAACGCGGCTCGATGGTCATGTCGACCTGCTCCACGGCCTTGAAGTTGCCGTAGAAGATGTCGAGGTCGGAGACTTCGATGCGCTTGGCCACTTGAGGGGTCCTTTCCGCGGTCAGCGGCTGGTCGGCAGGGAGAAGAAGCGGGAGATCAGCCGGGCCACCAGGTTGAGGCCCATGACGATGACGAACAGGGTGAGCGCCGCCGCCCACGCGCGTTCCACACCGAACTCCGGCCGGGCGCCGGGGATGCTGTACGAGTAGTAGGTGAAGATCGGCAGCGAGGACATCCGGCCGTCGAACAGGTTCCAGTTGGTCGCCGTGGTGCTGCCGGTGATGATCAGCAGCGGGGCGGTTTCGCCGATCACCCGGGCGATGGCGATGGTCACGCCGGTGGCGATGCCCGGGGCGGCGGTCCGCAGCACCACCCGCAGCACGGTGCGCCACTTCGGTACGCCGAGCGCGTACGACGCCTCGCGCAGCTCGTTCGGCACCAGCTTGAGCATTTCCTCGACCGACCGGACCACCACCGGCACCATCAGCACCGACAGGGCGACGGCACCACCGAGGCCGAACCGGATGCTCGGGCCGAAGAAGATCGCGAAGAAGGCGAACGCGAACAGACCCGCCACGATGGACGGGATACCGGTCATCACGTCGACCAGCAGGGTCACCCACCGGGCCAGCCGGCCTTTGCCGTACTCGACCAGGTAGACGGCGCACATCACGCCGACCGGCACCGAGATCAGGGTGGCCGCACCGGTGATCATCAGGGTGCCGACGATGGCGTGCAGCGCCCCGCCGCCCTCACCCAGCACGCCCCGCATGTCACTGCTGAGGAAGGTTCCGTCGAACCGGTGGATGCCGTTCTGCGTGACGGTGATCATCAACGACAGCAGCGGCAACATCGCGAGGGTGAAGGCGAGGCTGACCAGCACCGTCACGAACCGGTCCTTGGCCCGGCGACCGCCTTCGACCTGCCAGGAGACCGCCGGCAGGGCCACCATGACCAGCAGTACGCCGATGACCAGTGAGAGTGGGAGGGCCAGCCCGAGGCTGAGGCCGCCGACCAGGCCGACCGACAGGCTGCCGCTGACCACCGCCCATGGTGCCCACTTCGGCAGTACGCCACTGGTCAGCGGGCTGGTGACGGGTGCCCGGGGCGGGGTGATGGTGGTCATGCGTTCGCTCCCGAGAAGTCGCGCCGACGGGCGACGACGGCCCGGGCGGCGAAGTTGACGACGAAGGTCAGTGCGAACAGCACCAGGCCGGTGGCGATCAGCGCGTTCACCGCCAGCCCGCTGGACTCGGGGAAGTCCAACGCGATGTTGGCGGCGATGGTGCTGCTGTTGACCGAGTCGATCAGGTTGATGGTGATCACGTCGGAGGCGGAGAGCACCATCGCGACCGCGAGGGTCTCGCCGAGCGCCCGGCCCAGCCCGAGCATGCTGCCGCTGATGATCCCGGAGCGGCCGAACGGCAGCACGGTCATCCGGATCATCTCCCAGCGGGTGGCGCCGAGCGCCAGGGAGGCTTCCTCCTGCAGCCGGGGGGTCTGCAGGAAGACCTCCCGGTTGACCGCGGTCATGATCGGCAGGATCATCACCGCCAGCACCAGACCGGCGGTCAGCATGGTCCGGCCGGTGGCCGAGGCGGGGCCGGCGAAGAACGGGATGAAGCCCAGGTACTCCTCCAGCCACCGGTAGACCGGGACGATGTTCGGGGCGAGGAAGAAGATGCCCCACAGTCCGTAGACGACGCTGGGCACAGCGGCCAGCAGGTCGACCAGGTAACCCAGACCGGCGGCGACCCGGCGCGGCGCGTAGTGCGAGATGAACAGCGCGATGCCGATCGCGAGTGGGGTGGCGAACACCAGCGCGATCACCGCGGCGAGGACCGTGCCGAACAGCAGCGGGGTGACGTATGCGATGAAGCCTTCGCCGCCGGGCAGTTCCTCTGGGTCGGCGACCAGGGCGGGGAGACCCTCGTAGAGCAGGAAGGCCGCGACCGCGGCGAGGGTGACCAGGATGAGCACGCCGGCACCGACGGCGGTGCCGGAGAAGATCTGGTCACCGATCCGTTTGCCGGACCGGCCCCGGCGACGGCTCTCGGCGTTCGGCGGCTCGCCCGTCGACGTGCCGCGCGGCGAGTCGCCGCCGGGCGGCGGATCACTCGATGGGGTACCGCTCTGCGCGGTGGCGGGCTTTGTCACGGATTACGCCTCCTCAGGCCGTGTCGTGACGGGCGGTGCGGGGATACGCCGCAGGTCCGGACGGCCACCGGGTGACCGTCCGGACCTGGGTCGCAGGGGCTGGACGTGGTGCTGGACTCAGCCGGCGACGGTGATCGCGTCGATGGCCTGCTGCGCCTGGCTGCGCAGCGTCGCGGAGATCGGCGCGGAGCCGGCGTTCTCGGCGGCGGCCTGCTGGCCCTCCTCGCTGATCACGTAGTTGAAGAACGCCTTGACCAGGTCGACCTTCTCCTGGCTGTCGTAGTTGACGCAGGCCAGCTGGTAGGAGACCAGCACGATCGGGTAGACGCCGGCCTCGGTGGTGTCCCGGGGCAGGTCGATGGCGAAGCTGAACTCGGGGCGACCGGCCACGGTCTCGGCGGCGTCGACCACCTTGGCGGCGGCTTCGGCCGAGTACTCCACGAACTCCTCGCCCACCTGGACCGCGGCGACGCCGAGGTCGGTGGCCTGGGAGGCGTCGATGTAGCCGATGGTGCCCTCACCGCCGCGCAGCGCGGCGGCGACGCCCTGGGTCTGCGCGGCGGCCTCGCCACCGGTGGTCGGCCAGTCGCCGGAGACCTCGTACGGCCAGTCGGCCGGGGCGGCCTTGGCCAGGTAGTCGACGAAGTTCTCGGTGGTGCCGGACTCGTCCGAGCGGTGCACGGCGGTGATCGCCAGGTCGGGCAGCGCGGCGTCCGGGTTGAGCTCGGCAATCGCCGGGTCGTTCCAGTTGGTGATCTTGTTGTCGAAGATCTTCGCGATCGCCGACGGCGACAGGTTCAGCGTCTCGACGCCCGGCAGGTTGTACGCCACGGCGATCGGGCTGATGTAGCCGGGGAACTCGATGAAGCCCTGCTCGCCGCAGGTCTCCAGGGCGGCGGCGACCTCTTCCTCGTCGAGGTAGGCGTCGGAGCCGGCGAAGTCGGATCCGCCGCTGGTGAACTGCTCGCGGCCACCGCCGGAGCCGATCGGGTCGTAGGTGACGGTCGCGTCCGGGGCGACAGAGGTGAATCCGGCGATCCACGCCTCCATCGCGGCGCCCTGGGAGGAGGCGCCAGCGCCAGCGAGGTCGCCGCTGACCGAGGTGTCGGAGCCGTTGTCAGACCCCGAGCCGGTGTCGCCGTCGTCGCCGCACGCGGCCACGCCGAGGGTAAGCATGACGGCGGCCGGCAGGGCGGCCAGCCGGAGGGACTTACGATTCACGGTGTGTTGCCTCTCTGAGGTCGGGTGGCGAGTCGCCGCCCAAGGGTCGCGGGGGCGAGTTCACCGTCTCGAACGCCGAGGACGGTACGAGCCGTGGCTAAACTGCCGACCGGAGCATGGTGAACAGAAGGTGAACGGGGGTTGTATGGTCGCCGTCCAAGCTGAGCCCACGCTCGACTGTGACCGGCGTCGCACCTCGGCCGACGCATTTCGCCGCCTACGTCGGTGATCAGCCTTCGGGCCGACCGCGCCGCACCAGCCGCCAGCGGCGGGCCTGCTCGGCCGGAAGCTGGTAGCCGACCGCACCGGAGCGGCCGGAACCGGTCCGGGCCATCCGCTGCAGCGGCAGCCCCCACTTCGGATAGTCGTGGTACGCCTTGACGATCCGGGTCAACCCACCGAGCGCGCCGATCACCTTGTCGACCGGGCTGCCGAGCCGCGCCGCGAGGTCGCCGACCGACATGGTCTCGCCGGGGTGCTCGGCGAGCAGGTCGAGGATCGCGAACACGGTCTGGTGGGTCCGGGACCGGCCCTGGGCGAACCGGCGCAACTCCTCGACCGGCCACTCCTTGGCGGCGCGGGCCGTGGACCGGGCCCGGCGGGCCGGCTTCGGGATCGGCCTGGGCCGTTGGTCGAGCTCCTCGATCAGCCGGGCGATGTGCGAGACGTACTCGGCGGGCACGGCAAGATGCACGAGGTCGTCGGCGTCCGTCGGCGCACCTCGCGCGGCTGAGGTCCCTGGTCGTGGAGCCATCTGTCCCGTCCGGTAGCGGTGGCGGGCGAGGACCGCCCGGCACCCTGTCGCGTTTGTGCGCGCCAAAGTATCACCGCTTGGTAACGCAAGATCATCTATCCAGATCAGGGCTTGACAACCGCGAAGCTGACCGTCCCGTCCGGATCCACGTGCAGCTGCGGGGTCACCGGTACGGCCGGATCCCGGCCGGCTGCGGCGGCGAAGACGGCATCCGGGTCGGCGCAGCCGGCGACCTCGTCGAGCGTCACCCGGGTGGGTGGCAGCAGCTGCCAGTCGCCGGTCTCCGCCCGGTCCAGGGCCAGTCCCGGCCGGATCCACACCGTCTGGTCCGCCTCACCGGACACGTCCCGGGTCGCCTGCCCGATCGGCAGCCGGGCCACGAAGAAGTGGGCGTCGAACCGGCGCGGCTCGAAGTCCGGGGTGATCCACCGACTCCATGCGGCGAGCAGGTCCGACCGCAGGGTCAGCCGCCGACGGCGCAGCAGCTCCGCGAAGCTCAGCGTCCGGGCGAGCAACGCCTGCCGGTCGACCTCCCACTCCGGACCGTCCACCGCGTCGACCACAGTGGTCTCGTCCGGGCCGGCCAGCAGCACCCCGGACTCTTCGAACACCTCCCGGGCGGCGGCGCAGACCACTGCCCGCGCCTGGTCCGGCGGACACCCCAGCCGCGCCGCCCAGTGCTCCGGATCCGGCCCGGCCCAGTCCAGTTCACCGGCGGCGTCGGACGGGTCCACCCCGCCACCGGGGAACGCGTACACCCCGCCGAAGGCGACGGCCGCCACCCGCCGGATCAGGTAGACCTCGAACCCGGTGCCGCCGAGCTCCCCCTTCGGCCCCGGATCCGTAGTCGGGCCCGGAGCCGTCGCCGGGCTCGGATCCGTCGTCGGGCGCAGCAGCAGCACGGTCGCGGCGACCCGTGGTCGCACCGGTTCCCGGCCGGCCGCGTAGAACCGGCTGGCCTGCTCGACCATTGCCTCGGGCACGGCGAACAGCATCGGATCGGGTGGCGCGGCGAAAGCCGTGACGTCGTCGTCGGTGGGCACGCGCCGAGCGTAGGTCGTCGTCCGGCAGACCGGCCAGCACGCCCCGCCGTCGCCGCGCACGGACCCGCTGGCTAGCGTGCCTCGCATGACTAGTTGGGGAATCCTCGCCACCGGCGGCATCGCCGCCCGCTTCGTCGAAGACCTGCAGTTGTTGCCCGACGCCGAGGTGCTCGCGGTCGGCTCCCGCTCGGTGGCCAGCGCGCAGGCGTTCGCCGACCGCTACGGCATTCCCCGGGCGTACGGATCGTGGGACGAGCTCGCCGCGGACGGTGACGTCGACGTCGTCTACGTGGCGACGCCGCACTCGGCGCACCACGCCGCGACCATGACCTGCCTGGCCGCCGGCCGGGCGGTGCTGTGCGAGAAGCCGTTCACCCTCGACCTGGCCAGCAGCACCGAGCTGGTGGAGACCGCCCGGGCCCGGGACGTTTTCCTGATGGAGGCCATGTGGATGCGGTGCAACCCGACCGTACGCCGGGTGTGCGAGCTGGTCGACGACGGCGCGATCGGTGAGGTCGTCTCGGTGCACGCCGACTTCGGCCTGGCCGGGCCGTTCGCGCCGGAGAGCCGGATGCGCGACCGCGCGCTCGGCGGCGGCGCCTTGCTCGACCTGGGCATCTACCCGGTGAGCCTGGCGCATCTGGTGCTCGGCCGGCCGGACTCGGTGCGCTCCTGGGCGAAACTCACCCCGGAGGGCGTGGACCAGAACACCGGCGTGCTGCTGGGCTACGAGTCGGGCGCGGTGGCCGCGTTGACCTGCGGCATCGTCGGGGCTACCCCGGTGACGGCGACGATCACCGGTAGCACCGGCCGGATCTCGCTGCCCGACCCGTTCATCTGCCCGAGCGAGTTCACGCTCCGCCGGGGCACCGGGGACCCGGAGGTGGTGCGGGTGGTCGAGCCGGCCGGCAACGGCTACCAGTACGAGGCGGCCGAGGTGCACCGCTGCCTGGCTGCCGGTCTGCGGGAGAGTCCGCTGGTGCCACACGTGGTGACCCTCGAGGTCATGGAGCTGCTCGACACGATCCGCGGTCAGATCGGCGTCAGCTACGACTGATCCCGGTCGGGAGTTCGGCCGACCCGGTCTGCCGGCCGGGTCCGGACGCTCGGTCGGCTTGACTCCACCAAATATCTCAGTAATCATTGAGTCAATGAACACTGAGGTAAGTCGCCGTGCCGACGACCGGCCGACACCCGCCCGCCCGCTGGAGCGGCGTGCCGGGATGCCCGCCGGGCAACTGGAGCGGCGCGCCCGGGTGCACGCCGCGCTCGGCGACCCGGCCCGGCTGGCCATGGTCGACCTGCTGCACCTCGGCGACGCCGCCCCCGGCGAGTTGGGTCGACGGCTCGGGCTGCCGAGCAACCTGGTCGCCCACCACGTCAAGGTCCTGCAGGAAGCAGGCCTGCTGCGCCGCGCCCGGTCCGAGGGTGACCGCCGCCGCAGCTACCTGCAACTGGTGCCGGACGTCCTCGCCGGGCTGGCACCACCGCCGCTGGCCGGCGTCGAGCGGGTGGTCTTCGTCTGCACCCACAACTCGGCCCGTTCCCAGCTCGCCGCAGCGCTCTGGCAACGCACCGGTCCGACCCCGGCCGCCTCAGCCGGCACCCGACCGGCGACCCGGGTGCACCCCCGGGCGGTGGCGCTGGCCCGCCGGCTCGACCTCGACCTCGACCCGGCCCGCACCGCACACGTGTCGGCCGTCGTCGGCGACGGCGACCTGGTCGTCGCCGTCTGCGACAACGCCCACGAGGAGCTAACCGGGGCCGGTGCGCCCGACCTGCACTGGTCGGTGCCGGACCCGGTCCGGGTGGACACCGACGCCGCCTTCGAAGCCGCGTACGCCGACCTCGCCGGCCGGGTCCACCGGCTGGCACCCGCCATCACCAGCCGGGCCACCGCCCCCACGTCCACCGGAGCCCACCATGTCTGACGTCACCGACGCCGTCCGCCCCGACCTGTCCATCGACCAGCAGGTGGCGCTGCGTACCGCAGCGACCCGGCTGGCCCGGGAGTTCGACGGCACCTACAACACCGAGACGATCGAACGGTTCCTGGCGTCCAGCTACGACCAGTTCGCCACCGGCAGCACCATCCCCAACTATCTGCCGCTGCTCGCCGAGCGGTTCGCCCGGCAACGGCTGCAGGCCCTGGCCCGGGTCGAGGGCCTGCACTACGACGGCCGCCCGGTGGTGCTCTTCCTGTGCACCCACAACGCCGGCCGCAGCCAGATGGCGCTCGGGTTCCTCACCCACCTGGCCGGGGACACGGTGGTCGCCTGGTCCGGCGGCAGCGAGCCGGGCCACGAGGTCAACCGGGCGGCGATCGCGGCGATGGCCGAACGCGGCATCGACATCTCCGGCGAGTACCCGAAGCCGTGGACCGACGAGGTGGTCCGCGCCGCCGACGTGGTGGTCACCATGGGCTGCGGTGACGCCTGCCCGGTCTTCCCCGGCACCCGGTACGAGAACTGGGAGCTGGACGACCCGGCCGGGCAGGACGTCGACGGCGTACGGCCGATCCGCGACGAGATCGAGCGCCGGGTCCGCCGGCTGCTGGACGACCTACAGAAAGTGGAGAACGCGTGAACCCGATCGCACTCTGGCGACGGCTGCTGGCCGAGTTCGCCGGCACCGCCCTGCTGGTCACCTCGGTGGTCGGTTCCGGGGTGATGGCCCAGACGTTGTCGCCGGACGACGTCGGGCTGCAGCTGCTGCAGAATTCGATCGCCACCGCCTTCGCGCTCGGCGCGCTGATCCTGATCTTCGGCCCGGTCTCCGGCGGGCACTTCAACCCGGTCGTCTCGACCGCCGACTGGTTCCTCGGGCGACGCAGCCGCACCGGTCTGACCCTGCCGGATCTGACCGGCTACGTCGCCGCGCAGGTGGCCGGCGGCGTCGCCGGGGCGATCCTGGCCAACCTGATGTTCGCCCTGCCGGCGGTGACCTGGTCGGCCAAGGAGCGGTCGGCGGGCAACCTGTGGCTCGGCGAGGTGGTCGCCACCGCCGGTCTGGTCCTGCTGGTCTTCGCGCTGGCCAGGTCGGGCCGGGCCGGCGCGGCACCGGCCGCGGTCGGTGCCTACATCGGTGCCGCCTACTGGTTCACCTCGTCGACGTCGTTCGCCAACCCGGCGGTGACGATCGGCCGGGGCTTCACCGACACCTTCGCCGGCATCCAGCCCGCCTCGATCCCGGCGTTCCTGGTCGCCCAGGTCGTCGGGCTCGCCGTCGGAGTCGCCCTGCTGCTGGCGCTCTACCCGGGGGTGGGACGCGCCGCCGACCAGGTCGTGGTGCCGGCCGAGCCCGCCGAGCCGGCAGATCCCGCCCAGCCGGGCGGATCGGCGACCGACGAGGCCGACGACCTGGCGACCGTCCGACGCTGACCTGCCGCCCCCACCCCTCGAAGGAGACACCGTGAGCAAGCCCAGTGTGCTGTTCGTCTGCGTACACAACGCGGGCCGGTCCCAGATGGCCGCCGGCTGGCTGCGTCACCTCGGCGGCGACGCGGTCGAGGTCCGCTCGGCCGGCTCGGCGCCGGCCGAGTCGGTCAACCCGGCGGCGGTCGAGGTGATGCGCGAGGTCGGCATCGACATCACCGACCAGACCCCGAAGCGGCTGGAGTGGTCCACCGCCGAGTCCTCGGACGTGATCGTCACGATGGGCTGCGGCGACGCCTGCCCGGTCTTTCCCGGCAAGCGGTACGAGGACTGGCAGTTGACCGACCCGGCCGGCAAGGGCGTCGAGGCGGTCCGGCCGATCCGCGACGAGATCCGCCGCCGGGTCGAGGCGCTGCTCGCCGACCTGGTCCCGGCGCGCCGGGTCAGCTGAACAGCGGGCGGACGACGAAGTACATCACCGCGCCGATGCTGCCGGCGGCGGGGAAGGTCAGGATCCAGGCACCGACGATGTTGCCGGCGACGTTCCACCGTACGGCGGACAGCCGCTTGGTCACCCCGACGCCCATGATCGCCGAGGTGATGGTGTGGGTGGTGGAGATCGGCGCGCCGAGCACCAGGGCGTTGAAGTAGAGCACCGAGCTGGCGACGGTCTCGGCGGCGAACCCCTCGGGCGGCCGCAGGTCGATGATCTTGCGACCGAGGGTACGGATGATCCGCCAACCGCCGGCGTAGGTGCCCAGCGCCAGCACGGTCGCCGAGGTCCAGAAGACCCATTCCGGGATGGTCTCGGCGTCCGACTGGAACCCGCCGACGAACAGGGCCAGCACCACGATGCCGATGGTCTTCGCGGCGTCCTGCATGCCGTGCCCGACCGACATCGCCGCCGCCGAGACCGACTGGGCGATCCGGAAGCCCCGGTTGAGCTTGCCGGGCTGGCCGTTGCGGAAGATCCACTGCACGGCGAGCATGACCAGGAAGCCGAGGGCGAAGCCGACCAGCGGGGAGAGCACCATCGGCAGCACCACGTCGCCGGCGATGCCGCCCCAGAGCACCGTGCCGGAGGCCGCGATGGTGGAGCCGACCAGGCCGCCGATCAGCGCGTGGGACGACGACGACGGCAGCCCGAAGTACCAGGTGATCAGGTTCCAGGTGATCGCGCCGACCACGCCGGCGAAGACGATGCCGAGGCTGGAGACGCCGGCCGGCAGCTCGACCAGGCCGCTGCCGACGGTCTTGGCCACCTCGGCGCCGAAGTGGGCGCCGATGAAGTTGCCGATGGCGGCCATGATCAGGGCGACCCGTGGGGTGAGTGCCCGGGTGGAGATGCTGGTGGCGATGGCGTTTGCCGCGTCGTGGAACCCGTTGGTGTAGTCGAAGAGCATGGCAACGGTGATCACCGCGAGGACGGCGATGAGTTCGGCGCTCACCCGGCTCAGGACTCCTTGACCGCGATGGTCTCGACTGTGTTGGCCACGTGCTCGAAGGCGTCGCAGGCGGCCTCCAGCTCGTCGGCGACCTCCTTCATCTTCAGCACGGTGAGCGCGTCGTACTCGCCGGAGAAGAGCCGGACCAGCAGCATCCGGTACGCCCGGTCGCCCTCGTTCTCCAGCCGGTTGCACTCGATCCAGTAGTCGTCGAGGTTCTTCATCGCCCGCAGCCGGGGCATCGCGTCGGCGGTCACCCGGGCCTGCTGGTCGAGCACCGCGATCAGCTCGTGCATCTCCCGGGGCAGCGACGGCAGCTGGGTCAGACCGTAGAGGTAGAGCAGGTTGCCGACCGCTTCCAGGTGGTCCATCACGTCGTCGAGCTGGCTGCCGAGCCGGTAGATGTCCTCCCGGTCGAACGGGGTGATGAACGCCGAGTTGATCTTCTTGTAGAGGTCGTGGGTGATCTGGTCGCTGTCGTGCTCGACCTCGGTGAGCCGCTCGCTGACCGACTGGACGTCGACGCCGGGCAGGGCGAGTTCGTTGAGCAGCTCGGTGCCCCGCACGAGGTTCTGCGCGGCCTTGGTGAACAGTTCATAGAAGGCGCCCTCGACCGGGCGGAAGGAGAACTTCACAGCGCAGACCTCGTCGGAGACGGTGGGGAACAGGGGCTGGCCACGGGAAACGCCCGCGCGCTCTGCAGGGAATGCTAGGGAACAGTGAATCGCGTCTGCTCGCGGCCCACCCCTGTACACCTACGAGTCAGTCTCTGTTCATCCGCCGTTCACTTTCGGCCCGTCCCCGGCGAGCAGCCGGGCATGCTCCTTGCGCAGGTCGAACCGGGCCGGCGGGTAGCTCAGGTCCAGGTCCGCGAAGTGCTCCCGGAGCAGGTGCGCCAGCGCCCAGTCCCGGTACCACTTGCGGTCGGCCGGCACCACGAACCAGGGCGCGGCGTCCGTGGCACACCGGCTCAACGCCTCCGTGTACGCGGCCTGGTAGTCCGGCCACTTGGTACGCGCGTCCACGTCCCCCGGGTGGTACTTCCAGTGCTTGGTCGGGTCGGTCAACCGGGACAGCAGCCGCTCCCGCTGCTCCCCGTAGGAAATGTGCAGGAACACCTTGATCAGCACGAAACCCTCGTCGACCAGCCCGGCCTCGAATTCGTTGATCTCGTCGTACCGGGCCCGCCAGGTCTCCTCCGGCACCAGCGACTCGACCCGTACCACCAGGACGTCCTCGTAGTGTGACCGATCGAACACCCCGACCTGGCCGGCGTCCGGCAACGCCCGGCGGATCCGCCACAGGAAGTGGTGCCCCAACTCCTCCTCGGTAGGCGGCCCGAACGCCCGGATCTGCAGGCCGAGCGGGTTCATCGCGCCGGCCACCCGCTTCACCGCGCCGCCCTTGCCGCCGCAGTCCATGGCCTGCAGCACCAGCAGCACCCGCCGGCCGGCCGCGCTGCCGGCGACCGCCTGGGCGTGCAGCATCTCCTGCTGCTCGGCCAGTTCGTCACCGATCCGGCGGACCTCGGCGCGGGCCCACGACTTGCGGTCCGGCCCGGTCACCGACAGCGCCGGCAGCCCTGGCGTCGACCTCGGGTCGATCGCGGAGAGGTCGACCGGCCGGCCGGCGCCGACCCGTAGCAGTTCCCGGACAGGTGGCTCGTACAGGTCAGCAGTCATCCGACGATCATCACCCAGCCGGCCCCCGGCCGACCAGCCGACGGCTACCCGACCAGCCGACCGCTACCCGACCGGCCGACCGGCGAGCCCGCCGGATCAGCAGACCAGCGCCAGCCACTTCCGGTAGGCCGAGGCGAACGGCTCGGTGCCGTCGCCGAGCGCGTCCTGCAGCCATCGGGCCGCGGCCCAGGCCGACTCCACCAGGTCGTCCGGGTAGCCGTACCGCACCCGGTGCTCGGCGAACTCGTCCTCGTCGCGCAGCTCCACCAGACCGGTCGCCCGGCGCCGCACCACATCAAGGTCAAGATCAATGAGGTGTACGGTGGACTCGTCCTCCCAGCGGGCCGGGCTGGCGATGTCGCAGTAGACCTCGCTGGTGCGCGGCGGCGGGTTGAACATGCAGGTCCACCACTGCTCACGCGGCACCAGCAAGACGAACGGGATCTGCTCCACCGACGGGCGACCGTGGTAGATCGACTCGGTGCCCCGGGGCACGCCGAGCCACACGCCGACCTCGTCCTCAGTCAACCGGCGGGCCGGATAGTCGCGGTGGGCCGAACCGTCGTACTTGCGATAGACCACCCGTACGACATCGCTCGACATGTGTCGCACCTTAACCGATGGCCGCCCACCGGAAGGCAACGTGCAGGTGACGCCCCAGTGCCGGCGACAGCCCCGGGCGACACCGGCCGACACCGGCCGATGGGCTGTGGATGACCGCTGGGACGACGGTGGTGATCGGTACTGTCACCGGGTGACCCCTGCGACGACCACCAGCACCGCGTCCGCTCCGGCGGCCCCGCCGCGCCCGGCCGGCCGCTCCGGCACCGGCCGGCCGAGCGCCGCCCAGTTGCTCGCCGCCGCGGTCGGCGCGGTCCCCGGCGGCTCGGCCCGACCCGGCCAGCAGGAGATGACGGCGGCGATCGCCGACGCCATCCGTACCCGGCACCACCTGCTCGTGCAGGCCGGCACCGGCACCGGCAAATCGCTGGCCTACCTGGCACCCGCGCTGACCGTCGACGGCCCGGTGGTGGTCTCCACCGCCACCCTGGCGCTGCAGTCGCAGCTGGTCGAGCACGACCTGCCCCGGCTCGCCGACGCGGTCGAGCCGATCCTGCGCCGCCGGCCCACCTTCGCCGTCCTCAAGGGCCGGCACCACTACCTGTGCCTGGCCCGGCTGGAGGACTCGGCCGAGGAGGAGCCGACGGACCTGTTCGACGCCGCCGGCGACAACGGCGACAGCGGCGGTAGCAACGGTGGCAGCGGCGGCGGCACCCGCTGGTTGGGTGCCGCGAACCGGCTCGGCAAGCAGGTGCAACGGTTGCGCGACTGGGCAATGGAGACCGACACCGGCGACCGCGACGAGCTGGACCCCGGCGTCGACGACCAGGTGTGGCGGCAGGTGTCGATGCCCGCCCGGGAATGCGTCGGGGCGGCCCGCTGCCCGTACGGCGAAGAATGCTTCGCCGAGGCGTCCCGGTTCCGGGCCCGCGAAGCCGACGTGGTCGTCACCAACCACAGCCTGCTCGCCGTCGACATGCTCGCCGGCCGACACATCGTGCCGCCGCACAAGCTGCTGATCGTCGACGAGGCCCACGAGCTGGCCGACCGGGTCTCGTCGGCCGCCCAGGCCGAGCTCACCCCCGACGCGATCGACCGGGCCGCCCGCCGGGCCCGGCCGCTGCTGCCGCCGGAGACCGCCGAGCAGCTCACCGAGGCCGGCGACGCCCTCGCCGTCGGGCTGGGCGAGTCGCCTGCCGGCCGGCTGACCAGCGGTCTGCCGCCGGCGCTGCACGAGGCGTGCACCCTGCTGGAGTCGGCCACCCGGGCCGCGCTGGACAAGATCGGCGACATCAAGGCCGACGATCCCGACCCGGTCCGCAAACAGCAGGCCAAGTCGGTGCTCGACGAGCTCTCCACCACCGCCCAACGGCTGCTCGACGAGGCCGAACACGACGTCGCCTGGGTGGAGAAGCCGGACGGTCCGGCCGCCAACCGCCGGGCGCTGGTGGTGGCACCGCTGTCGGTGGCCGGCACCCTGTCCAGCCACCTCTACGAGGAGCGGACCGTGGTGGCCACCTCCGCCACCCTGACCCTCGGCGGCCGGTTCGACACGGTGGCCCGGTCGCTGGGTCTGGAGACCGCCACCCCGGCCACCGAGCAGGCCGAGGCGGTCACGGCCGACGATCTCAGCTGGCGGTCACTCGACGTCGGTTCCCCGTTCGACTACCCCAAGCAGGGCATCCTGTACGTCGCCGCGCACCTGCCCCGGCCGACCGTCTCCGGGCTGCCCGCCCAGGCCGGCGAGGAGCTGCTGTCGCTGATCGGCACACTCGGTGGCCGTACCCTCGGATTGTTTTCGTCCCGGCGGGCCGCGCAGCAGGCCGCGGAGCTGGTCCGGGCCCGGACCGGGCTGACCGTGCACGTGCAGGGCGAGCAGGCGTTGCCGCTGCTGGTCCGCCGGTTCCGGGAAGATCAGGCGAGCTGCCTGTTCGGCGTGATGTCGCTGTGGCAGGGGGTGGACGTGCCCGGCGACGCCTGCCAACTGGTGGTGATCGACCGGCTGCCGTTCCCCCGGCCGGACGAGCCGCTGGCCGCCGCCCGCGCCGCCGCCGTGGACGCCGCCGGCGGCTCCGGGTTCGCGGCGGTCAGCGTGCCGATCGCGGCGGTACGCCTGGCGCAGGGCGCCGGTCGGCTGATCCGGTCCACCGGTGACCGGGGTGTCGTGGCGGTGCTGGACTCCCGGTTGGAGACCGCCCGTGGCTACGGCGCGTTCCTGCGCCGTTCGTTGCCGCCGTTCTGGTACACCACCCGGCCCGAGGTGGTGCAGGGCGCCCTGCGCCGGCTGGCCGCCAGCTGACCCGCCGCGAGCTGGGCGGGTAGGCCGCCGGGCGGCCGTGGTCGGGTCACGGAGGGCTGGTGCCGATCACCACGGACTCCGGCGGTGGCGGCGGCGGGACGTGCCGGCGGCGGGCCAGCCGGCGTACCGCCGTGTTCAGCACCGCGATCAGCGGTACGGCGACCAGCGCGCCGACGATGCCGGCCAGCACCACGCCGGAGGTCACCGCCAACACCACGGCCAGCGGGTGGATCGCCACCGCCCGCCCCATGATCAGCGGCTGCAGGACGTTGCCCTCCAGCTGCTGCACCCCGATCACCGCGCCCAGGATGATCAACGCGGTGACCCAGCCGCTGTCCACCAGGGCCACCAGGATGGCCACCGCGCCGGACAGCGTCGCACCGACGATCGGGATGAACGCCCCCAGGAACACCAGCGCGGCCAGCGCGAACGCGAACGGGATGTCGAACAGCACCAGGAAGATCCCGATGCCGACGGCGTCGATGAACGCCACCAGCACGGTCGCCCGGACATAGGCGACCAGGGTCATCCAGGCCGCGCTACCGGCGTCGTCGACCCGCCAGCGCGCCGCGAGCGGGAACATGCCGACGATGAACCGCCAGATCCGCTGCCCGTCGCGGAGGAAGAAGAACGTCGAGAACAGCACCAGCAGCGCACCGGTGAACAGCTCCACGACCGTCCCGGCGGTGGAGACCGCGCCGCTGGTCAACGTCTGGGTGTTCTCGTTGATCCAGTTCTGACCGGCCTCGACGTACTGGTCGAGCTGGCCGTCGTCGAGCTTCAGCGGCCCGGTGCGCAGCCACTTCTGGATCTCCCCGATGCCGCTGGACGCCTTCTCGCTCAGGTCGGGCAGGCCGGTGATGAACTCGTTGACCACCAGGGTCAGCGTGCCGACCACCCCGGCCAGCCCGGTGATCAGCACTACCGCCGTGGCCAGGGTGCGGGGCACGTGGGCCCGCAGCAGCCAGCCGACCGCCGGGGCGAGCAACGCGGCGAGCAGCAGCGCCACCAGCAACGGGATGATGACGATCCGGACGTTGCCGATGACCCGCAGCAACGCCCAGCCGACGATCCCGATCACGATCAACCGCCACGACCAGGCGGCGGCGATCCGGAGCGCGTGCGGCACGTCCGCGTCGTCGCGGCTCGTGGTCGACAGGTGTCCGTCGCCCGGCGGTGGGGTCTCCGCGCCCGGCTCGGCACCCGCGCCGGTCAGCTCGTCGGCGGCACCGGCCGCAGCGGCTGCCCGGCGGGACCGTTCCCGCTCCCGGGCGGTCCGCACCGACTCCCGCCCGGCCTCGTACGCCTGGCGTAGCCGCCCTCTCATCTGTTGCAGCCGGCTCAAGCGAACCCCCGGAGTCGAGTATCGGTGCGTACACGGTAGCGGGCACATGTGCGTCGTTGCTGCCGCTACCTCCCTGGACTCTCCCCGATGTGCCCCGTACGGGCATCGGGCAACCATCCGGCCGACCCACCCGCGACCGGCCCGCACACGCACGCGGTACGGTTCGGTCGTGACCGCCGACCCACCACACGACAACGGTTTGCCGATCCGCCTGCTGCACGACCGGGTGCTGGTCAAACTCGAAGGCGGCGAGGGCGAGCGCCGCTCCACCGCCGGCATCGTGATCCCGGCCACCGCGTCGGTGGGCCGGCGACTGTCCTGGGCGACCACGGTCGGGGTCGGACCGAACGTACGCTCGATCGTCACCGGTGACCGGGTGCTGTTCGACCCGGAGGACCGCTCCGAGGTCGAGCTGCACGGCCGGGGCTACGTCCTGCTCCGCGAACGCGACGTGCACGCGGTGGCCGCCCAGCGGGTCGAAGAAGACTCCACCGGCCTGTACCTCTGACTCCCGGTCCCTGACTCCAGTTGCTCCGGCAGCCGACTGGGCCGTCGGCGTCGGTGCTACCTGCCCATAATCCACTACGTCCCATCGACTCGACACGCCGACACCACGTCGGATCACCTGCATCCGATCCCTGCGCAGACCTGCTTCCCGGCGTTCAGGTCGCTTCCTGCGCTGCCGCTCGTTCCTGGCGGACCTGTTCCAACAGGGCGGTGTCGGAGGCAAGGTCCGGGTGCTCGACCTGCGGTCGAGACCGATGACGAGTTCGAGGTCGTCGATCGCCTTGTCGAGGTTTCGTTCCCGCCCGGTAATCCATCGCGATGTTGTACCGGGTGACCGCCTCAACAGCCCGATCACCCACCTCCCGCAAAACCGCAGCCGGGTAGCTCGGGCGTCTTACGCCGATCAGATGCAGGTGAGCTTGAAGTGACGTCCGGTCAGGCGCCTTCGACGGGTCAGCAGAGGTGATCGCCGCAGTACATGAGGGTGAAGGCCTCGGCATGCCTGGTCGCACTCTGTCCGTCTTTGCTGTAAGTGACCGTGGCGTTGATGAAATGATCCTGGTTGTTCGACACGGTCACCACGCACGATGACGACGTGGAGGTACAACCGCTGCTCACGTAGTGGTTGGTCCCGCTGATGTTCCACGAGTAGGTGTACCCGCCGCCCGACTGATTGAGGACCGCGAAGCGGACATTGTAGGAACTTGCCGGAACCGTGTTGGAGCAGGTCGTCCGCCAAGTGGTATCTGTCCCCGGCGTCACGCGGCAGCCAAAGGTCTCGTTGCCGAACGCCTGGGCGGGTGTCGCGGCGACCAGTGTCGACGATCCGACGGCCAGAAAGGCGAAGGCGAAGAACGCCAGGACCTGTTGCAGATAGCGCCTCATGAGTCTCCAATGACCGCACCGAAGGGGGATCCATCGAGGATCCGGCAGGCTTCGAAGTTTAACTATCCCCCCACCCCTGGGCAAGATGTGAGTGACGATACGAACACCCGCGGTAATGATCACTTCCACACCGCCGCAGCCGTAGGTGACGAGCTGCCGAGCGCGGCCACGGTCAAGCGAAACGACGTGGTTGCTGCTGCGCCAGGGCCGGCTTCATCGTCGGCGGGATGCGGTCGAGCAGGGTCGACATGACGCGGGTCGAGGCAGCGGTGGTCGCTGGCGAGCCGCGCCGCGCGCTCGACCTGGCTGCCGACGTACGCCGGGGCGGTGCCGCGATCACCTCCCGGCGGCATCGACCCGATGTCACCCGCGCGCACGCCGAGTTGCGGGACTGGCCGGAAGCGACGGCGGTGCTCAGCGAGCTGGCCGCCGACGCTCCAGTGTGGCTGCGGCTCAGCCATCCTGACGCCGCCGCTCTGCGTTGATCCACTACGCCCCATCGACTCGACACGCCGACGCCATGTCAGCTGATCCGTGTCCGATCATTCTCGATCCCCGTTGGCCAACCACTCTGCGGTCGTTGCGGCAAGCCGCTGGGCTGTCCTACCGAGGGCCGGGCCGCCAGGTCGCGTACTCGGCAAGCTATCTGTGTGAGCAATGACCCTCGGCCAGTATGGACCGCTCGCCGTACCGTCGCCCAAGCTGAGGCGGCCGCTAGAGCGGCCGGCGATGTGGACCTGATCGCTCTCGTGATCAGCTTCCGCGGGCACCTTGCAAAGCTGAGCGGCCGGCCAACGGAGGTCGCGGAGTTGTCCCGAGCGGGCGTACGACACGTTGCAGCCGGCGTGCGCGGTGGTCCATGTGATGATCGCCGGGCGGCGACCGAAATGATTCGCAAGGCTCGTACACGCCATCCACGCCAGCACCGATCGCCGGGCAGCCAATGCCGCGATCAGCGACCTGACCGCTGGCCTTGCCGCCCTTCCCGATGTGCAGCGGCACGCCGAGTGGGCTGGCGACTACCTTCTCGCGCTTGCCGACGTGCATGCAGAGGTCGGGGATCAGGACGCGAGCATTCAGACACCCGAAGAGGTCCAAACCGTTGCCGATGCCACCGGGTCCGCTCGGCTGCGGCGGGCTGTTTGCAAGCGGCCGACGAACGGTTGAACAGTAGACATCACTGCACGTTATCGCCATGCTACTCATAGAGGTTCACTAGCCGCCTCGTACGCCAGGTTCGCAACGGCATGTGCAGTACTGCGATACCTCGCGTTAGCTGGGCTCGACGCCGTACCCCCGCAATCGCCCTTTTCGCGCGTCGGGCCCGCCCGCTGGGCAGCGGCCCGGGGTCGACACGCCGAGCCGCCTCGGGTCGCCGCCCTCCACGCTCTGTGCCGAGAGGATCCTGTGTGGTGATGGGTACGCGGAGTAACGTCTGGTGTGACGGCAAGAGCCGGGAGGATTTCGGTCGGTGCCACCCGGCAGCAGACAAGGTGGTGACGTGCGTGACTCGCATCATCGACCCGCGATGGCCGTCGACCTTGCGCCGGTTGCGTCAGCAGGCCGGGCTTTCGCTGCGTGATCTCGCCGCGAAGGCGCACTACGCCAAGTCGTATCTGCACGATCTGGAAACCGGTCGCAAGACACCGACGCCTGAGATCGCCGGTAGGCTCGACGACGTACTCGAATCCGGCGGAGTGCTCTCCGCGATGCTCACCGACGACGGGGCACACGATTCCGTCGAGCTGGCCCGCCGGGTCGCGGCCACCGACATCAGCAGTAGCACCCTCGCTGGCCTGGAAGCAGCCGTTGACGAGCTTGCCGTCGCCTACCCCGTCACCGCGTCCCACGTCCTCCTTCCTCGCATCCGCCAGCACCTGACCTACGTCACCACCCTGATCAGCTCCGGCCGCCGAATGACGCTGGGCCAGCACCGACGGATCCTCGTCGCCGGGGGATGGCTGTCGCTGCTCACCGCTACCGTGCTGATCGATCTACGCCGAAACGGCGCCGCTGCCGGGCACCTGCACACGGCCAGCGAGATGGCCGCCCACACCGAGCACGCTGAGATCCGCGCATGGTGCCTGGAAACGCGCGCGTGGGAGGCCCTCACTGCCGGCGACCCCGCGACCGCGCTCGGCCTGGCCGAGGGCGCGCAGAACATCGCTCCGACCGGAAGCAGCGTCAAACTGCAAGCGACCGCGCAGACCGGGCGGGCGCTGGCGCTGCTCGGCGACCGACCGGCCACCGGGCAACGACTGGCCCAGCTGGAGCGGATGGTGTCGCCGTTGAGCCAGCCGGACCGGCCCGAGCATCACTACCGCTACGACCCGGGCAAAGCCCGAGCTTACGCGGCGACCACCTTGGCGTGGGTCGGTGATCCGGTTGCCGCCACCGAGGCCAGCGAGGTCCTGTCCAGGCTGCTCGCCGAGGGCAGCCGCCCCCGGCGGATCGCGTCGGCCCGGTTGGATCTCGGCCAGGCCGTGCTGCCAATTGACCCGCACGAGTCGATAGCGCAGGTCGCGGCGGCGGTCGCCTCGGGCCGGGTCGCGGCGTCGAACTGGTGGCGGGTCGAACGCGTCCGCCGGGGTCTGGCCGAGGTAGGGGTGCCGGCGGCCGAGTTGGATGAGCTGTGCGCGACCCATCAGCCATCGATGTGACGGCGGACAGTAGCCAGCGCTGGCGGACGGCGACACTGTAGACCGTCGGCCGAGCGCCGGTCAGGCTGGGACCAGGTCGCATCACCTGTGGATCAGCGACCTGCCAGCAGGGCCCGACGTCGCATCCCGTGATCGCCCTTTCGCGCGTCGGGCCCGTCTACGGCGGCGGCCCGGGGTCGACACGGAGAGCCACCTCGGGTCGCCGCCCTCCACACTCGTCGAGGGGGACGTCTGTGTTCGGGAAGTGGTTTCAGCGTGCGGACATACCGGTCGATGTGGTCTACCCGGTGCCGGGCCGGCGGCGGTACGCCGACCGTACGGTGCCGCCGCCGGACCGGCGGCCGGCGACCCGGACCGATCGAGCGGAGCGCCGGGGCGGTAACGCCGGCCGGCACTACCTCCGGTGAAGAAGCCCCAGGCCGGCGGTGGGCCGGTGCACGAGCCGACGCGTCCGTCGTGGTGTTGTGCGGTGTGCCCGGAGGGGACGCCGTGGCCGTGCCCACCCGGCCGTGCGCCGTGAGTGTGGCGGTCGGGCGGCGGGTTGCCCTGTGGCGGGTGCGGCGGCGGATGACCCAGCAGGTGCTCGCCGACCGGATCGGCCGGTCGAAGAGCTGGGTGGAGAAGGTCGAGCGCGGGGTCCGGCGGTTGGACCGGTTCTCGCTGATCCAGCAGGTTGCCGACGTGCTGCGGGTCGACCCGACGGAGTTGCTGGGCGACACCGGCCAGCCACAGATCGGCGGCGCGCCGGCCGGTGTCGAGGCGGTCCGGGCGGCACTCGCGCGTTACGAGGTGTTCGCCGCCGGCCCGACCTGGGCAGCACCCGATGCCGGGGAGGTGTCGCAGCGGGTGGAGCACGCCTGGTCAACGTACCGGCACGGGGACCATCCACGGCTGCTGCGGACGGTGCCGGAGCTGCTGGACGCCGCACGGCGGCTGCACACCGCGCGACCAGAACATGGGACGGGTCTGCTGGTGCAGGCGTACCGGGTCGTGGCGCTCGTGCTGGTCAAAGTCGGCGAGTCGGACCTGGCCTGGCTGGCCGCCGACCGGGCACTCGCCACGGCTGGCAGCGATCCGCTACTGGCCGGGTCGGCGGCGGTGCCGCTCGCACAGGCGCTGCGCGGGCTGGGCCAGAGCCGGCTGGCGATGACCACGGCGGTCGCCGCCGCCGACCGGGTCGCCGCATCCACCAATGGGAAGGCGAGACCGGGTTCCCGGGCGGTGTACGGGACGTTGCTGCTGCAGGCCGGGTTGGCCGCCGCCGGCTGCGGCGACACTCACAGTGTCGGTGAGCTGCTCCGGCAGGCCGAAGGCGTCGCCGCGCGGATCGGCGACGGGCAGGACTACCGGACGGCGAGCTTCAGCCCGGCGGCCGTCGAGCTGGCGCACATCGTGGCGGCGGTGGAGGCGGGCGATGCCCGGCAGGCGGTACGCCGACACGAGACAGCCACCCAGCAGCAGGCATGGCGTGGGCTGCCGGCCGAACACCGGGCGGCGTACCTGGTGGACGCCGCACGCGCGTACCTCGACGTCGGTGACTTCACGGCGGCGGGACGCTGGCTCGTCGAGGCGGACCGCGTCGCACCGGCTGAAATCCGCTGCCGGCCTGCCGCCCGTACCGTCGTGGCTGAGATCGCCCGGTGCGGACCGCAGCTCGCCGGCGTCGGCCGGCTGGCGACGGCGCTCGGGCTGACGAGATCTGGAAACGAGGGAACCTCCATGACCCTCATCCGGCCGGTTTGAGGGTCATGGAGGTTCCCTCGGCAGCTGCAGCCGCTGCGAGATCGCCGCTAACCGGGGGGCGGGCCGTAGCCGGGCGGCGGTGGGTTGTAGTAGCCGGGCCGGACCTGATACCCGGACGGCGGACCGTACCCCGGCGGGGGCGGAGCGCCATAGCCGGAGTACGGGGGCGGCGGACCGTAACCGGGGGGCGGGGCGCCGTAGCCGGGGAACGGGGGTGGGCCGTAGCCGGGCGGAGTACCCGGCCCGGCGCCTGGCCAGCCCGGGTAGCCGGCGAACATCGGCGGCGGAGGGGGCGGTGGCGCGGTGAGCACCACCGGGATCGGCACCACCGGCTCATCCGGCGCGGGCACCTGCCGCTGGCTGCCGTCCGGGAAGGTGATCTGGTAGTCCGCCCCGTTCCACAGCGCGTGCGGCGCCTGCGGGTCCCGGCCGACGAACGCCTGCCGGTAGCCGGCCAGCGCGGTCAGCAGCCGCTGCTCCTCCTTGGCGTGCCGAGCCAGCTCCTTCGGTTTGCTCTCCAGGCCGCGCAGCAGGCCGTCGCGCAGCAGCGCCAGCTTGGTGGCGGCGGCCTGGAAGTCGCGCATCGCCCGTACGCCCGGCTCGCCGGCCACCCGGCTGGCCCAGCGGCGCGCCGAGTGTCGCCGGCCCAGGCTGCCCAACGCCGCTACCTCCGGCGGGGTGAACCAGCCGGCCCGGACGTAGTCGGGCAGCACCCGCTCGGTCAGCCGTCCTTCCCAGCTGCGCAGCCACACCGCCAGGCCGACCATGCCGAAGAAGATCGGCACCATCAAGCCGATGTAGCCGTACAGCAGGATCAGGGTCTGGCCGGTCGCCTCGACCAGCGTCGGGATCAGGTTCCAGGCCCCGTGCAGCATCATCGCCAGCAGCAGCCCGGCGGTCGGCGCGAGCACCCGGATCCGCCGGTCGGCGCTGCGCGCGGCCACCCCGAGACCGACACCGGCCATCGAGGTGAACAGCGGGTGGGCGAAGCCGGTGAACAGGATCCGGACGATGAAGATGGCGAAGACGTTCTGCGCGCCGGTCGCCGGGCCGTACTGCTCGGCGCCGGCGGCGTAGCCGTATCCGCCGAGGTAGAGGATGTTCTCCACCATCGCGAAGCCGATCGCGGACATGCCGCAGTAGACGATCCCGTCGGTGATGCCGGACCATTCGCGGCGGCGGGTCAGCAGCAGCAGGATCGGGCCGAGGGTCTTGGTCAGCTCCTCGATGAACGGCGCCACCAGCACCGCCACCAGCGCTTCCGAGTAACCCAGGTTGTAGAGCAGATCCGCCGAGAAGTTGTTCACGTTCAGCGAGGCGTACGTGGAGACGAACGCCCCCCAGGCGAAGCAGAAAGCGAGGTAGCGCACCGGCTCCGGTTCGTACCGGTCCAGCCACAGGAAACAGGCGACCAGCACCGGTACGGGCAGCACCGCCGCGATGACGCCGACGGTCAACGCGACCGGGCCGAGCGCGGTGCCGAGGTAGACCAGGATGGCGACGCCGCAGCCGGCGATCAGCACCACGATGCCGGCCAACGCCAGCCAGCGCAGCCAGACGCTACGCCGCAGCCGACCGGCCGGCACGACCCCGTCCGCCGACTCCGCTGGCGCGGCCGCTGGGGCCACGGTTGGCGGGTCCGCCGCAGCTACTGGCTCCGCTGCGGTTGGCGGGTCGGCCGCAGCTACTGGCTCCGCTGCGGTTGGCGGGTCGGCCGGAGACACCGGCTCCGCCGACGTCTGCGGAGCTGGCTGCTCGGGCGGAGATACCGCGTCCACCGGTTCGGTCGGATCGGTCGAATCCGCCGCAGGGCGGGAGCCGGATGGACCACCGGGGACAGTGTCGGACATTGGGCTAGCGTAGCCAGCACCGACCAACGGCGGGCAGCGTGTCGCCCGGCCGGTCATTCCGGGCCGTCGCGCCCGAACGCCTCACTGACCATCTCCTCGACCGCGCCCGCTTCGGTGCCGCTGGCCCGGACCAGGTCGCTCGCGGTAGCCCTGACCTGGGCGACCACCACGCTGCCGTTGAACCCCACACCTGCGTCGTACGCCGCACCGGCGCACCTGGCTGCGTCCAACGCCCGACGCCGGGTGTGCACCGGATCGGTGCCGGCGTCGAGCTCGTGGCGCAGGATGCGCACCGCGTCGCCGAGGTGGCAGACCGCCTCCGGCAGGGCGCGCGGCACCGGCTCGTCCTCAGTCAGGAGGGAGACCACCCGGCGGGTCAGCACCCGGGAGTTGCGCAGCCCACGGGTGACGTACTCGGCGCTCTCGGCGTACTGGGCCAGTGGGCCGCGGGCTCGCCAGCGCGCTGGCGCCAGGACCGCCGTCTCGTGTCCCGCCTCGACCGCGTCGCGGAATTCGGACAGTTCCTTCTCCGCTTCGTGCAGCCGCTTCGAGGCGGCCTCGGCCCGGCGGCGGTCCCGCCCGGCCAGTGCCTTGCCGCTGAGGATCAGCATGTCGGACAGCACGTCCAACGCCGGGTCGGCGGCGCGGCGCACGATGACCAGTGGGTTGAGTGGCAGCAGCAGGATCAGCACCACCAGCCCGATCAGCCCGCCGACCAGGGCGTCGATGAACCGGTCCGGGTAGAGGCTCTCTGTCTGCGGGGTGAGGGTGGCGACCAGCACCCCGGACGACGCGGCCTGGGTGACCAGCGCGGCACCGCTGCCCAGGAAGACGGCGACCATCACCGCGAGCGGCACGATCAGCAGCAGCTGCCAGGTGCCGGTGCCGATGGTGATGATGATCAGATCGCCGATGGCGATCCCGACCGCGACGCCGACCACCAGTTCGGCGGCGCGTTTCAGCCGCTGCCCGATCGAGGCGCTGAGGATGATCACCGCTGAGATCGGGGCGAAGAAGGGCAGCGGGTGGCCGATCACCCGACGGGCGATGAACCAGGCCAGCGCCGCCGCCAGGCCGGCCTGCAGGGCGAGTACGAGGTTGGCGCGGACCCGTTCCGACCGCTCCCGGACCTCGATGGAGACCCGGCTACGGGTCAGCGTGAGCAGCCCGGTGAGGCGGGGTGCCGCCGCCGCGCGTGGTGGCTTCCCGGCGTCGGCCATGCGGGCAGCGTACCGAGCAATTTGCGGCTTATGGCGTTATTGCCCATCCGGTCACGCCCGAGGTGGCCGGTCCGGTGCCGCGCTGGCTAGCCTGCGAAGATGTCCGACCTCATCGAGGCCCTCCGTGCGGCGCTGCCCGACGGCGCGGTGCTCACCGACCCCGACCTGCTGCGCGGCCACCAGCGCGACGAGGCCGACCTGTGCGCCGCCGGCACCCCGGCCGTCGTGGTCCGGCCCCGGACGACCGCCGAGGTGGTCGCCACCGTCGGCGTCGCCAACCGGTACGGCGTACCGGTGGTGCCGCAGGGGGCGCGGACCGGGCTGGCCGGCGCGGCGAACGCGGTCGACGGCGCGGTGGTGCTCTCCACCGCCGCGATGGACCGGATCGTCGACGTCGACCCGGTCAACCGCACCGCCGTCGTCCAGCCCGGCGTGGTCAACGCCACCCTGGCCGCCGAGGTGGCCCGGCACGGGCTGCGCTACCCGCCGGACCCCGGCTCGTGGGAGTCGTCCACCATCGGCGGCAACGTGGCCACCAACGCCGGCGGCATGTGCTGCGTCAAGTACGGCGTGACCGGCGAGTACGTCATCGGGCTCGAAGTGGTGCTGGCCAGCGGCGAGGTGCTGCGCACCGGCCGGCGTACCGCCAAGGGGGTCGCCGGCTACGACCTGACCCGGCTCTTCGTCGGCTCCGAAGGCACCCTCGGGGTGATCACCGAAGTGACCGTCGCGTTGCGGCCGGCCGCCGACGCCTCGCTCACCCTGGTCGCCGTCTTCGACTCCACCGCCGCGGCCGGCACCGCCGTCGCCGGCATCGCCTCCGGCGGGCTCAGCCCCAGCCTGCTGGAGCTGCTGGACCGCACCCACCTGCAGGCGATCGAGGCGTACCGGCCGATGGGGTTGCGCACCGACGCCGCCGCGCTGCTGCTCGCCTCGGTCGACACCGGCACCGCCGCCGGCACCGACCTGGACCGGATCGCGCAGGTGTGCACCGCCGCCGGCGCCGCCGAGGTGTACGCCGCCAGCGACGCTGTCGAGGCCGCCGCCCTGCTGCAGGCCCGCCGGCTGGCCCACCCGGCGATGGAACGCCTCGCCGCGCAGACCTTCCCCGCCGGCAACGGCGGGCTGATCATCGACGACGTGGCGGTGCCCCGCTCGGCACTGGCCCGGATGCTCGACGGCGTCGAGGCGATCGCCGCCGAACACGCCGTACCGATCGGCGTCGTCGGGCACGCCGGCGACGGCAACCTGCACCCGAACATCGTGGTCGACCGGGCCGACCCGGACAGCCTGACGCGCGGCCGGTCGGCCTTCGACGCGATCATGCGACTCGGGCTGGACCTCGGCGGCACCTGCACCGGCGAGCACGGGGTCGGCCTGCTCAAACGCGACTGGTTGGCCGAGGAGATCGGCCCGGTCGGCATGCGGGTGCACCGCGCCATCAAGCAGGCGCTGGACCCGACCGGCCTGTTCAACCCCGGCAAACTGCTCTGACCTTCAGTCGGCCGGCAGACCGGAGTCGGTCGGCAGACCCAGCCGGCCCGACGGATCAGCCGGTCGGCAGGCCGGAGTCGGTCGGCCAGTCCACGCCCCGGTCGGCGGCGAAGCCACGGACGTCCGCCGCGCCGAGCCGAGCCGCGTCGGCGGTCGCGTCGTCCGGCATCCGCTGCGACTGCAGCTCCGCCGCCACCCGGGCCCGGTAGTGCTCCACCTCGCGGTCTCGCACCGCGTCGTCCCAGCCGAGTACCCGGCCCATCACCTCGGCGGCGTGCCCGGCCGAGTCGTTGCCCCGGTGCGGCGTCTCGATCGAGATCCGGGTCCGCCGGGTCAGCACGTCGTCCAGGTGCAGCGCACCTTCGGCGCGGGCCGCGTACGCGATCTCGACGGCCAGGTACTCGGGTGCGCCGGGCACCGGGCTGGCCAGCAGCGGATCGTCGTCGATCATCGCCAGCAGCTCCACCGCGAGGGTGCCGTACCGCTCCAGCAGATGCTCCAGCACCCCGCCTGGTACGCCATGCCGGCGGGCCACGTCGGCCCGGTCCCGCCACATCGCGGCGAACCCGTCGGCACCGAGCAGCGGCAGGTCGGCGGTCCGCGACGGCCGGGACACCCCGAGCCGGGCCGCCGCCCGGTCCACCACGTCCGCGGCCATCACCCGGTACGTCGTGTACTTGCCACCGGCCACCAACAGCAGACCCAGCATCGGCTCCACCACGGCGTGCTCCCGGGACAGCCGCGACGTCGAGTCCGCCTCACCGGACAGCAGTGGCCGCAGCCCGGCGTACACCCCTTCGATGTCGCGCGGCGTCAACGGCCGGTCCAGCACCGTGTTCACCTGATCGAGCAGGTAGCCGATGTCGCGCTCGGAGGCGGCCGGGTGGGCGCGGTCGAGCCGCCAGTCGGTGTCCGTGGTGCCGATGATCCAGTGCCCGCCCCAAGGCAGCACGAACAGCACCGAGGTGGCGGTACGCAGGATCAGCCCGGCCTCGCCGGTGATCGCCGACCGGGGCACCACCAGATGCACGCCCTTCGACGCGCGTACCCGCAGACCGGGCCGGACCCCGACGTCGCCGAGCATCCGCGACACGTCGTCGCTCCACACCCCGGTGGCCGCGATGACGGTACGGGCGCGTACCTCGAACTCGGCGTCCGGGTCACCGGGCCGGGCCTCCATGTCCCGGACCCGCACCCCGGTCACCTCGCGGGCCTGGCGCAGCAGGCCGACGGCGCGGGCGCTGGTCACCACGGCCGCGCCGAGGCTGGCCGCGGTCCGCGCCAGGGTGACCACCAGCCGGGCGTCGTCGACCTGACCGTCGTAGTAGCGCACGGCGCCGGCGACGACGTCCGACCGCAGGCTGGGAAAGACCCGCCGGGCGCCTTCGCGGGACAGGTGCCGGTGCAGCGGCATCCCCCGACCGCCGCCGAACACCCCGGCGAACGCGTCGTACGCGGCGACCCCGGTGCCGTAGTAGGCCCGCCGCCAGATCCGGCCGGGCAGCGCCCGTGGCCCGCTGGCGCCGCCCTGCGGCAGCGGAACCAGGATCGGGACCGGCCGGACCAGGTGCGGGGCGATCCGGGTGGCCAGCAGGCCACGCTCGGTCAACGCCTCGTGCACCAGCCCGAACTCGAGCTGCTCCAGATAGCGCAGCCCGCCGTGGATCAGTTTGCTGGACCGGCTTGACGTGCCGGCGGCGTAGTCGCGGGCCTCGACCAGCGCCACCTTCAGCCCACGGGACGCGGCGTCGAGGGCGGCGCCGACGCCGGTCACCCCACCCCCGATCACCAGTACGTCGAACCGCTCGCCACGAAGGCGGCGCAGATCGGCGGCGCGGCGGGTCACGGACAGTTGGCCGGCGGCGTACCGGGAGACGGCAGGGTCACGCACCTCTCCACCGTATCCGGCCGCCTAGGGTGGCGGACATGACGCAGCCGCCCGGTCATCCCGGCTATCCGTATCCCGGTCAGCCCTACCCGATGCCGCCGCCGTACCCGATGCAGCCGCCCGCTGCCGGGCCGCCGCCGGCCAGCGTGTGGCCGACGGTCGCCGCAGTGGCGATCGCGATCTGGTCGGTCGGTGTGACGGTGTTCGCGCAGACCGGCGGCTGGCTGACCGACCAGGTCCTGCTGGCCAGTGGGCTGCCCACCCCGGCGGTGGTCTGGCCGCTGATCGCATTCGGCAACGCACTGCTGGTCGGCGTACCCACCATGCTGCTGGCGCTGGTGCCCCGGTCACCGGCCGTGCGGGCGACCGGCCGGGCCTGGCTGGTCGCCGCGTTCGCCCTCGCCGGTTTCGGGCTGCTGCGGGCCGTACCGACCGTCCACCACGAGCTGTACCTGGCCGCGCTCACCGCGCTCGCCGCCGGCGGCGCCGCCGGGCTGCGGGCGCTGCGGCGCCGGGCCGAGCCGAGCGAGGCCGAGCCAGCTCAGGCCGAGCCAGCTCAGGCCGAGCCAGCTCAGGCCGAGCCGGCTCAGCCCGGCCAGGCCGAGCCAGGTCAGGTTCAGTCAGCTCAGGCCGAGCCAGGTCCGGTTCAGCAGGGCAAGGCGGACCGGACGGCCGCTGTCCTGATCGCCGTCGCGGCCGGGCTGGTCATGCTGCTGCCCTGGTTGTGGGTCGGTGCGCTGGGCGGCGCGGTGGAGACGGCACTCGCCGTCGCCGCAGCGGCCGCGATCGGCTGGTACGCCGCCGAACTGCTGCCCCGCCGGTTCTGGACGGCGATCGGCGCCGGTCCGCAGGGGCGTTCAGCGGTGCGCACCATCCTGCTCGGCGGGACGGTGGCCGGAGTCGGGCTGCTGCTGCTCGCCGCTGGCGTCGGCCAGCCCGGCGGGCAGCTGGCCGCGATCCTGGTGCTGCCCCCGATCGGGTACGCGGCCGCGGCGATCGGCTGGGCCGCCGACCGGTCCAGCGCGCCGGTCGGCGTACTGGCCGGGCTGTCCGTCGCCGGACCGCTGGCCCTGCTCGACCCGGAAGAGGTCTCGCTGCTCCTGGCCATCGGCCGTGACCTGCCGTTCTGGGCGGCGGTCGGTGCCGGCGTCGGGCTGGCCCTGGCGCTCGCGTTGGGCCTCGGACTCGGCTTCGGTCTCGGTTGGCGGCGGGCGGGTCGACCGCCACGGCTGGCGGGTCGACCACTGCGGTCGGTGGCGGCGGCCACCGTCGCGGCGCTGGCGGTGGCCGGGGGCGCCGTGCACCTCGCCGTCGGGCAGCCGGGGCTGCACGGCGAACGGCTGTTCGTGATGCTGCGGGAACAGGCCGATCTGTCCGACGTGCCGCGCGGCACCGGACCGCAGGCCCGCGACGAACGGGTCCGCACGGTCTTCCAACGGCTGGTCGACACCGCCGAGGCCAGCCAGGCCGACCTGCGCGACGATCTGGACCGGTGGGGGCTGTCCTACACGCCGTACTACCTGGTCAACGCGATCGAGGTGGACGCCGGGCCGGCGCTGCGGCCCTGGCTGACCCGGCGGGACGACGTCGACCGGGTGCTGATCAGTCAGCAACTGCGGCCGCTGCCGGCCACGGTCGAGCCCGAACGGGGCGAGCAGCCCGCTCCGCGTACCCCGCCGTGGAACATCACCATGCTCGGTGCCGAACGGGTCTGGACGGAGCTCGGCGTCGACGGCGCCGGCATCGTGGTCGGCGCCTCGGACTCCGGGGTGGACGGCGAGCATCCGGCGCTGGCGGACGGGTTCCGGGGCGGCGACGACTCCTGGTTCGACCCGTGGAACGGCACCGGTACGCCGACCGACAACAACGGACACGGCACCCACACGCTCGGCTCGGCCGTCGGCGACACCTCGATCGGGGTCGCGCCGGGCGCGTCCTGGGTCGGCTGTGTCAACCTGGACCGCAACCTCGGCAACCCGGCACGCTACCTGGACTGCCTGCAGTTCATGCTGGCCCCGTTCCCGACCGGGGGCGACCCGTTCGCCGACGGGCGACCGGAACGCGCTCCGCACGTGCTGACCAACTCCTGGGGCTGCCCCGAGCTGGAAGGCTGCGACCTGAGTTCGCTGCGACCGGCCACCGAGGCGCTGGCCGCCGCCGGGCTGATGATGGTGGCCGCCGCCGGCAACACCGGCCCGTTCTGCAGCTCGGTCGACGACCCGCCGGCCCCGTACACCGATGTGCTGACCGTCGGCGCGGTGGACGCCGACCGGGAGGTCACCGACTTCTCCAGCCGGGGCCCGGCGCCGGACGGCACCGTCAAACCGGACCTGGTGGCACCGGGCGCCGACGTGCTGTCGGCGATGCCCGGCGGCGGGTACGCGGCGCTGGACGGTACGTCGATGGCGACCCCGCAGGTGGCCGGGGTGGTGGCGCTGCTTTGGTCGGCGCGACCGGAGCTGATCGGTGATCTGGACGGCACGGCGCGGATCCTGCGGCAGACCGCCGCCGAGGCCGGCACCGGGGGCGGTGACACCTGCGGCGATCCGGCGAACCTGACCGGCGCCGGCCTGGTCGACGCCTACGCCGCGGTGCGGGCGGCGCAGGCCGCCGGTTAGCCTCGGCGCACTGATATTTTCCGCTGTCCGCGCCTGGCTGTCTGCCGCCGTCAGGCGCGATGGCCACCTGCTGCGTGCTCGCCCGCCGGCTGCACAGAGTCGCGGGGACCCCACCGGGGCCCGACAGATACGTACATGGGGCAGTCGCATCGCCGGGCGCCGGCTAGCGGAACTGACTCTGGTAGCGCAGCCAGCCCTCGTCGAGGAGCCGGAACCCTGCGTCGATGACGGACTCCGGGTTGGCTGCCCGGGTCGCGCTCAGCTGTATCTGCAGGGCGAAGCGGACGTAGAAGCGGATCTCGTCGCTGGGCTCGGCGAGCCCGAACTCCGTGGTGATCGCGGCGATCAACGCGTCTTCGTGGCGGAACCACATGCGTTCGGCGTACTCGACGAGGGCGGGTGTCTGTTCCATGAGGACGAGGAGCGACCGTGCGGGTTCGGATCCGAGCGCGGTGATCTCCGCGAGGTAGTGCGCCTTGAGCGCGGCGGAGATCGAGGTCCCCGGCGGCCGGTCAGCCACTGCCGCGACGAGCCGGTCGTGTCGCAGGTCCTCGTCACCGAACGCGAGGGCCTCCTTGTGCGGGAAGTGTGTGAAGACGGTGGTTGGCGACACATCCGCCCGGTCGGCGATTTCGCGGACGCTCACCGCGTCGAACCCTCGTTCCAGGAACAGTTCGTGGGCGGCCTGCACGATCGATGCCCGGGTCGCTGCCTTCTTCCGCTCCCGTCGCCCGGTTCGCTGCCCCTCGCTCATGCCGACAGAGTACTGGACCTGTTCGCTAGATGCATTGACTCCATAACTGATCTTGATACAGTATTGGAGTCACACCGGAGATTGACCGACGGGACCGACACATGCGGCGGGAAGCCGGGAGAGAAGGAACCTTGAACGTGACCCCCGTCCGGGTGGACGCTCGGCAGAGGCAAAACTCCGCTGCCGGCATCGTGCTCATCGCCGGAGGGCTGGCTTTCTTCATCGCCGAGCTCATCGCCGCGGCGGCATGGACGGATCCCCCCTACAGCTACACCTACCACTACATCAGCAACCTCGGAGTGCACGGCCCCACGGAGGGATTCGGGCAGCTCATGCACTCGCCGCTGGCCTGGGTCATGAACACCGGATTCTTCCTGTTCGGGATCGTCCTGTTCTGCGGCACCGCCATGCTCCCAGGCATGCACGGCCTGCGCGGCTGGACAGTGCGCGCGGTGGCCTTCCTGATGGCCGCCGGCGGCGTCCTGCTGGCCTTCTTCCCAGGAACCGGCGAGACACCCGACAGCGGTGCCATCGACTTTCACTCGGTGGGCGCCCTGCTCGGCATCGTCAGCGGTAACGTACTGATCATCATCCTCGGGCGAGCGCACCGACAGGCCGGAATCGCTGCCGCCACCGGCCGGGCCATGACCGTCCTCGGCGTCTTCGGTCTTCTGTCGCTGGTCGGCTTCCTGGCCATCGCCGGCTCATCGGCCAGCCTGATCGGCCTGGTCGAACGCTGCGCGGTCTATCCCCTGCTGGTCGGATTCATCTGCGCCGGCAAGTCCATCAAGGATGGCAACGGGCGGTCGCCGGCTGGCCACGCGTGAAACGGCGGCGACTCGAACCCGCGACAGACACCCACGGGCGGAAGATCAGACGCGCGCTCATCGGCACGACAAGGCGCCGGGTCCGACGGGGTTTCGGAACCTCCGCGCGACCAGCACCCCGCCAAGAAGGGCACCAAGCCCCGCCGCACGGGTCGAAGCGCAAGTCAAATTAGGGTGGGCGGTCGTGGAACAGGAGTTCGCCATCGAGGAACTGTCCGAGCGGCACCGGCCGGCCGTCGTGGCGCTCTGCCGCGCCGCGCTCGATCTGCCGGAAGACGCCGCCGAGGCGGAGCAGATCGTCACCAGACTGCACGGGCCGGTCGTCCCCGATCATCCGTCGGGGGTGGGGCCGCGGCAGACGATCGGTCTGGTCGCCGTCGTCGACGAAACGGTACGCGGGGTCGTGCTCGGCTCGGTCGCGCACCGGGACCCGTCGGTCGGTCACGTGGACCTGATCGCGGTGGATCCGCAGTGGCGTCGACAGGGTCTGGGGCGGGCGTTGCTCGGCCGGGCGGAAAGCGCGCTGGCGGCCCGGGGCGCCGGTGAGGTGCTGTTGGCCGGCAATCCGCCGTACTACGCCTGGCCGGGGGTGGACGTGCGCTACACGCCGGCGGTCTGCCTGGCGATGGCGCTCGGCTACCTGCAGGACCGGACCGCGTGGAACATGACGGCCGACCTGGCGTCCGCCGGGTCCCCGGCGTTGCGGGACACCGCCGACGCGCAGCGCCGCCTGGCGCAGGCCGGGATCACCGTACGGCGGGCCGACGGCGACGACGTCGCGGCGCTGGTGGCGTTCACCCAGGCGACGTTCGGCGACGCGTGGGCGGCCGAAGTGGCGCATTCGGTGGGCCGGCCCGACGCCGGCTGCCACCTGGCGGTCCGTACCGGCGATCCGGGTGAGGTGCTGGGCTTCGCGGCGTACGGGTCGTCGCGGCCGAGCTGGTTCGGGCCGATGGGTACGGCCCCGACCGCGCAGGGGCTCGGTATCGGGGCGATCCTGTTGCGGCGCTGTCTGCGGGACCTGGCGGAGGCCGGCCATCAGCGGGTCGAGATCGGCTGGGTGGGCCCGGTGCCGTTCTACGCCTCGGCGGCGGGTGCCCGCATCGAGCGGGTCTTCTTCTTGTATCGCAAGCAGCTCTGACCGGCCTCGAACAGCTCACCGGCCTCGCGTATGCCGCAGGGGCGGTCACCGGCGAACCGGTGACCGCCCCTGCGGTCCGTACTCGTGTCGCGCGTCGCGTTGACGCGCGGCGCGGACGATCGAGCTGGACTCAGAAGTCCATCTCGCCGCCGCCGGGCGCGCCGGCCGGGGCCGGGGTCTTCTCCGGCTTGTCCGCCACCACGGCCTCGGTGGTCAGGAACAGCGCCGCGATCGACGAGGCGTTCTGCAGCGCCGACCGGGTCACCTTGGCCGGGTCGATGATGCCCGCCTGCAGCAGGTCCACGTAGTCGCCGTTGGCGGCGTTGAGGCCGTGGCCGGCCTCCAGGTTGCGGACCTTCTCCACCACGACGCCGCCTTCGAGGCCGGCGTTGACGGCGATCTGCCGCAGCGGGGCGTCCAGCGCGATCTTCACGATCTGCGCGCCGGTCGCCTCGTCGCCGACCAGGTCGAGCTTGTCGAAGGCGGTCTTGCCGGCCTGCACCAGGGCAACGCCACCACCGGGGACGATGCCCTCCTCGACGGCCGCCTTGGCGTTGCGCACCGCGTCCTCGATGCGGTGCTTGCGCTCCTTGAGCTCCACCTCGGTGGCCGCTCCGACCTTGATCACCGCGACGCCGCCGGCCAGCTTGGCCAGCCGCTCCTGCAGCTTCTCGCGGTCGTAGTCGGAGTCGCTCTTCTCGATCTCGGCCCGGATCTGGTTGACCCGGCCCTGGATCTGCTCGGCGTCGCCGGCACCGTCGACGACCGTGGTCTCGTCCTTGGTCACCTGGACCTTGCGGGCCCGGCCCAGCATGTCGATGGTCACCGCGTCGAGCTTCAGGCCGAGCTCCTCGCTGACGACCTGGCCGCCGGTGAGGATCGAGATGTCGGTCAGCATCGCCTTGCGGCGGTCACCGAAGCCGGGTGCCTTGACGGCAACCGACTTGAAGGTGCCGCGCACCTTGTTGACGATCAGGGTGGCCAGCGCCTCGCCCTCGACGTCCTCGGCGATGATCAGCAGCGGCTTGCCCGACTGCATGATCTTCTCCAGGATCGGGAGCAGGTCCTTGACCGAGGAGATCTTGCTGTTGACGATCAGGATGTAGGGGTCGTCGAGGACGGCCTCCATCCGCTCCGGGTCGGTCCAGAAGTAGGGCGAGATGTAGCCCTTGTCGAAGCGCATACCCTCGGTGAGCTCCAGCTCCAGGCCGAAGGTGTTGCTCTCCTCGACGGTGATGACGCCTTCCTTGCCGACCTTGTCCATCGCCTCGGCGATGATCTCGCCGACGCTGGAGTCACCGGCGGAGATCGACGCGGTGGACGCGATCTGCTCCTTGGTCTCCACGTCCTTGGCGAGCTTGCTCAGCTCCTCCGCGACGTTGGCGACGGCGGCCTCGATGCCCCGCTTCAGGGCCATCGGGTTCGCGCCGGCCGCGACGTTGCGCAGGCCCTCGCGGACCAGAGCCTGGGCCAGGACGGTCGCCGTCGTCGTGCCGTCACCGGCCACGTCGTCGGTCTTCTTGGCGACCTCCTTGACCAGCTCGGCGCCGATCTTCTCGTACGGGTCCTCGAGCTCGATCTCCTTGGCGATGCTCACACCATCGTTGGTGATGGTGGGGGCACCCCACTTCTTTTCGAGCACGACGTTGCGGCCCTTCGGGCCCAGCGTCACCTTGACGGCGTCGGCGAGGGTGTTCATGCCCCGCTCGAGACCGCGGCGCGCCTCTTCGTCGAACGCGATCATCTTGGCCATACGGCGTTGTCCTCCTGGACGCTCGCAGCACCGGAGCCGGTCAGCTCCGCCATGCCGCCTGCTCTACGCACCTTCGGACGTCACTACCTGGCGACAGTGACGTCCGCCGGCCGGGCCGGATAGCCCGCGACGACCGGCCATCTCCGTCACCCCGCGAAGCGGGACGACGGCGGTGGCCCCACCGCCCCGACCTTTGGCACTCCCGGTTGGCGAGTGCCAATCCTTGTTTAGCACTCTCCCCTGTCGAGTGCAAGCGAACAGCAACTTGCCGCCCGACGTACCCCTTCGGGCCGCACGGCCGCCGACGGCGGTCACGGTCAAGATCAGGTGGGCAGGGCCCGCACAGCGGGCCCGGCGCGGGTAGGCAGGATCGCCGGCCGGCGAGACGACCGGTCGCCGGGTGGCGAGACGATGAAAGGCGCCGGCTCCACGAGGAGAACCGACGCCTTGCGGGTACGCAGACTTGTGTCGACTTATCGGATACGCCGCCGTCCGGTCGGGCGGCCGCACCGACCACCGGACGTGCAGTTGGCCAGCAGGGTGACCGGGCTGGCCAGCAGGGTGACTAGGCGATGACCCGGACCCTCTCCGCCTGAGGACCCTTCTGCCCCTGAGCGATCTCGAACTCGACGCGCTGCCCGTCGTCGAGCGCCTTGTAGCCGTCCATCTCGATGGCGGAGAAGTGGACGAAGACGTCCTGACCCCCGTCGACCGCGATGAAACCGTAGCCCTTCTCGCTGTTGAACCACTTCACGGTGCCCTGCGCCACGGTGCACTTCCTCACTTCTGTCGTGCCGGGCCTCTGCCGGCCCTCTGACCGGCGTGTTCGCCGGCCGGAGCCACCGATCGGGACTCCCGTGCGGGTTGCCCGAGTACAGCAGCCGGAATCGCACGCTACACGAGGTCTGACGGCACCGCACTATCCCAAAAGGGGACATTAACCCCCAGTCAAGTCTCTCTGGCACCACATTTCGTTGACCACGTGTGTCCCGTACACCGCAGAACGTGAAGCCCGGACGGCATCGCGCACCTGGCAGCCGGGCCGTCCGACGGTCGGACCGCACCGCGCCCCGACACGACCGCGTCCGCCAACGCCACCCGGCGGCCGCCGCCGTCGGGCTGCTCATCGTGCTGTCGGCGTTCACCGGCGGCCTGCCCGGGGACGCCGGCAAACCACCGCCGCGCGAGCCGGGCTGGACCGTCGCCGACCCTGACCACGACCACCAGCAGCGCAGCGTGTTGCTGCGCACCGGCCCGGTGCCGACACCGACCGACGGATTCTTCTCCTGGGCGGCGCTGAACCGGCGTACCGGGTTGATCACCGGGTCGCCGAACTTCGCCGCGCAGAGCGACACCATGTCGTTGATCAAGGTGTGGCTGGCCGCCGACGACCTGCGCCGCGCCGACGAACAGGGCCACATGCTCCGGACACCTCAGCTGGCCCAACTGTCGTCGATCATCCGGGACAGCGACAATCCCGGCGCGGACGCCACCTTCGACCGGGTCGGTGGCCGGGAGTCCATCGAGCGGATGGTACGGCTCTGCGGACTGACCGACTCGGCCCCGGAGCGCGACCGGTGGAGCAACACGGTCGTCTCCGCCCGCGATCTGACCAGGCTGGGGCGCTGCCTCGCCGACGGACGGGCAGCCGGGCCGCAGTGGACGCCGTGGCTGCTGTCCGAGATGCGCGCCGTCCGTGGTGAGGGCGACTTCGGCCCACGGGACGCGCTCACCCCCGAGTACGCGGCCACCATCGCCATCAAGAACGGCTGGCTGCTGCGCGACGAGGACGGGCTCTGGCACGTCAGCTGCCTCGCGATCGGGGAGACCTGGGTGATCGGTGCGCTGGCCCGCTACCCGGGGCGGCACGGGCTCGACCACGGCGTCGACTACTGCCGGCAACTCGGCACCGCCCTGCTGCTGGTGGCGTGACCCCGTTGCCGGCGAGGGCACGACCGTCTGCGGCTGGTGGCGTGACCGGTGCGGGCCGGGCCGAAGGCGGGATTCCGGTTGTCGGCCAAGCCGAGCCGGGCGAGCATGCCGGCATGGGAACTGGGACCGACACCGACCACGTCGTACCGCCGGTAGCCGCGGTCCGGCGGATCCGGGCCGACGACGCCGCCCGGATGCGCGCGCTGCGGCTGGAGATGCTCGCCGATTCGCCGCTGGCGTTCATCGAACGGCTCGCCGACGCGGCGGCCCGCCCGCTGCACGAGTACGCAGAGCGGGCGGCCCGGTCCGCCGTCGGTGACCTGATCGCCCAGTTCGTGGCCGAGACTGGGCCGGCGACCCCGCAAGCCGGGCGGACGGCGACCGGGCAAGCCGGGCGGACGGCGACCCCGCAAGCCGGGCGGACGGCGACCGAGCCGACGGCGGACCGGCGGTTCGTGGCGCACGCGGGAGCACACGTCTGGCGGGACGACCCGTCGGTGTCCGTCCTGTTCGCCGTCTACATCAGCCCGGCCTGGCGGGGCCGGAACCTGCTCGCCGAACTGGTCGACGCGGTCGCTGCCTGGTCACGTGCGGCTGGACGCCCGGAGCTGCTGCTGGAGGTGGTGGTCGGCAACGACCGGGCGGTGCGGGCGTACCAGCGGCTCGGCTTCGCCGACACCGGCGTACGCCTGCCGCACCCGACCCGGTCGGACCTGACCGAGTTGCAGATGCGCCGGCCGGCGTGACCGGCGGGCCGGCAGAAGCCGGCGCGGTAGCCGACCCGACACCGGGCCGGCACGGGAGCCGACCCGGCTCCCGTGCCGGGCCGGGTCAGACGTGCCGACGGGACTGGACGATCCGGAACCGGCCGGCGACGTACGCGCCGTCGGTCAACGCCGAGTTCGCCGCGGCGTTGGCACCGCTGGCGTGGAAGTCGGAGAAGGCCGCCGACTGGTTGACGAACACGCCGCCGGTGAGATTCGCCGACAGGTGCACACCGACGTCCAGCGCGGCGGCCTCCACGTCGGCGAGCACCCGCTGGTCGGTCGAGTAGACGCCGGCGGTGAGCGCACCGCGAGCTGCGACCGTACGCCGGAAGATCTCGACGCTGTGCGCGGTGGACGCGGTGGCGACGACGAAGCTGACCGGCCCGAACCACTCCCGGCCGTAGACGTCGTCGGCGTCCGCGCCGAGCTTGACGACCAGTGGGGTTCGCACCACCGCGTCCGGGTACGCCGGGTGGCTGATCTCCCGCGACTCCAGCACCGGCTCGCCGAGCTTGGCCGCTGCGGCGAGCCGGTCGAGGACGGCGTCGTCGACGATCGCGCCGATGAGCTCGACCGCCCGCGCCGGATCGCCGGTCAGTTTGCCGATCGCGGCGGCGATGCCAGCGGCCACCTCGTCCGGGCTCTTGCGCCCCTGATCGGTTTCGATGCCGCCGGCCGGCACCAGGATGTTCTGCGGCGTGGTGCACATCTGTCCGCTGTAGAGCGACAAGGAAAAGGCGATGTTGCGGCACATGCCGGCGAAGTCCGCCGTGGAGTCGACGATGATCGTGTTGACGCCGGCCTTCTCGGTGTAGACGGAGGCCTGCCGGGCGTTGGCCTCCAGCCAGTCGCCGTACTCGGTGGAGCCGGTGAAGTCGATGATCCGCACCTCGGGGCGGCCGGCGAGGACGGTCGCCAGCCGCTCGGCCGGCGCCTCGGCCGCGAGCTGCACCAGGTTCGGGTCGAAGCCGGCCTCGCTGAGCACCTCACGGGCGTAGCGGACGGTGATCGCCAGCGGTAGCACCGCGCCGGGGTGCGGTTTGACCAGTACCGGATTCCCGGTGACCAGGGAGGCGAACAGCCCCGGGTAGGAGTTCCAGGTCGGGAAGGTGTGGCAGCCGATCACCAGGGCGACGCCGCGCGGCACCACATGGAACGTCTTGGTCATCCGCAGCGGCTCGCCGCGACCGGTCGGCTTCTCCCAGCCGGCGGTCCGCGGATGGCGGGTCATCTCGGCGTACGCGTAGGCGACGGCTTCCAGCGCGCGGTCCAGCGCGTGCGCCCCGCCGGCCTGGAACGCCATCACGAACGCCTGGCCGGTGGTGAACTGCACCGCGTTGGCCAGCTCGAAGCTGTGCTCGTGCAGCCGGGCGAGGATCTCCAGACAGACGCCGGCCCGGCTGCGTGGGCCGGCGTCACGCCAGGCGGGCAGCGCGGCCCGGGCGGCGGTGATCAGCTGGTCGGCGTCGGCGCGGGGGTACCGGACGCCGAGTTCGATGCCGAACGGGCTGTCGTCGGTGGCGACCGGTTCGCCGGTGGCGGTGGGCTGGTCGAGGGGGAAGTCCTTGCCCAGGTAGGCGCGGAAAGCCGCCGCGCCCTCGGCAGCGGCGTGTTCGCCGTAGATCCGAGGGCTCGGCGACTCGGGGTAGGCCGACCAGTAGTCGCGTTCGGCGATCGCGGTCAGCGCGCGGGCCAGGGTGTCGGCGTGCGTGACGTACAGCGGGTGCGGGGTCTCCGTCATGCCGTCATCATGCCTCAGATGGTCTGCTGCCAGTTCTGCCAGATGTCGACCGCCCGGAAGCCGAGCGCCTCGTTGATCGCGATCATGTGCTGGTTGCTGTCGGCGTTCCAGGTGTCGATCACCCGCAGCGCCGGTTCGTGGCGCAGCGTGAACCGCAGGTTCTCGATCTTGACGATGGTGCCCAGCCGGTGTCCGCGATGATCCGGGTCGACGATGGTGATCTGTTGGTAGGCGTGCCAGTCCGGTTCGGCCTGCCGGGTGATGTTGCTCCAGGCGACGATCCGGCCGCTGTCCAGATGCCGGGTCACCGTGTGGTAGCTGCGGGTACCGGCCGCCTTCCGGGCCAGATCCACTTCGTGGATCCGGTCGGCGTCCACCTTTTCCGGCTCCCACTCCAGGTCACCCATTGGCGAGTCGGTCACCATCCGCCCGTCCAGGTAGGCGAGATCGGCGCGGTACTCCTCCGGGCAGGGTCCGACCCAGGTCAGCAACTCGTAGCCGGGGGCGCGGTGCCAGCAGTCGGCGAGCATCACGTCGAGCGCCGGCTGGTCGACGGTGTCGATGTCGAGCCGACGGCGCACCTCGACCAGGGCCGATTTGACCCCCACGGCGTGGGCGAAGGCGGTCGGGGCCGGGTCGCGGGCGACGCCGCCGGGCATGGTGTCCGCCGAGTGCCCCATGATCCGGGTCCGGCCGGTCTCCCGGGCCCGCCGCACGGCGTACGCGTACAGCGCTCGACCGATGCCGCGCCGCCGGTGCCCGGGAGGCACCTGGATGTCCACGCCGACGTTGTCGAGGTTGTCGAGCAGCGGGAACTCCATGGCGGTCAACCCGACCGGCACGCCGTCCACACTGGCCAGCGCGGCCTCGAACCGTACGCTGTGCCGCTGATGCCGCAGCAGGGCCTCGAACCACTGCCGGGGTGTCGGCGGCATGTCCGGGACGAAGGGGGCCGACCGCTTGATCTGGTACGCCTGCTCGAAGGCGGCCTCGTCGGCCGGATCCAGCGGGGTGATGGTGATGTCCATGCCGTCGAGCGTGACGGGGCCGGGCCAGCCGCGCGACCTAATTACCGGTCGGGGGACGTTGGTCGGGAGGACGCTCGCACAGCGCCTCCGGCGCTGTTGGTCGTTGGGACCCGGGGTTGAGATTGTTGCCAAGCTCTGTCGGGGCCCTTACGGCGAGTCGTCCTCCCGCACGGAGCATCCTGCGCCGTGCAAGTGCAGTCGTCAAGACCCCACCGGCGAGTTTTCTCGACTTATGGCAAAACACTGACTACGGACCGCACATGAACATCGGCTGATCGGCGTACGCCGATCAGCCGATTCAGTGGATGGTGTGCTGGTCAGAAGGTCAGCCGAGCAGTCCGGCGTCACGAACCGAACGCAACGACGGCTTCACCCGATGAGTCGGGCCGACCTGCCCGGCGACCGCGTCGATGGTCTTCAGACCTTCGCCGGTGTTGTAGACGACCGTCTCGGCGGTCGGGTCCAGCCGTCCGCTGTCGACCAGCTTCTTCAGCACCGCCGTGGTCACCCCACCGGCCGTCTCGGCGAACACCCCGGTGGTCCGGGCCAGCAACCGGATCCCTGCCCGGATCTCGTCGTCGTCGGCGTAGTCCATCCAGCCACCGGTGCGCCGCACCGCCTCCAACGCGTACAGGCCGGCAGCCGGGTCACCGATGTTGAGCGACTTGGCGATCCCGGTCGGCTTCACCGGCACGATCTGGTCGGTGTCGCGGTGCAGCGCGGTCGCGATCGGGTTGCAGCCGGCGGACTGAGCGCCGAACACCCGCCAGCCGTTCGCCGGCGCGTCGACCAGGCCGATCTCGACCAGCTCGGTGAACGCCTTGTCCACCTTGGTGAGCAGTTCCCCGCTGGCCATCGGGATCACCACCTGCTCGGGGATCCGCCAGCCGAGCTGCTCGGCCACCTCGTAGCCGAGCGTCTTGGACCCCTCCGCGTAGTACGGCCGCACGTTGACGTTGACGAACGCGGTGTCCTCGAACTCGTCGGTCTCCACCAGCTCGCTGCAGAGCCGGTTCACGTCGTCGTAGGAGCCCTCGATCGCGACCAGCTCACCGCCGTACACCGCGGTCGTGACGATCTTGCCGGGCTCCAGGTCGCCGGGGATGAAGACGATCGACGGGACGCCGGCCCGCGCGGCGTGCGCGGCGACCGAGTTGGCCAGGTTACCGGTGGAGGCGCAGGCAAACCGGGAGAAACCAAGCGTACGGGCGGCGGTGAGAGCGACCGAAACGACCCGGTCCTTGAACGAGTGGGTCGGGTTGGCGCTGTCGTCCTTGACCCACAGCGGTGCCCGGATGCCCAGCTCGGCGGCGAGCGCGGCGGCCGGGACGAGCGGGGTGAATCCGGGATCCAGGCTGACCCGGGTGGCCGGGTCCTGGCCGGCGGGCAGCAGCGGGGCGTACCGCCAGATGTTGGCCGGGCCCGCCTCGATGTCGGCCCGGGTGACGCGCGCGAGAGCCGCCGGGTCGTAGCCGACCTCCAGCGGCCCGAAACACTCGTAACAGGCGTGCTGCGCGGCGAGCGGGTATTCGGCACCGCAGCCGCGACAGACCAGGACACGGGCCGGGCTGGTGATGTTCACCGGGGCGGAGTCAGGGCTGGTGGTGCTCGCGTCGATCAGCGACGTCATGGCGGCTGTCCTCTCATCTTTCCCTGCGCCGCGCGGTGCGACGGGGACGGAATTGGCACCTGCCCCGGCTGGCCGATTGCGACCGGCGCGACGGGTGGGGTGGTTGCCGGGGCTTCATCGGGCCGTGTCCCTCTGCCCCTCTGGATGAGGTATGAAGTTGTGTTTCCAGCGAGTGTACGGGCGCTGGTCGGACCGGGCACCCGGCGATCCCAGGGTGTGAGCAAGCCCGCACCGGCCGCCACCGAACGTCGACCGGGTGCGACCGGCCGTCACACCGGGCGGGCTCGGCGCAGCCAGTCCCAGGCCTGCTGCTCCGCACCGGCGTCGAAGTGCCGCAGCTCGATCGGCGTCATCGCGTCCGAGGCCCGGGTCACCCACTCGGCCACCCGGTTGCCGCCGACCACCGCAGCCCGGTCGATGTCGGTCAGATGCTCCCGGGCGAACCGCAACCGGTCGTCGATCGCCGACAGCTCCATACCCGGCAGGCTGTCGTCCGGTAGCCGGCCGAGGACCGAGACCGAGCCGTACTCGGCGATCGCCGCCCGCAGCTCCCGGTACAGGTCGCGGTACTCCTGCTCGGTCAGCTTCCCGGCCACCTCGTAGCCGAGCACGTTCCCTTCCTGCCCGATCTTGGTGATCATCCCGTTCCTTCCCTGCCGCCGGCCGGATCCCGGATACCGCCCGGTCGTCGACCGGCGCGGCCGTCCACTGCCGTTCCCGGATGGCGACCCCGCACACCTGCGAGCCCGCCGTCGTCAGGTGAGCCCGCCGCCGTCAGGTGAGCCCGCCGCCGTCAGGTGAGCCCGCCGTCGGCAGCCGCCGCCCGCACCTGCGCGAGCACCTCGTCGAGCAGGGGTGGAGCCGCGGCGATCGTCGCGAACGAGTCGAGGCTGTGCGGCGTACCGTCGATGTCGACGACGGCGGCGCCCGCCTCGCGGGCAATCAACGTGCCGGCGGCCATGTCCCACGGCTTGTTAGACAGGGCGATCGACACATCGGTACGGCCGTCGGCCACCCAGACCAGGTCGATCGCGGCGGAGCCGAGCATCCGCACCCGCAGCGCGCCCCGGGCCATCCGCTGGGTGAGCGCGAGCCGGGCGGCGTTACGCTCCGCGGCTTCGTCGCCGACCGCGAAGTCGCCGAGGTTGACCAACGCGTCGGGCAGCCGGGTCGTGCCCCGCACCCGGATCGGCTGGCCGTCGCGCCACGCGCCGCCGCCGAGGGTCGCGGTGTACCGGCTGCCCAGTAGCGGCAGCTCGATCACCCCGACCACCGGACGCCGGTCCTGGACCAGGGCCAACGACACCCCGCACAGCGGTACGCCGTGCGCGAAGTTGACCGTGCCGTCGACCGGATCCAGCACCCACTGGGGCCCGTCGCCGACCCCGGAAACGCCTTCCTCCTCGCCGAGGAACCCGACGTGCGGGGTGGCGTCGGCCAGGAAGGCGCGCAGCTCCCGTTCGACAGCGAGGTCCACCTCGGACGCGTAGTCCCGGTCGCCTTTGCCGGCCAGGTGTCCGGGCTCACGGGTACGGATCAGCTCGGCACCGCGTGCGGTGGCCTGTGTCGCGATCGTGAGCAGGTCGTCCAGGGCAAGCGGATCGTCAGCCATGCCGCCAACCCTAGACAGGCCACCAGCCCGGCAACCCTGGACAGGCCACCGGCCCTGGGCAGGCACCAGCCGGGACACACCACCAACCGGGACAGCCGGTCGACCGCTGGTCAGAAGCTCGACGCGTACCCGCGGCTCGACTCGATCGCGCTCTGCGCGAGGGCGGCCGCTTCGGCCAGCTTCTGCTTGGCCTGCTCGACCTTGGCGATCGTCTCGGCCACCTGCGAATGGCTGGACCCGCTGGTGATCGCCCGCAGCGCGGCCCCGCTGGTGCTCAGCGCCTCCGCACTCGCCCGGATCGCCCCCACCTGCTGGCCGAGCTCGTCACCGAACCGGGCGACCCCCGCCTTGACCTCTTCGACCGAGCTCACGCCTGAACCCTCCCCATCGGACGACCACCGGACCGGTACGACGCTACCGGACCTGAACCACCGTCGAAGTCCACCGGTCGACCAATGCAAAGCACGGAGAGTGGTCATAGCGAGTCAAGATGTAGCAGTGACGGATCCGCCGGAACAGCCGGTGGGCGCCGGTCCCGGCCACCCATCGGACCGCCGGTGCACCATTCGATGATCACCGACGGCAACGGTAGGGTAGGCCCGGCCGTGTGGGGCAGACCACGCTCAAAGGTCACACTCGAAGGTATGGAGTCGCTGTGGGACAGGGTCACAGTCAGGTATCCGCGCTGATCGAGTCGGATCACCGACGCCCGGTCGTGCCGGTCCGTCCGGTCCGCCCGGTCGAGCCGGTGCTACGCAGGCGCGACGTCGCCACGTACACCGGGGCGACTGTCGAACACGCGCTGCGGCGGTTCATGCAGCTGGGTTCAGTCGAAGTCGACGACCACGACACCGACCCGGGGCTGTCCCGGGTCGGCCGCCGCTGACAAGCGCCGGAGCCGGCCCAGACGGCCCGGCTCCGGGGCGACCAGCATGACGGCGGCCGTCTGGGCCCGCGCGGACCTGCGCCGACGCGCCGTCCTGTTGCTGCGGTTCGGCTGGACCGAGGCGAAGTCGTGCGGCTTCGCGGTCGCGGTCTTCACCTGTCTGGCGCTGACGTCGGTGGTTCCGCTGCCGGTCCCCCGCTACGACGCGCTGCTGATCTGCATGGTCGCGCTGACGATCGGGTTGTGGCGCATCGGCTGGGAGACCGGCCGTGAGGTCGCCGTCATCGCCGGTTTCCACCTGATCGGGCTGGCCCTGGAGCTGTTCAAGGTGCAGGTCGGCTCCTGGTCGTATCCGGAGGATGCGCTGACCAAGGTCGCCGGCGTGCCGCTCTACTCCGGTTTCATGTATGCGGCGGTCGGCTCCTACATCTGTCAGGCGTGGCGCCGTTTCGACCTGCGGGTGACCCGCTACCCGGCGCTGGCGGTGACCGGGCTCGCGGTCGCCGTCTACGTCAACTTCTTCACCCACCACGTCCTGCCCGACGCCCGCTGGGTGATCGCGGTGCTGCTGCTGATCGCGCTCCGCCGGACCTGGGTGCACTACACCGTCGGCGACGCCCGGCTGCGGATGCCGCTGGCTCTGGCGTTCGTGCTGATCGGCTTCTTCCTGTGGGTCGCCGAGAACATCGCCACGTTCCTCGGCGCCTGGACCTACCCGGACCAGCAGCACGTCTGGACGTTCGTGCACGCCGGCAAGTTCGGCTCCTGGTCGCTGCTGGTGACGCTGTCGTTCGTCCTGGTCGCGTCGGTGAAGGCGACCGAGGGGCGGCTGTACGGCGACCGCCCCCGGCCCAGCGTCACGACCCGGTCAGACTGACGCGTCACGACCCGGTCGGACTGACCGGCACCCGGTCCCACGTCACCGGCAGACCCGCCGGCATCCAATTGCCACCCGACGAGTGTTCCCGTGCGGAACAGCATCTCCACACAGGAACACTCGCGCGGTCCGGGTCGGCTACCGCGTCACTCCCAGCGGATCTTGACGCAGTTGCCGGTGGTGTAGCTGCCGTTGTCGTGCTTCGCCAGTTCGTGGGCGGAGTTCGCGATCCGGGCACACACCTTCGGCTGGTCGCCGACCGCGTTGATGAACGCCGGGTCGTCGGTCCAGACCACCGACGGCTGCTTGGCCTCGACGTACCAGAATCCCTGCTGGTCGTCCGGGACGTGGCTGCCCATGATGCTGTCCGGCGGGTTGGTGCCGTCGCTGCCGTAGATGTGCAGGTGCCAGCCACCGTTGGTGGACGGCTGGTTCCCGCCGAACTCCGCTTCGTACTCGACGGTCAGCTTGCCGCCGGCGACCCGGGCCGAGGTGAGACAGACCCAGGTCCAGTTGCTCTTGATCTCGTCGGTGCACTGCTCGTCGGCCGGGATCTGCGGAGTTTCCGGCTCCGGCTCGCCGGTCTGCTCCGGCTGCTGGTCCTGCGGCTGTTCCGCTCCGGTGCCCTGGCCGGGCTCGTCCACCCCGTTGGCCACCGGCTGGCCCTCGTCACCCTGCCCGCTGGTGAGTGCGTAGGTGACCCCGCCGCCGGTGAGCAGTACCACCAGCACGGCGGCGGCGACGATGAGCGGCCCACGGCCACGCTTCGCCGACGGCTTCTCCCCGCCACGACGTGCCTTCGAGCCGTCGGCACCGACGGAACCCGCCGAGGCGAACGTCTCGGTACGGGACGGGTAGCCGCCGCCGGCGTCCGCGCCGCCACCGCGCCCGACGGAAGCGACACCGGTGACGCCGGCCGGCGGCGAAGACGTGCGGTAACCCGCCGGGGAGACCGGCGCGGTCTGCGGGACCGGCGCGGTCTGCGGGACCTGGGCGGTCGGCGGCACCCGGTAGGTACCGGTCGCCGATGCCGCAGCCGGCGGAGCCGGGGTCGACATCGGGGTCGGGCCGGCCGGCATCGTCTGCCCGGTCAGCTCGGCGGCGGCCAGCCAGGCGGCGCCGAGCGAGACCGAGTACTTGGGGTGTGCGTCGACCGCCACCGGGCGGCCCAGCTCCGAGCCGACCAGCTGGGAAACGATCGGCATCCGCGACGAGCCACCGACCAGCAGCACCGAGTGCACCTGCTCCGGCGAGCAGCCGGCGGACCGTACGGCCCGGTGCAGCGCCTCGATCGAGCCGTGCAGCACCGGGCGGACCATCGCCTCGAGCTCGGAGCGGGTGAGCCGGATCTCGGTGGAGATGTTGGGCAGCAGCACCGGGATCGAGGTGTCGGTGTCCGACGACAGTGCCTCCTTGGCCTGGATGCACTCGTCGCGCAGCCGGGCGACGGCGGCGATCGCCGCCGGGTCCTCCTCGTCGAGCTCTTCGAGCTTTCCGCCGAGCGCCGCCCGGACGTGGTTGAACACCGCGGCGTCGAAGTCGATGCCGCCGAGTCGCTCGATGCCCTCCGGCTGGCCCATGATCTCGAAGCCGGTGGGGGTCTTGCGCAGCATCGCCGCGTCGAACGTTCCGCCGCCGAGGTCGTAGACGGCGACGATGGAGCCCGGCTCGATCCGCTGCTGCTCGGCGTAGTTGATCGCCGCGGCGGCGGGCTCGGTGGTGTAGGTCACCGGCACCTCGAGGTTGGCCATCCGCACCGCCTGGCGGAGCAAGTCCAGCTTGTACGGCCCCCAGTTGGCCGGGTGCGAGATGCAGATCGCCGCCGGGAAGCTGCCTTCCCGGCGGGCCACCTCCTCCACCACCGACCAGAGCAGCCGGGACATCAGGGCTTCGGCCGACTGGGGTACGCCGCCGAGCAGGATCGGGGTGGTGTCGCCGAGCCGCCGCTTGAACTCGCGGGCCACCCGGTGCGGCTCGGAGAGCCCACGGCGGTGCGCCGCCTCACCGGTGAGGAACGTCTCGTCCTGCCGTAGCAGCACCACGGATGGGATCGCGGCGCTCCGACCGCCGAGTGAGACGGTCTCCACCCGACCTTCCCGCCAGATCGCTGCCGCCGTGAACGTTGTGCCGAGGTCAATGCCAAGTGCGTACATCAGGGTTGCTCCGATGAAGTTTGTGGAGACAGGTATGGCCGGGTCTGGGTGGCCGACCGGCGGTGTGCCGCACACCACCGGGTCGGATCACTGCTGAAAACGGTAGTGGTACGAGGCGAACGTCCGGTGGCGCCGCTGGTCCGGGTGGCTCCGGCCGGGTACGCGGTCACCGGGACCGCCGCTGGTCGGCGATGATGCCCTCGCAGGACCGGACCGCCACCCGGGCGGCCACCGCCAGCTCGTACGGGGTCATCGGGCTTTCGGCGCGCCGCTGCCAGCGGCCCAACGCCTCGACCGCGCTCTCGGTCACCTCGGCGGTGGTCGCGTCGGCCGGCAGCCGCAGCCGCTGGTGCGCCGCCGCGCCGGAACCGCCGATCACCTGCTCGAGCTCGGCGACGACCGGGGCCTTGCCGGTGATCCAGCCGGCGCGCAGGCTGGACAGTACGCGCAACTCGTTGAACGGGTGCGCGGAGGCGATGATCTCCTCGACCGCGCCGGCCACCTGCTCACTGCCGGGTCGGACACAGACCCGGGTGACGTCGGAGAGCGCCAGCAGTGCCGACCGGGACTTGAGCACGTCGCGGCGCTCGAAGAACAGTGAGCCGAGGACCTCGCGCAACTGGGTGAGCCCGCTGCGCTCGGTCAACTCCTGGGAGAGTTCGGTGGCGGTGGCCGCGCCGTTGTGGCGCAGCATCGCGGCGGACAGTCGCAGGCCGAACATGCCGAGCCGGGCCAGCAGCGCTTCCCGCTCGATCGTGGTCAGCCCGAGTTCGGGCATGTTCTGCACGAACCGGTCGGCGGAGAGCAGCAGCTGCTCGGCCTGGGCCACCGGCAGTTCGGCGACCCGGCGCAGCTGGGCGACCTCCACTTCGGTCAACGTGGCGGCGGTCTCGGCGAGCAGGCCGGCGACCGGGACGACCGACTGCACCAGCCGGCGCACGTTGGCGTCGGTGCTCAGCCGTTCGGCGATCCGCCGGGCGGACGCCATCGCGTCGAGCCGGCCGACGCCGATCTCGTCGGCCCGGGAGAGGATGCCGATGGCGTTGACCGGGTTGGGCCGGGACACCTCCACGTCGTGGAAGGCCCGCAGGAAGTCGACGTCGTTGGAGTGCAGGTGACGCATCAGGTAGACGACGGCGTCGGCCGGGGTCTCCTCCTCGTCCGGGACGAGTAGGTCCCAGGCGCGCCGGGAGGTCTGCTCGGAGAGCGAACCGATGCCGGGGGTGTCGATGAGCGTCACGTTGCGCAGTGCCTGCGACGGCCAGGTGATGTCCAGTTGCGCGACGTCGTCGACGGACAGATCGCCCAGGTCGACCTCGATGGCGCCGTCCTCGCGGGTGAACCGGAGCTGGCGTGGCTCGCCCTCGGTGGGCGTCGCCAGCACCCGGTAGGTATGTCCGTCCTGGTACCAGGTGACGATCCGGGTGCACTCCCCGGCGTCGGTCGGGGCCAGCCGGTCACCGACCAGCGCGTTGAGCAAGGTGGACTTGCCCGCTTTGACCCGACCGGCGATCGCCACCCGCAGCGGCTCGTCGAGCCGGTCGCGGACGGCGCTGAGCCGCCGCTCGTACGCGGTGCCCCGGTAGACCTCGACGGCGTGGCCGAGCACGCTGCGGGTCCGGTCGATCAGACTCATCCGGTCACCGCCGGTGACCGTCGTCCGGGCATACGGAAACAGAACAACTCGGACTCCACATTTGTCACACCGCTACTTTCTAGTCCGCCGGGGATGTGTCGTGTTGTCTCGCTCGTCGGAGTCGGCCATCGGTATCGGACCGACCCACGGATCCACCCGGGCAACCCTGTCGATCAACGAGTTGCTGACCGGCTGAACAGCCCAGCCGGGAGGCACAGCACAGCTGACCAAGCGCACGTTCGGCGGCCGGCGGAACGCACGTACGGGATACGGCACACTCAGCGCCCAGGTCGGGCCGAGAGTACACGGTACACGCGTACGGGGTCAGGCCATGCGTCGGCCTGCGGAGCCGTCCGTACACTGCCTCACTGACGCGGGCAAGGAGGAGCTGCACCGGTGACTGTCGTGGTAGGTGTGGACGGTTCCGGGCGAACGCGGCGGCTGGGTGAGATCGCCACGGCCGCCGGCCGACCGGCCGTACGCGTGACGCCCGCAACAACCGACGACCTGCAGGTTCTTCTCAATCAGGCCCGAGCTGACGACGCCCTGGTCCTGGTCGACGACGCACACCACCTGGACCCGGCAACCTTACGGTCACTGACCGTGGCCGCTCGCGGCGGGGTGTCGATGGCGATCGCCCGACGTCCCACGATCACCGGTCCGGAACTCGCCGATCTGGACGAGGCGGTCTCCGGACAGGGCCCGGTCGAGCAACTCGGCCCGCTCGCACCAGCCGCCCTGGCCGAACTGGCCAAGGAGGTCCTCGGCCGACCGGCCACATCGGAGCAGTTGGCGGCGCTCCAGGTCGCCTCCGCCGGGCTGGCCGCCGTCGCCGTCGCGGTCGCCGCCGATCCGTCCGGTACGCCGCCGGCGCTGGTCGCCCGGCTACAGCGTCGATTCGCCGCCGCCGGACATGACGTCGTCGGACGCGGTGTCGCCGGGCTGGCCGCGGTCCTGGCTCTCGGCCTGGATCTGGCCGACGACGTGGTCTGCGCCGCGACCAGCCTGGACCCGGCTGAGGCGGCCGCCACGATGCGGTCGCTGCGCGACGAGGGGTTGCTAACCCCCGACGGGGAACGGATGATTCCGGCGATCGCCCGCGCCGTGCTGTTCGACCTGCCTCCGTCGGAGCGCCGTCGACTGCACGAGACCGTGGCCACGGCACTGCTGGCCACCGGTGCCGATCCGGTCCGCGCGGCCGGACAGCTACGCGCCGCGCGGGCCCGGACCCCGACCGCCGCCGACGTCTACCGGCAGGCCGGCGACCGGTTGCGGTTCACCGACCCGGGCAGCGCCCTGACCTGGTACGACGACGCGCTGGACGCTGGCGCCGATCCGTCCACCGTGGCTGCCGGGCGGGCCGAGGCGGCCACCCTGCTGGGGGTGCCGGTCGACCTGGACGGCCCGGCGGCGGCAGCGGCCGACACCGGCCGGATCGCCCTGGTCGCCGGGGCGGCGGCGGCGTACGACGGCCGCGCCGGCCGCGCGGCGGAGGCGTTGCTGGGCGCCGACGCCCCCGGCCCGGTCCTCGCGGTACCGGCCCTGGTGGTCACCGGTCAGCTGGCCACCGCACGGACGGCGGCGACCGGATCGGCTCCGCAGCCGGTACGGCGGCTGGCCGACGCCGCGCTGGCGATGACGGATCCGGCGGCGGCGCTGCCGTTGCTGATCGAGGCCGCCGAGAGTTTCGAAAAGGCGCCGCCCCCGGTCGCCGTACCGGATCTGCCGCACGCGGTCGGGGCGCTGGTCGCGGTGGTTGCCGGCGACTCCGCTACCGCCGAGCATCTGCTGGAGCGGGCGTCGACCAGCGGGGCCGGTGGTCCCGTCGCACTGGACCGGCACCGGACGTTGCTGGCCTGGGTCCGAATGCGCACCGGCCGGTACGACTCGGCCGTCGCCGAACTGCGCCGGCTGTCCGGCGCCATGCTGCCCGGCCGTGAACGGCTGACCTACGCCGGCCTCACCGCCGGGATCGCCCGCCGCAGCGGGGACATCGCCCAGCTGCGGGCGGCCTGGTCCGTCGCCGAGCCGGTGCTGGCCCGGCGGGCCGTGGACCTGTCCCAGCTGGAAGTGGTCGAGGAGCTGCTGGTCGCCGCCGCCCGGCTGCGCCACCACCAGCGGATCGCACCGGTCCTGGCCGACCTGGCCGGCATCATCGACCAGCTGGGTCGACCGACCGCGTGGGCGGTGTCGCTGAGCTGGATCCGGTTGCAGATCGCGGTCGTGGGTGAGGACCCGGCGGCGGCTGCGGCAGCGGCCGACGAGCTGGGTTCGCTCGGCCCGGACGGATTCCGGCAACAGGCGCAGTGCGCGGCCGCCGGCCGGTGGGCCGCCGTACTCGCCGGCGAGGTCGACCCGGACGCGGTGTTGGCGGACGCCGCCGAGCTGGCCGCCGCCGAGCTGCCCTGGGAGTCGTCCAGACTGATCGGTCAGGCAGCGGTCCGTACCACCGACGCGTCGGCCGCCCGCCGGCTCCTGGAACGGGCCCGGGAACTGTCCCGGATGGACCCGGCGCCGGACGAGTCGCAGCCGGGGGCCTCGCACGGTGGCCTGTCGGACCGGGAGGTCGAGGTCGCCCGGCTGGTGCTGGCCGGCCGGACCCACCGGGAGATCGGGACGCAACTCTTCCTGTCCCCCAAGACGGTCGAGCACCATGTGGCCCGGATCCGCGGCAAGTTGGGGGTTACCACCCGGGCCGAGATGGTCGCTACGCTGCGAAGTCTGCTCCCCGAGGAGTCCTGACTTGTCGGTTAGCTGACCTGAGCTTGGTGGCACCCCCCTAGACCCCCGAACCTGGCAGGGGGGAAGCCCCGATGCGAGGGGCGGGCGTCGACCCGCAGTCTTGTACCTGTCCGGCCGATCGGGACGGACCAGAACCCCTACGAACCACGAATTCAGGAGACATCATGGCCGCGGTAGAAGTCACCCCGTTGATCGTCGAGAAGGTCAAGGCGCTGTTCGAGAAGGTCTTCAGCAGCGAAGAGGAGACCGCCAAGTTCCTGGCCGACCCGGAGGGCGCGTTCGCCGCCAACGGGATCGAAGCGGAGACGCTCAACGAGCTCGACGTCGACCAGATCGTCAACGAGGCGGCGTTCGGCAGCAGCGAGGGCCCGTCCGGTGGGGGCGGCTTCGCCGGTGGGGGCGGCTTCGCTGGCGGGGGGCCCGGTGGAGGCGGCAGCGGCGGGGGCTTCGCTGGCGGGGGGGCCGGTGGAGGTGCCGGAGGGGGCGGCGGCTTCGCCGGAGGGGGCGGCGGCGCCGGTGGGGGCTTCGGTGCCGGCGCCGCCGCCAACGTGCCGCCGCCGCAGGTGGTGCAGCAGGTGACCGAGGTGACGCAGAACTTCACCAACCAGAACTTCATCGACAACTCGCAGACCTTCACCGACAACTCCACGGAGATCGACAACTCGGTCGACCTGGACGTGGACGGCCCGGTGCTCGGCGACATCGACGTCGACTCCGAGAACCTCAACCAGACCGGGGACGGCAACGTCGCCAACACCGGTGACGGGGACGTCAACGCGGCCACCGGCGACGGAGCCGTGGCGCAGCAGGGCGACGGCGACCAGGTCGCCGCGACCGGCGGGTCGGTGGCGGCCGGCGGCGACGCGTTCGGCGTCACCGGCGACAACTCGTCGCTGGAGTTCGTCGACGGCGACAAGGTGACCGCCGGCGACGGCGCGGTGGTCGGCACCGGCGACGGCGACGTGCTCGGCGCGACCGGCGACGGCGCGTTCCTCGGCAACTCGGAGTCCGGCGACGTGGTCGGCAACACCGGCGACAACGCCGTCACCGCGGGCGACGACATCGACGGGGTGGTCAACACCGGCACCAACTCCGGCGTGATCGCCGACGGTGACGTCGACCGGACGGTGCTGGGCGACAACACCGGCATCGTCGCCGACGACGTGGACAAGGCCGTGGTCGGCGACAACAACCAGGCCGCCCAGTTCGACATCGACGCCAGCGGGGCGGCCGGCGGCGACGCCAGCGGCACCGGCGGCGACGGCGGCCGGGGCGGCAACGCCAGCGCCGACGGCGGCAACGCCGGCGACGGCGGGACCGGGGCCGGCGTCGGGGCCGGGGTCGGCGTCGGGCTGCGCGGCAAGGGCGAGGGCAAGGGCGAGGGCGAGGGTGAGGGCGGCGACGGCGGCGACGGCGGCCGGGGCGGCAACGCCACCGGTGGCAGCGGTGCCGGTGGCAGCGGCACCGGCGGCGACGCCAGCGGCGGTGCCGGCGGCGAGGTCGGGCCGATCAACATCAACTTCGGGGGCGGCAGCCAGCAGAACACCACCGACTCGAAGATCGAGGACTCGTCGCTGGCCTCCGGGGGCAACTCGGCCAGCACCCAGGACTCGTTCAACGACCAGTCCACCAACGACTCGTTCAACGACCAGTCGACCGACAACTCGGTGAACACCGACGACTCGTTCAACCAGGAGGACTCGTTCAACACCGAGGACTCCTTCAACACCGAGGACTCGTTCACCACCGACGACTCGTTCAACAACAACAACACCGCCGAGGCGGACACCACTCCGGACCCGACTCTCGGGGCGTGACCGGACAACCACAGAGCGGGCCGGACGTCGCACGGCGTCCGGCCCGGTGAGCGCCAACATGGCGTGGCAGGTCCGGCCGGGGCCTGCCACGCCATGTTGGCGCTCGCACCGTTTTGCCGCTGACCACCGCCCGCTGACCACCGCCCGCTGACACCAACCTCGATCGAGGAGCGACGTTGACCGCGAAAACGACACCCCCTGACGCTGACGGCACGCTGCAACGGGCGACACAGATCGTCGATCTCGCGGTACGCGCCTGCGAGGCGTACGACCGCCCCGACCTCGGTGGCCGGCTGGCCACCATCCGGCACACCCTGTCCGACCCGGTGGTGCACGTCGTGGTCGTCGGCGAGTTCAAGCAGGGCAAGAGCTCGCTGGTCAACGCGCTGGTCGGGACGAAGATCTGCCCGGTCGACGACGACGTGGCCACCGTCCTGCCGACCTACATCCGGCACGGACCGCAGCCATCGGCGCAACTGCTGTTCAGCGACGACCCCGCCCGGCGGGAGCCGCTGCCCATCGACCAGGTGCAGGACGTGGTGCTGGAACGGGCCACCGGCGACGCCACCCCGCCCGGAATCGCCGGGGTGGAGGTCCGGCTGCCGCGCAACATCCTGTCGAACGGCCTCGTCATGGTCGACACCCCAGGTGTCGGCGGTCTGGGCTCGGTCCACGCTGCGGCCAGTCTGGCCGCAGCGTCAATGGCCGACGCGCTGCTGTTCGTCACCGACGCCGCCCAGGAGTTGACCCGCAGCGAGCTGGACTTCCTGCGGCAGGCCCACGAGGTGTGCCCGACGGTGGTGTGCGTGATCACCAAGACGGACTTCTACCCCCACTGGCGGAAGATCCGCGACCTGGACGAGGGCCACCTGCGCCGCGAGGTCGAGATGCCGATCATCCCGGTGTCGTCCGCGCTGCGGCTGCGGGCCGTCGCCGGCAACGACAAGGAACTCAACGCCGAGTCCGGGTTCCCGGATCTGGTCAAGTTCGTGACGCAGCGGGTGGCCGGTGGCGCGGCGACCCGGGTCGCCGCACAGGCCGCCGCGTCGGTCGTCGGCATCTGCGAGCAGATGGAGAACCAGTTCAAGGCCGAGCACGCCGCGCTCGCCGACCCGGAGGCCGCCGCCACGGTGGTGGCCGAGCTCAACGCGGTGAAGCAGCGGGTCGAGTCGCTCAAGGCGGCTGCGGCGAAGTGGCAGCAGACGCTGAGCGACGGGATCTCCGACCTCAACGCCGACGTCGACTACGACCTGCGCGGCCGGCTCCGGCGCATCCTCGAGGAGGCCGACGCCGCGATCGAGGAGATCGACCCCGCTGACGCCTGGGACGAGACCGAACGCTGGCTGCAGGCCAGGGTGTCCAACGAACTGCTGGCCAACTACATGATGCTGCGTGACCGGGCGATGAGCCTGAGCGACGACGTGGCCCTGCACTTCCAGGAGGCCGCCGGCGAGGTGCTGCGCCACGTCGCGATCCCCGACCCGGTTCCGTTGGTCGGCACCGCACAGGTGGACCACAAGATCGAGCTGGCCAAGATGAAGCTCGGCAAGCAGGCGATGGTGGCGCTCAAGAGCGCCTACGGCGGCGCGCTCATGTTCGTCATGCTCGGTTCGTTGACCGGGATCGCGCTCGGCCCGATCGGTATCGGAATCGGGCTGGTGATGGGCCGCAAGGGCCTGCGCGAGGAGAAGAAGCGGCAACGCGTCAACCGACAGAACCAGGCGAAGAACGCCGTCCGGCGGTACTGCGACGAGGTCAGTTTCGTGATGACCAAGGACTCCCGGGACACGCTGCGCCGGATTCAGCGCCAGCTCCGCGACCACTACAGCGCGCTGGCCGAGGAGTTGTCCCGGTCGAACGCCAAGGCGCTGTCCGCCGCGTCGGAGGCCGCTCAGCGAACCAAGGCGGAACGGGAGAGCCGGCTCCGCGACCTGACCGCTGAGCTGGACCGGCTGCGCCAGCTGCGCGAGCACGCCACCGCGATCGTCGGCGCCTGACTTCGCATCGGACCCGCCGGACATCGCAGAAGTATCCACGCCGGCTCGGCCGGGTCGGCCACACCGATCCGGTCAGCCGGCCCCGAGGTCGTCGATCTCCGCGGCACCGTCCACCCCGGCGGTGCCCTCGGAGATCGGCGGCATCGCCCACGGGTCACCGGACGGTAGCGGACCGTCCAGGAGATCCGCCGCGTCCGGTTGGCCGTCGTGGCTGGCCGGTTCGGCGTCGTCCCCGGTCGGGCCGGCCGGGGACGGCTCGACCGTTGCCGGCTCACGATCGTCGATGGTCGGGCCGTCGCCGCGCCCGAACGCCGCGTCGATCTCCGGGCCGGCCGCGAAACCCGGGTCGTCGAACCCGGGGGTATCGAACCCGGAGGTGTCGAACCCTGGACCGTCCGGCGGCGCGGTGTCGAGCCCGGGATCGTCAAGGTCCGGGCCGTCGAACGCCGGATCATCCGGCATCGCAGCGTCGAACGCCGGGGCCGGAGCCGTGGCGAGCAGGTCGAGCGGCGAGGCCAGATCATCCGGTACGGTGCCGTCGCCGCCGACCTGGCTGTGCGCCGTGACGAACGGGGCCAGATGCTCGGCCACCTCAGCCGGGGCGGTGTCCGCGTAGCTGACCACGGCCTGCGCCAGCAACTCCGGGGGAAGGTCCGCGTAGCCGTTGGCATCGAGCACGGCGGCGACGTCGCTGTGGGCTGCGGCGTCGCCGGGCAGCCCAGCGAAGATCTCGTGCAGGGATCGCGCCGGTGCCATGTAACCACTGTAAGAAGAGCACCACCCGGACCGGCAAGGGGGACATCCCCGCACCGCCCCCTAACCTGAGACGGTCAGGACGTCACGTCCTTGCGGGTGAACCGCCAGAACGTCAACGACAGGAAGACCGTGGCGTACGCCAGCGCCGACACGCAGCCGCGTACCACGTCGTCGGTCTGCATCGGGGTCGACAGCAGCCCCAGCCAGGCGGTGCTGAAATGGGTCGGCAGGAAGTCGCGCAGCACGCCCAGCGCGGTGATCTGGTCCAGGATGCTGGACAGGATCCACAGCAGCACCGCACCGCCGACCGCGCCGAGCGCCGCGTCGGTCGACACCGACAGCAGGAACGCCAGCGACGCCACGATCAGCAGCACCACCGCCAGGTAGCCGAGGATGCCGAGCAGCCGCAGCGTGCCCTCCCCGGCCGGGATTTCGGCGGCCACCGTCGAACGCAGCGGCGACCAGCCGTACCGCAGGGTGCCGACCAGCAGCGCGGTCGCGGCCAGGACCAGGATCGACAACCCGGAGTACGCCAACGCGGCGGCCAGCTTCACCGCCAGCAGCCGGGCCCGGGGCACCGGCACGGCCAGCAGGTAGCGCAGACTCCCCCAACTCGCTTCGCTGGCCACCGTGTCGCCGCAGAACAACGCCACCGCCACCACCAGCAGAAATGTCGACGACACGAAGATGGTGAACAGGGCGAAGTTCAACCCGCCGGTGGTGGCCAGCTCGACCAGGCTGGCGAACTCGCCACCGCCGTTGTCGTCGTCGCCGTCGTCGAACTCGAAGGCGATCAGCACGATCAACGGCAGCAGCACCATGAAGCCCAGGGTCAGCTGGGTGCGGCGGCGGGCCGCCTGGCGGCGTACCTCGGCCCAGAACGGCAAGGTGGCGCGGGCCCGGTAGCCGGCGGCGGCGCCGGACTGGTCGACCGGCCGGTCCGGCTGTCGCACGTCCGGTGATTCGACGGTAGCCATCAGCGGTCCCCGCTTCCCCGTGAGTTCTCGCCGACCAGGGCGAGGAAGGCGTCCTCCAGCCGACGGCGGGGCACCACCCGGTCCACCGCCACCCCGGCCCGGACCAGCTCCGCGACCACCTCGCTGCGCGGCGTACCGTCGACGTCGACGATCAGCCCGCCGTTGTCGGCGGCGACGGTACGCACCCCGGCCAGCCGGTTCAGCACCGCTTCGGCGGCGGTCACGTCGGAGACGTCGAACTGCACGCTCGGCGAATCCCCGACGATGTCGTCGACCGGCCCGGCGGCCACGATCCGGCCCTTGTTGACCACCACCGCGTGGGTGCAGGTCTGCTCGACCTCGGCGAGCAGATGGCTGGAGACCAGCACCGCCCGCCCGCCGGTGGCGTACCGCTTGAGCACCCGGCGCATCTCGGCGATCTGCGGCGGGTCCAGCCCGTCGGTCGGTTCGTCGAGCACCAGCAGCTCCGGCAGCCCGAGCATGGCCTGGGCGATGGCCAGCCGTTGGCGCATCCCGTGGCTGTAGTTGCGGATCCTGCGGTGGACCGAATCCCCCAGCCCGGCGATCGCCAACGCCTCGTCGAAGTGCGCGTCGGCCGCCGGGCGTCCGGTGGCCCGCCAGTACGCCCGCAGGTTGTCGATGCCGGACAGGTGCGGCAGGAACCCGGGCCCTTCGACGAGTGACCCGATCCGCGACAGCACCGGCGCACCGGGCACCAGCCGGTGGCCGAAGACCAGGATCTCGCCACGGGTCGGCTGGGTCAGCCCCATCAGCACCCGCAGGGTGGTGGTCTTGCCCGCCCCGTTCGGCCCGAGCAGGCCGACGACCTGGCCGCGTTCGACGGTGAAGTCGACCCGCTCGACCGCGACGAACCCGTCCGCGTACTCCTTGCGCAGGTCCCGCACGACCAGCGGGGTCTGCGCGTGCGCGGCGTCGACGGTGTGGTCGGTGCGCCGCTGCCGCAGCCGCACCACGGCGAGGACCACGACCAGTCCGACGACGATCGCGGCGACCAGCCCGGCGAGCACCCAGCGCCACAGCGCCGCCGAGGTGGCGATCGGTTCACCGGCCACCTGTGGCAGGGCGACCGGCGCGCCGTCGGTGCCGGCGGCGTCGGTGCCCGCCCCGCCGATGCCGGAGCCGACCGCCACCGTGTAGACGGTCGGCTCGACCGGGGTGGCGTACGCCTGGTCCGAGGTGGCGACCACGATCCGCAGCCGGTTGCCGGCCTCGAACCGGTGCACGATCGCCGGCAGGGTCACCTCGACCGGTTGCGCCTGCGCGATGTCGGCCGGCAGGCCGGTCAGCCGTACCGGCGCGACCAGCCCACCGGGCAGGCTCATCGCACCGTCCGGGTCGACGTCGTACAGCTTGACGAACAGCACCGCCTCGCCGGTCGCCGACGCGGCCCGGACGGTCACCGTCGGCGCGCCGACCACGTCGACCGGCTCGGCCAGCGGCGCCGAGTCGAAGTGGCTGTGCTGGCCGGGCAGTTCGCTGACCAGACCACCGGCCACGCCACCGAGCGCACCGGCCAGCCCGCCGGCCATCGGCAGCGAGGAGAGCGCCGCCGGGTTGCCGGCCGGTGGGTTGACGATCAACTGCGGCGGACCGTCGACGGTGACCGTCGTCGTTGCCGTGCCGGCGGTGCCGGGGTAGTCGGTGATCCGGTAGCCGGTGGCGACCAGTCCCCGGTCCATCGCGTCGAAGCCGGCGATCCGCGACCAGGTGAAGCTGCCGCCCGGGGCCTCGCCGTCCCCGGCGACGTGGTGGTCCAGCCACTGCGCGGTGAGGAACTTCACCCGGTCCTGGTCGGTCTGCGGACCGCTGCCGCCGTCGTGGCCGCCGGTGTACCAGGCGACCCGCACCGGGGTGCCGTTCGCGGCGATGCCCCGGGCGTTGGCGTCGGCCTGGGCGAGCGGGAACAGCGTGTCCGCCGTGCCCTGGATCAGCAGCGTCGGCGCGGTGATCCGGTCCAGCACCCGGGCCGGGCTGGACCGCTGCAGCAACGCCACCGCCGCCGGGTCCCCCCGGCCGGTGGTGGCGATCCGCAGGTACGCGGCGCACACGTCGGCGGCGAACCGCCCGCACTGCGGGTCGAGCCCACCCGGATCGGACGGCGTCGCCGGCCCGTCGGCACCGGTCGGTGCCCCCGGGCCGGCCGGGTCGGCCGGCATTCCCAACCCGCCGGCGGGTGCCCCGGCGCTGCCGAAGAACAGCCCGGCCCAGCCCTTCTTGAACACCCCGTCGACCGGGTCGCCGCCGGTCGACTCCGGCAGGAACGCACCGGCCAGGTCGTTCCAGGTGATCATCGGCACGATCGCGTCGACCCGGTCGTCGGCTGCGGCCAGCAGCAGCGCCAACGCGCCGCCGTACGAGCCGCCCACCACCCCGACCTGCGGGTCCCCGGCAGCGTCGGTACGCACCTCCGGGCGCTGCGCCAGCCAGTCGAGCAGCCGGGCGGCGTCGCGCACCTCGTGGTCGGGGCTGTTCAGGTGGATCTGCCCGCCGCTGGCACCGAACCCGCGCGCCGAGTACGCCAGCACCGCGTACCCGAGAGTGGCCAACTCCTCGGCGTCGCCGGCAACCGACTGCTTGGACCCGCCGAAGCCGTGGGCGAGCAGCACCGCCGGCACCGGATCGGCCGCCGAGGCCGTCTCCGGCAGGTAGAACGTGGTGTCCAGGTCGACCGGCTGGGCACCGTCCGGGCCGGAGCGGACCGTGAGCCGCTGCTCGGTCACCGTGTACGGCACCGACTCGGGCCAGACCGCCCAGGTGACCACGCCGGCGACCAGGGCAAGCGCGAGCAGCCCGCCGGTCAGCCGCCGCTGGTTCGACCCGGGCAGGACCCGACGCAGCCGCGTGGACAAGGGAGTCGGCATGCGCCACACGGTACGGCCACCGCCCGCCGGCCGGCTGTGAACCCTCTCAGCTGTGGCGGTGGATAGGCTCGGCGGGTGGCCGACCCCGAACTGACCCTGACCGCGAGCCTGCGGCCCGCCGCGTTGGACGCCCGCCGGGGCATCGTCCGACTGCACCCGGAGGTGCTGGCCGCGCTCGGCGTCACCGCCGGCACGCCGGTGCGGCTGACCGGGCGACGCAGCACCGCCGGGGTCGCGGCCCGCGCCGAGGCCGGCGCCAGCCGCGCCCTGCTGTACGCCGACGACCTGACCCTGGGCAACCTCGGTGTCCGCGACGGCGGTCAGGTGACCGTGGCCCCGGCACCGGAGACAGCCGCCCGCCGGCTGACCCTGGACGGACCGGTCGAGATCGTCGCGGTGGTCAGCCCGGAGATGCTGCGGCTGGCCCTGCTCGGCAAGGTGGTCACCGCCGGTGACGACGTGTCGCTGCTGCCGCAGGACGTCTTCTCCGACTCGGCGCACCGCGGCCTGATGGAGGCGGCCCGGCGCAGTCTCGCCAACGTCGTCGGGTACGCCTGGACCAGCACCCTGCTGACGGTCACCGACGCCGAGCCGGCCGACCCGGCCCGGACCGGGGACCCGGTGCTGGTCACGATGGACACCGTGGTGGCCTGGCGGCACGGGCCGGCCACCCACGGGTCGTCCGGGGAGGAGGTCCGCCCGGCCGGGCCGGTGTCGCCGGCACCGGCACCGGACTTCGTCGACGAGCCGGCACCCAACCTGGACGACCTGCCCGGCCTGCGGGCCCAGGCACACGAGTTGACCGAACTGCTCGACCTCGGCTTCCACCATCGGGAGGTACTGGACCGGCTGGGCACCACCGTGTCGCTCGGCGTACTGCTCAGCGGGCCGGCCGGGTCCGGCAAGTCGGCGCTGGTCCGTGCGGTCGCCGCCGACCTGGACGCCCGGGTGGAGACGCTCTGGGCACCGGAGCTCGCCGCGCTCACCAACGACGCTGCGGCGCGGCGGCTGCGGCGGGCCGCCGAGTCGGTACGCCGTGGTGACGCCGCGGTGCTGCTGATCGCCGACGTCGACGCGATCGCGCCCCGCGACGAGCCGGGTCCGTTGTCGACCGTGTTCCGGCAGCTGCTGGCCGAGACGGTGGCCGCCGGGGCGGCGGTGGTCTGCACCACCAGCCACCCGGAGGCGCTGGACCCCGGGTTGCGCGGCCCGGACCTGCTCGCCGTGCAGGTCGCGGTGCCGCTGCCGGACGCCGCGATGCGTCGGGAACAGCTGGCCGTGCTGACCCGGGGCATGCCGCTGGAGGACGACGTCCGGCTCGACGACGTCGCCGGGCGTACCCCCGGATTCGTCGCCGCCGACCTGGCCGCGCTGGCCCGCGAAGCTGGCGTACGGGCGGCGCTGCGGCAGAAGTCGGCGGAGACGCCGATGGTGGCCGCCGCCGACTTCGAAGCCGCGCTGGAGGTGGTCCGGCCCACCTCGATGGCGACGTCCACGCTGGAGCTGGCGCGGGTGACGCTGGACGACGTCGGCGACATGGCCGAGGTCAAGCAGATGCTGACCGAATCGGTGCTCTGGCCGTTGACCTACCCGGACACCTTCGCCCGGTTGGGTGTGCAGCCGCCGCGCGGGGTGCTGCTCTACGGTCCGCCGGGCTGCGGAAAGACGTTCCTGGTGACCGCGCTGGCCGGCACCGGCAAGGCGAACGTGCTGTCGGTCAAGGGCGCCGAGCTGCTGTCGAAGTGGGTCGGGGAGAGCGAACGGGCGGTCCGCGAACTGTTCCGCCGGGCCCGCGAGGCGGCACCGACCCTGGTGTTCCTGGACGAAGTGGACGCCCTGGCCCCGGTGCGTGGCCAGGCGTCCGACGGCGGCACCACCGACCGGGTGGTGGCCGCGCTGCTCACCGAGCTGGACGGGGTCGAGGCGCTGCGCAACGTCGTGGTGATCGGTGCGACGAACCGGCCGGACCTGGTCGACCCGGCGCTGCTGCGGCCGGGCCGGCTGGAGCGACTGGTGTACGTACCGCCGCCGGACGGTGCCGCGCGCACCGAGATCCTCAAGGCGGCGGCGAAGTCGGTGCCGCTCGCCGACGACGTGGACCTGACCGAGCTCGCCGGGTCGTTGGACGGCTTCTCAGCGGCGGACTGCGCCGCGCTGGTCCGTGAGTCGGCACTGGCCGCGATGCGGGAGTCGTTGGAGGCGTCGTCGGTGACCGCCGCGCACGTGGCGGCGGCCCGGGATCGGATCCGGCCGTCGCTGGACCCGGCCCAGGTGGCTTGGCTGGCCGCGTACGCCGAACAGCAGTCCGCCCGGTAGGGACGGTCGCACCCACCTGTCGGCGCGCTGGATCAGCCCGCCAGGTCGGTGGTGAACGCCTCGTCCAGCCAGAACCGGGCGTGCACCTGGCCCTGCTCGACCCCGATGATCGCGCCGCACCGGCGCAGCAGGTTGATCGCCGACCGGTTGGCCGGTGTGGTCCGGGCAATGACCAGGTGGGCGCCGAGCCGGACCGCTTCGTCCAGCACCGCGCGCAGTGCGGCGGAGCCGACCCCCCGCCCGCGGGCGGACCGGCCGAGCCAGATGCCGGTCTCCACGACGGAAGGGGTGTCGAGCCGGCTGAGCCGGATGCCGCCGACCACGTCCCCGCCGATGGTGATCGCGTAGACGATGGTGCCGGCGGGCCCGAACTGCCCGCCGCCGAAGTGGGACCGGTAGAACGTACGAAAGGCGTCCCGGCGGGCGGCGGTCCAACCGGCCGGGCCGGGCACCGGCGGCATCACCTCACCCGGCTCGGCTTCGGCCACGGCGGCGGAGAGCAACGGCTCCAACAGGTCGTCGCTCATCGGGGTCAACCGCACGTCGTGCCGCACGGCGGTAGTCTCCCAGGCCGGTGCCGACTCCGCCTTACTCATTCCGCACCTCCCGTCTACCCAGCTACCGGCCCCTGGGACGGATATTTGCTCAGTTCCGGCGCTGCCGAAACGGCCTTCGGGACACCGGTCACCCGTCGGCCGGCGGCCCCGATCCAGCCCGCCAGCTGTTGTCCCAGCTCAGTACGCATCGACCGGACCGGATCAGCCGGTATCGAACAGGCAAAATATCGCCGTGGCGTCGTCGTGCCGCTTGTGACCGGTCGACCGATCCGGCTCGGCGTTCTCGGCGGCCCGTACCTGGCGGATCAACTCGGCCGACCCGGCCTCGGCGAGCAGCTCCATCAGCTGCGGCCAGCCGTACAGCCCGAACCGTTCGACGGCCCGCGACGCCCCGTCGCTGAGCAACGCCGCCCGGGTGATCCGGCCCGGTCCGGTCAGCGGCAGGGTGCCGCAGAGCGCCCGGTCGGCCGCGGCCGGGTCGGCGGCGGCCACCCAGTAGCCGTCCGGCTGGTTCATCCACTGCCGCTGCCACCGTACGGCCCGGCGGTATCTGTGCTGTGGGTCGTCGGTGGCCGGCGGATCGTGCTGACCGCGCAGCCTGGCCATGGTGTCGGCCAACCGGTTGTCGGCCACCACACCGACCTGCCCGGCCGCTTCGAAGACCAGTGGACTGTCACACAGCACCAGATAGTCCAGGTGTCCACCGGACCGGCGCAGCAGGCACACCGTGGCCGACGGGGTGCCCGGGTGGTCCACGTCGCAGGTGGCCGCGTGGTCGTCGCGGACCGCCCGGATCGCCTCGGCGAGCAACCCGGCCAGCGGCGCGGCCGGCGTTGCGGCGCTGGCCAGCCCGAGCCGGGCGGCGAGCCGGCGTACGTACCAGGCCGGCCCATGGCTGCAGCCGGTGTCGAAGCCGGCGGGCGCGGTGGCGCCGTCCAGCACGCCGACCAGGTCTCCGTACTGCAGGATCTGGTCCTCGTTGTCCGATTGTCCGGGCGCGGCGACCGAGCAGGCGTCGACCCGCATCGTCGGCAGGCCGGCCGGCAGGGCCGACGCCCGGCTCGTCACCGCCGGCACCGGAGTCGGTCGGGAATCACCCTGAGCATCTCTCACCAACTCTCGGAATCCGGTCCGTCACCGACGGTAGCTTGACCGGTAGGTGGGTGTCGAGGATCGCGGGCCGCGCGGCGCACGTGACACCGGCGCCCGGGACACAGGGGGACCACAGATGTTGCGTCAACTGCACGAGAAGGGCCTGCGGGCCGAACACATGTACGCCGCCGGCATCGCCAGCATCGGGATCTCGTTCACCAGCTGGGTGCTGTCCAAGCGGTTCGAGGCGGCGGGCGTCGACCGGGCCGACCGGTGGGGCATCTTCATCGGCGAGTGGGCGCCGACGTTCATCGCGCTCGGCAACGGGCTCAAAATGTACGAGAAGTAGACCGACCCGCGCCGACGGGCCGATCCGACCGGCCCGCCCCGGCGGACCGGCTCAGCCGCGCCGGGCCCGCGACCTGGCGGCCCGCAACCGGCGGAGCCGGGCCACCAGCACCGGTTCGACGGCCAGCGCGGCCGGGTTGTCCAGCAACTGGTTGAGCAGCTGGTAGTAGCGGGTGGCGGAAAGACCGAAGGTGTCCCGGATCGACTGTTCCTTGGCGCCAGCGTGTTTCCACCACTGCCGTTCGAAGTCGAGGATCCGCTGCTCACGCTCGGTCAGCCCGGTCGTGGCCGGACCGGCGGCAGCCGTACCGCTGACAGTGTCGGCGGCGACCGGCTCGGTGCCGGCGTCGTCGTACCCGTCGACGTCGGCTGGCTCGGTGCGTTGCCGGGGAACGCCGGCCGTCGTCCGGGGGACCGACCCGGCGCCCGGTCCGGTCCGGGGTTCGTCAGCAGCCGGCACCTCACCAGGGTAATCGCCCACCCGGCGGGTACGCATCCGCCGGTTTGCGCGGATCCGGCGTGTCGGCCGGCGGACGCCGGCACCCCGACTCAGCTGACGTCGCGCCGCCGCACCGTCCACGCCGCGACGCCCGACACCAGCAGCACCACCGCCGCCATCAGCACGCCGGTGTGTATCCAGGTCAGTTCGATGGTCGGCGGTACGCAGCCAGGCTGCCCGGCACAGGTCTGCCAGTCGGTCAGCTCGACCGACGAGTCCATCCAGGCGATCCAGTACATCGGCAGCAGCCACGCCTCCGGGTAGGTCGCGTCGGTCACGTCGGCGAGGAAACTCAACCCGGACTGGCCCAGCACCAGTACGGCGAGGACACCGCCGAGCGCCAACGCGGTGTGCCGGCCGATCGCGGCCAGCCCGAAGCCGACCGCAGCGGCCGCGACGACCAGCACCACCACCCGCAGCTCGGTCAACGCGACGGACCGCCAGGCGGCTGCGGTCATCTCGGCGGTCGAGCCGCGCCACACGGCGGTGGCCCAGTGCGCCGCCGTCCACAGCAGCACGGCGGGCACCGTGACCGCCAGTGCGCCGGTCAGCAGCGCGGCCAACTTGGTGAACAGGACGCGCAGCCGCCGGGGCCGCCACAGCAGCAGGTTCATCATCCCGCCGGAGGTCCACTCGGCGCCGATGAACGACGCCCCGGCCGCGAAGAAGACCAGGGTCGTCAGGGTGGCGAAGATGTACAGGGTGGTCGGGAACTCACGGTGGAAGGTGAACGTCGCCGGCAGGTACGGCTCGGCCGGGTACATGCCCCGGGTCGGTGCCACGATGTCGGCGCAATTCGGTGGGAACCGGTTCGGATCGGCGGCGCCGCCGGTCTGGCTGCGCTCACACTCGGCCCGCCACTGCTCGGCCCATTCGACCCCGGCCCGGTACTCGGCCTCGGCGGTGCGCTCGGCTTCGGCGAACGCCGCCGGGCCGATCTTCTGGTTGCCGAGGAACGTCCCGACGGCGATCGCGACCAGCACCAGCAGCGCGGCGGCCACCAGGTAGCGGACGAAGCGCCGTTTGCCGAGGCGGCGCAGCTCGGCCCGGTACAGGTTCATCGCCCGGCTCCCGTCTGGTCAGCGGCAACCGTCTGGTCGACGTCGACGTCGACGTCGGCGTCGGCGTCGGCGTCGGCCGTCAGCTGGAGGAAGACACTTTCCAAATCGGCGGTGACCGGGGTCAGTTCGCTGACGTACAGGCCGGCGGCGGCGAGCGTGCGGGTCACCCGGGCCGGCTGGTCGACCCCGTGCACCAGCAGGTGGTCGGCGTGCCGGGTGACGGTGACCGGTGGGCCGTCGGCGGTGGTGAGGGCCGTCTCGGCGGCCGGCAGGTCGGCAGCGGCTTCCAGGCGTACCCGCAGACCGCCGCCGGAGTGCGCGGCCAGCACCTCGGCGACCGGACCGGCAGTGACCCGGCGGCCCCGCGAAATGATCGTCACCGAGTCGCAGATCACCTGGATTTCGCCGAGGATGTGGCTGGACAGCACCACAGTGGTACCGGCGGCGACCAGGTCACGCATCAGGGTGCGCATCTCCCGGATGCCGGCCGGGTCGAGGCCATTGGCCGGCTCGTCGAGGATCAGCAGTGCCGGTTCCTTGAGCAGCGCCGACGCGACGGCCAGTCGTTGACGCATACCGAGTGAGTAGGTGCGGACCCGCTCGCCGGCCCGGTCGGCGAGTCCGACGAGGTCCAGCACCGCCGGTACCCGGTGCGGTGCCAGACCACCGGCCTGGGCGAGCAGCGACAGGGTGTCCCGGGCGGTGAAGTGCGGGAAGAACTGTGGACTCTCCACGATGGCGCCGACCCGGCCGATCACCGCCGGCAACTGCTGCGGGACCGGCTGGCCGAGGATCGCCATCCGGCCGCCGTTCGGCGCGACCAGGCCGAGCAGGGTACGCAGCGTGGTGGTCTTGCCGGATCCGTTCGGGCCGAGGAAGCCGTGCACCTGGCCGGCCTCGACCCGCATGTCGAAGCCGTCGACGGCGTGTCGGACCCCACGCCGACGACTGCGGTACGTCTTACGCAGCCCGGATATCTCCAGTACGGCCGTCATCCGCCGCCTCCCGCGTACCCGCCGTCAGGACAAGGGCACACCATACGGGACCGAAGGCTCAGGCGGTGACCACCGTCACGCCGAGTTCACGGAAGGCGGCGACCGTGCCGGGCTCGGCGCCGGAGTCGGTGATCAGGGTCTCCACCCGGTCGATCGGGCAGATCCGGGCGAAGGCGTGTCCGCCCAGCTTCGACCCGTCGGCGATGATCACCACCCGCTTGGCGCGGGCCACCATCAGCGCGTTCATCGACGCTTCGCCTTCGTGGTGGGCGGCGGCGCCGAGCTGCGGGTCGATCGCGTCGACGCCGAGCAGCGCGACGTCCAGGGTGACCTCCCGCAGCAGTGCGCCGCCGAGCGGCCCGACCAGTTCGAACGACTGCGGGCGGACCACCCCGCCGGCGACGACGATCTTCATCCGGGAACGGACCAGCAGCTCGTTGGCGATGTTCAGCGCGTTGGTGACCACGGTCAGCTGGGCGCCGTCCGCGCTGGTGTTCAGATCCGGGCGTACGGCGAGCGCGCGGGCCACCTCGGTGGTGGTGGTGCCGCCGTTGAGTCCGACGACCATGCCGGGTTCGACGAGTGCGGCGGCGGCCGTTCCGATGCGCTGTTTCTCGGCCGAGTGCTTGGCGGTCTTGTAACGCAGCGGCAGGTCGTAGGAGACGCCGTTGGCGACCGCGCCGCCCCGGGTGCGGGTGATCATCTGTTGCTGGGCGAGCTGGTCGAAGTCGCGGCGAATGGTGGCCTGGGAGACGTCGAGGCGGGTAGCGGCGTCCTCGACGGTGATCCGGCCGCTGTCGGTGAGCAGTTCCAGCAGCGCGTTCCAGCGTGCGTACCGATCCATGCCGCCCCCTTCCCGCGCCTGCTTGCTTACCGCGCATCACTGCGCGGATGGTGACCAGTTTGCTGCACACTAATGCGCGAAACGCCCGCCAGGCAAAACCTCCTGCTGCGCGATCCTGCCCCGGTACACCCCGGTTGTTGCCACCCGGTCACCGGTGCGCGCACAATGGCGCGCGAAAAGGTGCCAGTTCGAGCCCGAACGAGCACCACTGCTTGTGGTCAGCGAGGAGTGTCGCGATGAGCTACGTCGACGCCGAGATCGCCAGCCAGCCGGAGTGCTGGCGCCAGGCGGCCGCACAGGCCGCCGACACCCCTGCCCAGGCGCTCCCCCGCCCCGGCGAGCGGGTCGCCGTGGTCGGCTGCGGCACCTCCTGGTTCATGGCGATGGCGTACGCCGGGCTACGGGAACGCGCCGGCCACGGTGAGACCGACGCCTTCCAGGCCTCCGAGTTCCCCGCCGGCCGGCACTACGACCGGATCATCGCGATCAGCCGATCCGGCACCACCACCGAGATCACCGACCTGCTCGCCGCCGTCGGCGACCCGCAACGCACCACGGTGCTCGTCGGCGACCCCGGCTCCCCCGCCGCCCAGCTCGCCGGCCACGTCATCGCCCTGCCGTACGCCGACGAACGGTCCGTGGTGCAGACCCGCTTCGCCACCAGCGTGCTGGCGCTGCTGCGGGCCCACCTCGGCGCGGACGTCGCGGCGATCGCCGCCGACGCCGAGGTCGCCGTCCGGGCCCGGCTGCCGATCGACCCGGCGCTGATCGACCAGGCCACCTTCCTCGGCCGGGGCTGGACCGTCGGCCTGGCCCACGAAGCAGCGCTGAAGTGCCGGGAGGCCGCCGTCTTCTGGTCCGAGGCGTACCCGGCGATGGACTACCGGCACGGGCCGATCGCGATCGCCGGGCCGGGCCGGATGGTGTGGGCGTTCGGCGAGATCCCCGACCACCTGGCCGACGACGTGGCGGCGACCGGCGCGGCGTTCGTGCACAGCCGGACCAACGGCGTGTACGCCGTCCTCGACCGGTGGGCCGCCGGACGCCGCCCGCTGGACCCGATGGCCGACCTGATCCTCGCCCAGCGGTTCGCGGTGGCCCTCGCCGCCAGCCGAGGGCTCGACCCGGACAACCCGCGCCACCTGACCCGGTCGGTCGTGCTGACGTGACGCTGGCCGGCGGAGTCGACCCGACGCCGCCCGGTCCGTCCGACGAGGTTGTCATCGCGTTGGACGTCGGCGGCACCGGCATCAAGAGCGCCCTGGTCGGGCTGACCGACCGGGCGGTACGGCACACCGAGCGGCGACCGACCGCAGCGGCCCGGGGGCCGGCCGCCGTCGTCGACACCATCTGCGACCTCGCCGGGCAGCTCGCCGACACCGCCCGCGCCGACGGGCTCACCCCGGTCGCGGTCGGCGTCGCCGTACCCGGGGTCGTCGACGAGGCGGCCGGCGTCGCGGTCTGGTCGGCCAACGTCGGCTTCCGCGACGTACCGCTGCGTGACCTGGTGGCCGCCCGGGTCGGGCTGCCGACGGCGCTCGGCCACGACGTACGGGCCGGCGGGGTCGCCGAGGCCCGGATCGGCGCCGGCCGGGGCAGCCGGCACGTGCTGTTCGTGGCGATCGGCACCGGCATCGCGGCCGCCGCCGTCGTCGACGGGGCCGGCTACCCCGGCGCGCACGGCGCGGCCGGCGAACTCGGCCATGTGGTGGTCCGCCCCGACGGGCCGGCCTGCGGCTGCCGGCAGACCGGCTGCCTGGAGGCGGTCGCGTCGGCGTCGGCGATCACCCGCCGGTACGCCGACCAGACTGGCCACCGGCCCGGCGGCGCCGCCGAGGTGGCCCGGTTGGCCGCCGGCGGCGACCCGACCGCCGGCCGGATCTGGAGCGACGCGGTCGACGCGCTCGCCGACGGCCTGCTGATCGGCCAGGCGATGTTCGACCCCGAGCTGGTGGTGCTGGGCGGCGGGCTGGCCGAGGCCGGCGACCAGCTGCTCACCCCGCTGGACGCCGCCGTCCGCCGCCGGGCCACCTTCCACCGGCTGCCCCGGCTGGTCCGGGCCGCGCTCGGCGACGAGGCCGGCTGCCTCGGTGCCGCGCTGCTCGCGGCGGACCTGCTCGCGGCGGACCTGGTCGAGCGGGCCGCCGAGCCGGTCGAGCGGGCCGCCCGATGAGGGTCGAGGGCCGGCTGGTCACCCCCGACGGGGTATGCGACCACGGCCGCCTGACCGTCGACGGCGACACGATCACCGAGGTGGCCACGACCGGCGTTGGCCGGCCCGGGGGGTCGGCGTCGTCGTCAGCAGCGTCGGCGTCGGCGTCGGCGTCGGGCTGGATCGTGCCGGGCTTCGTCGACATCCACAACCACGGCGGCGGCGGACACACCTTCACCACCGGCGACCCAGACTCGGCCCGTCGGGCCGCCGCCTTCCACCTGGCCCACGGCACCACCACCCTGCTGGCCAGCCTGGTCAGCTCGCCGGTCGAGCTGATGCGCGACGCCGTCACCCGGTTCGCCCCGCTGGTCGCCGACGGCACCCTCGCTGGACTGCACTTCGAGGGCCCCTACCTGTCGGTCGTGCGGTGCGGGGCGCAGAACCCGGCGTACCTGCGCGACCCGGAGCCGGACGAACTGGCCGGGCTGCTCGACCTCGGCGCGGGCGTGATCCGGATGGTCACCCTGGCCCCGGAGCGGACCGGCGCGTTGGCCGCGATCGCCCGTCTGGTCGACGCCGGGGTGGTCGCAGCGGTCGGCCACACCGACGCCGGCTACGACCAGACCCGGGCGGCGATCGACGCTGGCGCCACCGCCGGTACGCACCTGTTCAACGGCATGCGGCCACCGCACCACCGCGAACCCGGCCCGGTGTTCGCCCTGCTCGGCGACGACCGGGTGACCTGTGAGTTGATCGCCGACGGGGTGCACCTGCACGACGGCACCCTCACCTTCGCCGCGTCGGTCGGCGGCCCCGGCCGGACCGCCCTGGTCACCGACGCGATGGCCGCCGCCGGGATGCCCGACGGCGCGTACGAACTGGGCGGGCAGGCGGTGACGGTGTCCGGCTCGGTCGCCCGGCTGGCCCGCGACGGGTCGATCGCCGGCAGCACGCTGACCATGGACGCGGCGCTGCGCCGGGCGGTCGCCGCCGGCATCGACATCGTCGACGCCGTACGGATGGCGGCCACCACCCCGGCGGCGACGATCGGCCTGGCCGGCACGGTCGGCGCGATCGCCCCCGGTCACCGGGCCGACCTGGTCGAGCTCGACGACGACCTGCGGGTACGCCGGGTGATGCGCGCCGGCGTCTGGCAGTGAGCCACGGTCACCGGCTGGTCAGAATGCTGGCGGGCGGCAGTCGATAGCCGACTTGCTGGCCGTAGGTCATCAGGGGGCGCAGGGTCGGCAGCAGAGTGGTGGTCTCCGATCGCCAGTGGTGTCCCCGGTTGTCGTCGAGTCGGCGGTGCCGGGCGGATGTCGTCTGCCGCAGCCGTAACGCGTGCAGTCGCCGGGACGCCGTAGACCGGCCGGAACGCCAGTCGAGCCACCGCAGCCACCAGTCATGCAATACGTCGATGATCACTTCTTCTCCTTCGTTAACAGTCAGGTCGCGGTACGTTTGGGAAATCGGTAGAGTCCGTGGCGCTGGACGAAGATCTCGCGTCGATCGGTGGCGTTGCCGTGGCGGTCCAGCACGTAGCCGGTGAGCCAGATCCAGCCGTCGTACGTCCATTTCCGGTCCACCGCGATCACCCGGAATCGGATGCTGCGGTCGTCCGCGAACTGGACGCTCGCCTCCCGCCCGATCAGCAGCACATCTCCTGGGCTCGGTTCCGGTGTCCGGAGCAGCCGGTCAACCAACGGGCCTACTCATCGCGGTCGTACCGATTGAGCCTGCGTCCGGTGTCGGCGCGCTTCGGCAACAGACAGATGTACCCGGAAAGCGGCGGATTCATGGGCTCAGTTCCTCTTCGAGGGTGTGGACCTGGACACCGGTGTCTTCCAGCACGCCAAGGAGGTGGTGCTGGATGACCGGGTGCGTGGAAAGGTGCGCGAGGACAGGCATGACCACGTGCCTGGCACCGGAACGGCCGATTTCCTCGATCAGTACGGCGAGGGCCGGACGGTTCAGTGTGTCGTCGCACTCATGGAAGAGCCCTGCGAAGCAGTAGCCCTCCTGCTCAGCCCAGAACTTGAGCTCGAGCTCCATCTGCCGGGTGTCCCCGTCGAGAGCATCGCGATCCACTCGCAGGTAGCCGTAGATCACCGGCTTCATCCCGTGGCTCCTCACACTCGTTGTGGCCGGGACGTCGAACGTGCGGCGCAGTCAGGGCAACGGAGCGTGTCGCCGCACACCGTGCACCAGCGTCGCGAGTGCACTTTCAGCGAGAGACCAGTACAGAACGCCACGAGTGCGGTGGCGGTGAGCGCCAGAGGTACCCACATGACGGCCTCCCGGTACGTCGGTTGTCTGCCGTGATGAGCAGACTAGGCTGTGCAATAGCTTCATGCAATGGCGTATCCCGTGCAAGTGTCCGCTACCCTGGACCGGCATGGAGACCCCAAGACCTGACACACTGGCCGGCATGGTGAAGGGCTCAGGCTCGATCCGCAGGCGACGCCTGGGGATCGAGCTGCGTGAACTCCGTACGGCCAAAGGGCTGACGCTGGACGAGGTAGCCCGTCGCTTCGACTGGTCGGTCAGCAAGGCCAGCCGGATCGAACGCGGGCTGGTCCCGGTCTCGCCTCGAGACGTGACCGATCTGGCGAAGCTCTATGGCGTCGACGACCCGGACCACATCGATGCTCTGGTCGCCATGGCCGCCGCCTCACGCCAGCGCGACTGGTGGCACAAGTACGACGACCTCCTGCCTCGCCAGTTCTCGGTCTACCTCGGCTTCGAGGGCGACGCGGAGAGCATCCACACCTACCAGAGCCTGCTGATCCCTGGTCTTCTCCAGACCGAGGCGTACGCGCGAGCGATCTTTCGCGCGGCGCAACCCGGCGAAACCGACGAGCAGATCGACCGCCGCGTCGAAGCCAGGCTGCTGCGTCAGACGATCGTCAAGGGAAAGGACGCGCCGCAGTTGTGGGCGATCCTGGACGAGGCGGCCATCCGGCGCGGCGTCGGCGGCAGAGACGTGATGCACGAGCAACTCGCCCACCTGGTCTCCACCAGCATGCAGCCGAACGTAACCATCCAGGTGGTGCCGTTCCACGCCGGTGCCTACATGTCGATGGATGGCGGTTTCATCATCCTGCGCTTCGCTGATGCTGGAGACCCCGACGTCGTCTGCGTCGACATCCGGACCCGCAGCCTCTACGTCGACGATCCCGCCGAGGTCAGGCGATATACGCTGGCGTACGAGCAGTTGCTCGCACTGGCGGCAACCCCTGACGAGTCGATCAAGCTGATCGAAGCCGCTGCGGAGGAGATGCGATGAGTCCGACGGGCACGTTCGACCACGACCGGGCGATCTGGCGCAAGAGCACCCGGAGCAACGGCAACAGCGGCGACTGCGTCGAGGTTGCCGACAACCTTCCCAGCCGCGTTCTGGTCCGGGACACCAAGAACCGCGACAGCGGCACACTGGCCTTCTCCCCATCCGCGTGGCGCTCGTTCGTCGAGCTGGCGAAGCAGCACCACTGACGATCTGACGCCTACCCGGCGGGATAGGCGACGAGCGCCGGCCCTACTTCCGCAGGGTCGGCCCTTCGACACTGCGTGACGGGATGCTCCGGCACCCAGGCACGAGCAGGGATCTTCGTCTCACGCTAGCCACTCTCGCTCAACGTAATGTGCGGCCATGCCTTCCTCCCTTTCTTCATCCAAGGTGGATGGCGGACGCGCCAGCGGCATCGACCCCGGCGTGCCGCCGACGCTTACCACCGCAGCCCAGGAAGGCCGCGTCGAGCGCCCTGACGACCGCCTTGTCGCTGACCCAGTCAAGTTGATCGGCGAGCGATCATGATTCGCTGCCGAGCCAGATGCGTCGACTCTCGGGCCGGTCGCGAATCGCTGTTCGACGCAAAGGAGGCCGCATGCCGCTGCACCGGAGCTCCTTCAATCCGGCCAGGAGGTACTCAGCTCATCGGCAGTCAGGACCGGCTCGGCGGTAGCTCCGTCAGGGATCTCCAAACCACTGCGTGGCCCGACGGACTGCCGTTCTAGTCGTTCTTCGGCTCCGGGTCCTTCGACATCGTCACCTGCTCGCCCATGATGCCCACGTACAACTTCACAACAGACCTCCTGTCCAGAGCGCGTCCCCTGCGGGCGACTACTCGAAGCGCCAAGCACTCAAGAACATGTGCACACGAGTCTACGTAGGCCGTCAATGACGCCTCGAACATCGTCCCATTTGACCTATTAAGCGGGAAGAGAGTAAAAGAGCACGAATGCGGCGCTGTCCAGCACCGTGTCGCAGACCTCGACAGGCCTACCGGACGCCACCGCCGTCCGTACGAGGTGCAAAACTGGCGACCCGGCAGGCAACGCGAGAATCCTTGCCTCTTCCTCAGTGGGCATCCGGGCGGTTATCTCTTCGTCGTACCGCTCGAAGACGAAGCCCCGGTCCTCCATGCGGGCGTAGATACCGCCAGGACCAGGGTTCGGCTCCGCGATCGGTGTACCGGCACCGATATCCGTCGGAATGTAGGACGTGGCGTACTCGATGGGTTGACCCTCGGCCAGGTACCGGCGGCGCCGGACCACCACCTCACTGCCGCGTGGGAGCCCTAGCTGATCTAGCACCTCAATCGGTGCTTGACCAGTCCCGACGTGCAGCACTTCGACACTGAACCTGCGCTGGTTCGCCTCCATATCGACGGTGAAAGCCGCTTTGCCTTCCTTCCGCCGGGCAAACCGGTCCGACGAGAGCCGCTTGACCGGCGGCCGACGCCGGACGAACCAGCCCTTACCGTGCTCGGCAACTACCAGACCGTCCGTAACGAGAACCGACAACGCCCTGCGCGCGGTCACCCTGCTGACCCCGTAGTCGTTGACCAGGGTGCTCTCCGAGGGAAGCTGTGCGCCCGGCGCGAGATCATGCCGCTCGATCGCCTCGCGGAGATGGTCCGCGATCTGCCGGTAGACCGCTCGGTCACTGGCAGGGTCGATCTTGCGGATGCTCATCGTAGACTCCACGAGGTATACATGTGTCGACAACATGTTAACCTGCGTCCATGACCGATGCCACCGGCAGCCCGAGACACTCCGTCAGCGTCGCTGCCGTGATCGTCGATTCAGCCGGGCGAGCGCTGGTGACGCAACGTCGCGACAACGCCCGATGGGAACCGCCCGGCGGGGTGCTCGAGCTTGAAGAATCCGTGCTGGACGGCGTACGCCGCGAGGTCTGGGAGGAGACAGGCCTTGTCGTCGAGCCGACTCGACTCACCGGCGTCTACAAGAACATGCCCCGTGGCATCGTCGCGCTGATGTTCCGCGCCGAGATCACCGGGGGAACTCTCTCGACGTCCGACGAGACGAGCCAAGTCGAGTGGTGGACACCCGAAACGGTGGCGGAGCGGATGGACCCCGCCTACGCAGTCCGGGTGCTCGACGCGCTGCGCGAGGACGGCCCGGCCGTCCGCGCCCACGATGGTGTTGCGCTGCTTACCGGTGTTGCCGCCCTGCCCCGCTGACCCCTGAACAGCCAGCTGCCGGCAGTGCTGCAAGAGCTCACTACATGTCGTTGGCCCCCGAGTAGGGCGATCGTCGAGGCAGCGGACGGAGCCGTGACAGGCTGAGAGCCGTGGCCAGGACCGAGCACTTCAACAACCCGGACGCCCCCCGACCGAACTCGATCGTTGTCGCTGTGACCGCCTTCGTCCTCGACGCGGACGACCGCGTTCTCCTGGTACGCCGGACAGACAACGACCTGTGGGCGCTACCGGGCGGGGCGCAGGACTTCGGCGAGTACATCGCCGAGACAGCCGTGCGTGAGACCAAGGAGGAAGCCGGGGTTGACATCGAGGTGACCGACATCGTCGGCCTCTACACCAACCCGAACCATGTCATCGAGTACAGCGATGGCGAGGTACGGCAGCAGTTCTCTATCTGCTTCCGCGCCCGGTACCTGTCCGGCGAACCCACCACGAGCGACGAGTCGTCCGAAGTTCGGTGGGTGGCCGAGGATGAGCTGAGCGCGCTGACAATCCATCCGTCCATGCGACTGCGCATCGATCACGGCTACGAGGGGCGTTCGAAGCCGTACATCGGTTAGGACACCGCGAGTCGATCCGTGGTGCGCTCGACGGCTTCGAGCAGCGTCGGTCTGGCCCGTACCCAGAACCTGGTGACCAGGTGGTCAGGGCCGTAGCGTTGCTCGATCTCCGCCAGGCGGTCCAGAACGGCGACGTCGTGGCCGTCCGGGCCGGTGGTCATGTCCGCGTACCAGAGGGCATCAGCGGTCAGCGAATGTTCCTGCGGGAACTCAGCGGCCAGCTCGTCCCGAAGGCCGCGTTCCTCCGCCTCGAACAGCGCGCACGAGTGATGAGCCACCAGCGCGGCCACGCGATCGGACACCCCGACACGACGTAGCCACCGCCCGCCGTCGAGAGCGTGCAGGCCGGTATCGGCCACCCCGGGGGTGTACCCGACATCGTGCAGCCACGCGGCAGCGACGAGAACCTCAGCGTCCGTCGGGTCCAGGACGTGACTGACCTCGCCGGCCTTTCCGGCAACGGTCTGCACATGACGCCAACGCCGAGGTAGAGCAGCAGCTAACTGTTCCTCGGCAAGCTCAGCCGCTCGCGCCACCAGCCCCGACATACCCGGAGCGTACGGCGTCCCTAGCGAAACGGGCCGCACGCGCCGCCGCCTGGGCGCGCGGCGCGGGCGAGCGCACGCCGCGCCGGTCGTGCGGGAGCCGGGCGCGTACGGGTTGCGGTCAAGGCCGTCTCTTGGTTCGTCCTCCGCAGTGGGTTACCCGCAAACTGGTGTGGAGGTGCCAAGTGGCCTGCTGCCTCGATCCAAAAGAAAACCCGGCCCCTCTAGGGGAACCGGGTGGTATATGCAGTGAATTCTAGCGCAGCCAAGTCCGACCTGCAACTGAAACTGGCGACAGGGCTCTTACCAGCCGGACGGGCGTACGTAGGTCCCGGCAGGGCTGACGACCGGGTCGCTGAGCTGGCAGGTTTGGAAGTCCGCAGCTGCGAGCTGCCTCCACCAGTGCCCGCCTACACCCCCGCCTCGCTGTCCCTTCAACGCCCCTGCCAGGTAGTTCCGCGATGGGTTGATCGTGCCGACAGGGACCTTTGTCCTCGCGTAGGACACAGGAAATTTAAGATCACTGTCGTTGGAGAGTACGAGGGCTGCGTCTACCTGGGATGTGAGGACGTCGACCAGGAGGTGAGAAGCCACGTTGACATCGGAGCCCTTTTCCTCTCGATGGGCGTACGACACCATGAATGTCGCATCCTGTACCGGATTGCCCTGCGCGTCCTGAACCATTATGGGCCACTGGGAGGTTACGAGCTGGGGTCCAGCCCTACGACTCTGAGCCTGCACTGCCAGCGGGGCGTACTTCACGCGAGAGACGTAGCTGCCGTACTCGATGAGGTCGACGCTCGATGATGCCGTGAGGGCCTTGAGGTAGATGTCTTGATCGCGGAAGCCTGAGGGATTGCTCGCAGCATCGATTACAGCAGTGCAGTAAACGATTCGGTGAACCTGGGCACCCGCCCAGCTCGGTACGTTCGCTAGCAAGCGCTCTGCAAGAGCCCGGACGTCGAGCCAGCGCCAGCCGGGAGTTCCCTGTCCGCACAGCCCTCTGCCACCGTAGTAGAGGTTGTACCCATCGACATACACACCAACGCGCACCGGCGAACGCTACCAGTAACGAGCAAGGACTTTCGACTCTGCGGTGCCCGTTGCGTGCCCGATCGGTCGGCTAGCAGAGGTCAAGACGATGCCCCGTAGTGAAGGGTCCCTAAACGTCCCCCGCCATGGTGTAGGTCGGGGCCATATGAGGCGTACAGCCGTCAACTCGACGCGGCACCACCGCGCGGTGGAAAGCGCCAGCGGTCAGGACAGGCCGGCGGGGCGGTCCAGGTCACCGGGCACCCATGGCAGCCGTACGGTGTCCCATGGCACCCGCTGCAGCAGGCGCAGCAGCAGCCAACCGAGCAGCAGCCCGGCGACCGAGTCGGTCAACCAGTGGTAGCCGAGGTAGACCGTGCTGCAGAACAGGACCGCCGCAGGCAGGAAGCGCAGCGCCAGGTAGCCGGGGAACGGCCGCCCGGCCGGCACCTGCCGCCCGTACGAGCGGCACAGCGCGGTGATCAGCAGGGCGATCACCGCGTACCAGACGATCGCGTTGGTCACGTGCCCGGACGGGTACGCCATCGCCGGGGTCGCCTCGGTGAACAGCCGCTCCGGGAACGGGTCGTCGAAGTCGTGCGGATAGCCCCGGGGCAGCAGCACCTTCATCGCGCCGACGCTGAGGTAGGTCGCCACCACCGCGCCGAGCACCGGCAGCAGCGGACGCACCGAACGGACCCGCCGGGCCAGCCAGAGCGCCAGCACGGTGGAGACCGGGATCAGCAGCCAGCCGCCCTGGCCGAAGAAGTTGAGCACCCGGGCCACCCAGTAGGCCACCGGCGGCCGGTGCGCGTCGACCCAGTCCCGTACCGCCAGGTCGGTGTCGAGGAACACCCCGGCGGCGAGCGCCCCGGTCAGCCCGGCCAGCGCGGCCAGCAGCACCGCGTCGAACCACCAGCCGGCCGGCGTCGGCCCGGGTCGCCGCGGCGCGTCGGCCGGCGGCGCGGACGGGCGGGTGGCGGTTGGCTCGGGCACGCCGGCCAGGTTACCGAACCGGTGCGGTGACGATGTCGTGTCGGGGCGGCGACAGCTTGACGGCGGGACCACCACGAAGACGCTGAATATGGATCAAATCAACAGTGTTAGCCGAGCCACGGCAGGCGGCATCCGGGCGTCGTACCCGTCATGCTTGATCCCGTGCGGATCACCTCGGCCCTTGTGGACCCGGCGCTGCTCGACCTGCCCTGGTCGACACCGCTGGAGCAGTGGCCTGCCGACCACCTGGTGGCGCTGCCGCAGGGCATCTCCCGGCACGTCGTCCGGTTCGTCAAACTCGCCGGCACCGTCTACGCCGTGAAGGAGACCGGCGAACGGGTCGCCGAACGCGAGTACGACCTGCTGCGCGCCCTGGAGCGCATCGACTTCCCGGCCGTCGAAGCGGTGGCGATCGTCGCCGACCGCACCGACGCCGACGGCGAACCGCTCGACCCGGTGCTGATCACCCGGCATCTGCAGTTCTCGCTGCCGTACCGGGCGCTGTTCTCCAACCAGCTGCGCCCGGAGACCCTGGCCCGACTGCTCGACGCGCTCGCCGCGCTGATCGTCAGGATGCACCTGACCGGCTTCTTCTGGGGTGACTGCTCGCTGTCCAACACGCTGTTCCGCCGCGACGCCGGTGCGTTCGCCGCGTACCTGGTCGACGCCGAGACCGGCGCACTACGGCCGGCCCTGTCCAACGGGCAACGCGGCGAGGACCTGGAGATCGCCCGGGTGAACATCTTCGGCGAGGCCCTCGACCTGCAGGCCGCCGGCCTGCTGCACGAGTCGATCGACCCGGAGACCGTCGCCGACGAGGTGGTCGCCCGCTACGAACGGCTGTGGCACGAGATCACCTACGAGCAGCACATCGAACGGGAGTCCCGGCACGACATCGAACGGCGGATCCGCCGGCTCAACGAGCTCGGCTTCGACGTCGCCGAGGTGGCGATGTCGGTCGTCGACCGCGGCTCCTACCTGGTCCGGCCAAAGGTGGTCGACGCCGGCTACCACAGCCGGCGGCTGCTGCGGCTGACCGGCCTCGACGCCGAGGAGAACCAGGCCCGGCGGCTGCTCAACGACCTCGACGCGCACCGGGCGGAGAGCGACCTGACCGACGAGCAGCAGGCGGCGCACCGCTGGCTGACCGAGGTCTTCGAGCCGGTGGTCCGGGCGGTCCCGGCCCACCTACGCCGCAAGGTCGAGCCGTCGGAGCTGTTCGCCCAGGTCATCGAGCACCGCTGGCGGCTGTCCGAGGAGGCCGGCCGGGACGTCGGGCTGGCCCCGGCGGTCCAGTCGTTCCTGGCGGACGTGCTGGTGCACTACCCGGACGAGCAGGCGGTGCTCGGCACCGAGGTGCCGGCCGCCTGACCGGCCCGGCCGGGATCAAGGGGTAGACCCGGATCGCCGACCCGGTTCAGGTCGCCGGCTCGGCCTCGTCGACCGCTTCGGTGGCCTGCTTGAGCAGCCAGCTCAGCCCGGACCGGCGGGCCACCACGGTGATCCGGTCCCGGGCCTGCAGCCGAAAACCCGACGCCGGCAGCCAGACCGGTCCAGGCTCGCCGAACTGCGCGAACGCGATCACCCGTACGCCCGGATTGTCGCCGGCGGCGGCGAGCGACCCGCCGTCCAGCGCCGACCCGGCGGCGACGATCACCTCGGCGACCAGCAGCACGTGCCGGCCGACCGGGATGGTCGCGATCACCTCGCGGTCCATCAGCGCGGCGGCGAACGCCGGCGCCGCCAGGTACGACACGCTGCGGGATATGCCGATGTTGAAGGTGCGCTGGATCCGGCTGGCGAAATCGCCATCGAACAGCCGCAGCACGACGTGCACGTCGCTGTGGATCTCCCGGGCGTACAGCGCCGCCTGCAGGTTCGTCACGTCGTCGGTGGAGACGATCACCAGCGCCCGGCAGGCGGCCACCGAGGCGGCGCGCAGCGTCTCCTCCTGGGAGCCGTCGCCGACGATCAACGGGACGCCCAGCTCCCGCGCAACCGAGACGCCCCGCGCGTCCGGGTCCTTGTCGACCCCGACCACCTCGACTCCGAGGTCGTGCAGCTGCCACATCACCCGGGTGCCGACGTTGCCGAGCCCGACGACCACGACATGCTCGCTGCGCTCCGGCCGGGTCTGCCGGTCGGCGATCGCCAGCCGGGCGTTCACCAGACCGTCCACCACCGCGGCGGTGAGCAGCGGGATCAACGCCAGCCCGGCCAGGCTGAGCACCACCTGCATCACCTGTACGGCGGCCGACTGGTTTGGGTCCGGATCGGCGCCGCTGAGCGTCATCACCACGGTCAGGTAGACCGCCTCGGCGACGCTCACCTGCGCGACACGCGACAGCAGCGTGCCGAAGACCACCACCACCGCCAGTACGCCGAGCGTGGCCATCCCGATCTTGCGGGTGGCGAAGGACCGCAACGCCCGTACCGGGTCCCGCCACAGCCGGGCGCGCTGACGGGCGCGGACGATCCGGCGGGCCGCCCGGACCGGCGCCAGCTGGCTGCCGGCCGCCTCGGCCAGCACCAGATCGGCGTTGTGCTGGTCGGCCGGCAGCACCCGGGGGCGGCCGGCGTCGCTCAGGTCGGCCAGCCCGCAGATGACGTGCTCGGGGCGGACCTCGTCGCGCTGCGCCACGTGCAGCGTCCGGCCGCCATGGCGGAAGTGGGTCGGCGACACCACCCCGAGGGCGGCCGCGACAAAGGCGGGTGCCGCCATCGACGCGTCGGACAGCACCTCACAGTCGGCGAACAGCCGCTTCACCCGGCTGCCCAGCCGGGTGTTGAACATCCGCATCACCACCCGCAGGTCGGGCTCGACCTCCTGGGCGCACAGCGCCGCGTTGATGTTGCCGACGTCGTCCTGGTTGAGCAGCGCCAGGCCGCGCGCGCCGGCCAGCCCGGCGCTGCGGAACGTCTGCTCGGTGAGCCGGTCGGCCCGCAGCAGCCGGATCCCCTTGATCGATCGCATGTCCGGCCCGTCCGGCCGGGGCCGGGTAGGCACGATGACCGTCACCGTGGCGGCCGCCGCCACCAGCTCGCCGACCAGCCGGTAGGCCAGCGGATCGTGCCCGCAGACAACGTAGTGCGGCCGGTTGTCACCGTTGCTGCGCAGCCGCCCGCCGACGGCGCGGCGGGCGCGGTCACGCCACGGGTCGACAGCCATGACCGGATGGTAGCCACCGACGGCACGCGCGGGGTGACCGCAAAGTCGCCTCCCCGACGGACCGGACCGGCACACTGGACCCGGCACCCGGCCCATCACCGCAGACGCAAGGAGGAGCTCTTGGGACTGTCCCGAACGGTCGGCCGGCTCTTCGGCGTACGGTCCGAGCTGGTCCGGGCGGATCCGGCCGGCACCGACCGGGTGGCCGCCGGCACCGACGCGCTGGTGGTCGGCGGCGGCATCGCCGGCATGTGCGCGGCGATCGTCCTCGCCGAACGCGGCGTACGGGTCACCGTGCTGGAAGGCGCCGCCCAGCTCGGCGGACGACTGGCCGCCTGGCCGGAGACGCTGACCGACGGTACGGTCCAGCCGGTCGACCACGGTTTCCACGCGTTCTTCCGCCAGTACTACAACTGGCGGGCGATCCTGCGCCGGGCCGACCCGACACTCGGCATGCTGCGCCCGGTCGACGGCTATCCGGTGTGGTCGGCGCAGTGGCCACCGGAGGAGTTCGGCCGGTTGCCGACCGCCCCGCCGCTGAACCTGCTGGCGCTGCTGCTGCGCAGCCCGAGTCTGCGGCTACGCGAACTGCGCGAGATGGACCGTCGGGCGGCGATGCCGCTGCTGGCATACCATCCGGACCGGACGTACGCCGAACTCGACGAGCGGTCCGCCGCCGAACTGCTGGACTCGCTGCGGCTACCGGACCGGGCCCGCGCCATGCTGTTCGAGGTCTTCTCCCACTCGTTCTTCAACCACGAGCGGGAAATGTCCGCCGCCGAACTGGTGGCCAACTTCCACTTCTACTTCCTGGGCAACCCGGAAGGGCTCGGCTTCGACGCACCGGAGCAGGATTACGACGCCGCGATCTGGCAGCCGCTGCACGAGCATCTGCGCCGCCGCGGTGGCCGGGTGGTCACCAGGGACGCGGTGCAGACCGTCAGCCCTCGGCGGGCCAACGGGTGGCAGGTGCGGTGCGCTTCCGGAGCGGCGCACACCGCCCGGTACGTGGTGCTGGCCGTCGACCCGCCGGCGTTGCGCACGCTGCTGACTGACTCGCCCCGGCTGGCCGAGGCCGCGCCGACGTTGGCCGAGCGGGTCGGCTCGCTGGTCGACAGCCCGCCGTACGCGGTGGCCCGGCTCTGGTTGGGCGGCGATGTCGCTGCCGACCGGCCGGTGTTCAGCGGCGTCTCCCGCCAGCCGACCCTGGACTCGGTCACCCTCTACCACCGGCTGGAGCGTCAGGCGCGGCAGTGGGCGCAGCGCAGCCGGGGCGCGGTGCTCGAACTCCACGCGTACGCCTGCCCGGAGCAGGTGCCGGCCGAGGTGCTGGCCGACCGGATGCGCACCGAGTTGGCGTCGCTGTGGCCGGAGGTGGCCGACCTGCCGGTGCTGGAGTCACGGGCGCGGGTCGAGGCGCAGGCTCCGGCGTTCCCGCCCGGGGCGGCCGCCGCGCGGCCCGGCGTGGTCACCGACGCGGACGGATTGTTCCTGGCCGGCGACGGGATCGACACCGACCTGCCGAGCGCTCTGATGGAACGGGCGGCGGTGACCGGGATCCTGGCCGCGAACCACATCCTGCGTCGGGAGGGCGCGGCCACCGAGCCGCTGCGGACAATCCGCCGGTACGGCCTGTTGGCGCGGGAGCGACACCCGTCGACGCCGGCCGACGTCGGCCCGCCGCAGTAGTGGCAGTGCGGCGGGCCGACGTCGGTCAGTTGTCCGTCAGCTGGTCTGCTCGACCGCGTCGCGGATCTCGACGAGCGAGCCGGCGGCTTCCTCGCCGGTGCTGAAGTAGAACACGTACATCACCAGCGCGCCGCGGCTCGCCCAGACGCAGACTCCGCCCGGGATGCCTTCGAGGTCGGCGTCGCCGCACCGCGCCGACCCGCCCTTCGGACCGGCGTCGACGTCGGTGACATTGGTCATCCCGAGGCCCGTGGCGTCGCCTTCGGTGGCGTCGGCCAACTCCTGGTCGGGGTCGGCCATCACGCCGGAGACGCCGGCGATCATCACCAGGTTCTCCTGCTCGATGTCGCCGTAGAAGGCGCCGATGCTGCTGGTCGACTCGGGCACGTCGGCGGCCAGCCCGGTGGCCACCTCCTCGGCGAGTCCCTGGAAGGTCGGGTCGGTGTTCAGCTCACGGCCGGCGAGGGTGTCCGGGGTGACCAGCCGGGTCTGGGTCGCTTCGATGACCTCACCGACGGTGTCCCGGACGAGGAAGAAGGTGACGGCCGCGCCACCGAGGCAGAGCACCAGTACGGCGGCGATGACGATCAGGATGATCCGGCCCGCCTTGGACTTCTTGGGCGGCGGGGCCATCGGAACGCCGGGCTGGCCGGCGTAGGCCGGCCCGGGAGCGGCTCCAGCCGGCGGCACCGGCTGCCCGGCGGGCGCGCCCGGGTACTGCGGCTGAGAGGGGTCAGACATGTTCTACCTACTTCTGATGAGGGCCCCGTGACTCCTGACCGGCAGGCGGCTCGGAGCTTTCCTGGCAACCCGCTGTACGCGGGGCCGGCCGATAGTAACGGTGGGCGGCGACAACTGAGTCGCCCGACAGGAACCGACGGGGTGGAATCACCACCGAACCGTTACCCGGGCAGGAGGCGCGCCACGACGGCCGGAGCCGGCGGCTGCCGGGGGTACGCGAGCCTCGCACCCCGTCAGTCGCCAGGAGCAGCTTGATATGCACTTAGCGTCACCTCCTTGGATCGGAAGTACCGGCCGAACCTGATGCCAGAGATGAATCAAGATGCACCTGTGGCATCAGACCCACGGCGGCACCCGGATCGGAGGCGACGTTGCCGCCGCAAACCGCCGTCGAACCGGCGCGCGACGCCCACCGGCCCCCTCCGTGGCCCGCCACAACGGCCCAGCGTTCCGTCAGAAGAACACGTCGCACATCGGCCGGTGGGGTGCAACGCCAGCTACTCGCGTTGCCGCTTACTGGCATGGGCTCGCTAGACATGTCATACATCAGCCGGATGTAACACAACCCGGGATACAGTGACGCCCGGCAATCTGACGGACGGCGGCCGTGCCCAGCGCTGCTGTCACGGTTGCTGCCACGGCGTCCCGCCGTGCGTCGCACGGCGGGACCTGCGCGTCGGTGCTGGAGCCCCCGGCCGGGCTCGAACCGGCGACATCTCGCTTACAAGGCGAGTGCTCTGGCCAACTGAGCTACAGGGGCAGCGCTTCGTTCAGCGTCAGCATAGCCACTGACGTGGCGATACCGCCGCATCGGCCGGTCTGTCCGATCGATCTTTCCCGTTCTGCGTACGGGTGTCCGCCGCTCCGGCGGTCGCCGTGGACCTCCGGCCGAGGGTGACGAACAGTGGCATACCCCACCCTGGTGTCCGTTTTGGTCAGTTATCGGAGGTAGTTGCGGGCCGTCCCGGTCTTGGCAGCCAGGCAAATCCCGTTTACCGTGGCGTGACACGTGCGACACGTCGCCCTGGCGGCTGCGGGTACGCGTGGGCCGGCGCTCTGAGCGCCGGTCGCTCCTTCACTCGGATCGTCCGGCACGTTCCTGCCGGTGAAAGGAAGCACTGACCATGGCTACGGTCACCTACGACCAGGCGTCCCGCATCTACGCGGGCACCGAGCGACCCGCTGTCAACAAGCTCGACCTCGAGATCGGCGACGGCGAGTTCCTCGTACTGGTCGGCCCCTCCGGTTGCGGTAAGTCCACCAGCCTGCGGATGCTCGCCGGCCTGGAAGACGTCGACGAGGGCCGCATCCTCATCGACGACCGCGACGTCACCCACCTGCCGCCCAAGGCCCGCGACATCGCGATGGTCTTCCAGAACTACGCGCTCTACCCGCACATGACGGTGTACGAGAACATGGCCTTCGCGCTGAAGCTGCGCCGGACCTCGAAGTCGGAGATCGACCGCCGGGTCAAGGAAGCCGCCGCTCTGCTGCAGCTGGAGGAGTACCTCAACCGCAAGCCGAAGGCGCTCTCCGGTGGTCAGCGCCAGCGGGTCGCGATGGGTCGGGCGATCGTCCGGGAGCCGCAGGTCTTCCTGATGGACGAGCCGCTGTCGAACCTCGACGCGAAGCTGCGGGTGCAGACCCGTACCCAGATCGCCTCGCTGCAGGCCAAGCTGGGGGTCACCACCGTCTACGTCACCCACGACCAGGTCGAGGCGATGACGATGGGCCACCGGGTGGCGGTGCTGCTCGACGGCGTGCTGCAGCAGGTCGACACCCCGCGGAACCTGTACGACGTACCGGCGAACGTCTTCGTCGCCGGCTTCATGGGCTCCCCCGCCATGAACATCAAGACCGTCCCGCTGACCGAGCAGGGTGCCGTCTTCGCCGACCTGGTCGTCGAGCTGAGCCGCGAGCAGGTCGAGGCGGCCAAGGCCAACGGCGGCGGCAACAAGGTCACCGTCGGGTTCCGTCCCGAGGACTGCGACCTGGTCGGTGCCTCCGAGGGCGGCATGCCGATGTCCGTCGAGCTGGTCGAGGACCTCGGCTCGGACGCCAACGTCTACGGCTACGCGACGCTCGACGGCAGTTCGGAGCGGTTCGTGGTGCGGACCGACCGCCGGCACATGCCGCGGATGAACGACACCGTGTTCGTCCGACCCCGGCCGGGCCAGCACCACGCCTTCCACGCCGCCAACGGCCAGCGGCTCTGACCACCGCCGCCCCGGCTGACTGATTCGAACGGTCGGCCTTCCCTGTTGGGAAGGCCGACCGTTCGGCGTTTCCGAGTGGTACGCCGGGCGCCACCCGGTGCGTGGCGGCCAGGCGGGGCAAGGGAAGGGTGGCCAGGCGGTGCAAGGGGTGGGCCGGCGGGCGTCTCGCCGACCCACCCCGCTTGTGACACCGGCCGGGCGGGACAGACCAGCAGCGTGCCGGTGGGACAGACCGGCAGCGTGCCGGTGGGTCAGACCGGCAGCTTGCCGGCGCCGGCGGTGAGTCGGGTGTAGATCGGAACGATGGCGGCGGGCAGCACCGGCCCGTGGCGCAGCGTCGGGGTCCAGCCCGCGTCGTCGCCCAGGTCCGGGTCGTTCGCCGCGTTGTACGCGTCGAGCAGGCTGGCCGGGCGCAGCGGCCGATGACCCTGCCCGACCCAGCTGCCCTGCTCGGTCAGTACGGTGCCGCCCCAGTCGTAGAGCAGGTCTGCGGTGTCGATCCCGGGGCCCAGCCGGAACGAGTTGTTCTCCAGGTACGGCGCGCCCTGCACGCCCACGCCGACGGCGTACTGGAAACCGTCGCCGGACAGCTCGTAGTGGTTGTTGTAGACGTCGATCTGTCCGAACCGGATCCGGGGCAGCCGTTGCAGACTGCCGTCGAAGACGTTGTGGTGCAGGGTGACGTTGAGCCGGCCGACGTCCGGGCCGACGGTGTTCGACGAGCCGATCAGCATGACCTTGTCCCGGCCGTCGAAGCGGTTGTAGGACACGGTCACCAGGCTGGCGGTGTGGGTGATGTCGAGCGCCCCGTCGTGCACCTGCAGTGGCCGGCCGAAGTAGACCGGTTGGGCGCTGTCCGGGTTGTCGCCGTCGGTGAAGGTGTTGTGGTCGACCCAGACGTTCTCCGACCGGCGTACCGACATCAGGTCGAACTGGGAGTTCCAGTTGCCGGCGTCGCCGTCATCCGGCGACCAGGCGGGAAAGCAGTCGTACGCGTCGTCGAAGACGATGTTGCGGACGATGACGTTACGGACGCTGTCCACCATCAGGGTCAGGTTCTCCAGCCGGGCTCCGCGCAGCCCGACGATGGTGGTGTTGGCGCCGACGTTGATCTGGGTGTACCGGGTCTGATTGGTGACCGACCGGCGCCGGGCGTCCTCCAGCGGGCCGCTCGGGTCGTTCTCGTATCCCCAGACGGCCGGGTCGTAGGTGACCAGGAACTCGTCGAAGTCGTATTCGGGGTCGGCGAGGTCGGCACAGGTCAACAGGTTGCCGTCCGGCCCTTCGAAGCCGTTGATCGCACCTGCGACGTAAATGATCTTCGGGGTGTCGTTGTTCCGGTTGGTGGCGTTGTCGCCGCCGAGGGCGTCGATCAGTTCGGCCCGGCTGTCGACCACGTGGACGTTGTCCTGGCTGGCCGCCGATCCTCCGGTGGTGCCCTCGCCGGCGGCCGCCCAGCCGTCGCCCGGCGGCAGCGCCTGGCGGCCCAGCGACCGGGCCGGCCAGGACAGCCGGTCGGAGTTGGTGTCCCGGCCGGCGGCGGCCGGTGCCGGCAGTACCGCCACGAGCGCGATTCCAGCAACAGCTGCAGTCAATCTCCTCAGTCGCATTACCACACTCCGCACACATTGTTCGGATTCGATCACGTAACACTCAAGCAATCTTCCTGAACCCAAACGATAAATTTCATCATGAAATGTGTCAATGCAGATTGTTTGCAGATTGTTTGCAGCGCATTTGGACGAGACCTATTCACTCGGCATCAATTTGCCGAGCGGACGACTGATCTGTCCGACTTCGCGACACCGGCGACGGCCGTCGATTTGCAGTACGTTTTCCGCCGACCCGGTCAGCGGCCCACCACCCCCTGCGCCAGCCGGGCCCGGTACGGCCGGACCGCCCACGGCACCTGCTGTTCGGAAAACAGCGCCAACTCGGCGGCGCCGCGCCGGACGACCGCGTTCACACCCTCGATCGTCAGCACCCGATCCGCACCCGCCACCCCGGTCGCGACCGTCCGGTCCGGACCGAGCAGACCCGGCTCCGGGGCGGCCTGCACCACCTCCAGCAGCGCGGTGAACGCCTCGGTCCGGGCCAGCGGGGCGATCAGCGGTACGCCGACCGGATCCCTCCGGTGCGCCAGCAGGTTCTCCAGCAGTCCGGTCCGCCCCGGCACCGGTCGCATCGCCGGCTCGCCGGGCAGCCGCAGCCGGTCCGTCGGATACTCCAGCACCGCGGTGCCGGCGGTGCCGTGCACCAGCACCTCGCCGGGGATGAACTCCTCCCCGGCCAGGGTCACCGCGACCACGATCGCCAGCCCCGAATCCAGGGTGATCCGCATCGACGCGGTGTCGTCCACCTCGATCGGTCGCACCCGGTAGCGTTCCAGCTCGATTAGCACCGGCGGGCTGGGATCCACCGCCGCCGCCACCGCCAGGCACTGCATGGTGGCGTGCGCCAACGGGTTGGCCAGCGCGCCGTCCAGCGACGGGCGGCCGTCGACGGTGCGCCGCCCGGCCCACGGCGACCGCCGGTAGTAGGCGTCGTCGCGCTGCCAGGAGGCGACCGTCGAGATCCCGGTGACCGTGCCGAGCCGACCGCCGGTGGCCGCCGCGGTCAGCTCGGCCAACGCCGCCGACCCGAGCGCTTGGAAACCGACCTGGCAGACCCGGCCGTGCCGGGCCAGCGCCGCAGCCAGCCGCCGATGCTCGTCGAGGGACAGCACCGGCGGCTTCTCCAGCAGCAGGTCCGCGCCGGCGGCCAGCGCGTCCAGCGCGATCGGCAGATGGGTGTACGGCGGCGTGCAGATCACCACCACGTCCGGCCGGGTCTGCGCCAGCATCCGCCGGTGGTCGGTGCCGACCTGCACCCCGTCCGGGATCGGAGCGTCGGGGGCCGGCTCGACCGGCCGTACGTCGACCAGGCCGACCAGGTGCAGTTCGCCGGCGGCGTGCAGCGGGGCGATCTGCCGCCGGTGCCACCGGCCGTGCCCGTTGGCACCGATCAGGGCCACCCGGGGCGGGGTGCTCGTCACGTCGGGAACCTCCACCCTGTCGACGGCCGCGGTCAGCCGGCCGTGCCGGTCAGCGCGCCGGCCACCCCGTGCCGGTCCAGCGCGGTCAGCCAGGTCGTGATCATTTCCCGGACCTCCGGGTCGGCCGCCAGCTCCGGCGGGAACACCTCGGTGAGCCCGAGCAGCGCGGCCACCACACCCGCCGGGGTGCCGCCGGACCCGGCCAGTGCCGCCCGGATCTGCGCGGCGAGCGGGTCGTCCAACGGCAGCTCGGCCCCGTCGTCGGCCCGCCCCTGCGCGAACCGCATCCAGGCGGCGACCACCAGCGCCGACCAGTACGGCCGGTCGCCGGCCGCCCGCCGGTCGGCGATGGTGTGCAGTACCCGCTGCGGCAGCTTCTGCGACCCGTCCATCGCCACCTGGATGGTGCGGTGGCGGATCGCCGGGTTGGTGAACCGGTCCAGCACCGATTCGCCGTAGCCCACGACCGACACCCCGGCGGGCGGGGTGAAGCTGGTCGCGACGTCCTCGGCGATCATTCGGCGCAGTACGGCGGGCAGGCCGGGGATGCCGACCAGCGCCTCGGCGATGGTGTCGTGCCCGGCCAGCGCCCCGAGGTAGGCGATGGCCGAGTGCACCCCGTTGAGCCCGCGCAGCTTGAGCCGTTCCCACGGGCCGGCGTCGCCGGTCAGCACCGCCCCGGCGGTCTGCCAGGCCGGCCGGCCACCGGGGAAGTCGTCCTCGATCACCCACTGCGTGTACGGCTCCCCGGCGATCGCCGCGAGGTCGGTGACGCCGAGCGCGGACCGGGCGGTGGCCAGGGTCTGCGCGGTGGCGGCCGGCACGATCCGGTCGACCATGGTGCCGGGGAAGGTGACGTTGGCGTGCACCCAGTCGACAATCTCGTCGGGCACCTTCGCGTACGCCAGGGCCTCGGTGACCAGACCGCGTAGCCGGCGCCCGTTCGACGGCAGGTTGTCGCAGCTGACCAGGGCGAGCGGGCCGGCGTCGGCGGCGGCGCGGGCGGCCAGCCCGCGCAGCAGCAGGCCCGGCACGGTCGTCGGCGCCCGGTCGGTGGTCAGGTCGGCGGCGACCGCCTCGTCCGGCCGGAGCCGGCCGGTGACCGGGTCCAACTGGTACGCCTTCTCGGTCACGGTCAGCGTGACCACCCGGATCGCCGGGTCGGCCAGCAGCGCCACCACCGCCGCCGGGTCGCTGGCGGCGTGCCGGACCCCGGTGAGCGCGCCGACCACCCGGGTCCGTGCCGCGGCGGCGGACAGCGTGGTGACGCTGAACAGGCAGTCCTGGTCGGTGAGCCGGCGTACCACGTCGATGTTGCGCGGTGCGACGCCGACGATGCCCCAGTCGCCGCCGGCGGTGGCGACCGCCTGCTCGGTGTAGACCGCCTGGTGGGCCCGGTGGAACGCACCGAGTCCGAGGTGGACGATACCGGCGGCGACGTCGCCGGGGCGGACCAGGGGTCGGGCGTCGGCCGGCACCCGGCTCAGGGTGTCCAGCCCGAGCAGCGGGATGTCGCCGTTCACCGCCACACCGGCCCGTCCGGGAAGGAGAACTCGGCGATCGACGCCGGTTTCATGGTGGCGCTGTAGCCGGGCTGGTCGGGGACCAGGTAGCGGCCGCCCCGGGTGCGGACCGGGTCGACGAAGTGCTCGTGCAGGTGGTCGACGTACTCGACCATCCGGCCGTCCAGCGAGGTGCCGACCCGCAGGTAGTCGAAGATCGCCAGGTGCTGCACGTACTCGCAGAGGCCGACGCCGCCGGCGTGCGGGCAGATCGGTACGCCGAACCTGGCGGCCATCAGGATCACCGACAGCACCTCGTTGACCCCGGCGATGCGGCACGCGTCGATCTGGCAGACCCGGATCGCCTCGGCCTGCAGCAGCTGTTTGAAGATGACCCGGTTGGCGGCGACCTCGCCGGTGGCGACCCGGCAGCGCCCGTCGGACAGTTCGGTGACGGCGGCGGCGATCCGGGCGTGGCCGAGCACGTCGTCGGCGTGCGTCGGCTCCTCGATCCAGTACGGGTCGACCTCGACGAGCCGGGCCATGTTGGCGATCGCCTCGTCGACGTCCCACACCTGGTTGGCGTCCATCATCAGCAGCGCGTCCGGGCCGATCTCGGCGCGGATGATCCGCGCCCGGCGGACGTCGTCGTCGATCGGGCCGCCGACCTTCATCTTCATCGCCCGCCAGCCGTCGGCGTACGCCGCCCGGGTCAACGCCCGCACCTTGTCGTCGGGGTAACCGAGCCAACCGACCGAGGTGGTGTACGACGGGAACCCGTCGCGCTGCAACTCGGCGAGCCGGTCGGACTGGCCGGTCAGCCCTTTGTCGAGGATCGCGGCGGCTTCGTCGGCGGTGATCGCGTCGCTGATGTGGTGGAAGTCGATGTTGGCGACGAGTTCGTCGGTCGGCATCTCGGCCAGCAGCCGCCACAGCGGCTTGCCCGCCAGCTTGGCCCGCAGGTCCCAGACGGCGTTGACCAGCGCGCCGGACGCCATGTGGATGACGCCCTTCTCCGGGCCGAGCCAACGCAGCTGCACGTCGGCGGTGAGCGAACGCCAGAAGGCGACCGGCTCGGCGACGATCTCGGCAACGGTCCGGCCGGTGACGTGGTGGGCCAACGCGCGTACCGCCGCGCAGGTGATCTCGTTGCCCCGGCCGTTGGTGAAGGTGAAGCCGGCGCCGAAGACCCCGTCCGGCGAGTCGGTGCGCAACTCGACGTAGGTGGCCGAGTAGTCGCCCCGGTTGATCGCGTCGGAGCCGTCGCCGGCCGCCGCAGTCGGGAACCGTACGTCGTGCACGTCGACGCCGGTGATGGTCACGCTCATCCGAGGCTCTCCCCGATCTTGAAGACCCGCTTGGGCAGGCGGTACGCCAGGTCGACGATGGTCTCGGCGGCCTCGTCGAGGCCGAGCCGGTGCTCGGCGACGAGCCGGGCGAGGAAGCCGGCGTCGATCCGGCGGGCCACGTCGTGGCGGGCCGGGATGGAGCAGAACGCCCGGGTGTCGTCGACGAAGCCGGCGGTGTTGTAGAAGCCGGCGGTTTCGGTGACCGCCTCCCGGAACCGGCGCAGCACCTCCGGGGAGTCCAGGAACCACCAGGGCGCGCCCAGGTAGAGGGCGGCGTACCCGCCGGCCAGCGGGGCCAGCTCGCGGGTGAAGGTGTACTCGTCGAGGGTGTAGACGACGATCCGCAGCCTCGGGTCGTTGCCGTACGCGTCGAGCAGCGCCGTGAGTGCGTGCAGGTACTCGGTGGCCTGCGGGATGTCGCCGCCGACGTCGCGGCCGTGGGTGGCGTACAGCCACTTGTTGTGGTTGCGCACCGAGCCGGGGTGCAGCTGCATCACCAGGCCGTCCTCGATGGACATCCGGGCGAACTCGACCAGCATGTGGGCCCGGAACGCCTCGGCGTCCTGCGCCGTCGCCGCGCCGCGCAGCCCCCGGTCGTACAGCTCGGCGGCCTCCCGCTGGTCCAGCCGCAGGGTGAGCGCCGTCGGGTGGCCGTGGTCGGAGCTGGTCGCTCCGGCGGCGATGAACGCCTGCCGTCGGGCCCGCAGCGCCTCAAGGTAACCGGCGTACGTGCCGGTGTCGGAGCCGGTGATCACCCCGAGGGCGGCGACGTTGTCCACCCAGCCGTCGAACTCGAAGTCGACGACGTTGTCCGGCCGGAACGTGGTGATCACCCGGCCGCCGGGCCCGCCCCAGCCGTCGGCGGCGAGCTTGGCGTGCCGGGCCAGGTCGTCCAGCGGCGACTCGGTGGTGGCCAGCACCTCGATGTTGAACCGCTCGAACAGGGCCCGGGGCCGGTACGCCGGTTCGGCCAGCTTCGCCGCGATCGCGTCGTAGACGTCGTCGGCGGTGTCCGGGCCGAGGAGCGCGTCCACCTCGAACACCTCGGCGAAGGTCTTCTCCAGCCACAGCCGCGACGGGGTGCCCCGGAACAGGTGCCAGTTGGCGGCCAGCTTGCGCCAGATCGCCCGGCCGTCGGTCTCGGTGGCGTAGTCGCCGTCGCCGGCCGGCGGCCGGGGCCGGACCCCGGCACGCACGGGTACGCCGAGTTCGCCGGGCGGGATGCCCTGGCTGAGCAGCATCCGGGTGACGTAGTGGTCCGGCACGACGAGCAGCCGCGCCGGGTCCGGGAACGGCTCGTCGTCGGCCAGCAGCGCCGGGTCGACGTGGCCGTGCGGCGAGATGACCGGCAGGTCCCGGGCGTGCGCGTACAGTTCGCGGGCGATCGCCCGCTGGGTGGGTTCGGCCGGAAACAGCTGGTCGGCCCGGTCGGGTTGGGAGGACACGGAAGCAGGCTCCTCGCGGGTACGGGGTCGGGTCGCGGGTCTGGATCGGTACGTCAGTCGACGGTGAGCAGGTCGGCCACCCGGACCGGCTGACCGGTCTCGAAGGACCGGTTCGCGGCCAGCCCGGTGAGCAGCGCGAGCGCACCGTCGCGGGCGGTGGCGGCCCGGCCCATCGGGTCGGTTTCGCCGCCGAACAGCACCGCGGTCATCTTGGCGTCCGCGCCGCCGTGCCCGGACCGGGTGTAGCCGGCGACGGGCACCTGCCTGGGCTGCTCCCAGAACGGTCGGACGGTCAGCTTGGCCCAGCCCTCCTCGACCGCGGCCTGGACGCCGTGCAGCGCGGCGCCCTTGAGTTCGCCGGCGGCGTACGGGCTGACGAAGTCGCTCTCCACCACCTCCAGCTCGAGCCGACCCCGACTGCCATTGAACATCACCCGGTAGCCCTCCCACGGGGCGTACGCGGTGAGGTGGTACGTCATCGTGGCCCCGGTGGAGTAGCTGGCCAGCACCGACATGTCGTCCTCGATGGTCACGCCGGGGGCGAACACGTTCTGGTCACGGTGGTAGCCGTCCTCGGCCTCGGCCTCCAGGTAGAGCGCCCGCAGCCGGGGGTGGGCGGCCAACTGCAGGGCGAACGGGTCACCGGCGGCGGCGACCTCGCCGTGTGCCCGGTCGTAGTCGCGGGCGTAGCCGTGCCGGCGGCCGGGCTCGCCGTAGAAGAACAGCCGGCCGGCCGCGTAGACCTGCACCGGGACCGCGTCCAGCCACCAGTTGACCAGGTCGAAGTGGTGGCTGGCCTTGTGCACCATCAGCCCACCGGAGTTGGCCTTGTCGCGGTGCCAGCGGCGGAAATAGTCGGCGCCGTGGCGCACGTCGAGCAGCCACTCGAAGTGCACCGAGCCGACCTCGCCGATCTCACCGTCGGCGAGCACCTGGCGGACCCGTTCGTGCAGCGGGTTGTACCGGTAGTTGAAGGCGACCCGTACGCTGCGCCCGGTTCGTGCCACCGCGTCGAGTATCCGCTGGCAGCGCGGCACGTCGACGGTCATCGGCTTCTCGGTGATCACGTCGCAGCCGGCGTCCAGTGCGGCGACGATGTACTCGTCGTGCACCCGGTCGACGGTGGTGACCAGGACGACGTCCACCCGTTCCTTGCTCAGCATGGTGACGAAGTCGCTGGCCGGGTAGGTGGGCACGGCGTCGCGGCCGAGCTCCTCCAGCCAGGCGTTGTGCGCGTCCATCCGGGTCTGGTTGTTGTCGGCGAAGGCGACGAGTTCGGCGCTGTCCCGGTAGTCCAGGACCAGGGACCGGACGAACATCTCGGCGCGGGCGCCGGTGCCGACGAGCGCGTAACGCAGCCGCCGATGGGGTTCTGGGGACATCCTGCTCCGCCTCCGGGTTGGCTGCAAAGGTTTGCAGCAGAAGTTGCCACGAGACGGACACCTTCGTCAATGCCTGGAAACCATCTCGCCCGATTAGTGGGCTTAGGTGAGGATTCGAACACCTGGCCGGACCTCGCCCGCAACACATCCGCAATCGAAGACCGTTGACACCTGAGCAACCGTTTGCATTAATTGGCGGATCAACGTGACCCCAGCCACACCGGTCGTCACCCCCGCCTGGGTGACGACCGCATCGATGAAGGACGACGCGTGCCAGCCACCATTCGAGACGTCGCACGGGCCTGCGGAGTACACATCTCCACCGTGTCCCGAACGTTCTCGGCACCGCACCTGGTCAACCCGGAGACCCGCAGCCGGGTGCTGGCCTGCGCGGAGCATCTCGGCTACCGCCCCAACCGGGCGGCCCGCGCGCTGATCACCGGCCGGACCCACAACATCGGCCTGATCGTCGCCGACATCGCCAACCCGTTCTTCCCGCCCCTGATCAAGGCGGCGGAGAGCCAGGCCCGGCACCGCGACTACCACATCTTCGTCACCGACACGAACGAGGACCCGGCGGTCGAGGAGGAGTTGGTCCACGCCCTCGCCAAGCAGGTCGACGGGGTGCTGCTGTGCAGCCCCCGGATGAGCAACAGCCTGATTGAGCAGCTCAGCCGGGACGTACCGCTGGTGGTGATCAACCGGCAGGTGACCGGCCTGCCGAACGTGGTGATCGACGTCGGCCAGGGGGCCCGGCTCGCCGTCGAACACCTGATCGGCCTCGGCCACCGGCAGATCGCGCTGCTCGGCGGCCCGCGCGGGTCGTGGACCAACCGGGAGATCCGACGCGCCGCCACCTCGGCGGCCCGCTCGGCGGACGTCACGTTGACCGTGATCGGCCCCAACCCGCCCACCGAGGGCGGCGGCATCGCCGCGGCGGAACAGGTCCGCCGGGCGGAGGTGACCGCCGTGCTCGCCTACAACGACCTGATGGCGATCGGCCTGATCGAAGGGCTCGACGCACACGGGGTCACGGTGCCCCGGGACATCAGCGTGGTCGGCATCGACGACATCGCGCTGAGCCGGCTCACCCGACCCAAACTGACGACGGTGGCCACACCGAACGCGGCCGCCGGTCGGGCGGCCGTCGACATGCTGCTCCAGCATGGCGACGACCGTCGCACCACCGCCCAGGTAACGCTCCAGACCGAGTTGGTCATCCGCGACTCGACGGGCCCGGGGCCGCACAGCCATGCGGACCCGGGCGACGCGGCTGCCGCCGCGCCGGCCGATGTCGCCTCCTAACCCCAAGGAGTGAGCGCAATGCACCCCGCAACATCACCGACGGCGAACACGCCTGCCACGCGTGCTCACCGTACCCCCTTCGGCCGGCGCCGCCTGCTGCGCGGCGTCGCCGCCACCGCCGTCGTGCCGCTGGTCCTCGGCGTCGCCGCCTGCGGCGACGAGGCGTCGACCGACCCGGACGCACCGGTCACCATCGAGTTCTTCTGGTGGGGCGGCGAGTCCCGCGCCGAGCTCACCGAGCAGGCCCTCGACCTGTACGAGGAGAAGAACCCGAACGTCACCATCAACCCGACCTGGCAGGCGTTCACCGGCTACTACGACAAGCTGGCGACCATCTCGGCCGGCGGCAACGCGCCGGACATCTTCCAGATCGACGACAACGGCCTGGCCGAGTACGCCGGCCGCAACGTCACCCTGGATCTCACCCCGTTCGTGGAGTCCGGCGACATCGACCTGAGCAACCACCCGGAGAGCCTGACCCAGTACGGGCAGATCGACGGCAAACAGGTCGCGGTCGCCGCTGGTGAGAACACCCCGGCCCTGGTGTACGACAAGACGAAGATCACCGAGCTCGGCCTGCCGGAGCCGGAAACCGGCTGGACCTACGACGAGTTCATCACCTGGGGCGCCCAGGTGACCGAGGCGGCCGGCGGCGACTACTGGGGCGCGATGGACCCCAGCGCCGACTACAAGGCCCTCTGGCTGTGGCTGCGCTCGCAGGGCAAGGAGTTCTACGACGGGCCGCAGCTCGCCTTCACCGAGGCCGACCTGACCGAGTGGTTCCAGTTCTGGCTGGACGCCCGGGAGGCCGGTGCCACCCCGCCGGCCGACGTGGTGCACGAGGCGGTCGGCGGCGGCGTCTCCGACCAGCTGGTGGTCACCGGCAAGGGCGCCACCTCGTTCATGTGGTCCAACCAGCTCTCCGAGCTGGGCAAGTCGACCGAGAGCGAACTCGGCATGGTCGCCTACCCCGGTGACCCGAAAGGCCAGTGGGCGCGGGCGTCGCTGTACTGGGCCGGGTCGCGCTCCACCGAGCACCCGGAGGTCGTCGCCGACGTCATCGACTTCCTGGCCAACGACCCGGAGGCGGCGCAGATCCTCGGCGTCGACCGGGGCCTGCCGTCCAACATCGACAACCGGGAGACGGTCCAGGCGGGTCTCGACGACCCGTACATGACCGCCACGGTCGAGTTCGAGAACGCGCTGATCCCGCAGATGGGCCCGGCGCCGGCACCGCCGCCGCAGGGCCACGGGCCGCTGCGGTCCACCCTGACCACGGTCGCCGAGAGCGTCACCTACGGCCAGGCCAGCCCGGCCGACGCCGCCGCCGAGTTCTTCCGCCAGGCCGAAGCCACCCTCGAGTAGTCCGGGCCGGACGTTGCGCGGTCGTGGTGCCCACGGTGCCAGCCGTGGGCACCACGACCCGTGATCCGAGAAAGGAGCCAGATCGTGGCCCTGACCACGAAATCCGTCCCGGCCACGAGCACCACCACCGCCCCGGTGAGCCCGACCCGGCGGCGGGGCAGCGCCAAGGGCGGCAGCCGGCGGCACGGCGAAGGATTGGCCGGGTACGTCTTCCTCTCCCCGTGGCTGCTGGGGCTGATGGCGATCACCGCCTTCCCCATGCTGTTCTCGCTCTACCTCAGCTTCACCAACTACGACATCCTGTCGTCCTGGGAGTTCGTCGAGTGGGTCGGCTTCGAGAACTACTGGGACCTGTTCGTCAACGACCAGACGTTCCGCCACTCGGTGCAGGTCACGCTGATCTTCGCGTTCGTCGCCGTACCGCTGAAGTTGGCCGCCGCCCTCGGTGTCGCGCTGCTGCTCAACCGCGAGACCCGCGGGGTGGGGCTGTTCCGCAGCCTGTTCTACCTGCCGTCGCTGCTCGGCGGCAGCGTGGCGCTGGCGTTGATCTGGCGGGCGATGTTCAGCGGCGACGGCGCGTTCAACGACTTCCTCGGGCTGTTCGGCATCACCGGACAGCCGTGGGTCAACGACCCGGACTGGGCGTTGGAGACCCTGATGGTGCTGGCCATCTGGCAGTTCGGCGCACCGATGGTGATCTTCCTGGCCGGGCTCAAGCAGGTGCCGACCGAGCTGTACGAGGCGGCCTCGGTCGACGGCGCTGGCAAGATCCGGCAGTTCTTCAACGTGACCCTGCCGATGCTCTCCCCGGTGATCTTCTTCAACCTGGTGCTGGAGACGATCAACGGGTTCCAGGGCTTCACCGCCGCGTTCGTGATCAGCAACGGCACCGGCGGCCCGGTCGACTCGACCATGCTCTACACGCTCTACCTGTACACCAAGGGCTTCACCGAGTTCCAGATGGGATACGCGTCCGCGCTGGCCTGGGTCTTCCTGATCGCGATCGGCCTGATCACGGTGCTGTTCTTCAGCACCGGCCGGTTCTGGGTGCACTACTCGGACGGAGACAACGACTGATGGCTACCGAAGCTGCTCCAATGTCGACAGCGGACGGCGGCAGCACCGCGCGCAGCCGGGCTGCCGGCGGCACCGCCCGAGGTGTCGCCCGGGTGGCGGTCCTGGTCGCCATCCTGGTCGTGGTCCTCTACCCGCTGATCTGGGTGCTGGGCTCGTCGCTCAAGTCACCGACCGAGGTGGCCAGCAACCTGTCGGTGATCCCACAGGATCCGACCTGGGCGAACTACCCGGACGGCTGGAACTACCTGAGCAACATCTCGTTCGGCCGGTTCTTCTGGAACAGCACGGTGATCTCGATGGCGACGGTGGTCGCCAACGCCGTCTCCTGCCTGCTCGCGGCGTATGCCTTCGCCCGGCTGCGGTTCCGGGCCCGCAGGTTCTGGTTCGCCATCATGATCGGTACGCTGCTGCTGCCCAGCCACGTGCTGATCGTGCCGCAGTACATCATGTTCAACTCGTTCGGCTGGATCGACACCCCGCTGCCGTTGATCGTGCCGAAGCTGCTGGCCACCGAGGCGTTCTTCGTCTTCCTGATGGTGCAGTTCATGCGGGGCATCCCCCGGGAGCTGGACGACGCGGCCAAGATCGACGGGTGTTCACCGTTCGGGGTCTTCCGGTACGTCATCGTGCCGCTGGCCCGGCCGGCGCTGGTCACCACGGCGATCTTCTCGTTCATCTGGACCTGGAACGACTTCCTGACCCAGTTGATCTACCTGCCGAGCGTGGAGAGCTACACGGTGCCGATCGGGCTGCGGCTGTTCATCGACTCCACCGGGCAGACCTCGCTCGGCCCGATGTTCGCCATGTCGGTGCTGTCGCTGCTGCCGGTCTTCCTCTTCTTCCTGGCGTTCCAGAAGATGTTGGTACAGGGCATCAACACCAGCGGCCTCAAGGGGTGACGTCAATGGCTCCCGCAGACTGGCCGGACAGTCCGGCACCGGCCCGCGCCGACTGGCGCGACACGCTGCGGGCGGCCACCGACCTGGCGCTGCTCGGCATCGTCACCGCGCTCGCGTCGGCGGCCGTACTGACCGCCGGCGCGGCGCTGGCCACCGCCAGCGGCGCGATCCACCGGTGGACGGTCGACGGCCACTGGCCGGGTATGCGGGACCTCGCCGGGCGCTTCTGGCGCGGGCTGGTGCCCGGGGCCGTCGCCACCGTGGTCGCCGTGGTCGGCACGCTGCTGCTCGGCGGCAACGTGGTGCTGATCTCGGCCGGGGTGGTGCCCGGCGGCACCGTCATGCTGGTCGGCACCGGGCTGCTGGCCGCGCTGGTGGCCGGCTTCGCCGGGACCGTCGTGGTCGAGGTCGGCCGGGCCGGCGGCGGCTGGCGGGCGGCGGTACGCCGCACCTGGCGGCTGGTCGAGCAACGGCCACTGGCAATCCTGGCCGCCGCCGGCGTGGTCGGCCTCGCCGCCGTACTGACCGTACTGACCATGCCGATCCTCGCGCCGATCCTGCTCGGCTACACCCTGTTCGCCCTGCACGCCGTGCTGCGCCGGCTCGCCCCGCAGTGACCCCGGCCGGTATCCCGCGCCCGGCGGCGGGCACCGGCGATCAACCGGCGACGAACCGGTGCGTCACGAACCCGTCGGCGGTCGGGCAGAAGATCACCGCGCGGTCCCACGAGCAGGCCACGGTACGCACACCCTGCAGCACGCCGAGTTCGAGCAGATCGGCCGGGACGGCGGCCGGTACGCCGGCCACGCTGGCGTCCTCCGGGTAGCTGCCCGGGTTGTCGAAGAACCACAGCAGGTTGGCCCGGTCGATCCGGACCGCCACCCCGTCGCGGCTCAGCAGTTCCTCGCCGGCGGAGTCGAGCAGCAGCGACAGGTAGCCACCCGACGTACGGCGTAGCAGAATCTGCTCACCCACCGGCACGACAACCTCGAAGTCGGCGGCCGGCACCCGCCACTGCTCGCCGCCGTCGGCCAGGTCGATCAGCACCAACTCGTTGGTGTCGGCACCGAAACCGGTCGATTCCAGCAGGCAGATCCGGGTGCCGCCGCACGGGGTCAGGCTCTGCAGCCGCCGCTGGTCGTCGACCGGAGTGTAAAGGTTGACCGACTCGCCGGTCGTCGACAGGTCGTAGGACGCCAGCCGGTATCCGCTGCTGTCCGACGGCGCGATCACCAGCCGGCCTGCGTAGACCAGCGCCGGGTCGGTCGGCGCGGCCACGTTGGACCGTTCGCCGAGCAGCTCACCGCTGCCCGCGTCGAACACCCGGGCGTGCCGGGTCGAGGTGAGCTGCACGATCCGCCGATCGTCGGCCAGGTCGGGCTCGGTGGGGACACCGTCGAAGCCGGCCGGGCCGGTCAGGTCGGCGGCGCTCACCGCCGGATACACCGCGGTGTCGGTGGCGTCGTACTGGTCGGCCGGGTTGTTATGCGCCCAGCGTTGGGTGCCGTCGAACAGGTCCAACCCGACCAGCCGCGCACCTTCCACATCAGACCAGACCAGGACGTTGTCGAAGACGAACAACTGGTCCTTGCCGAGGATCTCGAAGTGCCACAGCTGCCGACCGTCGGCCGGGTCGAGCACCGCGACCGGTCGCGGGTCGTTGCTGTACGCGTCGGCGACGGCAATCACCGCGTCCGGGGTGGCCCGCAGGCCGAACCACCGGTCGGCGCGCACGGTCGTCGCCTCGTCCCACCGCTGGTCACCGGTGGCCGGGTCGACGGCTACGACACCGAGCCGGCCGTCGTCGCGGACGTATCCGCCGTACGCCTGACCGTCGACCAGCTGGGTGAAGTCGGCGTCCGCGTCCTCGGGCACCGTGATCGCCTTGCCGACCGGGCTGAACGCCCGGAACTCGATCGGCCGGGCCGGGTCGCGCACCAGGTAGACAACGACAGCGGCGGTGATCACCGCGACCAGGGCCAGGGCGGCGGCGCCGCCGACCAGCCACGGCAGCCGCCGACCTCGTCGGCGCCCCGAGCCGGCCGCCGGACCGGCCGCTGGCATCGGCATCGGCGGGGCCGGAGCGGGCGGAGGCGATGTCGGCGCCGTCGGTGCAGGCGATGTCGGTGCCGTCGGCGCGGGCAGGTCGGCCAGCGCGCCTTCGGCGACCGGCAGCTCCGGCTGCTCCAGCACGGTCGGCGCCACGCCCAGCTCGCTGTGCAGCATCCGGGCCACCAGCGGCACCCGCGACGAGCCGCCCACCAGGAACAGTCCGGCGAGCTGGTCGACACCGAGCCCGCACGCCGCGATCACCCGAGCCGTCTCCCGCACACCACGACCGATCAGCGGGCCGGCGACCTGCTCCAACTCGTCGCGGGTCAGGTGCACCGCCTGGTCCACTCCGGGCACGGCGACCGGCGCCGACGACGCCCGGGACAGCATCTCCTTCGCCCCGCGTACGTCGTCCCAGAACTGTCGACGGTTGCGCCACTGCGCCGGGGTGGCCGGCGCGACCAACTGCTGCCGTACCTGCGGGTCGAGCACTGCGCTGAGGTGCTCGACCAGTGCCGCGTCCAGGTCGAGGCCGCCGAGCTCGGTGAGCCCACCGGAGCCGATCACCGCGAACCGGGCCCGCCCGTGCGAGTCGACTCCATCGTTGCGTACCACGGCGACGTCGAGGGTGCCGCCGCCGAAGTCGAACACGGCGATGGCCTGCCCGACCGGCACCGGCCGGCGCAGCACGTCGGCGAAGTAACGGGCCGCCGCGACCGGCTCCGGCACCAGCCGGGTCCCGGGCCCGGCAGCGGGGGATCCGACCGGCGGCGGGCCGGAGGTTGCCGGCCCGCCGGAGGTCACCGGAGGCCAGCCGGCGCGGGCCACCGCGTGCACCAGCACCTCCCGGCGGCGGGCACCCCAGCCGGCCGGGTAGGTCAACGCCGCCGGCGGCAGGAAGCCGACCGCCTCCACCGCCGACCGGGCCACCGCTGCGAGCACGGCTGCCAGCAGGTCTGCGGTGGGCACGTCATGGTCGCCGAGCAGCACCGTCGGCTCGTCGACCCGGCGTTTCGGGTTCGGCTCGAACCGGGCCGGGTCGGCCTGGGCGAGCCGCTGCGCGTCCCGGCCAACGTGCAGCCGGTCGCCGAGGAACACCCCGGACGGCAGGACCGGTACGCCGTCGAAGAGCAGCGGCCGGGTCCGCCCGTCCGGCCAGCGCAGCACCGCGACCGTGTTGGATGTGCCCAGGTCGACACCGAGGGCGAAGCCCTCGTCCTGCCCTGTCATCCGCTCTTCCTCCGCCGCACCCCGAACCGCCCGACACCGACCCCGGGCATGCTACGGGTGACTGACCCGCTGATCAGCGATCGGCCGGTCGACCGACGTTCGGGGGGCGGCCGGCCGGCCCGGATACGCCTCGGATCAGCCGACCAGGCGGCGGCGGGCGACCTCGGCGAGGGTGACCGCGGCGGCCACGCTGGCGTTGAGCGACTCGACGTCGGAGTGCATCGGGATGCGTACCCGCAGGTCGCAGGTCTCGCCGACGAGCCGGGACAGGCCGCGGCCCTCGGAACCGACCACCACGACCAGCGGACCGACGGCGGCCTCCAGGTCGTACAGGTCGGTCTCGCCGTCGGCGTCCAGGCCGACCACGGTGAACCCCTCGGCCTGGCACTTCTTCACCGCCCGGGTCATGTTGACCACCTGGCTGACCGGGGTCCGGGCGGCGGCACCGGCGCTGGTCCGCCACGCGGTGGCGGTCATCCCGGCGGCCCGCCGCTCCGGCACGAACACGCCGTGCGCGCCGAACGCGGCCGCCGAGCGCACCACCGCGCCGAGGTTGCGCGGGTCGGTCACCCCGTCCAGGGCGACCAGCAGCGGCTCCGGCTGCTCGGCGGCGGCGGCCAGCAGGTCCTCGAACGGCTCGTACGCGTACGCCGGCACCTGCAGCCCGACGCCCTGGTGCAGCACGCCGCCGGTCATCCGGTCCAGCTCGGCCCGGGTGATCTCCAGGATCGCGATGCCCCGGTCACCGGCGGTCCGCACCAGCTCGGTGACCCGGTCGTCGACGTCGATGCCCTGGGCGACGTAGAGCGCGGTCGCCGGCACGTTGGCCCGCAGCGCCTCGACCACCGGGTTGCGGCCGACCAGCAGCTCCGGGGCGTCCTTCGGCGGGTGCGCCTTGCGGCCCGGGGAGACCCGCGGCCCGGACCGGGCACCGCCCCGGGCCAACCGGCCGGTGGCCGGGCCGCCCCGGCTGCGGCCACCGCCGCCCCAGGTGGTGTCCTTCGTCCCGGGTACGCCGATCTTCGGCGCGCGCCCCTCGGCGGCCGCCGCCCGGCGTTCCTTCTCCTGCTTCCAGGCGGTCTTGTTCGGCAGCTTCTCGGTGCCGGAGTAGCCCTTGTGCCACGGCCGTTCGTCGGCCGGCAGGGTGCGGCCCTTGCCGGCCAGGCCGGACCGGTTCTTGCCGCCGGAGCCCTGGGTGGTGCCCTTCTTGGGGGTGACCCGCCGGCCACGTCGTTGCGAGTTGCCGGGCATCAGGTCTGCTCTCCAATGGTCCAACGGGGGCCGTGCGGGGTGTCCTCGACCGTGACGCCGGCCTGCTTGAGCTGGTCCCGCACCGCGTCGGCGGCGGCCCAGTCGCGCCGGGCGCGGGCCTGCGCCCGCTGGTCGAGGGCGAGGGCGATCAGCGCGTCGACCGCGCCGCGCAGCTCGTCGCGCGGGGCGGCGTCGCCCCACGCCGGGTCGAGCGGGTCGAGACCGAGCACGCCGAGCATCGCGCGGACCCGGCCCAGGCTGGCCCGCAGCGCCCGGTCGGCGTCGGCGTCGCCGTCGCTCCCGGCGGCGGTCACCCCGGCCCCGGTCAGCAGACTGTTGCCGTCGCGGACCTCGTCGTGCAGCACCGCGAAAGCGGCCGACGTGTTCAGGTCGTCGTCCATCGCCGCCGCGAACGCCGCCGGCACCTGGGTGGCCGCCTCCGGCGTCGGGCTCGCGCCGACCTGCTCCGCCGCCCGCCGGACGAAACCCTCGATCCGCCGGTACGCGGTGGCGCTCTCCCGCAGGGCGTCGTCGGAGTAGTCGATGCGGGACCGGTAGTGCGCAGCGGTCAGGTAGTAGCGCAGCTCGGCGGGACGCACCCCGAGTCGGGCGACGTGGTCGAGGTCGATGACGTTGCCCAGCGACTTGCTCATCTTCGCCGCGCCCAGGTTGAGTAGCCCGTGGTGCACCCAGTAGCGGGCGAACGGCAACCCGGCCGCCTTGGACTGAGCGACCTCGTTCTCGTGGTGCGGGAAGGTCAGATCCAGCCCGCCGCCGTGGATGTCGAACTCGGGGCCGAGGTAGCGCCAGCACATCGCCGAGCACTCGATGTGCCAGCCGGGCCGGCCCGGACCCCACGGCGAGAGCCAGGCCGCGTCGGCGGGCTCGTCCGGCTTGACGCCCTTCCACAGTGCGAAGTCACGCGGGTCGCGTTTGGCCCGCTCGGCGCCGTCGCCGGCCGGCTGCATAGCGTCGAGGCGCTGGCCGGACAGCGCGCCGTAGTCGGCGTACGAGGCGACGTCGAAGTAGACGTCGCCGCTGCCGTCGGCGGCCGGGTAGGCGTGGCCGCGCTCGATCAGCCGCTCGATCAGTTGGTGCATCTCCGGGATGTGCCCGGTGGCGCGCGGCTCGTACGTCGGCGGCAGCACGTTCAGGCTGCGGTACGTGGCGGCGAGCACCAGCTCGTTGGCGTACGCGATCGACCAGAACGGCTGACCGGCGGCGGCCGCCTTGTCCAGCACCTTGTCGTCGACGTCGGTGATGTTGCGGATGAAGGTGACCCGCAGCCCTTGGTGGGTCAGCCAGCGGCGAAGCACGTCGTAGTTGACGCCGGAGCGAAGGTGACCGATGTGCGGGGCGGACTGGACGGTGACGCCACACAGGTAGACGCTGACCTCGCCGGGCTGGCGGGGCACGAAGTCCCGCACGGACCGGGTCACGGTGTCGTACAAGCGGAGCGTCACGCTACGAGGGTACCGACTGGCACCCGTCCGTACTCTGTCGGTGTGCACGCGCGAGGGGCGGAGACGGCGCAGACCCTGGACCGGGGGCTGCGCCTGCTGGGCCTGGTCGCCGAGGCGACCGGCGGGATCACCGTCACCGAGGCCGCCGGGGCGCTCGGCATCGGACGGGCCGCCGTCTACCGGCTGGCCACCACCCTCGCCGCGCACGGCATGCTGCGCCGCGACACCGCCGGCCGGCTGCGGCTCGGGGCCGGGCTGCTGCAGCTGGCCCGGCGGGCACAGCCGCTGCTGGCCGACGCCGCGCTGCCGGCGCTGCGCCGGCTCGCCGAGGAGTCCGGTGCCACCGCCCACCTGACCGTCGCCGACGGCGCGGAGGCGGTGGCGCTGACCGTCGTCGAACCGAGCTGGACGGCGTTCCACGTGGCGTACCGGGCCGGGTCGCGGCACCCGGTCGGTCGCGGCGCCGCCGGCCGGGCCATCCTGGCCGGCCGCGACGGTACGCCCGGACCGGTGACCAGCAGCGGCGAGTTGCAACCCGGCGCGTACGGGGTCGCCGCCCCGGTGCTCGGCGTGCCCGGCCTGGAGGCCAGCGTCGGGGTGGTGGCGATGGGCACCCTGGACGCGCCGGCGATCGGCGCGCAGGTGCAGGCGACCGCCGAGGCGGTGTCCCGGCTGCTCGCCGGCGAACTGTGACCGCTTTGCTGTGAAGCAGTGCAGTCGGGTTCAGAACAGGTCGGCGAGGGCGTCGGGCAGCTGCGCCAAACTGGTGATCTGCGCGTCCGGGCACACCTCGGGCGGGCAGGACTCACCGCGCCGGTTCAGCCAGACGGCCCGCAGCCCGGCCGTCTGCGGGCCGACCACGTCGTGTGGGATCGAGTCGCCGACGTAGACCACCCGGTCGGCGGCGGTGACCCCGGCGGCGGTCAGTACGGCGTCGTAGAACCGCTGGTCCGGCTTTTTCGGCAGGCCGTCGACGTGCGCGTACACCTCGAAGGCGAACTGGCCGCGCAGCCCGCACCGGTCGGCGCGGCTGTTGCCGTTGGTGGCCAGGCCGACGGCGTACCGGCGGCGCAGCCGGTCCAGGGCGGGCAGCGTGTCGGCGTACGGCCGGCTGAGCGCGAACCGTCGCTCGAAGAAGATCCCGGTGATCCGGTCCAGCTGCTCGGGCATGCCGACCCGGTCCAGGGAGCGGGCCAGCGCGCCCCGGCGGATCCGCATCACCGGTGCGGACGGGTCGGCGGCGAACGCGGCCGCCCAGTCGTCGGCCATGTCGCCGAGGGTCAGCTCGGCGGCGCGCGGGGTCAGCCGGCGCAGCTCGGTGAGGACGGTCTGCAGCGCGCCGGTGACCGCGGGCCGCAGGTCGACGAGGGTCTCGTCGGCGTCGAACACCACGGTGGTAATCACCCCACCAGGGTATGCCTGCTCAGCTGGGCCGGGTCATCCGCAGAACGTCCAGCGCCTGGTCCAGCTCGGCGGCGGTCAGCCGACCGGCGTCGACGTGGCCGCGTTCCAGCACCACCGCGCGGATCGACTTGTTCTCGGCGAGCGCCTGTTTGGCGATCGAGGCGGCCTCGTCGTAGCCGAGGTGGCGGTTGAGCGGGGTGACGATCGACGGCGACCCTTCGGCGTACGCCAGACAGGTCTCCGGGTCGGCGGCGAGGTCGGCCACGCAGCGCTGCGCGAGCAGCCGGCTGGCGGCGGCGATCAGCCGGACCGCTTCGAGCAGGTTGCTGCCCATCACCGGCAGCATCACGTTCAGCTCGAAGTCGCCCTGACTGCCGGCGAACGCGATCGTCGCGTCGTTGCCGATCACCTGGGCGCAGACCTGGCGTACCGACTCGCAGACCACCGGGTTGACCTTGCCCGGCATGATCGACGACCCGGGTTGCAGGTCGGGGATGCGCAGCTCGCCGAGGCCGGCGCGCGGGCCGGAACCCATCCACCGGATGTCGTTGGCGATCTTGTAGAGGCCGACGGCGATGGTGCGCAGCTGCCCGGACGTCTCCACCAGGGCGTCGCGGGCGCCCTGGGCCTCGAAGTGGTTGCGGGCCTCGGTCAACGGCAGTTCGGTCGCGTCGGCCAGCTTGGCGATCACGGCGGCGGCGAAGCCGGGCGGGGTGTTCACCCCGGTGCCGACGGCGGTGCCGCCCAGCGGCAGCTCGGCCAGCCGGGGCAGGATCGAGCGCAGCCGTTCCTGGCCGTAGCGGACCTGTGCGGCGTAGCCGGAGAACTCCTGGCCGAGGGTGACCGGGGTGGCGTCCATCAGATGGGTACGGCCGGCCTTGACCACGGTGGCGAACTCGTCGACCTTGCCCTCCAGCGCGGTCGCCAGCTCGTCGAGGGCCGGGATCAGCTCGTGCACCACCTGATGAGAGGCGGCCAGGTGGATCGAGGTCGGGAAGACGTCGTTGCTCGACTGCGAGGCGTTGACATGATCGTTGGGGTGCACCGGCCGGTCCAGTTCGCGGGCGGCGAGGGTGGCCAGCACCTCGTTGGTGTTCATGTTCGACGAGGTACCGGAGCCGGTCTGGAACACGTCCACCGGGAACTGGTCGTCGTAACCGCCGGAGGCGACGTGCGCGGCGGCGGTGACGATCGCCTCGGCGATGCCGGCCGGGATCACCCCGAGGTCGGCGTTGACCTGCGCGGCGGCACCTTTGATCTGGGCGAGGGCGCGGATCTGGGCGGATTCGAGCGTACGGCCGGAGACCGGGAAGTTGTGCACCGCGCGTTGGGTCTGCGCCCGCCACAGCGCGTCGGCGGGGACCCGTACCTCGCCCATCGTGTCGCGTTCGATCCGGTAGCCCTCGTCCCGGACGCCGTCCTCGCTGATCCCACCGTCGCTGATGCCCTCGTCAGTCACCTTTCCCATCCTGCCCCGAGTGGCCGCACCCCGCAGATGATGTGGGCCACGTACGGTCCCTGCCCCCAGTACTGCTCGCGGGTGGCGTCGGGCTACACCTCGCGGGTGGTGGCGTCGCTGGTCGTGCCGCCGGCCGGCGTACCCATGCCGCCGCTGGTGGCGTCGCCGGTCGTCGTCGGCGCCACCTTGTCCCGGCCGCGACCCTTCTTTCCCCGGCCAGGGTCCTTGCCCCGGCCGGGGCCGGTGGCGCGGCGGGTGCTGGCCGGACCGGCGGTGCCGCCGGTGGTGGTCAGCCCGCCACCGGAGCGGGTCGGGCCGCCGTCGCGCAGCGTCTCGGCCGGGATCGGCACGTCGGCCGGGTCGTCGAGGTCGCGCTCCTTCACCTCGCGGACCGGGTCGTTCGGCGGCGCGACGACGTCGTCCAGGATCTCCTGGCGGTACGCCGACCGCTGCTCCAGGTCGTCGACGAACGCCTGCCCGCGATCACGCTCGGAGATCTGCTCCCGGCCCTGGTCGGCGCTGCCGCTTCGTCGCCCCATGTCGTCACCCCTCCCGTCACGGCGGGTGTGCCCGGATCGGCGGCGGCGAAACCTGAGCTGACCGGCCTGCCCTCAGCCGGCGGTCAGGCGTACCCGGTGGCTGTCGCCGTCGGAAAGGAACGCCGCCACGCGCTCCCCTTCCTCGGCCACGGCGGCGCGCTCGGCGGCGGTGAGGCCGCGCAGCCCGGTGACGGTGACGGTGCCGGCGTCGACGGTCCAGGTGGCGGCCACCCGGCCGTCGACCAGCACGACGCGTGCCCCGGCGACGGAGAGTCCTCGGTGGGCGTCGTCGATGATCCGGCTGCGGTCGTCGTAGCCGAGGATCGCGTTGTCGAACGCCGGCAGGAACCGCACCGGGGCAGGGGTGTCCGGGTCGGGTCGCGGCGCGTCCGGCAGGTCGAGCAGTTGCCGGCCGCGCTGGTCGCGGAAGACGACCAGTTCGTCGCGGACGGCAGCGACGGCGGCCGGCAGCCCGGCCAGCCCGCACCAGGCGCGCAGGTCGGCGCTGGCCGCCGGCCCGTACGCCGCCAGGTAGCGCCGTACCAGCGTCTGGCCGACCAGGTCGATGCCGCCGTCCTGCGCAGCGCTTCCATCGGTCGCTGGCTGGTCGGGGTCGAGTCCCACCCACTCCGCCAGCGGCCGGTAGCGCGCTCCACCGGCAGTACGCCACAGCCCGCGCGGCGGCAGCTGCACCATCGGGATCAGCGCCGCGACCAGCACCTCCCCCAGCGCTCTCGGGTCGCGCTGCCGCCACGGGTCGGGCAGGGCGCGGGCCAGCCCGGTCATCGTCCGGGGTTCGCCGTCGGCCAGCACCGCCCGGCCAACCGCCGCGAGCGCGTCGAGGTCGACCCCGGCGAGCTCGCGGCGGTACGCCCCGAGGACCCGTTGCCGCAGCATGGCGTCGTGGCGGGGACGCCAGGCCACCGCATCGGCGGCGGTCAGCAGATGGACGGTGCGGCGCATCAGATGGGTCCGGACCACCGCGCGGCGCAGCAGCAGCTCCGACAGCGTCGTCGGGTCGAAGCCGCGCAGCCGGCTCCACAGCCCGACGAACGGCTCCTGCGGTTCCTGCGCCTGTAGGCCGCCGAGATGGGCGACGGCGTCGTACGCCGGCAGGTCGGCGCGGTCGAGCAGCAACTGCCGGGCCAGCGTCGCGCGGTTGAGCGCCCGGGTGTCCAGCACCGTCATCGGTCGCGCTCCCGACTACCCGTTGTACGGGGCGGCGACGTCGACGACCCAGACGACGCCGAACCGGTCCCGCAGCATCCCGTACGCGGGTGCCCAGCCGGCCGGGCCGAGCGGGACGACCACGGTCGCCCCGTCGGCGAGCTTGTCCCAGTAGCCGGTGACCTCCTCGACCGTTTCACCGCGTACGGAGACGAAGTAGGCGTTCTCGCCCGGCGCGTAGGCCAGTCGACCGGGCACGTCGTACGCCATGACGTGGAAGCCGTTGTCGGCGCGGACCTGGCCCCAGATCACCTGGTCGGCCTCGGATTCGTCCTGGGCGGCGCCGAGGTCGGCGTAGGTGACGGCGACGAGGTCGCCGCCGAAGACGGACCGGTAGAACTCCAGCGCGGCGCGCGCCTCGCCGCGGAAGTTGAGATGGGTGGTGGTGGTGATCGACAAGGTCGGCCCCTCTTGCTGTGTGGTTCAGGCCCGACGGGTGTCGGGCGCAGGGGCAACATTCGCAGGGGTAGTGGCCAGGTTGTGTCCGCTACTACGGTCAGAATGAGAAACATGCCGAAAACCTCGGAACGGCTGTTGATGCTGCTGTCGCTGCTGCAGGCCCGCCGCGAGTGGCCGGGCGGGCTGCTCGCCGAGCGGCTGGCAGTCAGCGCGCGTACCGTCCGGCGCGACGTCGACCGGCTGCGCGATCTCGGCTACCCGATCACGGCGGTCAAGGGACCGGCCGGCGGCTACCGGCTGGACGCCGGTGCCCGGCTGCCGCCGCTGCTGTTCGACGACGAGCAGGCGGTCGCGCTCGCCATCGCGCTGCGGACCGCCACCGCCAGCGGTGCCGGCATCGGGGAGGCGGCGGCGCGGGCGCTGCACACCGTCCGGCAGGTCATGCCGCAGCGGCTGCGCCACCGGATCGACGCCGTAGCGGCCATCGAGGCGATCGGGGCCGTCACGACCGGAGCCGTCACGACCGGTCCGGCCGCCGCGCAGCCGGTCGACAGCGCGACGCTGCTGGCGGTGACCGACGCCGTACGGGCCCGCGAAGTGCTGCGCTTCGACTACCGGTCAGCGCCCATCCCCCGCCGGGTCGAGCCGCACCACCTGGTCACCTGGCGGGGACGCTGGTACCTGGTCGGCTGGGATCTCGACCGCGACGACTGGCGGATCTTCCGGGCCGACCGGATCAGCCCGCGCAGCCCGACCGGGCCGCGCTTCACCCCGCGCGAGCTGCCGGCGGACAGCGTCGCCGCGTTCGTCACGGCCAGGTTCCGGGGCGCGGACGGCACAACCGGTGCGGCCGGCTCGGCGGGCTCAGCCGGCTCTGACGGCTCGGCGAGCTCCGGTGACTGGCCCTGCCGGGGTCAGGTGATCCTGGATCTGCCGGCCGCTGAGGTTGCTCCGTACGCCTACGGCGGCATCGTCGAGGAGATCGGTCCACGCCGCTGCCGGCTGACTCTGGGCTCCTGGTCGTGGGTGGGTCTGGCGAGCGCCGTCGGCATGTTCGACGCCGGCATCGAGGTCGTCGGCCCGCCGGAGCTGGCCGCCGCCTTCGCCACCCTGGCCCGCCGGTACGCCACCGCCGGGCAGCCTCCAGAGGCAGGTCGCCGGCCAGTGACCGCACCATGACGCCAGGTTGCCGCCGGCCGACATGATGGGCGAGGTAGCGGTCACTGTGGTCGCCGCAGCAGGCCGAGGGCGGGGTGGCGGATTTGTCAGGTTGGCACCGGTCCGGCAGCGGCCTGTACGTCCCGGCGGGACAGCCCGAGGCCGCCCCAGCCGGCGGCGACGGCGCAGATCGGCCGGGGCGGTCCAGCACCGTCGCCAGCTGGGTCCAGGCGGTCGCCGCGATCACCGCCACCGTCGTCTCCACGGTGGCGCTGATCATCGCGGTCAGCGCACTACGCGACCAGCAGCAGGTCAACGGCCTCGCGCTGGACCGGTTCGAGCGCCGGTACGCCGAGCGGGTGTCGTGGTGGGCCACCCGGCGTGACCGGGGCACCGTCGTCGTCCAGAACCGCTCCCCGGTGCCCGCCCTGGACGTGACCCTGCGGATGGTGCAGGTCATCGACGTGGAGGAGCGCGAGTTCAGCGGCTCGTACCAGCGGCGGATCGGCGTACAGATCTCGGATCTGCCGCCGTGCACGATGACCGAGGTGGACCTGACCGAGCCGGCGATGGCGGCGCGGATCGACCAGGCGTTGCTCGACCAGGCACTGCGCGACGCCGACACCTTCGCGCCGCACACCGGCGGGGACCGTCCGCCGGGCGACGGGACGGTGCTGACCTACGCGGTGCGTTTCCACGACGGCATCGCGCTGTGGGAGCGCCAACGCTCCGGTCTGGTACGGCTGCCGGACGCACTCGCCGAACACGACCTGACCATCGTCGCCACGGCCCAGTCCACGCAACCGGTCACCGACTGCGGCACCGACGGCTGACGTGATCGGCGACCAGCCGTCGCATCTGGCCTAGGCTCTCTGGCCGTGACACGAGGTCGTCTTTTGGCAGCGTCACACGTGGGTGACGACGTCGAAGTTGCCGGCACCGACCGTCGACTCCAGGGTCCGCATCACCGAGCGCGGGTCGTCGTACGGGCCGGAGATGTAGAGCGGTTTACCGTCGCGGCCGAATTGGATCGGCGTGGGGGTGGCCGGTGCGCCGAGGTAGGGGGCCGTCGGGCCGAAGTCCGGGTGCGGTTCGAAACCCAGACCCCGGGCGTACGCGACCGCGCCGTGCACCAGATGCTGGGCCAACTCCAGCGGTGCGGCCAGCGGAGACACGTCCAGGGTGCCGAAGAACTCGCGGCGGAAGTCGTCGATGGCGCTGGCGCTCATCGGCAGCGGGCCGATGGCGTTCTTGACCCCGAGGCAGTAGACGTCGATCAGGAAGCCGCAGACGGTGGCCCGGCTGGCGCGCTCCTGGCGGGCGACGAGCACGTGCACCAGGCCACTGGGGCCGACTTCGACGCCGGCCTGCGGGTCGGTGGCCACCCACTCGTCGGGTGCTTCGGCCAGACCGAGGCCGACGCTCCAGCCGGGGTTGATCCAGCAGCCGAGCAGCGCGCGGTCGGCCGGGTCGGTGTGTGCCTGCTGGGCCGCCGCGATCTGGCGGACCAGCGGCGCGACGGCCGACGGCGCCATCCCGAGGGCCTTGGCGATCTGCTTGGGTGAGCTGCCCCGTTCCCGCAGCTCCCGGACACGGGCGAGAAGGTCCTGATCGGTCATCCGAGCGATTATGCCGCTGGTCGATTCCCCATCGGCTGGCCGCCCCGGCGATGATCGGCAGTGAACCCGATCCGGTGCTCGCGCATAGACATTGCCGAGGGGAAGCAGACCGGAAAGGGCAGACCATCGTGGGCGTACCGCCGTCGCGGGACTTCGGGTGAGGGTGAGGGGCGTCGCGACGCAGCTGACCGATGACGCCGCGATCATCGCCGCATCGCTCGACGACCCGGACCGGTTCGCGCAGGTCTACGAGAAGCATGCCGGGAAGCTGTACGGCTACGCGTACCGGCGGGTGGGCCGGGAAATCGCCGAGGACGTCGTCGCGGACGCGTTCGTGGCCGCGTTCCGGGCACGGCACACCTACGACCCGGGCTACCCGAACGCGTTTCCGTGGCTGCTCGCGATCGTGCACCGTGAGCTGGCCCGCCATCACCGCACCGAGAACGCCCGCTACCGGGCCTTGGACATCCCGGTCGGCACCGTCCGGTCACGACTCAACCGGGCCCGGCGCAGGATGCGTGATGCGTTGGACGCCGATCCGGCCCGGAGCAGCTCGGCAGGCAACGGCATCGAGGATCGGCGGTGGAGCCTCGGCCTGGCTGGCGGGGTGTTGGCGGCGCTGCTCGTCGTGGTCACCGTCGGCGCTCTGGTACGGGGTGGCTGGCCGGCAGGCGGATCGGCACCGCCACCTGTCACGGCCGAGGCGGCCGACATCCTGCGTACCGCCGCGTTGGTGGCGCACGAGGCGGACCGGCCCGTCCCACGAGCCGGGCAGTTCGTGTTCACCGAGACGGTGGCGAGCCCGATCAACCAGGTGCAGCAGCCGGACGGCGGCTTCGGCACCGTTCAGGGACCTCGGGTGTTGCGGCAGACCTGGCTGTCGGCGGACGGCACCCGGGACGGGCTGGTCCGCGACCGGCCGTACCGGCAGGACGGGGCCGGGTCCGACGACCTGGTGCTGCCGGCATGCCCCGCTGTTTCGTCCGCCGACGCGGCGCCGGGCCGATCGTGTACGCCGCAGGCGGGCTTCGACGCCGGCATGCCGGACAACCCGGCGGCGGTACTCGACTGGCTCCGAACCGGCGTGTCCTCGGCAGCAGGGCCGCCGGTGGGATCCGCTGCCGCCCCAGTTGGCGGCGTCGCCGATGCGCTCGTCTTCCAACGGGCCGGTGAGCTGCTGGTCGGCGGTCGATATCTCACTCCGGGTCAGCGGAGTGCCCTGTTCGCCGCGTTGGCCTCGCTGCCGGGTGTGACCGTCCGGCAGCAGGTGCGGGACCTTGCCAACCGTGACGGGGTGGGAGTCGGTATGGCCGATGGGACGACCCTGATCTTCGACGCGACGTCGTACGCGTTCCTCGGCACCACCAACAGCGCACTGCTTCGCCAGGCCACCGTGGACGAGGCAGGAGACGTACCGCTCTAATCCGACGCGAGATCTGTCGTTTGCGCTGGAATCAGCCTACGGGCGTGAGTCAGTGAGCAACTGGTCCAGGTCATGTTGGTCGAGCAGGTTCCGCATCGAGAGGAAGAGTGGGTCAGGCATCGTGGGCGGGGCGGTCCAGCGGAGGTCGACGAACTTGTCCGGCTCGCGGACCTGCGGACTGCCCCGTAGGTGGTCGCTGATCATCCAGATCGTCACGTAGTGCCGGGCGGCGTCGAAGACGTCGTTGGTTACCGCACCGAAGCGTACGTTGGTGATCTTGACGCCGGTCTCCTCCTCGACCTCCCGCCGCGCGGTCTGCTCGAAGCTCTCCCCGTGTTCGAGGTGGCCGCCGGGCAGGGACCAGGTGCCGGCCCCGTGGGCACCTTTGCGGCGGCCCATCAGGAAGCGACCTTCGCTGAGCACGAAGACCGCCACTCCGACCTGCGGTTGCTGCACGCCGATCAGCTAACTCCGGGCCGCCCGGACCGTCCTCCGCAGGCAACGCACCACACATGCATTGACAGACGTCGTACGTCATACCAACATAACTATCGATATCTTTGCCGGCCTACGTCCAGGCTGGCAGGCCGAGGGGCACCGGATCGGTCGAGACCTGCCGCCGCAGCTTCGGCCGCCCTCCTGCCGAGGGTGGACGCCACGGCGGCCTCCACTGTAGGGAGACAAACCTGTGTTACATCGCAAACGCCCGGCCCGCTGGATAGGGACGGTCATGGCCGCTATGGTCCTGGCCGCCGCCAGCGCGTATGTCGTCACGAACGTGACACCGGCGGCTGCGGCCACCACCGCCGGCTGTGGCAAGGCACCAGGGCTGAACAGCGGCACCCACACCATCTCCAGCGGCGGCAGGAACCGCAGCTTCATCCTCCGACTGCCCGACAGCTACGACAACAACTACCCGCACCGGCTTGCCTTCGGGTTCCACTGGTGGGGCGGCACCGCCAACGACGTCGCCTCAGGCGGAACCGACGGCTACGCCTGGGCCTACTACGGCATGCTGTCGCAGTCGAACAACTCCACGATCTTCGTCGCCCCGCAGGGCATCAACAACGCCTGGGCCAACACCAACGGCGAGGACGTGACCTTCACCGACGACATGATCCGCGTGATCGAGAACGCGCTCTGCGTCGACACGACGCAGCGCTTCTCGGTCGGGTTCAGCTACGGCGGCGCGATGAGCTACTCGTTGGCGTGCTCCCGGCCGACCATGTTCCGCGCGGTCGCGGCCATCGCGGCCCCCGGAGAGATCAGCGGCTGCAGCGGCGGCACCCAGCCTGTGGCGTACCTGGGAATCCACGGAATCAGCGACAACATCCAAAGCGGCCGGTCGCTGCGCGACAGGTGGCTCAGGAACAACGGTTGCGCCGCGCAGAACGCTCCCGAGCCCGCGCAGGGCAGCCTGACCCACATCATCACCACCTACTCGTGCCGGGCCGGCTACCCGGTGGTCTGGGCTCCGTTCGACGGCGGCCACCAGCAGGGCCCGGTGGACGGGTGCGCCGGTTGTGAAAGCGGCGCGCGCAGCTGGGTCAAGCCTGAGGTGTGGCGGTTCTTCACCCAGTTCGGGTCCAACCCGCCGCCGACCAGCCCGCCGCCAAGCAACCCGCCGCCGACGACGCCGCCGCCCGGCCAGGCGAACGTGATGATCGCCGGCAGCCAGTCGAACCGCTGCGTCGACGTCCCCAACGCCAGCACGAGCAACGGCACCCGGGTGCAGCTGTGGGACTGCCACGGCAACAACAACCAGCGCTGGACCTATACCGCCAACCGCACCCTCACCGTCTACGGCAACAAGTGCCTGGACGCCAGCGGGGCGGGCACCAGCAACGGCACCGCTGTGCTCATCTGGGACTGCCACGGCGGCGCGAATCAGCAGTGGAACATGAACAGCAACGGGACCATCACCTCCGCTCAGTCGGGACTCTGCCTGGACGCCGTCGGCGCCGGCACCGCCAACGGGACGCAACTGCACCTGTGGGCGTGCCACGGAGGCGCCAACCAACAGTGGAGCACCCGCAGCTGACGGTCCGACAACCCGGGCACAACCGCTGCTCGGCGGTGGCGGCCGTCTCTCTCGGCCGCCACCGCGTCGAACCGCTCGGCCCGCATCAGCTCGGCACACTCGCCCAGCCCCCAGCCAGCGGACTACCTCGGGTGGTCTGTGGTGACGGTGTGGGTGCCGTCGGGGTGGAGGCGGACAGTGACAGGTTCGCCGGGCCGGGTGGCGGCTTGGCGGCGTAGCTGGGTGATGTGGGTTGTGGTGTCGGTGAGGGTGTCGGTCGTCGCGGGCTGTTGTGGGACGGGGATCGGCTGTGTCGGGTCGGTGGGGATGGTGGCGCGGAGTGCGCCGTGCAGGTAGCGGTAGCAGAGTGCGACGGATTCGGGCAGGCTGGCGCTGGTGGGGACGGGGTCGACGGTGTGCGGTGTGGTGGGGTCGACGACCCGGACGGACCAGGAGTGGCCTTGGGAGAGTTCGGGTCGGCCGATGGTGTTGCGGTGGTCGACGGTGGTGATGTCGAGGGCGAGGCCGAGGCCGCGTACCAGGGCGGCGAGTTCGTCGGGGGTGGGGCCGGGCCAGCCGGTGGCGAGGACCATGATGCGGGCGCCGTCGTGGGTGGCGCCGACTTCACCGAGGTACGCGTGGAGTGGGTCGCCGCCGCTGTGGGGGACCTGGCTGACACCCAGGCGGAGGTGCTGGTCGGTGACGTGTTCGCCGTCGATGTCGGTCAGGTCGGTCGGCTGTATGCCGAACCCGGCGGCGAGCGCCCCGATCTGGTAGTGCTCGGGCAGCTGCCACACGGTGGAGCCGGACAGCCGGTCGGCGGGCACCGGTGTGGGCGGCGGCTGGTCGCTGTCGGGTCGCCAGTTGCGGTGCACGGTCCGGCCACGCAGGTCGGTGACGGTGAGCACCGCGCCGCGTCGGACCTGCCGGGTGCCGTAGCAGTCCAGGCAGTACGGCGGATCTGCCGCGTTGGCGCACCGCGTGCAGGGGTGGGTGGGGATCGGCTCGCCCCAGTGTTTCGGTGCCGGCGGCTCCCAGCCGCGTACGAATTTCCCGGGGGTGTCGGCGGGTCGCAGGCTGGTGTGCCACCAGTGCCGGTTGCGCCAGATGGCCTGCGCCCCACCGTGCTGCTCAGCGTCACTGATCATGCGTCGTTCGACCTGGTCGAGGTCGTGGCCGCCGGGGTGCCCGTCCAACCCGACCGGTATCGCACGCCCGGTGAGGGCAGCCTCGGTGAGGTAGTGGGCGGGCAGCTGCGGGTTGGCGACGGTCAGGCCGGTCACCGCACGGGTGGCGGGGATGGTGGCGAGCGCGGTCGGCAGGTCGGCGATCCACCGGTGCTGGTAGTCGGGCACCGCACCGCCGGCGTGTTCGAACCGGACGTCCCAGCTCAGCCCACGCCCGATGGAGCTGGGCCGCACTTCGAGGACCAGGTCGACGTGCAGCTGGTCGGCGAGCGCGCACAACCGGCCGAGCAGCCGCCCCGGATCACCGGGTGGCGGCGGCTCGCTACTGCGGCCGATCAGCACCAGCCACGGCGTCACCAACCGTTCGGCGAGCGCCACCGCTTCCCACCGCAGCCGGTCGGAATCCGGGATGCCGGGCTGCCACTGCCGGGGCAGCGTCAACCCGGACGACGGCAGCCGGCCCGGTTCGTCGGGGAAGTCCGGGTCACGCAGCGTCGCGGCGGCCACCCCGGCACGGGCGGCGAGGTCGGTGACGATCGGCGCGTACGGCAACCACCACGTCCCACCCGGCGTCGGCAACGGCGTGAACGAGCCCGGAACGAGGCTGGTCGACGCCACCTGCCCGGTGTCGAGGTTCGCGACAGTGAACACCCTTTGCGCCCGCCGCCGGTCCACGCCGACCCCGACCACATGCAGCGAACCGGCCGGCACCTTGTCGACGCCGTTCACGCCGCCACCCCCGCCCCGAACCGGTGCGACTGCTCGAACTGCTCCGACTGCCAGTCCCGCAACGCCTGCTTGAGCCGGGCGTTCTCCTCCCGGGTGGAGCCAAGTTCGGCGCGCAGCGCGGTCAACTCGTCAGCGACCAGATGCAGAAACGCCCGCACCTCGACCGGGTCGCAGCCACGCCGGGTACGGCCGGCGAACGCGCGTTCGCGGACCAGGCCGGGGCTGATCGACGGCCGCACCGGCCTGCCGTACAAGTGACCGACGGTGTTCGGGGCAGGCGTCACCGGCCGGCGCGCCCCGGCCGCCACGTCGGTCGGCCGCCGATTGTGGCGGGCGATCTCAGCGAGCAACCGCCGGTTACGCCGACTCCGCACCGGAGACCGCCGGAACAAGTCAAAGAATCCACGCACAGCAGGAACCACCTTTCACACAATCGAAGAACTTTCAGAGGTACGGATAGAGGGCGCGCGGCTCACGTAGCGCTGCCGCTGCCCTGGTCAGCGGTGCCGACGCGGGCGGGGCGCCCAGCGGAGACCGTCACGCTCGACGAAGATCTCCCGACGTTCACGGGCCTCGCCGTCGGCTGCCACCACGTACCCGGCCAACCAGACCCAGCCCTGGTACGTCAGCTTCGCGTCCACTGTCGTCACCCGGAACCGGAAACCCCGCCCGGCCGCGAACTGCACACTCGCCCCGCCATCGATGATCAACTCGTCACCGGGCCGGGGATCGGCCGGCGACCGGTCGGCCGGCACGCTACCGATCAGCCGCCGGCACCGTCAGCCGACCGCAGTCAGGACACCACCGCGACTTGATCTTGAAACTGAACAACCCGACGAAGAACCCGAGCAGGATTCCGGAAACCAGGGCACCAAGCGCCACCATGATCAACCCTTCCGATTGGGCTGGGGACGACCGGGCGAGCCGTTACCGCAACCCGCTCGGTCACCTGGGAATACAGCGAAACGCAGCGGGCAAACGATCATGAACTCGCCGTTCCCCGCTACCCAGCAGCCGGCCAGTTGATCAACCGTCCACCTTCGATGCACGGACTACGTTGGCATCAATAATGTGATCTTGCAACTCCCATCGACTCATAGATTCCTTTGCTCGGGACTCGCCAAACTCTGAACCGTGCTGCACACTGTCCTCTATGGCAGGAATCCCGAGCGTTCAGCGCCGTCGACTCGCAGCAGAGCTCCGCGCACGTCGCGAAGCCGCCGATCTGACCATCGACCAGGTCATCCAGAAGGTGAAGGTCGGCAAGTCGACGCTGTCGCGCGTCGAGAATGCGCAGGTGTCGGTGGCACCGAGGACCGTCACGAACCTGCTCCGGCTCTACGGTGTGTCAGACGAGGACGTCGAGGCGCTGACCCAGCTCGCCCGCGAGGCCCAGCAGTACAACTGGTGGCACGACTACTCCAACGCCATGGCACACGAACTCGCCGAGTACGTGGCGTTCGAGGACGAGGCGATCCAGCTTCGCGCCTACAACGTTCAGCTCGTCAACGGCTTGCTCCAGACTACGGACTACGCACGCGCCATCATCAGCGCCGAGTTCCCGGACGGCCCACCAGGGAAGATCGAGGAGCGGGTCGAGGTACGTATCGTTCGCCAGAAGATCCTGGACCGGCCGAACCCGCCCCGGATGTGGTTCGTCCTCGACGAGGCAGTCCTGCACCGGCCGGTCGGAGGCCCGCAGGTGATGGCAGCCCAGATGGAGCACCTGGCCACAATCGCGCAGCGGCCGTCGACCACCGTCCAAGTGCTGCCGTTCCGCCAGGGTGCCCACATGGGCATGGGCGTCTCCTTCACGATGCTCGACTTCAGCAACCATCCGACGGTCGTCTACCAGGAGAATCTGAGTGGCGCTCTGTACCTGGACAAGGACTACCATGTGGAGACGCACGGGCTGGCCTTCGACCACCTCCGTGCTACCGCGCTCTCACCCGCCGACTCGCTGGCCTTCCTGCGGATGAGGGCGGAGGCGATGCTGGCGCAGGGAGCAAGGGAGAGCCCCGAATGACCATCCCCCGTGGCCTGGATCAGGCAATCTGGCGCAAGAGCACCCGCAGCAACGGGCAGGGCATGTGCGTCGAGGTCGCCACCAACGTCCCCGCCACCGTCCTCGTACGCGACAGCAAGGACCCCGCCGGCCCGGCACTCACCTTCTCCCCCGCCGGCTGGACGTCCTTCCTCTCCACCCTCACCGACACCCACTGACTGGGCCGCGTGTGTAGCCCAGCTTCAGCACCGACGAGCACGCCGGGCACCAAGGCGGTTGTCATGCTGCTGGAGCGTCCTCCCCGCGGAATGACCCTGGGTAGCGCAGGCATTGCGGCAGCTGGGCGCTTGTTCGACACCCATGATCAGCAACACCAGCTTGTCCCTGTGTAGCGATTGGGGTCATGAGTCGCGCATCCGACAGCCGAGGCACTTCTCGTCGTGAATGATTGTTCACAAACGATGCGAGGTGGGGTGCCCGTGCTTGACGAGCCGATCGAGACTAAACCCGCAACTCAAGGATCAGTTGATACGAACGCTGGAGGATTTTTCCGCAGTCAGGGCAAGAACGAGCAAGTAGATGACTTGTTGCAGCGCATCGACGGGCTCCGAGTTGAGCGCCGATTCGCGGAGGCATTGCGCCTGTTAGAGGAAGCGCTGAAAGACTGGCAGGAGTCACCCCCGGCAGCGGCTGTCGCACGCGGCAGGCTACTGATCGCCCTATATCGGCCAGATGATGCAGCTGTAACACTTCACCGAGCGTACGATCTACACAAGGATGCCGATGTCGCTGCATGGCTAATCGCAAGCTTGAGCCTCTGTCGTCGCTACGGAGATGCCGGGAGGCTTGCTGTCGACGCATGCGAAGCATTCCCTCGCAGCGTTCTTGTCCGCGTTGCAGCTGGGCGCTTACTGGTCGACCAATACGAGTTCGGCAAAGCGTTGTCGTACTTCCAGGAGGCATACGCTCTCGATGCGGGCAATCCAGTCGGCCTGGTCTGGCTACTACACGGGCTGCGACGTCTGCGGAAATACGACGAAGCCGATACCTTGGCAACCACTAGCAAGCTAATCCACCAAAAGGCCCAAACTGAGTGGGTTAGAAGTCTACTCGACCGCCACCAATTCGAGCGCGTTCTGGCCGAGTTGCCTGTTCCGGAAGATGAATCCTTCGACGTTGCCGCATTGCAGGTTCGGGTCGAGGCACTCCGCTCCCTAAGGAAATTTGAGGAGGCCCATCTCCTTCTCAATAACATGATCGCGGGTAGCTCAGGCGACGCGAGGCCCTGGGTAGAACTGGGCCACCTCTATGACGACCTGTACGACTACGAATCCTCACTGGCCGCCTACGAACACGCCCTCACCATCGATCCCAACAACGCCACCGCACTAGAGTGGCGAATCACCGCACTACGCCGCCTACGCCGATTCACCCAAGCACACAACGCCGCCCAAGACGCCATCAACCGACGCCCCGACACACCAGACCTACACATCGAACTCGGCTACATCCACAACGACCAACACGACTACGAAGCCGCACTAACCGCCTACGAACACGCCCTCACCATCGACCCTCAACACGAATGGGCACTGACCTCGCGAATCACCGCACTACGCCGCCTACGGCGATTCACCCAAGCAACCAACGCCGCCCAAGACGCCATCAACCGACGCCCCGACACACCCCGCCTACACATCGAACTCGGCTACATCCACGACAACCAGCACGACTACGAAGCCGCACTAACCGCCTACGAACACGCCCTCACCATCGACCCTCAACACGAATGGGCACTGACCTCGCGAATCACCGCACTACGCCGCCTACGCCGATTCACCCAAGCACACAACGCCGCCCAAGACGCCATCAACCGACGCCCCGACACACCCCGCCTACACATCGCACTCGGCTACATCCACAACGACCAACACGACTACGAAGCCGCACTAACCGCCTACGAACACGCCCTCACCATCGACCCCAACAACGCCACCGCACTAGAGTGGCGAATCACCGCACTACGCCAGCTACGGCGATTCACCCAAGCACACAACGCCGCCCAAGACGCCATCAACCGACGCCCCGACACACCCCGCCTACACATCGCACTCGGCTACATCCACAACGACCAACACGACCACGAAGCCGCACTAACCGCCTACGAACACGCCCTCACCATCGACCCCAACAACACCACCGCACTGACCTGGAAAATCACCGCACTACGCCGCCTACGCCGATTCACCCAAGCACACAACGCCGCCCAAGACGCCATCAACCGACGCCCCGACACACCAGACCTACACATCGAACTCGGCTACATCCACAACGACCAACACGACCACGAAGCCGCACTAACCGCCTACGAACACGCCCTCACCATCGACCCTCAACACGAATGGGCACTGACCTCGCGAATCACCGCACTACGCCGCCTACGCCGATTCACCCAAGCACACAACGCCGCCCAAGACGCCATCAACCGACGCCCCGACACACCAGACCTACACATCGCACTCGGCATAATTCACGACGACCAACACGACTACGAAGCCGCACTAACCGCCTACGAACACGCCCTCACCATCGACCCCAACAACGCCACCGCACTAGAGTGGCGAATCACCGCACTACGCCAGCTACGGCGATTCACCCAAGCACACAACGCCGCCCAAGACGCCATCAACCGACGCCCCGACACACCAGACCTACACATCGAACTCGGCTACATCCACAACGACCAACACGACTACGAAGCCGCACTAACCGCCTACGAACACGCCCTCACCATCGACCCTCAACACGAATGGGCACTGACCTCGCGAATCACCGCACTACGCCGCCTACGCCGATTCACCCAAGCACACAACGCCGCCCAAGACGCCATCAACCGACGCCCCGACACACCAGACCTACACATCGAACTCGGCTACATCCACAACGACCAACACGACCACGAAGCCGCACTAACCGCCTACGAACACGCCCTCACCATCGACCCTCAACACGAATGGGCACTGACCTCGCGAATCACCGCACTACGCCGCCTACGCCGATTCACCCAAGCACACAACGCCGCCCAAGACGCCATCAACCGACGCCCCGACACACCAGACCTACACATCGAACTCGGCTACATCCACAACGACCAACACGACCACGAAGCCGCACTAACCGCCTACGAACACGCCCTCACCATCGACCCTCAACACGAATGGGCACTGACCTCGCGAATCACCGCACTACGCCGCCTACGCCGATTCACCCAAGCACACAACGCCGCCCAAGACGCCATCAACCGACGCCCCGACACACCAGACCTACACATCGCACTCGGCATAATTCACGACGACCAACACGACCACGAAGCCGCACTAACCGCCTACGAACACGCCCTCACCATCGACCCTCAACACGAATGGGCACTGACCTGGAAAATCGCCACGTTATGCCGCCTACGGCGATTCACCCAAGCACACAACGCCGCCCAAGACGCCATCAACCGACGCCCCGACACACCAGACCTACACATCGCACTCGGCATAATTCACGACGACCAACACGACTACGAAGCCGCACTAACCGCCTACGAACACGCCCTCACCATCGACCCTCAACACGAATGGGCACTGACCTCGCGAATCACCGCACTACGCCGCCTACGCCGATTCACCCAAGCACACAACGCCGCCCAAGACGCCATCAACCGACGCCCCGACACACCAGACCTACACATCGCACTCGGCTACATCCACAACAACCAGCACGACTACGAAGCCGCACTAACCGCCTACGAACACGCCCTCACCATCGACCCCAACAACGCCACCGCACTAGAGTGGCGAATCACCGCACTACGCCAGCTACGGCGATTCACCCAAGCACACAACGCCGCCCAAGACGCCATCAACCGACGCCCCGACACACCAGACCTACACATCGAACTCGGCTACATCCACAACGACCAGCACGACTACGAAGCCGCACTAACCGCCTACGAACACGCCCTCACCATCGACCCTCAACACGAATGGGCACTGACCTCGCGAATCACCGCACTACGCCGCCTACGGCGATTCACCCAAGCAACCAACGCCGCCCAAGACGCCATCAACCGACACTCCGACACACCAGAACTGCGGTTAGAATTGGCGAGCATCGCTGAAGGAAGGGGTGATTATCGAGGTGCCCTCGTCCGAGTGCAGGAGGCGCTGACGATCGATCCGTACGACGAGGATGCGTTGTCGGCACAGATCCGGATCAAGCGGTTGCTCCGCGATTTTGCCGGCGCTTTGGAGGCTGCGCAACAGGCCGCCAGAGTTAGGCCAGATAGCGTCGACACGCTCGTTGAACTGGGGCAAGTATATGCCGATCAGTACGATGACCAGCGTGCGCTTACCATCTTCGACCGAGCCGTTGCTATTGATCCCGGCCATACTCAGGCGGTCGAGTACCGCGTGACCGTTCTCCGCCGAATGCGGCGGTACTCGGATGCCGAGCAGTGCGTCCGTGAGGCACTGACCCTTCGACCCGCAGCTGAACTTCTACATGTATGCCTAGGGCGTGTTTTCGAGGATCGGCTCCAAACGCAGGACGCCCTCGCCTGCTATCGGGACGCTGGGCGTTACAACCCGCGTGAGCCACAAGTGATAGCCGGCCAGTCGGCAGCGCTGCGGACACTACGCAGCTATGCTGAGGCCGAGCGGTTAGTCGCACCCATGGCCCAGCAACAACCTTACCTTCGGGCGCTTGTCATGGAACTGGCGTGGATTCAGCACGACACCGATCGACTTTCGCAAGCACGAGCGTCATTCACAAGTTTGGAACGCTCAGCTGAGTCAGACCACGAACGCGCAGCCTCGATCACAGGTCTGGGATGGGTAGAGTTCGCCTGCGGCGACTACGTGGCCGCAGAGGAACACTTCAGTCGAGCGGTCGAACTGGTGCCGTATGACCGAGAATATCGACTAGCCAACGCATGGGCACTGGTGCGACAGGACAAACCCGCCCAGTGGAAGAGCGGCGAGGAGCTTTGTCTCGGCCTGCTCGACGAGCAGCAGGACGCCGCCGTATTGGTATGTCTCGGAGTTATCGACTACCGCCTCGGTCGGCTACCCGCCGCCGAATACCACCTCACGCAGGCGATTAGCATCGATCCACACAAGGGCAGCCATACCGACCTCGCAGCGCTTTACGCGCAGCTTGGCCGCTTCGACGAGGCAGATGAGCACCTCCGCACGGCGCTTTCGCAGGACCCGTCAAACATTTCGGCGCTGATCGAAATGGGACATCTACGCCTACTCGCCGATGAGGCCCACGAGGCAGTCCGGAACTTCCGTAGTGTCCTGCGGCTTGCGCCGTCGACGCAGGTCGCTGCCCTTGGGCTCGCCGAGGCCCTGACGAAGTTGGGGCAGACGCGCGACGCAGAAGACGTGTTGCGCGAAGCGCTCAGAACAGCAGCCAGGCCCTGGCGCCTGCACCTTGCCCTCGCCAGACTGCTTTTCCAACAAGCCGACACAACACACAGTGACGATATCTTCGCTGAAGCCTACGCGGAGGCCGTCAAGGCCATCCAGGATTCCCCGGCTGGTGAACCCGACCCTCATTACGTCGCCGCCATATGCAAAATGCGGCTGAGCGGGACAGCTCCAGCCGCCCTCAGTGACGCCCGATCCCGCCGTCACGCCCTTCGACACCTGCGCCGCTGCCTAAGTATCGACAACGGCCACGTAGACGCCCAGCGGCTCGCACTACTCCTCGAACGAGAGCGCCGCACCGCCCGCACAACTACGCTCGGCACCATAACCGTGGCCAGCGTCGCGATAATACTTCTCGCCGTCATGTGGACAGCGTTCTTCCTGTCCGACCGCGTAACCGACGTCATGATCACTACTATCACACCCATCCTTGTCGGCCTCGTCGCGATCGCCGTTCTTCTTCCCTCACTTATACGTCTGAAGCTTCCTGGACTCGAAGCAGATCTGCAGGCCGGATTGGGCCAAATTTCTTCCGGACCCACCGGCGAGGTAGCGATTCGACCCGGGAATCTAGCAATCAGCATCGGCCCCACCGGTCATACGTTGAACCGGCAACGCATCGACGAAAGGAAGCGCGTCTAAATCGTGGAATTGTCCAATGCTATGAAATCCCTGGTAGCAGCGCTGTCGTCTGCGGGCCGAGTCCCGGGCTCATGCACTGGGTTCACCGGCCCGGTTGCAACCTTTCGTGACTATCCTCTCAGGCCACCGCGCATCGACCATCATTCAGCATCGCAGGCCAACTGACGTTACAGCGACAGGCAGACGTCGTCGGGCAGGCGGCCCACGATGAGGGGCGGCGCGGCGGTTTCCGACCGGACGTAGCCGAGCAGGCAGGCGTGCCCGACCGGTACGGCGTACAGGATGGCCCCCGCCGGGGCAGGGTCGGTGAACCGGGCCGGCCGTACCGCCGGGTCGTTGAAGCCGGAAGCGACCAGCGCCTGCCGGACCGCGTCCGGTGTCGTGGCCGGGAGCCGACAGTGCTCCAACGGCCCGGGACAGTCTGCGCCGAGCTCGCGGACGAAGCCGTCCAGCAGCGTCTGCCGGCGGGGCTGTGCCGCTACCCGCTCGTCGTCCGTCAGCGGGGTACGCCGGCCGAGATCCTCGGCGATGCGATCGCAGTAGTCATCGACGCTGGACGCCACCTGCGCGCACACGAACTGCTCCACTGTTGCAGCCGGCCGACCGTCCGGCTCACTGGCTGACACGCTGGCCCGGATCAGCGGCACGGCGACCGCCGTGGCGCTGGCGGCCACGAACAGCACGACGATACGTAGCCCAATCCGGACAGCCCGCATGACCTCACCGTACCGCCGTCCAGCGATAGCTATCTGTCCTGCGTGAATGCCGTCTAGCATCGTCGGCGTGGCGACGCGGCTGGTGCAGATCAACATGAAGGCTCGCAACGACTCCGCGTTGGGTGGTTTCTGGGCGGCGGTCCTCGGCTGGGAAGTCTCCAGCGAGGGACCGGGCGTGACCAACCTCGAACCCGAGGGTTTCGTCTACCCCGATCCCGTCGCCGTCTGCATCGACCTCGTCATGTCTGCCGAACCCAAGATGGTGAAGAACCGCGTACACCTCGACCTGGCCACCACCTCGGCGGCCCATCAGGCGGAGCTGGTCGCACGACTGACGCAGCTCGGCGCGACCCCCGTCGACATCGGCCGGGGCGACACGCCGTGGACCGTCCTGGCCGACCCGGAAGGCAACGAGTTCTGCGTGCTGGAGCCCCGGCCGATCTACCTGGACACCGGGCCGATCGCCACGGTCGTGGTCGACTGCGCCGACCCGCGAGCCATGGCCCGCTTCTGGAGCGAGGCCACGGACTGGACCCTGCACGAGGTGACCGACGACACCGCGAGGCTGCGCTCCGCCGCCGGCGTCGGCCCGTACCTGGAGTTCGTCCGTACGCCGGACGCGAAGGTCGGGTGGAACCGCGTCCACCTCGACGTTCGCCCGTACCCGGATGACGACCTGGACGCCGAAGCGGCCAGGCTGCGGGCGCTCGGCGCCACCCCCGTCGACCTCGGCCGAAGCGACATCCCGTGGAAGGTCTTCACCGACCCGGAAGGCAACGAATTCTGCCTTCTCACCCCAGGCTGATCACGCCGCCGATCGCCCGTCCGGTGCAGCGGATGATCGCTGGTTAGAGTCCTCGGCGTGGATGACGATCCCCGGAGCATCGTGGCTGGCCTCGCCGAGCTGGGCGACGTGACGGCAGTCCTGGCGCTCGCCGAGAAGCGTCTCCGGGCCGACGACGCGAGCTTCGTCGCGGACCTCGGCATCGCGGTGTGGCGCAGGTACGGGGGCGATACGACTGCCCCGTGGCAGTACCGCAGCGTGTTCGATCGGACGCTGCGGCTGCTGGCGCTGACACCGGGGGCGATCGACCAGGCCGTACGGTTGATCTCCGTCGTGCAGGACCGCCACCAGGTCCGGTACGCCGCGTCGCTGCTCGCTTCGGCCCACAACATCGCCGACCTGGGCGTCGTATTCGATGCGGACGGGTCGGAGGAGTTGCGGGCCTGCCTGCTGCAGGAACTGGTGTTGCGTGGTGCCGATGTGCATCACCCGTGGGCTGTCTCGCCGCACTGGCGCCATCACCCGCTCGGCTGGCTGCCGTTGTCGTTGACTCCGATCGAAGGGCACCCCAGCCGTCCCCGGTACCACATCGGAGGGGAAAGCCAGGACCTACCAGCCATGGCAGCGGAGCCTGTTCACGGGCATGGCGCTGTTCCTCGTTGGCAGGAGACGACCGCTTCCGACGAGGCGGTCTCGCTGAGCGCGGCGGTCGACAACTGGGCCGAGGAATCCAACGGCCGTATCGAGGCACGGACGTTCGCGTTCGACGACGACCTCCCGCCGGACGCCGTCGGCGATGCGCTGCTGAGCATCGATCTGGAGTGCACCCAGGGCATGACGACTGGGCTCGGCACATACTCGCCGCCGCAGGCGTGGCGGCAGTTGTTCTCAGCGGCGTCGACCGGCGGCGCGTACAACCGTGGCGAGTTCGGAGCGTACGGACGGTTGCTGGCGTGGCGGTCGGTTGCGGCGCTGGTCGGCGCTCCGCATGGAGCACCGGTCGGTGACGTCGAGGCGCTGGCGCGTCACTGCTCGTGGTACTCGTTCGCCGGCTCCACCGCGTGGTTCGACCGTATCGCCTGGGATATCGGCCTGGCGGTGGTCTCACCGGACCGGCGGCGACTGGCGGTACTGGCTGCCAGCGACACCGACTGATCCACCGACGAGCGCCAATCAGCCCACGTTGAGCCGGTCCAGGATGTGGTGCTGGTCGATAGTCAGAGCCGGGTTGGCTGCGGAGGCATCAACCGGTTTGGGATCGTCGAGAAGCGCGGTGATCCGCGCTGCTGGCAGGCGAGGGCTGCTCGCCATCGCCTGCCGCACCGTAGCAACGGGGTCGTCGGCGAAGCGGTCGAGCCCATCGGTAGGAAGTTCGACAGAGATGCGCTACGTGTTCGCGGCGTTACGCAGAAGGGCTCACTCCATGTTTCGTGGCGGCGGAAAGCCTGGTGAACTGCTGCGGCTCTGGCACGATACGCTCCCGCCTCATTGGCTGCTGGTCGACGACGACGAAGACGATCCGGGCAAGACCATCGCCGCCTGCGTCGACATCGACGGGCTGTTCGACGACAGCGGGCCAGCCTCCCTGGCGACGGCCCGGCCGGCAGTACTCATCGGATGCCAGCCCATGCCACCGCTAGAGCGTGCGCTGGACGCGCTGGCTCGCGGGATCGGCAACCCTGGTGGGGCGGCGTGGCGTCGCCGAATCCGTGCCTCCATCGCCAGCGTGGCAGACGACGGCAGCGCGACCCACGTGCCGGGAGCCTACGTCCATGGGTCGGTGGCGGCAGTCCGTCCGTCTGCGCTGGGCGACGGACTGATCGATGTAACCCTCGACACCCCCATCACCGACCCAGTGCCCGGCGGGGCACGCCAAATCTGGGCACTTTGGCGCTCCGGCCGACCGACCGAACGCGGTCACTGGGTACGCTACGACCGCCCTCTCCGTCACCAGTGGACCGTGACGACGTTTGCCCACCACCGGTACGACGCCGCTGACAAGCCAGCCGGCACCACCTACGAACTCGACGGGCGGAACGTCACCGACGTCGAAGGGTTCTACTGCGCTCTCGGTGAGGCAATCAACGGGCCGGGCGGCTACTTCGGCTCGAACGCCGACGCACTCCACGACTGCGCGCGAGGTGGCTGGGGAGCCGCAGTGCCGTTCAAGCTGGTCTGGCGGCATTCGGCTGTGGCTCAGGAGCGCCTGAGCCCGCCCACCCCAGCCGGCGACCCGGATTTCGGGCAGCTCCTGCACTGGCTCACCGAGGATGGGATCGACGTCCATGTGCGCTGAATTGCACAGCGGCAGAATGCGGCTCCGCCTCGGCGATTCACTCGTGGTCTGCCAGCGTGAATCCCCAGTGGAGTTGGCCGCAGTGCTTCCGACGTCCGGCAGATTCGTGGTGGCCCGCCTTGACGGCATGAGGCTCACCGATGCCAACCAGGTCTTTTACGACTTCTCGGATGCCTTGTTCTTCCCCAGCTACTTCGGCTGGAACTGGGACGCGCTGTCCGACTGTCTGAGAGATCTGCACTGGCTGTCGGCGGACGGCTACCTGGTGATCGTCGACAACGCGCACCAGCTGCTGCCGGACAGCGCCCTGGACCAGCGCACACTCTTCCGCATCCTCGCCCAGGCAGTTCGCCACTGGTCCGGCGCGGGCGGCCCACCGGAGGGGACGGTCGTCCCATTCACCGTGCTGCTGCTCTGTGACCACGACGACGAGGCAGTACAGCTGCGGCAGGCCGTCGACCAGGCACTTCACGAGACGCGCTGACGACCCCGGCGGTAGGCCATGATTGGCGTCCATGGACACCGGCGATCCGTACACCACCGTCACCGAGCCGACGTCCGTGGCACGGTTCCTGATCGACCCAGGCACAGACACCGTTCACACTGTGGCCTCCGTCGACGCGTTCGTCGACCTTCCCGACGGCTCCACCTGGTCGTTGACGATCGTGACCGTCGATGAGGTCGGCCGCCTGTTGGCGCGGTGGAGGAAAACAGGGGAGGTCGCGAATGGCAGCTACTTCTGGGCAGTCGACCAGCTCATCGTGCCTGAGCCGGGCGTACCAGCGATGACCGCGGCGATCCGGGAGTTGGTGCGCAGCGGAGACATCACCAGCGCTGGCGCGCGATGCGAGGACGAGTCGTTCGTTGTCCCCGGTAACGGCATCGCCATAGGCGAGATGATCCCGCTCCGTCGGCACCGGGTGGTGACCCGTGAGCAGTTCGCGGGCGGGTCAGGGCACGCACCGGCGATGGACGCGGCGCGGTTCCGTACCGATGCAGACAGCGCCGAGGACGGTAACCTACGGGACCCTCATGAAGCCTGAGGCACGGCCGACTCTCGACACCACCGCTCCTCCCTACCCGGTGGCACCGCTTCAGGTGTAGGGATCACTCAGGGCGATAGGCGCCGCCGTACGGTACGGCGACCGCTGTTGCGCTGGCGACCACGAACAGCACGGCGATGGGTAGCCCAACCCGGACAGCCCGCATGACCTCACCGTACCGCCGTCCAGCAACAGCCATCTGTCCAGCGTGAATGCCGTCTAGCATCGTCAGCGTGGCGACGCGGCTGGTGCAGATCAACATGAAGGCTCGCAACGACTCCGCGTTGGGTGGTTTTTGGGCGGCGGTCCTCGGCTGGGAAGTCTCCAGCGAGGGACCGGGCGTGACCAACCTCGAACCCGAGGGTTTCGTCTACCCCGACCCCGTCGCCGTCTGCGTCGACCTGGTCGTCTCCCCCGAACCCAAGACGGTGAAGAACCGCGTACACCTCGACCTCGCCACCACCTCGGCAGCCCATCAGGCAGAACTGGTGGCGAGGCTGAAGGAGCTCGGCGCGGCCCCCGTCGACATCGGCCAAAGTGACGTGCCGTGGACCGTCCTGGCCGACCCTGAAGGCAACGAGTTCTGCGTACTGGAGCCCCGGCCGATCTACCTCGACACCGGGCCGATCGCCGCGGTCGTGGCCGACTGCGCCGACCCGCAAGCCATGGCCCGCTTCTGGAGCAGGGCCATGGACTGGACCCTGTACGAGGTGACCACCAGCACCGCGAGGCTGCGCTCCGCCGCCGGCGTCGGCCCGTACCTGGAGTTCGTCCGTACGCCGGGCGCGAAAGTCGGCTGGAACCGCGTCCACCTCGACGTTCGCCCGTACCCGGATGACGACCTGGAAGCCGAAGCGGCCAGGCTGCGGACCCTCGGTGCCACTCCCGTCGACCTCGGCCGAAGCGACATCCCGTGGAAGGTCTTCACCGACCCCGAAGGCAACGAATTCTGCCTCCTCACCCCAGGCTGACCCCGCCGTGGCCTACCGGCCCGCACCGCTGGCGATCGAACCGCAGGGGTTGAAGGATGGAACACGCCTTCCGGCGCCGCGCCGATATCGCGGGCGTGCCGCTGGCTCTCCTCGGCCCGTGACGGGCGTTGCCCACGCGTCCGCACGCCCGAAACTGGCCATCGAGGTGACGCTGACACACGTTAAAAAGCGAGAATTACGTGTGTCAGCGTCACCTCGATGTGGACTCGCGTGGACTCGCCTGCTCACTCGGCCGGCTGCGGCCACACGATCCTCGTCGGGTGCGGGCCGGGCCCGGTGTAGCGCGTTCTGCCCAGCGTGCCGGACAGGGTGCAGGAGGTGGAGTCGGCCGGCGCGAGGTACATCATCGTGTAGAAGAACTGTGTCTGCGTGTCGGCGTACGTCGAGATGACCAGGACGCTTCCTTCGGGGAACAGCTCCGGCTGCATCGCGTAGCCGTCGGTGGAGACCGGTTCGCCCTCGGGGCCGAGTTGGTTGAGCGCCTCACTCGTGTAGCCCCGATCAGCGACACCGGGGCAGAAGCGCTCCGGCAGCCCGGCGCGTACCTCGGTTGGTACGCCGGCCTGGCGCAAGTCGGCGGCAAGACCAGCTGGATCATTAAGCCGGTCCCATTCCACGATCAGCTCCACTGACCCGTCGGAATTCGTGGTGACCGCGTACGCGGGAGTGGCCCCGCCGGGACCGTCGAGCCAGACCGTCGACGCCGCGAGGGCCACCGCCACCGCTGCGGCGGCAACCCCGCCGAGCATGAGCCGCCGGTGCCGCACGCGACGAACAGCGGTGGGCTGTCGCCGTACCGCTGGCATGCCGGACGGTTGCGCGGCGTCGGCCTGCGGTTGCGATTGCGGCTGAGCGAGGATGCCGGCCAGCATCGCCGTGGCCTGGAACGATTCGGCGTCCACCCGCCAGTCGGCGACCGGATCCGCATCGCGCATCAGTCGGTCGGTCTCCATCATGATCCTCCTTCGTGAGCCAGCGGAGAAAGCGCGGCGTCCGCCGGCCTCCGGGTCGGGGCCGGTTCCAACGCGGCCGCCAGCCGCCGCCGAGCCCGAAACAACCGCACCTTGTACGCCGTACGACTGCAGCCCATGACGGTGGCGGCGGCGGTGGCGTCAAGTCCTTCCCAGGCGGCCAGCCGCAGCGCCTCCCGGTCGGCTTCGGACAGTTGTTCCAGCGCGTGCCGGACCCGTACCTGGTCGATCACGGCATCGGCGTGGTCGGCCGTGACCGTCTCCGTGACCGCGCCCAGCCGGGTCGTCAGCCTCGCCTGCCGGTCCCGGCCCCGGATCTCGTTGCCGATCAGGTGCCGGGTCGTCGCGTACAGCCACGGCAGCGGTTCGCTGACCGGCACGTCCGGCAGGCGTCGCCAGGCAACGAGAAACGCCTCGCTGACGACGTCGGGCGCGCGTTCCCGACCGACCCGGCGGGCCGCGTACCGCATCACCGCGCCGTAATGTCGCCGGAACAGCTCCGCGAATCTTGTCCGGTCGTCTTCCATACCCGGTCTGTTTCCGCCTCGGCCGTCGCGGTTACCGAACCGGGCGGAAAGCAGGCGTGGCTAGATCGGGAAGCGGCCGCGGCGCCACTGCCAGTGACGGCCGGCCGTCAGGTGGTCGACGACCGCGCGTTGCAGCACGGTACGGCGCGGTAGCGCGTCGAGCGGCGTGCTCAGGGTGCGGAACACGAACCGCAGCACCTCGACGTCGGCGTCCAGCCCGTCCGGTTCCTGGTACGGCTCCAGCTCGAACCGACGCTGGAACCGGACGATGTTCGAGTCCGGTTCCAGATACTCCCGCAGTTGCGGGTCGAGCAGCCACGACCCGCAGGCGAACGCCGCGTACCGCTCATCGGGGAAATGCCGGGGGAAGAACGCGCGTGCCGCGTCGAGTGACGCGCTGACCGCCTCTGGGGTCAGCGGCCCCGCGTCGGGGATGTGCAGTTCGATGGCGCTGTCGCTGCGGTGGTGCTGCAGTCGGCCCAGCTCGTAGAGGCTGCCGCGGACGTGCAGGGTCAGCCAGGCCTGCATGACCGACCAGCCCTCGCCACGCATCCGCCGGTCGATGGCGAGGTTGCGGCCCAGGTCCGCGAGGGTCGTCCAGGACACGTCGGCGGGAATGCCGTGTTCGCGGTGGTACGCCCGGACGACGTCGACCAGAGCCAGGTACGCGTACACGTAGAGGTGCCGCCAGGCGGGTCCCCGGTCGCGGGGCAACTCCGGGCCGGGCACCAGCCAGCCGTAGCCGCCGAGGTCGGCCCGGACCAGGGCGATCGTACGGTCGAGCAGCCAGCGCAGCTCCGGAGTCCACAGCGGTGAGTCAGGGTCGGGCCAGCCGGCCATGATCTCGGCGGCGTCGTCCGGCCGCACCGCGAGCCGGTCCAGGATCGCGGGTGCGTCGGCCCTGGCCGGCAGCGGAACCGACGGCCGGTCTCCGGCGAGCCGGTGCACCCGCTCGACGTCCGCGACAGGCACCCCGAGCCGGGCGGCGGTCTCGTCCAGGTTCACCCGGACGACGCTACCGCCGCGGCCACCAGCGTCCGCGCCGGAGCCCGGCCCCACCGACGTCGAACCGCACGTACGTGCGGAATAGGCTTTGCGGCCGCTCCGGAGAGCCTTAAACTGACCCTAGGCCGCACGATCGTGCGGTTTTGCTGAGGTGAGTGAAGGATGCGACGAGCCGAACCTGTGGAGAGCAGCCGGGAGCGCGACGAATTCGCCAACGCCATCCGCCAGCGTCGGCGCGCACTCGGGTTGCGCCAGGACGAGCTGGCCGATCTCGCCGGAGTCTCCGAACGGTTCGTCTACGCCCTGGAGAACGGCAAACGGACCGTACAGCTCGACAAGGTGCTTGCCGTGGTATCGACCCTCGGCCTGCATCTGGAGCTGCGCCGTGGCGCGGGCCGCGAGATCACCACAGGGGAAGAACGGTGACGCCCCGATGACCGCCTCAACGCTCGACCCACAGCTCGATCTCGTTCACGAGCCAGCTGCGGCGTCCCACCACGGCACCCACCGCCGCCAGCAACGCCGCCAGCTGCGCCAGGGCGGCCACTGCGACGGCGACCTGTTCGACGCCCGACAGCGTCCGATCGCGTTCCACCAGCTGCACCCACTGGCCGGGCACCACAGAGACCTCGATGCGCTGCCCCTGCTCCAGCTGGCCATGCGGCCAGCGGTACAGCCACCCCGGCTCCTGCTCCTCAGCTCCTGCCACCGCCACCCGGTACACGCATGACCCGGGCTCGGGCGGACACCGCACCTCGACGACGACGGCTTCGGCCGGCCGGCCGAACATCAGGTGCATCAGCATCGCTGAGGGCGAAGACAGAGCCGCCGCCGTGACCAGTCCGCAGGCGCACACCACCGCCGCCATGGGGAAGTTCTCTTTGAGCAGCCCAACGGCGAAGATCGTGGGTAGTAGCAGGGCGACCGCCACAAGGGCGGAGGTCATCGGCGCGGCACTGGCCGACGACATGAAGAGTGCGGCCACCACCGTGATCAGCAACCAGACGGTCAGCGCGGCCCACGCCGACCAGGCCATCACGGCCCGGCGTCTGTCGTCCTCGTGTCGCAGCTCGCGAAGCCCTCGTCTGATCTCGCGCATCCACGCTCGCCGCTCCCGGCGATCCTTGCGCCGGTCGGCGCCGAAGACCGACTGAGCAAGCCGACGACTCCACCAGCCGTACATGGCACCACAGTAGGAACGGCCCGCCACGTCTCTCGCCAGCCCGTCAGGCAGCTCGTGCACTGAGGACGGAAACTGGCCGCAGCTTGTCGCACCCATCCACTACCATCACCGCAGCAATTGATCACTATGGGTCGATTCTTCGATCGGAGGCAGTGCATTGCCCAACTTCCACGGGGGCCGGGTGCTCGCCGGGCTGCTGGCGGCGGCGGTAGGGACCGCCGGCACGCTGGTGGCGACCGCGCAGCCGGCATCGGCCGGCATCTTCGAGTACATCCGTCCGGTACAGATCAGCTACACCGACTCCGCCGAGCCGACCACCGCCTTCCCGGTCACGAGCGGGGCGTTCCCGGTCGGTGCCTGGCGCGACGATGCCGGCGACAAGCACACCGCCCGGGCCTACCTGACCTTCGACCTCACCCGCCATCAGGGCAAGCAGGTCATCGAAGCGACCGGCGACACCGGCGAGACCACCGTGACGGACTGCGCGCAGCCGCGACGCGTCGAGCTGTGGCGCACTGTGACACCGGCCGAACCTCCCACCTGGCACGACGCGCCCCGGACGCAGGGGAAGATCGCCGACGTCGGCGCGTCGACGTCGACCTGTCCGGCACCCCGGCTCGAGGTGGACCTGCAAGCCGCCCTCCAGCAGGCGATCGACGAGGGTCTGACCGAGGTCACCTTCATGCTCCGGGTCGGCGGCAAGCGCGAGTTCAAGCCAAAGTACGGCCGGCAGATGAAGAGCCTCGGCATCTCGCTGCACACCAACGCCGCACCGGACGTGCCGAGCGACCTGCGGGTCAGTGGCCTGCCGTGCACGAACGACGAGGTGTTCATCGGCACCAGCACGCCGACGTTGTACGCCTCCGTCACCGATCCCGACGTCGATGAGGTGTTCGTGGGCGACTCGGTCGCCGCGACGTTCGCCTGGTGGCCGGTCGACCAGCCGACAGAGCGGACCGAGTGGACGTCGTCGGAAAGGAACGCACCTGCGGCCTTCCAGCGCACCGTGCCGGCCGGGTCGATGGTCGACGGTGGCCGGTATGCCCTCGCCGTGCGGGCAGCGGACCGGTGGGCCGGCTCCGACTGGTCGGCACCGTGTCTGTTCGCCGTCGACACGGTCCGCCCGCCGGCGCCGACGGTCACCTCCACCGACTACCCGAGCGACTCGGGCGTGGGCAGCGGCGGCCCGGGCATCCCCGGCCGATTCACGTTCTCGGCGAACGGTGCCGACGATGTCGTGGGCTACCGCTACGGGCCGACCTCGGCCACGACCTACGTCGCGGCGGATCAGCTCGGCGGCGACGTAACGATCGAGTACACGCCGACCCGGTACGGCTTCAACCGGCTGTACGTGACAAGCGTCGACCGGACCGGCAACCGCTCGGCACAGACGATCTACGAATTCTTCGTACGCGACACCGCTCCGCTGGTGGCGGACGGCAACCCGGACGGCTGGCTCGGCGACCCCCGGGAGTTCACGTTCACGCCGCAGATGGATCAGGTGGTCGAGTACACGTACTGGCTCAACAACGGCGACCCGCAGACCGTGCCGGCGGGCGCCGACGGCAGCGCGACGGTGACCGTGCTGCCCATCGCCGGCTCGAACACACTTCATGTGATCAGTCGGACCGCCGACGGGCTGCCGTCCGGGGACGCGAACCGGGCCTTCCACCTGGCCACCTCGCCGATCGTCACCTCTGAACAGTTCCCGTTCGACGGGTCACCCGGCGCGCCTGCCGGCACCGAAGGGGTGTTCCTGTTCCAGCCCCGGATGTATGACGTCGTCGAGTACGTCTACACGATCAACGGCGGAGATCCACAGACTGTCGCCGCCGCCGCCGACGGGTCCGCCGAGCTGCGGTACACCGCCCGCGACGCGGGGTACCACACGATCCAGGTGCACAGCCGCACCGATGCGGGGGTCGAGTCGGAGTCAGTGGGGTACGCGTTCTATCCGGCGTCGGTGGCCCCCACGGTCGAGTCGGACGACTACCCGGCGGGCACGCTCAGTGGCGGTCCCGGGGTAGCTGGCGACTTCACGTTCCGGCCGCACCCTGACTTCGGACAGGTCGACGGCTACCTGTACACGTTCGGCCACGAGCCGGAGCGCTTCGTCGCGGCGGGCGGCGACGGGGTGGCCACGGTCGAGTGGACCCCGGACGTCGCCGGCAACGTCGACGGCGGCTGGGTTCAGCTGCAGGTACGGTCGCGTTCCGCTGCCGGAGTCGTCTCGGACGCCCGCTGGTACTCGTTCCGGGTCGATCTGATGAGTCCCACCGTCGAATCGGACGACTTCCTCTGGTGGGGCGGTGGCACGGTCGGTACGCCCGGCGAGTTCCGGTTCACCGCCGTGCTGGCCGGCTCGGTGGAGTTCGTCTACTCCTTCGACGGTGGCCCCGAGCAGACCCTGCCGGTCGGACCGGACGGCACCGCCGTCCTGGAGTGGACGCCGGAGTCGCCCGGCGAGCAGACATTGATGGTGCGCAGCCGTACTGCAGACGGGTTGGAATCCGGTCCCACCAGCTACCCGCTCTGGATCGCCGCGTCCTGACGCCCAGGGTGATGCCGGTTCCCGGCCGCCGCCGACCTGCTCGGTGGCGGCCGGCGTCACCGCTGACCGGACAGGTCAGCGAGGAGGGTGTCGAGGACCAGTTCCTCCTCGACCCGCGTACCGTGCCGGCTCATCGCAGCGGTCAGCTCGGCGTCCCAGCCGGCGTCGACCGGCTGGCCGGTCAGCGTCCCCGACACGGCGCCCACCACGGCCGCGCCCGTCACGGCCGCGCGGTACGCGGCGGCGTCGTAGCGCCACGGCTGCCACGGCACCCGGGCCCGCAGCAGGTTGGCGATCCGTACCCCGCCCCAGTCGAAGTCGCCGTGGTAGCGCAACCGGGCACCGCTGGCGGCGAGGCCGGTCAGCAGCCGCAGCGCCGCCGTGCTCGGCTGACCGTTGACGCAGACCAGCGGCGGACAAGCCGGACCGAGCAGGTCGGCCGCCGCGGCCAGTACGGTCGGGTTCTCGCAGACGTGGACGGTGCCGGCCGGGAAAGTCGACCGCTCCCGGCCGAGTTGACGCAGGGTCAGCACGAGCGGCTCACCGGCCGTCGCGGCCGGCGCGGTCAGGGCGTACAGCTGACTGCCCGGACTCGCCACCACGTTGAGCGTCAGCACGGTCGACGACAGTTCGTCGACGAGGACGCCGACGCTGTCCCACAGCGCCCGCCGCCGCTGCGCCGGAGACGTCGGTTCGTCGTCGCCGGGCCACCAGACGGCCCGCACCGCCGACAGCACCAGGGTGGCTAGTGGACGGTCGGCGTCGAGGGCGTGCGCGTCGCCGGTGGTGTGCGCGGCGAGCCGGGCCAGCGGGGTCCCGTCGGCGGGCAACGCCGCCAGCACCGAGACCAGGTGCTCGACGAGCCGGGCCGCCGCGTCCGGCGTACCGGACAGTCGGCGTGCCAGCGCGACCGTGCCGCGATCGCCGCACCAGTCGGCCAGGTGCGGCGCACGGCGGCCGAGCCGGTCCAACGGTGCCAGCACGGTACGCCAGGCGGCGTCGGCGGCGGCGCGGACCTCGGCGGTCACCGGCACCGGCCCGACGAGGGTCTCGACGGCGGCGGCCAGCCCGTCCGGGTGCAGGCCGCTGCGGCGCACCACCTGGTCGAGGTCGTCGAGGTTGACCGTCAGCGAGGTGCCCCGGCCGGGTGGCCGTCCCAGCAGCCGTTGCACCGCCAGCCGCTCGGCCGGCGTCGGCTGGCTCAGCGAGATGGTGCCGGTCAGCGGCCGGCCCTGGGCCATCCGCTGACGGACCCGCTGCACGACCCGTTCGGTGTCCGCCCCGCCCAGCTGACGGCGTAGCCGATCAAGATCCGGCCCAACCACATCGAGATCCGCCCCGGCCACCCCGCCGTCCACCTCGGTCACTCGGCGGACCACAGCGCGGGCTGCTCAGCGCCGTCAGGTCCGGCCGGATCCGGTTCGCTGTCCGGGCGGGTCGGCCGCTGCTGCGGCACCGCCAGCTCGACCCGACGCATCCGGTGCCGTTCCCGCCCGTCCCACCGCCACGGAGTGACCAGGACGGCGTCGATGCCGTCGTGCCGGGCCAGCTGCGCGATGCCCAGTCCGGGCACCTGCGGATAGCAGCCCCACTCCCGTTCGCTGGTCATCACCACGTCCAGGTCGAAGGTGGCGAGCAGCCCGAGGCACTTGGCCCGGGAGTCGTCGTCGACCCCGGCGAACGCCTCGTCGAGGGCGATCAGCCGCGGCGCGTGGGCATTGCCCGCCGAACCGTAGTACGAGGACGCGGCGGCGAACAGCGGGATGCTGGCGGCCAGCACCCGCTCACCACCGGACGCCGGACCGGTGGCCGGCCGCCACTGCCCGTCCTGGTGGCGTTGGATCGCGAACTCGTGCCAGGCCCGGTAGTCAAGCGCCCGGGTGAGCTGCTCGTGCCAGGTGGCCGCCTCGTCACGCAGCCGTTCCCGACCGATCTGCTCCTGCAGGAACGCGCCGATCGCCCGACGGTCGGCGTCGTTCCAGACGTCGGTGCTCTGCCGCAGCTGCCGGGCGCGCAGCTCGGCCAGGCCCGGCGGGGCGTCGCGGGTGGGCCGCCACAGCAGCCGCAGCCGCATGCCGGTGGAGGTGGGCCGCTCCTCCAACTCGCCGTTCATCGTCGCCACCTGCTGCTCGGCGCCGGCGACCAGCTCCTGCAACGCCCCGGCGACCTCGTTGACCAGGTGGGTCTCCAGCACCTCCCGCTCGTGGGCGGAGAGCACCCGCTGCCGTTCGTCGATCTCGGTGACCAGGGCGGCGGACAGGTCCGCGACGGACCGGTTGTGCCCCTGGAACACCACCTCCACGATCATGGTGTCCTCGCGGACGGCGGGCAGCACCTGGTGTCCGTGCCGGGACAGGCTGTCGGTGAGAACCTTCATGTCCAGGCTGACCTGGTGCTGGATGCGTTCCCAGGGGCGGTCGCCGTCGTCGACGTCGGCGAGCAGCCGGTCGACGCCGCGCGCCACGGCCACCGCCGGGGTCGTCGCCCACGGCTGTCGGGTGTCCGGGAGCTCCTGCTCGGGGCAGGCCAGGGCGATCAGGCCGGTGTCGGCGAAGGCCCGCAGCACCTCGACGGCGGCGTCCCGGGTGGCGGTGGCCTCCGCCAGGTCGCCGGTCAGCCGGTCCCGTCGCCCGTCAGCGTCGCCCCGGGCACCCCATGCGTCGCGTTCGCGCTGCCGGGTGTCGCGGCTTTCCCGCTGGCACTCCTGTTCGGCGTCGGCCACCTCGCGGAGCTGGCGTTCCAGCTCGGCGACGGTCGCGCCGGCAGTCGCGTCCAACGTCTCGAACTCCACCCGGGCCAACCGGGCCGCCTCTGCCGTCTCGGCCGCCTCGATCGCGGCCGGTTCGAGCTGCTCCTGCTTCTCCTCGTACGTGCGGGACGCCTCGGCGCGGCGGCGCGTCGCGTCGCGTACCCCGGTCAGGGTGGGCCACCAGGCGGCCAGCCTCACCTGGTAGTCCTGCAGCCCGTCGCGGACCTCGGCCAGCCCGTCGGCGTCGTGGGGCAGGCCCACGTCGTCGGCGAACTCGGTCGCCTCGGCCAGCGCCGTCTGCGCCGCCGAGACCGCCGTACGGTGTCGCGTCGCTGCCTCGTCACGCCGGCCGGCGGTGTCCCGGCGCAGCTGGTGGGCGCCCCGGACCAGGGTGTGCGCCTCGCGCAGTGCCTGGTCGGATGGGAGGTTTTCGGTCTCGTGGCCGACCGCCCGCCGACGTTCGTCCAGTGTGGTGCGCTGCTCGGCGAGGTCGGCCGACACGGCGGCGAGTTCGTCGGCCTCGGCGCGCAGCGCGGCAATCCGGGCCCGGCGGGCCGCTTCCCGGGCGCCGTCGCCGATGTGTTCCGCGTCCGGTTTGGTCCACCGCCCGGTGACGACGCCGATGCCGAAGCCGCCGTCGGGGTCGACCCAGGTCGCCGCGCCGGACTCCGCGCCGAGGCCGATCGCGGCGAGGACGGCGGCGACGGTCGGCCCGGTCAGCGCGGCGGCGTGCGGGTCGGCGTCGTCGATCACCGGACGCAGCAGCGTCCCGAGGTTCGTCGCCACCTCGTCGGTGGGTCGCAGCAGCGCGTCGCCGCTGTCCGGGTGGCGGACCGTGCCGTCCGGGTCGATCCACGCGTCGAGCACCCCGGCGGCTTCCAGCGCAGCCTCGACGCCGGCGCGCACCTGCGGTGGCACGCCCTCGACGAAGTCGACGACCCGCCACAGTGGTGCGCCGGGCCGGTCGAGGCGTAGCTGCGGGGACCGGGTGTGCGGTGCCGGCGGCGGCTGGTGCGCCCCGTCGGTCAGCCGACGCAGCTCGGCGTCGATCTCCCCGACCCGGTCGGCGACCCGCCGCTGCTCGGCCTCCACCGCCGCGTCGGCCCGGGCGATCGCCTCGGCGGCCGCCCGGCTGGCGGCGGTCACCTCCCGGGCGGCCGGGTTGTCCCCGTCCAGGGTGCTCACCCAGGAGTCGAGCCGGCCGAGCACCGCCTCCGGGTCGGCGATCGACAGCTCGACCAGCCCGGTCAGGTACTCCCCGGTCCGCCGTACCAGGGTTTCGCCCTGTTCGGCGGCGGCGGTCTCGGCGTCGGTGACCGCTTCGTCGGCCGCCGCCACCTCGGCGTCCAGCCGGTCGACCTCCTCCCGGGCGCGGTCGGCCCGGGTCCGGGCCGACTCGGCGGCCGCGCGGAGCCGATCGAGGGTACGCAGCGCGGCCCGCCGGTCCTGGACCAGCTGGTCGGCGGCCCGACGCGCCTCGTCGAGCCCATGGGTGGAGTCGTCCGGCAGGGCGGCGAGGACCCGGTCACGGTGCCGGTCGGCGATCCCCGCCGCAGCTGCACCGTCCGCCACCCTGGCACGGGCCGCGGCCTCGTCCCGCTGGGCCGACTGAAGCTCCTGCGCCGTCTGCTCGGCGGTACGCCGGGCCTGCGCCGCCTCCGCCTCGACGTCACGCAGACGTTTGGCCTGCTGGCCGGCGAACGTCGCCCGCTGATCGGCCGCCTCCCGCAGCCGAGTCAGATGCTCGGCGGTACGCGCCTCGGGGCTCTCCGCGAGTGCCCGTCGGCGCGCCTGCAGCTCGGTGGCGCGCGCGTCCAGATCGGCCAGTCTGACCTCAGCCTGGCGTACCGCCAGGTCGGCCTGCTCGTGCGCCCGCTGCGCGTCGCCCAGCTCGCGGCCCAGCTGCTCGTACCGGCTGTGCTGCTGCCGCAGCACCGCGGCCTTGCGTTTCGTCGCGATCCGCGCGTACTGCCGGTAGCGGGTGAGGAAGTCGTCGGCGGCCTTCTTCGTCTCGCGCAGCTCGGTCAGCGTCTCCCGCTCGTCGTCGAGGCCCCGGAACGCCTCGGCGACCTGCGCGATCAGGTTCTCGTCCAGCGGCGGCAGCGCGTCGCCGAGCGCCCGGGACAGGGTCTTCTCGTCCGGGCGCTTGGACAGCTGCGGCTGCCGCAGCTTGATCAGCAGGGACACCAGCGCGTCGTACCGGTCCCCCAGGCCGAACAGCGCCTCGTCGACCGCCCGCCGGTAGTCGACGGCCCGGTCGTAGAGCATCCCCGCCGGGCCGATCGCGTCCCGCAGCCGGTCCCGGGTCGCCGCCGTACCGGTGGGGGTGAGCAACTGCAGATCGGCGCCGACCCGTTGGCTGGTGACGAAGTACCAGTGCCGGGCGATGCCGCGCCCGGCGACCGCTTTCAGTCCGCAGCCGATGGTCAGGTAGCGGGCGGTGCCGTCGGCGTCGCGGTGGCCGAACTCCAGCCAGGTGTAGCCGGTCCGCTCCGGGTGCGGGTGCCGGCCGCCGAGCAGCAGGTTCCACTCCATCCGCTTGTGCGGATCCCCGTCGGGCTCCACTCGGTACGGTGCCAGCTCACCGTCCAACAGGAACGGTACGGTCAACGCGAGGACCTTCGACTTGCCGGTGCCGTTGTTGCCCCGCAGCAGCAGGCTGCCGCGGTGGAAGTGGAACTCCTCCTGGTCGTAGTAGAAGATGTCCACCAGCCCGGCCCGCAGCGGCTGCCACCGTTCCCGGTCCGGCACCGGCAGCTCCCGGTCCGACATGGACGTCGGTGCGGCGGTGGTGGCTGCGGCGGTCACGGTGATGGTTACCTCCTCAGGGCGGCGGGACGGGTCTCCCGGATCGTCGGCTCTGCCAGGGAGTAACGGGCGATCGCCGGGCGGGCGACGACCAGCGGATCCTCGGCCGGTTCGACAGTGACGAGTTTGAGGGCGCGCAGCGCGTCCAACGCGGTGGCGACCAGTTCGACCTCGGCGCCTGGATCGGTGGCGTGTTTGCGCCAGTACGACCGGTGCGCCCGGGCCAGCTCACGGGTGTGCCGGTGCAGCTCGCTGACCCGCAGCCCGCCCGCGCCGCCCGCCGCGATCCGCTCCGCCAGCAGCAGCGTCAGGTGGCTCTGCATCCCCTCGGCCGGCATCCGGACGTCGGTCAGCTCGTCGGCCGGGTCCACCATCGCGACCCCTTCGGCCCGTACCTCGCCGACCAGCCCGGTCAGTTGGGTGATCCGGTTCAGGATGGCGTACCGCTGGCTGGTCAGATAGGCCAGCTCGGGTTCGGTCAGCTCGTCGTAGTAGACGACCGGCTGTTCGAGCAGCAGCCGGGTGAGCCGGTGCCGCAGCGCCCGGTTGCGGGCATCCTCGACATCGGGCACCACCTCGACGGTCAGCGCCGCCAGCCGGCCGTCCGGTGCCACGTCACCGATCATCGACGGGCCGCGGCTGCTGGCCAGCAGGCCGGCGATCACCCGCCGGTCAACGTCGTAGAGCACGTCACCACTGGTGCCGAGGTACGCGTCCTCGTGGCCGGCCACCCGACGCAGTACCCCCCAGTGCAGCAGCAGCCGGACTACCGCCACCATGTCGGCCCGCCGCTCCCGCCGGTCCAGGGCGAACGTGAACCCGGTGGCGGCCAGCGCCGGATCGGCGGCGGCCAGCACCACGTCCTCGGCCAGCCGGCCAAGGGTGATCTGCCCGTCGGCGCGTTCCAGCGCGGCCAGGGCGAGGCAGGTCAGCACGTACCGCTGCCGGGAGAACGGGGTCCTGGCCTTCGGATCCCGGGCCGGGTGGGTCTGGTCCTGTGGGTCGGCGGTCAGCTTCATCAGCCGGATCGTCTGGGCGTCGGCGACCAGCCGCCACCCGGTCTCCCGGTCGAACCACTCGCGCAGCTCTGCGGCGTACGTGCGGACCAGCCGGAACTCGTCGTCCGGGGTCAGCCCGGCGACCAGCAGCGGGCGGGCGAGCAGCAGCCGGGCGGCCCGCTGCAGCCGGCCTGAGGAGTCGCCCTCGGCCGGACCGCGCGCCCTCACCCGGCCGCCCCGACCGCCGCGAGGTCGGCTCCGGCAGAGAGCAGGCCGGCTCCGGTCGGAGCCAGGTCGGTGATGTCGACCAGATGTTCCGGCCCGGTGAGCACCCCGTCGGCGGTGACGATCCGCACCGGCGGCGACCCGTCGACGCGGACCAGGCGTACCCGTAGCGTGCCGTCGGAGGTGGTGGTGGTCACCTCCGTGGCGTCCGGCCGCCGGGCCGCCAGCGCGTCGCCCAGCAGATGGAGAAAGAGCCGGAACTCGGCGGTATCCAGTTCACCGAGGCGCGACAGTGGGACGGGCCCGTCGGTGGCCAACGCCGCTCGGGCGCGGGCCGTCTGGGCCGTCTCCCGCTCGGCGCGTTCGGCCAGCTGCCGCCGCTGCGCGGAGCGGTCCAGCACCCGGCTCGGCGAGCCGCGCCGCTCGTACGATCCGGTTTTGCGCAGTCGAGGGCTGATCTCCAGCCGGGGTGCCTGGGCCCACGACGTCGATGCCGGCACCGGTCGCTGCTCGACCGCGGCCAGGGTCTCGGTCGTCACGGTCAGGTGCCGCACCGGCGACAGGCCGAACGCGGTGTGCCAGAGCCGGTGCGCGGCCTCGTCGTCGGGGGCCTGCGCGAACCACAACGCGAGCGACCGGAAGTCGGCCGACCGGTCCGACCGGCCGGCCCGGCGTTCGTTGATCGACGCCACCGCGCCGAGCAGCTGCCGGATCGCGCCGATGGCGGCGGTACGCAGCAGCCGTGCCTGGGACTGCCGGCTGGCGTCGCCGCTGACGAACCAGTCCCGCAGCCCGTCCCAGCGTTGCTGCCAGACCACCCGTGCCTGGTGCAGTGCCCGGTCGTCGGCGTCCTCGCCGGGTGCGGCGTCGGCGGCCTCCCGGCGGGCCACGATCTCCAGCAGCGGGCTTACCCCGGTCGCCTCGATCCGGTGGGCCAGGTTGGCGATCTCCGCGCCCCGGTTGGCGAGATCGGCGATGAACCGTTCGATGTACGCGATCAGCTGTTCCTTGTACGCGAGGAAGGCCGCCACGTCGGCGTCGGCGAAGTCGACGGCCCGCCGCAGCGACGCCATGAACGCCTGCGCGTTGTCGGCCAGCCCGGTGAACCGGTCGACCAGGCTCAGCATCAGCAGGTGGGTCTTTGCCGGGTCGGGCGCGGACCCGGCGGCGGCCTCGGTGGCGATGCCCAGCAGGGCGCGCAGCTGGTCGGCGATGTCGGACAGCGCCACCGACTGCAGGGCGCCGCGTCGGCCGATCGCCTCCTCGTACGTGGCGATGGCCTGCTCGGCGGCGTGGCCGTGCGCGCTCAACTGGTAGAGGTAGCGGGCGCGGTGGAAGTCTTCCACGGTGGTGACCCGTCCGGTGTCCGGGTCGGCCCGCAGGTTGCCCCACTCGGCGAGCTGGGCCAGCGCCGCCGCGACGGCCTCCAGCGACGCCCCGGGGCCGATCTCGGCCAGGACGTCCTCCGGCCGCAGATGTACGGTGAACCGACGTTTCGCCCGGACGAATGCATTCAGCACGTCCCGGTACAGGGTGACGTTCTGCGCCTGCAGGTGCGCGAACGGCTGGGCAGCCGGTGCGGTACCGGTGGACATCCCGCCATCATCGCAGACCCGGATCGGGCCACGACGCACACAGCAGGGGTCATGTGGCCACGCCGGATGCTGCGGTCGCGGGACGCGACCCACCGGACTGAGCAGCCCGCGAGCCGCTACCGGTCGCCGCGTAGGTACCGGGTCACCATGTCGACCAGTTCGTTCTCCAGCGTCTCGACCGGGACGCCGCGCGGATCGGCCAGCAGCTTGTGCGTGTTGATCTCCACGGTGAACAAGATCAGCTCGGCGGCGGTGTCGACGTCGCGTACGTCGACGTCCGGGTGTCGGGCGAGCAGGTCACGCAGTTGAGAGACCCGGATCTCGCCGTGCCGGTTGATCGCGTCGAGCAGTTCCGGTGAGACCGGCGCCTCTTCGATCATGATGCGGAGCAGTTGCGGATCGTCCCGGTGGTTGTCGATCGCGTCGCGGACGATCGCCTCGACCATCGCCTTCAAGCTCCCGGCGGACATGTCGAGCTGATCGGCCTGCTGCCAGGCGCCGCGATCGATGTGCCGCACCAGCAGCTCGGCGAGGATGGCGTCCTTGTTCGGAAAGTACTGGTACAGCGAGCCGATGGAGATGCGGGCGCGCTCGGCGATGCGGTTGGTGGTCCCGGCCGCGTAGCCGTACTCGGTGAAAACGTGAGCAGCGGCGGTGAGGATGCGCTCCCGGGTCAGCTCGGCACGCACCTGGCGGGGCCTGCGACGTGGCGCAAGACGATGGTCGCCCGACGGCATCCGGGTCCTCCTCGGCAGCGGCAAAAGCGAGTAGCCAAAAGATGAGCTATTGCTCAGAATAGCTTCATGAGCTGCGAAAACAAGGGCGATCACCGACCCGGTGGTGGATCGTGATACCCAAGGTCCAGCTGCCCGAGTCACGCACGATGATCACGCTGGAGGTGCGTCGCCGCGAGTTCCCCACCCCGGGCTTCGCGAGCGTCACCCTGGGCGGCCCCGCCGTCAGGGACCTCGTCGTCGCCGGCAACGACCAGGCCGTCCGGCTGTTCTTCCCTCGCGAGGGACAGACCCGGCTACGGATGCCCACCGTCTCGAACGACGCCTGGATCGCCCAGGTGCTGCTGTGGCCGAAGTCGACCCGGCCGTGGGTCCGCAACCTGACGATCCGGCGGGCCCGACCCGCCGACGACGAGATCGACATCGAGTTCGCCCTGCACGGCGACTCACCCATGTCGTCCTGGGCACGCACCGCCGAGCCGGGCACCCCGGCCGGGATCTTCGACATCGGCACCATGTACCGGCTGCCGGAGCAGGTGGACCGGCAACTGCTGGTCGGCGACGAGAGCGCGCTGCCCGCCGTACTGTCGATCCTCGACGGCACACCACCGACGCTGGCCACGGAGGTCTACCTGGAAGTCCCGACCAGGGCCGACATCCGGTCGGTCGAGACACCTGCCGGCGTACGCGTCCACTGGTTCAGCCGCGACGGCGCGGATCTGCGGCCCGGTGCTCTGCTGGTGGCGGCGCTACGCGACGCGGCCCTGCCGTCGGACCGCTTCTACACCTGGGTCGCGGGCGAGTCCTGGTTGGCCACCACGGTACGGCGACACCTGGTCAACGACCGGGGAGTCGCCAAACGGGACATCTCGTTCTTTGGCTACTGGCGTATCGGCCGGTCCGCACCCGGCTGACCGAGGAACGGTTGAGAGAGGAATCCCCTGTGCGACAGGTAGACCAGGTAGACCAGGTGGCCACCCCGCGCCGGCTCACGACGGTGGAGCAGGTGGAGGGCATTGTCGGCCAGCCGGCGTCGGTGGTCATGCTCAAACAGATCAGCGCCCTCGACGACGGCTGCCGGGACATCCTGGCCCGCTGCCCGATCGCCGCCTTCGGCTACCGGGACGCCGGCGGCACCAGCAGGACGACCTTCGTCGGCGGTACGCCGGGCTTCACCCGCGTCCACTCCCCCACCCGGATCTCGTTCCCTCTGGCAGAGCCCGGCGACCCGTACGGTCCGGTCTCGTTCTTCTTCCTGCTGCCCGGCGTCGGAGAGATTCTGCGGGTCAACGGCACCCTGGTCGCGCGTCAGGGCGCGCGGACCACGGTCGACATCGAGCAGGCGTACGTGCACTGCGCCCAGGCGGTGCTGCGGTCCCGCCTGTGGCAGCCACCCACCTCGGTCGGGCCGCCGATGGCGGAGATCGCGGGTGACGGCCCGCTGTCCCGACCCGGCGTCGCCGAGTTCCTGGCCACCGCACCGTTCCTCGCATTGTCCAGTTGGGACTCCGCCGGTGGCAGCGACACCAGCCCACGCGGCGACCAGCCGACGGTGGTCCGAATCCTGGACGGTCACACGCTCGCCATCGCCGACCGCAAAGGCAACAAGCGCGCCGACACGCTGCACAACCTGCTCTCCGACGACCGGCTCTCGTTCGCCGCGCTCGTCCCCGGCCGCAGCGGCGCACTGCACGTGCGTGGTCGAGGTGCGATCACCGACGACCCCGTACTGCTGGAGACGATGGCGCTGCGCGGCATGGCCCCGCACGCGGCGCTGCTCATCGACGTCGAGCACGCCGAGCTGACCGACAACCTCGCCGTCGCACGCTCGCGGCCCTGGGCGCCCGACGGTCACGTCCGGCCCGGCGAGGTGCCGGACCTGATGGCCCTGGCCTCCGATCACCTCGCCGCCGGCTCGGCGAACGCCCCGAGCGGCCCGCCCACGTTCCTGCTCAAGGCCATCGGGGCGGTCCCGGGGATGCCCCGGCTGCTGCGCCTGGTGCTGAACCGTTCCTACCGTTCCGGGCTGCGCAAAGAGGGCTACGACGGCGTCGAGCCGGACACGGGCGGCCGACGTACCGGCTTCCTGGCCCGGCTGCGCAGCCGGCCGGCGGCCGGGTCGCGGCCGGACAACCGGCTCCGCGAGGTACGGGTCGTGCGGGTACGCAGGGAGACACCGGACGTCGTCACCCTCGTGCTGGCCGACGCCGACGGCAGCGACGCGCCGTTCGACTTCCTGCCCGGCCAGTTCTTCACCCTCGTCGTCGACATCGACGGCCGCCCGGTGCGCCGCGCCTACTCGGCCTCGTCGGCGCCCGGGTCGCCACAGTTGGAGGTCACCGTCAAGCACGTCGAGGGTGGCCGCTGCTCCAGCCACGTGCACCGCGACCTGCGCGCCGGGGACCGCCTCGCGGTACGCGGCCCGTCCGGCTCCTTCCACGTCGGACCGCAGACCAGCGGTGACATCGTGCTGGTCGCGGCGGGCAGCGGCGTGACCCCGATGATGAGCATGATCCGCACCCGCCTCGCCGCCCGAACCGAGGGCGGCCGAACCGAGGGCGGCCGGATTGCGCTGCTCTACAGCAGCCGCACCGAGCAGGACGTCATCTTCGCCGACGAGTTGGACCGGCTGGAACGGGAGCACCCTGACCGGTTCTCGGTCACCCACGTGCTGACCTGCCGGGAGCGGCGGCTCGACGCGGACCGTGTACGGCGCTGGGTCACCGAACTGTCTCCGGACCGGGAAGCCCACTACTACATCTGCGGCCCGGAGCCGCTGATCGGCACCGTGCGAGGCGCGCTGACCGGCCTCGGAGTCGCGGACGCGCTGGTGCACCACGAGCTCTACACCAGCGCGGCGGACCTCCACACCAGGGCGGCGGACCCGACCGCGCCGGCCGTGCCCTGGCAGATGGCCGTCGAGCAGGACGGACAGCCGGTCGCGACGGTGGTGGTCGAGCCCGGCCGGACGCTGCTCGACGCGGGGCTCGCGGCCGGGCTGCCGATGCCGTACTCCTGCACCGTCGGCAACTGCGGGGAGTGCGTGGTGAAGCTCCGCGCCGGGCAGGTCGCGCAGCACGAGCCGAACTGCCTGACCCCGCGGCAGCGGGCCGACGGCTACGTGCTGACCTGCGTGGGCCGGCCGATGTCGAAGGTCACCGTGGACATCGCGGACCCCTGACCGGCGAGCGGTCCGGTGTCGATGATCGATGCCGAGCAGTCCTCACCAGGAGCTCGCGCAGTTCTTACCAGGAGCTTACGAGCCGACCCGAACCCGAACTGCCGCCGCCGGCAGGCCCGTACCAGCGATCGACACCAGGCGCCGACACCGGCCCTGGAATCACTGGCAACAGGTAGGGAGAGGCCGATGGAACCAAGGAAGAGTCGGGGCCGCCGGGCCGTCGACGGCCGTACGATCCGCGGGGTGACCGTGGCGGTCGCCACCGTCGCCCTCGGGGCGACCGCCGTCGTGACCTTCGTGTCCGGTGGCGGCCGCAACTCCGCGTCGGCCGGATCCATCCCGGCCGACTCGGTCCGGATCGAAGAGGTCGCGCCGAACGTCGTCGAGGTGGCCGCCGGGCCGAACGGCTCGACCGGTGTGTTCACGGTCGACTGCGGCACCAACGGAAACGGCAAGTTCAGCTCGGACAACCCGGTGGCTCAGCCTGGCATCAGCAACGGCGCCGAGCACCTGCACGACTTCGTCGGCAACCTCGCGATCAACGCGAACACCAGCGACGAGGCGTTGGCCGCGTCCGGCACGACCTGCCGCAACGGTGACCGGTCGTCGTACTTCTGGCCGGTGGTGCGCATCGACCGTTCTCCCCGCTCCGGCGTCGGGGACGTCGGGACGCCGACGGTGTCCTGCCCACCCGCCAGGGACCGCATGCCGTCCATCCCGCCGGCCGCGTACGGCAACGTTCAGCGGGCGCTCGGCGAGCTGGACCGGCAGATCGCCGAGGCGAACGCCCGGCTTGCCGGCAGTCAGGGGGTCGACGCCCGGCGCAACAACGAGGTGCTCAGCTGGTTGCGCGCCCGTCGGGCCGCGACGCTCCGGCAGGTCGCGGGTGAGCTCGGCCAGTTCGGCGCCCGACCGACCGGCCTGATGTCGCTGGTCGACTGTGCGGTCAGCTACGACGCCCTGCACGCCGGGCACAGCACGGACGGTCGGACGCAGGCCAACCCGATGGTCGAGTGCCCGACCGTGCGGGACCGGCTGCCGGCCGTACCGGCGCAGGCGGCCGCCGAGGTCGACCAGAATCTGAACCTGCTCGACCGGCAGATCGCCGAGGCCAACGAGCGGTTGTTGACCACGGCCGGCGAGGGCGGCCCGAACTTCGCCCAGAACGCGATCGTGGGACCGCTGCGCGACAAGCGGCGGGCCACCCTCGACCGGATCGAGATCGCGATCGGTCGGCACGCGGCGCGGCCGACCGGGCTGACCCAGCTGGCGTCCTGCACCCTGCTCGGGCCGGGCAGCACCGACGGGTCCGGCGACAACGGCGGCGATGGGGGCGATAGGGGCGACAACGGTGGCGCCGGCGACGGTGCCGACGGCCCGGACGCTGAACCGTCGGCGCTGCCCGTCCCGTCCGGCCCGGACCTGGAACTTCCCGGCAACACCGGCGGCATCGTCCGGCCCGCCGAGGTGCTCATCGAGTACCGGGGCAACCCGGTCAGCAAGGTGACCCCGATGCCCCGGTTCCTGCGGGCGTTGACCGGTGAGTCGAAGCCGACCAGTCGCGGGCCGGGCAACGCCCGCAAGTCCTGGACCTGCTCCGGCTTCACCGACCGGCTGTCGGACAAGTACCCGATCTGCCCGAAGGGCTCCCAGGTGCTGCGCGTCCATGACTTCCCCGGCTGCTGGGACGGGGTCAACATCGACAGCGACAACCACCGGTCGCATCTGTCGTTCGCCGACGCGACCACCGGCGCCTGCCCGACCGGGTTCGTGGCCATCCCGCAGCTGCGGATCACCATCGCCTACTACATCCCGCGTGACGTGCAGTTCAAGGGTCAGTACCTGCTCGACTCCTTCCCCGAGGAGGACCACAACCCGTTCTCCGACCACAACGACTTCATCAACGTCAACTCGGAGAAGCAGATGCGGAAGATCGCCAAGTGCATCAACGCCGGCCGTAGCTGCCGCTGAGCCGATGATCGGCGGCGGGCGCTCCGCACCACCGCACGCCGCCTCGGTCCGTCTCCGGTGACCGGGCTGGTCCAGCCCGGTCACCGGAGACGGAGTCACCAGACCGGGGCTCGCCGACGGGGCCGGGAGATCACCAGGGGATGCTGCCGTCGTCGTTGACGAACGTGCCGGTCGGGCCGCCGTCGGGCAGGGTGGCCAGCCGGATCGGGGTGGCGGCGGCCTCCTGGACCGGACGCCCGACGCCGCCGGTGAAGTCGGTGGCGACCAGCCCCGGGCAGGCCGTGTTGATCAGGATGTTGGTGTCGGCCAGTTGCCGCACGTAGTGCACGGTGACCGCGTTGAGGTACGTCTTCGTCGGCGAGTAGGCCGCCATCACCGGGCCGACGTTGATCTCCGGGTCCGACTGCCAGGTCAGCGACCCGACGCTGCTGGAGATGTTGACGATGCGCGGCGACGCCGACCGGCGCAGCATGGGCAGCATCGCGTTGGTCACCCGGATCACGCCGTACACGTTGGTGTCGACGATCTCACGGACGGCGTCGAGGTCGAGCGTGGTCGGGTCCTGCTCCCACCCCGGCCCGGTCTCGCCGGCGATGCCGGCGTTGTTGACCAGGACGTCAAGTCCTCCAGCGGTGCGTTCGATCAGTTGCGCGGCGTCGGTGACGCTGCGGTCGTCGGTGACGTCCAGCGGTACGGCGAACGCGTCGATGCCAGCGGCGCGCAGCGCCTTGACGGCCGCTTCGCCCCGGGCGGCGTCGCGCGCCCCCACCGCCACCCGGTAGCCCTTCGCGCCGAGCCCGGCGGCGATCTCGTAGCCGAGTCCCTTGTTCGCGCCGGTGACCAGCGCGGTCTTCGTTCCGGTCGTGGTCTTTTCGGTCATGACGCCGATGGTGGCGCGGCGGTAGCCGCCGTTGTTACACCGTCTGGGTGCCGCTGTCATACCCGGCGGGTATCACCGACGTATCGTTGTCGGCGTGGAGACGCTGGAGACCCGTGAGCTGCGGTACTTCGTCACGGTCGCCGAGGAGCTGCACTTCAGCCGGGCGGCCGAACGGCTCGGCATCGCCCAGCCGCCGCTGTCCCGGGCGATCGCCCAGCTGGAACGCCGCCTCGGCGTCACCCTGCTGGACCGCGACCGCCGAGGGGTGGCGCTCACCCACGCCGGTCAGGTGCTGCTCGACGAGGCCCGCGCCATCCTGGACGCCACCGCCGCGGCCGCCCGGCGTACCCGCCGCGCCGCCGCCGGAGCGAACCGGCTGACCCTGGTCACCAAGGCCGGCGCCGGCCATGAACTGCTGCAGAAGCTGCTCGACGCGCACGCCGCCGAGCCGGACGCCGCCGAGATCGACGTCGTGCTGTGCGGCCTGGGCGACCAGGCTCGGATGCTGCGCGACGGCCGCGCCGACGCCGCGCTGATGCAGCGGCCGTTCGACTCGCTCGCCGGCTTCGACACCGAGGATCTGCTGACCGAGCAACAGGTCGCGATCCTGCCCGCCGGACATCCGCTCACCACCCGTACGTCGTTGACCATGGCCGAGATCGGCGACGTGCCGGGGCTGCCGGTCGCCCGCTGGCCGCGCCCCGACGGTACGTACGAACCCGGACCCGGGCCGGAGATCCGCGACCAGTCGCAGCTGGCCCAGCTGATCGCCCTCGGGCACACGATGGCCGTGCTGTGCGCCTCGTCCCGGTCCTGGCTGTGGAGCGCGCACACCGCCGTGCCGCTGACCGACGCGCCGCACGTCACCACCGTGCTCGCCTGGCTGCCGGACAACCGTTCCCGGGCCGTCGCCGGGCTCGTCCGGACCGCCACCCAGCTGTGATCAGCCGTAGATGACGAGGACCGTGCAGAGCGCGGCGGCGTTCCACAACGCGTGGGCGACCATGGGTGCGGTCAGCCGGCGGGTGGCCAGGAACAGCCCGGTGTAGACCAGGCCGGCGACGGTGATGGACAGCGCGTCCAGGGCGCTGGCCGGCAGGTGCAGCAGGCCGAACAGGACCACCGAGACGACCGCCGCCACCCACAGCGTCACCTGGGGGCGGGCGGACCGTTGCGGGATCGCCCCGAGCAGGAACCCGCGGAAGTACAGCTCCTCGGCGATGCCGCCGCCGCCGATCCCCAGGAAGAGGGTGGCGGCCAACGCGGCCGGTCCGGCGGCGGACATGCGCAGGATCTCCTGGACCTCCGGGTTGGCTTCGCCGCCGGCCGCCGGCATCAGCACCCCGAACTCCAGTAGCAGGCGGGGTGGGACGGTGGCCACCGCGATCAGCATGTCCCGCCGCCAGTGCCGCGAGGTCAGGCCGAGACTTCGGCGGGTCAGCCCGTGGCGGCGTAACCACCAGGCGATGAGGGCGGTGGCCGACACCAGTTCGGCGGCGGCGACCGCGACCAGCACCGCCGGCACCCCGTCGGCCGCGAACACGCCCATGGCCAGCGGTGGGCCGACGAAGCAGATGATCGCGCCGGCGAGGAACACCCCGGCGGAGCGGACGGCAACGGGGATGGTCATGGCTGGTCCAGCCTTCCGGTGGGCGGATGGGGTCGCTCCGACGTGCCGTTGGCGGGCTGACCCGCTGCGACATATCGAGATTCGATATACTAGACCAAGTTCATATCGAATTTCGATAGGGAAGGGCTGCCCATGCGGCACGACATCGAGCGGGGGCGTCGTCCCCGTACCGCTCCGGCCGGTCAGTGGGCCTTCGAGACGGTCACGGCAGGTGCCGTGGCGCTCGGCACCCTGCTGGCCGCCGCCTCGGCAATCGGCGTACTGATCGCCGACAACCTGGTCGTGCCCGTCACGGTGAACCCCACCACCGACCTCGGACCGCAGGCCACCGCCGGCCGCTTCACGCTCACGCCCCAGGACGCCGCCCTGCTGACCGTGACCGAGCCGACCGTCGGCGACCGGCTCTGGATCTTCGGGCCGGCGCTGCTGCTCGCCGCCGTCGTCGCGACGGCCGGCGGACTGCTGTGGCGGGTGGTGCGGTCGCTGCGCTCAGCGGACCCCTTCCACCCGCGCAACGCCCGCCGGGTCGGCGCGGCGGCCGCCGTACTCCTGCTCGGCGGATCGCTGGCCGCCGCGCTGCAGGCCGCCGGGCACCTCGCACTCGTCAGCGCCGCCCGGCACGCCTGGCAGCCGGACCAGACCCTCACGCTGCAAGCCGTCATCGACCCGCCGGTGGCCGTCCTGCTGCTCGGCCTCGGCCTCGGCGCGGCGGCCGAGTTCCTGCGCCGGGGCACGGCGATGCGCGCCGACCTCGACGGACTGGTCTGATGGCCCCGACCGACGACGAACAGTCCGCCGGTCACCGGGTGGTCTGTCACCTCGACCGGCTGCTCGCCGACCGCCGGATGACCCTCACCGAACTCGCCGACCGGGCCGGAGTCACCGTGGTCAACCTGTCGGTGTTGAAGAACGACCGGGCCAGAGCGGTCCGGTTCTCCACTCTGACCGCCATCTGCGACGTGCTGCACTGCCAGCCCGGCGACCTGTTCAGCGTGCGCCCCACCGAGCCGCTGGAAGGGCCGCAGGGAGGCACAGTCAGTAGCGACGGCGGATGACTGGAATCCCACACCGCGAGGGGAGACCGACCGTCGTGGAGAACACCTGTGCCCGGTGCAGTCGGGTCCGGGCCGCCGGGGACAATGCGGGCATGGCAGGTCGCAGCGCGCTCATCTTCCACGGCACCGGTGGCAGCCCGGACGTCTGCTGGTACCGGTGGCTGGCCGGGCGACTGACGGCCCGCGGGTACGCCGTCGAGGTGCCGCACCATCCGGGCCTCAACTTCGAGCCGATCGCCACGTTCCTGCCCAAGGTGCTCGACGCACACAGCTTCGACGAGGAGACGGTCCTCGTCGGCCACTCCGGCGGCGCGGCCCTCCTGCTCGCGATCCTGCAGCACATCGACGTGACGGTGGCCCAGGCGATCCTGGTCGCCGGCTACTGCACGCCGCCGAACATCGAGCAGGAACCGGTCCTGCAGCCGGAATACGACTGGGCCGCGATCCGGTCCCACGTGCGGGACATCTACTTCATCAACTCCCGCATCGATCCGTACGGTTGCGACGATCGGCAGGGGCGAGCCATGTTCGAGCGCCTCGGCGGTACGCAGATCGTGCGCAACGACGGGCACTTCGGCGACCACGACCAGCCGTACGAGCGGTTCGAGCTGGTAGACCGGCTCATCGCCTGACCGCCTGCGCCGGGTCACGGCGACCGGTGACCCCGATTCTTTACATCGATGTCGCCGGATCATCACCGTACGGACGGTTGGCCGTCGGTCCGCGGGGGTTGCGTCACGTCAACACCTTCGAGCCGAACAGGAGCCCGATCGACGTGCCTTCCTCCCGTCGTACCTTCCTCGCCGGTGGCGCCGCTGGCGCGGCCGGCGTCGGCCTCGCCGTCACCGGTGGCCTTCCGTCGCTGGCCCAGGCCCACCCCGGCCGGCACCACCCGCCGAGGACCGGTGGCCACGTACCGTTCCCGCCGCTGGTGGACGACCCCGCCGGCATCCTCGCCCTGCCCGAGGGTTTCCGCTACACCGTGGTGACCCGCACCGGCGTCACCCGCCTCGACCGCGGCCAGGGCCTGACCCCGGCCGAGCACGACGGGATGGCCGTCTTCGACGCCGGACGCGGCCGGTACACATTGATCCAGAACCATGAGCTCGGCCCAGGGGCCGAGTTCGGCGTACCGCACGTCGCGGGCACCGTCTACGACCCGGGCGCGGTCGACGCCGGCGGCTGCACGGTGATCAGGACCGACCGGGCGGGCCGCAACCTCGGCGAGTTCGTCGCCATCTCCGGCACCGTCGACAACTGCGCGGGCGGGCCGACCCCGTGGGGGACCTGGCTGACCTGCGAGGAGACCGATGACCGGGCCGGCGACGAGTGGGACGAGGACGGCCGCACCGGCACGTACCAGAAGGACCACGGCTACGTCTTCGAGGTCTGGGCCGACGGACGCGCCGACCCGACACCGATCAAATGCCTGGGCCGGTACGCCCACGAGGCGCTGGCGATCGACGCCGACCGTACGAAGATCTACCTGTCCGAGGACGCCGACGGGCCGAACGGTCTGTTCTACCGGTGGACCGCGCCGCGCCGCGTCAAGCTCGGCCCCGGCGTGCTGACCCGGCTCGCCCCGGACGCCGGCACCCTCGCCGCGATGCAGATCATCATGGACGACGGCTCGGTGCTGCCGGACGTCGCCTACCTGACCTCCGCCCAGCTGGGCCGGCCGTTCCCCGTACGGTGGATCGAGGTCCCTGAGCGCGACGCCCGGACCACTCCCCTGCGCGAGCAGTTCACCGACGGTCAGGTCACCCGGGGCCGCAAGTTCGAAGGTGTGTGGGGCACCGACCAGGGCGTGTACGTGGTCAACTCGTACGCCTGGGAGGACGGTGACCTGCCGGCGGACGCCGCCCCGCACGACGGCATGGTCTGGTTCTACGACTACCGGGCCGAGACCATCCAGCTGGTCACGTACTTTCCGCACCAGACCTCGTCTGAGGAGGGTACGCCGGCCAAATACAGCGATCTGACCTTCGACGGGCCGGACAACGTGACCGTCACCCCGTGGGGCAGCCTGGTGCTGGCCGAGGACGGCTCGGGCGCGTCCCACGTGCTCAGCTCGGTCCCGGGCGGGCCGACCTACGCGATCGCCCGCAACCAGCTCAACGACTCGGAATTCTGCGGGCCGGTCTTCACCGCCGACGGCAAGGTGCTCTTCGTCAACATGCAGGACCCCGGTCTCACCCTGGCCATCACCGGCCCCTGGGAGAAGTACCTGGGCTGACCCGATCGCACCACGCGGCGGGTGGGACCGACCGGCACCACCCGCCGCTGGTCAGCGACGCCGGGGGCCACCCCTTGAGATCAGGCCGCCGCCGGCAGTTGCGCGACTGCCCGTAACGGCCGGGTCCGCGCCAGGTCGTGAGCGGCCTGCAGGTTGATCCAAAACTCAGGGGTCGTTCCGAAAGCGCCCGCGAGTAGCCATGCGGTCTCCGGCGTGACGCCGCGCTTGCCCCGCACGATCTCGTTGACCCGCTGCACGGAGACGCCGATGTGCTCGGCGAGCGCCACCTGCGTCACGTCCAGTGGGCCGAGGAATTCCTCCCGCAGCACCTCGCCCGGGTGGGTTGGAATGCGGTTCTTCGGCAGCATCTGCCCTCCTCAGTGATAGTCCACGATCGAGAATTCCGTGCCGCAGCAGCCAGAGTGTCGACCGCGACGGCCAGTGACCCACCGGCCGACACGATTGGCAACGGGCCGGCGATCGGGATAGCGCACTGAATCTCCGTCAAGAATTGATACGTGAACGACCCACCTCACCGGGCGTGGAAGTATAGCAGAGCGCAAAGTGAGCGGAATTCACACCAGTCTAATCCGAATGTCTTTCCAGGCCGCAAAACCAATTTGACAGGACAGGCATTCGCGCGCTACAAATAGGGTGACAATATTGGAATGACCGAGTCCTGTCGAGGAGCAGATTGAGCAACCTGGCGGCCCTGGATAAGTGTGATGCCACGACAGACGGATGCTCAGAGCAGGATTCAGAACGCTCCGGGTTGGACTGGAGAGGCAGACTCACCAGCGTGCTTATCGGTACCGCAGGCGGCATGGGGGTTAATGTCCTCAGCAGCGATGTTGGCTACCGGGGCGTTGCTGTCGTTGCAGCCATGGCCGCAGCGCTGACGACGTCCACCTGGCTACGACGGTTGCCTCAGCGAGCTCCAGTTGTGCGTTGCGCGATCTGGGCATTGCTGGCGGCGAGTCTAATCGGAGCGATCGCCGCAGCCTTCGGGTCTCCATCCTGGGCCGGACCCGTCACCTTCGCTGCGGCTACGGCGACCATCACCGCCGCACTCGTCCCAAGTAGTGCGCGAACCGCCACTGTGCTGCTAGCTGGCGCCGCATTCATTGGCGGAGGGGTAGCGGTCATCGGGATTGCTGTGGGCTTTCTAGCCGACGCCCCTTCAGTCGGGATCGCGATCGGCTGCTTCGGAGTGGCATACCTCGGCTACGGCGCCGCCACCCTAATGGGGGACATCCGAACAATATTCGTACTGACTGGACGTTCAGCCTGGGTACCGTTGACCGGTTTCGCGGTCGCTTCCATCTGCGCCGGCGTTTCCCTACTGTTCGGCAATCGCTTCCTTCTTGGAGTGACGTGTCTGGCCGGCGGGGCTACTGGAATCTGCGGCGGGATCGCATTGCTAGTAGGCAACCGCTTCCTTGTCGAGATAATGCGCATCGGTGGCGGAGTAGCGCTGACGGCCGGCGGGACCATCCTACTGATGCAAGGTGAAGATTTGTTCGGGGTGGCGGGCGTCGGCGGTGGAGTAGCTGCCGTCGTAGCCGGAATCGCCAACCTGATTGAAAGCGAGACTTCATACATGACCACGCTTCTTTGCAGCGGGTTAGCGTTTCTCGGGTTAGGGGCCGCATTTTTGACCAGGGGCGATGCGCTACTTGGCGCAGTGTTCGCCAGTGGCGGCGTGGCGAGCATCAGCGGCACGGCCATACTCACTAAAACCAAACCGGGAAAACGGGTGAAATCCTGGCTCACAGCCATGATGCAGGTCCCGGAAAGCCCTCGACACTCAAGCCCTCGGGGAACTCGGGATGCCTCCACAGGCTTGATGCCACAGGTGCATCAAGATGCACCTGTGGCATCAAACTCAACCGGGCACTCCGACCCGAGCCGGTGACGCTGCGTCTACCATCCCGAGCGCACAGTCATTGGCAGGTTCGAGGATCGATGAGGTTCCGTCGTTACCCAGGGCTCGGCGGTCAGCGGCGGCCGACGGTGAGGACAGGCTTGGTGACCTCGGCGTAGAAGTCGTTGCCCTTGTCATCGACGACGATGAACGCCGGGAAGTCCTCCACCTCGATCTTCCAGATGGCTTCCATGCCCAGCTCCGGGTATTCGAGGACCTCGACGTGCCGGATGCAGTCCTGCGCCAGCCGGGCCGCCGGGCCGCCGATCGAGCCGAGGTAGAAGCCGCCGTGCGTACCGCAGGAGCGGGTGACCTGCGCGGACCGGTTGCCCTTGGCCAGCATGACGTGCGAGCCGCCGGCGGCCTGGAACTTCTCCACGTACGCGTCCATCCGCCCGGCCGTGGTCGGGCCGAACGAGCCGGACGCGTACCCCTCGGGGGTCTTCGCCGGGCCGGCGTAGTAGACGGCGTGGTCGCGCAGGTACTGCGGCATCGGCTCGCCGGCATCCAGCCGTTCGGCGATCTTCGCGTGCGCGATGTCCCGGGCGACGACCAGCGGGCCGGTCAGCGACAGCCGGGTCTTCACCGGATACTTCGACAGCTCGGCGCAGATCTCGGCCATCGGCCGATTCAGGTCGACCCGGACCACGTCGGCGTCGACGGACTGATCGGCGGCGAGGGTCTCGTCGGTGACATCGGGCAGGAAGCGGGCCGGGTCGGTCTCCAGCTTCTCCAGCCACACCCCACTCGGGGTGATCTTGGCGACGGCCTGCCGGTCGGCGGAGCAGGAGACGGCGATCGCCACCGGGCAGGAGGCGCCGTGCCGGGGCAGCCGGACCACCCGTACGTCGTGGCAGAAGTACCGGCCGCCGAACTGCGCGCCGATCCCGAACTGCCGGGTCAGTTCGAGCACCTGCGCCTCCAGCTCGACGTCCCGGAAGCCGTGCGCGCCGATGCTGCCGCTGGTCGGCAGGTTGTCCAGGTACTTGGCACTGGCGTACTTGGCGGTCTTGAGCGCGAACTCAGCCGACGTGCCGCCGACGACGATCGCGAGGTGGTACGGCGGGCAGGCGGAGGTGCCGATCAGCCGCAGCTTCTCCTCCAGGAACTGCATCATCCTGGTCGGGTTCAGCAGCGCCTTGGTCTCCTGGTAGAGGTACGACTTGTTGGCCGAGCCGCCGCCCTTGGCCATGAACAGGAACTTGTACGCGTCCGGCTGACCGCCCGGGTCCTCCGCGTACAGCTCGATCTGAGCCGGCAGGTTGGTCCCGGTGTTGCGCTCCTCCCACATGGTGATCGGCGCGAGCTGCGAGTAGCGCAGGTTCAGTTTGGTGTACGCCTCGTACACACCCTGGGCGATGGCCCGCTCGTCGGTGCCGTCGGTGAGCACGTGCCGGCCGCGTTTGCCCATCACGATCGCGGTGCCGGTGTCCTGACACATGGGCAGCACCCCGCCGGCCGCGATGTTGGCGTTGCGCAGCAGGTCGAGGGCGACGAACCGGTCGTTGGGCGACGCTGCCGGGTCGTCGAGGATCGCCCGCAGCTGGGCCAGGTGCGCCGGACGCAGATAGTGAGCGATGTCATGCATCGCCTCGGCGGTCAGCGCGGTCAGCACCGCCGGCTCGATGGTGAGGAACCGTCGCCCGCCCGGCCCGTGCACGACGTCGACGCCTTCGTCGCTGATCAGGCGGTATTCCGTCAGGTCGTCGCCGGTCGGTAGCAGCGGGGTGTGGGAGAACGGGGCGGCACTGCTCATGACCGGCAAGCCTAGGCCAGAGGTGGCCGCAGCTCCCAACCCCCGGGTGGGTCAGCCCTTGGCCGGGCAGTCCTCCTGCTTGGGGCCGCCGCAGGTGGGGCCGGGGTCGGGGCCGCCGGGATCGGCGGGGTCGTCCGGGCCGCCGACCGGCGGGGTCGCGGCGGCGCCGGCGAACCGGACGTAGCCGATCTCCCGGCCATCACCGATGACCATGCCGCGCGGTCCGACGGCCAGCACCTCCGCCGAGGTACGCAGGTTGACCAGCTCGGTGCCGGTGGCCGGGTCGAGAGCGACGACCCGGTCCGGCTTGCGGTCGACGACCAGGGCCGCGTGCCGGGTGAGGGCCAGCTGCGCGTCCGGGTGCATCGGGCGGGTCCACCGGGGTGTCGGGGTGGGCAGCACGTACGCCTGGAGGGTCTCGCCATCGGCGGAGCGGGTCAGCGCGTACCGGTCGTCGACTGCGCGTAGCTCCTGCCCGGCGGCGCCGGTCCACAGCACCCGCCCGTCGTAGGCGTCGATGACGGTTTCCCGCATGTCGGGGGCGATGCCGGCGAGGACGTTGGCGCCGCCGGTCGGGTTGTCCCGCTGGGCGCAGCCGATCCGGTCGGCGGTGCGCAGGTTGATCCCGGTCCGCTGCCACACGGGCAGGTCGGTCACCGGGTCGACGCCCTTCGCCGTGTAGTAGCAGGCACCGTCGCGTGGGGTGGCGACCAGGCTGAACACCCGGCCGGCGAAGACCACGATCCGTTCGTGCCGGTCCTCTTCCAGCTCCTGCAGGACCTGGCCGGTGCGGGTCTCGACGACGTGGATCTTGCCGTCGATCGGGAAGCCGAGCACGGTCGGCATGGTCTGCGGGCCGCCGGCGTCGTCGGCGACGTCGTCGGCGGTCAACGGTCGGCTGGTGACCAGTTTCGGGTTGTCGGCGAACAGCACGAACCCCATCCCGGGCAGCTGAGCGGTCCACCGTGGAGCCTTGCCGCGCGGGTCCCAGGCGGTCAGCGTGCAGTCGCGTGGGCCGGCGCAGCGTACGTCGAGCAGCGCGTCGCGGTAGGTCCAGACGGCGATGGCGGCGTCGTCGGCGCGCAGCACGGCACCGGTGGCCGGGTTGAGCACCTGGTAGCCGTCGGTGAGCAGTTCGCCGGTGGCGACCACCTGGTCGGAGCCGTCACCGGCGACCGCCGCCCAGTCGGCCTTGTGTTCCCACACCTGGTTGCCGGAGGTGATGCTGCGCCCTTCGACGGTGAGCCGGTGCTCGACGATGACGGCGCGCTCGGTGATGGTGACGCTCTGCGGAGTTCCGCCGATCCGCTGTTGCCAGGTGACGTCCGGGTCGGCCAGTGGCTGGCTGCGGTTGACCCAGTCCCACAGGCCGGGGAACGGATTCCAGACGCCGGTGGCGGCGAGCACGATGACCACGACGAGCGCGAAGGCCAGGTAGCACTTCACGCACGGCGCGCTCCCCTTCGCCATCGGGCCACCGTAGCCGGGCCTGACCAACAGAACAGCCGGCCGACCGAAATGCGGCTTTTAGGCGTGTCGGGGGACATTCATGGGTGGTACCCGGAGTTGTCGCCACAGCAGCAGCGTGGCGACCAGCGACAGCGCCCCGAATCCGGCCATCACCAGCCCCGGCGCGACCCACTCGGCGACCAGCCCGGCCGCCCCGGCGGCCAACCCCTGCCCGGTCATCATCCCCATGTGGGACAGCCCGAAAGCCTGACCGCGCCGGTCCGCCGGCACCGCGTCCAGGAACCGCCGGGCCAACCCGAGATGGTACGAGAACCCGAACGTCGCCGCCCCGAACAGCAACGCCGCCACCAGCAGCCCGAGATCGGCCACGAAGGCCAGCATCGGCACCCCGAGCAGCAACGCCAGCCACGGCGTCAACGCCTCCCGCCGGGCCGGCACCACCCCACGGCCCACCACCAGGTCCCCGAGCAGCATCCCGCCGGCCGCGGCCATGAACAGCACCCCGGCGGCACCCTCGCCACCGGCGTACGGCACCACCACCCCCTCCGCGCCGACCAGCAGCGAGCTGGGCAGCCAGGTGGCCAGCAGCAGACCGCGTACCGGCGGGTCGGCGATCAGCCGCCGGTTCACCCGCCACGTCTCGCGAACCGCGCCACCGGTCGCGGCGGACCCCACCACCCGGGCCGGCCGGTCGGACAGCCCGAACCGGATCAGCACCGCCGAGGTCAGGCAGGTCACCGCCGTGGCCCAGAGCGCGCCGTACGGCCCGAGCAGGCCGATCAGCGCGCCACCGACGGCGAACCCGAGGACCTGGGTGGCCCCCGCGGTGATGGTGAACAGCGCCCGGCCCAGCACGTACCGGTCGCCGGCCAGCAGGTCCGGCAGCAGCGCGGTACGGGCCGCCGCCGCCACCGGCGACACCAGCCCGACGGTGAACACCAGCGCCAGCGCACCGACCGGCGGCAGCACCCCGAGCGCCAGCACCGCCACCGTGGCCACCCGGATCAGGTCGTAGCCGACCATCACCGCGCGGGGCCGCCAGCGGTCGGCGTACGCCAGCAGAAACATCCCACCGACCACGCTGGGCAGGAAGCCGGCGACGTAGGCCAGCGCGGCCAGCAGCGGCGAGTTCGTCCGCTGGTAGACCAGCACGGACAGGGCGAGCATCTTCACCGTCTCGCCGATCATGTAGATGCCGAAGCTGGCGAAGAGCGCCCGGAACTCGCCGACCGCGAACAGGTCCCGGAAGGTGGCCCGGTCGGCCGGCGGCGCATTGCTGCTAGTGGTGGGGGTGGTCACCGTCGAAGCATGCCGCCGGCCCGCCGACCAGCGGTAACCTTTCGGCGCAGGGCGAAAAGTCAGGATAGGTGGACAGCGGCCGGATGCGGATCGAGGTGAGCCCGGGTGACATCGCGGCCAGCCGGTTCGCGATCTCCCCGCTGGGCGAGACGATGGCCGCACTGCGGCTGTTCGCTGGTGTCCAGACCGCCGGACCACTGCTGCCCTGGGTGCGCCGACACCGTGACCGCTACCAGGCACTGCGCCGCGTGCAGCCCGGCATCGCCGCGCTCCGGGCGCTCGATCGCCAGCATGGCTATCACGCCGACTTCATCCAACCGCCGCCCGACGGGGTCAGGCTGACCTTCGCCGACCAGCTCGCCGTGGTCCGGCGTACCCCGGTCGACCGGGCCCGCGACGAGATCGGCCGCAACCTCCACGGCCTACCGCCACCGACCGGGGCAGCCGGGCGTTTCCTCGCCGCCGACGACGTGGTCGACCGGTTCGCCGACACCATCGACGCCGCCTGGCGGGCGCTGATCGCCCCGGACTGGCCACGGCTACGGGCCATCCTGGAACGCGACGTGATCTACCGGGCCGGGCGGCTGACCACGTACGGGTGGTCTTCGGCGCTGGCCGGTCTCGACGCCCGACTGCACTGGGATCCGGAGCCGGGCGCGATCACCGTCGACGGGTTCAGCCCAGAGCGGCACCGGCTCGGCGGGCGCGGCCTGCTGCTCGTCCCCTCGGTCTTCGGCGCGCTGAGCCTGCACCTCGATCCACCATGGCCGTACGCGATCGGCTACCGGGCGCGCGGCGTCGCCGGCCTGTTCGGCCCGCCGGAGGACGACCGGGTCGCCGACGGGCTGGACCGGCTGATCGGGTCGGGCCGGGCCGCCGTGCTGCGGGCGCTCGCCGTGCCGGCCACCACCAGCCAGCTGGCCGTGCAGCTCGGCGCGGCGGTGGGCACCGTCGGCGGGCAGCTCGCGGTGCTGCGCGACGCCGGTCTGGTCCACCGGACCCGGATCGGCCGCGAGGTCCGCTACGAGCGGACTGCGCTCGGCGACGCGCTCAGCGCCGACCCGTGACGTCGGCCGCCGCCTGCACCAACGGCAGGACGCGGTACGGGATCTGCTCGGCCAGGGCAATGATCGTCGACGCCCGGCGAATCCCGTCGTACGCCAGGATCTGGTCCAGCACCCGCTGCAGGTCGGCGTTGGATCTGGCCACGATCCGGCACATCAGATCACCGGAGCCGCTGATGGTGTGCGCCTCCAGCACCTCCGGGATGGCGTGCAGATGCGCGGCAACCGGCCCGTGCCCGTGCCGCTGGCCGATCTCCAGCGTGACGAACGACGTCACCACGAAACCGATCGCGGCCGGTGACACCTGCGGGGCGAAGCCGTTGATCACCCCTCGATCGATCAGCTTGTCGAGCCTGGCCTGCACGGTGCCACGGGCCACCCGCAGCCGCCGGGAGCATTCCAGCACCCCGATCCGCGGCTCGGTGGTCAGTAGTGCGATCAGCTCAGCGTCCAGCTGATCGAGCTGGACATTCTGTTCAGTGTCCATGGACCTCGACCCTACCGAGTGGTCAGCCTGCCCAGCCGTCAACGAGGCGGTTGCCCAGTCGGGATGAATCGCCCATCCTGCCGTTACCGGCCTCGGCCATCCGATGGCGATTCGATGGCGGTCCGATCGGCCGGCTCCGAAGGGAGGACGATCATGGCCTATCTGACCGAATCCCGCGACGTCGACGTCACCGAGGCCGGCGGCACTGCCGGCGAGGTCCGTGACCCGTTCCCGGTTCAGGGCGTCGACCACCTGACCTTCCTGGTCGGCAACGCCAAGCAGGCGGCGCACTTCTACTCCACCGCGTTCGGCATGACCTGCGTCGCCTATCGGGGCCCGGAGCAGGGTTTCCGCGACCACGCCGAGTACGTGCTGACCAGCGGCGCCGCCCGGTTCGTGCTGCGTGGGGCGGTGCACGCCGACGCGTCGGCCGCCGTGCACGTCGCCCGGCACAGCGACGGGGTGGCCGACATCGCGCTCGCCGTACCGGACGTGGACGCCGCGTACGCGCACGCCCTGGCGCAGGGCGCGACCGGGCTGGCCGCCCCGGCCGACCTCACCGACGGCGCCGGCACCGTACGGGTGGCCAGCATCGCCGCGTACGGCGACACCCGGCACACCCTGGTCGACCGGTCCGGCTACGACGGCCCGTTCCTGCCCGGCTTCGTGGCCCGGCCACCGATCGTCGACCGTACGCCGTTGGTCGACGCCGGCCTGCAGCCGAAGCGGTTCTTTCAGGCGGTCGACCACGTGGTCGGCAACGTCGAACTGGGCCGGATGGACGAGTGGGTGGCGTTCTACCAGCGGGTGATGGGCTTCACCAACATGGCCGAGTTCATCGGCGACGACATCGCCACCGACTACTCGGCGTTGATGAGCAAGGTCGTCGCCAACGGCAGCCGCAAGGTCAAGTTCCCGCTCAACGAGCCGGCGGTGGCCCGCCGTCGCTCGCAGATCGACGAGTACCTGGAGTTCTACGGCGGGCCGGGGGTGCAGCACATCGCGTTGGCCACCAACGACATCCTGGCGTCGGTGGACGCGATGCGGGCCGCCGGGGTGGAGTTTCTGGACACCCCGGACTCGTACTACGACGACCCGGCACTGCGGGCCCGCATCGGGGAGGTCCGCGCCCCGATCGAGCAGTTGAAGGCGCGCCGGATCCTGGTCGACCGGGACGAGGACGGCTACCTGCTGCAGATCTTCACCAAGCCGGTGCAGGACCGGCCGACGGTCTTCTTCGAACTCATCGAGCGACACGGATCGCTCGGCTTCGGCAAGGGCAACTTCAAGGCGCTGTTCGAGGCGATCGAACGGGAGCAGGAGAGCCGGGGCAATCTCTGAACCCGGGTCGGCGGCCTCGGAACCCGGGTGGGCGGCCTCGGAACCCGGGTGGGCGGCCGGTGAACCGTCGACAGGCTGCGGTGCCGGCCGGGCCGGTCGTTAAGGTGCCAGGGTGAGCATGCACAGTCCGCCCCGGCCGGCCGGCCGCACCGCGGGGTCCGCCCGGTGACGTCGATCTCGCCCGGCTGGTACAAGGACCCCGCAGATCCGACCACCCAGCGTTACTGGGACGGCGGCGGGTGGATCGGTGCGCCGTTGCCGGCCGACGCCACCCCGCCGGACGGGCCACCGCCGGCCGAGGAGCCGCCGGCACCCGCCGGGCCGACGTCACCGGCCGGGGGGCGGGCCACGACGTCGGCCATGCCGGAGGCCGAACCGCCCGGCAACCCGTCGCCGCCGGCCCAGCCGGTCGCCCCGGGTCAACCGGCACCACATCCCGGCTGGCCGGCACCACCGCCGGGCTACCCGACACAGAGCTACCCGCCTGCGCCGCCGGGCTACCCGGCAGCGCCGCCGCCCGGTTGGGCGGGCTACCGGTTGCCGCCGCCGGAACCCCGGCCGCAGGGGATGGCGTTGGCGCCGCTCGGTGCGCGGCTGGCCGCCCGGCTGATCGACATCGGCGCGGTGCTGCTGCTCAACATCTTCATCAACGGCTGGTTCGTCTGGCAGTACGTGGTGGAGGTCTGGCCGACGTTCAGCGAAATCTGGCGGCGGTCGCTGGCCGACGACCGGTCGACCGAAGGGCTGCCGCAGGTCACCGAGCGGGCCTCCGGACTGCAGATGGTGATCATCCTGCTGGCGGCGGCGATCTGGTGGGCGTACGAGGTGCCGGCGGTGGCCAACACCGGTCAGACCCTCGGCAAGCGGCTGGCCCGGCTCAAGGTGGTGCCGGTCGAGCCGGGCGGGCAGCTCGGTTTCGCCCGGTCGTTCCGCCGGTGGAACACGCTCGGCCTGCCCACCCTGTTGTGGATCTGCTGCGTCGGCTTCATCCTTCAGCTGATCGACTGCGTCTACCTGCTGTTCGACCGCCCGCTGCGGCAGGCGCTGCACGACAAGTCGGCGCAGACCGTCGTGGTGCAGCTGCCGCCCGGCGTACCGGCGACCGTCGCCGGCCCCGGCGGTGGCCGCACCGGCGGTCCGGGCGCGGACCGCGACGACACCCCCGGAAGCTCCGCATGACAGGAGGCCCCCCGATGCCCCCCTCGCTCGGTCTGACCCGCGCCGACCTCGACGCGCTGCCCAGCTACGTGCCGGGGCGCAGCCCGGTGGACCTGGCCCGGGAGCTCGGCCTGCCGGAGGCGATCAAGCTGGCCAGCAACGAGGTGCCGTACGGGCCGCTACCCGGCGTCGTCGAGGCGGTGGCGCAGGCGGCCGCGTCGACGCACCGCTACCCGGACATGGGGGTGCTGGCGCTGCGGGCCGCGCTCGCCGAACGGCTCGGGGTGGCGGCGGAGCGGATCGTCACCGGCTGCGGGTCGGTGGCGCTCTGCGAGCATCTGGTCCGGGCCACCTGCCTGCCCGGTGACGAGGTCGTCTACTCGTGGCGGTCGTTCGAGGCGTACCCGATCATCGCGGCGACCACGGCGGCGAGCAGCCGGCGGGTGCCGAACACCGCGACCCACGGCCACGACCTGCCGGCGATGGCGGCGGCGGTGACCGGGCAGACCCGGCTGGTGCTGGTCTGCAACCCGAACAACCCGACCGGCACCAGCGTGCGCCGGGCCGAGCTGGACCGGTTCCTCGACGCGGTGCCGGACGACGTGCTGGTGGTGCTGGACGAGGCGTACCGGGAGTTCGTCACCGACGCCGAGGTGTCCGACGGCCTGGCCGCCTACGGCGACCGGCCGAACGTGGTGGTGCTGCGCACGTTGTCCAAGGCGTGGGGCCTGGCCGGGCTGCGGGTCGGCTACCTGGTCGCGCATCCCGAGGTGGCGTCGGCGGTACGCAAGGTGGCCACCCCGTTCGGCACCAACGCCCTGGCGCAGGCGGCGGCGCTGGCCGCGCTCGACCAGGCCGACGAGGTACGCCGCCGGTGCGATCTGGTGATCGCCGAGCGGAGCAGGGTCACCGACGCGGTGCGCAAGCTGGTGCCGGACGTGCCGGAGAGTCAGGCCAACTTCGTCTGGCTGCCGCTGGGTGAGCGGGCGGTGCCGTTCGGGGCGGCCTGCGAGGCACGCGGGGTGATCGTGCGCCCGTTCGCCGGCGACGGAGTCCGGGTGACCATCGGTACGCCGGCCGAGAACGACGCGTTCCTGGCGGCTGCCGAGGCGGCGCTCTGACCAGCGGTCGATCCGTCACACTAGCCGACTTCAGCCACAAATCGGGCATCATGCTCGTATAGTGACTTCCGTGCGTATCACCGCGATACTGCTCGGCGTGACCCTGATCGTGGCCGGCCAGACCCACGGGCCGGCCGACGCGGCTCTCGCCGCGTATCCCGTCACCCGGCCGGCCGCCGTGCCAGCGGCCCTCGGGATGCTGCGGCAGACCGGCCTGACCATCACCGTCCCCGGCACCCGCAGTTACGGTGCCGCGCCGGTGGGGTCGACCATCGGCGGGACACTCGGCCCGGTGTCGGTCAGCGACTTCCGGGGCTCGCTCAACCCCAACGCATGGGTAGCCACCGTCGCCTCGACCGCCTACACCACGGGGGCGGCCGGACCGAACCAGACCATCGCGAACAGCCGGGTCTCCTACTGGTCCGGGTCGGCGACCAGTTCCACCGGGGGCGGGACACTCGTGCCCGGTCAGCCGACCGCCGCACAGGCGGTCGTGCTGAACGCGCCGCGGGTCGCGTTCAGCAAGACCTCGGGTAGCGGCAACAACCGGGTCACCTGGAACCCCACCCTGTCGATCATGGTGCCGACCGGGGTGACCGGCGGCACCTACACCGGTCGGATCACCCACTCTGTGGCGTGACTGACCGAATTGCTGGTTATGCCAGTTATCGGCGGGATTCATGACTACATTGGGTCACATGCGGAAGATGTTTCTGATGGTCACCGCTGCGGTGACCGTGGCTGCGGTGGCGACGCCGGCAGCCGCCCAGCCTTCGGGTGACACCATCGTCACCTTCACCGTCTCCACCTCGGACCTGATCATCCAGGTGCCGGCGGCGGTCAACCTCGGCGCGGCGTTCCCCAGCCAGACCCTGAGCGGAAGCCTCGGCAACGTCACCGTCAGCGACCAGCGAGCAGCGCTCACCGCCACCTGGACCGCCTCGGTGGTCTCCACCGCGTTCACCACCGGCACCGGGACACCCGACGAGATCATCCAGCCGAACGTGGTGGACTACTGGTCCGGTCCGGCGGTGGCCACCACCGGCGACGGCACCTTCGTGCCGGGCCAGCCGACCGCCGCCGGCGCCGTGTCGCTGAACCTGCCGAGGACCGCCTTCTCCAAGACCTCCGGCTCCGGCGTCAACACGGCGACCTGGAACCCGACCCTGGCGATCGCCATCCCGGGCGACTCGGTCGCCGGCCTCTACACGGGCACGGTGACCCACTCCGTTGCGTAACCGTCTCGCCGCGCTCGCCCTGGTGTCGCTACTGGTCGGCACCGGGGCGGCCGCACACGCCAAGCCGCACCACAATGCCGATCCGACCAGCGTCGGGGTGCGGCTGGTCGACGCGCCGTTGGAACGCCGCGACGACTACCGGGCGCACATCTACATCGTCGACCATCTCAACCCCGGTGACACGATCGAGCGACGCATCGAGGTCACCAACTACTCGCCGAGCGCCCGTGACATCGCGTTGTACCCGGGAGCGGCGATCGTCGACAAGGAAGGCTTTCTCTTCGGCGACGGCCGAGCGGACAACGAACTGACCGGCTGGGTCACGCTCGACGAGACCGAGGTACGCCTCGACGCGGAGAGCCGCACCCGGGTGCTGGCCCGGATCACCGTTCCCGACGACGCCACCAGTGGCGAGCACTACGGGGTGATCTGGGCCGAGGCCGGCGACCGACACGACCCGCACGCCAACGTCTACAACGTCGCCCGGTCCGGCATCCGGGTCTACCTGTCCATCGGCGCCGGCGGCGAACCGCCGTCGGACTTCGAGCTCGACGATCTCGGCGCGGAACGGACCAAGGACGGCCAACCGGTGATCAGCGCACGGGTACGCAACACCGGCAAACGCGCCCTCGACCTGCGCGGCGAGTTGACGTTGACCAACGGGCCGGGCGGTCTGTCCGCCGGGCCGTTCCCGGTGGAGATCGCCACCCTGGCTGTCGGCGACGACCGGGTGGTCGAGTTGCCGCTCGACGCGGTCGTCCCGGACGGCCGGTGGACCGCGAAGCTGGCCCTGACCAGCGGCAAGGTCGATCGGGAAACAACTGCCACGGTCGCGTTCGGCCCGGCGCTGGTGGAGTCCTCCGTCACCATGAGCCCGGGGACCGTACTCGGCCTCAGCGGCCTGGTCGCGCTGCTCGCCGTCGGAGCGCTCGGCATGGTCGCCTACCGGCGGCGGGACCGGACCGGCTGACCTGACGTCGGGTCCGGGCTGGTGGTCCCGCCCGGACCGGCCGGGTCAGGTGCGGGCGACGATCACCGCCTCCTGCAGCCGGTAGTAGCGGCCGTCGTCGGCGTCCGGGTCGACCGGCAGCCGTAGCCGCTCGACCGCTACGAAGCCGTCCTGTGCGTAGACGTAGCCGGGTGCCCAGTCGGTCGACAACTCACTCAGCAAAATCAAGACAAAGCTGGACAATTCAGCACCGGTCGCCGCGTCCAGGGTGATCAACTCTCGGGTAGCGGTCAGCAGGTGCGCCCGACCCGGCTGCACCGCGAGCAACCGGTCACCGGTGCCGCCCGGACCGGGTGCCGCCGCCGACGGAATCGGCCGCCGCCACACCTGCTCACCGGTCCGTACCGCCTCAGCCACCACCGCCGGAGTGTCCCCGGTGGTGTCCAACCGGATCGCCATCCCGTCGACCAGCATCGCGTCGACCGGGTCGAGCGGCGGCGCCGGCACCGGCTCCGGGCCGTCGACCAGCCAGCCCCGGGACTGTCCCGCCCCGGTGGTACGCAGCGCCCCGCAGGTCGAGCGGGCGGCCGCGCAGCCGATCGGCTCCACGGCCAACCCCGGGCCGGCGCCCTCCGGCTGCCAGGTCGCGGTCAACTGCCCGGCGGCGACGTCGTAGAACTCCACGGTCGGCGGGGCAGCGCAGCTGTTGACCAGGGCGAACCGGCCGCCAGTGGTGCTGAAGCCGGCGTCGCGGCAGGCGTCGCCCTGGCCGGGCAGCATGGTCCGCCACAGTTGCCGACCGGTCGCGGTGTCGAACCCGGCCAGCTGAGACTCACCGTGCGCCACCACCACCGACCGGCCGTCGGTGCCGCTGACCGCGGTGTGCAGCCCGGACGGCGCGTAGACGGTCTGCGCCCCGGTACGCCGACCGGCGTACCCGGAGTCGGCCGGCTGTGGGCCGGCGGACCGCCAGGCCACCTTGCCGCTGTCCGCGTCGATCGCAACGAGTTCGCCGTCCGTCCAGCGGCTCACCACGGTGGCGCCGGTCGCGACCACGCCGGTCAGCTGCTCCGGCCAGCGCCGGAACGACCAGGCCGGGGTGACCTGGGTACGCATGTCGATCGGGCCGTCGGCGCGCACCTGACGGGTGGTGGCGTACACCCGGAACCGTCCGTCGACCAGCAGCGGCGCGGCGGAGAGCTCGGCCACCGGGCCAGGCTCGGCGGTCGGCGGGGACGGCTGGTAGCCGGCCGGGGTGACCACCTCGGCCGGGGCCAGCACCCGCCACGCGATGACCGTCACGGCGGCGAGGACGACCACCCCGGCCAGCACCCCGGCGGTGATCAGCTGCCAGCGTGGGCGGGACCGCCACCAGGGGCGTCGCCCGCCGGGCTGCGTCTCGTCGGAGTACGGCTGCCCGTCGGGGTTCGCCGGCCCGTCGGCGGGATGCGCCGAAGGGTCCGCTGCGTCCGCTGGGTGCTGGGTGTTGCTCGCCGGCTCGGCCATCGGGCACCTCCCCCCGCACCCTACCTAACCGGACAACCGCGTCGGGTCAGCCGCAGACGTTGGACCACCGGTCACGGACCAAGCAGCGCCAGTGGGACGACGGCGATTCCGTCCGCGCGGCGGTACGCCGCTGGGCCGGTGGTGACCACCGCTGCGTCCAACAGGTCTTCACCCAACCGGTCCCGAAGCCACCGCAGGTGCCCGACGTCGTCGTCACCGACGGTCGGGGCAAGTTTGACTTCCAGCGCGACAACCCGCTGATCGGCACGCTGCACGATCAGGTCGACCTCGTGACGGCCGTCCCAGGTCCGCAAATGGTGGATCGAGGATTCAGCGGCCTGTGCGTAGACCCGGATGCACAGTGTCACCAGAGACTCGAAGAGCGCGCCCAGCAACGGTCCCATCCGGGGGGTGGCCCCAGCCGGGGTCGACTCGTTGAGCAGCGCTTCCCGGCTGGCTCCGAGCAGCCGAGCGGCAAGCGCGGGATCGGCCAGGTGGTGTTTGACGGCGCTGCCGAGCCGGGTGAAGGTGCTACGGCTCGGTGACCAGCCCGGCACGGGATCCAACAGCCAGAGCTGGGAAAGCACGTCACGATAGGCGACGGTGGTGGTTTTGGCGGGCTTGTTGCTCTCGCCCGGCGTCGCCGCGTCGAGGATTGCCGTGTAGGAACTGGTGGTCGCGGTGGCGCTCGCGTACGCCGCCAACCATCCCCGGAGCGTCTCGGGTCTGCGTACCAGATGCCCCTGCTCTGGGAAGTCACGCTCCACGATCCGGGCGAGGTAGCCGTCGAGTTGCGCGCGACGCGCTCTCGACGGCAGTTGTCGGATGGCGGGAAAACCTGACCGGACGATCTCCTCGGCGTAGTCGGCAAGGCTCACCGGTGATTCGCGACGACCTCCGGTCGTTGACCGGAAAGCAGGTCACGCAGACTGACCGTGGGTTCGGCGATGGCCCGCTCGACGAGAGTCATCGGCCGCATCCGCAGTTGCACGATCCGACCCGCTCCGGAGTGGGTGGGTGCCGAGGTGGGGGTGGCGCTGCCGGTCAGCAGATACCTGCTCGGCGACGAGTCCCGATCGACGCTGCGTCGCACCAGATCCCAGACCGTCGGTTCCCGCTGCCACTCGTCGATGAGTACCGGGCCCGGGAGACGGTCGAGGCGCTGCGGGTCGGCCCGCAACAACTCGCGCTGCACGGGATCGTCCAATGCGATGAGGGTGGCTGCCCGACGTTGCCCCGTCGCCGTCTTGCCCACCCCCTTCGGTCCCTCAATGCTGATGGCAGGTAGGCCAGGGAGGAGTTCATCCAGCTCCTGATCGACGATCCTAGTCTGATAGTCACTCACCAGCCAAAACTACCTCCCACACGCGTTACACACTACTTTTCACACGCCCTTCACGCTACCTCACACACATCTTTTGGGCTACCCTTACGCCTGTCGACATGTGGTCGGTCAGGCGGCGGCCAGGGCCCGGGTCGGTGGCAGCCGGGCGGCCTGCAGCGCCGGATAGCCGCCCGCGACGACACCGACCAGCAGCGCCCCACCCAGCCCGGCGAGGGTCGCCCCCGGCGGCACCACCACCGGCCAGCCGTTGGCGATCGCGTAGCCGGCGGTGACGGCGACGCCGAGCGCCGTACCGGCGAGGCCGCCGAGCAGCGACAACGCCACCGACTCAGTGAGGAACTGGGCCCGGATCTGGCCCCGGCTCGCGCCCAGCGCCCGGCGCAGCCCGATCTCCGACCGACGTTCCAGCACCGAGATCACCATCGTGTTCGCCACCCCGATCCCGCCGACCAGCAGCGCCACCCCGGCCAGCGCCAGGAACAGCGACGCGAAACTGCTCTCGGTGGCACGTTTGGCGGTCAACGCGTCCGACGGCCGGGTCACCCGCACCGAGCTGGGTCGCTGCGGATCGATGGTGGCCGGCAGCACCGCCCGGACCGCTTCGATCGCCGGCTCGTGCGCCCGCAGGTAGATCACCGTCGGATGACCACCGAAACCCAGCTCTGACTCGGCGGCCGGCCAGCCGACCAGCGCCGACCGGTCGATCTCCGGGGCCAACGGCAGCGGCTCCAGGATGCCGATCACGGTGAACCACTCGTCGCCGACGAGTACCTGTGTCGGGGAGTCCGCCGGCCCCAGGTCGACGATGCCCAGCCGGGTCGCGGCGACCGAGCCGAGCACCACCGTCGGCAGGCGTTCGGTGCCGGCGTCGAGGTAACGGCCGGTGCGCAGCCGCGCGTCGAGCGTCGCCGGCAGGCTCGCCTCGGTGGCCAGCACGGTCAACCCGGAACCGTCGCGCGGGTCGATCCAGTCGGAGCGGCGGATCACCGTGTTGGTGTTGGCGACCGCGCTGGTCGCGGTCACCGGCCCGATCCGCGCCACCATCGCCGGCGATTCGACCGGCAGCCGGGTGATCCCGTCCTCGTCGGGCTGGGCCGTCGCCTGCAGCAGGTTCACGCCGAGGGCGGACAGCTCGGCCAGCAACGCCCGTTCGCTGGCCGCCGGGATGCCGGTCACCACGATCATCGTGGCGATGCCGATCGAGATGCCGAGCGCGGACAGCGCCGCCCGCAGCCGGCGGGTCCGGATGCCGACCAGGCCGAGCCGGAGCAGGTCCAGTGGGGCCAGCCGCACCGGACGCGGCAGCTCCACCGGGGCGCGCCCGACCCGGTAGGGCTGATCCACCCGGCTCATGACGCCGCCACCGGCTGCTGGCGGACGTCGCCGACCAGGCGGCCGTCGCGGATCTCCACCCGGCGCGGCAGCCGCGCCGCGATGTCGCGGTCGTGGGTGATCACCGCGATCGTGGTGCCGTCGGCGTTGAGCGCGGTGAGCAGGTCCAGCACGGCGCGGCCGGTGGCGGTGTCCAATGCGCCGGTCGGCTCGTCGGCCAGCACCAGCGCCGGGTCGTTGACCAGCGCGCGGGCGATCGCCACCCGCTGGCGTTCCCCGCCGGACAGTTGCCGGGGCAGGTGCCCGATCCGGTGGGCGAGGCCAACCCGGGCCAGCGCCTCGGCGGCCAACGGCCGACGGCGGCGGCGCGGTACGCCCGCGTACAGCAGGCCGGTGGCGACGTTCTCGGCGGCGGTCAGCCCGTCGGTGAGATGAAACTGCTGGAAGACGAAACCGAGCCAGCGCCCGCGCAGCGCCGACAGCTGCCGGTCGGACAGGGCGGTCACGTCGTGGCCGCCGAGCCGGACCGTACCGCTGGTCGGGCGGTCCAGGGTGCCCATGATGTTGAGCAGAGTGGACTTGCCGGAGCCGGACGGGCCGACGATGGCGACCAGCTCACCGGCGTGGATGTCGAGGTCGACGTCGGTCAACGCCGCGACACCGCCGGGGTAACGCATTCCGGCCCGCACGACCGACAGCACCGGGATGCTCACGACGTGGTCACCACCGTCATGCCCTCGTCGAGACCGTCCCCGGTGACCTCGACCATGCCCTTGGTGAACAGCCCGGTCTCGACGGCGATCAGCGCACCGTCGGTCAGCTGCACCGCGTACCCGCCCTCGGCGAGCGCGAGCAGCGCGCCGACCGGTACGGCGAGGACCTGTTCGCGTACCTCGGTGCGGAACTGCACCCGGACCGGCGCGGACTCCAGTTCGCCGAGCACCGCCGGATCGTCTGGCACGACGGTGAGGCTGAGCTGCGGCCCCTGCCCCGGCTGGCCCTCGGGATCGGTGACGACGGTGCCGACCGCGGCGATCCGGCCGGGGACGGTGGCGCCGTCGGGCAGGGTGATCGTCACCGGCGCGTCGGGCAGCATCCCGCTCGTCTCGCCGGCTCCCACCCGTACCGTGATGATCTTGTCGGTGGGGGTGACCGACATGATGTCCGTCGCGGCGCTGTCCCCGGCCAGCGCGGCGACCGCGTCGACCCGGACCTTTCCCGGCAGTACGGCCACCTCGCCGGGCCGCAGGATGCCGGTGGCCGGCGCGTCGCGGTCGCGCTGCCAGCGTTCGATGGCCGAGATCAGCTCCGGGGTGAGGACCGCGTCGCCGGTACGGACGGTGACCTTGCCGCCGGCGGAGGCCGGCTGCCGACCGGAGTCAACGGCCTGGGCCGGGTCCGCTGACTGCGCCGGGTCCGGTGACTGGGCCGGGTCCGGTGACTGGGCCGCGTCCTGGTCGGCGGTAGTGGTCGCCGCCGGCACCGCGACGGTGGCGCCGACCGGCGGCTGCCAGCCGATCCGGTAGCCCAACGCCTCCAGGTTGTCAGCGACCACCCGCACGTCGCGGCCGACCAGGTTCGGCTTATCGAGGGTACGGAACAACGGCGTGCCACCGTAGAACAGCAGCACCGGCTGATCGTCCACCCGGTACAACTGCTGGCCACGCTCGATCACGGCGCCCTGCTCCGGCAGCCAGGTCAGCACCCCGTCACCGGAGCCCCGCACCGGCCGGGCCGCGCCGTAGCCGAGGGTGCCGGGCAGCTCCCGGGCGTCGGAGATGTCCATCCGGACCACCTCGGTGGTCGCCACCCAGACCGGCTCCGGCGACGCGGCGTCCGCGTCAGCCGTCGCGCCCCCACCCGGCCAGCCCCAGCCGACCATCGTCCCGGTCACCGTCAACCCGGCCACCACCATCGCGGCCGGCAGGCCGTACGCCAGCGGTCGCCACCACCGGCGACCGGTGGACGTTCGCAGGAAGAACACCATGCCGGCCAGCGTCGCCGCCGATTGTGAGGAACATGTCAGGCCGGTACGGTGCGATTTCCCACCGCCCTGCCGACGCCGACGCGCAGTATGGTTCGCCCCGTGGTTGCCCATGTGCTGATCGCCGAGGACGACCGACGGCAGGCCGAGGTGCTGCGCCGCTACGTCGAGTCCGACGGACACCGGACCACAGTGGTCCACGACGGGCGCGACGCGCTCGACCAGGCCCGCCGGCACCGCCCGCAACTGCTGGTGCTCGACGTGATGATGCCCGGCCTGGACGGGCTGAACGTGTGCCGGATCCTGCGCCGCGAGTCGGACCTGCTGGTGCTGATGCTCACCGCCCGCGCCGACGAGGACGACATGCTGCGCGGGCTGGACCTGGGCGCCGACGACTACCTGACGAAGCCGTACTCGCCCCGGGAGCTGATGGCCCGGGTCCGGACGTTGCTGCGCCGGGTCGACCGGGTGCCGCGCACCATCGACGGGGTACGGCGGGTCGGTGCGCTCACCGTCGACCCGGTCCGCCGCGAGGTCACCGTCGACGGGCGGCCGGTCGTCTGCACCCCGGGCGAGTTCGCGATCCTGGCCGCCATGGCCGAGCAGCCGGAACGGGCCTTCACCCGGGCCCAGCTGCTGGAGCACACCCGGGGCGTGGACCGGGACTCGACCGAGCGGGCCATCGACACCCACATGGTCAACCTGCGCCGCAAGATCGAACCGGACGTACGCCGGCCCGCGTACCTGGTGACGGTGTACGGCATCGGCTACAAACTCCGCGACCCGGCCAATGGCTGAGCCGACCGGGGCCGGGTCGGCGGCTGGCGCTGAGCCGACGGCCACCGGCGGTGCGTCAGCGACCGGCGGTGCCCGGGTGCCGCTGCGGCACAGCCTGGTGCTGCGGCTGCTCGGCGCGTCGGTGCTGGTGACGGTCTGCGCGGTCGTCGCCACCGCCTGGCTGACCGTGGAGTCGACCACCCGGGCGATCGAACAGGAACAGGGCCGGTCCCTCGCCGACGACGTCAGCATCTACGACACGTTGATCACGTACGCGATCGAGCACCGCGACTGGTCCGGGGTCGCGCCGACCGTCGACGAGTTGGCGGCGCGGACCGGCCGGCGGATCGTGCTGCTCGACCCGGTGACCCGCGCCCCGGTCGCCGAGTCGGCACCCGGCCCGTCGCTGCGCGACGCCCGGCCGTCGGCCACCGTCGACCCGCTCGACCTCGATCCGGCGCTGGCCGGTGCCACCGCGACGGTCACCGGGCCGGAGTCGAGCATCGCCACTGCGGCCACCGGGCAGGCGTCGAGCATTGACGCCCGGGTGGTCGGGCCGTACCGGCTCACCGAGGACGAACAGGCGATGCTGCGCGAGGTCGCCGAGGAGTACCGCGACTGCCTCGACCAGGCCGGCGAGACCGCCGAGATCGTCGAGCTGCCCAGCGGCCGGCCGACCGTCCAGATCGTCTCCCCGGCAAGCGCCGAGTCGCCTGCCGAGGTGTTCGAACCAGTCCCCAGTGACCCGCGAATCTGCGCCAAACCGGAAGTGCTGGATGAGCCGACCCGCGGCGAGATCGCTCCCCTCGATGAGCTGCTCGACCTGACCAAGAGCTGTCTGGGTCCGGCCGCCGACCAACTCGACCTCACCATCTCGGCGGTACGCTCCGTCGAGGTGCTCCGCGCCCTGCCCGGCGCGCCGTCCGACGCGGAGGTGCGGACCTGCGTCGAGGAGAGCCGCCGCAGCCAACTGCGGCCGTACGTCGCCCCGCCGGTCCTGCTGTTCGTCACCGACCCGGCGGCCGCCGGACCGGAGCCGACGACGGTCAACCTGTCCACCGGCAACCTGCTGCGGATCGCCGGCGTCGCCGGCCTGGTCCTGCTGCTCACCGTCGCGGTGACCGTCGGCGTCGGGATGCGCCTGGTCCGGCCGCTGCGGGCGCTGACCGAGGCGGCCCGCGCGCCGGTCGACCGGCAGCACCGGGTTCCGGTCACCACCCGCGACGAGATCGGCTACCTCGCCACCGCTCTCAACGACCTGGCGCAGCGGCGCGACCAACTGGAACAGCAACGCCGGGCGATGGTCAGCGATGTCGCGCACGAGCTGCGCACCCCGTTGACGAACATCCGGGCCTGGTTGGAGGCCGCTCAGGACGGCCTGGCCCCGGTGGATCCGCGTACCCTCGCGCTGCTGACCGAGGAAGCCACCCTGTTGCAGCACGTCATCGACGACCTGCGGGATCTGGCCGCAGCCGACGCCGGGACCTTCACGCTGCACCCGGAGCCGACGTTCGTCGGTGACGTCCTCACCCAGGTCGTCGAGGCCAACCAGGGTGCCGCGACCGCCGCCGGGGTCGCCCTGCGGTTGGCGGTGCACGGCGATCCGGAGGTCACCGTCGATCCGGTACGGCTGCGTCAGCTCGTCGGCAACCTGGTCGGCAACGCGGTGCGGCACACCCCGGCCGGCGGGTCGGTCACCGTCGACTGTGCGGTACACGGCGACGGCTGGCTGACCGTCGAGGTGGTCGACACCGGGGTCGGGATCGGCGCCGACGACCTGCCGAAACTGTTCGACCGGTTCTGGCGGACGGACGCCTCCCGGAGCCGCTCCACCGGCGGCAGCGGGCTGGGCCTGCCGATCGCCCGGCAGCTGGCCCGCGCCCACGGCGGGGACATCACCGTGGCCAGCGAGCCGGGCCGGGGCACGCACGTCACGGTACGCATCCCAGCCCAGCCAACCAGCACACGCCACACCTCACGGCTGCTCGATGCCCGGACACGGTGAGACCGATATAACACTGCTAGCATATGTTGTGTGCGTTATGTTGGTCTCGAAGGAGCGACTTGATGACCTGGAAGATCGTGGTCGTGGAGCCAGCACTGTCATGGCTACACGAGCTACGTCGGACAGATCGGCGTACGTTGATGCAGGTCAGCCAGGCGATCGAAGCGCTCAGCAGGGAAGGGCCAGCACTTGGCCGACCACTGGTCGACACAGTCAAAGGGTCTGCCCTGCCGAATCTTAAGGAACTTCGGCCGGGCTCGACCGGATCCAGCGAGGTCCGACTACTCTTCGTTTTTGACCCACAGCGACAAGCTGTGATCCTCATCGGTGGCGACAAGGCCGGCAACTGGCGCGGGTGGTACCAAACTGCGATCCCCTTCGCTGAAACGGCATATGCAGACCATTTGAAGCGGATGGCACCGGAAGGAGGAGCCGATGACTGACCATCTGACTGACCCTGAGGCCCGCTCATGGGATGACCTGAAGCGCGACCTGGGCTTCTCTACGGCTGAGCACGAGGAGATCGAAGTCGGCGCCGAGCGTCTGATCGCTGAAGCTCGCGCCTTCCGGCTTTCCGAGATCCGGCGACGTCAGCACACCACGCAGAACGAGGTGGCGAAGGCTATGGGGGTGACTCAGGCCCGCGTCTCTCGCATCGAGAAAGGACAGTTGGAGCGGAGCGAGGTCGATACCCTTGCAGCATATGTACAGGCTCTCGGTGGCAAGCTAAAAATCGTCGCCGATTTCGGGGATGAAAGCTACGTGCTGGGATAGCCCTGTCTTGACATCCTCGCCGCCCTAAACGGCGGCGATTCCAGCCACGCTGCGCGTGTCACGCGCAGTGTTCTGGTGGGTTACCGTTTCACCGCGCGGTGCCGGGACGGGTCCCGGTCCTACCCGCGCTCCACGGTCGTTGAAGTCCGCCTGCCCGGCGGCCTTGATGTTGATCGCCGCGTTGACGTCCCGATCGTGGAGACCGCCGCACGGACAGACCCACGACCGGACGTTCAACGCCATCCGCTCGTTGATCCGGCCGCAGTCCGAGCACATCCGGGTGGACGGGAGCCACCGGTCCACCCGGGCGAACGTGCGTCCGTATCTCGCCGCCTTGTACTCCAGCATGGCGACGAACGACGACCATCCGGCGTCGTGGACGGACTTGGCGAGCCTCGTGCGGCCGAGACCGACGACACACAGGTCCTCGACGTACACCGCTTGATTCTCGCGGATGATCGTCGTGGACAGCTTGTGCTGCCAGTCCCGCCGGGTGTCGGCCACCCGGGCGTGTGCCCTGGCGACCTTCACGACGGCCTTCCTACGGCGGTTGCTGCCCCGCTGTTTGCGGGACAGGGCCTGTTGCAGCCGTTTGAGCTTGCGGGCCGCGCGGCGCAGGAACCTGGGTGCGGCGACCTTCGTGCCGTCCGACATGACCGCGAAATGCGTCAGCCCCAGGTCAATGCCGACCTCCGAGTCCACCTCCGGCAGCGGCTCGTCCGTGGCCGAGACGACGAACGAGGCGAAGTACCGCCCGGCCGCGTCCCGGATGACCGTCACGGACGACGGGTCCGACGGCAGTATCCGGGACCAGCGGACCGTGAGATCGCCGATCCTCGGCAGCCGCAGACGACCGTTGTCCAGGACCGTGAACCGGGAATTACGGGTGAAACGGATGGCCTGCCGGTTGTCCTTACGGGACCGGAACCTCGGCGGGGCCACCATGCGGCCCTTGCGTCTGCCGGTGATCGAGGCGAAGAAGTTGCGGTAGGCGGTGTTGAGGTCCGCGAGTGCCTGCTGCAACACCACCGCCGACACCTCGCCGAGCCACGCCCGTTCCGGGGTCGTCTTGGCCCGCGTGATGACCCGCTTCGACAGCTCGGCGTCCGAGATGTACGGCAGGCCCTGCTCGTGGGCGGTCTGCCGTGCGCGCAGCCCGTCGTTGAACACCACCCGGGCGCATCCGAACGCCCGGGCCAGCGCGATCTGCTGGCCGGGTGTCGGGTAGACCCGGAACTGGTACCGGAGCTGCACGAACCACACGATATCATGTTGGTCTATGGCAAAATTTGAGGCTATCCGTACCGGCAGGCACTGCGTCTTCGCGATGCATGTTCATTTCGAGGCCGAACTGGTCGAGTTCAACGGCGGCCACAACCACGTCCACCTGCTGGTCGACCACCCACCCAAAGTCGCCGTCGCCCGCTTGGTCAACTCACTCAAGGGCGTCTCGTCGCGCCGCCCGCGGCAGGAGTTCCCCAACCTCGCACGCCACTACCACCGGACCAACAAGCTCTGGTCGGGCTCGTACTTCGCCGGCTCCGTCGGCGGCGCACCACCAAGCATCGTGCAGCAGTACATCGAGCGGCAGAACCGGCCAGGTTAGAGCACTGCTCGGACCCCAGCGCGGGCCTTCACCCCCGGCCTGAAGGCCGGAGCACTGGCCCGCATTCCGGTAGCCCGCGTGGCAAGCGAGCCGGGCCGGGGCACGCACGTCACGGTACGCATCCCAGCCCAGCCACCCGGCACACTCCCACACGCAGCGTCACCTCTCTGGGTAGGGGTACCGGTTCAGTCTTGATGCCACAGGTGCATCAAGATGCACCTGTGGCATCAGAGCGTGAGAGGCACCATGGGGTACCCGGGTCACCGGTCAGCCCTCGATGAACGCCTCCGCTTCACATTCCTCGATCTCGTTACCGGGCGGCAGCCCGTCGTTGAGCATCAGACTGTCACCCTCGGCGTAGGCGTCGACCCCTCGGTCCTGCAGGCACTTCACCCAGACCTGCAGCTTGTCGCGGTACGTCGGGTCGAGCCGCATGGACCGTTCCCACAGCTCTTCGGGCTCCAGCGAGGCGCACGCCTCGGCGGCCTTGCGCGCCGCGGCCTGTTCCTCTGCGGACTCGGGACCAGCGGCCGCCATCGGCGAATCGCCACCGCCCTCCGGCACCCTGGCCGGCTTGGGTAGCCCGTTGTCCTCCAGACACCGCTGGTAGACGTCGTACAGGCGTTGCTCCTCCTCCGGCGACGTGTCGGGGCGGATCAAGGGGCGTTCGGCCGGCGGCGACGGCGACGCGTCCGGTGCGGTGCTGCCCACGATCGACGCGACGCCACTGTCTCCGGTCGAGCCGGAGGCACCGGTCGCCGTACCGCCGGCGGCAGCCGGGTCCTGGCCGTCGCCGCCGCACGCGGTCAGCAGCCCGATCACCGTCACGGCCAGCGCGACCGCCAGCGGGGCGGACCGGCGGCCTGATCGGATGCCGGACCGGCGGGGGTGTCGAAATGTCGTCATGCGAGCGAGGTTGCCGAGCAACCGTCAGGATCCTGTCAGCACCGTCTGGGCCACATCAGCGGAGATGCTGCCCACCGCCGGCCGCGCTAGGGGCGAGCGGGAAGGCCACGCCGGTCAGCTCCTCGGAAGCCGTCCAGAGTCGGCGGGCCAGCGCTTCGTCGCGGGCGGCCGACGATCGGCCGACGAGTTTGGGCGCGCCACGGATCTCCCCAAGGCCACCCGGTCCGGCGTAGCTGCCGCCGGGGACATCCGCCACCGCCGCGTAGAGCGTGGGCAGCGCGCCGCCGTCGTCGCTCTGCCCGAGCGCCTTGAAGAACGCCGTACGCAACCGCTGAAGTGGGCGGCGTTGGTGCTCGAGGAGGTTGGTGGTCGCCATGCCAGGGTGCGCGGCGGTGGCCAGTACCGGCGAGCCCACCTCGGTCAGGCGACGGTGCAGTTCTGCGGTGAACAGCAGGTTCGCCAGCTTCGACTGGGCGTACGCCGGAAAGGCCCGGTAGCGGCGACGGTGCCAGTTGGGGTCGTCGAAGTCGATCCTGCCCGCGCGGTGGCCGCTCGAGGAGACGGTGACGACCCGTTGGCGGATCCGGGGCAGCAGCAGGTTGGTGAGCGCGAAGTGTCCCAGATGGTTGATGCCGAACTGCAGCTCGAATCCGTCGGCCGTGCGGCCCAGCGGCGGGATCATCACCCCGGCGTTGTTGATCAGCACGTCGACTGGCTCGGTGGACTTCTCGGCGAAGGCGCGGACCGAGGCGAGGTCGGCGAGGTCGAGGCGGCGCACGACCACGTCACCGGTCATCGTCGCGGCGGCGGCGCGGCCCTTGGCGGGGTCGCGGACGGCGAGCACGACCCGCGCGCCCCGGGCGGCGAGTACGCGGGCGGCGGCGCGACCGATGCCGCTGTTGCCCCCGGTGACGACGACGGTTCGGCCGGCCTGGTCGGGGATCCCGGCAGCGGTGAATGTTGTCATGGGAAACAATGTAGTCAGCGACAACAATGCTGTCAACGACAACATTGGGTTAGGGTGGGCCTGTGCCTGCGTACCACCACGGAAACCTGCGGACGACGCTGCTCGCCGCCGCCGAACGCAGCCTGCGCCAGCACGGCGCGGGCCAGCTCTCACTGCGCGAGCTGGCCCGCGAGGCCGGCGTCAGCCACGCCGCCCCACGCCGGCACTTCGCTGACCGGCAGGCGCTGCTCGACGCGCTGGCCGAGGCCGGATTCGTCCGGCTGGGTGCCGAGCTACGCGCGGCGATCGACGCCGCCGGGGAGCAGTTCAGGCCGCGCCTGCAGGCCATGGCCGCCGCCCACCTGCGGTTCGCCACCGAGGACGCCGCGCTGCTGGAGCTGATGTTCGCCACCAAGCACCGGCCCGGCGCCGACCTGCCCGGCGAAGTCGCCGCCGCGCCGATCGAGCTGATGCAGAGCCTCATCGAGGAGGGGCAGGCACAGGGCCACCTGGCGCCGGACGATCCGGAGCGGGTGGGCGTCGTGCTGTTCGCGACCCTGCAGGGCATCGCCGCCCTGATCAACGGGAACCTGATCCCGGCCGAATCGCTCGACGGGATTCTGGAGACGGCCGTCGACCAGTTCATCCGAGGAGCACGGCCCAGCTGACCGTCAGTTGGCGACGTTCAACCGGGCGAGGTGCTCGTCGGTGAGGTCGAGCGAGACACCGTCGAGCGCCGACTCCAACTGGTACGGCTTGCTGCCGCCGAGGATCGGGCGGATGCCCTGCGCCACCAGCCAGGCCAGCACCACCTGGCCACGGGTCGCGCCGGTGTCCCGGGCGACGTCGTCGAGTGCCGCGAGCCGCCGCGCGCTGCCCGGATGGTCGTACACCGGCGGGACCGGCTTGGCCGGGTCGTCGTAGGCACCGGACAGCAGCGGCGTGTACGCCCACACCTCCATCCGGTACGCCTGCGCGATGTCCCGCTGCTCGTCGCTGAGCAGGCCGAACGGATGGACCACCCCCTCGGGCAGCGTGCCGGGGCGGGCCCGCAGATAGGTGGCGTTAAGCTGCAGGGCGTCGATCGGCCGGGCACCGGTGGCGGCGGCGTGGGCGCGGGCCCGCTCGATCCGCCAGGCCGGGTGGTTGGACGCACCGACCCGGCGTACGGCACCGGACGCGGCCAGCCCGGCGACCGCGTCGACGGTCTCCTCGATCGCGGTGGACCGGTCCTCCTGGTGCAGCCAGAGCAGGTCGACGGTGTCCACGCCGAGCCGGTCCAGGCTGCCGGCGAAGGCGTCCTCGACGGCGCGGCGGCTCAGCCCGGCCCGCACGCGCGGCCACGACCCGGCCCACAGCGGCTCGGCACCGACCTTGGTCGCGATGCGCACCCGCTGCCGTACGCCGGGGCGGGCGGCGAGCCACCGCCCGATGACCCGTTCGCTGTCGCCGCCCCGGCCGTCCTGGCTGGCCCAGAAGGCATAGCAGTCGGCGGTGTCGATCCACTCGCCGCCTCGCTCGACGAAGCGGTCGAGCAGGGCGAACGAGGTTTCCTCATCGATCCGGGTGCCGAACATCATCGCGCCCAGCACCAGCGGCGAGGCCGGTGCTGGTGTGCTGTTCTCGTACGTCATGCGTCCCACCCTGCGACTTGGAGCGCGCTCCAGGTCAAGCGGTACCGTCGGCGGTATGACGGCCTATTCACCCGCCGAGGCGGCGGCCCGGTCCGGCTTCTCGATCGACACCCTGCGCTACTACGAACGGGAGGGCATCCTGTCGCCGATCGCCCGCAACGCCAGCGGGCGCCGCGTCTACAGCGACAACGACCTGGGCATGCTCGACTTCCTGCGCTGCCTGCGGGACACCGGGATGCCGATCGAACGGCTACGCCGCTACGGCGAACTGTGCCGTGACCCGCAAACCATCCCGGAGCGGATCGCGCTGCTGCGCGAGCACGCGGACGCGGTCGAGCAGCAGATCGAACAGCTGCACCGCTGGCGGGCCCGCCTCGGCGACAAGCTCGCCTGGTACCAGGGCCAGGCGGCGGACACGACCGCAGCCGAGGGCTAGTCTGCCGGCTTTTCCGCCGACCACCCCGCACCATTGGAACAGCAGGTCAAACGGGGTGAGGAGAGCGATTGTGGCAGCACCGGTGGACAGCGTCGGCAAGGATCTGCAGGCGATGCGGGCGGGCGTCGAACGGGCCCGGACGGCCGCAGCGGCGGCCCAGCACGAGGCCGAGCGGGTCGCCGGTCAGGCGGCGGCCGGCGGCTTCAGCGGCATCGTGGCCGGCATGATCCAGGTACGCAACACGCTGAAGGAACTGCAGGCCGGGCTGACCGGGGTCACCGGCAGGCTCGACGAAGCGGCGGCCACGGTGGTGCCGGTGCCGAGGGAGCCGTCACCGGCGGAGGTGCTGGCCACGCTGGGTCGGGCCGGCGACAAGCTGCGCGCCGTCCAGGACGGGATCGGCGCGGCCACCGCCAAGGCCGACGAGGCGGCGACGCTGGTGGCGCGGGTGCTGGCCGGCGGCGACCCGGCCCAGCTGCTCGGGGCGCTCGGCACCGTCAAGGAGACCTTGGCGGCGGTACGGCAGCGGGCCGGCACCGTCGACGAGTCGCTGACCGCTGCCGCCGCCACCGCCCGCCGGGTCGGCGCGAACCCGGGCAGCTGACGGTCGGCCGCCGTCGATACTCGGCCGCCGTTGACGTTCAGCCGCCGCCATCCGGCCGTTCCGCTGCACACAGCTCGCGGGAAATGGTGTGATTTGTGCGGGTCGGCAGCCTTCGTTGGTTGCCGGCGCGGCAGGCAGCCGGCGACGTGCCGGACGGCCCCGAGAAGGAGAGGCGATGCGTTTCAACCCGCTCGAAGAAACCGGCATCCCGCTGGAAAAACAGCTACGGAGCTGGTCCGAACTGAACGTCGAGCCGTACGAACCGCACGGGGTCGATCCGTACACCCGGTGCCGGGTGATCGTGATGAACGGGATCGAGGTGGAGGCGATCACGTTCAGCCACCAGATGAACCGGCACGTCGACGACATCGAGTTACGGCAGAAGCTCGCCTACCTGCGCTACATCGAGCAACAGCAGCAGAAGGCCATCAACTGGATGATCCCCGGCCAGGAGTCGGTGCTGGAGGTCGTACTCGGGTACGAGCAGGTGGCGACCGACATCACCGCCTGGGTCGCCCGTAACGAGCCCGACCCGTACCTGCGGCAGAACTACAAGTTCGGCCTGCTGGAGGACTTCGACCACCTCTACCGCTACTCCAACCTGTACGAGCTGACCCAGGGCAAGAAGGCGGAGGCGATCGTCGACTACCTGACCGAGGTCATGCCGGGGCGGCCGACGTCGCACCACCACCGCCACCCCGAGGACAACGTCCGCAAGCACTACGACAAGCACACCGTCGATCCGCTGTCGCGGATGCACGCCATCACCATCACGGCCGCCGAGCAGCAGACGATGAACTACTACATGAACGTGGGTCCGGAGTTCGTCGAGCCGATCGCCCGGGGTCTCTACCTGGAGATCGCGATGGTGGAAGAGGAACACGTCACGCAGTACGAGTCGATGCTCGACCCGGCGGAGAGCTGGCTGGAGCAGCTCGTCCACCACGAGTACAACGAGTGCTACATGTACTGGTCGTTCGCCCAGGACGAGGACGACCGCCGGATCAAGCAGGTCTGGGAGCTGAACCTGGCGATGGAGATCGAGCAGCTCAAGGTGGCGGCCGACCTGCTGCGCCGGTACGACGGCCGAGAGCCGGAGCAGATCCTCCCCGCCGAGATGCCCCAGCCGACGAAGTTCCAGCCGAACAAGGACTTCATCCGCGAGGTGATCGCCGAACAGGTGGACATCACCACGTTCGGCACCGGTTTCGTCGCCGAGTGGCCGGAGCGCTACATCAAGCACATGGCGACGGTCAACGCCGGTGGCGCACCCAGTGAGCAGGTCATCGACGAGAACGCGCAGCGCAACGGCCGCGAGTACCGCAATATCACCGACGGCCCGTACCCGGCCGAGCAGTACGCCCGCGAAAAGGTCCGAGAGGAGGTCGTGCGATGACGCGCAGTGCCGTACGTACCGAGACCGGCGCGATGATCAAACCCGGCCCGATGGTGACGGTCACGCCGGAGCGGGCGGTGGACGACGACCGACTCGCCACCTTCGCCACTGGCAGTGGTCTGAACGGCCCGTTCCTGGCCGACCAGCTCTCCGCGTGGACGACCCACGACCTGATGGGGGTCCACCTGTTCGCCATGCTGACCCGGCGCACCCCCAACCCGATCCTGGCCGGACTGTACGGCCGGCTCAGGACATCGGCCAGCGAGCGGGTGCAGACCTGGGAGGCGCTGATCGGCGAGCTGGGCGGCATGCCCAAGTACGTCAGTCCGACCGCCCGGATGACCGGCGGCATGGACGAGAAGATCATCTCGTCGTTCCTGCTGAGCGGCTCCGGTGACGAGCTGACCTTCGAGACGGCCGGGCTCAATGCCGCGTTCGCCGCCCTGTCACTCGGCGTGCTCAACGCGCAGTCGCTGACGAACTGCGCGGAGAAGGCCGACGACGGCCAGGCCAAACAGGTGATGCAGGCCGCCGCCACCCGGCTCGACGGGTCGGCGCAGGAGGGCCTGTCCGAGGTCGAGAAGGCGTTGAGCGCCAGCATGCTCCTACAGCTCAGCAGCGGTACGGCTCAGAAGGTGATGCACGGCGTGGACAAGGCCGCCAGCAAGATCAAGAACGCGCTGCGCTCGTAGCCCGGACCCGTGGCGGGTTCGTAGCTGATAGTCAAAACTCTCACCGGCCACCAGAAAGGCTGCCGTGGAGACCATCTCGATCGCTGAGGCCAAGGCTCGAATCGCTGAACTCGCCGATCGGGTCTCCCGGCAGCACGACCGCTCCACGATCACCCACAACGGCCACGCGGACGTCATGTTGATCGCGGTAGCCGAGTACGAGTCGATGCGGGAAACGCTGGACCTGCACTGCGACAACGAAGCCCTCGCGGATCTCTGCCGGTCCAGGCAGGACTTCGCCTCGGGCGACACGTTCTCGATGGCCGAGGTCCTCGGCGAACTGGAGCGCCGTAGTTCGTAGTAACCCGGATCTCGAGTGCGTCGTGCGCTCAGGCAGGCAAGATCCACTTGTGACAGCCTCCTACCCTGAGTGTCACGGATCGCTCCGCTTGAGACGCTGGAGGCGTCATGTCGTTTACCGCTGCAGTTCGCTCGGTCCTCACCCAGTACGTCGGGTTCAGCGGACGTGCCCGCCGCTCCGAGTACTGGTGGTTCGCCCTCTTCTCTCTCCTCGTCAGCATCGTGACCTCGATCCTCGACACCGCGCTGGGCACCAACTTCGAGGACTCCACCAACGGCGTCATCGGCCTGCTCGTCAGCCTGGCGCTGTTGCTGCCGTCGTTGGCGGTCGCCGTACGCCGGCTGCACGACACCGACCGGTCCGGCTGGTGGATCCTGATCGGGCTGATCCCGATCATCGGCTGGATCGTCCTGCTGGTGTTCTACGTGCAGAACGGCACGGCCGGCTCGAACCGTTTCGGCCCCGACCCCAAGGACGTCGCCGGGTTCGGCTCAGCCGTCTGACGCCTGCGACATCGTCGACGATGTGAGGCTGAGATACCTATCAACGAGCTGGTTAGGTATCTCAGCCTCACATCGTGACGTCAACGCAGTGCCGCACGGTCAGACGGTGAGGGTGCCGGTACGGGTGGCGGTGATGAAGGCGGACCAGCTCGCCGGGGCGATCACCAGCACCGGGCCGGCCGGGTCCTTGGAGTCCCGCACGCCGACCACCCCGCCCAACTCGTCGGCCACCTCGACGCACTGGCCCTGGTCGTTGGAGCGGCTGCTCTTGCGCCAAGTGGCGTCGGCCACCTCGACGCAGTGGCCCTGGGCATTGGAACGGGTGCTCTTCCGCCAGGTGGCGGTGGACAGGTCGATCATGACTCGTACTCCTTTGCGGTCCGGGCGAGGAGGTCACGTGTCGCGGCCTGACCGAGCGCGGCGGCCGTCAGGTCACCGAAGGCCATCGTATAAGAATCGGCTTCATTAGGGCGGTCCAAATAGAGCGCGCCGGTGAGGCCCTCGACGTAGATGGTGGTCGGCTCCAGCTCGGCGGGGAAGTCGAGCATCACAAAGCTGCCGGTCAGAGATCCGCTGTGGACACCGGCGCTGAACGGGATCAGTCGGATCGAGACGTTCGGCAGTTCGTCGACCTGGATTAGCCGGCGCAGCTGGGCGGCCATCACCGCCCCGGAGCCGACCGGGCGACGGATTGCTGCCTCGTCCAGCAGGATGTCGAACCGGGGTAGATGCGGCTCCATCCGGGTGAGCAGCTTTGCACGCTGCAGCCGTGCCGCCACCCGCTGCTCGATGACCTCGGGCGACAGGCGCAGCGGGTTGCGCGTGAACACCTCGGTCGCGTACTCGCGGGTCTGCAATGGGCCGGAGATGAGGTCGACGTGGTACTCGCGGAGGTGGGAGGCGGCCTCCTCCAGGCCGATGAACAGCTCGAACCATGACGGGATGCTGGCGTAGTCGTGCCACCAGCCCTTCTCCTTGGTCTTCGGGGCCAGCGCGGCCAGCGCCTCGATGGTCTGCAGGTCCGCGCCGTACAGCTCGCAGAGCAGCACCACATCCTCGGCGCGGATCGGCACCTCGCCCCGCTCCATCCGCAGCAGCTTGGTCGCCGACCAGTCCAGCTCCCGGGCAGCCGTGGTCTGCGGGACCCGGGCCAGCCGCTCACGCAGCCGACGCAGCTCCCGACCGAGCTGGCGTCGCGGGACCGACGAGTTCAACAGAGCCGAGGACATTGGTGCCACCTCCTGGAATTGATCACCTGCGGATTGATCATGCACGTCTGGCAGGTCAACTCTCGGTCGACCGAGGTCTATTCGACTGACTGGCCATATCTCTACCACATGGCCCCGACACTGTTGCGTTGGCGCAGATTGACCGACAGACTCTTCTTCGTTCGGGAACGGGATCGAAGCGCCGCAAATCGGCGCTGACCTTTCGTCGACGAATACGGCATGACCGATCGGTGGGCCGGCAAACCATCCGAACGGTCAGCGCCGTTCTCCCCAATCAGGCGTGGCGGCCGGCACGGCACCCCCGAGCCGTCCGGCCGCCACGCCGCCGGAGAAACCCCAGCTCACCACGCTTACGCGAGAGGGTGAAGCGATGTCGTCGATCGGCTTCGGGATCGCCATGACGAGCTCCGCCATGATCGGATTTCTCGCCGGTCTGCTGAGCTTCAAGGTGAAGAGTCGCTGGTGTCCGGACTGCGGAGCGATGACCTACCCGCAGCCGCCACCCCCGCCGACGTAGACCCCAACGCCGCAGCACCGCCGACCTGCGTGCAATTTCCACGGCGGCCGGTGAAACAACAGACCAGCAATCTCGGACGACTATCTCGGACGGCAATACTGACGCGAGGAGAATCATGGCGTACCGAAATGACAAGCCCGACCGGTTCACCCGCCGGCCGCAGCCGTCGGAACAGATCAATCGACGGCCCACAGCGGGCCGCCCGCCGCTGCCGAGCCGGGTGCCCGGCGAGACCGACATCGACGCCGACCCGCGCTTCAACCTGGTCGGGGCGCGCGGTGTCGCCCCGGCACCCCGCGACGGCGGGCACGACCGGATCGACAGCGAGCCCGACCGGGCCGACGACGGGCCCGGTCACGCCGCTGACGACGGGCCGCCGCCGGACGGCGACCTGGCGCTGGTCGCCAAGATCGCCAAGCGGATGGCCGAGCGGCACATGCCGGACCGGACCGGCGGCTGCCGGCACTGCGGAGGCACGTACTGCGAACTGTTCCTGGAGGCGCTCGCGGTGCTGGACCGACGCGACCCGGCCGCCGCCCGACGGATCCGGGCCGTCCTGCAGTACGCCGGCCTCACCCCACCCTGACCGGCACCGCCCTGACCCGCACCGCCCTGACCCGCACCATCCTGGCCGAGCACCGCCCTGGCCACGCCCGGCGAACACCGCCGGCGCTGGCTCACGCCTCGGTGTCCTCCGTGATCCGCCCGTCGCGGACCTGGACGACGCGGCCACAGCGAGCGGCCAGCCTGGATCGTGGGTCGCGATGTGAGGCTGAGATACCTATCGGCGAGTGGGATAGGTATCTCAGCCTCACATCGTGACGTCTGCCGGGATGGTGACAGAGGCGGCGGTGGCTCGACCGGATCAGGCGGCGGGCGCGACGGTGCCGGTGACCTCGCCGAAGCCGATCGTCGTGCCGGCCGGGCCGGGGGCGGTGGCGGTGATGACGACGGTGTCGCCGTCTTCGAGGAAGGTCCGCTCGGACCCGTCGTCCAGTTTGATCGGCTCGGTGCCACCCCAGGTCAACTCCAGGAACGAGCCGACCTGGTCACGCCGGGCCCCGGAGACGGTGCCGGAGGCGTAGAGGTCGCCGGTGCGCAGCGACGCGCCGTTGACGGTCAGGTGCGCCAACTGCTGCGCCGGGGTCCAGTACATGCCGGCGAACGGCGGCTCGCTGACCCGGGTGCCGTTCCACTCGACGACGATCGACAGGTCCAGGCCGCGCCGTGACGACTCAGCGAGGTACGGCAACACCGGCGGGTCCTGCGCCGGGGCCGGCACCCAGGCGTGGTCGAGGGCTTCCAGCGGCACCACCCACGGGCCGACCGAGGTGGCGAACGACTTACCCAGGAACGGGCCGAGCGGCTGGTACTCCCAGGCCTGGATGTCGCGGGCCGACCAGTCGTTGACCAGGGTCACCCCGAACACGTGGTCGGCGAACCGGTCGGTCGGCACCGGGTCGCCGAGCGCGGTCGGCACCCCGACGACGAAGCCGACCTCGGCTTCGATGTCGAGCCGGCGGGACGGGCCGAAGACCGGGCCGTCGGAGCTGCGCCGCTGCCCGCTGGGGCGCACGATCGGCGTACCGGAGACGACGACGGTGCCGGCCCGGCCGTGGTAGCCGATCGGCAGGTGCCGCCAGTTGGGGGTGAGCAGCGGCTGGCCTGGGCGGAAGATCTGTCCGACGTTGCTGGCGTGCTGCTCGGACGAGTAGAAGTCGACGTAGTCGCCGACCGCGAACGGCAGCACCAGGTCCACCTCGGACAGCGGGATCAGCAGCGGCTCGACGGCGGCCCGGTGCTCGGTCTCGGTGAGCAGCTCGACGATCCGCCGCCGCACCGTCGTCCACTGTGCCCGACCAAGGGCCAGGAAGGCGTTGAGGTTCGGCTCGCACAGGGCGCCGCCGGCGAGGATCAGGTCGGCATCCTCCGCGCCGCGCAGGTCGAGCACGAAATCGGCGATCCGTACGCCGAGCCGCCGCTCACCGCCGCCGGACGCGCCGCTGCCGGACGCGCCGCTGCCGGACGCGCCGCCGTCGGGCGAGCCGGCCGCACCCCGGCGGCGGAAGGCACCGTACGGCAGGGTCTGCACCCCGTACGGTGAGCCGTCGGCACCAGGCACCCAGCAGGTCGTCACGCGAATCCTCCGTTGATCAGCCCCAGCCGGACCAGGTCGGTCAGCGGGTCGGTGATGCTGCACGACCCGAAACCTACCCAGAGCGGCCGGTCGGCACCGCCGCGCGTGCGGGCCGGCTCGATCAGCCGGGCGGCGTCGGTGGTGGCGAGCAGTTCGGCGACCTCGGCGACCTCCGCGCCCTCGGCGGCGATGATCGTGGCGGCGAGCACGTTGAGGAAGCCGTGGTGGGTGAAGCCGGTCTCCGGGTCGGTGTCGCGGATGGCGTGGTGCAGGCCGGCGGTCAGTTTGAACGGCAGCGCCCGGTCCCGGCAGGCGCAGATGACGGCGGCCAGCTCGACCGGGGTAGGGAACAGTTCGGCGGCCAGCCCGCCGGTGCGGAACTTGGCGGCGACGTCGACGCCGCCGGCCCGCGCCTCGGCGAGGCTGTCCAGGGCGGCGAGCAGCCCCCAGGTGAGCGGCACCTCCGCGTACCCGCTGATCTTGGGCCAGCCGGCCAGGGCGGTGAGCAGCGCGCGCAGGCCGGGCTGCGGGTCCTCGCCGCGCTTGGCGACGGCGACCTCGACCTGCCGGGGCCGGATCCGGTCGGTCGGCAGCGCTTCGACGGCGGCCGGCAGCGCGGCCACGCCGGTGTCGCCGATCAGGCCGATCTCCAGCTCGTCGCCGGGCCCGACCAGTCGCCGCGCCGCGCCGATCTCGGACGCGGGCAGCAGGAACGGGCCGACCAGGTCGGTGTACCAGGCGGTGCGGTGGCCGCGGTGCGCGGTGATCGCGTCGGGCAGGTCGGCGTTGCCCGGCGGGAAGACCGCGGCGTCGTCGACAAGGCCGGTGAAGATCCTGGGTACCTGCATTGACACGCCTTCGAACCTAGTGGATTCTACGATTAACGGACAACAGCGTCCGATTATCGGACGCTTTCGCCCGGTCAACGGGGAGATACGGAGGGTAATGATGCCCTACTACCGCAGCGTTGGCGAGATCCCCCGCAAGCGCCACACCCAGTTCCGCCAGCCCGACGGCACCCTGTACGCCGAGGAGCTGATGGGCCAGGAGGGCTTCTCCGCCGACTCGTCCCTGCTCTACCACCGGCACCTGCCGACCGCCATCGTCGCCGCCGAGTCGTACGACCCGCCGCCGACGCGCCGGCTGCCGAACCGCCCGCTCACCCCACGGCACCTGCGCACCCACAAGCTGGACACCGGCCACACCGACGCCGTCCTCGGCCGGCAACCGCTGCTCGCCAACGACGACGTGCGCATCTCGTACGTCGTCGCCGACCGGCCGTCCCCGCTGTACCGCAACGCCACCGGCGACGAGTGCCTGTACGTCGAGTCCGGTGCCGCCCGCGTCGAGTCCAGCTTCGGGGTGCTCGGCGTCACCTCCGGCGACTACGTGATCATCCCGACGTCGGTGGTGCACCGGATCGTGCCCGTCGACGACGTGCCGCTGCGGCTGCTCACCGTCGAAGCCACCGGCCACATCGGACCACCCAAGCGCTACCTGTCGGTGCGCGGCCAGTTCCTGGAACACGCGCCGTACTGCGAGCGGGACATCCGTGGGCCGGGCAAACCGCTGCTGGTCGACGGCACCGACGTCGAGGTCTACGTGCGGCACCGGCAGGGCTGGACCCGGCACGTGTACGCCCACCACCCGTTCGACGTGGTCGGCTGGGACGGGCACCTCTACCCGTGGGCGTTCAGCATCTACGACTTCGAGCCGATCACCGGCCGGCTGCACCAGCCGCCGCCGGTGCACCAGACGTTCGCCGGCCCCAACTTCGTGATCTGCTCGTTCGTGCCGCGCAAGGTCGACTACCACCCGCAGGCGGTCCCGGTGCCGTACAACCACCACAACGTCGACTCCGACGAAATGCTGTTCTACACCGGCGGCAACTACGAGGCGCGGCGCGGCTCGGGCATCGAACAGGGCTCGATCTCGCTGCACCCGGCCGGGTTCACCCACGGCCCGCAGCCCGGCGCGGTCGAACGGGCGCTCGGCGCCGAGCACTTCGACGAGCTCGCCGTCATGGTCGACACCTTCCGACCGCTGGACCTCTGCGACCCGGCACTGTCCGTCGAGGACACCGGGTACGCGTGGACCTGGGCCGGAAACGCCCGCTGACCGCTGACCGGGCACGGCCTGCCCGGCTGCTGATCCGGCGCGCTACCGCTGGTCCGGTGGTCGGGCGGTGGCCTGGCGCAGCACCATGAACTGGGCGACGGCGGCCGCGACGATCGCCGACACCAGCAGCCACGGGGTGGCGATCGCCGCGTAGCAGAAGATCAGCACCGGGGCGGCGGCGGCCGCGTACACCGCCGTCGCCAGCCGGCGGTCCACCAACTGCGACACCACCTCGAGGATCCGGCCACCCGGCACCCGCCGGGCCAGCACCCAGATCAGCACGAACCCGCCGAGCGCGGCGACCACAGCCCAGCCGCGCGACGCCGCGCTGCCGGCCAGGCAGGCCACCGTCACCGCCGCGATCATGCTGTAGCCGGCCCCGATCAGCACCAGCCGGCGCAGCTCCTCCTCGGGCGTCGGCGGCCGCTCCAGCCGGGGGTCCATCGGCACCGACCCGGGCGGTGCCGGTGCCCACCGGGATGACCGGGCCGGTGCGGGCGGTGGGGGCGGTGCCATCGCGGTGGCCCGCTCGGCGAGCACCGCCAGCTCGGCGGCGTACCGCCGCTGTTCCAGGTGGATCACCCCGACGTCGTGCTGCGCCTCACCGATCAACGGGTCCAGCCGCAGCGCCTCCCCGTAGGCCCGGTGCGCCAGGTCGAACAGCTCCAGCCGGGCCCCGACCAGCCCCAGCACCAGATGTGCCTGGGCGTCCTGCGGGGCCAGCTCCACCCCGCGCCAGGCGGCGTTGAGCGCCGGCTGGCCGTTGCGCGAGCCGGCCAGGATCGCCGCCCCGCTGCGCTGGGCGTACGCGTCGTCCGGGTACGTCGCCAGCAGGTCGGTGGCGAGCCGGGCGGCGTCGGCGTACCGCCGCAGGTCGACCAGCGCCAGCCCGCGTACCACCAGCAGGGCGACCCGGTCAGGTGGGCCGGGTCGGGCAGCGGTGCCGGCACCGGCGGCCCCGTCGGCTGGTGCGGTCGGTGCTGCCTCTGCCGGTGTGGCCGTCGCTGCGGCCTCGGCCGACCACGGGTTCGGCGGCTCGTCCGCCCAGGCGTCGATCGCGGCGAGGGCCTGCTCCGGGCGGTCGGCGGCGAGATGCACCCGGGCCAGCATGATCCGGGCGGCGACGCTGTCCGGGTCGAGGGACACCGCGAAGCCGATCTCACCGGCGGCCTCGTCGTAGCGGCCCAGGTCGGCCAGCAGCCCGGCGCGCTGCAGGTAGCCGTCAACGTCGGTGGGCGGCTCGGGGGAAGACTCGCTCGACACCTGTCGAGCCTATCCGGGCGGCCCGGACGGATAGACGAGCGCGACCGCCAGGCCGGCGAGGCCTTCGCCCCGGCCGGTCAGCCCGAGCCCGTCGGTGGTGGTGCCGGAAACGGTCACCGGCGCACCGGCGGCGGCGCTGAGCAGTTGCTGTGCTTCGGCGCGCCGGGGACCGATCTTCGGCCGTACGCCGATCACCTGGATCGAGACGTTGCCGATCACGAAGCCGGCGGCGACCACCCGGCGGGCCGCCTCGGCCAGCAGGTCGACCCCGGCGGCCCCGGCCCAGCGAGGTTCGGCGACACCGAAGTTGGCGCCGAGATCACCGAGGCCGGCGGCGGAGAACAGCGCGTCGCAGGCGGCGTGCGCGGCGACGTCGCCGTCGGAGTGCCCGGCCAGCCCGGTCTCGCCCGGCCAGTGCAGGCCGGCGACCCAGCAGGCCCGGTCGGCGGCGAAGGCGTGCACGTCGGTGCCGACACCCACCCGGGGAACGATCATCGCGCTGGCTCGGTCTGCAGGACGATCATGAAGGCAGGGTACGGGTCGCCGGCTCGGTGGCGAGCAGGTGCTCGGCGATCACCAGATCGAACGGTCGGGTGATCTTCAGCGCCCGTTCCGAGCCGGGCACGCAGAGCACCGGTACGCCGAGCTTCTCCACCAGACCGGCGTCGTCGGTGTGCGGATCGACGGCGTCGGCATGCGCGGCGGCCAGCACGTCGCGCCGGAACCCCTGCGGGGTCTGCACGGCCCGCAGCGTCGACCGGTCGACGGTGGCCAGGACGGTCTCGTCGGCGTCCACCGACTTGATGGTGTCGACGACCGGGAGCACCGGGATGACGGCGTCAGCGCCGGCCCGGACCGCGGCGGCGACCGAGTCGACCAGGTCGGGTGGAGTGAGGGCGCGGGCCGCGTCGTGCACCAGGACGATCTGCGGGCCGGCGGGGACGGCGGCGAGCGCGGCGGCCACCGAGGCCTGTCGGTGTGCGCCGCCCGGCACCACGATCAGCGGCAGCCCGGCCGTGGCGGGGGCGAGCAGGTCGCGGACGGCGGCGACGTCGGCGGGTGGGGCGGCGACCACGATCACCGCGACCGAGGAGGCGGCGGCCAGTCGACGCACCGCGTGCACCAGCAGCGGTACGCCGCCGAGTGGCCGGAGTGCTTTGGGGGCGCCGGGTCCGAGCCGTACCCCGGAACCCGCCGCAGGAACGAGGACCGCGACGTCACCGCGTTGCTGGAAGTGCGCGGTCACGTCGCGGTCCTCGGTGCAGGTGGCAACAGACTATCTATGGGTGGAGAGTTGCCTACGCGTCGGTGAGCACCTTGTCGAGCAAGGTCTCTGCCTCGTCCTTGGTGCTCTTCTCCGCAAGCGCGACCTCACCGACCAGGATGTCCCTGGCCTTGGCGAGCATGCGCTTCTCGCCTGCGGACAGCCCCCGCTCCCGCTCCCGACGCCACAGGTCACGAACGACCTCGGCGACCTTGAGCGGGTTTCCGGATGCCAACTTCTCGAGGTTGGCCTTGTATCGCCGCGACCAGTTGGTCGGCTCCTCGGTGTGCGGGGCGCGGAGGACATCGAAGACCTTGCCGAGGCCTTCTTCGCCAACCACTTCGCGCACGCCGACGATCTCGGCGTTCTCGGCGGGAACTCGCACCGTCAGGTCACCCTGCGCAACCCTGAGGACGAGGTACTGCTTCTCCTCGCCCTTGATGACACGAGTCTCGATTGCCTCGATGAGTGCGGCCCCGTGGTGGGGGTAAACAACGGTCTCGCCGACACTGAAAACCATAGGTTCGAAGCCCCTTTCGCTGTGTCTAGGGTAACACGCTCAGGCACCGATGTCCCGTCACAGTCTGAGCCGTAAGCGCAGGTCAGAGGGGCTGTGAGAGGTCTTTCTCGAGCTTGACACGCAACCGCCAGTAGGTTTTGAACACGCTAAGTAACAACCAGATCAGCAGTCAGCTAACTGGTCGGACGTGCCAGATGGGACGCGTTTCGGCACTTCCAGCATATCGTCCGGCCGCTTCCCGCGCCCCGGCACTGGCGGAACCAGGTTCGTTGCGAGACCCTGATACCTAGACCCCGATCGACCCGGTGGGCGAGCGGCTGGGGGTGCTGTGGGCAGGACAGGCAACAACGGTGATGGGTGGTCGGACGGCGCCGGGGCGCCCGACGACCTGCCCGAGATCCCGCCCGAGTGGGGCCCGATCGTCATCCCGGACGATCCCGGGGCACTCGCCGAAGAAGCGGCGCAGGTCCGCCGGGAGCTGCACCGCACCCGCCGGCGGGACCACTGGCACCGGCGGTTCGGCATCCACCCCGGCGACACCGGCCGGGCCGGCGGCAGCGGGCACCGGCCACACGAGATCGCCGCCCTCCGACTGCCGTTGATCATCATGCTGGTGGCCGTCCTCGCCGCGATGATCAGCATGTTCACCGTCGCCTGGTCCGACCGGCCCCAGCCCACCGCCAGCCCGACACCGTCGACCCCCGCTCCCCTGCCCGACCGCCCGCTGCCCGCACTCGACCTGATCGACGACTCCGGCGCCTCGGTCCCGGTCCGGTCGTTGCTGCCGGCGGCGATCCTGCTCGTCGAGGGCTGTGAGTGCGCCGACCAGATCACCGCGGCGGCCGCCGCCGCCCCGGCCGGGGTCTCGGTCGTCGCGGTCACCAGCGGCGCCACCTCCCCCGGCACCCTGCCGCCGGTGCTCGCCGACAGCCTCGGCACCCACCTGCTGGCCGACCCGGCCGCCGGGATCCGCAACTTCGTCGACGTCCCGGCAACCGCCGGCACCGCCACCGCGCTGCTGGTCACCGAGACCGGCGAGGTCATCCGGCTGGTGCCGCAGGCCGACTCGGTCGAGACGTACCGCGCCGACTTAGCCCTGCTGGTCGGCCCCTGAACCCGCCCGCCGCAGCCGCTGCCCCGTCGGGGAGCGGGACCACCGCCGGGAGCGGGACCACCGCCGGATCGGGCGCGCGCGGCAGGTCAGCGGCCGAGCAGCGCGGCGTAGAGCGTCAGGCCCGGACCGAACGCCAGCATCACCACCTGACGCGGCGGCGGCCCCGCCCGCCGCAACCGGTCCAGGATCAGCAGTACGGTCGGCGACGAGCAGTTGCCGTACGCCGCCAACGTCTCCCGGGACGCCGACATCGCCGCGTCGGACAACCCCAGCTCCCGCTGCACCACGTTGAGGATCCGCGGCCCACCCGGGTGCACCGCCCAACCGTCCACCTGCGACACGGTCAGCCCGTGCCGGGCCAGCAGATCGCCGACCAGCGCCCGTACGTGCACCGACAACACCTGCGGCACCCGGGGCGACAGACCCATCCGGAAACCGAGGTCGGTCACCTCCCAGGTCATGTGGTCGGCGGTGGAGGCGTCGGTGGCCGACACGACCTCCCGTACGGCGTAGCCGCCGGGCGGCGGCGGGCCGCCGGCCCCGTCGGTCGGCGTCAGCACCACCGCCGCCGCCGCGTCGGAGAACAACGCGTGCGCCACGATCTGCTGAGTGTCCACCCGACGGGCCGGCGGCTGGATGTGCAGGCTGGTCAGCTCGGCGCAGAGCAGCAGCGCCGGCCGGCCCCGGGCGGTGACGAAATCGGCCGCCGCGCCCAACCCGGGCAGCGCCGCGTAGCAGCCCATGTGCCCGACGAACAACCGCTGGGTGTCGGCGGCCATGCCGACGTCCCGGGCCAGGATGATGTCCAGGCCGGGCGTGGCGTACCCGGTGCACGAGCAGACCACGAACAGACCGATCTCCCCGGCGGTCAGGCCGGCCTGGGTCAGCGCCCGGTCCACCGCCTCCTTACCCAGCGGCAACGCCTCGACCTGGTAGCGGCGCATCCGCCGCTCGGTCGGCCAGTCCGCGACGTCCTCCAGCAACGGGCTCACCGCCGCCTGCCGGGTGCGTACCCCGGAATTGGCGAAGATCCGCTCCGCGAGCGCCCGGGTGCCGCCGTCGTACCGCGCCGCGAAGAAGTCCCGCCACAGCTCGTCCTGGCTGGCCGACGGCGGCAACGCCACCCCGAGCCCGACCACGGCGGCCGACGACCGGCCCGCCACCGGCTCAGACCGGCCCGCCACCGGCTCCGGCGACCGGCTCACCACCGGGGTGCCGATCCGTCGCGGTCCGGGTCCCCGCCGATCGTCGCCACGCCCAGCCAGTCGGCGCAGACGTCCGACGTCGGCGGGTGCAGCGCACCGCAGCGGGCGTCCCGGTAGAGCCGTTCCAGCGGATGCCCCCGGCGGGTCGCCGAGGTCCCGGCCGCCTCCAGCATCGACGACGCCACCTCGGCCGCCGTGCCGCCGGCGACCAGTTTGGCCCGCCACACCCACTGGTTGGTCGCCGGGTCGCCCGGTTCGGCGTCCACTCGACGGGCCGCCTCCCGTACCGTCAGCAGGGCCGCGGCGGCGGCCGCGTCCGCCCGGCCGATCCGGGCCCGGACCGCCGGCAGGTGGGTCAACCCCCGCTCGGTGAGATGCTGCACCGCCGCGTCCACCGCCGCCCGGGCCACCCCGGCGTAGACCGCCGCGTAGCTGGCCACCATCCAGTGCGGCATCAGCTGGGCCACCACCAGGGCCAGCCCTTCCACCCCGCCGAGCAGGGTCCGCTGGCCGACGGTCACGTCCAGATGCAGGTCGTGCGAGCAGGTGGCCCGCATCCCGAGCGAATCCCAGCTCTGCTCCACCCGCAGGCCGGGCGTGTCCGCCGGGACCAGGAACTGCGACACCACCGACTGGTCGTCGGCGTGCCGGGCGGCGACCAGGTACCCGGAGGCATGGCCGGCCCCGGAACAGAACGCCTTGGCACCCTTGATCTGGTATCCGCCGTCCACCCGGTGGTAGACGGTGGACAGCTGGGAGAGCCGGGAGCCGGCACCCCGCTCGCTCATCGCCACCGCGTACCAGGATCCGGCTGCCGCGTCGGCGAGCAACTGGTCCCGGGCCGCCAACGCCTCGTCCGGCAGCCCCATCGCCTCGGCGAGGTTGTCGTCGACCGCGCCCAGCGCGCCGGTCACCGAGGCATGCATGTTGAACACCAGCGCGGTGGCGCCGTTGCCCCGGGACAGCTCGTACGCCACCTCGGCATAGTCGGCGAAGCCGGCACCCCGCCCGCCCAGCCGCTGCGGGACCATCAACCCGAACAGCTGCTCCTGCCGCAGGTCGGCGAAGTCCGCCACCGGGAAGGTGCCGGCCCGGTCGTGTTCACCCGCCCGCGCCGCCAACCGTGGCACCACCCGCCGCGCCGCCGCCAGTGCATCCGCAACCATTGCCGCCCCTTCCGCCGTCGACCTGCCCACCTGCTCGTCCGCTCAGCCCGCCTTGACCCCCCTGCCTTGGTAGAGCACCGAGGTGGACCAGGTCGGCACCATCCGCCGCCGGGGTTTCCAGAGTGCCCGGTCCGGAGCCGATCGGCGCAACGGCGCGCGCACCAGCCAATCGATCAGGCTGAAAACGCTCGGCCGGAGGCCGCGCACCGCCAGCCGTACGCCGTGCCGGGCGCACTCGGCGACCAGCCGCTGCGGACGGACGAACAGCGCGGGGTCGTGAATGCCGCGCGGCGCGACCGGCAGGCGTTCGCCCAACTCGACCGCGATCAGCCGGCTGGCCAATGTGGCGTTCAGGGTGTCCAGCACCAGCAGCCCGCCGGGCCGCAGCACCCGGCACGCCTCGGCGACCGCCGCCGACAGATCCGGTACGTGCTCCAGCAGCTCCCCGGCGGAGACCACGTCGGCCACCCGGTCGGCCAGCGGCAGCCGGGTCGCGTCACCGCGTACCGGCTCGACACCGTGCCGGGCCGCCTGCCGCAGCGCCGACCCGACCAGGTCGACCCCGACATGCCGGTAGCCCTTGCCGCGCAGATGAGGGGCGAGCAGACCGGCCCCGCAGCCGATGTCGACCAGCACCGCCCCGGGCCGGGCCGCAGGTGGAATCAGCCGGGCCCGCGCCTCGGCGATCCAGTGCAACATCTCGAACGCGCCGGCCGGCCGCCACCACTCGTCGGCCAGCACGTCGTACTGGCGGGGATCGTTCGGCGGCAGATCCGGCATTGACTGAGCGTGGCATGACCAGCCGGTAACGGCCACACTTGGCGGATATGTCGCGCCGCGTGTCCGCATTGATCAAGGCCAGCCACCCCGAACCGGCGGTCGCGGTCACCACCGTGACCGCCCTGCTGGCCTGGGGCGTCGGTCACCGTCCGGGCGGGATCGTGCTGGTCGCCGCCACCGTCGCGGCCACCCAGCTCGCCGTCGGCTGGACCAACGACTGGCTGGACGCCGGTCGCGACCGGCAGACCGGACGGGCCGACAAGCCGGTCGCGACCGGCGTGGTCAGTCGGCGCACGGTGGGCGTCGCCGGTCTGGCCGCCGCGCTGGCCACCCCGTTGCTGGCCGCGCCGACCGGGCTGGCGGCAACGTTGTGCATCACCGCCGCGCTGCTCAGCGCGCTGGCCTACAACTGGCCGTTGAAGTCCACCGCCGTGTCGGTGCTGCCGTACGCGTTCTCCTTCGGAGCGCTGCCAGCCTTCATCGTGCTTGCCCTGCCGGGCGCGCCCGCGCCACCGGCCTGGCTGGTCACCGCCGCCGGGCTGCTCGGCGCCGGCGCGCACTTCGCCAACGTACTGCCGGATCTGGCCGACGACGCCCGCACCGGCGTGCGGGGTCTGCCGCACCGGCTCGGGGCCACCGGTTCGGGGGTCGCGGCGGCCGGGCTGCTCTTCGCCGCCACCGTGACGCTGGTCGTCGGCCCGCCCGGGCCGCCGTCGTGGGCCGGGCTCGCCGCGGTCGCCGGCACCGCGGTCATTCTGCCGACCGGCTGGTACGCGGCCCGGCGAACCGCCCGGCGGGCCGGCCGGTCGGACGGCGTCTTCCGGGCGGTGCTGGTGGTCGCCGTGATCGACGTGGTGCTGCTGGTGGCCAGCGGCCCCGTCGGGTGAGCGCCGCCGGTCACGGATTATCGGGTCCGTGGCGGGGCGCGGATCACCGCCAACTACCCTGGAGCCGGCCTGCGCGGGGCTCGTCGCCGCGCCGTGACAAGGAGGACCGACGTGACGCCCTCGACCAGGGGACACCGCCGAGTCGCGGTGCTGTTCGCCGGCGCTGCCGTGGCCAGCGGTCTGCTGCTCAGCGGCTGCGGCACCGGCCAGATCGCGGAGACCGCGACCAAGGCGACGGCGATCAACGGAGTCAACCTCGAGTCGCCGGACGGCGCGGTGTCGGTGCGCGACCTCTCGGTGCCCTACCCCGGGGTGGAGGGCTATCCGGCCGGCGGTAGCGCGCCGGTCGAGGTCGGGCTGTTCAACAACACCAACGATCCGGTCACCGTACGGGTCAGCGCCGCCCCGGTCACCGACGAGGACTGGGCGACGGTGGTCGGGGCCGAGACGGTGGTGATCGGTGGCTCCGAGCAGACCGGGCCGACCCCGTCGCCGGAGCCGGGCACCGTCGAGGTGCCGCAGCCGGACCCGGGCCGGGACGCGATCGTGCAGCTGCCGGCCAACGGGTGGGCGCTGTTCAGCACCGACGACACCGAACCGCTGCGGGTGACCGGGCTGGCCGACCCGCTCGCCGCCGGATACTCGGTGAACCTGGCCTTCGAGTTCAGCACCGGCGGCGCGCCGCTGGTGGTCGCCGCGCCGGTGGACATGCCGCTCACCCCGGCCCCCCGGGCGCCCGCCGAGCACGACGAGGAAGAGCACTGAGCTCGCGGTCGATCCCCCGGGGCGCCGGCGGCACCGGCACGGGACGCGGTGGCACCGCGCCGCGCAGCCGGGCCGCGTCGCGTGAGCCCCGGCCCGCGTACGAATGCGACGCGTGCGGGCACCAGCCGCCCAAATGGGTGGGCCGGTGCCCGGAATGCGGCGAATGGGGATCGGTGATCGAATCGGTGGTCAGCGGCCCGGTGGTCTCCGGCCGGGTGGTCAGCACCCGGATGCCGACCGAACCGGCCCGGCCGATCGCCACCATCAGCGCCGCACCCGCCAAGGCCCGGCCGACCGGCGTCGGCGAACTCGACCGGGTGCTCGGCGGCGGCCTGGTGCCCGGCGCGGTGGTGCTGCTGGCCGGTGAGCCCGGGGTCGGCAAGTCGACCCTGCTGCTCGACGTCGCCCAGCAGTGGGCGGCCACCGCCGGCAGTCCGTCGCTGGTGGTCAGCGGCGAAGAGTCGACCAGCCAGGTACGGCTACGCGCCGAGCGGATCGGCGCACTGCACGAACGGCTCTACCTGGCGGCGGAGAGCGACCTCGGGGTGGTCCTCGGCCACCTCGACGCGGTCCGGCCGGGTCTGCTGGTGCTCGACTCGGTGCAGACCATCTCGATGCCCGGCTCGGACGGTATCCCCGGCGGCGTCACCCAGGTCCGGGCGGTCACCGCCGCGCTGGTCGCGGCGGCCAAGGAACGCAACATCGCCACCGTGCTGGTCGGCCACGTCACCAAGGACGGCCAGGTCGCCGGCCCTCGGGTGCTGGAGCACCTGGTCGACGTGGTGCTGCACTTCGAAGGCGACAAGCACTCGTCGCTGCGGATGGTACGCGGCATGAAGAACCGGTTCGGCGCGGCCGACGAGGTCGGCTGCTTCGAGATGCACGAAGGCGGCATCAGCAGTCTGCCCGACCCGTCCGGGCTGTTCCTCACCCGCTACACCGAGCCGGTCCCCGGCACCTGCGCCACGGTGGCGATGGAGGGCCGGCGGGCCCTGGTCACCGAGGTCCAGGCGCTGATCGGGGCGACCGTCGCCGGCTCGCCCCGGCGTACCGTGTCCGGGCTCGACGGTGCCCGACTGGCGATGGTGCTGGCGGTGCTGCAACGGCGTACCGAACGGCTCACCCTGCACGACCGGGAGGTGTTCGCGGCGACGGTCGGCGGCATCCGGGTGGTGGAGCCGGCCGCCGACCTCGCGGTGGCGCTGGCGGTCGCCTCCGGCGGGCTCAACCTGGCCGTCTCCCCGCAGCTGGTGGCGATCGGCGAGGTCGGGCTCACCGGTGAGGTGCGCCGGGTCGGTGCGGTCGCCCGGCGGCTGGCCGAAGCCGCCCGGCTCGGCTTCCGGTACGCACTGGTACCCCCTGGTACGGCCGGTTCCGGCAGCGACCCGATGCCGCCGAACATGCAGGTCACCGAGGTCAACGACGTACGGGCCGCGTTGCAGGCCGCAGCGCGCGCCTCAGCCGGCTGATCTGGCGCGGCAGTAACCGCGGGAGCACCCACCGCACGGCGGTCCGTAGACTGTTGCCCGTGGCGATCGACCGCGATGCGAACAAGACTGCCAGCGCCGGCACCGGTGCCGGCGCGGCCGGCCGGGTCGGTGCCGTCGGTACGCCGGCGCGCACCGGTGCCGTCGGCACCCCGGCACGCACCATCAGCGCCGGCACCTCGGCGCTGACCAGCCCGGCGGCCACCGGAGATCCGCTGCGGGCCAACCTGGCGCTGATGGCGCCCGGCACCGCGCTGCGCGACGGGCTGGAACGGATCCTGCGCGGCCGGACCGGCGCGCTGATCGTGCTCGGCTACGACAAGCAGGTCGATTCGCTGTGCACCGGGGGCTTCCCGCTCGACGTCGAGTTCTCCTCCACCCGCGTCCGCGAGCTGTGCAAGATGGACGGCGCGGTGGTGCTGTCCAGCGACGGCACCCGGATCGTCCGGGCCGCCGTGCATCTGATGCCGGACCCGTCCATTCCGACCGATGAGTCGGGCACCCGGCACCGCACCGCGGAACGGGTCGCCCGACAGACCGGCTACCCGGTGATCTCGGTCAGCCAGTCGATGCGGATCATCAGCCTCTACGTCAACGGTCAGCGGCACGTGCTGGACGACTCGGCCGCCATCCTGTCCCGGGCCAACCAGGCGTTGGCCACCCTGGAGCGGTACAAGCTGCGGCTGGACGAGGTGTCCGGCACGCTCTCCGCCCTGGAGATCGAGGACCTGGTCACCGTCCGCGACGCGGTCGCGGTGGTGCAGCGGCTGGAGATGGTCCGACGGATCGCCGACGAGATCGCCGGGTACGTGGTCGAGCTGGGCACCGACGGCCGGCTGCTGGCGCTGCAGCTCGACGAGCTGATGGCCGGCGTGGACGCCGACCGGACCCTGGTGATCCGCGACTACCTGCCCACCGTACGCAAGGCGCGAACCCTCGACGAGGCCCTGGTCGAGTTGGACCTGCTGACCGCCACCGAGCTGATCGACCTGGTCGCGGTGGCCAAGGCGATCGGGTACGCCGCCTCCACCGAGGCGCTCGACGCGGCGGTGAGCCCGCGCGGTTTCCGGCTGCTGGCAAAGGTGCCCCGGCTGCCGGTGTCGGTGGTGGACCGGCTGGTCAACCACTTCGGCAGTCTGCAACGGCTGCTCGGGGCGACGGTGGAGGACCTGCAGGCCGTCGACGGCGTCGGCGATGCTCGGGCGCGCAGCGTACGGGAAGGTCTGTCCCGGCTGGCCGAAGCGTCGATTCTGGAGCGCTACGTCTGAAGCGCCACGTCTGAAGCGCTACGTCCACGTCGTGCCGGAATCGGGGTAACTGCGCGAGGGACGTACCCCGGACGTCAGCCGGTGATGGTGATCACAAACGGCTCGCTGACCTTCGAGCCGAGTCGGGCGAAGAGCTGGTACTCGCCGGCAGCCGGATGGTCACCGGCCGCGACGTTGTTGGCGCACTCGCTCGCCGCCCTACCGTTCCAGGCCACCTGGTAGTCGCGGGCGGTGCCGGGCCCGAAGGTGCGCACGTCGGTGCCCCGGGCGGCTCCGCAGGTATCCGACGACCAGATCAGCTCCGCGCCCCGCTTGAGGTACAGCTCCTGCGGGTCGGCGCCCACATCCCGGTCGCAGGTACGGCTGGACACGTTCTGCACCCGCAACTGCAAGGCCAGGGTGACGCCCTTCTGGGCAGTGGCCTGCGAGGCTGCCGCAGTCAGCAGGATCTCGTCGTCGGTGCAGGTGCCGGCGGCCGGACCGGCCGGGCCGCCAGGGAGGTTCTGGTCGCCGGCGCCGGGCTGCCCGCCGCCGGTCGTGCCGTCGTCGCCCGTACCGCCGCCGGTGCTGCCACCACCTGCGTCGCCAGCGTCGCCGTTGCCGAGGGTGTCGGGGTCGTCGCCGTCGTTGGTGCCGACACCGTCCTCCGGCTCCGGGGACGAGGTGGTCGGGGTGAGCAGCTCACCGGACGGGGTCGGGGTGGGATCGGCCTGCGACCGGCCAGTCTGGTCGGAGCCGATGCACGAGTAGGCCACGATGAACAGCAGGAGCAGCAGCGCCCCGAGCACGACGGCACGCCGCCGCCAGTAGATGGCGGGTGGCAGCGGGCCAACCGTCAGTCGCATGATGGCACACCGTATCGGCAAGACCGGACCGATCGGCCGCGACGCGCCGAGGCCCGGGGCACCCGGTCAGAGATATGTCTTACGCGGGAAGACGGCGTGCGCCCCAGCCACCCGGTCCAAGAACAGCAGACCGGCACAGTGGTCGATCTCGTGCTGGGCGGCCCGCGCCTCGAACCCGTCGGTGACCAGGCGTACCAGCTCGCCGGTGCCGGGCAGTTGCGCCTCCACCACGACCCGGGTGGCCCGTTTGACGTCACCGGTGAGGTCCGGCACCGACATGCAGCCCTCCCGGCCCGGCCGCCACCGGGTGGCCTCGAGCAGCCGGGCATTGCACAGGACGAACGTGCCGTGCCCGGTGACCGTCTTCGGGTGCCCGGTCACGTCGACGGCGAAAACCTGCGCGCTGATCCCGATCTGCGGTGCGGCCAGGCCGACACAGCCGGGCGAGACCCGCATCGTGGCGACCAGGTCGGCGGCGACCTGGACCGTCCCGGCAGCGCACGGGTCCACCGGCTCACCGGCCCGGCTGAGCACCTGGTCGGGCGCGGCGACCACCGGAACCACCCGCCCCGGTACGCCGAGCACCGTCTCGGTCCAGTCGGCCAGGGTACGGCTGACCGTGCTCACAGCACGTCCGAATCGACCGGCCGGAGGGTCACCTCGACGTCGAGCGCCCGAGCCGTCTCGGACAGCCGCCGGCCGACCTCGGCCGCCGTACCTGTGGGCAGCTCGACCTCGGCGACCAGCACGTAGAGCGGGCCGGTCAGCCGGGTGGTCAGGTCGGTGACGTTGCCGCCCGCCTCGGCGACCACCCGGGTCACCGCCGCGACGATGCCCAGCCGGTCGGCGCCGTGCACGCTGAGCAGGTGCGGTTCGCCGCCCGCCGGCTGCTGACCGTCCGCCGGAACCGGCCGTACGGTGGCCAGCAGTTGGCCGTCGGCGGTGAGCGGCCGCAGTGCCTGTTGCACCGCGGCCTCGGCCGGACCGGCGCAGACCAGGGTCATCGCGAAGTGGCCGCGCAGCCGGGTCATCGTCGAGTCGGTCAGGTTGGCACCGAGACCGGCCAGCACCTCCGCGACGTCCGCGACGATGCCGGGCCGGTCGCGCCCGATCACGGTGATCGCGAGTTCGTTCATGCCAGCAGTCTGCCCGACCGGGTGCCGGCCCGACCGGGCGGCCCGGTACCCGGGTCCCGTCCGGGGACGGCCTGGGGCGGGGCCGGCAACGTGGCATGGCAGGATCGGCGGCGCCATGCGTGACATGAGTTTCGCCGACACGGCGATCGAGTGGTTCGACGACAACGCCCGTGACCTGCCCTGGCGGGAGCCGGGGGTCGGTGCCTGGGCGATCCTGGTAAGCGAGGTGATGCTGCAGCAGACTCCGGTGGTCCGGGTGCTGCCGGCGTGGCGCGCCTGGCTGGACCGGTGGCCGGACCCGCCAGCGCTGGCCGCTGACTCGCCGGCCGAGGCGATCCGGATGTGGAACCGGCTCGGCTACCCGCGTCGCGCGCTGCGGCTGCACGAGTGCGCCACGGTGCTGACCGAGCGGTACGACGGCAAGGTGCCGACCGGTCTGGACGAGTTGCTGGCCCTGCCGGGAGTCGGCAGCTACACCGCTCGGGCGGTCGCCGCGTTCGCCTACGGGCAGCGGCATCCGGTGGTGGACACCAACGTCCGGCGGTTCGTGGCACGGGCGGTCGACGGGGCGGCTGACGCCGGGCCGGCGACCCGCCCGGCCGATCTCGTTGCCACCGCCGCGTTGCTGCCGGCCGAGCCGGCTCGGGCGGCCCGGGCCAGCGCCGCGTTCATGGAGCTGGGTGCGGTGGTCTGCGTGGCTCGGACACCGCGTTGCGGGGTGTGCCCGATGGCCGGCCGCTGCGCGTGGCGGGCGGGCGGCCGGCCGGCACCGAGCGGGCCGAGCCGCCGACCGCAGCGGTACGCCGGCACCGATCGGCAGGTCCGTGGCCTGCTGCTGGCGGTGCTGCGAGAGGCGACCGGGCCGGTGCCGCAGCAGCGGCTGGACGTGGTGTGGGGCGACGATCTGCAGCGCCGTCGGGCCCTGGCCAGCCTGATCGAGGACGGTCTGGTGGAGCCGGTGGCCCGCGACGGCGCGCCGCCGACCGGGTACACGCTGGCCGGTCAGGGCTGACGGCCTCCGGGCTGACGGCGGCCCGGCCGGGGTGACGGCTTTCCGGGGCTGACGACTGACCAGCAAACGCAGTGCGGCACCGGCGGCTCGCGCCGCCGGTGCCGCACTGTTCAGTCGACTGCCGGTCTTTACTCGTCCGCGCCGGCCGCCGTGGCACCGCCGAGGTCGGCGGGAACCGCGTCCGGTACGGCGACCGGCCGGTCGGCGCCCTGGAAGACGAGCTTGGACTTGTCGATGTCGTCCGGGTCACCCTCGCAGTCGATGACCACGATCTGACCCGGCTTGAGCTCGTTGAACAGGATCCGCTCCGACAGGTTGTCCTCGATGTCGCGCTGGATGGTCCGGCGCAGCGGCCGGGCCCCCAGCACCGGGTCGAAGCCCTTGTTCGCCAGGTACTTCTTGGCGTTGTCGGTGAGCTCCATGCTCATGTCCTTGTTCCGCAGCTGGGTCTCGATCCGGGAGATCATGATGTCCACGATCGACAGGATCTCGGTCGGGTTCAGCTGGTGGAACACGATGGTGTCGTCGATCCGGTTGAGGAACTCCGGCCGGAAGTGCTGCTTCAGCTCGTCGTTGACCTTCTGCTTCATCCGGTCGTAGTTGGAGTCGTTGTCCTCCGACGCCTGGAAGCCCAGCGACACCGCCTTGGCCACGTCCCGGGTGCCCAGGTTCGTGGTCAGGATGATCACGGTGTTCTTGAAGTCGACGATCCGACCCTGACCGTCGGTGAGCCGCCCGTCCTCCAGGATCTGCAGCAACGTGTTGAACACGTCCGGGTGGGCCTTCTCGATCTCGTCGAACAGCACCACCGAGAACGGCCGACGCCGGACCTTCTCGGTCAGCTGGCCGCCCTCGTCGTAGCCGACGTACCCGGGCGGGGCACCGACCAGGCGGGACACCGTGTACCGGTCGTGGAACTCGGACATGTCCAGCTGGATCAGCGCGTCCTCGCTGCCGAACAGGAACTCGGCGAGCGCCTTGGACAGCTCGGTCTTACCGACACCCGACGGACCGGCGAAGATGAACGAGCCGGATGGCCGCTTCGGGTCCTTCAGACCGGCCCGGGTCCGCCGGATCGCCTTCGACACCGCCCGGACCGCGTCCTCCTGGCCGACGACCCGCTTGTGCAGCTCGTCCTCCATGCGCAGCAGCCGGGAGGTCTCCTCCTCGGTCAACTTGTAGACCGGGATACCGGTCCAGTTGCCGAGCACCTCGGCGATCTGCTCGTCGTCGACCTCGCTGACCACGTCGAGGTCGCCCGCCTTCCACTCCTTCTCCCGCTGCGCCTTCTGACCGAGCAGCTGCTTCTCCTTGTCCCGCAGCTGCGCGGCCCGCTCGAAGTCCTGCGCGTCGATCGCGGACTCCTTGTCGCGGCGCACCTGGGCGATCCGCTCGTCGAAGTCACGCAGGTCCGGCGGCGCGGTCATCCGGCGGATCCGCATCCGGGCACCGGCCTCGTCGATCAGGTCGATCGCCTTGTCCGGCAGGAACCGGTCGGAGATGTACCGGTCGGCCAGCGTCGCGGCGGCGACCAGGGCGGCGTCGGTGATGCTCACCCGGTGGTGCGCCTCGTAGCGGTCCCGCAGGCCCTTGAGGATCTCGATGGTGTGGGCCAGCGACGGCTCACCCACCTGGATCGGCTGGAACCGGCGCTCCAGCGCGGCGTCCTTCTCCAGGTGCTTGCGGTACTCGTCGAGGGTGGTCGCCCCGATGGTCTGCAGCTCACCGCGGGCCAGCATCGGCTTGAGGATGCTCGCCGCGTCGATCGCGCCCTCGGCCGCGCCAGCGCCGACCAGGGTGTGAATCTCGTCGATGAACAGGATGATGTCGCCCCGGGTGCGGATCTCCTTGAGCACCTTCTTCAGGCGCTCCTCGAAGTCACCGCGGTAGCGGGAGCCAGCGACCAGCGCACCGAGGTCGAGGGTGTAGAGCTGCTTGTCCTTCAGCGTCTCGGGCACCTCGCCCTTGATGATCTTCTGGGACAGGCCCTCCACCACGGCCGTCTTGCCGACACCGGGCTCACCGATCAGCACCGGGTTGTTCTTGGTGCGGCGGGAGAGCACCTGCATCACCCGCTCGATCTCCTTCTCCCGGCCGATCACCGGGTCGAGCTTGCCCTCCCGGGCCGCCTGGGTCAGGTTACGACCGAACTGGTCCAGCACCAGGCTGGTCGACGGGGCGGCCTCGCCCGCCGCCGCGCCCGCCGCCGCCGGCTCCTTGCCCTGGTAGCCCGACAGCAGCTGGATCACCTGCTGGCGGACCCGGTTGAGGTCGGCGCCGAGCTTGACCAGCACCTGGGCCGCGACGCCCTCGCCCTCACGGATCAGCCCGAGCAGGATGTGCTCCGTGCCGATGTAGTTGTGGCCGAGCTGCAGCGCCTCCCGCAGCGACAGCTCCAACACCTTCTTGGCCCGCGGCGTGAACGGGATGTGCCCGCTCGGCGCCTGCTGGCCCTGGCCGATGATCTCCTCGACCTGTTGACGCACACCTTCCAGCGAGATGCCCAGGCTCTCCAGGGCCTTCGCCGCCACGCCCTCACCCTCGTGGATGAGGCCGAGCAGGATGTGCTCCGTGCCGATGTAGTTGTGGTTGAGCATCCGGGCTTCTTCCTGAGCCAGGACGACAACCCGTCGCGCTCGGTCGGTGAACCGCTCGAACATGCCCTCGTGCTCCTCACGTGCCGTGCGCCAGTGGTCTTGGCGGGCCAGCGCACGAGCCTCCAGGCGGAAGCTCGTGCCATCACTCTATCGCCGTGGGCCGACTCCGCTCCTGCCGTGTCGGGCCGGAGCAGGGGCGATCCGCAACGTTTACCCCAACTGTGCCGGGTCGCTGGCTGTTCCCCGAGGCTTCGGCGCTACGCGGTGAGCGAAATCCGCTCGGTCCGGTGACCGGGCGCGGCGTCGGCTCACCGGGTCGCGCCGTCCGTACCGCCACCGCCCGACCGGTTGTCCACAGGCCTGTGGACAACCGGTGCACAGGCTGTGGACAACCTGCCACGCTCTGGCCAGAGCAGTAGAGCCGGCCCGGCACCGCGCAGCCCAGCCGATCCCCGCAGGATCATGCCGCAACCGCCAAACCCCCAAAAAGGGACACGAGGTACGGATGAGACATCCGTACCTCGTGTCACTGGCTCCGACCGGCCGACGAGGGCTGGTCGGTAGCGGTACACCTGGGACGATCAGCGACCGGCTTTGGCGTGGTACTCGTCCACGATCTCCTGCGGGATGCGCCCGCGGTCGGAGATCTCCTTGCCTTCCTTCTTCGCCCAGGCCCGGATCGCCCGGTTCTGCTCACGGTCGGCGGCGGCACCGCCCCGACCCCGCGCGGCCCGACCACCTACGACCACGCCACCGCGGCCGATCTTGGTACCAGCAGCCACGTACGGAGCGAAAACCTGCCGCAATTTGTCCGCGTTCTTCTCCGAGAGGTCGATCTCGTACTGGACGCCGTCGAGGGCGAACTTGACGGTCTCGTCGGCGTCGCCGCCGTCCAGATCGTCGACCAGCTTGTGAATGATCTGCTTGGCCACAGGCCGTTGTCCTTCCGAGCACGTTCTCCCGCAATCAAGAGCACAATAGCCCGAAAGATGCGCCAGCCGTCAATAGGACGCGCAAACTCCCCGAAAAAATTTGGCCGACTACTCCGGACGGACCAGAGGGAAGAGGATGGTTTCGCGAATACCCAGGCCGGTCAGGGCCATGAGCAACCGGTCGATTCCCATTCCCATGCCCCCGGCCGGCGGCATTCCGTACTCCATGGCCCGGAGGAAGTCCTCGTCGAGGCGCATCGCCTCCGGGTCACCGCCGGCGGCCAGCCGCGCCTGAGCCACCAGCCGCTCCCGCTGCACCACCGGGTCGACCAGCTCGCTGTACGCGGTCGCCAGCTCGACCCCGCGCACGTAGAGGTCCCACTTCTCGGCCAGCCCCGGCTCGGCGCGGTGCGCCCGGGTCAGCGGGCTGGTCTCCACCGGGTAGTCCCGCACGAAGGTCGGCTGGAGCAGAGTCGGCACGACCAATTCCTCGAAGAGTTCCTCCGCCAGCTTGCCCGGACCCCACTTCGGGTCCACAGCGACATCGAACTTCTCGGCGTAACGCAGCAACTGCGCTCGGTCGGTCCGTACAGTGACTTCCTCACCGAGAGCTTCTGACAACACTCCGTACAGAGTCACCGTACGCCACTGGCCGCCAAGGTCGAACTCCGACCCGTCGGCGTGGGTCACCACATGTGACCCACTGATCGCGCTAGCGCACTCCTGTACCAGATCCTGGGTCAGCCGCGCCATGGTGTCGTAGTCCCCGTACGCCTCGTAGGTCTCCAACATGGCGAACTCGGGCGAGTGCGAGGAGTCAACCCCCTCATTGCGGAAGTTCCGGTTGATTTCGAACACCCGGTCGATGCCGCCGACCACACAGCGCTTGAGGAATAGCTCGGGAGCGATTCGCAGATACAGATCAACATCAAGAGCGTTGCTGTGCGTGACGAACGGCCGGGCCGCCGCGCCGCCGTGGAGCACCTGCAGCATCGGCGTCTCCACCTCGGTGAAGCCCCGCTGGTGGAACGAGTCGCGCAGGGTACGCAGCACAGTCGCCCGGGTCCGCACGGTCCGGCGCGCCTCCGGGCGGACGATCAGGTCGACGTACCGCTGCCGGACCCGGGCCTCCTCGCTCAACGGCTTGTGCGCCACCGGCAGCGGACGCAGCGCCTTGGCGGTGATCTGCCACGAATCGGCGAGCACCGAGAGCTCACCCCGGCGGCTGGTGATCACCTCGCCGGCCACCCCCACGTGATCGCCGATGTCGACCAGCCGCTTCCAGTCCTCCAGCCGCTCGGCACCGACCCGGTCCCGGGACAGCATCACCTGCAACTCGGTCCCGTCACCCTCACGCAGAGTGGCGAAACAGAGCTTGCCGGTGTTCCGGACGAAGATCACCCGGCCGGTGACCGCCGCCTGCTCGCCGGTGGCGGTGTCGGTCGGCAGGTCGCCGAAGCGCTCCCGCAACTGCGCCAGCGAGGTGGTCCGGGGGAACCCGACCGGATAGGGCTCCGCGCCCTGGGCCAGCAGCCGGTCCCGCTTCTCCCGGCGCACCCGCATCTGCTCGGGCAGATCCGCTGCGGAATCGTCGGGTACGGTCACGTGCTCGGTCACGGTGGGCATCCTCAACACAGGGGGTACGGACAACGGTGCGACCTCGTGGTCACGGTCCGGCCACGAGCGTACTCAACCAGGCTTCTGTGACGCAGCTGACAAGGCCGCGGCGGGGATCAGGTGTTCCGCTCGTACACCATCCGCAGGCCGATAAGGGTGATCATCGGTTCGTGGTGGGTGATGGTGCGACACTCACCGATCACCACCGGGGCCAGTCCGCCCGTCGCGATAACCGCGCTGAGCTGCCCCAACTCCGCCGCCATCCGCTCCACGATGCGGTCCACCTGGCCGGCGAAACCGAAGTACATGCCGGACTGCAGGCACTCGACGGTGTTCTTACCAATCACCGACCGGGGCCGGGTCGGCTCGACCTTACGCAGCTGGGCGGCGCGGGCCGACAACGCGTCGAAGGATATCTCGATGCCAGGAGCGAACGCCCCGCCGAGGAACTCACCCCGGGCGCTGATCACGTCGAAGTTGGTGGTGGTGCCGAAGTCGACGACGATCGACGGGCCACCATACAAGGTGTGCGCGGCGAGCGTGTTGACCACCCGGTCAGAGCCGACCTCCTTGGGGTTGTCGATCGCCAACTGCACCCCGGTCCGCACCCCCGGCTCCACGATCACGCTGGGAATGTCGCCGTAGTAACGGCCGAGCATCGTCCGCAACGAACGCAACGCCGCCGGTACGGTCGAGCAGGCGGCCACCCCGGTGAGCTCCACCGAGTCCCCGGCGAGCAGCCCGCGGAACATCAGGCCGAGCTCGTCTGCGGTCGACCGGGCGTCGGTCTTGATTCGCCACGAGTGCACCAGCTTGTCCCCGTTGAACGTGGCCAGCACCGTGTTGGTGTTACCGATGTCGATGCACAGCAGCATGTCGTCCCCTCGACGGTCAACCGGCAGTCCGGCCGGCATCGGCCGACACGCCCGTACCGGCCGACGCGCCAGCACCGGCCGGTCGCAGATCCAACGCGATGTCCATGATCGGCGAGGAGTGGGTCAACGCCCCGACCGACAGGTAGTCCACCCCGGTTCGCGCGTACCGGACCGCGTTGGCCAGGGTCAACCCGCCGGTGGCCTCCACCTCGACCCGGTCACCCACCTCGGCGACGACCGCGCTCAGCAGCTCCGGCGGCATGTTGTCGCAGAGCAGGAACGACGCCCCGGCCTCGACCGCCTCGACCGCCTCGGCCAATGTGGTCACCTCGACCTCCACCGGTACGCCGGGAAAGGCCTCGCGCACCCGGCGGTACGCGGCGCCCACCCCGCCAGCGGCCAGCTTGTGGTTGTCCTTGACCATCGCCACGTCGTACAGACCCATCCGCTTGTTGCCGCCGCCGCCGACCCGGACCGCGTACTTCTCCAGCAGCCGCAGCCCGGGGGTGGTCTTGCGGGTGTCCAGCACGGTCGCCTTCGATCCGGCGAGGGCGTCCGCCCAGGCCCGGGTGTGGGTGGCCACCCCGGAGAGCCGGCTGATCAGGTTGAGCGCGGTCCGCTCGCCGGTGAGCAGGGTGCGGACCGGGCCGGTCAGCGTGGCCAGCACCGTACCGGCCGGTACCCGGTCACCGTCGCAGCGGTGCAGCCGCACCTCGACCGGCGTACCTGCCGACGGCACCGCGTCGAACACGGCGGCGACCAGCGGCAGGCCGGCCACCACCCCGGCGGAGCGGGCCACCAGTTCGGCCGTGCCGAACTGCCCCGCGTCGATGGTGGCCGCCGACGTCACGTCCAGCCGGTCCGGGCCGAGATCCTCGGCCAACGCGGTGGCCACCACCCGGTGGACCACGTCCGGGTCCAGACCGCAGGCCCGCGACGCGGCGACGGTCACCTCGCTACGCATGACGGCTCCCAGGTGAGAGTGGGCTGCCCGACCGGGCCGAGCGCGCTGACCAGATGCCCCAGCCAGCTCTCGGCCGCCGACGGGAAATCGTCACGCCAGTGACAACCCCGGGTCTCCTGCCGGGCGTACGCCGCCGCCACCAACGCGGTGGCGACGGTGACCAGGTTAGTCGCCTCCCATCCGGCAGTGCCCGGCGTGCCCCGGCCACCGGCGAGCCGGCGCAGCTCGGCGGCGGTGCCGTCGAGCGTCGCGGCGGAACGCAGCACTCCGGCGCCCCGGCTCATCGCCCGCTGCAGCGGCTGCTGGGCCTGCGCCGGCAGCAACCAGCCGTCGGCCCGGTCAGCCGCCCGGCCGGTGCCGGCCGGCTCCAGCTGCGGCGGCAGGTCGCGGGTGATCTCCCGGGCGATCCGCCGGGCGAATACCAGTCCCTCCAGCAGCGAATTGCTGGCCAGCCGGTTGGCGCCGTGCACCCCGGTGCAGGCCACCTCGCCGCAGGCGTACAGGCCGGGGATGGTGGTGCGGCCGTGCAGATCGGTGCGGACGCCGCCGGACGCGTAGTGGGCGGCCGGTGCCACCGGGATCAGCTCCTCGGCGGGGTCGATCCCGATGGCCCGGCAGGACGCCACGATCGTCGGGAAGCGCCGGGCCAGGAACTCGCCGCCCAGATGCCGGGCGTCGAGCTGCACATGGTCGACGTCGACCGCCGACATCACCCGGTGGATGCCCTTGGCGACCACGTCGCGTGGTGCCAGCTCGGCGAGCTCGTGCTGGCCGAGCATGAACCGCTTGCCGTCGGGGTCGAGCAGCAGCGCGCCCTCGCCACGCAGCGCCTCGGACACCAGCGGCTGCTGGCCGCTGCCGCCGACGGCACCCGGCACCACCAGGGCCGTCGGATGGAACTGGACGAACTCCAGGTCGGCCACTGCCGCGCCGGCCCGCAGCGCCAGCGCCACCCCGTCGCCGGTGGAGACCGCCGGATTGGTGGTGGTGGCGAAGATCTGCCCCATCCCGCCGGTGGCCAGCACCACGGCGCGGGCCAGGATCGCGCCCACCCCGTCCGGGGAGCCCTCGCCGAGCACGTGCAAAGTGACCCCGCAGGCCCGGGCCGGCTCCCCGTCGGCGGCCGGCGCGGCGCGCAGCAGGTCGACCACCAGGGCGTGCTCGACCAGCCGGATCCACGGGTCCCGACGGACCGCGGCGTGCAATGCCCGCTGCACCTCGGCGCCGGTGGCGTCGCCGCCGGCATGCACGATCCGGTTGGCCCGGTGACCGCCCTCCCGGGTGAGCAGCAGCACACCGTCGGCGTCCCGGTCGAACTCGGCGCCGACCCGGATCAGCTCCCGGATCCTGGCCGGTCCCTCCTCGACCAGCACCCGGACCGCGTCCGGGTCGCAGAGCCCCACCCCGGCCGTCTCGGTGTCCTGCGCGTGCGCGGCCGGGGTGTCCAGCGGGTCCAGCACAGCGGCGATCCCGCCCTGCGCCCACCGGGTCGACCCGTCGTCGATGTTGACCTTCGTCACGACGGTGACGTGCAGCCCGGCTTCCCGCAGATAGAGCGCGGCGGTCAGACCGGCGATACCGGAGCCGACGACCACCACGTCGGTGGTCTCCGCCCAGCCGGGGTCCGGCGCGGCGAGCCGGCCGGGCAGCTCGGGCAGGTCCGGGATACGCAGTCGCATGGGCAGAGTCAACCGCGTCTGCCCCGGTGCCGGGCCGCCGGGGCGGACGGATGTGTGCCGGTGCACCCGGCCGGGCGCCCGGCGGCGGCCGTCACGAGGCCGGCCACTACTCGTACTGGATGGGCAGGCCCTCGGTGCCGGCGTCCTTGAGTGACCGCTCGACGTTGCGTTCGTCGAGCCACAGGTAGCAGCGGACGCCCCGGTTGCCGGCCGCCCACTCGGCGGCACCGCCCGGCAGCGAGATCACCCCGGTACGGAACTGCAGGTTGCCGTCGAGCGGTACGTCCGCGTACCGGCCGATCACCTTGCGGCACTCGGTGTGGAACTGGGCCCAGTCCCGGTCCCGGGTCGGATACTCGATGTCCGGTGCCTGCCAGACCCCGGCGAACTCCGCGTTGTGCGGTTCGTCGCACTCCGCAGCCGGCATGGTGTCGATCGCGCCGTTGTCGTCGTTGCGGACCGCGTAGCAGGTCAGATGCAGCGGCGACGGCTCGGCCAGCGCGTCCCGCAGGCTCGCGGTGCGCGACGCCGTACCGCCGTTGTCCTCGACGTTGGTCACCTCGGTGACGTCGCAGCGGAACCAGCGGGCGCCGCCTTCCCAGGCTGCCGGGGACGGCACCGCCACCCCCACCCAGAGCCGGCCGAGCCGCCAGTCGGCACCGACGTACTCGCTGGTCGCGGAGTCGCACTCGGCGTACGCGACGCGGATTTCGGGCGAACCCTGCGCCGGCGGTGCGGTCGCCTCCGCCGCCTCGGCGCCGAACGTGCCGACGTGGACCGTCTCCACCCGGTGCGGGGCCGCGCAGTCGACCGGGCTGTACGACGACAGGTAGGCGGTCTCGGCGAAGTCCCCCGCGTGGCAGACCTCGGCCGGCGGCACGAACGGGCTCGGCTCGGGGATCGGCTGCCAGCTGTTGGTCAGCTCACCGTCCACCCCGGCGGGCAGGCCACACCCGGTCAGGCCGAGCGCAAGCGCTCCACCGACCGCGACAGCGGCGGTCCATCGGCGCATCGAGTCCCTCCCACGGGCTGGCTGGCAGGCGGTCCGGACCGCCGAGCATACGACACCTTCGGGTGACCGTACGGTCACCGCCCGGCTTCCGGTCGACGGCTGCCCACCCGGCCGGGGCGTCGGTCCGCCCCGCCGTGGCGGCAGTACCACGCTAAGGCCTACCGGCAACCATCACCACGCTAAGGCCTGCCGGCGACCACCGGCCAGCCGACGGCGGTGTCGCCGCGGACCGGGTCGCCGACCACCCCGGCGGGTGCCCCGGCGGGGTCGGCGTCGAGCTGGATCACCCGGTTGGCGGCGTCGACGTGCACCACCCGGGGCTGGTATGCGCGGGCCTCGGCGTCGGTGAACTGCCCGTACGCGATCAGGATCACCAGATCGCCGGGGTGCACCAGGTGGGCTGCGGCCCCGTTGATGCCGATCACCCCGCTGCCCCGGGCCCCCTCGATGACGTACGTCTCCAGCCGGGCACCGTTTGTCACGTCGACGATCGCCACCTGCTCGCCGGGCAACAGGTCGGCGGCGTCCAGCAGGTCGGCGTCGACGGTGACCGAACCGACGTAGTGCAGATCGGCCTGGGTCACCGTGGCCCGGTGGATCTTGGACTTGAGCATGGTGCGCAGCATCAGGATCCTTCCGATCGGGAGCCGGTCAGCTCCACCGGGGCGTTGTCGATCAACCGGGTGTCACCGACCCGGGCGGCGATCAGCAGCCGGGCCGGGCCGGGCACCGCCGGCCCCAACTCGGGGTCGGTCAGCGCCAGGTAGTCGAGCTCGGCGGCACCGCCGGTGTGCCGGTCGAAGACGGCCCGGCCGGCGGCCAGCACCTCGTCGGAGGAGCCGCCCGCCGCGGCCGCTGCCGCGCCGGCCCGTAGCGCGCCGGCCAGCCCCAGCGCCACCTGCCGCTGCCGGGGCGACAGGTAACGGTTGCGGCTGGACCTGGCCAGCCCGTCCGGCTCACGGACGGTCGGCACGCCGACGATGGTCACCGGCAGATCGAGGTCGCGCACCATCCGCCGGACCAGGGTCAGCTGCTGGTAGTCCTTCTCCCCGAAGAAGGCCAGGTCGGGTCGGGTGATCTGGAGCAGCTTCAGCACCACGGTGAGCACCCCGTGGAAGAAGCCCGGGCGGCTCGCCCCCTCCAGGATCTCCCCCACCGGCCCGGGGTTGACCCGAACCTGCGGCGCACCGTCCGGGTAGACCTCGGCCCGGCCCGGCGCGAAGACCGCCCGGACCCCGGCCCGCCGGCACACCTCCAGGTCGTCGTCGATGGTGCGCGGGTACCGGTCGAAGTCCTCGGTCGGCCCGAACTGCAGCGGGTTGACGAAGATCGTGGCGATCACGTGGTCGGCGCGGGCGGCCGCCGCACGCAGCAGGGCGGCGTGCCCGTCGTGCAGGGCGCCCATCGTCATCACCACCGCCACCGAGCCGGACCAGCCGGCGCGCAGCGCGGCGAGTTCGGCGCGGGTCCAGACGACCTGCAGCCCGGCCGGCGCGGTCGGAGTGGTCGGCGCGGTCGAGGCCTGGCTCATCGCACTCATCGGACCCGCCGCACTCATCGGACCCACACCCGACGTCGGCCCGACGTGGCGGCCGGCTCCCGGCCGGCCAGCACGTCGAGCAGCGGCACCGCGGCGGCGGCCGGCAGCCGGCCGGCGGCGATCGCCCGGTCCGCGGTACGCCGGGCCAACGCCAGATAGCTGGGCAGGCTCTCTGCGGCGGTGTCGGCCAGCCGGTCCAGGTGCCGGGCCACGGTGCCGGCGTCGCCGCGCGACACCGGCCCGGTCAGCGCGGCGTCGCCGTGCGCCAGGGCGTTGTCCAGGGCGGCGCGCAGCAGCGGCGCGAGCACCCGGGCAGGGTCGGTGACCCCAGCGTCGCGCAGCCGGTCGCTGGCCTCGTTGACCAGGGTGACCAGATGGTTCGCGCCGTGTGCCAGGGCGGCGTGGTAGAGCGCCCGGTCCGTCTCGGCGACCCACTCGACGGTGCCGCCCAGCGCCGCCACCAGGCGGGTGGCCAACGGCCGCAGCGGCCGGTCGGCGGTCACCCCGTAGCTGATCCCGGGCAGCCGGTCCAGGTCACCGCGCTCGCCGGTGAAGGTCATCGCCGGGTGCAGCGCCAGCGGGGCGGCGCCGACCGCCGCGGCCGGGGCCAGCACGGCGAGACCGTGCGACCCCGAGGTGTGTGCCACGACCTGGCCGGGCCGCAGCGCGCCGGCCGTCACCAGGTCGGTCACCACGGTCGGCAGCACGTCGTCGGGCACCGCGAGGATCAGCAGCTCGGCGGCGTCGGCGACGTCGGCCACCGGCCAAGGCTCGACGCCGGGCAGCAGCCGACGGATCCGGTCCCGGCTGGCCGGGCTGGCGCCGGAGACCGCGGTGATTCGATGGCCGGCGGCGGTCAGGGCGGCGGCGAGCACCGCGCCTACCCGGCCGGCGCCCACGACCCCGACAGCGGGGTCGGTAACCCGGGCGGCGGGAACGTCCGCCGCCGTCGGGCGCGCCGATGCGCTCATGATGTGATCCAGTCCTCGAAACGGGGGTACCGGTCGATGCCAGTATGCGCCGGGGCAACGGGCCGGAAACAACGTTGTGTGAAAACCTTCACCCGCTGATCTAGGGTGGCCCGGTGCTGACCTGGCGGGACGCCATCTCCACCGCGCTGTACGGGCCGGAGGGCTTCTATGTGACCGGCGGCACCCCGGTGCCCGCCGCGCACTTTTCGACCAGCGCGCAGACCGGTACGCCGTTCGCCCGGGCGGTGCTGCGGCTGCTGGGCCAGGTCGACCGTCTGCTCGGCCACCCGGACCCGGTCGACCTGGTCGACGTCGGAGCCGGCGGCGGTGAGCTGCTCGGCGCCGTACACCGGCTGCTCACCGACCCGCCGGGCGCCTTCGCCGACCCGCCCGGAACGCTCGCCGACCGGATCCGGTTGACCGGCGTCGACCCGGCACCCCGGCCGGCCGGCCTGCCCGAACCGGTCCAATGGCGGGCCGCACCGCCGACGCGAACCACCGGGCTGCTCGTCGCCACCGAGTGGCTGGACAACGTACCGCTCGATCTGGCCGTCCGCGACGGTGACCGGCTCCGCTGTCTGCTGGTCGACCCGGCAACCGGCCGGCAGCATCCCGGCGGGGAACTCAGCGCCGCCGACTCCGCCTGGCTGGACCGCTGGTGGCCGCCGCTGCCGGACGGGGCGCAGGCCGAGATCGGTCGCCCCCGCGACGAGGCCTGGGCCGCGGCGGTACGGACCCTGCACCGGGGCGTCGCCGTGGCGGTCGACTACGGCCACCGGTACGCCGACCGCCCGGTCGCCGGCACCCTGACCGGTTTCCGGGCCGGCCGTACGGTGGCCCCGGTCCCCGACGGCTCCTGCGACCTCACCGCCCACGTGGCGATCGACGCGGTCGCCGCCGCCGGATCGGCCGCCGCTGGCGGGGCCGGCCACCTGCTGTGCCGGCAACGGGACGCGCTGCACCGACTCGGGGTGCACGGCCGCCGACCGCCACTGGCCCTGGCCGGCACCGACCCGCGTGGCTATTTGGCCGCGCTGGCTGCCGCCGGCACCGCCGCCGAACTCACCGACCCGGACGGGCTGGGCGGGCACTGGTGGCTGGTCCAACCGGTCGGGCTGGCCGTCGATGTCGAATCCCTGCTGGTGTGAAACCCGAATCCCCTGCTGGGTCTGAAACCCGGATCCCCGCCGACCATCTGGCGGGGAGTCGGCGTGCGACGATGGCCGGCATGGACACCGACACCGGTTCGCCGCCCCCGGCCGGGTCGGCCGACGGACTCCGCCAGCTGACCGTCGGCACCGGCGCCGGGCTGGACACCGCCGACATGGTGCTCAACATCGGCCCGCAGCACCCGTCCACGCACGGCGTACTCCGGCTCAAGCTGGTCCTCGACGGCGAGCGGGTGGTCTCCTGCGAGCCGGTGATCGGCTACATGCACCGTGGCGCCGAGAAACTGTTCGAGGTCCGCGACTACCGGCAGATCATCATGCTGGCCAACCGGCACGACTGGCTGTCCGCGTTCGCCAACGAACTGGGTGTGGCGCTCGCCGTCGAACGGATGATGGGCATCGAGGTGCCGGAGCGGGCCACCTGGCTGCGGACCGCGCTGGCCGAACTGAACCGGGTGCTCAACCACCTGATGTTCCTCGGCTCGTATCCACTGGAGATCGGCGCGCTCACCCCGGTGTTCTACTCGTTCCGGGAGCGGGAGACGCTGCAGGCCGTGCTGGAGGAGGTCTCCGGCGGCCGGATGCACTACATGTTCAACCGGGTGGGCGGTCTCAAGGAGGAGGTGCCGGCCGGCTGGACCCGCCGGGCCCGGGAGGCGATCGGCCAGGTCGAGGCCCGGATGCCCGACCTGGACCGGCTGATCCGGCGCAATGAGATCTTCCTCGCCCGTACGGTCGGGGTCGGGGTGCTCGACGCGGCGACGGCCGCGGCGTTCGGCGCCTCCGGACCGGTCGCCCGGGCCAGTGGGCTGGACCTGGACCTGCGTCGCGACGAGCCGTACCTCGCCTACGGCGAGCTGGACGTGCCGGTGGTCACCCGCCGTGCCGGCGACTGCCACGCCCGGTTCGAGGTGCTGCTCGACCAGGTGTACGCCTCACTCGACCTGGCCCGCCGCTGTCTGGACCGGGTCGACCAGCTGACCGGGCCGGTCAACGTACGGCTGCCGAAGGTGGTCAAGGCACCCGAGGGCCACACCTACGCGTGGACCGAGAACCCGCTCGGGGTCAACGGCTACTACCTCGTCTCCCGGGGGGAAAAGACCCCGTGGCGGCTCAAGCTGCGGACTGCCTCCTACGCCAACGTGCAGGCGTTGGCGACGCTGATCCCCGGCAGCCTGGTGCCGGATCTGGTGGCGATCCTCGGTTCGATGTTCTTCGTGGTCGGCGACATCGACAAGTGACGCTGGCCTACCGCCAGCGGCGGTCGTCGGGGAAGTCGACGTCGTCACGGTAGCGGCCGCGGCCGTCGTCGTCACGGTACCGCCGCCCACCGTCGTCCGGATCCCGGTAGCGCCGGCCCGGGGCACCGTCGTCGTAGTCGCGGTACCGGCGGCCCGGCTCGTCGTCGTAGTCGCGGTACCGGCGCCCGGCGGTGCCCTCCTCCGCGTACCGGCGGGGCGGTTCGTCGTCGCGGTAGCGCCGGCCGGACGCGTCGTCGCGGTAGCGCCGGCCCGGGTCCGCCGGTTCCTCGTCCCGGTACCGGCGGGGCGGGTCGTCGTCCCGGTACCGGCGGGGCGGGTCGTCGTCGCGGAACCGCCGACCGACGTCGTCCTCCTCGTCCCGGTACCGGCGACTGCGCCGGACCGGCTCGTCGTCGAGTGGATCGCGGGCCGGCGACGACCAGGCCGGGGGCGACTCGGCGCCGCTGCCGGCCGGCAACGCCGGCAGCGCCGCACGCCGGCCGGTCCCGCTGATCCCCGGGCCGTCCGGCGGCGGGTCGGCCATCCGCTGGTCCCACCGGGCGTCCCGCCACGGCGGCTCGTCCGCGACCCGGTCACCGCCCGGCCCCGGCAGGTCGCCCCGGTCCTGCGGGTACCGGCCGTTACGGGCACCGGCTCCGGACCGGGCCGGCGGGTAGTCGTCGCGGGCCGGCGGGTAGTCGTCGTCACGGGCCGGCGGCCACCGCTCGGCCGGCGACCCGGTGCTGAAGCCGTCGGCCCGCCCGACGTCCCACCGGTCGACGGGTCGGTCGCCGTACCGTTGCTCGGCGCTGTCGTCCCGGTCGCCGCTCCACGACCAGCGCTCCTCCGGCTGGTCGCGCAGCCGACGTTCGGTCCACGACTCCTCGTCCGGCTCGGCGGAACGCCGCCCACGGGCCGCCGGTGCGGACCACTCACCGTCGATGGACTCGCCGCCCCGGCCGCCGTACCGGGTCCCGCCGTACACCGTGCCGGCGGGTTCGTCGTCGGCCCGTGGGTCGACAACCTGCCGGGTGCTCACCTGGACGGTCTCCGGCTGCCGAACGACGCCGTTCGGCCCCTGCTGGCGGGGCAGTACGGTGCCGCTGACCGCCGGGACCGAGGCCCGACCGGCCTGGCCGCCGGAGCCGTACTGGCCGCTGGAGCCGTACTGGCCGCCGTTGTACTGGCCGCCGTAGCCGGCAGCCCCGGTCGGGCCGGAGGCCGGCACCGCCGCCGGTACGGCGGACGCCGGAGCAGCCTGATCGAACCGGTCGTAGCCGGCGCGGTCACCGCCCAGCTGTTCCCGGGCCGGTTCACTGCGGGCGATCTCGGCACGGACCACGTCCAGTTGGCCGCGAAGAGCCTCGACGTCGTCCTGAACCACCTGCATTTTCTCGCCGAAGGCGCGGTGCGTCGCCCGGACGGCGGTGGAAATGTCGTTGCGCACGTCCTCGCGGAGCACGTCCATTTCCTCGACGAGCGCATCCTCCATGTCGGCGCGCATAGTTTCGACGCCGCCACGCAATGTGATTGACAATCCGATCAACACCACGGACGCGATAGCGATCACCATCGCCAGTCGCAACGAGCCGTCGCCGTCGCCGAGCAGCAGCAAAAGCGCAGCCAGCGGCGCCAGGCCCAGGCCACCCCAGGTAAGCCACTTGAGCGGAACCGTGCGGCGCGGCTCCTCTTCGGCCTCGGGAGCGGACATGGCTGTGGAGCCTACCGACATCTACAGATCAACGGAACGGGTACCGCCTGCTGTCCGAGAAGGTAGGCTCCACAGCCCGGGTGGCCGGCGACAGTCCGCGCCAGCCACGGAAATCAGCCGGTCGCCAACGCTCCGTCCGACGAGAACACCAAGCCGACACTGATCTCGCCGGTGGTCAACGCGGTCTTGGTCTGCGGCCCACCGGCGTCGAGGGAGCTGAACTCCCCGGCCCGGAAGTCGTACACCTCGACCAGCCCTTCCTGGCACTTGGGACGCTGCGGGCACTCCGGCGGACCGCCCAGGACGGTCGCCGTACCGGAGCATTTCTCCGCCAGGTCGGAAAGCGTACGAACGCCGTACTCGTCGGCGAAGGCACTGGTCACCGCGAACGCGTTCTGGTCCTGCGCCGCGGACGGTTCGCCGAAGACGATGCCGACCTGCTCGCCGACCTCGCGGAGCCCGGTCATCGTCTCGTCCAGGTCCGGCGACGAGATCGCCGGCGCGTTCTCCCCCGCGACCTTGTTGTTGATGAAGTCCGCCATGGTTGCCGCGTACTCCGGCACCACCTGGATCTCCCCGGTCTCCAGCGCCGGCTCGTACAGCTCACGGTTGCCGATCTGCTGCACGGTGACGTCGTAGCCCGCCGCCGTCAGCACGATCCGGTACAACTCGCCCAGGGTCTCGCTCTCACTGAAGTTGGCCGCGCCGACGATCAGCTCACCGCCCGGCCCGGTCTCGATACCGTCGGTCAGGCCCTCGGCGGCGGCGAACTCCTCGGCCGCGGCCTGCGGCGTCTGCCGGTCGACGTCGACCGCCCGGTTGAGCCCGATCAGCTTCTCGGTGTCCAACGCGGCCGACACCCTGTTCAGGGCGGCGATGACCTGCGGCGATGCCGCGTCGGCGTTGACCGCCGGCACGATGTTGTCGGTGTTCTGCAGGTTCTTGTCGTCGGTCAGCACCACCAGCTGGTCTCCGGCTACCGGTGCGCAGCCGGCACCGGACGCGCCGGCATCCGGCGCCTCGGTGCCGGATGACCCCGCCTCGCCACATGCGGCGAGGAAACCCGCCGCGGTGAGCGCGCCGACCGCGCTCAGGGCGATACGTGTCCGTGCATGCATGTTTGCCCGCCTCCTGTGTCCCGGCGCGACCCCATCGGGCCGGCCGCGTGTCCGACGGGCGCGGCACATGCCCGCGCGAGCGTGCTGCGGGCAGCACGGCAGCCGCGACGGGGCCCCGGCCCGTGCCGGCATGCCGTCACCCGTTCCCTCTACCGAACATCCTCACCGTAGGGTCCGACAACAGATGAAGATCGGTTGTCACCGGATCGTCATCCGGCCCAAACGGAAAGCGACGCGCTCAACCCGAGCCGACCGCGCTGGCCTGCTCGTTCGCCCGCCGGCCGGTCCGGCGCAGCGGACGCGGAGTGAACGCCCGTTCGAGCACCGCCAGCAGCCCTTCGGTGATCAGCGCCAGGGTCGCCACCAACAGACCGCCAGCGAGGATCTGGCCACCGCCGATCGAGATGCCCAACCCGAAGCCCGCGCTGATGATCTGCCCGAGACCTCCGCCGTTGACGAACGCCGCCAACGCCGCCGTCGCCACCACCTGCACCGCCGCGGTCCGGAACCCGGCCGCCAGGTACGGCACCGCGAGCGGCAACTCGACCCGGCGCAGCACCTGCCAGCCGGACAGCCCCATCCCCCGAGCCGCCTCCCGCACCTGCGGATCGACCTGCCGGATCCCGGTGAACGCGTTGGCCAGCAGCGGCGGTACGGCGAACACCGCCAACGCCAGGATCACCGGCGGCTTGCCGAAGCCCAGGAAGGTCAACGGCAGAATGGACAGCAGGGCGATGGTCGGCACCGCCAGGGTCAGGTTCGACACCAGCACCACCAGGCCGCCGCCCCGGCCGGTGTGCCCGAGCCACAGTCCGACCGGCCAGGCCACCAGGCAGCCGACCGCGACCGCGGCGGCCGAGATGGTCAGGTGCTCACCGAGGCGGTCCAGCACCCCACCCGGGTTGGTCCAGTTGAGCGGGTCGTTGAGCCAGGTCACCGCCTGCTCGACCGGGTTCGCCGCCACCGTCCGCCGGCTCACGGTGCGACCCGCCGGGCCCAGGGCGTCAGCAGCCGACCGGCACCCGCCAGGAGCAGGTCGAGCAGCAGGGCCAGCGCCACGCTCAGCAGCGTACCGGTGAGGATCTGGGCCTTGTAGAAGTTGTTCCGGAAGCCGCTGAAGATCAGGTCACCGAGGCCGCCGTAGCCGATCAGCGAGCCGATGGTGACCAGCGCGACCGTGGAGACCGTGGCCAGCCGCAAGCCGGTCATGATGCCGGGCAGTGCCAACGGCAGTTCGATGCGCAGCAGCCGACCGAACCGGCCGTACCCCATCCCGTCGGCCGCCTCGATGGTCGCCGCCGGCACCTGACTCAGCCCGGCCAGCGAGTTGCGCACGACCAGCAGCAACGCGTACAGCACCAGGGCGATCAGCACCGACGCGGGATTTGTCGCGCCCACGTAGGGTGCGACGAAGGCGAGCAACGCCAGCGACGGGATGGTGTAGAGCACACCGGTGAGGGCGAGGATCGGACCGGTCAGCGACCGGAACCAGTACGCGACCACCGCCAGCGGCACCGCCAGCAGCGCGGCGATCAGCACCGCCTGTACCGTCAGGGTGACGTGTTCGGTCAACGCGGCGACGATCGTCGACCAGTTGTCCCGGACGTACTGACCGGAGAACCACGGGTTACCCGGGTCAGCCCGGTCGGCGAGCAGGTGGAAGGACACAGGTGGACGGTACCGTGCGGGACACCGACGCCGACGGCGCGGCAGCGATCACCCTGACCGGCATCGGCAAGCAGTTCCCGGACGGGACGCGCGCCGTACAGAGCCTCTCCCTGGAGATCCCCGCCGGCCAGTTGGTGGTGCTGATCGGCCCGTCCGGCTGCGGCAAGTCCACCGTGCTCCGGATGATCAACAGGCTGATCGAGCCGACCACCGGGCGGATCATGCTCGGCGACGAGGACGTCACCCAGGTCGACCCGGTACTGCTGCGCCGCCGGATCGGGTACGTGATCCAACACGTGGGGCTCTTCCCGCACCAGACGATCCGGGCCAACGTCGGCACGGTCCCCCGGCTGCTCGGCTGGCAGCGGGACCGGATCCGGCGCCGCGCCGACGAACTGCTCGACCTGGTCGGGCTGGAACCGGGCCGGTACGGCAAGCGCTACCCGCACGAGCTGTCCGGCGGGCAACGCCAGCGGGTCGGCGTCGCCCGGGCGTTGGCCGCCGACCCGGTCGTCCTGCTGATGGACGAGCCGTTCTCCGCGGTCGACCCGATCGCCCGCGGCCGGCTGCAGGAAGAGTTCCTCCGGCTGCAGGCCGAGGTACGCAAGACGATCGTGCTGGTCACCCACGACCTGGACGAGGCGGTACGGCTGGGCGACCGGATCGCCGTACTGTCCGAAGGCGGCCGGCTGGAGCAGTACGCCGCACCGGCCGAACTGCTCGGCGGGCCGGCGACCCCGTTCGTGACCGAGTTCGTCGGCGCCGACCGGGCGATCCGCCGGCTCGCGGTCACCCCGGTGAGCCGCGAACTGCTCGACGACGACCCGGCGGCCCCGGACCCGGCCGGGCTGCCCACCCTCACTTTGGGTACCTCGCTCTACGACGCGCTGGCCCGGTTGCTGGTCACCGGCGCGGAGCACGCCCGGGTGGTCGACGACGCCGACCACCCGGTCGGCGTGGTGAGCCGACGCCGGATCCTCGACGCCAGCTGACCTGCGTCAGCGCCGCTGCCCCGGCCGCAGCAGGTAGTCGATGAACGCCGCCCGTAGCAACGGCTCCGACTCGCCGTACTCGTGGCCGGTGAACTCCCGCCACAGCGCCACCGCGTCCTCGACGGTCGGGCCGATCGAGTTCGGCGCGCCGTCCAGCTCACTGGCGTCGTCGGCCCGGGACAGCCGCTGGGTTATCGACCAGAAGAAGCCCAGGTCCTTACGCTGCCGGGCCAGCTCGAACGCCTGCTCCCGCAACTGCTCGGTGGAGAGCCGATCGAGCTCCTCGAAGGTCGGCGTGGCGCGGTTCGCGGCCGGCGATTCGGTCATGTCCGCGAGCCTAACCCGCCGGCCCGTCGCTGGCTCGGCAGCTAGCCTGCTCGGCGGCTAGCTGCCGGCGGGTCAGCGACTGTCGGTGCCCCAATGGTCGTCGGCGCCCCAGCTGTCGCTGGTGTCCCAGCGGTCCCGGGCCGGCGCCGGCTGGGCGGGCAAGGAGGCAGACCAGGACTGCTGGCCGCCGGTGGGCGGGTCGGACGGCCAGCCGGAGCCGGCCCGGGCCGGCTCCGACCAGTCCGCCGGCTGACCGTCGTAGTAGACCGGCTCGGGTTCACCAGTCGACTCGCCCGCGGTCTGCTCGGCTTCGTCGGCGTCGTCGACCGACGTCGACCGTGGCCGACCGAACGTCTCCACCAGACGGGTCACCGCCAGCCCGACCACCACCGCGACGGCACCGGTGGCGTACAGCGCGATGTCGAGGTCGCGCAGCTCGGCGTACCTGATGAAGAGGGTCAGGCCGATCACCGCCAACACGGACCCGAAGACACCGCCCCGGCGGCCGAAGACGCTGGTCCCGCCGAGCAGCGCCGCGCCGATCGCCACCGCCGTCCACTCCAGCCCCACCGACGGGCTGACCGGGCCGTTGCCGACGGCGGCCAGCAGCACCCCGCCGACCACCGCGAAGACCATCGACAGGATCAGCGCACCGCTGGTGACCAGTGCGGCGACGCCGCCCCGCCGATCAGCCGGATCGGCGACCGGGCGGAACCGCCCGACCCCCCGCCGAATCGACTTGATCGTGCCGAGGGATCCACCGAGCAACGCCAGCACGACGAAGCCGCCGAAGAGCATGAACGCCTGGCCGGTCGGGTCGAAGGCACCCTGCAGGTCGACCGGGCCGGACCGCTGCTGGATGAAGACGACCGCCACGCAGGCGGCGACCAGACTGCCCGCCCAGCCGGGCACCTGCAGGCCGGTGACCAGCAGCGCCGTCCCCGCGCCGAGCACCACCGCCCAGATGATGCCGGTGACCAGCACCGGCACCACGCCGTTGTCGCCGTTCTCGGCGAAGTGCAGCGCGGCGGCCACCGCCACCGGTCCGATGGCCAGGTTCGGCGCCCCGGCGCGCAGCGTGATCCCGGCGGCGAGCGCGAACAGGCCGAGCCCGGTCGCGTAGACCAGCAGCGGATCGCGGGTGCCGGCGCTGGTGAGGCCCGGGTCGACCTGGTAGAGGAGATAGCCGATCCCACCGACCGCCAGCAGCAGGATCAGTTCCCAGACGAGGTGCACGCCGAGTCGGTCCCGGCCGCGTTCGCCGTGGTAGGGGTCGTCGAAGACGTCGTCGAGCGCGGTGGACGTCCGGCGACGGCGGCTGTGCCGGGTAGCCGCCCGGGTGGTAGAGGAGCCACGGGTGGGCCGGTCCGCGGCAGCGGGCGAGTTCCCGGTCGCGGCGGAGTCCGCGGTGGTGGAGCCTCCGGTGATGGAGAAGTCCGCAACGGTGGAGAAGGAGCTCGTCGAGTAGCTGGCCGGGCCGCGACGACCGGGCTCGGCCGCCGGATACCGCGCGTCGCCGTAGCGGGTGTCGCCGTGGCGGGTGTCGCCGGGCTGACGGTGGCCGGTCGGATCCGAGGTGCTCGCGTTCCGCCGGCGATAAGGCGAATCGTCGTACGCCATACCGCGTCTCCTCTGGTCGCTCAGTCGACCAGCGTGTGGCGTCCGCGCGGTGGCCCGGGCAGCCGTACCGGTCGCAGGCACCGTACCCGCGACCGGGTCCGGCCGTCACCCCCCGTATCCGGCCGAGCTGCCCGGAACCGGGTCGATGCCGGGTCGGCACCGGCCCGGCGGACCGGCCTGACAGACCGGTCAGTCAGGCGGCGGAAGGGTCAGTCGGCCGGCTGGTCCGGGATGTCGGAGTCCTCCGGGCGGTCCGGGACCCGGCAGGCCCGCTCCAACCAGAGCGCCGCCGCCACCAGCGCGACCGCGGCGACCAAACCGCTGCCGGCGGCCGGCAGGTCGTTGCTCGCCGCCCGGGTCGGCTGAATGAACAGCCACAGCACCAGACCGGCGTAAAAGCCGGCGAAGATCGCCCCGGCGAGGGACGACGCCTTGGCCAGCACCACGAAGCGGGCGGCGAGCAGCGGGTTGACCGGATCGTGCCCGGGCTGGCGGTCGACCCGGGCCCGGGTGTTCAGCGCCGCGTACCCTTCGAACACGGCCAATGCCGCCAGCGTCACGGAGGGTAGCCAGGGTAGGACCGGCATCCGTACGTACCAGCTGCTGATCACCAGCCAGCCGACCGCCGCGGCGGCCAGCGCCGCCACCACCAGGGTGGACAGCCTGGTAGGCCCCATCCGCGGCTCGTCAGGCTCCCGTCCACGCGGGCTGACTCCCGGTCCGGTCACGGCAGCATCAGCCCCGGCAAGGTGATCGACAGACGCACGTTCACTGGGTCGACTCTAGCGGCAGATCCGGTCGCGGGCGCAGTTCGAGCAGGTCCCCGGCGACCGGATCGTGGTTGAGCAGGTCGGTCAGCCAGCCGTGGCCGGGCAGTTGGCCGTACGGCTGGATGTCGATCCACGGTCGCAGCACGAACGCCCGCAGCCGCGCCCGGGGGTGGGGCAGCACCAGCTCAGGGTCGTCGCTGAACACCGGGGTGTCGTCGTCGGTCCACACGGCGACGACGTCCACGTCCAGGCTGCGGGGCCCGTACGGCCGGTCCGGGTCACGCACCCGCCCGGCGGCCCGTTCGAGGCTGCGGCACCGGTCGAGCCAATCGGCCGGCGCGGCACCCGGGTCGGCCACCAGCGCGACCGCGTTGAGGTAGTCGGGCTGCGCCGGGTCGCCCCACGGCGGGGTCTCGTAGACCCCGGAGACGACCAGCAGTACGTCGTCCAGCGACCGTACCGCCGCGCGCAACCGCCCGTACCGGTCACCGAGATTGCTGCCCAGCGCCAGCACCGCCCGGGTCACGGTCGGCCCCGGGTCACGGTCGGCCCCGGGTCAGCACGACCGCGACGTCGGTGAACTGGTGCGGAATCGGCGCCTGCGGCTTGTGCACGGTCACCGTGACCGAGCGGACCCGGTGGTCCGCCAGGCACTGGGCGGCCAGCCGGTCGGCCAGCGTCTCGATCAGGTTCACCGGCTCGCCGCCGACGATCGCGACCAGCCGGTCGGCCAGCTCGCCGTAGTGCACAGTGTCGGTGACGTCGTCCGAGGCGGCCGCCGGCGCGAGGTCGACGGTGAGCTCGACGTCGACGACGAAGTCCTGCCCGGCGGCCCGTTCCTGCGGGTAGACGCCGTGCCGACCGTGGGCACGCAGCCCGGTCAGCACGATCCGGTCGGTCGTCGACGGCCGCGCGTCACCCGGGTCGGGCGACGGCCCTGCGGCGGGCTGATGGTCGGTCATCGACGGCTCCCCGGCGGCTCGGCGGCGTCCGGGACGATCCGGGGGCGTCCGCTGGCCTGCCACACCGCCAGCGCGTCGACGGTGTCCCGGACGTCGTGTACCCGGACTCCCCAGGCGCCGGCGGCGACCGCCAGCAGACTGGTGGCGGTGGTCGCCGCGGCCCGTTGGTCGACCGGCCGTGGCTGGCCTGCCGGGTCGGCGAGCAGTTGGCCCAGGTAGGACTTGCGGCTGGCCGCGAAGAGCAACGGGCAACCGAGGTCGAGCAGTTCGGGCAGACGGACGGTGAGCTGCCAGTTGTGCTCCGCCCGCTTGGCGAAGCCGAGACCGGGGTCGACGACGAGCCGGTCGGCGGCCACCCCGGCGGTCAGCGCGGCGTCGATCCGGGCGGCGAGCTCGGCGCGGACCTCGCCGACCACGTCGCGGTAGTGCGCCAGGTCCTGCATCCGGTCGGAGTGCCCGCGCCAGTGCATCAGAATCCACGGGCAGCCGGCCTCGGCGACCACCTCGGCCATCCGTGGATCCGCCAGACCGCCGGAGACGTCGTTCACCACCGCCGCCCCGGCGGCCAGCGCGGCGGCGGCGACCGTCGCCCGGGTGGTGTCGATGCTCATCGGTACGCCGGCGGCGGCGAGCGCCCGGACGACCGGAAGCACCCGGGCCGCCTCGGTCTCGGCGTCGATCCGCACCGCGCCCGGCCGGGTCGACTCACCGCCGACGTCGATCAAGTCGGCGCCGTCGCGGTGCAGCCGGACGCCATGGGCGACGGCGGCGTCGAGGTCGGCGTACCGCCCGCCGTCGGAAAAGGAGTCAGGCGTGACGTTGAGAACGCCCATCACGACCGGCCGGGCCGGCCGCAGCAGATCGGTCACGGATAGGACGGTACCGGCGCGGCTCGGTGTCGGCCGGCAGAGGGCATGCTGGGTACTCTCGAACCAGACAACGGCGGCACGGCGGCGCTGTCGGTCGAGTTGCACGCAGCTTGTACCAGACAGGGGTGGCCCGTACGCTTTGCAGTTGCTGGTGGTCAGCGAGGGCAACGCCGAGGAGAAGGGCTGAAGTTGGACAAAAAGCCCACAAATCTTCACCGTACGCGGTGATCGCCGGACGCAGGGTCGAAACTCGCGGCACGACCCGACACGTCCGTGAGGCTGGACAACTGCAGTGCCCCGGCTTCGCCGGCCGCACACCGGGGAGGTTCCCATGATCGAAACAACGCTCGTCGACACGGTCAACGCCGCCATGGCCTCCGTTGTCGACACGCTGCCGCTACTGGCCGCGCCGGCCGGTGAGCCGGACCCGGCACCGACCGGCTTCAACACCGAGGGCGTTGTCTCCTTCCTCGCCAGCAAGGTCGCGCCGATCCTGCTGGCGGTGCTGGGCGTGATCTTCATCGGCCGGGCCAGCAAAGGTGAGATCTCCAAGGTCCTGACCAGCTCCGCGATCGCGATCGTGGGTCTGGCGTTCATCGCCGGAGCGGCGACGCTCTTCTTCGTCGGCGACTACCTCATCAACCTGATGTTCGAATAGAGCGCGGGGCACAGGATGCGGCTGCGTACCGACGACGACATCTACCGCGCCCGGCTGGTCTACCTCGGCCCGCCCGGCTACACGTTGCCGATCCACCTGCCATATGCCCAGTACGGGGTCTTCATCCTGCTCGTACCGCTCTACATGTTCATCCACTGGGCGTTCACCTTCACCGTGGAGCTCTTCCCCGCCTGGGAGATCGCACTGGCGATCGTCACCACCTCCTTCATCTTCCGGTACGTCGACCCGGATCGGCCCGCCCGGATGGTGGTCCGGACCGCCCTCACCGACTGGCGCCGCACCAGGGAACCCGCCACCGAACAGCGAGACCCGCGGCTGGTCGCCAGTCACATCCGGATTCGGGAGGAGTTGGCATGACCCGCACCGACCACCGAACCGCAGCCGCCGCCCACCCGGCTGGCGGGCGGCGTGAGGCGATGGCATGAGCCGATCAACCCCGCCGGGCTCCTCCCACCCGGCCGGCCAGCCGGCCGGCACCAGCGGTAACGGTAAGCGATCGACCGACTACGACGCCGCGCTGGACGAGTCGACCGACACCGAACTGGTCACCAGCCCCAGCCACGGCGCGGTCGCCTACTTCCAGGCACCCGCGGCGTCCCGCAGCAGCCGGCCGACGCGGACCCCGCCGCCGGCACCACCAGTGCCCACCCCCAGAGCCGGTATGAGCGACAACACCGACATCGACTCACCCTTCCTGGACCTTTTCCCAGGTGCCGGTCCGGCCGGTGGCCACCAGCCGGGCCGCACGCCACGGACGGCGATCCGGCGCTCCGCCCAACACGACGCGATCGCACCACCAACGCGGCACGACGCCATCGAACCGCCCGTCCGACACGACGCGATCGCACCGCCGGCCCAGCAGGCCGCCATCGGACCGCCCACCCGCCACGATCCGCAAGAGACTCCCGGCGACGCGTCAGCCGGGAACACCCCATCCGCCGGTCCGATCGGCTCGGCGCTGTCCGGTCCCCCCGACCCGCCGGTTCAGCGCCGGACTGCCACACCCACCCCGCGTACCGCCGGCGAACCGGCCCCGGCAGCCGAACCGGCCGCACCGCGCGACGGCCAGCCGGTCACGTCGGCGTCCACAGTGCCGCCGTCACCACCGCCGGCACCGGTCCTGCCGCCTCCGCCCGCCGCCACCCACCGGCCCGGTCCGACCACGCAACACGTTCGGAACCGGCCCGACTCGGCACACCCGGCCGAGGCAGCGCAGCGAGATGGCGCACCAGCGCAACGCCGGCCACCGGCGATGCCGCACCACACCGCACCCGCACCCCAGCAGCACGCCGCACCCGCACCTCAGCAGCACGCCGCACCCGCACCTCACCAGCGCGCCGCACCCGCACCGGTGCACCAGCCGCCGCCGGCCAATGCACCGGTAAGCGGCAAGGGCAAGGGCAAGCGGGCCCGCCGGCGAGCTGCCGAGGCCGACCGGCCGGACAAGCTGATCAAGCCGGTGCCGATCCGCCCCCCGAAGGTCAAGTTCACCGACCGGGACCCGGCCGCCGAACTTGCCATCACCGAGATCGCCGGCCATCTCACCTTCACCCCGAACACCGTCACCGCCTGGTACTGGCTGCCCGAGGTCCGCTGGGCGTTCCGGCCCGACGCCGAGCGGGAGGTGCTGCTGTCAGCCATCTCCGAGCAGTACGCCGGCCTGGCCGGATTCCGGCTGCACCTGCGCCGCACGACGCGGCCGTTCCCGGCCGACGAGTGGGCCCGCACCATCGACTCGCTGACCAGCAACCCCCTGCCCAACGTCTCCGACGCGGTCTCCTGGTCGGACCACCTGGTCGCCGCCCAACGGCACCTGATGGCGGTCAACCACGCCGAAGGGCAGACCTATCTGGGCATCACCTTCGCCCGCCGGTCCCTCGGCGACTCACTGTCCGAACGGGTGCTGCGGCTGTTCGGCCGCGGCGTCGCCGAGAGCGAACGCCGCCGGCTCGGCCGGATGGTCGAGCAGTTCGACGAGGTGCTGGGTGCCTTCGGCATGCGGGGTCGACGGGTCACCGCCGGCGAACTCGAATGGCTGCTCTACCGGTCGGTCGCGCTCTGCATGAACCCGCCAACCATGCTCTCGCCGGTCCGGGACGGCAACTGGGACCGCGGTGACCTGCTCGCCCTCACCGAGCAGGTCGAGCGCTACCGCACCCCCTACGGCTCGACACTCAAGCTGGTCAACCGGATGACCGGCGAGGAGCGACACGTCGCGGTGCTGGCGGTCGGCCGGATGGAGCCGCTGGAGATCCCGGAGCGGCACGAGCCGTGGATGCACTTCCACGAACGGCTGCCGTGGCCGATGGAGATCTCCTCCCGGATCGACCTGCTCGGGCCAGCCGACTCGTTCCGCAACCTGGAGCACCGGCTCCGGATGATCCGTTCCCAGCAACTGGACTACGCCGAGCACGGCATCGACGCGCCGCCGGAGCTGGAACGGCTCGCCAAGCGGGCCCTGCACATCGGTGACGAGATGACCACCGGCCTGCCGGTCGAGTCCGCCCGGGCGCACGGCTGGCACCGGATCGCCGTCGGTGGCCGGACCCGCGAAGAGTGTCTGGAACGGGCCCGCCGGCTGATCCAGCTGTACTCCCGGGAAATGCGCATCTCGCTGCAGCATCCGAAGAACCAGGACTGGCTGGCCCGGGAGTTCATCCCTGGGGAGCCGGTGGCGAACACCGGATACATCCGGCGGATGCCGGTCAACCTGCTGGCCGCCGCGCTGCCGCAGGCCGCGTCGACGGTCGGCGACCGGCGCGGCGACCTGATCGGGCGTACCGCCGGCACCTGCCGCCGGCCGGTCTTCCTCGACCTGCACTTCCCGATGGAGGTCCGGGAACGTTCCGGGCTCGCCGTCTTCGTCGCCGAGCCGGGCGGCGGCAAGTCGACCCTGCTCGGCGCCCTCGGCTACCTGGCCGCCCGGCGCGGCGTGCAGGTCACCCTGCTCGACCCGTCCGGGCCGCTGGCCCGGCTCTGCGCCATGCCGGAGCTACGGCCGTACTCGCGGGTGCTCAACCTGACCGGTTCCGAACAGGGCACCCTGGCACCGTACTCGCTCATCCCGACACCGGTGCGCGGCGAGTTCGCCGCCGGAGCCGCCGGCGACCGCGAGTACGAGATCTCCGTGTCGAACGCCCGGGCCGAACGCCGGATGCTGGTCCAGGACATCTGCATGATGCTGGTGCCGCCGCAGGTGGCCCGGGAGTCGTCGACGGCCACCCTGCTGCGGCACGCGGTCCGCCAGGTGCCCGCCGAGGAGACCTCCACGCTGGACGACGTGGTCGCCTGCCTCAGCGGGCTCGACGACGACGGCCGCGAGCTGGCCAACCTGCTGTTGGACACCGCCGAGATGCCGCTGGCCCTGCTGTTCTTCGGCTCACCGGAGCCGGGCCTGCTCGGTGCCGACGCCGCGCTGACCGTGATCACCATGGCCGGGCTGCGGCTGCCCGATCTGAAGATCGAACGCGAGTACTGGTCGGCCGAGGAGGCGTTGGCGCTGCCGATGCTGCACACCGCCCACCGGCTGGCGGTGCGGCGCTGCTACGGCGGCTCGATGGGGTCGCGCAAACTGGTCGGCCTGGACGAGGCGCACTTCATGGAGGGCTGGCGGTCCGGCCGGTCCTTCCTGGTCCGGCTGGCCCGTGACTCCCGCAAGTGGAACCTTGCCGCACTGGTCTCGTCGCAGAATCCACGGGACATCCTCGGGCTGGACGTGCAGAACCTGGTCTCCACCGTCTTCGTCGGCCGGATCGCCGAGGACGAGGAGATCGCCGCCGAGGCGCTGCGCCTGCTGCGCGTCCCGGTCGACGACGGTTACGAGGCGACGCTCGCCTCGTTGTCTAGCGTAGACAGTTCTTCCGCGAGCCGGCTGGGCTTCCGGGAGTTCATCATGCGCGACGTGGACGGTCGGGTGCAGAAGGTCCGGGTGGACGTCTCGTACGTGGACGGACTGCTCGACCATCTGGACACCACACCCGGTACGCCGCAGGCGGCACCCGCCGGTCTGCCGACCGCGCTCAGTGACCTGGAGGTATGACGTGGCGAGGACCGCGACCCGGTGCACCGCGCTCCTGCTCGCCGTCCTGACAGCCGCCGTGGCGAGCATCTCCTGGCCGGTACTCGGCGCGGCCACGCCGGCCCAGGCCGCCCCGGTCGCGCCGGTCGCCCAGCTGCCCGCCCAGGCACCGGTCGACCTGTGTCCGGTCGAGGCCTGGCAGGCCGACTTCCGGGCCTGTCTGGACCGGCTGCAGGACGTCAGCTCGGCTCGTGCGCAGTGCCTCGACCCACCGGCACCGAGCGCCCCCGACTCCGGCTTCGGCGGTTGGTTCGCCACCCAGCCGGAGACCTCCGAGGGTGCCATCGGCCACTACACCAACTACGGGTACGCCGGCTACCGGTTCCCGACGTACGACCTCAACGGCGGGTGCGCCTCCTCGGTGGTGAACGCCGACGTCGGCGTGTTCAACGGGGTCGCCAACCTGGAGATGATGGTCGCCACCGCGATCGTCGGCGCGTCCAACGCGATCCGGGAACGGGCCTGGGACCCGGGGACCATGTACGCCTGGGCCGACCCGCTGGTGGCGCAGGCGACCACCGCGATCTACGACGAGGTCTTCACCGTCTTCGGGCTGATCACCCTCTGCGTGGTCGGCCTCTACCTGATCTGGCGGTCACGTCAGTCGGACATGAGCAACATGATCACGACGGCCGGCTGGGCAGTCCTGATCATGGTGGTGGTCACCGCGATCGCCGCTTGGCCGGTCCGCTCGGCGAACCTGGCGGACGAGGCGCTGACCAGCACGTTGGGCGTGGTCCACGAGGCCGTCGGCCCGCGTGCCGTCGAGGTGACACCGGAGGAGTGCCCGTACCCCGACCCGCAACAGTGTGAGGATCTGCGTCCACCAGCCGTCCGGGCCAGCGACACGACCACGTCGTCGATGCTCTACCGGAACTGGCTGCGCGGCGTGCTCGGCTCGGCGGACAGCGACACCGCCAAGAAGTACGGCCCGGTGCTCTACGACGCCCAGGCGTTCACCTGGTCGGAGATCGAGGAGATCCGGGCCGATCCGGCGCTGCGGGAACCGATCATCGAGGCCAAGAACCAGCAGTGGATGAAGGTCGCCGAGCAGATCCGCACCGAGGATCCGGAGGCGTACGAGCATCTGCAGGGCATCCGGGAGATGGACCGGGTCGGCACCGGACTGATCGCGATCTTCGCGGCGGCCATGTTCGCCATGTTCGATCTCGCCGCGTCGCTGCTCGTCCTGCTCGGATTCCTGCTGTTCCGCTGGGCGGTCGTCGCCGCGCCGATCCTCGGGACCATCGGTTTGCTCCGGCCGGCCGGCGCGGGGATGCGTCGACTCGGCAACGCGGTCGTCGCCGCCGTCTTCAACATCGCGATCTTCGGCACCGGGGCGGCCGTCTACCTGTTCGCCGTCGACCTGATCATGAGCACGCCCACCCTGCCGGGATGGCTGCAGGTGGTACTGATCTGGCTCTGCGGCATGGTCGGCTGGCTGCTGCTGCGTCCGTACCGACGGATCACCGACCTGGGCGGCCGGGACGGCGGCGGCAGTTCGTGGCACCTGCGGTACTTCCGGGAGACCCGGGAGACCCGCGAGCCCGAGCAGGTCGTGGTCAAGTCCAAGGACGGACGGGACCAGACCGTCGTCAAGCAGACCGTGGTGCGGCCGGAGGCCCGGTTGGAGGACCCGAGCAGCGACAAATCCGCCGGTGGTGCCGGCGGCACCGGACCGGCCAGGGAGCGGCCGGACGGCCGGGAGGACAGCTCCGAACCCACCACCCAGCCCGGGTCGACCCGACCATCGAGTCGCCCCCGTCGCGCGTCGACGTGGACCGCGCCCGACGTCCCGGCCGAAGAGCACCAGTACGCCGTCTACCGGCCCGACAGCACCCGCAAGCCCGACGAGGCGCCTAAGCCGCGCATCCGCACCGAGGCCCGGTGACCTGGAATGCGTACCGTCATCGCCTTTCTGACCCGGTTCCTCTTCCGGTCCCGGGTCGGGCTGGCGGTCGTGCTGCTCGTCGTCGTGGTCAGCGTGGTCGGCGTCGGTCAGGTCATCGGCCGTGATGACGGGGCCAGCGGACCGCTGCTGGGTGCACCGGGTCCGCAGCCCGCGTTGACCATCGACCCGACCGCCGGTGACGACGGAATCCGGTCGGTGGCACCCGCACCCGACCCGGTGACCAGCCCCGGTGCCGCGGATCCGCCGACGGTCGCCGTCGCGTTCGCGACCGCCTGGCTCGACCGCGGCCTCGACGCCGAGCAGTGGCACGCCGGGCTGCGTCCGTACGCCACCGAGGAACTGGCCGAGAAGCTGGTCGGCGTCGATCCGGTGGCGGTGCCGGCCGAGCGGCTGACCGGTGAACCGGCGGTCATCCCGTACGGGACGAATCTGGTCGAGGTGGTGATCGAGGTGGATTCCGGTACGTTGCGGCTACGGTTGACCGGCCCCGACGGACAGTGGCTGGTCGACGGCGTCGACTGGGTGCGGGCATGAGCGACAGCCCCGGCATGCGGACCCGCGCCGCCCGGCACGTCGCCCTGACCGTGGCGCTGACCGCGGCGCTGGTGCTGCTCTGCTGCACCGGCGGGATCGGTGCGGTGCTGTTCAGCGACGACGAGCCGGACTCGGCGTTGTTCGCCACCTTCGGCTGCGGGCGGGACGGCCCGGTCGACCCCGACCAGGCACCCCGGGTCGGGCCGTACGGGCCGGATCAGGTCGCCAACGCGGCGGTGATCATCAACGTCGGTGCGGAGTTGTCGGTGTCACCGCGCGGCTGGGTGATCGCGGTGGCCACCGCCATGCAGGAGTCGGCACTGCGAAACCTGGGGCATCTCGGCGACCGCAACGACCACGACTCGGTCGGACTGTTCCAGCAGCGACCCAGCCAGGGCTGGGGCACCCCGGAACAGCTACAGGATCCGGCGTACTCCTCGCAGAAGTTCTACAAGAAGCTGCTGACCATTGACGGCTGGGAGACGATGGCGCTGACCGACGCCGCCCAGCGGGTGCAGGTCAGTGCCTTCCCGGACGCGTACGCCAAGCACGAACCGCTGGCGACCCGGATCGTCAACATCCTCACCGGCGGCGCGGCCCGCGCGGTCGCCGGCCCGGACGGGCTGCTGCGCTGCGCCGCCGACGGCGAGGTCGCCGCCTCGGGATGGACCCGGCCAGTGCCGGGCAACGTCGGGTCCGGCTTCCGGACCAGCTCCCGGCCCGGGCACAACGGCGTGGACATCGCCCAGCCGAAGGGCACCCTGATCCGGGCTGCCTCGGCCGGCCGCGTCATCGTCTCCCGGTGCGACCCGGACCAGTACGGCCGCCTCGACTGCGACGTGGACGGCTCGCCCAGCAAAGGTGGCTGCGGCTGGTTCGTCGACATCCTGCACGCCGATCAGGTGATCACGAGATACTGTCACATGGTGAAGCGGCCGGAAGTCGGCGAAGGCGACGTGGTCGACGCCGGACAGGTGATCGGCGAGGTCGGCTCCAGCGGCAACTCGTCCGGCCCCCACCTGCACTATGAGATCCATCTCAACGGCGACCGCAGCAGCCGCGGAGCGGTCGACCCGGTGCCGTTCATGCGGGAGCGGGGCGCGCCGCTCGGCGAGAGTGGCTGACCGACCGGAGGAGCTGCGTTGACCCGGGACCCGATGCCGGATCCGTTCGCGGACCAGCCGGACTGGGCACCTCGACCGCCGCGACCGACGGCGCTGGTGCCGGCCGCCGTCGCAGCCACGTTACGCGGCCGGCGGGTATGGGTCGGCCTGCCGGGCACCGGATGGCGCGGCGACCTGCGCGGCGACGAGAAGGTCGTGCAGCGCAGCCGCACCTACGTGCCGGTGCTGCCGGAGCAGGAGTGGTACCGGGCCGAATCGGAGGGGGTCGAGGTGTTCGCCCCCCTGGTGCCGGCCGACCGGGTCTGGGTCGAGCAGCCGGACGACACGCTGACCGACCCGGGTCGGGGCGACGTGCTGTCCCGGCTCGTGTCGCTCGATGCCCCGGCACCCCGTTTTCCGGTGCCGGTGGTCGACGCGGGGCCGCTGGTCGGCCGACGGCTGGTGCACGTGGACGACGGTCAGGAGCGCCGCGACCTGCGCGCGGTGACCGAGTTGCACTCCGGCGCCGATGGGGACATCTGTGTCCGGGCGGCCACCGAGCTGGCCTGGTACCGGTGGGTGTGGACGGGTCAGCCGCCGGAGACGATCGAACTGCCGGTCCATCTGGTCTGGGTGGAGTGACGTCGGCAGCCTTGCCGGCGAGCCCGAGACGGTCGAGCGCTCAGCTCGTCTGTTCGGCCCCGCACACCCGCCAACCACCCTGGTCGATCACGCGGAACCGCCAGTCGGCAGTTGTGGCGAACATCCGGCCGTTGAGCGTGGCCGTCTGTCGTACGGTGGCCGACACCACCGCCGAGCTCTCCGACTCGGACACCAGCGCGACCGACTGGACCCGCACGATAACCGCGCTGCCTCGTTCCTCGCTGGCAACGATCTGCTCCCGCAGCCGTTGGACGGCCGACAGATCCGGGTCGGCGCAGATGAAACCGTCGGCCTGGAGGTCGTCACGGGCCGACAGGTAGGCCACGAGATAGCCACGGACCGCCGATTCGGGAGTGCCCCGGTCGGGGGTGGTGACGCTCGTGTAGAGGACGAACGCGACGCTGACGCCACCGAGGCAGAGCAGCGCGGTGATCCCGGCGGCCAGCACCAGCGCCAGCCGTAGCCGGCGGCCGGGTGGCACCACGGGCGGTGCTCCGACGCCGGGAGCGGTCCGCTGCCGGGGCACCCGTCCGCGGCGTACGGGGGCCGCCGGCCGGGTCTGCTCCACCCCTCGACAGTATCCGCCGCGAACGTGAGACTGAATAGCCGGTCCGAGTCCTAATTGGTCGCATATCCGGCGAAGCACCCTGACGAGTACTGATCAGGCGAGAAACGTCGGTCACCCCGCATCCGGTTGCGGACCGGCTGGGATACCGTCTCAGGTCTGAACTCAACCGGCGCCCGCAGACGGGCTGCCGTACAGCGGTAGGCAGGTGGTCGACATGGGCAGGGACCTGGGCCGCGCCGCCGCGTTGCACCGCTCGGCGGCAGCCGTCGTCGCCGCGCTGAGTCAGGTGGAAGCGGCCGCCGGCCGACGTTCCACCGGCTCCGATCAACACGAGGTCGCCGAGCAGCTCCGCAGCCTCGCGGCGCGGCTGGCCCCCGGCTGGTGGGGCGCCCCGCTCGACGCCCAGACCCCGACGATGCCGATGGGCGGCCTCGACCACGTCGGCCACCTGCGGATCGGCATCGCCCAGCCACTGGACGACGCCCGGTTCCCGGTGGTCGTCCCGTTCCTCGGCAGCGGTCATCTGACGCTCGACGGCGACATCCGCGACCGGCGGGTCGCCGGGCTGCTGCGTGCGGTGCTGCTCCGCCTGCTGGCCGCCGTACCGCCGCAACGGCTGTCGGTGCGTACGGTGGACGGCGTCGGCACTGCGGGCGAAGATGTGCTCGGCCCCTTCCGGCCGCTGATCGGGGCCGGCGTCTTGCGTCCGGCCGCCACCGACGTCACCGGGCTGCGGGCCGCGCTGGCCGAAGCGGAGCAGTGGATCCGGCCGGCCCGACCGGCGGTCGCCCGACACCACCGGCAGGGCCGGTTCATGCTGCTGATGATCGCCTCGCTGCCCGAACTCACCGACGGTGCCGTGCTCGACCGGATCGCCCGGCTTGCCCAGGTGGGCCCCGAGCATGGCCTGCATCTGGTCGTCGCCGGCTGGCCGCCACCTCCGCTGGACACCGAACAGGCCCGGGCCGACCTGCCGCGTAGCACCATGGTGCGGCTACGGAATCCGTACGTCCTGGTCGGTGACCCGCCCGGAGACACCTTCCGCGACCGGCCCGCTGGAGCGGGCGGTGACCACCTCGGCGGGCTCGACGCGCCGGTGTATCTGGACCGGCAACCTCCTCAGCAACTGATCGACCAGGTGTGCGCGGAACTCGTCACCCGGGCCGAGGCTGGTTCCCGCCCACCGCTGGCCGACCTGCTGCCCGATCCGGTGGGCGGCCCGGTCACCGAATCCGCCGCCGACGGGCTGGTGGCCGCGGCGGGGTTCGACGGGCACCGCCCGGTCCTGCTCCGGTTCAACGACATCACCCCGCACTGGTTGGTGGCCGGCCAGGCCGGCTCCGAGGTGGACGGGTTCCTGACCACCATCCTGTACGGGTTGGCGGTTCGGCACGAACCTGCCGAGGTGACCGTACATCTGGTGGATCTGTCGCCCGGCGAGTCGTTCGCCAGCGTGCTGCCCGGCGCCACCGACCCGTCCGGGCTGCCGCACATCGCGTCGGCCGGGGTGGACGCCGACCCGGAGTACGGGCTGTCGGTGCTGCGTCAGTTGGCGGCGGAGGTCGACCGGCGCTCCTTCCTGGCCGCCCGCAATGGGACGACCCGGTTCGCCGAGCTCGCCGCCGCCACGGGCACGACCCGCGTGCTCTGCGTGCTCAAGGATCCGGCCCCGATGCTGGACCTGACCGGACCGGTCGCCGACGAGTCACTCGACCTGCTCGAACGGATCGCCAGGGGCGGGCGCGGCAGCGGGGTCCACCTGCTGATCGCCGACTCCGGGACCGGCCCGGCTCCCGGGTCGGAGCAGAGCATCGGACCCGACGAGTCTGACGGGTCGGGCGGCTGGGTGGGGTCGGGCGGCTGGGCCGGCCCCGATCCGGCCGACAGGTCGACCGGCGGTGGCTGGTGGCGGCGGGAGTCGCTGCTGAGCCAGTTCCCGGTCCGGGTGGTGCTGGCCGGCGGCGACTGGCTCCTGGAGCCGAACAACGACGCCGCGGTCGGGCTGCCGGCAGGTCGGGCGGTGGTGAACACCGCAGGCGGGCTGGGCGGCCCGCGCGGGGCGACCCGCGGCCACGAACGTACCGTCGACTTCCCGGACCCGTACACCGACCGGCCGGGGTTGGCCGGGCTCCGCCGCCAGTTGTGGTCCCGCCGCGCGGCTGACGCCCGGCCGCCGCAGGTCTTCGCCGGCTACCGCCAGCCGGAACTCGAATCGGACGAGACATACCAGCGGGTGCTGGCCGACCCGCCGGACACCCCGGCCGGGCTCTTCGGCCGGGCCGTCGAGCTGCCGGGGCGGACAGCGGAGTTCCGGTTCGAACGCGCCCCCGGTCGCCACCTCGCCATTTTCGGCTCCCGGGACAGCACCGCGGATCTGCTGGCCACGGTGGTGCGCAGCGTCGCGGCGCACCACCGGCCCGGCACCGCCCGCGTCCTGTTGCTGTCGATGGGCGAGCACGACCGGGAGCAGTTGGCCGGGCTCGCCCGAGCAATCGACGGCCGTCAGCCAACCGAGGTCGTGGATCTGGAGGTACTTCGGACGCTGGGCGACGCGGCTGGCCCCGCGTACCTGGTCATCGCCACGGCCGACGTTCTCGAACTCGGCGGGCCCGCCGCCGCCCGCCTGCGCAACCTGTTGGATTCCGGGCCGGCCCGCGGCATCCACCTGGTCTCCGGCTGGGAGCAGCCGGAGCCGTTCCTGGCATTCCTAGGTCCCAGTCCGGATCTGATCGCCGGGATCGTCCTGCTCGATCGGCCGGTGACCGACCAGGTCGAGCGGGTCGGATCGGCTGGGTCGGCCGGTCCGGCCAGGCCAGCTGGGTCGGTCGGGCTCGCCGGCCGGCTGCCGGCCTGGCGTCCCCGCCCGCAGCGTGGACTGTTGTACGACGCGCAGACCGACCGGCGCACCGTCTTCGTACCGTTCCAACCGGCCCGGTCCGGGACCGACACCGGGGAGGGACCCGCCGTGGCCGACACCGGGGAGGGACCCGCCGTGGCCGACACCGGGGAGGGCGCGGCGTGACGGGGAAAGGCACCGGAGGCGAGTGGGCGGAGTACGTGGCGGCCGCCCGGCGGCTGGCCCGGCTGCGCCACGGCCAAGGGCTACCGACGGACGATCCAGCCGGCGACCGGCGCCAGGTGGACCTGACGGTGCTGCGCGACCGCCTCGCTGTCCAGCGGCGTCAGCTGGTCGGGTTCGGCGTACCGCCTGACGTGCTCGATCCGGTGCCGCCGGAGGTAGCCGCGGTCCACGCTGCGGTCAGTGCATCAGCCGGGGCTTCGGCCGGTGCCGCAGTGGGGATGCCTGCCTCCCCGACCGGCGGGCCGCCGGCCCGGCAGGCGGCGATCGCGCGGGCGCACGCGCAGATCGACGCCGCAAACGGCGACCTGGCCGTCGCAGCGGGTCCGTCCGGCGGTCCCCAGCCGTGGCTACGCAACCTGCTGGTGTACGGGCCGTTCGCGGTGATCGTACTGATGATCCAGTTGGCCATGTTCGTGGTCGCCGGAGATCAGGCGCCGGTGGGCTACGCCCTCGGCTGCGGACTGGTCCTGCCGCTGGTCGCGTTCGGCCTTGGTTGGTTGGCGGTCGGTTTCGTGTTCGCCGGGCCGGGCCAACGGCCGGACCGCACACCGTTGGTGGGGGCGCTGGTCTGCGCAGTCCCGCTGGTGCTGGCGTTGGTGCTGGCGGCACTGATCTCGCTGCTCGGGTGAAACCGGACAACTGGCGTCAGCCATGCGTGAAGCTGAGCAGCCGGGCGAGAAACCGGAAACAGCCGGCGTCAGCTGTGGATGATCAGACTCATCGCTTCGGCGCGGGACTTCGCGTCGCGTTGGAACACACCGCGGACGGCCGAGGTGATGGTGCGGGCACCGGCCTTCTGGATCCCGCGCATCGCCATGCACATGTGTTCGCACTCCAGCACGGTCACCACACCACGCGGCTCCAGCCGGCTCATCAGCATGTCGGCGATCTGTGCGGTGAGCCGCTCCTGGACCTGTAGTCGTCGGGCGTAGACCTCGACCAGGCGGGCCAGCTTCGACAGGCCCGTTATCCGGCCGGTGGTGCCGGGGATGTAGCCGATGTGTGCCACGCCCCGGAACGGCAGCATGTGGTGCTCACACAGCGACATCACCTCGATGTCGCGGACCAGCACCAGCTCGTCGTGGTCAGCCTCGAAGGTGGTGGTGAGCACCTGGGCCGCGTCGGCCCGCAGACCCGCGAGCAGCTCGGCGTACGCCCGGGCGACCCGGGCCGGCGTCTGGCGCAGCCCGTCGCGGTCCGGGTCCTCGCCGACGGCGATGAGGATCTCCCGTACGGCGTGCTCGATCCGGGTCAGGTCGACGGAGCGCTCGACCGGCGTGCCGTTGAGCTTGCCGTTGATCAGCCGGGCGGCGAGATAGTCCAGCGCGTCGTCGTCCGGTTCGGTCGACGACGCGCTGGACGGTAGGTTCGGGCTGCTCAGGATGTGCCGTCCGAGTTCGCGGACATACCGCCGCCGAAGACGGCCTGTGCCCCGTCGGCGACCGCCTGCCGGCCGAGGTCCTCCTTCTCGGCCGGGGTCAGCACCGGCGGCTCGGTGGACGGCTGCCGCTTGCCGAAGCCGTTGAAGGGTGCCATCGGTGGCCGCTTGACCACCCGCTCGCAGATCCGGGCCATGTCGGACTGGGAGATGGTCTCCTTCTCCATCAGCTCCAGCACCATGGTGTCGAGCACGTCGCGGTACTCGACCAGGATCTCCCAGGCCTCGTCGTGGGCCAGCTCGATGAGGGCGCGGACCTCGCTGTCGATCTCGGCGGCGATCGAGTCCGAGTAGTCCCGCTCGTGGCCCATGGTCCGGCCGAGGAAGGGCTCGTCGCCGTTGGTCCCGTACTTGACGGCGCCGAGTTTGGCGCTCATACCGTACTGGGTGACCATGGCCCGGGCCAGCGCGCTGGCCTTCTCGATGTCGTTGCCGGCACCGGTGGTGGGCTCGTGGAAGACCAGCTCCTCGGCGGCCCGGCCACCGAGGGCGTACGCCAGGGTGTCGATCATCTCGGCGCGGGTCTGGGTGTACTTGTCCTCGGTCGGCAACACCAGGGTGTGGCCCAGCGACCGCCCCCGCGACAGGATGGTCACCTTGTGCACCGGGGCGGCGTGCGGCAGGGCCCAGGCCACCAGGGCGTGACCGCCCTCGTGGTAGGCGGTGATCTTCTTCTCCTTGTCGCCCATCACCCGGGTCCGCCGCTGCGGGCCGGCGACCACCCGGTCGATCGACTCCTCCAGGGCCTCGTTGGTGATCGCCCGGGCGTCCTGCCGGGCGGTCAGCAGCGCCGCCTCGTTGATCACGTTGGCCAGGTCGGCACCGCTGAAACCGGGGGTACGCCGGGCCACCGCGTCCAGGTCGACGTCCGGGGCGAACGGCTTGCCCCGGGCGTGCACCCGCAGGATCGCCTTGCGGCCCTCCATGTCCGGGGCGTCGACCGGGATCTGCCGGTCGAACCGGCCGGGGCGCAGCAGCGCCGGGTCGAGGATGTCGGGCCGGTTGGTGGCGGCGATCAGGATCACGCCGCCCTTGGTGTCGAAGCCGTCCATCTCGACCAGCAACTGGTTGAGGGTCTGCTCCCGCTCGTCGTGGCCGCCGCCCATGCCGGCACCACGGTGCCGGCCGACCGCGTCGATCTCGTCGACGAAGACGATCGCCGGGGCGTTCGCCTTGGCCTGCTCGAACAGGTCACGGACCCGGCTGGCACCGACACCGACGAACATCTCGACGAAGTCGGACCCGGAGATCGAGTAGAACGGCACACCGGCCTCGCCGGCCACCGCCCGGGCAAGCAGGGTCTTACCGGTGCCGGGCGGGCCGAAGAGCAGTACGCCCTTGGGGATCTTGGCGCCGAGGGCCTGGTACTTCGCCGGGTTCTGCAGGAAGTCCTTGATCTCCTGCAGCTCCTCGACGGCCTCCTCGGAGCCGGCCACGTCGGCGAAGGTGGTCTTCGGGGTGTCCTTGGTGATCACCTTCGCCTTGGACTTGCCGAAGTTGAGCACCCGGGACCCGCCGCCCTGCATCTGCGACATGAACAGCAGCAGCAGGATCACCAGGATGGCGATCGGCAGCAGGTTGACCAGCAGGGTGATGAAGATGCTGTCCGAGGAGACCTCGGCCTCGGCCGGGCCGGTGACCCGGCCGGCCTCCTTGGCGGCCAGCACGTCGGTCCAGATCTCGTCACCGACCTCGTACGGGAACTGGGCCTCGATCCGGTCGGTCTCGGTGTCGCCGAACTCTTCCGGCTCGGCGAGGTCGAGCCGGAGCGTCTGCTCCCGGTCCTGGAATATCGCCTTGTCGATGCCGCCCCGCTCCAGCCGCTCCAGCGCCACCGAGGTGTCCACCTTGTGGTAGCTGGGGCCGTTGGTGAAGAACGAGCTGAGCGCTATCGCACCGATGATCACCAGGATGATCCAGACCACCGGCCGGCGGAAGAAACGCGTACGTTCCATACGTATGTCGAGCGCCGCAGCGCCCGGACCCTCCTGATCGACGTTCTGACCGTCTGGTTAGCCACTCCGGGGCGCCAACCGAGCGCCACGGTCATTCGAAGGTACACCGTGGTGACGAGGTGCGCGTCCGCGAGCCCGGTCGACCCGCGCTCCGTCCGCTGGTCCCACGTCGGCGCGGTCAGCTGACCCGCGCCACCGCATACCGTAGCGCTGTTTCCTGGGAGTGGCCTGGACGTCCCGGGGAGTTTCCCGACGGCTGACACACCGGCGGCGGTCAGCCGCGGTCAGCCGCGGGCGTACACCTCGGGCTTGAGCACCCCGACGTAGGGCAGCTCGCGGTACCGCTCGGCGAAGTCCAGGCCGTAGCCGACCACGAACTCGGTGGGGATGTCGAAGCCGACGTACCGCACCGGGACCTGCACCTTGACCGCCTCCGGCTTGCGGAACAGCGCGACCACCTCCACGCTCGCCGCCGACCTGGACGCCAGGTACTTCAGCAGCCAGGACAGGGTGAGGCCGGAGTCGATGATGTCCTCGACCACCACCACGTGCCGACCGGCGATGTCCCGCTCCAGGTCCTTGAGGATCCGGACCACACCGGAGGAGGTGGTGCCCTGCCCGTAGGAGGAGACGGCCATGAACTCCAACTCGACGGGAGGGCCCTGCCGGCCGAGCTCACGGGCGAAGTCGGCCATGAACATGACCGCGCCCTTGAGCACGCAGACCAGCAGCAGCCCACCCGTCACGTCGGCGTAGTCGGTGGCGATCTGCTTGGCGAGTTCCGCGGTCTTGTCGCGGATCTGTTCCTCGGAAATGATCACGCGGTCGATGTCGGCGTCGTACCAGGAGCCGTCAGCCATGCGCTAAGCCTGCCGCATCCGGCCGGCCAGCCGACACCGGGGCCGGCGGATGACCACGTGGCGCCGGTGGGTGACGGTGGGTCCAGCCGACGGTCACCGGGGCCGGCGGACACCGTCGTGACTCGGCCGCCAGTCGGCCGAATCACGGCTGTCCCGGGTGAGGCCGGCCGCCGAGGCGGCGGCGAGTAGCAGAATGATCGATACGACGATGAGTAGTTCCATGGCGGCAGCCACCTTCACGCTGGTCCTGACGAAGGGTTCACCCTGGTCCCGATGGGTGTGTTCACCCTGGTCCTGAATGGGTGTGCCGCCGGTGCGCACCGGACGTCGATACCAGTCTGCGCGCCGGCCCGCCGAGCGAACAGCGGCAGAGATGCCACTGTTCATCGAAATCCTGCCACCGGTGGGCTAGACTCGTCGCATGCTCCGTACCGTCGCGGTGATCGCGCTCGACGGCGTCGCCCCGTTCGAGCTCGGGGTGGTCTGCGAGGTCTTCGGGCTGGACCGCACCGCGGACGGCTTCCCTGGGTACCGCTTCGACGTCTGCACGGTCGATGGCGGCCCGGTCCGCACCAGCTCCGGCTTCTCGCTGCTACCCACCGCCGATCTGCGGCCGGTCGCCGACGCCGACCTGGTCGCCGTGCCCGCGGCCAGCTTCCACGACGCCGTCGCCGCACCGGTGGTCGACGCCTTGCGCGCCGCCGACCGCCGCGGCGCCACCCTGCTCAGCGTCTGCTCCGGCGCGTTCGTGCTCGGCGCCGCCGGCCTGCTCGACGGCCGCGAATGCACCACCCACTGGCGGTACGCCGACGAGCTGGCCCGCCGCCACCCGACCGCCCGGGTCCAGTGCAACTCGCTGTACGTGGCCGACGGCAACGTGCTGACCAGCGCCGGCACCGCCGCCGGGATCGACGCCTGCCTGCACCTGGTCCGCCAGGAGCACGGCTCTGCCCTGGCGACCAGACTGGCCCGCCGGATGGTGGTGCCGCCGCACCGCGACGGCGGGCAGGCCCAGTTCATCGAGACGCCGATCGCGGACAGCCCGACAGCGGCCACGCTGGAGCCGGTACTGGTCTGGATGCAGCAGCACCTGGACGCCACGATCAGCGTGGAGGAACTGGCTGCCCGGGCACACATGGCGCCGCGTACCTTCGCCCGCCGCTTCCGCGCCGAGACCGGCACCACACCGCACGACTGGCTCACCGGCCAGCGGGTGCTGCTGGCCCGCCAGCTACTGGAGGAGACCAGCCTGGGGGTGGAGACGGTGGCCCGGCGGTGCGGCTTCGGTGACGCCGCGACCCTCCGGCACCACTTCAGCCGGCGGGTCGGTGCCACGCCCCAGGCGTACCGTGGCACGTTCCGTGACCGGGCCGCCGTCGGCTGAGCCAGCCGACAGTTCACCGCCGGCCCGGCGTACCTCGATACCACCCGGCAGGTGCACCGCCCGCTGCCCACGCCACCGCATGACCAGCGAGTCGAGGGCGGTGACATGCCGGTACGCCAGGGCCCCGGCCGGCGCGCCGAGCCGCAGCGCCCAGCGGTGCAGCACCCGGGTCCGCACCGCGTCCGGCAGCTCGGCCAGGACCGGAACCGTCAGCCCACCACCGGGTGTGGCGGCTTGGGCCGACGCGGCGTCGGCCAGCCCGTCGAGCGCCGCGTTGTCGGCGGCTACCAGCGTCGCGGTGCGCGCCAGGTTCGTCACCACCGCGGCACCGAGCGCGTCGACCAGGGCCGGCAGCACGTCGGCCCGGACCCGGGCCCGGGTGTACGCCGGGTCGGTGTTGTGCGGGTCGGTCCACGGGGTGAGGCCGAGCGCCACGCACGCCGCCCGGGTCTGCTCCCGCCCCACGTCCAGCAGCGGACGCAGCACCGGCACGCCGTCGACCTGGCGGGCCGGCGGCATCCCGGACAGGCCGGCCGGACCGGCGCCCCGGGCCAGCGCCAGCAGCACCGTCTCCGCCTGATCGTCGCGGGTGTGGCCGAGCAGCACCGCGGCCGCCCGGTGCCGGCGGGCCGCCCGGGTCAGCGCGGCGTAGCGGGCGGTACGCGCCGCCGCCTCCGGGCCACCTTCGGCACCGACCTCGACGGCGACGGTCTCGACCGGGTCGAACCCGGCCCGGGCCGCCCAGCCGGCCACGTCCCGGGCCCGCTCGGCGGACCCCGCCTGCAATCCGTGGTCGACGGTCACCAGCCCGGCGGAGACCCCGCAGCGGGGGGCGACGAACGCGACCGTGGCCGCCAGGGCCAACGAGTCCGGGCCGCCGGAGCAGGCCACCAACACCAGCCGGCCGGCGTGGTCGCGCAGCACCTGCCGGACCGCGACACGCAGCTCGGCGACTGCTGGAGCGAGCCTGGGCACCTGCGACTCAGGCGACGGTCGGCGGTGAACCGGAGATCGGGCCGTGCACCCGGGCCACCCAGGCGTCCGGATCGCCCAGCTCCTCCAGCCGGGGCAGGGTCAACGGGGAGTCGAAGACCTTGTTGAAGCCGGCCATGCCGACCCGGTCCACCACACCGTGCACGAACTTGCGGCCCTCGGCGTACTGGCGCATCTTGACGTCCACGCCGAGCAGCCGGCGGATCGCCTTCTCCAACGGGTTGCCGGCCTCGCGGCGGCGGTTGAAGCCGGCCCGGATCTGCTCCACGGTTGGAATGATCTCCGGCCCGACCCCGTCCATGACGAACTCGGCATGCCCTTCCAGCAGGGTCATCAGCGCGGTCAGCCGGTCGAGTACGGCGCGCTGCGCGGGGGTCTGCACGATGTCCAGCACGCTGGCCCGGCTCTGCGGGTCGCGGATCGACTCGGCGAGGGTGCCGACCCCGCGCCGGACCCGGTCGACGAAGTTGTCGCCGCCGGCCTGTGAGGCGTCGACGAACGCCTGAACCTGGCCCAGGAAGTGGCCGCGCATCCACGGCACGGCGGTGAACTGGGTGCGGTGGGTGACCTCGTGCAGGCAGACCCAGAGTCGGAAGTCACGCGGATCGGCGTGCAGCTTCCGCTCCACTTCGACGATGTTCGGGGCGACCAGCAGCAACTGGCCGGGATCGCCGGAGAACACCTCGTACTGACCGAGCACCCGGCCGGAGAGGTAGCCGAGCACCGTGCCGGCCTGCACTCCGGTGACCCGGGAACCGATCGCGTCGGTGAGCGCGCCCGGCTGTCGGTCCCCGGCCGCCCGGGAGACCAGCGGTGTGATCACGTCACGCAGCCCGGCGATGTTGGCGACGGCCCAGTCCCGCCGGTCGACCACCCGCACCGGCGGGTGCGCGACCTGGGCCTGCAGACCGGTGTACGCCACGACGTGTCCGGCCGCTTCGTCGGTGAGCCGGCGAAGGTCGTTTACCACCTCGGTCGCTTCGTCGAGCGAGGCCTTCGGCCCCGACTTACTCAGCGCGCCGGCGGTTGCGGCGGCCAGATCCCAGTCCACGAACTGCGCCATGCACCCACCGTACCCGGGTGACGCCCGCCGACCCCGGTGATCATGCCCCGGTCAACGGCAACCGCACCCGGCCAGGCTCGCGGCGATCCGGTCCAAGCCGGCCTGGGCGGCGTCGATGAGCAACGGCACCTCGTCGGCCAGCACCGCGAACGCCAGCAACCGGCCGTCGGCGGTGGTCACCGTGCCGGCCAACGCGTTGATTCCGGACAACGACCCGGTCTTGGCCCGCACCACGCCGGCGCCGATCCGTTGCGGGGCGTCCGCCGTCTGGTACCGCCCCTGCAGGGTGCCGGACCAGGCGGCGACCGGCAGACCGGAGAACAGCCCGGTCAGCGCGGGACGGTCGCCGCTGCCGGCGAGCACGGTCAACTCGGTCAGCAGCCCCGGGGTCACCCGGTTGCTACGGGACAGGCCGCTGCCGTCGTACAGGTCGCTCTGTTCGGCCGGCAACCCGAGTTCAGCCAGTACGGCGTCCATCGCGGCCGCCGCCCCGGCGAACGACGCGGGTTCGCCCCGGGCGATGGCGACCTGCCGGGCGAGCGCCTCGGCGAGGACGTTGTCGCTGTCGGAGAGCATCATCTCGACCAGCCGGGCCATCGGCGGCGATTCGATCCGGGCCAGCTCGGCACCGGGGCCGACCTCCGTCGGCTGGTCGGGGTTCGCCCCCGAGGACCGGTCGGGGGTCGCCGGCTGACCGGTCGCCGGCTGACCGGTCGCTGACGAGGTCGGTGCGCTGGCGACCGCGTCGGCGTCGCCGACGGGCTGCGCCGCCGAGCCGGAGAGCTGGCGGGTGTAGCCGGCCGGTGTGGTGTCGACCGCGTCCACCGGCAGCCCGAGAGCCCGGGCGAAGGCCCGGCCGGCAGCCAGGTCCGGTGCGGCCGAGCGCGGCGCCCAGCCTTTGGCGGCGGCGGGATCGGTCCGGGCGCCGTCCACCATCAGCGCGGTGATCGCGGCCGCGTACCCGCCGGTCGGGATGTCGTCGTCCCACCCGGGCCCGAACGCCGGCCCGGAGAAGAGCGAACTGTCGATCAGCACCTTGGTCGGCGCAGTGTCGCCGAGGGCGGTACGGGTGGCGGCGGCCAGCACGTCGAGCCGGGCGGCCCCCGGATAGAACCCGGTGTCGTCGATCGACAAGGTCGGATCACCGCCGCCGATGAGCACCACCTCGCCGGGCGCGGCTCCCGCGACCACCCGGGTCGGGATCCGGTGTGTCGGCCCGACCGCGGCCAGCACCGTCGCCGCGGTGACCAGCTTGGTGGTCGACGCGGGCACGGTCAGCACCGCCGGTTCGCGACCGTACAGGACCGCGCCGGTCGTCATGTCCCGGACCGAGACGTGTACCCGGTCACCGAGGCCGGATCGGCTGATCGCCTTGTCCAGCGTCTCGGTCAGCCCGGCCGCGGTGGGAATCGGGGCGTCGGCGGCCAACCCGGCCAGCACCGGGCCGGGCGTCGGCTCGGTGGACGTGCTCGGGCTAGGACTCACCTCGGCGGCGCCGAGCCAGCCGGCCACCGGCCCTGGTTGGAGCACCGCGATCGAGGTCCCGCCGGCCAGCAGGACGGCACCGGCGACGGCGGCGATCAGCAACCGGGCCCGGCGGTGCCGGTCAGGTGACGACTGGCCGGCCGATGGCGCCGGCTCGGCCGGCACAGGCTCAGCCGACACAGACTTGGCCGACACAGGCTCAGCCGACACAGGGTCGGCCGGCACAGGCTCAGCTGATGCAGGCTCGGCCGACACAGGCTCAGCCGGCACAGACTCGCCCCGCGCAGGCTCGGCCGGCACAGAGCCAGCCGGCACAGACTCGCCCCGCGCAGGCTCGGCCGGCACAGAGCCAGCCGGCGCAGGCTCGCCCGGCGGTACCGGTCTGGCGGTGCCACGAGCCGGCACTGACGCGCGCCCCCGGTGGCCGCCGGTCGAGACGTCAGCCGGAGCCGCGTCGGTGCCGCCGGTCGCGGTCGGCACGGTGGCTCGGCCGGTCACGGGCGCCGACCCGGTGACCGGCGGGGTCGCTGTAACAGATGCCGTACCGGTGGGCGGCGGCGGGGCGGCCGGCGGCGAAGCGGCCCGGCCCGATGCCGTTGGATCCGGATTGCGCACACCGGCCGGGGCGGGGGCAGAGTCCTCCGACGGGACCACTTGGTCACTTTTCGCAGATGGTCCGCTACCCTGCGACGCGGGGTCGGGCGCTCCGCCAGCCCGATCGGGTTCACCGACGGCTCCAGCGGACTGTGAGTCTTCCCTCCCCACCGGCCCCACCTCCCAACTGACGAACGGACTAGGCGACACTACTTGTGTTCACAAAGCGAGCGGGAGCCGAAACGGTCGGGCGGGGCAACGCCCGGACGGCGTACCGCTCTATTTCCGTAGCCAGCGCGGGCGACGAGGGAGCGTGAGTATGGATTTCGACGTTACGGTTGAGATCCCCAAGGGTCACCGGAACAAGTATGAGGTCGATCATGCGACCGGCCGGATCCGGCTGGACCGCACCCTGTTCACTTCGACGCAGTATCCAGCCGACTACGGTTTCATCGAGGGCACCCTCGGGCAGGACGACGACCCGCTGGACGCCCTGGTGCTCGTACCGGAACCCACCTTCCCAGGATGCCTCATCCGGTGCCGGGCCATCGGCATGTTCCGGATGAAGGACGAGAAGGGCGCCGACGACAAGGTGCTCTGCGTGCCGTACGAGGACCCCCGTCAGGAGCACCTGCGCGACATCCACCACCTCGGCGAGTTCGACCGGCTGGAGATCCAGCACTTCTTCGTCGTCTACAAGGACCTGGAGCCGGGCAAGTCGGTCGAAGGCGCGACCTGGGTCGGCCGGGTCGAGGCGGAGGCGGAGATTCAGGCGTCGTTCCGCCGCCGGGAGGCCGCCTTGGAGCGCGGCGAGTCGGCCCACTGACCTGATCAGGCGTCGGGCTGCTCAGCCGGGCAGCCCGACCGCCCACCGGTAGAGCCCGAAGACGGCACCGGCCAGCGGAACGACGCAGATCAGCACGGTGATCTCCAGCAGGTCGGCCGTCCGGCTCAGATACGGCGACGGTGACCGGCCGGCGTACCGGGCACCGGCTGCGGCGGTCGACACCGCGACCACGCCCCCAGCTACGACCAACGTCGGCGTCGACACCGGTAGGTACGCGGGCAGCACGCCGAACACGCACAGCGTCGTGGCCGCTGTCCCCGCGACGAGCAGCGGCAGCCGCTGCCGGGTGCTGACGAACGTCCGCGAGCGCAGCGACATCGCCAGCCCGACGACGCCGACCAGCACCACCCCGACCACCCCGCCGACCTGCACCAGCACCACGCTGGCCGCGACGCCGACGGCGGCGTACCCGATCAGCATCCCGGTGAGCAGCCGCTCGGCCCGGACCACGGTACGAGACACCAGGTCACCCGTCCCGACGACCGTCGGTACCTGGCCGAGCCGGACGGCGAGTCGGGGCAGCAACCCGACCCCGCAACCGACTACCACCAGCAGTCCGGCCGCCGCGCCGGACGCCCCGGTGACCGTCGACGCGGCGACGGCCGCCATCGAGCCGAGCCCGGCCACGGTCGCCACGGCGACGAAGACCGGCCCGCCGGCGGCCACTGCGGCCCCAACGGTCACCGCCGCGCCCAGCAGCACCAGCAACCCGGTCGCCATGGCCGCGGCGGTCGGCCAGTCGTCGGGGCGGAGCCCGACCGGACCGCCGTCGCCGGCGGCGAGCAGACCCGCGGCGAACGCGTACGGCAACGAGCCGGCCCCGAGCACGACGCCGGCCGCCGCGTCCCGCCAGGCCCGCCCGGCCAGTACCCCGACGACCAGCACCGCAGCCCCGACGAGGGCCGCCGCCCATGCCCGCCCGGCCGTTGCGGTGCCGGCCCCGACCAGCACCAGCCATCCCACGCCGAGCCACAGGCCGGCCGAGCCGAGCGCGTACCCTCTGGTCGTCGCGGCCGACCAGGTCCGGCCCTGCTGTCGGGCGGCGGCCGCGATCGCCTCGGCGACGTCGTCGTACTCCGGCTCCGGCCAGTAGGTCCGCCCGGGCACCAGATGCAGCACGTCGCCGTCGCGGATCCCCTGCTGGTGCAGCGCCTGCCCGGCGGACACCGGTACCCCGTCCGCCCGACGCAGCACCCAGCCGCCGTGCCGTTCACCATCGTCGGCCAGCCCGTCCCCGTTGTGTCGCAGCAGTTCCGGCAGCAGTTCGGCGACCGGCACGTGTCCGGGCAGGGCGAGATCCAGTCGGCGGCGCGGTCCGCAGACGGTGATCCTGGCCAGGCTCACGTTCATCGTCCCTCCTCAACGCCGCAACGGCCGGGCCGGTGCCGGCCCGGCGACCACCATCCACCGCCGATCCATTGCGGAACACTCTACGTAGGTGTTAGCTGACGCGATGGCGGGCATCGTCCTCAAGAGATCCGAGCGTCGTCCGGCACCCGAGATCCCGGCCGGGGAGGTCCGCATCCCGCCGCCACCGCAGGTCGCCGATCCGGACTCCGGCCGCTGGCAACGCCTGCTGGCCCTGCTGCCGATGGCTGGCGGATCGGTGGCGATGGCGGTGCTGCCGGGCCGCGACGGCGGGGTCTACCCGTACCTGATGGCCGCGGTGTTCGGGGTGTCGACGCTGGCCATGTTGGCGACCAGTTGGAACTCCACACCTGGCACCGGCGCGCGGTCCGCGACCGACCTGGCCCGGCGTCGCTACCTACGGCAGTTGGCCGGCCTGCGCAGCCAGGTCCGGGGGACCGTGGACCGGCAACGAACGGCGCTGAACTACCGGTACCCGGAGCCCGGTCGGTTGTGGTCGACGGCGGCGAGCAGCCGGGTCTGGGAGCGTCGACCGCATGACCAGGATTTCGCGACCGTACGGGTCGGGGTCGGATCCCGCCCACTCGCCACCCCGCTCGTGCCGCCGGCCGACGACCGGCCGGTGGACGAGATCGAGCCGCTCACCGCCGCGGCGTTACGCCGGTTCATCGACTCGTACTCGCTGGTACCTGGGTTGCCGATCGTGGTCGGACTGCGCGACGTCGCCCGTATCTTCGTCGTCGGACGGCCGGACGACACAGACAGGTCCGGCGCCGAGCAGCTGCCGGCAGCCGACCCGGCGCTCGACGCCAGCGGGTCCGGCGACGATGCCCCGGACGGGGCGCCGGCCGCGCTGGTCCGCGCGGTGCTGGCCCAGCTGGCCGTCCTGCACGCCCCGGACGACCTGCGCATCGCGGTCTACGCGCCGGCCGACCGTCGCGACCGGTGGGAGTGGGTCAAGTGGCTGCCGCACGCTGGTCATCCGCAGCGCACCGACGCCACCGGCCCGCTGCGGTTGGTCGCTGGCAGCGCGGTGGAGCTGGCCCGGCTGCTGGACTCGTTGTCCCCCGCGCACGTCGTGGTGGTGTGCGACGGCGCCGATCCAACCGGCGGGACCGGGGCGGACGGCGGGAGCGATCCGATCGGCGTGACCGGGGCGGACGGCGGGACCGATCCGATCGACGGGGGCGGGAACGGCGTCACCGTGGTCCAGGTGGGCGTACCGGCACCACGGATACTCGACCGGGTCACCGTGGAGCTGTCGGTCGACCCGTCCGGTCGGCTGGCCGTCCGTGAGCCGACCGGGCCCACCCACACCGGAACGGCCGACAGGCTGGGTGTCGTCGAAGCGGAGGCCCTCGCCCGGCAGCTCGCCCCGTTGCGGCTCGCGACGAACAGCGGACCGGCCCGGTCCGCCGCAGTGGCCCAGGCGGACCTGGTCCAGCTGCTCGGCTTCGGCAGCGGTGGGGCCGGTGCCCGCTGGTGGACGACGGCCGGACCGGACCGCAGCCCGTCAGTCGACCGCCACCTGCGGGTCCCGTTCGCGGTCACCGCCGAGGGGCACCCGGTCGAGCTCGATCTCAAGGAGTCGGCGCTGCAGGGCATGGGGCCGCACGGGCTGGTGGTCGGCGCCACCGGCTCCGGCAAGTCGGAGCTGCTCCGTACGCTGGTCCTCGGGTTGGCGCTCACCCACCCGCCGGAGTCGTTGAACCTCGTCCTGATCGACTTCAAGGGTGGTGCCACGTTCGCCGCGCTGGATCGATTGCCGCACACCGCTGCGGTGATCACCAACCTGGCGCAGGAGCTACCGCTGGTGGACCGGATGGCCGACGCGCTGCACGGTGAGGTGGTCCGCCGCCAGCAGCTGCTACGCCGGGCGGGCAACCTGGCCAGCCGACACGACTACCTGCGGGTGCAGCCGGCCGACGAGACCCTGCCGCCGCTGCCGTCACTGGTGATCGTCTGCGACGAGTTCACCGAACTGCTCACCGCCAAGCCTGACTTCATCGACATCTTCCTGCAGATCGGCCGGGTCGGACGGTCTCTGGGGATGCACCTGGTGCTCGCCTCACAACGAGTGGACGAGGGCCGGTTACGGGGACTGGACACCCATCTGGCGTACCAGATCGGGCTGCGGACCTTCTCGGCGCTGGAATCGCGGGCGGTCCTCGGCGTACCGGACGCGTACCACCTGCCCCGCGAGCCGGGCCACGGTTTCCTGCGGTACGGCACCGGGTCACCGGTCCGGTTCCGGGCCGCCTACGTCTCCGGGCCGTACCGCCGACCGGCCCCGCGCCGGGTCGGTGGTCCCCGCTCGACGCCCAGGCTGTACGGCTTCCGGACACACCCGGTGCCAACGGCCGCCACCCAGCCGGAACCGGCCGGAGCGCCGTCGGGCGTCGACGCCAGCCTGCTCGAGGTGAGCATCGACCGGCTGGCCCGGTACGGTCCACCGGCGCACCGGATCTGGCTGCCGCCGCTGGGCGAGCCGCCCCGGCTGGCCGACCTGCTCGGTCCGGTCCGGCTGGTGCCCGGTCGGGGTCCGGCCGTGGCCGACCCGGACCGGTCGGGGCGGCTGCGGGTGGCCGTCGCCGCCATCGACAAGCCGTACGAGCAGCGCAGGGATCCCTTGTGGTTGGATCTGGACGGGGCGGCCGGGCACGTCGCGGTGGTCGGCGCGCCGCAGAGCGGAAAGTCCCAGCTGATCCGGACATTGATCTGCGCCCTGGCGTTGAGCCGTTCCCCGGCCGAGGTGCAGGTGTACTGCCTGGACTTCGGCGGCGGCGCGTTGGCCGGGCTGCGGGACCTGCCACACGTCGGCGGGGTGACGGTCCGCACCGATCCGGCGACGGTAAGGCGTACCGTCGCCGAGGTCACCGACCTGCTCGCGAGCCGGGAGCGGCGTTTCGCCCGGGATGGGGTGGAGTCGATGGCCGCATACCGCGCCCGCCGCGCGACCGGGTCCGGCAGTACGCCGGACGACCCGTACGGTGACGTCTTCCTGGTCGTCGATGGCTGGACCACGCTGCGCGGCGAGTACGACGACCTGGAGCCGTCGATCACCGACCTGGCCACCCGGGGCCTGTCGTACGGGGTGCATCTGGTCGCCTCGGCGCCCCGCTGGGCTGACTTCCGGCCGGCGCTGCGGGATCTGTTCGGCTCCCGGCTGGAGCTGCGGCTCGGCGACCCGATCGATTCGCTGGTGTCGCACCGGTCGGCGGCCAACGTGCCACCGGGGTCGCCGGGCCGCGGGATCACCAGCGACGGCCTGCACTTCCTCGCCGCCGTAGCCTCGGTGTCCACCCTGGCCGACGCGTTCGCGGACGGCTGGGCGGGGCCGGCGGCACCGCCGATCCGGCTGCTACCGGACCTGCTGCCGTACGCCGCACTGGACCGGACCAGCACGGCCGGGCTCCGGCTGCCGATCGGGCTGGCCGAGTCGGACCTGCGACCGGTGTCGATCGACTTCGCCGCGGATCCGCACCTGCTGCTGTTCGGCGACGCGGAGACCGGCAAGTCGAGTTTCCTGCGCGCCCTCGCCACCACCGTCGCCGGTCGGTTCGCCCCTGAGCAGGCCCGGTTGATCATTGTCGACTACCGCCGCGGCCTGCTCGGCGCGGTGGACACCGACCACCTGATCGGTTACGGCGGCAACGCGTCGCATACCACCGACCTGATCGACTCGGCCGCGGATCATCTGCGTCGGCGGCTGCCCGGACCGGACGTCACCGCCGCGCAGTTGGCCGGCCGATCCTGGTGGACCGGGCCCGAGCTGTTCGTCCTGGTCGACGACTACGACCTGGTCGCGGCCGGGTCGGTGAACCCGATCCAGCCGCTGTTGGAGTATCTGGTGCACGCCAGGGACGTCGGCCTGCACCTGGTGCTCGCCCGCCGCGTCGGGGGTGCCGGGCGGGCCCTGTACGAGCCCGTCGTCCAGCAGTTGCGCGAGTCGTCCGCCGCCGGCCTGGTGCTCTCCGGCGACCCTGACGAGGGGCAACTTGTCGGCGGGGTCCGCGCGGCGCCGCTACCGCCCGGCCGAGGTCGGCTGGTCACCCGTCGGGACGGCATCCGCCTGGTGCAACTGGCGTACCTGCCGGCGGCCGATCCGACCGGGCCCACGGGCGGCGCGAACCGGCTATCGGCTTCCCCCAAGACTGCTTCTGACAGTGCAGAATCGCGGTAACCTCCGTGCAGCAAGTGTCTGCTGGGGTGAGAAGGCCAGATTGTGACGTCGTTGCCGCGCCATCCACGCAGCGCCGCCCGTTGGCTCGTCGGGGCGGTGCTGGTGCTGGTGACCGCCGTCAGCGGCCCGGCCGCGCCACCCGGGCCCGAGCCGGAACGCACCGGCCCGGGTTCCGCAGCGGCGGCGAGCGCCGCGCTTCCCGTCCGGTACGACCCGATCCGGGACGAACAGTGGCAGTTGCGGGAGTTGTCGGCGACCACCGCCTGGCAGTACGCCACCGGCGCCGGGATCACCGTCGCGGTGATCGATTCCGGGGTGGACGCCAGCCACATCGACCTCGCCGGCCAGGTACTACCCGGGATCGACTTCGTCGACGACGGTGACGGCTGGTCCGACCCGGTCGGGCACGGCACCACCGTCGCCGCGCTGATCGCCGGCCGTGACGACGACGAGGACGGGGTGCTCGGGCTCGCCCCGGACGCCCGGATTCTGCCGGTCCGGGTGCTCGACGAGGAGAACCGCTACGACGACGCGCTGGTCGTCGCCAAGGCGGTCCGCTGGGCGGTCGACAACGGGGCCCGGGTGATCAACCTGTCGCTGGGCGGCAGCGGCGACAGCCCGGCGCTGGCCGCCGCGCTGGACTACGCGTTCGCCAGCGACGTCGTCGTGGTCGCCTGCACCGGCAACGTTTCGGCCAACGGCACGTCGCGGGTCTGGTATCCGGCCCGGGAGCCAGGCGTCGTCGCCGTCGCCGGGATGGACCGGGGTGGCGAGCAACTGTGGGCCGGTTCGATCACCGGACCGGAGACGGTCCTCGCGGCACCCGCCACCGGGCTGATCGGTGCCCGACCGGACGGCTACTGGCAGGTGCAGGGCACCAGCTTCGCCGCGCCGCTGGTGGCCGCGACCGCGGCACTGATCCGGTCCCGGTTCCCGGAGATGTCGGCGGGCACGGTGGTCACCCGGCTCATCGAGACCGCCCGTGACCTGGGCGCGCCGGGCCGGGACGACCGCTACGGCTTCGGCCTGGTCGATCCGGTAGCCGCGCTGACCGACGGGGTCGACGCGGTGCCGCGCAATCCGCTCGACGACAACCGGACCCCGGGTGTGGTCGGCTTCGGCCCGGCTCCCGGTCTGGAGTCCGCAGCGCCGACGTTGGCCGGCGGCTCGGCCCGGATGGGCGGTCAGGACACCGGCGACCAAGGCGCCGGATGGGCGATCGGGCCGATCAGCGGACAGCGCAGCGAAAGCGGCCAAGGGCTGCTCAGCAGTGGCCTGCTGCTGCTGGTCACGGCCGTAATCGGCACCTGGCTGGCCCGGCGGATGCGGATGACTACGGCGGCTGCCCGCAGCGACGTCAGGCACACTCGCCGGTGGCGGTCCGGCGGGTACTCCGTACTCCCAAAACCGCCGCCGCCGACGCCTCCTCGGCGGTGACCGCGAATCCGGTGTTCGGGTCGTCCGCCGCCGCCGCGAAGATCACCCCGAGGACGAGTCCGTTGGCCGCGACCAGCGGCCCCCCGGAATTGCCGGAACGGACCAGCGCGCGGATCGTGTAGACCTCGCGGAGGACCTCACCGTCGTCATAGATGTTCGGGCCGGTGATCGGTCCGACGTCGCGGACCCGGGCGGACTGCGCATCGTACGGCCCGTCCAGCGGGAAGCCGAGCACGATCGCGTCGGCACCGGACGGGGCCGGACGATCGGCGAACGGCATCACCGGAGCCGGCAGGTTCGGCACGTAGATGACCGCCAGGTCCCGCTCCGGGTCGTAGACCACCACTCGGCCGTTGTGCCGCTCGCCCAGAACCTCCACCGCCACGGTCTGCGTACCGGCGACCACGTGCGCGTTGGTCATCACCCGGTCCTCGGCGTAGACGAACCCGGAGCCTTCGATCCGGCGGGAGCAGCGGGGCGCGGAGCCGAGCACCTTGACCACCGACCGCTGGGCGTTCGCCACCACCTCGGAACCGGCCAGCGCCGGGTCCGGGGCCGGCACCTCGCGGACCCGGGTCGGGGTGAGCCCGCCGAAGACGTTCGGGAAGCCGCGGGTGTCGACGGTGTCCCGCAGCGCGTTGGACAACGCCTGCGCCTGCGGTGGCATCACCCGGTCGATGCCGTTGAGCAGGGCGCTGTTGCGTACCGCCCCGGCCAGGCCGGGCATCGCGGAGGAGCCCAGTGGCACCGCGACCAGCCAGGCCACGAGCAGCACCGCCACCAGCGAGATCGCCGCCCCGCCCAGGTCGTCGGCCCGGCGCCCCACCGGGCTGGTGATGGCGTGCCGCAGCCGGGAGCCGGCCCAGCCAGCCAGTGCCTGGCCGAGGACGGCGAGGCCGAACACCGCGACCAGTGACACCACGACCCGGGCCACAGTGTCGACGAACTGTTCAGCCAGCAGCGGCCCGAGCTGCAGACCGACCAGTGCGCCGCCGATGAACCCGGCGAAGGACAGCACCCCGATCAGGAATCCCTGGCGGTAACCGCTGATCGCGAATACCAACATGAGCAGCAGCAGCACGACGTCGACGGCGGACACCCGTCAAGACTACGGGCACCGGGCGAGCGGCCCGGCCGGCAGACGGACGTGGCGGCCGGCGGTCAGCCCGGCAGGCCGGCGGAGCCGTCCACAGTTGCCGCATCGCCGCCGGACCGGTCACCGAGCGTGTCGGGCAGACCGGCGGCCGACGGATCGCCACCGGGCGACGGCTCGGGCGGCAGGTCGATGATCCGGCCGGTCGGCCAGGCGCCGGCCCAGCCGGCCATGTCCAGCAGGGCGGACAGCACCCCGGCGGTGAATCCCCAGACCAGCATGCCGCGCACCTGGAAGGCTGGTGACACCCAGCCGCTCGGGTGGCGTACCTGGAGTCGGTTGTCCGGGTCCACCAGCTCATCGACCGGCAATCGAGTGACATGTGCCACTTCTTCCGGTTGTCGGGGATGCACCGGATGTGGCCGATGCCACCAGCCGAGCACCGGGGTGACCACGAAGCCGCTCACCGGGATCCACAGCCGGGGCAGTTGGGCGAGCACGGTGACGCTGCCCGGGTCCAGCCCGACCTCTTCCTCGGCCTCCCGCAGCGCGGTCGCCCGCGCGTCCCGGTCGCCCGGGTCGGCCGCGCCACCCGGGAACGCGGGCTGCCCGGCGTGGTTGCGCATGGTCGCGGCCCGCTGCAGCAGCAGCACGTCGGGCTCACCTGGCCGATGCTCGCCGAGCAGGACCAGCACCGCGCTCGGCCGACCACCCCGGGCCGGGGTCGCCACCCGGGTGAAATCGGCGGTACGGGCGGAGCGTACCCGGGTGAGCAACGGCTGCCACCAGGCCGGCAACGGTTCGGAGGGCAGTGGGTCGGTCACCGGGCCACCGTCAGGCCCAACTCGCGCTCGACCAGGTCGGCGAGCGTGGCGTCGTCGACGGTGCCCTCGTAGGTCCGACGGATCTCCCCGTCTGCGTCGACGAACAGGGTCAGCGGCAGGCCGACCCGCTCGACCGCCAGTAGCAGCTTCCGGTCCCGGTCGACCAGGCTCGGGAACCGCAGCCCCAGATCCTCGGCGACGGCGACGGCGGGATTCCGGTCGTCGTAGGTGTTGACGCCGATCAGGTGCAGCTGCCCGGCGGTACGGTCGGCGAGGCGTTGCAGCGCCGGCAGCTCCTCCCGGCAGGGCTGGCACCAGGAGCCCCAGAAGTTGATCACGGCGGGTCCGCGTACCGCCGCGACGTCTATGACCGTCCCGTCGGCGAAGCAGGCCAGGCTGACAGCGGGCAGCGGGGTGCCGCCGCCCGGCGTACCGACGTCGGTCGACGGTTGCGGCGCGGCACCACCGGTCGACGGTTGCGGCGCGGCGACGGCCGACGCAGCGGGCGGCGCGGTCAGGCCGGCGCAGTCGGCGAACGGGACCGGTCCGGACGCTCCGGCAGCGTCGCCCGCCCCGGCACCCGGGTCGGTGGTGCAACCGGACGCCACCAGCAGCAACGGCACCAGGGCGGCGGCGAACGACGGACCCGCCCTGAGCCGACGGCCGGCGCTCATGGCACCTCGGCGGCGACGGCCGCCGCCGGCACCAGGTCGGCGGGGATTCCGGCCTGCTCGGCCAGCTCCCTCGCGCGGGGACCCTTGAGCAGCTTCACCGCCTCGGCCGAAGCGGTCGGACCGGTGCCGTACGCCGGGCAGAGCGGGGCGAGCGTACACGCGCCGCAGGCCGGTCTACGGGCGTGGCAGACCCGTCGGCCGTGGAAGATCACCCGGTGGGACAGCATCGTCCAGTCCCGGCGCTCGATCAACGCGCCGACCGCGTGTTCGATCTTCACCGGATCGGACTCATCAGTCCACGCCCAGCGGCGGACCAGCCGTTGAAAGTGCGTGTCGACGGTGATGCCAGGGACGTCGAACGCGTTACCGAGGATGACGTTCGCGGTCTTGCGGCCGATCCCGGGCAGCTCGACCAGCTGCGGCAGACGACGCGGTACCGCGCCCGCGTACCGCTCGGTCAAGGCCTGACCGAGCCGGATCAGCGAGCCGGCCTTGTTGCGGAAGAAACCGGTCGGCCGGACCAGCTCCTCCAGCTCGGCCCGGTCGGCGGCGGCGTAGTCGGCGGCCGTCGGGTAGCGGGCGAACAGCTTCGGGGTGACTTCGTTGACCCGCTTGTCGGTGCACTGCGCGGACAGAATGGTGGCGACCGCCAACTGCAGCGGACCGTCGTGGTCGAGCTCGCAGTGCGCGTCCGGATGGATCTGCGCCAGCAGTCGCGCCATCCGCCGGGCACGACGTTTGCGCCCCAGGTCGGTCTCGGTGCGCACGGCCCGGGCCGCCACGGGCCCGGTGGCTGCGGTTCCGGTGGCCGCAGCCGGGGCGGTCGCGGCTCGGGGGGCTGGCGGTGTCACACCGGCCAGCCTACGTCGGCGGGTCAGTCAGACGGTGGTGAGATGGTGCCGTCGTCGTCGAACTGGGCGCCGGTCTGCGGAAAGTCCGACCCGCTCAGCTCCCGGACCAGGTCGAGCCCGCGGCGTTGCTCGTCGACGACGGGCAGCCCGTTGCCGTTCATGTAGGTGGCGACGAACTCACCGTCGACCCAGTCGCCGTCCGGGTCGAGGGTCACCTTCAGCACCCCACCCCAACCCAGCCGGCCGTTGTTGTTCAACGTGCCGCCGCCACCGGCGAAGTTGCCGAGGCTGTACGCGATCAGCCGGCCCTGGTAGAACTCCATGCCGCGCAGCACGTGCGGGCCGTGGCCGACGATCAGGTCCGCCCCGGCGTCGATCATCGCCCGTCCGAAGGCCATCGGATCGCCACGGTTCTCTCCGGCGAACAGCTCCGTGCCCGGGGTGACCCGGGTCATCTCCGCTCCCTCGGCACCCATGTGGACCTGCACGACGACCAGGTCGGCCTGCTCGTCGGCGCGCCGGACCACCTCCGCCGCGGCGTCCAGGTTGATCAGACTGTTGTTCGGCGGGGAGTACGAGGAGAAGCCGGCCACCGCGACGCTGACCCCCTCGACGTCCAGCACGGTGATCTGGTCGAGCGCGCCGGTGTGCCGCATACCGTGCTCCTCCAGCGTCTGCTGGGTGTTGCGGTATCCGGCCTCGCCGTAGTCGTACCCGTGGTTGTTGGCCTGGTTGAGCAGCATGAACCCGGCGTCACGCAGGTGGGCCGCGTACTCGGGTGGGGCCCGGAACTGGTGGCACTGGGCGGCGCCCGGGGCGCACTTGCCGGTGCCGGTGTCGACCGTCAACGGCTCCTCCAGGTTGCCCATCACCAGGTCGGCGGCGAGGGCCTCGGTCACCGAGTCGAAGAAGCCGGCACCGTCGTCGGGCGGCAGCCGGTCGGGGGCGTTGCCGAGCACGATGTCGCCGGTGGCCGACATCGAGATCTCCTGCGGCTCCGGCGACGTAGCGGCGGTCGGCGACGCCACCGCCGGCGACGCGGCCGACTGCCACTGCGGTTCGGATCCGGACCGGTCGATCCCGCCGAGCGCGGCGATGCCGACCAGCACGGCACCGAGCAGAACGGCGGTCAGCACAACGATCGACAGGACGGGTCGGCCTGCGGCGGGCTCCTGCCGCCGGCGCCCCCGGGCGGCACGCTGGGCGTCACTCACTGGCGTGACCCTACCGGCCGGGGGTCCCCGGCGACGACAACCGTCCGGCTGGTTTGTCGCTGTGTCCGATCTGCCGTCTTTGCGAGTCCGCCGTGCCACCATGCCGGGAAGTGCCGCCGCGTACCGCCGCGTGCGCCACCCGGGCGAGCCGCGCGCCCCACGTCGACCGGGGACCGCCGTACCGCTGCTCCGGCCCGTCGGGCGGGCAGAGCACCACCACCGCGTCGGTCGCCGTGCCGGTGGCCCGCAATCCGAGCTCGACCAGCGCCTGGGTCTTCGCCTCGGTGATGGTGGCGACCGCGTTCACCAGGGCGGCCTCACCGAGCCGTACCGGAAGCGCCGCCACGATGTTGATCGTCCCGGCCGGCGGCGGTGCGGGGCCGGCGGCGCTCGGCGCGGCGGCCAGCACCGGGGTGCCGAGCCCCACGGTCGCCCACACCTGCACGCCGGCCTCGTCGCGGGTCACCATCCGACGCACGTCCACCCCGGTGAGCAGGCCGACGCCGGGTCCGCGCAGGTCCGCCTGCTCGGCCAGACCGACGAGGTGGGTGTCGGGGTCGTCGCGGTGGTACGACATCGGCACGGTCGCGTTGATCACCCACCAGCGCAGCCCGATCCCGCCGCCGAGCGGGGCGGAACTGATGGCCAGCAGCGGCTCGGTGAGCGCCCAGCAGGCGTACGGCAGGGTCCGACCGTCCTCGGTGCGGGTGGTGAACCATGGTCGGGCGACGTCGGGAGACACCGGTCGACGATACGGCGTCCGCCGGTCGCACGGCGGTGACCGGTCGGCGTGCGTGGTGCCGCATATTAACGACGGATCCACCCTGTTGGGTTACGCTCCTGGATCAAGATTCGGAGGGTGCGCATCCGGCCAGGGGCGGAGTGCACCTAGACTGACTGCGCGCGGCTGGTCACGGCTGGGGTGCCGGGGAACGGACGCCGCGCAGGCGGAGGTGCGCGATGGACGAGGTGCTGGCTCGTAGCGGGATCTTCCAGGGCGTGGACCCGGAGGCCGCTGAGGCACTCGCCAAGGAGATGGAGACGATCGAGGCCCGCAAGGGCGAGGTCGTCTTCAACGAGGGTGAGCCGGGTGACAGCCTGTACATCGTGCTCACCGGCAAGATCAAGGTCGGCCGACGGGCGGCCGACGGGCGGCAGAACCTGATCGCGGTGATGGGCCCGTCGGACATGGTCGGCGAGCTGTCACTGTTCGACCCCGGGCCGCGTACCGCCACCGCGACCGCCGTCACCGACACCCGCCTCGCCCGGCTGCGCAAGCAGGCGCTGCGGCCCTGGCTGAACAATCGGCCGGAGATCGCCGAGCAGCTGCTGCGGGTGCTTGCCCGACGGCTGCGCCGGACCAACGACGCCCTCGCCGACCTGATCTTCACCGACGTACCGGGACGGGTCGCCAAGAACCTGCTGCAGATGGCCGGCCGGTTCGGCACCCGCGACGGTGGGGTGCTGCGGGTGACCCACGATCTCACCCAGGAGGAGATCGCCCAGCTGGTCGGGGCCTCCCGGGAGACGGTCAACAAGGCGCTGGCCGACTTCGCCTCCCGGGGCTGGCTGCGGCTCGACGGCAAGAGCATCATCATCCTCGACCCCGAGCGGCTCGCCCGGCGCGCCCGGGTGTGACCCGGCGGCGGATCTGCCCGGAGACCGGCGGCAGATTCGCCCCGGACCGGGCAACGGTCGGCTCACCGCACCGAGGCGGTCGCCCGGCAGACCGCGTCCACCGGGGTGACCGGTCGGACCTCCCGTCCCAACGCCTGCAGCAGCGAGTCCTCGATGTGGAACCCGTGCACCCAGAGGCGGTAGCGCGCTAGATCCGCCTCGCTCGGGCAGAGCACCTGCGCCTCCACGTCGTCGGTCGGCACGTACCGGACACCGCCCTGTTCCTGCAGAATGGCCACGCTCGCGTCGTCGACCGCGATCACGCTGCCCCGGATGTGCTCGGTCTCCCCGCCCGGCACCTCGATGGTGGTCACTGTGCTGGGCAGCACCGGCGCGGTGGCCACCGAGTACGACGTCCAGGCCAGCGCGATCATGACGGTGAGCTGACCAGACGCGACCAGCAGGTGCACCGTGCCGGGCAACACCGGGCCGGTCACCACGAGGGCCAGCAGCGGCGGCACGGCCAGGATCAGCACCACGAACCACTCCCCGGTGGTCGCGGCCTCGACCAGGGTCGGCGCGAGCAAACCGTAGTAGCCGAGCAGCAGCAGGGCGAACAGGGTCAGCCGGGTCGTCCGGCGGTCGTCCGGCGGGTCCCCGGCCGTGCGGCGCTCGTCCACCGTACGGGTGAGCAGCTGGGCGGTGGCCGCGATCGCCGGCAGCAGCAGCGGCAGATAGAGGATTTTCCAGGTCACCACCGCGACCAGCAGGGTGACGATCAGGAACCAGACGGGCACCACCCGCATCCAGCGGACCAGCAACGGCGGTTTGGGGCGGGCCCACCGCCGCTGGTCGTTGTCGACGCTGACGGTCAGCACCGCGCTGATCGCGAAGAGGGCCACCATCGCACCCGAGACCACCCGGCTCGCGGTGCTGACAAAGGCGGCGACCAGGTTCACCGGGTTGACGTTGGCGGCCAGCAGCAGGGTGGTCTGCAGCTCGCCGCCGGCCTCGACGACCAGCCGGAGCACCGAGATGATCGCCGGGGCGCCGACCACCACGCTCCAGAACTGCTGCGCCGCCCGGTTCCGCCGGTCCGCCTCGTCGACCGGGCGTTCCGCGGTGGTCACCGCCGGTTCTTGTCGTCGTGGTCCACCAGGTCGGGCGCGCCGTCCGGCCGGGGCTGGCTCGCCTCGCCGAGCCACTGGCCCAGATGGTTGTTGTACGCCGTCTCCCAGGCGTTCGCCTCGTCCCGCTGGTCCCGCTGGTAGCTCTTGTCCAGGAAGTAGCTGACCAGGTCACGGAGATTCTCATCCTCGACCGGGACGCCGATGCCCAGCTCTTCCTCGACGCCGAACGGCATGTCGACGATGGCGAGTTCGTCGGGGTTCTCCGAGCGGAGTCCGGCGAGGATGGTCTCGTCGGAGACCATCGCCTGGAACTCGCCGGCCAGAATGCCGTCCCGACAGGCCGCCGGATTGTTTGCCTGCTGGTGCGGGATCCCGCGTTCCCTGAGCATCGCCTCGGTGGTGGAGCCGCCAGCGACGCAGACGGTGTACTCCTCGCTGTTCAAATCGGTGATCGTGGTGATCTCGTTGACGTACTCGGTGGCGACGAGCACCTCAGGTGTGGTGATCAGGTACGGGCCGGCGAACCCGACCCGCTTCTCCCGTTCCTCGGTGATGGAGAAGCTGGCCACCACGATGTCGACCTCGCCGCTGCGCAACTTCTCGATCCGGTCCTCGGTGTCCAGTGGCACCCACCTGATGCTCTGGTCGCCGAAGCCGAGGGAGTCGGCGATGTAGCGGGCTATCTCGATGTCGAAACCGTGGTACGCGTTGTTTCGCCGGTACGACATCAGCGGAATGTCGACATTGACGCCGATGCGCAACTCGGTCCGCTCGCTGATGGTCGAGGCCTCCCGGAGATCCCGCACGGTCGGCCGGTCCGGCGGCTGGTTGTCCTCACAGGCGACGAGAGCGACCAGGACCAGGGTCGAAGCAACGGCTATTGTGGTCATCGTCTGCCGGGTGCGGTGGTTGATGTATGTGCGGAACCTGGTGGATTTGTCAGTCATGGAAACCTCACGACTGCGACAGTCAGGATCGGTTACGTCTCGGACAGCCGTCCACATTGCCGGCTCTGCTCAGCGTAGTGGCTGCCGGCAAGATCTGACCCCGTCGAGTTGCGCCGCGCGAGATCAGGCCATCTCCGTGCCGGTCGGATCAGGCCATCTCCGTGCCGGTCGGATCAGGCCATCTTCGTGCCGGTCGGATCAGGCGATCTTCGTGCTCGGCGGGGTGGTCGACCGGGTCCGGGCCGACGGCCGGTTGCGGGTCAGCAGCGCCAGCAGGCAGCCGGCCAACGTCCAGCCGCAGAGCACGAACCACTGCGGCAGGGTCGGGGCGTCCGGGAAATACGAGATGCAGCGGATCAACGAGACGGACGCCCCGGGCGGGAAGAACTGGCCGATGGCGCCCCACGGCCGGGGCAGGAATTCGACCGGCAGCGTGGCGGCGGAGATCGGGCTGCCGACCAGCATGATCAGCACGGTGCCGACGCCGACGCCGTGCAACCCGAACAGGTTGCGCAGGCCGATCACCGTTGCCGCGATGGCCGCCACGGTCAACCCGCTCGCGGCCGCGTTGAGCGGAAAGGATCCGCTCAGGATCCGGAACGCGTACTGACCGACCACCGCGACCGCCGTACCGGCGATCACGGTGAAAACGGCCAGGGTGAGCAACCGTCGAGCGGTGCCCTGGATGCCGATCGCGATGAAGATGCCGCCCTTGAGACCACCGAGCAGCAGCGGAAAGAAGAAGGCGCTGAGTCCGGCACCCCGCTCGTCGTGCGGGGAGAGCGGAACGACATCGGTGACCGGTGGCCGGTCGGCCGTGGTCTGCCCGGCCGGGTTCAGCACGCCGGTAAGCGCGCCGATCAACTGACTGGCGATGGTGCTGGCGCCGGAGGCGACCAGCAGTTCCGGGCCGCCGTCGACCACCACGGCGCCGTACACCTCGCGGTGTCGGATGGCCTGCACCGCCGCGTCGCGGTCGGCGTACCGACGGACGGTGAACTCGTGCGGCCGAACCTGCTCCAGCGCCGCGACGATCGTCGTCGACTCCGGCTGCGCGGCCACCAGACCGACGGGTACGCCGCGCGGCTCGGCGTAGACCGCCGGCCAGGTGAAGGCGACCATGATCAGGGTGGCGACGGCGGCCAGGCTGGCACCGGTCACGAGACACCGGCTGAGCCGGGACGGCTGCCCCGGTTCCGGCTGCTCCATCGGTCACCTCGGCCGCTCGGCGGTTGCGCAACTGCCAGGTCAGGCTAACCACCCGGATGGTCGGGCAGCCGAGAATTGCACCAAATGTCGGTTACCGAGCGGCCAGGGTCGGGCCGAACAGTTGACCGGGCCCCTTGCCCGCCAGGCACCGGTACTGGTGGTCACCGGCGGCGAGGTCCGCCGGTTCCGGCAGCAGCACCGCGTACTGCCAGTCGTTGGCGTCCATCCGCAGGGTGAACAGCCGGAAGCTCTCCGCCCCGCAGGCCTCGACGACGGCCGGGTCGGACCGGATCGCGGCATGGTCCGCAGCCCGCAACCGGGTCGGCAGCTCACCGACCGCGAACGTCTCCCAGGTGTGCCGGCCGGTGCAGGCGGTCGCGGTCAGGGTACGCGGAGAGTTCGACACCCGGCCGTTGAAGCATTCGAGATCGTCCGGACAGCGCAGCTCCGGTCGCAGCGTCAGGTGGCAGTTCGGCAGCGCCGCGCCCGCCGGACCGCCGCCGGTGGGGTCGCTGGCAGGGCTCTCACTGGCCACCGCACCGGTCGTCCGCTGGTCGGCTCCGGTGATCGGGGGAAACGTGGTGGGACCGGAGCCCTTGGCCACGATCCAGGTGCCCAGGCTGGTCATCGCGAGCAGCACCAGCAGGCCGAGCCCGCCGGCAAGGGTCCGCAGCCAGGAACGGACGGCGTTGTCGGGCGAGGTGCCCGGTCGGCCGGCCGACGGGCCGGCAGCCGACGGCGGCGGGCCGGGCGGGTTGGCAGCCGACGGCAGCGGGCCGGGTCGTTGCCCGGGCACCTGGCTCGGCTCCGGCGGGGGCGGCACCGGGACGCTCCAGGACGCGTTGCGCTCCGGCCGGGACGGCACCGGGGTCGTCGGGTCGGCCCAGCTGTTCGACCCGGTCGGTGGCCCGCCGGAGACCGGGGCGATCGAGAACGGCGGCCGGTGCGGGGCGGCCGGGCTCCAGTGCTGACCGAGCGGCACCGCCGCCAGCATGTCCCGCAGCACGACCGCCGGAGGTCGGGCGGCGGGATCGTTCGCCATTCCCTGGCGCAGTACGTCGGTGAGCGCCGGGTTGACCCCGGGCAGGTCCGGCAGCGGCCGGTCGAACATCTCCAGGAGAGCCACCAGGCTCGGGTTGCGCTCGTCGTCCCAGCGGGGCGGCTTGCCGCGCATGATGGCGTACAGGGTGGCGCAGAGCGCGTAGACGTCGGCGGCGGCCGACGGCGGACGGTGCTGGAACGACTCGGGTGGCGCGTACGCCGGGGTCAGCACCTCCAGGGTGACCGAGGCATCGCGGTGCTCGACCAGCACGGCCAGACCGAAGTCGGCCAGGGCCGGCTCGTTGAACCGGGAGTAGAGGATGTTGGCCGGTTTGACGTCGCGGTGCAGGACGCCGAGATGGTGGGCGTCGGCGAGCGCGTCAGCGATCTTCACCCCGACGTCACGTGCCTCGAAGGCGTCCAGCGGGGAGGTGCGCATCCGGTCGGCGTACGAGCCGTCGCACATCTCCATGATCAGGTACGGATGGAGATCCCCGGTGACGCCGACGTCGAAGAGGTCCACCACGTGCGGATGGGACGACATCCGCCCGGCGGCACGCGCCTCCCGCATGAACCGGCGCTGGTCCCGCTCGTTGTCCAGAGCCCGGTTCTCCACCTTGACGGCGACCTCCCGGCCGACCGACTCCTGGACCGCGCGGTAGACGGTGGCGTAGCCGCCTCTGGCAAAGACCGACAAATCTGACAGTCCAGGCACTGTGGGGAACGGCAGCGCGCTCGGCAGTCTGTCGTTCACACGGTAAACGGTACCCAAGACCCCGGACAGCCGGGGCGACCCCGGGCCCCCGGGTCAGCCGTCGCCAGCCGACCGGCCGGTGCCGGGCGACGGTACGCCCACCCGGCGGCGACGTTCGGTCAGCAACGCCACCCCGGTCACCACCGCGCCCAGCCCTTCCCAGGCCGCCACCCCGACGAACCGCACCGGAGCCACCTCGGCTACCACGACCACGGTGAAGACCACCGTGGTGACCAGTCGAAAGATCACCGAGAACAGGAAGAACGGCCGCCAGTCGGTGACCGCCGCCAGCAGGTAGTAGACGCCCATGTTGAACGAGGCCATCGACGACGCCGCCATGAACGTACGGGTGTAGTCGCCGGCCGCCCGCTCCCCGGTGGGCAGCGTGTCGAAGCCGAGTAGTACCAGCAGGACATCGGGCTGAGCCAGGCCGACCGCGCCCAGCAGCAGGGCCATCGCCCCGAACACGGCGACGGTCCACCCGGATACCGAACGGGGCAGCTTCATCGGGTTTCCTCCGGCCACAGTGCGCCCACGGTGGAGCACAGTGGGGGTCAGGCTAGCGAGCGCGCCGCCCGGCCGGCATCCCCGGGTCCGCCATGATCCACCCCACCGACCAGGCCACTGTCATCCACAGCAGACCTGATCGCGTCGGCGGCGGCCCGCTCGCTGACCTGCTCGGTGCCGTACGCGAGACCGACCGCCCGGTCGGCTGCCTGCCGCGCCGCCACCCGCTCGCCGTTGGCGGCCAGCACGGTGGCCAGCACACCGAACCCGGCGACCTGGCTGCGGACGTCCTCCGCCGGCGCGTCCAGCGCCCGCCGGGCCCAGTGCAGCGCCGTTCCCGGCTGCCCGTCGGCGAGCAACGCCGCCGCGTACCGGGCCAACGTCTGACGTCGGGAGAACAACACCGCCGGGCTGTCCACCGCGGTCGCGACCGGTGCCAGCAGCCCGACCGCGGTCGGTGGGTCACCCGCCGCCAGCCGCGCCGAGGCGAGCAGCACCCGTGGCGCCACCTGGACGGCGGCCAACGGGTTGTGCGGCTCGACCGACGTCAGCACCGACTGCGCCAACCGCTCGGCACCGGCCACGTCACCGCACTCCAGGGCGACGAAGCCGCGCAGCGTCCCGGCCATCCCGATCAGCAACGGGTGATCGATCCGCTCCCCCTGGGCCAGCGCGTCGGAGAGCAGATCGGCGGCGTGTTCCCACTGGCCGAGCCCGCGCGCCACCACCCCCCGCGCCAGCAACGCGAAGCCCCGACCCCAGTCGTCGGCCGCGCTGTCGAAATCCCGGTACGCGCGCCGCGCCGACTGGTCCGCCTCAGCCAGCTCACCCAACTCGGCCGCGGCGAACGCCTCGACCGCCCGCAGCGTGCCGACCGCCCACGCCTCCCCCACCCGCTCGCCGAACGGCAGGAACACCCGGGCCAACCGGCGGGCGTCGGCCAACCGGCCGGAGAGCAGCCGGGCGAACGCGGTGGTGCCCCGCAGCCAGGCCCGCCCCACCGGATCGTCCAGCTCGACGAACAGCCGCGCCGCCCGGTTCAGCACCGCGTCGGCGCCGGCGAAGTCGCCGCGCATCGTGGTCACCCACGCCAGGCTCTGCAACGACCAGGCCTGCCCACGCCGGTCGCCAGCTGCCAGGTTCACCTGGTACGCCGCAGCGAACCGGCTGCTCGCCCGGCTGAGCCGGCCGGCCAGGAAGTCGGCCATCCCGAGTCGGCGCATCGCCTCCGCCCGCTCGGCGGGCAGCCCGACGTCGGTGGCCACCTGCAACGCCTCACGCCACACCGCCACCGCACGGGCGGCGTCGCCCACCGCCCGGTGGGCCCGACCGGACACCAGCAGGGCACCGGCCCGGGCTGCGGCGTCCTCACCGGCGTTGGCGAGCACCTTCTCGGCGGTGGCCAGCGCCTCGGCCGGCCGCCCGGTCTGCAGCAGCGCCCGGGCGTAGACCAGCCGGTCGGCCTTCGGCACCGCGTCCCCGCCGAGCGCGGACGCCCGTTCGGCGTACTCCACGGCCAGCTCCGGTTCACCGACCGCGATCGACCGACGGGCCGCCCGGCCCAGCGCCGCGACCCCCAACGGCCCGACGGCACGGGCCGCCGAGTCCGGGCGCAGCCCGACCGCCTCGGCCAGGCCGACGGCCCGTTCGACGTGGTCGGCGACGAACACGTCCCGCAGCGCCGGGCTCATCCCGCCCGGCCCACCGCTCGCCGGGCCGGTGCCGACCGCCGCCGGCGCGTCGGCCCCGGCCGCCCACCGGGCCAGGCACGCGTGCCGTTCCGCCAGGTCGGCCTTGCCGATCCCGGCATAGGCGGCCTCCCGCATCAGCGGGGTCGGGAAGGCGAAGCCGACCCGGGTACGGTGCAGCATGCGTCGTTGCAGCAACTCTTCGACGGCCCGGTCGAGCTCGACCGCCACCACCGCCGCCGGCCGGCCGTCCCGCCGGTCCCGCAACGACTCCAAGGTGCCGTCCGGCACCACGTCGCCGACCACCGCGGCGTCACGCAGCACCGACCGGGCGTCGGCCGGCAACGCGTCGATCCGGGCGGCCAGCACCGCGGCCAGGTCCCGGGAGAGCAGCCGGCTGCTCAGCGACCCGGGTGCCAGCCGCCAGTCCGCGCTGTCGCCGCCGGCGGCGTCGGCCGACGGACCGGTCCGGGTCAACGCGCCCCGCTCGATCAGCAGGGTGACCAGCTCGGCCAGGTAGAACGGGTTGCCCTGGGCGGTGGCCAGCAGCCGGTCCACGTCGGGTTGCGGCAGCCGCCCACCGCCGAGGTACGAGGTGAGCAGCCGGGCCGCGTCGGCCCCGCGCAGCGGCGGCAACGGGTGCACCTCGGCGTCGGCCACCCCGGTCAGCACCCCGGCGGTACGCACCAGCTCGGGTCGGCCGAGCAGCAGCACCAGCACCGGACCGGTGAGCCGGGACAACGTCTCGCCGAGCACCTCGACGGTGTCCGGCAGGGCGTCGTGCAGGTCGTCGACCACGATCAGCAGCGGCGCCTCCCGGGCCAGGGCGCTGAGCAGGTCGGCCACCGCGCTCGGGATCGCCTCGGCGTCGAGCACCGGAGCGTCCGTGGTCAGGTCCGCCGGGCCGGACGACGGGTGCGCGGCGGCCGGTGGATCCGCGTACCCGAGCAGGGTCAGCAGCAGGTCGACGGAGAGCGGCGGCGGCTCCGGACGGACCCGGGCCAGTCGTTGCCCGAGGCGGCGCAGCCGTTCCTCGACGACCGGGCGGGTGACCGCGGTGGAGCTGTCCCGGGGCAGCCCGGCCGCGATCCGCACCAGGTCGGCCAGCGGGGCCAGCCGACGCCGCTCGCCGAAGGCGGCACAGCGTACCGAGAGCACCCGTGCGCCGGTCGGCGCGGCGTACCGCCCGGTGCCGACGTCGTAGCCGGCGGCGTACCGCTCGACCTCGACGGCGAACCGGGTCTTGCCGATGCCGGCCTCCGCGGTGAGCACCAGCACCCGAGGGTCGCCGTGGTCGATCACCTCGGTGAGCCGGCCGGCCAGCCGGCCGATCTCGGCCTCCCGCCCGACGAACGGGGCCTGGTCGCCGATGCCCGACCGGGTGCCGGGCGCGTCGTGCAGACCGAGCAGCTCGTACGCCTCGACCGGGGCGCGTTTGCCCTTGAGCCGCAGCGGACGCAGCTGCCGCCAGGCGGCGACGTGCCGGGTGCCGGTGACGGTGCCGGCCCCGGCGTACACCGCGCCGACCGCCGCGGCGTCGGCGAGCCGCGCGGCGGTGTTGACCGTGTCACCGATCACCGTGTACTCGATGGCCGCCTGGATGCCGGCGACCACGTCACCGGTGTTCAGGCCGACCCGCAGGCCGAGCGGAGCGCCGCCGCCCCGCTCGTCGTCGAGCACCCGGCGCACCGCCCGCTGCATGCTGAGCGCGGCCCGTACCGCACGCTCGGCGTCGTCCTCGTGGGCGACCGGGGCGCCGAAGACCGCCATGATCCCGTCCCCGGTCAGCTTGTCGACGTGCCCGCCGAAGGTCTTGACCGCCCCGGCCAGGGCGGCGAGCACCCGGTCGGTGACGGCACCGACCCGTTCCGGGTCGAGATCCTCCGACCAGGAGGTGAAGTCGGACAAATCGCCGAAGAGCACGGTGACCACCCGGCGTTCGGCGGCCGGTAGGAAGGCGGCCGCCGGCAGCGCACCGCCACAGTTGTGGCAGAACCGCGCGCCGGGTACCGCGACGGTTCCGCACACCGGGCAGGTCACTGGCGGTCCAACCCGGTCCGCCCCGGTGTCGATTCCCGGTCACCGGCCACGCTGTCGGTCGAGGCGTCCAGGTAGGCGAGCTGTGCCCGGACCGACCACTCGGCGGCCGGCCACAGCGCCCGGTCGACGGTGGCGTACACCTCGGCGACGACGGCCGCCGGTTCGGTCACGCCCCGGGCCACCACCTGGCGGACCTGGTCCAGCCGGGCCTGCCGGTGGGCCAGGTAGAACCGGGCGGCGGCGGCGCAGTCGGTCAGCGCCGGGCCGTGCCCCGGCAGCGCCGTGACCTGGTCGTACGCCGCGAGTCGCCGCAGGCTGGCCAGGTAGTCGCCGAGGTCGCCGTCGGGCCAGGCGACCACGGTGGTGCCCCGGCCGAGGATGGTGTCACCGGTCAGCACGGCCTGCCGCCCGTCCGGCCCGGCGACCAGGAAGCAGGCCGAGTCGGCGGTGTGGCCGGGGGTGGCCAGCACGGTGATGGTCAGCCCGGCGACGTCCAGCACGGTCCCGTCGCCGAGCCGGTCCGGCTCCACCGCCCGCTGGTCGGGGGCTTCCCCGTCGCGGTCGGCGGCTCCGCCCCGCTCGTCGGCGGCCGGGCCCCGGACCGGTGCCTGGAACCGCTCAGCGGCCGCCGGCACCGCCTCGACGTGGTCCGGGTGCCCGTGGGTCACCAGGATCATCGAGTACGGGCCGTGCGCCGCCAGCCGGTCGAGGTGGCCGGCGTCGGCCGGACCCGGGTCGACGAGAACGCCGTACCGCTCGCCCGGCCGACGCAACACCCAGGTGTTGGTGCCGTCCAGCGTCATCGGCCCGGGATTGGGTGCCCGCACCAGGGTCGCCCAGCCCGGCAGATCACTGGCCAGGGCCGCGGCAGGGGTGGTGACGTGCGCGGTCATGGCTGCGATGGTACGGCCGCGCGGTGACTTCGCCGAGACTTCTTCAGCCCGCTCGGGTGCCGGCCGGCGCTCGGCCGGCGCGGACCGGGTCAGGAGACCTCGACGACGACCTCCACCTCGACCGGCGCGCCAAGCGGGAGCTCGGCCACCCCGACGGCGCTGCGGGCGTGCCGGCCGGCGTCGCCGAAGACCTCGCCGAACAGCTCGGAGGCACCGTTGATCACGGCGGGCTGGCCGGTGAACCCGGCGGCCGAGGCGACGAAGCCGGTGACCTTGACGATCCGGGTCACGGCGTCGAGACCGACCAGGGCGTCGATCGCGGCGAGCGCGTTCAGCGCACACCGGCCGGCAAGTTCCCTGCCCTGTTCGGGGGTCACCTCGGCACCCACCTTGCCGACGGCGAGCAACGCTCCGTCGGCCATCGGCAGTTGGCCGGAGACGTAGACGTGCTGACCGGAGCGGACCGCCGGAACGTAGGCGGCCACCGGCGGGACCACGGTCGGCAGGCTCAGCCCCAGTTCGGTGAGGCGGGCGTGCGGGCCAGCGGTCACGACTTCGGCCGCTTCAGGTACGCCACCAGCTGGTCCGGGTTGGGACCGGGAATCACGGTGACCAGTTCCCAGCCGTCCTCACCCCAGTTGTCGAGGATCTGCTTGGTGGCATGCACCAGCAGCGGCACGGTGACGTACTCCCACTTCTGCATCTCGTTACGGCTCCTAGCTCTGATTCGCCAACCGCCACAGCCTACGGCCACGGCCGGGACGGTGAGCCGGGTGCGTCGGCCAGATACCCTGACCGTCTGGCGGCGGCTACTGTCCGCCGACGACGAGACCTGAAACCTGAGGATGAGGATGACGCAACCGCCCAGTGGCGAGGCACAGCCACCGGACGCACAGCCACCGGCGCCGGACGCACAGCCGACCGAGGCGCAGCCGACAGGGGCGCAGCCGACAGGGGCGCAGCCGACAGGGCCGGGGCAGTCGATCCCGCCGCCGCCCTGGCAGCGTCCTCCCGCACCGCCGTTCGCGCCGCCGCCGGACCGGTCGCCGTACGCTCCGCCGCCGGCCGGCGCACCGTTCGCGGCGGCACCGGGTGGCCCGCCGTTCCCGCCGGCTCCGGGTCAGGCCGCACCGCCACCCGGGCAGCCCGTTCCACCGCCGCCCGGGCAGCCCGTACCGCCCGCTCCCGGCCAGCCGGTGTCACCGGGACAGCCGATACCCCCCGGCCAGCCCGTACCGCCGGCTCCCGGCTCACCGGCCGCGGCCGCCGCCGGCCGCCGACGCGGCCTGCTGATCACCTCGGTGGTGCTCGGTGTCGTACTGCTGCTCTGCGGTGGTGGCGGCATCGCGGCGTTCCTGGTGATCAACAACCTGGAGACGGGTAGCGGCGCGGCCGAACCGGTCGCCGCCGTGGACGATTTCCTGCACGCCGTGTACATCGACCGGGACGTCACGGCCGCGGCCGACCTGGTCTGCCGGGAGGCCCGGGACGAGTCCGCGCTGATCGAGAAGGTGGAGGAGATCGAGGGCTACTCGTCGACGTACCGCAACCCGCAGTTCGAGTGGAACGTGCCGACCGTCGACGAGCAGGACGAGGAGCGGGCCGTCGTCTCGGTCACCGTGCGCATGATCACCGAGGACGAGCGCAGCGCGGAGCAGGACCTCAGCTTCGTGGTGGTGCAGAAGTCCGGCTGGTTCGTCTGCGACGTCAACTGAGCCGCGCCGCGCACTAGTCTGGTTGGACGTGGGGGTCACCGAGCAGTCACCTGTCGCCGCCGTACCCGGCTGGCCGTCCCGGTTGCATGTGGTGACCGGCAAGGGCGGGACCGGCAAGACCAGTGTCGCCGCCGCGTTGGCGCTCGCCCTGGCCGGCTCGGGCAAGCGCACCCTGCTCGCCGAGGTGGAGGGCCGCCAGGGCATCGCACAGCTGTTCGACATCGCGCCGCTGCCGTACCAGGAGCGCCGGATCACCGCCTCGGCCGCCGGAGGCGAGGTCCGCGCCCTGGCGGTGGACCCGGAGGAGGCGCTGCTGGAGTACCTCGACATGTTCTACAAGCTGGGCGCGGCCGGGCGGGCGCTGCGGCGCCTGGGTGCCATCGACTTCGCCACCACCATCGCTCCCGGGCTGCGCGACGTCCTGCTCACCGGCAAGGTGAAGGAGGCCACCACCAGGATGGTGGACCGGCGGCGGGTCTACGACGCGGTGGTGCTCGACGCACCGCCCACCGGGCGGATCGGCCGGTTCCTGAACGTGACCGCCGAGGCTGCCCGGCTGGCCAAGGTCGGCCCGATCAAGACCCAGAGCGAGGGCGTCGCGGTACTGCTGCGCTCGCCGATCACGGCGGTGCACGTGGTGACCCTGTTGGAGGAGATGCCGGTGCAGGAGACCCTCGACGCGGTCGCCGACCTGACTGCGCTGGGCATCCCGGTGGGCAATGTGATCGTCAACTCGGCCCGGCCGCCGTTGCTCGCCGACGGGCCGGTCGCTCAGACGCAGCTGCGGCGCGGGCTGGCCGCAGCCGGGCTGCCGACCGACCGGGAGACGGTGACCGGCCTGCGGGCCGAGGCACAGGAGCACCTCACCCGCCGCGCGCTGGAGGACTCGCTGCTGACCGACCTGGTCGAGTTGGGCCGGCCGATCGTCCGGCTGCCGCTGCTGCCGGACGGGGTCACCCGCGAGGGCCTGGACACGCTGGCCGCAGCGTTGCTGACCGGCACCGGGCCAGCTGCTGGAAGCGACCTCACAGCGACTTGATCGGCGAATCCTGGGCCGACCCCGATACGCTCGACAGGTGCCTCCTGATCACGCAGCGCCACCGCTGGACGTCGACCGGATCCTGGCGGATCCGGGCGTACGGATCGTGGTCTGCTGCGGTGCCGGTGGGGTGGGCAAGACGACGACCGCGGCGGCCCTGGCGCTGCGCGCCGCCGAGCGGCACGGCCGGCGCACCGTGGTGCTCACCATCGACCCGGCCCGCCGGCTGGCGCAGTCGCTGGGCCTGACCGAGCTGGACAACACTCCCCGGCAGGTCAAGGGCATCGAGGTGGAGGCCAGCGGCGGCGAGTTGCACGCCATGATGCTGGACATGAAGCGCACCTTCGACGAGGTGGTGCTCGCGCACACCGACACGGACAAGGCCGCCGAGATCTTCGCGAACCCGTTCTACCAGGCCATGAGCTCGACCTTCGCCGGTACGCAGGAGTACATGGCGATGGAGAAGCTGGGCCAGCTGCACGCCGGTGGCGAGTGGGATCTGATCGTGGTCGACACGCCGCCGTCGCGGTCCGCGCTGGATTTCCTGGACGCACCGGCCCGGTTGGCCCGTTTCCTGGACGGCCGGATGCTCCGACTGCTGCTGGCACCGGCCCGGGCCGGCGGTCGAAGTATGTTCAGCCTGGTGACCGCGTCGTTCGGGGTGTTCTCCCGGGCGGTGCAGAAGATCCTCGGGGCCCAGTTGCTCAGTGACCTGTCCGGATTCGTGGCGGCACTGGACTCGATGTTCGGCGGTTTCCGGCAGCGGGCCGAGCAGACGTACCGGGTCCTGCAGGCCGACGAGACGGCGTTTCTGCTGGTCGCGGCGCCGGAGCCGGATGCGGTACGGGAGGCGGCGTACTTCGCCGGTCGGCTCGGCGCGGAGCGGATGCCGCTGGCCGGGCTGGTGCTCAACCGGGTGCACGAACCGGCCGTACCCGGGTTGTCCGCCGAGCGGAGCCTGACCGCCGCGCGGGAGCTGGACCGCGACGGCGGGCATCCGGCGACGGCCGAGGTGCTGCGGGTGCACGCCGCGGTGGCCCAGCAGTCGGCGCGGGAGCGCCGGGTGGCGGCGATGTTCACCGACGCGTTCCCGCAGGTGCCGGTGGCGACCGTCCGCGCGCAGCCCGCCGACGTGCACGACATCGACGGGCTACGGACGATCGGTCACGCGGTCGCCGGCTGAGCCTGACCCCCGCGCGGCTCCCTCTGGTCCCGCACAGCTTCCCGGTTCAGCGGATCACTTGGTGGCGACGAGCACCTTTTCGCGGTCCCGCATGGCTGCTTCGAACATTTTGCGCCAGCTCGCCACCTGCGGGTGCCGGCGCAGCAGAGCCCGCCGTTCCCGCTCGGTCATGCCGCCCCAGACCCCGAATTCGATCCGGTTGTCGAGTGCGTCGGCCAGGCACTCGTACCGGACCGGGCAACCCCGGCAGATGCGCTTGGCCACGTTCTGCTCAGCGCCCTGCACGAACAACGCGTCCGGGTCTCCGCTCTGGCACGCCGCCAGGCTGGGCCAATCAGCGATCATGCCCATCGTTCCACGTCCCCCCTAGCAATTTCCGCTTGCAACCGGTGGAGTCAGTCGGCAAGCCGGGCGGCTGACGCTGCTTTCCCCCGCAGCACGCCGCCGTGCGATCCTCGCCGGACCATCATGTTCTGTAGTTGGGTGATTACGCAACGTTATTGACGAAATCCACTTATCCGGACACAACACCCTTCCCGGGCGCTCTGCCGAGCAGGGGTACCCGAGGCGGAAACGGGGAAACCCCGCCACCCACACCTTCCCGGGGGAAAGTAGGCGGCGGAGACCACAACCGCCGGACAGGTCTCTGCGTTTAGCACAACGAGGCCGGAGCCGGCAGGAAATGCACAGGTGCGCCACACGGCGACCTCTTCAGTCCCTCACGTACCCTGACTGGGTGACCTGGATGCGGAAGCGAGACCACAACCCACTGACCAACGCCGCATCGCTGCTGATCTGCGGGCTGCTGGCCGGCGTGGTGGTCGCCGCTGCCGCGTTCCCCGCGGTGGCGATGTCGGGCCTGGCAGCCAAGGCAGGCGCGGAGACCTTCGACAAGCTGCCCAGCGAGCTGACCGTCAAACGGGCGCCGCAGATCAGCTACCTGTACGCCGCCGACGGCAAGACCACGCTCGCCGCGATGTACGACGAGAACCGCCGCGACGTCCCACTCAAGGACGTCGCGCCGATCATGCGGGCGGCGATCATCGCGGCCGAGGACCACAACTTCTACGAACACAACGGTGTCGACGTCAAGGGCGTCGCCCGCGCCTTCGTCGCCAACCAGGGTGCCGGCGAGACCACCCAGGGCGCCTCGACGCTGACCATGCAGTACGTCCGGCTGGCCATCGCCTACTCGGCGACCCACCCCGAAGACGTGATCGCCGCCACCGAGGACACCAACGCCCGGAAGCTGCGCGAGATGAAGTACGCGATGCAGCTCACCAAGGAGATGACCAAGGACGAGGTGCTGGAGCGCTACCTCAACATCGCCCCGTTCGGCAACGGAGCGTACGGCGTCTTCGCGGCCAGCCAGGTCTACTTCAGCAAGCAGCCGGCGGACCTCACCATCGACGAGGCCGCCATGCTCGCCGGCCTGGTCAAGGCCCCGACGGCGTTCGACCCGACCACGCCGGGCGGCTACCCGCAGGCCGTCGACCGACGCAACTACGTCATCGACAACATGGTGAAGACCGGGGCGATCACCCAGGAGGAAGCCGACGAGGCCAAGGCCGTCGAGCTGGTCGTCAACGGCAAGCGCGCGCCGAACGGCTGCGTCGCCGCCAACAAGAACCACTGGGGCTTCTTCTGCGACTTCTTCTACCGCTGGTGGATGGAGCAGGAGACGTTCGGCGCCACCAGCTACGACCGGGAGCGGCGACTCAAGAGCGGCGGCTACCACATCGTCACCAGCCTCGACCTGCAGACGCAGGACGCGGCGAAGAAGGCCGTCGAAAACGCGCTGAAGACCGGCAGCAAGCACGCGCTGATGGTGGCGGCGGTCGAGCCGGGCACCGGGTACGTGCGCGGCATGGCGGTCAACCGCAACTACAAGCTCGACGACCCGGACAACCCGAAGAACAAGCTCTCCAGCGACCCGAAGAAGGCCGACAAGGGCATCCGGGGCACCTACCCGAACACCACGAACCCGCTGCTGACCGGTGGCGGTGACATCACCGGTTACCAGTTCGGCTCGACGTTCAAGATCTTCCCGCTGGTGGCGGCCCTCGAGAAGGGCTACCCGCTGGAGTACCCGATCAACGCGAAGAGCCCGTACGAGTCGAAGTACATCGTCGAACGGGGCAGCCCGGCCGCCTGCGCGGGCACCAACAAGTACTGCCCGCGCAATGCCAGCCCCAGCATGAACGGCCTACACAACATGTGGAGCGCCTTTGGCGCCTCGGTCAACACCTACTTCGTACCGCTGCAGGAGCGGGTCGGCGCGGCCTCCGCCGTCGACGTGGCGCAGCGCCTCGGCATCACCTTCCGGGCCTCCAACGACGCCCGGTTCGCCGCCGACCCGGAGGGCGCCAACCAGTGGGGCGCCTTCACCCTCGGCGTGTCCAGCACCACGCCGCTGGAGATGGCGAACGCGTACGCCACCCTCGCCGCCGACGGCAAGTACTGCAAGCCGATCCCGGTGAAGGAGATCCGCGACCAGGACGGCAACAGCCTGGACATCGCCCAGCCGCAGTGCAAGCAGGTGGTCTCCACCGATGTGGCCCGCGCCGCGATCGACGCGGCGCGCTGCCCGGTCGGCGACAACTCGTCGACGTCGCGCTGCCGGGGCCGCACCGCCGGCGGCGTACGCAGCATCGTCGGGCACCCGGTGGCCGGCAAGACCGGCACCACCGACGCCGAGAAGACCGCCACCATGGTGGTGACCACCAAGCAGCTCGCCGTCGCCGGGGTACTGGCCGACCCGGACTGGGCCGACACCAACGCCACCATGTCGCACAACATCGTCAACCCGGCGGTCTACGAGACGCTGCGGGACGCGATGAAGGGCAAGGAGAAGCAGCAGTTCAAGGCACCGAGCGGCAAACTGGTCCGCGGCGAGCAGCGCTCCATCCCGGGCGTGCAGTGCCAGTCGATCGACAACGCCCGGTCCCGACTGTCCGGTGCCGGATTCGAGGTCGAGGTGGACCGTTCCGGTGCGGTCGACTCCACCTGCCCGGCCGGCACCGCCGCCGGCACCAGCCCGAGCGGCCGCACCATCAAGGGCGGCGTGGTGATCATCCGGGTCAGCAACGGCCAGGGTGCCCAGCCGAGCCCGGGCGACGGTGACGGTCCCGGTGGGCCGGGCAACGGTCCCGGCAACGGGCCGGGGCGTCCCGGCAACCCGGGCAACCCGGACGACTGACCGACGGTCACGAACGGCGGGGGCGGGCACCGATCACCGGTGCCCGCCCCCTTTCGTCAATTGATGATCAGATGCGTCCCATCGACGCGACACGCCGGGCGGGTATCAGATGAGGCGCATCGGATCATGCATGCGTACAGCGTCAGCCGACGCTCACAGTCCGAGCTGACGGCGTACCTCGGCTGCCACCCGGCCACCCTCGGCCTGGCCGGCCACCGCGGCCTGGGCCGCCTTCATCGCCGGGCCCATCTGCGCCTTGCCGGTGAACCCACCCTCGGCCAGCGCCCGGCTGACGATCTCGGTCAGCGCGGCGTCGTCCAGCTGACGCGGCAGGTAGCGGTCCAGCACCTCGCCCTCGGCCCGCTCCTTGGCGGCCTGGTCGACCCGGCCAGCATCGGCGAACGCCGCAGCCGCCTCCCGGCGCTTCTTCGCCTCCTTGGTCAACACGGCCAACGCCTCCTCGTCGGAGAGCTCCCGCTTGGCCTTGCCGGCGACCTCGGCGTTGCCGATCGCGGCCAGCGCCATCCGCAGGGTGGAGGTGGTCAGCTCGTCCCGGGCCTTCAACGCGGCCCGCATGTCAGCGGTCAGGCGGTCCTTCACGGTGCTCATGAGTGGCCAAACTACCCTGGTCGGCATGCGAAAGCGCACCGTATTCCGGCTCGCCGCCGGCACCGCAGCACTCGGCGCCGCCACCCTGGCGTACGCCTCGCTCATCGAGCGCAACATGTTCACCCTGCGCCGGTTCGACGTGCCGGTGCTCGCGCCGGACGCGGAACCGCTGCGCATCCTGCACCTGTCGGACATGCACATGATGCCCGACCAGCGACGCAAACAGGCCTGGGTGGCGGCGCTGGCCGGGTTGGACCCGGACCTGGTCGTGGTCACCGGCGACAACCTGGCCCACCCCGACGCCGTACCGGGCGCGCTGCGGGCCCTGCAGCCGTTGCTGGACCTGCCCGGCGCGTTCGTCTTCGGGTCCAACGACTACACCGGCCCGGTGTGGAAAAACCCGCTGGGCTACCTGCTGCCCGAGCGGGACTACCGGGCCGGCCCGGACCTGCCGTTCGAGGAGCTGCGCGAGGTGCTGGTCGGCGCTGGCTGGCACGACCTGAACAACCGCCGGGCGTCGTTCAAGGCCGGCGGCCGGCTGATCGACGCGGCCGGCGTCGATGACCCGCACATCGAACGCGACGACTACGCCGCCGTCGCCGGCCGGCCGTCGCCGGAGGCCGACCTGAGTCTCGGCCTGACCCACTCCCCCGAGCCCCGGGTGCTGGACGAGATGGCCGCCGACGGGCTCGACCTGTTGCTCGCCGGGCACACCCACGGCGGGCAGGTCTGCATGCCGTTCGTCGGCGCCCTGGTCACCAACTGCGACCTGCCCCGGTCGATGGCCAAGGGCCTGCACCGGTGGCCGGGCACCGACTCGTGGCTGCACGTCTCGGCCGGGCTGGGCACCCACCCGACCGCGCCGGTCCGGTTCGCCTGCCCACCAGAGGCCACCCTGCTGACGTTGATCGCCCGCTGATCGAACGCTGATCGAACGTCGACGCAGGTCAGCCTGCGTCAGCCGGCGGCCCAGTGACGCGCCGCCCGTGGACCGGCGGCGGCGCACCGGGGATACCGAATTTGCCCTGCCGGGCCGGTGGGCTAGTATTGCCCAGCGGACCTCGGGGTGTGGCGCAGTTTGGTAGCGCGCTTCGTTCGGGACGAAGAGGTCGTCGGTTCAAATCCGGCCACCCCGACCAGGTCAGAGGCCATGTCGACGACGTCGACATGGCCTCTGAGTGTCTAACTGAGTGTCTAAGCTTTTCCGGCTGGTTCGTCGTCGGGTCCGAAGATCTCATCCATGGCGCGCGCTCCGGTCAGCAGGACCGGCCGTAGCTGGTGCCGGTAGACCTTCTCCGTCACCGACGTGCCCGAGTGGCCGACCAGGTCGGCGATCTGCTCAAGGCTCATGCCGCTGTCCGACAGCAGCGACACGAAGCTGTGTCGCATTTCGCGGGGCGTCCACTCCTTGTCGTTCAGCCCGGCCAGCCGGGCGATCCGGCGGAAGGCTCGGCGGACGTTCGCGGCGTCCAGTTCCTGCCCGGTCGACGACGAGAACACCACGCCGGTGTCAGTCCATCGGCTCCCGGCACGCTGCCGCGCCCGTTCCTGGTCGGCCTGGTGCCGGTTGAGCGCCGCGACACACCGGGCGGGCAGGGCGAGGGTGCGACGTGACTTCCTGGTCTTGGTGTCGCCACCGGCCCGCACCGACCGCCACACGTTGATCGTCGGAGGAACCGGCGGATCGGCGTCCGGCCTGCCGACCAGGTCGACGCGATCCCACCGCAGCGCGCGCAGTTCCTCGGTACGGGCACCGGTGAGCAGTGACACCACGACGTACGCGTAGAGGCGGCTGTGCTCGGCGGCTTTCAGAATCGCCTTGGCCTGGTCGAGAGTCAGCGACTTCGACGGGCGACCGGTCTGCCCGGACGGGATACCGCAGGGCATCCTTGCGGTGAACCCGAGCCGGGCCCGCACCGGACGGGCCTGAAGGCGCACCCAGTCGCAGACTGCGGCGAACGTGTACGCCCCGGCCATCACCGCGCACACCGCCGCCGCCGGCACGCTGATCAGCGGGTACCGCCGGCCTAGTGGATCACGTGGGTTCGTTGATGACCTCCAAGGCCATGAACAAGCTGCGGCGGTCGCGACCAGTGACCGCAACTATCGACGGCAGTTTGGGGGGGTCGGTGCGGCAACCCGATCTCGGTCAGTGCTGATGACATCAGCGGGTGCAACCCACTTCTGGGTCATGGTCTTCGCAAGCTCATGATCACCAGCGAGCCGCACCCGTCCTACACAGAACCCGGAGCCAGCCGAATCCCATCCAATCCCAGCTCAACAGCACCTAAACCGACTACACAACAGCCCTGGGGGTAGGTAGGGTACGGGCCACACGGGGTACAGCCACCCAGAACCACCTACCGACGGACACGCCTATCGCAAACACTCAATCACCGACACGCCCTACCTGACCATAGCCCTAACAGCGGCTGCCGTACCAGGTGAGCCTTGAGTCCCTCGAACCAAGTGACGATAATAATGCGATGAATACAGATAGGCGGTGGATCTCGCGGGCGGGGCTAATCATTGCCGGCGTGACGGCGGGATCCATCGTTGGTGTCGTGGGCGCCCGCACAGGCTGGTGGACCTCGATCCTAGACACTCCTGTTGAAGGTTCGTGGGACTGGATCGAGCGGGCCGGCTGGATCACAGGGACCCTGGGCCTGCCGGCAACCGTTATCCTGGGAATACTCGCCTTGCGTCAAGGGCGGGCCCAGCAACCCAGCGATGGAACAGCAGACCTTAACACTCCTCGCCGCCAGCCGGCCGAAATAAGTAGAATATGGAACATCCCGGCTCCGGTCCGGACGTTTACCGGCCGCAGGACCGACCTAGCACAATTACGCGAAGGACTAGAAAAAGACGGCCGCACAGCCCTAGTCCCCGTTTCCACAACAGCAGTAGTGGGCACCGGTGGAATCGGGAAAACGCAACTCGCCAGAGCGTTCGCCTACAGTCACCGGCACGAGTACCAGCTTGGCTGGTGGATTCCCGCTGAAAGCACCCTGGAAGCGGTTAGCGCACTGCGAGAATTGGCCGTAGCCCTTGGTGCACCCGAAATGCTTCCGAATCAGTATATCATTTACATTCAACAAGAACTTGCCGAGCGCCGACGATGGATCTTGATCTTCGATAATGCGACTAATCCAGAGGACATTGAGCCACTCCTCCCCCCTGCCGGATCGGGTCATGTGTTGATAACATCCCGCAATCCCGGGTGGCATGGAGTAGCAGAAACCCATCCACTGGACGCCTTACCCGTACCGGATGCAGTTCGCCTCCTACTCCTACGCACGGGCGGTCGCACCCGATCCGATCAGGCCGCACAGAAAACTGTCGCTTCAGAAATCGCCCACGAGCTTGATTGCCTACCCCTCGCCCTAGAGCAGGCAGCATCGTATGCCGCAAGTCGACATCTGTCACTACAGGAATATCTCGATCTCCTCCGCAAACAACGGCACGATCTGATGCAAAAGGGATCGCCATTGGGATATCGATTAACGGTACATGTTGCGGTCACGTTGACGGTCGAGCAACTCTCAGCTCAAGAGCCTGCCGCAGCCTGGATTCTTGAGATTTGCGCGCTGCTAGCTCCAGACCAACTTCCCGTTCTGGAGCTACTGGAGGTGGCCGCTCGGCCTCACCTACTGAACGACGAGGCGGTAAGGAATCCTCTAGGACGCGCCGAGATTCTTGGACTACTTTATCGCAGCGGCATACTAGTAGACGATACCGATATTGATACCGACCGCAATTATAGGAGCGCACGCTTGCACCGCCTTATTCAAAACGTGGTACTCGATCGATTAGACACCAAAAGTCGCCAACAACGCGTAAGTGACGCCACCGCATTACTCGCCGCGCTCTTCCCTCACGACGCCTGGGACCGTCCAGATATCTGGCAAACCTGCACTCGATTGGTCCCTCACATCCGAGCACTGACTGACCGCGCAGCGGCAGGCTACGGTACAACAAAGGACCTTGCAGAACTTGTGACTGCAGCAGCGCACTTCGTGTTGCAGCGAGGTCTCGACCTACCTACGGCACAACATCTACACGAACGCGCCACAGAGATACTGGAGTGCATTCACGGTCGCAATACCGACCATCCCGATGTCGCTCGCAGCCTTTTCTTCCTCGCCGGCGACCTACGGGCGTCCGGCAAGATTCTGCAATCGCGCGACTTGAGTGAGCGAGCCCTTGAAATGTTTGAACGCCTGTACGGGCATGATGCCGACGAACCAGAACTAGCGCGAAGTCTACATTTCCTTGCCGTCGACTTACATGAACTCGGCGAAATTGAGCGCGCGTGCAGCTTAAACCAGCGCGCCTTAACGATACGCCAACGGATCTATGATTCAGATCCGGACAGTCATCGAGATCTAGCCTGGAGTCTTACCAACTTGGCAAATAACCTTCGAGACCTAGGCGCTGCCGAAAATGCGCGAGAGCTAGACGAACGGGCGTTGGCGATTCGCCGGCAACTCTACGGACAAGATACGGATCACCCCCATGTCGCCTGGAGCATCGCGAACCTTGCAGCCGACCTACGAGAGCTGGGAGATGCCAACCAGGCACGACATCTAGACGAACAAGCGCTAGCCATGCGTCGCCGACTCTTTGGGGAAGAGACCGACCATCCTCAAATTGCCTGGAGCCTTGCGGCGCTGGCCGCAGACCTAAGAGAACTCAGGTATCCAAAACGCGCACGGGAAATTGACGAGCAAGCACTGTCCATGAGGCAGCGACTATTTGGCTGCACAACGGACCATCTCCACATAGCCTCAAGTATGGCTAGCCTTGCAAAGGATCTCTACATCCTTGGCGAACTGGACTATGCACAGGAGTTGGATCGGAAGGCAAGCCAGATGCGGTCCCGACTCACTAGCACGTGACGGTAGCGGAGGCGGTGGCGGTGGCGGTCCGGCTCTGTTGGTGTTGGTGTTGATGTACCCGATCGTCCCAGGCTGTCTGGTCGTAGTCGGGGTCGGGTGGGATCCAGCGGTGGGAGCCGCGTCGCAGTGCATTGGTTCGTCGCCGGAGCGCAGGATCGATATCTATATACCCATTGGGGGCCTGACCAGATGCGCGATCTTCTGGATCAAGAAGCGCCGACCAGACCTCCACGACACCGAGGAGTGACCGCAGGAAGGTCCGAACATCGGCGCGGAGCCCCGTACTATACTTGAGGCAGACCGCCCGGCCCCTTCGTGGGCCGGGTTTAATCTTTCGACTGCCTCAGTGGCCGGCCCGATGCGTCAGCGCTGCTTGGTGAGGTCCCGGGCGATCAGTTCGGCGATCTGGATGGTGTTCAGCGCCGAACCCTTGCGCAGGTTGTCGCCGGTGACGAAGAAGTCGATGGCCCGGGGGTCGTCCATCGACCGACGGATCCGGCCGACCCAGGACGGCTCGGTGCCGACCGCGTCGATCGGCATGGGGAACTCGGCGTTCGCCGGGTCGTCGACCACGATCACCCCGGGCGCGTTGCGCAGTACCTCGCGGGCACCGTCGGCGGTGACCTCGCTGCCGAAGACCGCGTGTACGGCGACCGAGTGCCCGGTCACCACCGGCACACGCACACAGGTGGACGAGACCTTCAGATCCGGCAGGCCGAGGATCTTGCGGGACTCGTCGCGGAGCTTCAGCTCCTCGGTGGACCAGCCGGCGTCGGCCAGCTCACCGGTGAACGGCACCACGTTGAGCGCCAGCGGTGCCGGGAACGGGCCGAGGTCGTCGCCCACCGCCTGGCGTACGTCGCCGGGCCGGGAGCCGAGCGTACGGTCGCTGGCCGCCCTGGTCAGCTGGCTGTGCAGCAGGTCCACGCCGAACCGCCCGGCGCCGGAGACCGACTGGTAGCTGGCCAGCACCAGCTCGCGCAGGCCGTACTCGCGGTGCAGCGGGGCGATCGCGACGATCATGGCCAGGACGGTGCAGTTGGCGTTGGAGACGATCCGGCGCGGCCGGCGACGTACCTGCTCGGCGTTGATCTCCGGCACGACCAGCGGTACGCCGGGGTCCATCCGGAACGCACCCGAGTTGTCCACCACGGTCGCGCCGCGCTCGGTGGCGACCGGTGTCCACTGCCGGGACACGTCGTCCGGCACGTCCACCATGACGACATCGACCTCGTCGAAGGCTTCCGGGCTGACCTGGTGCACCGGCAGCTCCTCGCCCCGGCAGCGCACCAGCCGTCCTGCGGAGCGGGGTGAGGCCAGCAACCGGATCTCGCCCCAGACGTTGGCCCGTGAGGTGAGCAGTTCGCACATGACGGCACCGACGGCTCCGGTCGCACCGAGCACCGCGAGGGTGGGCAGCTGGCGTGCCCTGGTGTCAGGCACCGGGGCTCACCGGCCGGTGCCTGCGTAGACCACCGCCTCCTCCGTACCGCCGAGGTCGAAGGCGGCGTGCACCGCGCGTACCGCCGCGTCCAGGTCGGTGTCCCGGCAGACGACCGAGACCCGGATCTCCGAGGTGGAGATCATCTCGATGTTGACGCCGGCGTCGGCGAGGGCGGCGAAGAAGTTGGCGGCCACGCCCGGGTGCGAACGCATCCCGGCACCGATCAGCGACACCTTGCCGACGTGGTCGTCGTAGAGCAGGCCCTTGAAGGCGATCCGCTCCTGCTCCTTGCCCAGCGCCGCCATCGCGGTCGGGCCGTCCGCCTTCGGCAGGGTGAAGGAGACGTCGGTGCGGCCGGTGCCCTCGGTCGACACGTTCTGCACGATCATGTCGATGTTGGTCTCCGCGTTGGCCACCGTCTCGAAGATGCGGGCGGCGGCGCCCGGCTCGTCGGGAACGCCGACGATGGTGATCTTCGCCTCGCTCCGGTCGTGGGCGACTCCGGTGATGAGTGCTTGCTCCACGGAAAGATCCTCCATCGATCCGGTCACCATGGTGCCGGTGTTGGTCGAGTACGACGAGCGGACGTGGATCGGCAGGCCGGCCCGGCGGGCGTACTCGACGCTGCGCAGGTGCAGCACCTTCGCCCCGCAGGCGGCCAGCTCCAGCATCTCCTCGTAGGTGATCTGCTTGATGTGCCGGGCGTTCGGCACGATCCGGGGGTCGGCGGTGAAGACTCCGTCGACGTCGGTGTAGATCTCGCAGACGTCGGCCTGCAGCGCGGCGGCGAGCGCCACCGCCGTGGTGTCCGAACCACCGCGGCCCAGTGTGGTGATGTCCTTGGTGTCCTGGGACACGCCCTGGAAACCGGCCACGATCGCCACCGAGCCCTCGTCCAGGGCGCCCTGCAACCGGCCCGGGGTGACGTCGATGATCCGGGCCCGGCCGTGCACCGAGGTGGTCAGCACACCGGCCTGCGAGCCGGTGTAGGACCGGGCCTCGTAGCCCAGGTTGTGGATGGCCATGGCGAGCAGTGCCATCGAGATCCGCTCGCCGGAGGTGAGCAGCATGTCCAGCTCCCGGCCGGGCGGCAGCGGGCTGATCTGCCCGGCGAGGTCGAGCAGTTCGTCGGTGGTGTCGCCCATCGCGGAGACGACCACCACGACGTCGTCGCCGGATTTGCGGGCCGCGACGATCCGCTCGGCGACCCGCTTGATGCGTTCGGCGTCGGCGACCGAGGACCCGCCGTACTTCTGCACCACCAGTGCCACGGCGGTCCACTCCCCTCCAGCTGCTGCCAACCTGCCGGCATCAGGGTACCGGCGTCCGGAGCCCGCGCAGACAGCCGTTCCCACGATCCGGCCGGGTGCGGTCACCGCCCGTGTCCGTCGGGGGCGGTCGGTCGTTCGGCCCGGCCCGGTTCGCGACACGCCGACGGCCCGCCGTCGGACCGTAAGGCCGCAGGTCGTCGGCGGGCCGGCGACGGAAATCGGCGTGTCCGTGGGCCGCCCGGCCGCAAAACCCGACCGGGTACGCAGAATGGGCGGATGCGTTCCCGGGGTGCCGTAGCGTCGCGAAAGTCGCCTGCCGCGCTGGCTTGCGTGGCGTTCGTCACGTTGTCCCTGCTGGGCTGCGATTCGACCGATCCGGTGACGTCGCCGCAGGGCACACCGACCGGCGAGCAGTCTCCGTCGGCGCCGGGTAGCGCCCCGCCGGCCGAGCCACGGGCGCAGTTGGCGGCGGCGGCCGCCGCCGCCAGCGACCTGCGGATGACGGCGTTCTACACGTTGCAGACACCGGGTCGGCCGGACCGGACGGTGGCGGTGACCCTGGCCGAGGACGGCGGGTGGCGGGTGGACATTCCGGGCGGCGCCCCAGGTAGCGCGAGCGGTACGGGCGGTACGGGCGATGTCGCAATGGCGCAGAACGCCGACGGTCTGTTCCGGTGTGCGCTGCCGTCGGCCGCCAACCCGGTGACGCCGTACTGTGTCCGGCTGGGCGACCCGGACGCAGCGGTCGAGCCGGCGCTCGACCCTCGACTGCACCACCTGTTCGCCGACTGGCGGGCGGTGCTGGCCGACCGGCGTGCCCCGCTGGCGGTGTCGGTGACCGAGCCGCTCGACGGCGTCGACGGCACCTGCTTCTCCGTGGAGTCGACCACCACCTCGTTGCAGCCTCCGCTGGACGTGGGCATCTACTGCTACCGCCCGGACGGCACCCTCACCGGCGCACGGGTGGAGCTCGGGACGCTGCTGCTTGCGGGCCAGCCGGGCGCGGCCCCGCCGTCGATCACGCTGCCGGGCCCGGTGACCACCGGGGTGCCGCCGGGCTCGGCCGGAACCCCGGCGACGAGCAGCGGATCCACGACCGGCACCGGCTGAGATTTCCGGCCGGGCTTTGCCAACCCGCGATCACCACGTAGGGTGAGAGCCGTCATGTGGCAGGCGCTCCTCCTTCGCTGCCGCGACGAGGCCCCCGAGGCCGGCACCTCGTCGCGGAGTTGACCCGCGCCGCCTTGACCCCATCCGCGCCCACGCTGTCCAGCCGCTCCGGCACCGTTCGCCGCACCTGTGCGAGCGCGCCGCCCAGCTGACCGAACCGGGCCGCTGCCTTAGCCGTACCGACCCGGCCACCGCGACCGACGCAGCCACCGTCACCGGCTCGCCGCCGGGACCTGCCGGCCGCCCCGGGCCGAGGTGCCGGCGCCGGCCGACGGACGCGACAGCGCGGGACCTTCCCAGACCAGGAGATCGCACCATGGCACAGCCAACCGCCGGCCCAGCACGGCAGTCCGCCGACGTCCAGCCCACCACCGATCCGGTCGCCACCGACCAGCCCGCCACCGATCCGATCGCCCGGCAGCAGCCGAGCCGGATGGCGTACCAGCGTTATCTGCCCTACCACCAGCAGTTCGCCGTCGACGTACCCGACCGGCAGTGGCCAACCCGCCGCATCGAGCAGCCGCCCCGGTGGTGTGCCGTCGACCTGCGTGACGGCAACCAGGCGCTGATCGACCCGATGTCGCCGGACCGCAAACGCCGGATGTTCCAGCTGCTGGTGCAGATGGGCTACAAGGAGATCGAGGTCGGCTTCCCGGCGGCCAGCCAGACCGATTTCGAGTTCGTCCGGCAGCTGATCGAGCAGGACCTGATCCCCGACGACGTCACGATCCAGGTGCTGACCCAGTGCCGGGAGCATCTGATCGACCGGACCTTCGAATCGCTGCGCGGCGCGAAGCGGGCCATCGTGCACTTCTACAACTCGACGTCGGTGCTGCAGCGCCGGGTGGTCTTCGGCCTGGACAAGGCCGGGATCACCGACATCGCCACCACCGGGGCGCGGCTGTGCCAGAAGTACGCCGAGATCCACACCCCGGACACCGACATCTTCTACGAGTACTCCCCCGAGTCGTACACCGGCACCGAGCTGGACTACGCGCTGGAGGTGTGCAGCGCGGTCATCGACGTGATCGCGCCGACCCCGGACCGGCCGCTGATCATCAACCTGCCGGCGACCGTCGAGATGGCCACCCCAAACGTGTATGCCGACTCGATCGAGTGGATGCACCGGCGGCTGCCGCGGCGGGAGAGCGTCGTGCTGTCGCTGCATCCGCACAACGACCGGGGCACCGCCGTGGCCGCCGCCGAGCTGGGCCTGCTGGCCGGCGCGGACCGGATCGAGGGCTGCCTGTTCGGCAACGGTGAACGCACCGGCAACGTCGACCTGGTCACTCTGGGGCTGAACCTGTTCAGCCAGGGTGTCGACCCGCAGATCGACTTCTCGCAGATCGACGAGATCAAGCGGACCGTCGAGTACTGCAACCAGCTGCCGGTGCACGAGCGGCACCCGTACGCCGGGGACCTGGTCTACACCGCGTTCTCCGGCTCGCACCAGGATGCCATCAAGAAGGGCTTCGACGCGCTGACGGTCGACGCCGACGCAGCCGGGGTCCAGGTCGACGACCACTCCTGGGGGGTGCCGTACCTGCCGATCGACCCGCGTGACGTGGGGCGCACCTACGAGGCGGTGATCCGGGTCAACTCGCAGTCCGGCAAAGGCGGGGTGGCGTACGTGATGCGCCAGGAACACAACCTGGACCTGCCCCGGCGGCTGCAGATCGAGTTCTCCGGCGTGGTGCAGGCCGTCACCGACGACTCCGGCGGCGAGATCGAGCCGCAGCGGATGTGGGAGATCTTCGCCGACGAGTACCTCGGCGGTCAGCGGACCGAACCGGCGGTGACCCTGGAGTCGTACGCGACAAGCACGGTCGACGGCAAGGTGGAAGCGACCTCGGTGGTCGTGGTCGACGGAGTCCGGCACACCCTGGACTCGGCGGGCAACGGCCCGATCGACGCGTACGTCAACGCGCTGCAGGCGGTGAACGTCGGCGTGCGGGTGCTGGACTACCACGAGCACGCGCTCTCCGCCGGGGGCGACGCGCAGGCGGCCGCGTACGTGGAGTGCGAGGTCGGCGACCGTACGGTCTGGGGTGTCGGGCTGGACTCGAACATCGTGATCGCCTCGGTGCGGGCGGTGACCAGCGCGGTGAACCGCAGTCGGCGCGCCGGCTGAGCCGACGGCACCAAGTCAAGATCCACAATGGTTCCGGCGAAACGCCGGGACGGCGGGTGCCTGGCGCTGACCGCCGGGCACCCGCAAGCTAAGCAGGTGCGAACCCCTCTTCGACAGCGTCCCTGGACCATCCGATTCGACCTGCGCCGAGCGGCAGTCGCGGTAGCCGCCGCACTGGCGCTCGTCGCGACCGCCGGCTGCGAGTCCGTCGACATCACCGTCGGCTCCCCCACCGCCGCGCCGCCCGACGGGTCGGCGGACGGCTCCGGCGACGGCTCCGCTGGTCAGGCGTCCGCGCTGCTCGACCAGCTGACCGTGGCGTCCGCCGGCTCCATGCGGGGCTACAGCCGGGACCACTTCCCGCACTGGAGCTCCGCCGGCAGCAACTGCGACGTGCGGGACACCGTGCTTGAACGCGACGGTACGGCGATCGAGCTGGACGGCTGCAACGTGGTCGGCGGACAGTGGCTCAGCGCGTTCGACGGCGAGTCCTTCACCGACCCCGGCGACCTCGACATCGACCACATCGTCCCGCTTGCCAACGCCTGGCGCTCCGGTGCCGACGAGTGGGACGACGACCAGCGCCGCGAGTTCGCCAACGACCTGGACCGCCCGCAGTTGATCGCGGTTTCCGCGTCGACCAACCGGGCAAAGGGTGACCAGGACCCGTCGCAGTGGAAGCCGCCGAACCGGGACTACTGGTGCCAGTACGCCCAGGACTGGATCACGGTCAAGCACTACTGGGAGCTGTCGGTCACCGAGCCGGAGAAGGCGGCGCTGGCCGACATGCTGACCACCTGTCCGTGACCGCGACCGGTCGTTGACACCGGACCGGTCCCTGACACCGGCCGGTTGGTGACACCGGCCGGTCGGGACGGCGGTACGGGTGGCCGATGAGAGGACAGGAGCTGACCATGGGCGAGCCGGTGGAGTTGAGCCGCACCCGGGACATCGTCGCCGGGCCGGGCGGGGTGATGACCGAAGAGGTCGGTGTGATCACCGGCGAGTTGACGCTGCGCACCGAGTTCGCCGCCGGCCAGGTCACCCTCCGCGTGCAGTACAAGGACGCCGCGGAGTGGTACGTGGTGACCGGCGGCCGGGCCGACCTGGCCGACCCGGCCGGCCTGGACGCCGTACACGCCATCGCGGTCGGCCTGCTGCACCGCCCGGACGGCTGAAACTGCGGACAACCCGTACCGCAGCGGCTCGCGCGGGGGCGCGAACGGCTACGGCAGCGGTTCGTGCGGGGCGGAGACGGTGGCCGGCGCAGTGCCGGCACCGGCGGGGGCAACCGCTTCCGGGGTCGTCCGGTGTGGGCGCAGCGACCCGGCGGCGATCTGCTCGGCCCAGTGGCAGGCCACCCGGGACGGGCCGACCTCGCGCAGCACCGGTCGCTCGTCGGCGCAGCGGGTCGGCTGCGCCCACGGGCACCGGGTGTGGAACCGGCAGCCGGCTGGCGGGTTCGCCGGCGACGGCAGGTCCCCGGCCAGCAGGATCCGCTCCCGCCGGTCCTCCACTTCCGGGTCCGGCACCGGCACGGCCGACAGCAACGCCCGGGTGTACGGGTGCAGCGGCTCACGGTAGAGCTGGTCCCCGGGTGCCTCCTCGACCAGCGCGCCGAGGTACATCACCCCGATGGTGTCCGAGATGTGGCGGACCACCGCCAGGTCGTGGGCGATCACCAGGTAGGTGAGGCCGCGTTCGATCTGCAGCTCGTCCAGCAGGTTGATCACCTGGGCCTGGATCGACACGTCCAGTGCGGAGACCGGTTCGTCGGCGACGATCAGCTCGGGGCCGAGGACCAGCGCGCGGGCGATGCCGATCCGTTGCCGTTGGCCGCCGGAGAACTCGTGCGGGTAGCGGGACAGCGCCCAGCGGGGCAGGCCGACCGCGTCGAGCGCCTCGCCGACGATCCGTCGGCGCTCGGTGCGGTCGGCGCCGATGTCGTGCGCCTGCAGCCCTTCGACCAGGATCGACTCGACGTTCTGCCGTGGGTCCAGGCTGGACATCGGGTCCTGGAAGATCATCTGGAAGCGCCGGCGCATGGTGCGGAGTTTGGCCGCCGGCAGCCGGTTCAACGTCACTCCGTCGAAGACCACCTCGCCGCCGGTCGGCGGGGTCAACTGCAGGATGGCCCGGCCGAGCGTCGACTTGCCGCAGCCCGACTCGCCCACCAGGCCGTACGTCTCGCCCCGGGCGATCCGCAGGTCCACCCCGTCGACCGCCCGGACGTGCCCGACGACCCGGTCCAGCAGGACACCCCGGGTGATCGGAAAGTGCACCTTGAGGTCGCGGACCTCGACCAGTGGCTCATTCACCGGCGGCCTCCCCCGTGTCGTCGGTCTCGGGCGGGTTGACGCAGCGGAACGCGTGCCCGTCCGGCTCCCGGCGCAGCTGCGGCGGGGTGCCGAGGCAGGCGTCCACCTGGCGGGCGCAGCGCGGCGCGAAGGCGCAGCCGTCCGGCCAGGGCAGCAGGTCCCGGACCGAGCCGGGGATGGGTCGCAGTCGCCGACCGTGGCCCGCGTCGAGCCGGGGAATCGAGCCGAGCAGACCCACCGTGTACGGGTGGCGCGGTGCCGCGAACAGTGGACGTCGGCGGGCCGTCTCGACCACCCGACCGCCGTACAGCACGTTGATCGTGTCGCACATGCCGGCCACCACCCCCAGATCGTGGGTGATCATCACCAGTGCGGTACCGGACTCGCGCACCAGGTCCTTGAGCAGTTCCAGGATCTGCGCCTGGATCGTCACGTCCAGCGCGGTCGTCGGCTCGTCGGCGATCAGCAGCCGGGGCTGGCAGGCGACCGCCATCGCGATCAGCGCCCGCTGCCGCATCCCGCCGGAGAGCTGGTGCGGGTACTCCTTCAACCGGCGGGTGGGGTCCGGGATGCCGACCCGGTCCAGCAGGTGCTCGGCTTCGAGCCGGGCGGCCTCGCCGCGCATCCCCCGGTGCCGGACCAGCACCTCGGTGACCTGCACCCCGATCGGCACCACCGGGTTCAGTGAGGAGAGCGGATCCTGGAAGATCATCGCCACGTCGCGGCCCCGTACGTCCCGCATCGCCCGGGGATCGAGCTGCAGCAGGTCGGTGCCGTCGAACGCGGCCTTGCCCTGGACCCGTACGCCCTTGCCGGCCGGCAGCAACCCCATGATCGCCAACGAGGTGACGCTCTTGCCGCAGCCGGACTCGCCGACCAGCCCGGTCACCTCACCGGCGTCGACCGAGAAGGACACCCCGTCGACCGCGTGCACGGTCCGCTGCCCCCGCCGGGCGAAGGTGACCGCCAGTTCATCCACGTCGAGCAGCGCCATGGCTCACTTCCGCAGTTTCGGGTCGAGGGCTTCGCGCATCGCCTCGCCCAGCAGGGTGAAGCCCAACGCGGTGATGATGATGCCCAGCGCGGGCAGGATCGCCAGCCGGGGCGCGGCGTCCAGGTAGCGCTGCGCGTCGGCCAGCATCACCCCCCATTCCGGGATAGACGCGTCCGGGTTGCCCAGCCCCAGGAACGACAGCGCGGCCACCTCGATGATCGCGGTGGCCAGGGTGAGCGTGGACTGCACGATCACCGGTGCGAGCGAGTTCGGCAGGATGTGCGTCAGCGCCACCTTGCTTCGCCGTACCCCCAGGGAGGTGGCGGCGAGCACGTAGTCGCTGTTCGACTGGGCGAGCATCGAGCCGCGCAGCAGCCGGGCGAAGATCGGCACCGAGACCATCCCGACCGCGATCATGACGGTGGTCAGGCTGGCCCCGAGCAGCGCCGCGATGCTGATCGCCAGCAGCAGGCTGGGCAGCGCCAGCAGCATGTCGACGATCCGCATCAGTACGGTGTCCACCCAGCGGCCCCACCGTCCGCCGAGGCCGGCGGCGGCACCGGCCAGCCCACCGATCAGCGTGCCGACGGTCAGCCCGATCAGGGTGGCGACGACGCCGACCAGCAGGGTCTGCCGGGCACCGACGATCATCCGGCTGAACTCGTCGCGGCCGAGATGGTCCACGCCGAACCAGTTCTCCGCACGCGGCCCCGGGTAGAAGGCCTGCGCCTCGCGGATCTCGTCCTTCCACAGCTGCGCCGCCGGGTCGTACGGCACCAGGAACGGGCCTACCAGGGCGACCAGCAGGAAGACGCCGAGGATGACGGTGCCGACGATCGCCGCCGGGTTGCGGCGCAGCCGGCGGAACGCCTCCTGCCAGAGGCTGACACCGCGTTCGTCGTCGTGCGCGGCGGACAGCTCGGCGAGCCGGTCGAGCTTCGTCTTCTTCCGTCCCGGGCTCAGGATGTCACTCATCGGGCCGCCTCCGTCCGCAGCTGCGGGCCACGCTCGCCGCAGTCCTGTTCACCCGTACCGGCCAGCAGCCCGCTCACCGGACCCGCACCCTCGGGTCGATGAAGGTGTAGGAGATGTCCACCAACAGGTTCACCAGTACGTAGACCAACGCGATGATCAGGATGAAACCCTGCAGTACGGGGTAGTCCCGCTGACTGATGGCGTCGGCGACGAAGGCACCGATGCCGCCGAAGGCGAACACGGTCTCGGTGAGCACCGCACCGGAGAGCAGCCCGCCGGTGAGCAGGCCGATGCTGGTGGCCACCGGCAGCATCGCGTTGCGCAGCACGTGCCGGCGGCGGATCACCCGGCCGGTCAGGCCCTTGGCCTGGGCGGTACGGACGAAGTCCTCGCCGAGCACCTCCAGCACGCTGGCCCGGGTTATCCGGACGATGATCGCCAGCGGAATGCTGGCCAGCGCCAACCCTGGCAGCACCAGGTGCCACAGCGCGTTGAGCGAGGCGTCCCACTCCCGGGTCAGCAGTCCGTCCAGGACGAAGAAGTTTGTCACCCGGGTGGCGTCGATGCGGGGGTCCTGCCGGCCACTGGACGGGAACCAGCCGAGGTTCACCGCGAAGATCGCCTTCAGCACGTACGCGAGGAAGAAGACCGGGACGCAGATGCCGATCAGTGAGCCGACCACCGATCCGTGGTCGAGCAGGGTGCCGCGCCGGCGGGCGGCCAGGTAGCCGAGCGGAATGCCGACGCCGATCGCGATCAGCATGGCGGCGGCGGTCAGCTCCACGGTGCCCGGGAAGCGTTGCAGGAACTCGGTGGTGACCTCACGTTTGGTGGAGATCGAGGTGCCGAGGTCGAACTGCAGCAGCCGCTTCATGAACCGGCCGTACTGGATCAGGATCGGCTCGTCGAGCCCGAGGTTGCGGCGGATCGCCGCGCGCATCTCCGGGGTGCCGCGTTCGCCGAGGATCGCGGACTCCGGGCCGCCGGGCAGTCGGTGCAGCCAGATGAACAGCAGCAGGGAGAGACCGAACAGCGTGGGTACGAGTTGGAGCAGTCGTCGGACGATGAAGCGGAACACGGTGCCTCGGCAGGGGGTGTGGAGGGTCGCGTGGGCGGGCGCCGCCGCCATCCGGACTGGTGGCCCGGGTGGCGGCCGACGCCCGCCCTCGTTCCGTTCGCTAGATCACTCGTGGATCAGGACTTGAACTCGGCGGTGGCGAACCGCTCGTCGGTGAGCGGACTGGCCTGCACCCCGATCACGTCCTCGGCGAAGACGATCGCCGGCGGGGAGTGCGAAATCGGCACACCCGGCAGGAACTCCATGATGTCGGCGTTGATGCCCTTGTACAGCTCGTAGCGGGCCTCGATGTCCGCAGTACCGTCGGCCTCGGCGAACTTGGCGAACAGCTCCGGGTTGTCGTAACCCCATTCGTCCTTGGGCCGGTCGAAGAACGTACCGATGAAGTTGTAGGCGTCGCCGTAGTCACCGGTCCAGCCGAGCAGGTGCAGGTCGTGCGCGTTGCCGGAGGTGGTGGCGTTGAGGTAGTCCGGCGACCACTTCAGCGGGATCGGTTCGACGGTGATCCCGGCCTCCCGCAGGTCTGCGGCGAGCAGCTCGAAGATGTCCTTCGGGTTCGGCATGTACGGCCGGGTGACCTCGGTCGGGTAGTGGAACCGCAGCGTCAGGTCCGAGTGGCCGGCCTCGGCCAGCAGCTCCTTGGCCTTCGCCACGTCGTAGTCGTAGGTGGTGACGTCGGAGTTCCAGCCCTCGATGGTCGGCGGAACGAACTGGGTGGCGACCTCGGCGCCCGGCGGCATCTTCGAGTCGACCAGCGCCTGACGGTTCAGCGCGTGGGCGATCGCCTGCCGGACCCGGATGTCGGCCAGTGCCGGGTTGCCCTGCTGGTTCATCGCCAGGTAGAGAACGTTGAACGCCGGGCGGGTGAGCACGTTGAAGCCGTCGTCCTTGAGCGGCTGCACGTCGGCCGGACCGACCAGGTCGTAGCCCTGGATGCCGCCGTTGCGCAGCTCCTGCTTGCGGGCGTTCTCGTCGGAGATGGTCCGGAAGATCAGCGTCTTGACCTTCGCCTTCTCACCGGCGTAGTCGTCGTTGCGGACCAGGGTGAGGGTCTTGTTGGCGATGTCCCAGCTGTCGAACTTGAACGGCCCGGTGCCGGTGGGGTGCTCCAACGCGTACGCCGGGTAGGAGATGTCGTCTGCGCTGCCGGTCACGTCGCTGGCGTTGTGCTCCTCCAGCGCGGCCGGCGAGTGGATGGAGAACGACGGCAGCATCAGGGCCGCCGGGATCTTGCTGGAGACCCGGGTGAAGGCCAGGTCGACGGTGGTGTCGTCGACCACGGTGCACGACTCGAACAGGCTCTCCGGCAGGTCTTCGCTCTCGTTGTTGGCGAAGCCGCCCATCACGTCCTGCCAGTAGGCGGTGACGTCGGGGCTCTGCATCAGGCCGGTCGCGTTGTACCAGCGGTCGAAGTTGACACAGACCGCCTCGGCGTTGAAGTCGGTGCCGTCGTGGAACTTGACGCCGGACTTCAGCTTGAACGTCCACACCGTACCGGACTCGTCCGGGGTCCAGCTCTCGGCCAGACCGGGTGTGATCGCCGTACCGCCCTCCTCGGGACGGACCAGGGTCTCGAACATCTGCCGGGCCACCCGCAGCGACTCGCCGTCGCTGGCGAAGCTGGGGTCGAGGACCTTCGGGTCACCGGCTACGCCGAAGACCAGGGTGGCATCGCTGGAGTCGCCGGAGTCGTCACGCTCGCTCTCGGCGCAGCCGGCTAGGGCCAGCGCCGCGACCGCGACGGCCGCGATGGCGGCCTTCGGCCTGGGTGCACGCATGGGTGCTTCACCTCGTCCTTTGGGTACGGACAACGTAGTGACGGGGGTCACCGATGGCGAGACCTTAGCCGGCGTTCGGCGCGACCGGAAACCGGCCGGAACGCGGTTGGTACCGGATCGTGTCTTAACTGTCCCGTCAACGGCGATCGAACCCTACAGCGTCGATGATAGGCCAGATATGTCCAGAATTGGGCTATACCAAGTTGTTACATGTTTCGTGTGTTTCGCCGGCCCGGTGTCAGACCGAACGCCGGCCTTCGAACGCCCGGCCCAGGGTGATCTCGTCGGCGTACTCGAGGTCGCCGCCGACCGGCAGGCCACTGGCCAACCGGGACACCGCGATCCCCATCGGCTTCACCATCAGCGCCAGATAGGTCGCGGTCGCCTCGCCCTCGGTGTTCGGGTCGGTGGCCAGAATCAGCTCCTTGACCGTCCCCGAGCCCAACCGCAGCATCAGCTCACGGATCCGCAGGTTGTCCGGGCCGACCCCCTCCAACGGATTGATCGCCCCACCGAGCACGTGGTAGCGCCCCCGGAACTCACCGGTGCGCTCGATCGCCACGACGTCCTTCGGCTCCTCGACCACACACAGCACGTCGTCGTTGCGCCGCTGGTCGCGGCAGATCCGGCAGTGCTCGGTCTCGGCCACGTTGAAACACACCGTGCAGAACTTGACCAGGTCCTTGACCCGGCGTAGCGCGGTGGCCAGCCGGGTGACGTCCGCCGGGTCGGCGGAGAGAATGTGGAACGCGATCCGCTGGGCGCTCTTCGGCCCCACGCCGGGCAACCGGCCCAGCTCGTCGATCAGGTCCTGGATGGCGCCTTCGTACATCTGTGCCGGCTCAGAACCCGGGTAGCCCGAGACCGCCGAGGCCGCCCGTGACCGGGCCCATCTTCTCCTCGGTCAGCTTGCGGACCTCGTCGTTGCCGTTGCGGACCGCAGCCAGCACCAGATCCTCCAGCGTCTCCACGTCCGCCGGGTCCACCGCACTGGGGTCGATCTTGATCGACCGGATCTCGCCGACGCCGGAAAGGGTCACCGTGACCAGCCCTCCGCCGGCCACACCGGTGACCTCCGCCTCGGCCAGCTCGGCCTGGGCGGTCGCCATCTGCTGCTGCATCTTCTGCGCCTGCTTCAGCATCTGCTGCATGTTGGGCTGTCCACCGGGGCGCACGGCACCGCTCCTTCGATCAGTGTGGCCGGACCGTGGCCAGCCTAGTCCGTCCCGCCGGATCCGCAGCGCCCGGCACGGAAGCCGCACACCTGGTCACCGCGGATCGGTTCCGGTCACCGCGAATCGATCTCGCCGATCTTCTCCGCGCCGAGCGCCTGGCGCAGCAACTGCATCGCCTGCTCCTCGCTGCTCTGCCGGGCGGTCTGCTCGTCCACCACCTCGTCCAGCGGCTCGTCACCCGGGTCGAAGCCCTCATAGACGGGGCCGCGCGGCGGACCGGACGCGGCGCCGGACCGCACCGGCCCGTCATAGTCCGGGTCGTACGGCGGCTCCTCGGCGGACGACCCGTCGGCCCAGACACCGCCCCCCGCCGACGGTGCCGGTCGGCCAGCCGTCGCGGTCGCCGGCCGACCGACCGACCGCGACGCCGGGCCGTTCTGCTGCCCCGGGCCGCTCTGCTGCGTCGGTGCCGACCGTTGTCCCGGCCCAGGGCCGGTGGACGGGCCCCCACCACCCGGCCGGGCACCGTCAGCTGCCTGCCGGGTGCCGCCCGGCGGTGGGCCACTACCGGACGGGCCGTCGTTCACCGGCGGGGCGTTGCCGCCGCCCGGTCGGGCCGGTTCGGGCCAGTCGGAGTCGTCACCGCCACCGGCCGGCTGGCGACCACCGGGGCGACTCGCACCCGGCCGGCCGGCAGCCCCGCCACCCGAAGCCGCCGCGCGGGCGGCGCTGGCCGCAGCCGACCGGGTGGCGGCCGGCGGGCCGGCGGTGGCCGGACCGTTGGCAGGTGGACCGGCAGCCGGCGACACCGGGCCCGACCGGGCGGCGCTGGCCCGGGCCGGACCGGACGCCGCACCGGCGGTCTCGCAGCGGATCTGCCACCGGACCCCGAGCGTCTCGTAGATGGCCTCGAGCAGCAGGTCCGGCGAGGCGGACAGCATGGTGGCGTGCACGCTGTGCCGGAAGGTGAGCACAAGCACGTCGCCGTCGACCTCGCGTACCGTCGCCTCGCGGACCACCGCAGCGGCCCGCTTGCTCCGGTTGCCGACCATGGCGAGGATCTGGTCCCAGGACCGCCGGACGGTTGCCGCGTCGAGCGCGCCCGGCGCGGCCGGGGCCGGCTGCGGCTCGGCGACGGCCGGGTCGGGCATCACCGCTTCCGGCGGTACGGCCGGCGCGGCGGCCGGTGGTCGCTCAACCGCCGGCGGTGCGGCCGGCACCTCAGCAGCGGGCGGCGGTGCAGCGGGAGCGGCGGCCACCGACGCCGGCGCGGCGGCGGCCGCCATCGGTACGCCGGCTGCCAGCCGACGCTCCATCCGCTCCATCCGCTGCAGCAGCGCCCCGGTCGACTCCTCGGCCCCGGGCAGCAGCATCCGAGCGCAGACCAGCTCCAGCAGCAGCCGGGGCGCGGTGGTGCCGCGCATCTCCACCAGGCCGTTGTGCACCGTGTCGGCACACCGCGACAGCGTCGCCGGGCCGAGCCGCTCGGCCTGGGCGGTCATCCGGTCGATCTGGTCGGGCGGCCCGTCGATCAGCCCCTTGCTGACCGCGTCCGGCACCTGCTGCAGCACGATCAGGTCCCGCAGCCGCTCCAACAGGTCGGAAGCGAACCGGCGGGGATCGTGCCCGGCCTCGGCGACCCGGTCGACGGTCGCGTAGGCGGCGGCACCGTCGCCGGCGGCGAGGGCGTCGCACATCTCGTCCAGCAGGGCGCTGTCGGTGACGCCGAGCAGGGCCACCGCCCGTGGGTAGCTGACCCCCTCCGGGCCGGCACCGGCGATCAACTGGTCGAGCACCGAGAGGCTGTCCCGGGCGCTGCCGCCGCCGGCCCGCACCACCAGCGGAAAGACCGCCGGGTCGACCTTGACGCCCTCGGCGGAGCAGAGCTGCTCCAGGTACGGCCGCAGCACCCCCGGCGGGATCAGCCGGAACGGGTAGTGGTGGGTCCGCGACTTGATCGTGCCGAGGACCTTCTCCGGCTCGGTGGTGGCGAAGATGAACTTGACGTAGTCCGGCGGCTCCTCGACCAGCTTGAGCAGCGCGTTGAAGCCAGCCGACGAGACCATGTGCGCCTCGTCGATGACGTAGATCTTGAACCGGCTGCTGGCCGGCGCGAAGAAGGCGCGTTCGCGCAGCTCACGGGCGTCGTCGACGCCGCCGTGGCTGGCCGCGTCGATCTCGATGACGTCGATCGAGCCGCTGCCGTCGGCGGCCAGGGCGCGGCACGAGTCGCACTTGCCGCACGGCTCCGGCGTCGGTCCCTGCTCGCAGTTGAGCGAGCGGGCCAGGATTCGGGCGCTGGAGGTCTTGCCGCAACCGCGCGGCCCGGAGAAGAGGTACGCGTGGTTGAGTCGCCCGGTCCGCAACGCCTGCGACAACGGCTCGGTGACGTGCTCCTGGCCGATGACCTCGGCGAACGTCCTCGGCCGGTACTTGCGGTAGAGCGCCAGTGCCACCCTCACCGCCTCCTTCCGACCAGGCAGGGTTCCACGCCGGGAGCCATTCTGCGCGGGCGGGCCGGCGACCGCCACCCCGGGGCAGGTCCCCCGGCCGGCCCCGGAGACGAAAGGGCCCCCCGTGCACCCGCCAGAGCTCGCTTATCCTTGCTGCCTTCCGGCCCTGGGGAGGTTCACGAGATGCACGCCGCACGAGGGGTTGGCCCCACTGTACCCCGGGCGGTGGGCGGCCGTCGGCGACCCCGGCCCGTGCTGACCGCCACGTCCGCAGCCTGTATCGTGTCGTGCGGAGGATTCGCCTAGAGGCCTAGGGCGCACGCTTGGAAAGCGTGTTGGGTTCACACCCTCACGAGTTCGAATCTCGTATCCTCCGCTCACTGAGCAGCCACAACGCCGTTGGCCGGTCCCTGAGGGGACCGGCCAACGGCGTTCGTACACCTCTTCGTCTGGGCGCTGCCTGCTGCTGCACGACGAGGTCAGCCACCGACGTTCAAGATCATTCCGTGAATGGTCCCTGTCGCGGGTGACCCTGCCTTCGGGTCTGTGTGGGACTATGGGAGATGGTCAAAGAGCCGCGAGGAGGTGAGCCGTGATGTCGAGCAACGCCGAACAGATGCCCGAGTGGCCGACCGCTGAGCACGTGCCGGCTGAGGAGCTGGCGCGCCGTCAGGGCGTGCGCCCGGTCGCCTCGGTTGACGGCCTCGCCCGGCCGGACCTGTTCGAGTCGGATGACTTCCTCGCCGACCTGTACGCCTCCCGTCGGGCTGGGGCCGCGTGAGTCTGGTTGTCCTGGATACCGCATCCGACTCGGCTGCCGGGTCAGGTCACGACCCCGCCGGTACGCGGTAGCCGAGCAGCTGACCGTAGGTCATCAGCGGACGCAGCGTCGGCGTGAGCATCGTCGGCTCGGACGACCACCGATGCCCACGGTTGCCGTCCAACCGCTGCTCCCGGGCCGCCGCACGCTCCCGGGCCAGCCTGGCCAGCCGCTTCGACGCCGCCGACCGCCCGTCCCGCCGCTCCCGCCACCGCACCACCAGCTCACGAAACATCTCGACAATCACTGCTCTCTCCACTTCAAGATTGTTCTCCGCGCCGGGGCAGTCGAAAAAGTCCCTGGCGTTGCACGAATATCTCCCGCCGCTCGGCGGCATCGCCGGATTTGTCGATCACGTAACCCGTGACCCAGAGCCAGCCCTCGTACGTCGGCTTGGGGTCGACGGAGATGACCCGGAACCGCAGCCGGCGCTCACCAGCGAACTGCACACTGGCCTCACCACCGACCACCAGCACGTCACCCGGCCTCGGCTCGGGCGCACGGAGCAGCCGACTACCCGCCACGCCGATCCGCCAACGGATACGTCGTACGCCCGCAGTCCGGACACCACCGCGACTTCACCCTGAACGACCACAGCCCGGCGCAGAAGCCCAGCAACGCCGCACTGAACAGCGCCCCGACATCCCACATCGATGGATTCCTCTCACAAGGGAAGACGTTTCCGATCGGTCACGCGTCGTCAGTCGTCGAACGCCACCGGCTCGCCGCCGTTGGCCTGCCACCGGGCAAGGACCTCGGCGAGGATCCGTCGGGCACCGGCCTCACCGCGCTCGGCCTTCAAGTCCTCGAAACTCCACCGCAGCGTGAGAGCCACCTCGGCCGCTTCATCGGTCCCGCACTCATGGGTGACGTCAGCGTCGTCGGCGGCGCTTGGACCGGGCCCGGTCCAGCGATCCTCATCCATCGGCGTCATGCTTCAAGAGTGGGCCACGACCATCAAACATGTCAACGGTAGCAACGGGTACAAGTTGCTGCCATTGCTAAGCTTGACAGCGTAGCGTTCGCGGCATGAGACTGGTGGCTTTGGGCGAGATCCAGGCGCTCATGGGTGGCATCAGCCGTCAGCGCACCCAGACCATCGTCAACCGGCCAGACTTCCCGAAGCCACTCGATACGCTCACCGTCGGCCGGATCTGGGCACGCGAAGAGGTCGTCGCCTGGATCAAACAGAACCGGCCGTTTCAAGAAGAAGCGCTTTGACGATTCCCGACGTGCGTGGTCGGCCATGTGCTGACATCGGCCAGCTATAGCCGCCGAGTTGGACCAGCGCCATGCGGGTCAACCACGAGCACGCCCGCAGCGGCGCCTTCGCCCACTTAGCCCGCCTACGACTCCGACAGCCACGGGGCACCATGATCCACAGCACTCCAGCTGGTCAGGCCGCGGCGTGTCGAGTCGAAGAGACGCTGTGGATCACGGCTGCTCGCTGAGCAGCCACAACGCCGCTGGCCGATACCCACGGGACCGGCCAGCGGCGTCGTACAGCTCTTCGTCTCGGTTATTGGTCTCAGCGTCGGCGGAGTTGTCCGCAGGGTCAGCGAGGCGACGCGCTCGGCGGGTCGGCCAGTGGCTCCTCCGCCGTTGACGAGACACCCGGCTCCACTTCCACCGGCAGCGCCGGGTCGGCCGACGAAGAGGCGTCGATTGCCGGGCCAGGAGGGGCCGAGGCCGGCGAGCGAGGCGGGGTGGACGGGGTCGACGTCGGCGGGCGGTCCGGTGCCGGGGTGGAGGGCGGGACCGGCGGGGCGGTCGCCGGCTGCTCCGGTACGGCGGTCGGCGACGAGTAGCCCGGTTCGATCGGAGCCTCGTGCCGACCGGATGACAACGCGTTCACCGTGCCGATGCCGAGCGTCACGACCACGAGCACGGCCAGTCCGCTGCCGGCCGTCGCGGCGATCCGACGGCGGCGGCGTGCCCGCTGCCCGGCGGCGATCAGGGCTTGTGGGGTCAGCCGGTGCGGCGGCGCGGCGGCCGCTCGGACCTCGATGAACGCTGAGGTCAGGTCAGATTCGTTCACTGGCTTCGCCCCCCTATGGCCACGTCGTCGGGCAGAAGTTCGCGCATTCGCTGCAAGCCGCGAGCGCATTGACTCTTTACGGTAGTCAGTGAGCGTAAGAAGCCAGAAGAATCTTGGATCTACCGAAACCAGTCCTGACCAGCGGCATCCTGCCTGGTGTGACCGCGCCCGATGCACAGCTGACGCGGCTGCGCTGTCCGGCAAGGGCTACCGCCCCGGTGCCGCAGGGCGGCACCGGTCGGCACCGGTCCGTCTCGATCTGACCACGGCGATAGCCCTCGCGCCGCAGGCCGGGAAGGCGTATCTGACGCAGGCTGTCGCCCCGTGGCCGTGCGAGACCTATCTCCACATCCAGCACGGTGACAGCGACATCGCGATGACGGTGCGGAACGCGTCGCCGTTGTTGTCCGCGCTGCGGCTGCTCACGACCGAGGCCGAGGCCGAAAGTGGGTGGTCGTGGTGAGGAGCCGTACGGATCGGATCCTGACGGCCGTGACCGTGGTGTGCGTCGCGGGGCTGGCCGTCGTCGCGGGAACGATCTCGTTCGCGCACATGCACGAGCTCGTCGTTATCTGGAGCTTGTGACCTGGTGCGCGGGTTTACCAGGGCTTTCGCGTCGTGGACATGTCCATGACGGGCCAGGTGGGCGTCGGCGGGTTGGCTCGCGGCGGTGGGGTTTGATCGCTGGGTTCAGGACGGTGGGTGAGGAGTTCGAGCGGCCCGTGCCGTCTGGAGCCAGTCTTCCCGCCAGGGGAAGTGGTCGGCGTTGATGGGGTGTGCGACCACGGTCTTGATCAGGAAGTCGTACCAGCCGTTGCCGAGTAGCAGCTTGTAATCGGGTGGGCCGCCGGCACGGATCATCGGCATGGGGCCGTCGCCGTCGTCGGTGAACTCCACGTCAACGGGGAGGCCGCCTTCGTGAACCAGTTCGCAGCGCAGCCATTTGTAGAGGATCGTCTCCACGGGCCAGGGCTTGCCGCGGAACGCAATCTCAAGGTGGACGGTCATGCTGTCCTGATACAGCTTCTCGAACGCGGCCCGGTCGGATGCTGGCTTCGGGTGTAGCCGTCGGGCCGTCGCGGCGAACGCGATGAGAGCGATCGTCAGCGCGCCCTCGCGCCGGCCTGCTGCCCACAGGTGTTCGGCGTCTTCGACTCGACTGGCGATGCTCATAGGTCCTGCCTCGTCTGCGGGGTGTTCGGGATGTTGATGTCGTCGAAGGCCGGGTGGGTCCAGGTGCCGATGGCGCGGGGGTCGACGTGCGCGGATGCGGCGGCGTGGCTGTCCAGCCATGTGGTGTCGCTGGCGGTGACGATGAAGGTGGTGCCGTTGTCGTCCTGTTGACGACCAGGTAGGCGGTGACGGCGGGCGGGTCCGGGATGACGCCGACGGAGGGCAGGTGGCGCATGTCGCCCGTGCCAGCCGATGTCGGGTGCGGCGTCGGCGAGGGCGAGGACGGCTTGCAGCGCCCACTGGGTTGCGTGTGGGGAGGCGCCGTTGAGCCAGTCCGGCAGTGGAGTGAGCCCATCGAAGACGTCGATGGGCTCGGTCAGTCGGTAGATGAACATCACGGCTCCCTCGCCGGCGCGGGTGTGTGGCGCAGACGCCGGATCTCGCCGTGCGCGGTCTCCAGTTGTCGGGTCAGGTCGGCGTTGTCGGCGCGGAGTTGCTTGATGCGTGCCAGCGCGGTGTCGAGCCGGTGCCGCAGCGACGTGGTGCTGGCCGGTTGCGGGCCGGTGCGCTCGGGGGCGGGATGGCGTTGCTGGAGTTGCCGGATGGCGTCGATGAGATCGGGTTGGGTGTAGAGCCAGGACCGGGACACTCCTGCGGCGTGGGCAAGGCCGGCGACGGTGGCGGGGCGGCCGGTGCGACCGGCGGCGGCCAGAGCCTTCTCGGCGCGGGCACGGGCCTGTTCGGCCCGCAGGCGCGCGGCCCGGGTGAGGGCGGTGGCGTGGTCAGCCGGCGGCATCCAGGCTCTCCCCGAGGTCTTCCACGACGCCGCCGGCCACGATCTGCCCCGGCTGCGAGGTTTCCAGCGCGTCGATGATGGCGTCGAGCTTGCCCAGGGTGCGCCGGTTTCGTTCAGCGATGCGGGCCAGGCCGGAGCGCTGCGCGTCGTTGATGAGTTTGGTGGTTTCGTCGCGTTGGCGGCGGTGCTGGTCGAGGAAGTCGGTGGTGGTGATGAAGAACCGGCAGTCCAGGCACGGGTTGGCGTACTCGCAGTCGGTCTGCACCGGGGCGCCGCAGTAGCCGTTGGGCAGGGTCACCTTCGCGCGGACCATGGACAGTCGCATCCACGCGGCGTCGGCGAGGGGATGGTCGGCGGGGATCGCGGTGGTCTGCCCGTCGGCGTTGACCTTGACCGCGTTTTCCCAGTGCCGGCGCAGGGTCTTGTTATGCAGCCGGGCGTAGACAGCGGTCATCTCCCGGGACATGTGGTCGAGTAGTTGCTGCACGATGTGCAGCGGCACGTCGGCGTTGATGAGCCTGGTGGCGACGGTGTGTCGGAACTGGTGCGGAGTCACCGAGGTGGGCCGGTCGTGCTCGTCGACGAGCCGGATGCGCCGTAGCCAGGTGTTGAGGTAGTCGCGGTAGGAGATGTCCGGCATCGGTCGGCTGCCGTTGAGGTTGACCTTACGGGCCGGGAACAGCCACCGGCAGCCGGCCGGATAGCGGTCCAACACCCGCCGCTGCTGGTCGGCGATCTGCCCGGCGAGGGTGTCACTGATCGGGAAGAACGCGACCCTCTCGCGGATCTTGTGGTTGACCCATGCCAGGTAGCCGGCTCCGGTGTTGTCCCGCACCACGCAGTCGAACGGCAGCCGGCGGGCGTCTTTGAGCCGCAGCCCGCAGTTGATGAGGATGCGGGTGACCAGGCGGGCGTCGTCGCCGTCGAACAGCGCGAGGTTGGACTCAGCTTCCAACTGCCGCATCAGGTGCTCGCTGATGAAGCGGGGCTTGGCCGGTCTGGGAGGCGGGGCGTCATCGGTGAACACGAACGCGCCCGCCGGAAGGTCGGGCAGCCAGTCGTGGCGGTGCACGTCGCGCAGGAACACCGACAGCGCCCCGACGTGGTCTCGCACCGCCACGGTGGGCAGCCACGACTCGATACGTTCCCGGGTCAGGTCGGCCGGCCGCGTCTCCGAGCCGGCATGGGCGGCGAGGTGCCGGCCGAAACACGCCACGCCGATCGCGTTGCGGGCGACCGTGGACGCCTTGACGCCACGGGCGAGCCGCCACCGACACCACCGTTTGGCCACGTCCCGTAGCCACGGCTGCGGGATCCCTCCGAAGTGCATGAGACGCGGTTGGCCCGCTGGGATACCCAACAGCCGAAGGTCCCACGTGTCGCGGGGGTACTGGTCGGCCCACGGGTCGTCGGCGATGAGCAATTGGATCAGCCGCATCCGGGTGTCCAGCACGAACCGTAGCGACACTGACGCGTAGTCGCGCTGCCCACATGGGATGCGGCGGCCCGCGCCGAAGATTTTCCGCCAACCCGGCTCGTCCAGATCCAGCAGGCTGGTCACGCTGGCGTCGACGATGTGCTTGACCGCAGTGGTCACCTGCAACATCGGGGTACGCTTGACGGCCTCGTCGTGACGGCACTGCAGCCCGTACTGCACCTCCAGACGCGCATGTCGGCCCAGCCGACCCAGCTTCACGTGCGGGACCTGCCGCTCGACAGCCTCGCGGGCTACCTCCGCGTACCAGCCGGCCATATCCGGCCGCCCCGCCACCTTCCACCGCGCGTAGTGGTGATGGCAGTACGGCATCGCCGCGCTCTCCGCCCACCGAGGACAGCCGGGGAACTGGCAGTCGGCCTCCCCGAACTCGGTCGGCGTGTAGTCAACCTGAGCGAGCCACGCCGTCTGCTCGGGGCGACCCCGCCTCGCCCACTGGCGGTGGTGCCGCTGACACAGACCATTCTGCGTCGTCGACCGGTTGCAGCCCGACACCCCGCAGACCGGCGCGACACTGCGACGCAGCAGCCGTTCGTCCTCGGCTGCCAGCCAGTCCTCCCACCCGCCCCGGTGCGGATCGTGCAGCCACCTCTGGTAGTGACTGTCGCACAGCCCTCGCACCGGATGTCCCACCATGTTGAGGCAGTTGACCAGCCGGCACTCCCCACGCACGAACACCGCGTCGTCGCGGCCTGGGCGGAACACATCAGCGCGGAACTCCGGCCGCACTGCCCGCATCAGCCGCTCCAGCAGCCCAACCCGCTCCAACGCACCAGCGCCGGCCGGCTCGCGGCCCGTCACACCAGCACCCCGGCGGCGATCAAGGCCCGACGATGATCCTCTACCGTCAGGTGGCTGTAGGTCTGCGACGTGGTGGTAGCGCTGGCATGGCCGAGCAACCCGGCGACCACCTCGACCGGCACCCCGGCCCGCAGCAGCCTCGTCGCGTACCCATGCCGCAGGACATGCGGCGAGAACCCGGCGATCCCGGTCCGCGCCCGCAGCCGGGCCACCAGCTTGGCCACGCTGTCAGCGGTCATCGGCACACCCAACGGCGGGCGGAACAGATTCACGAACACGAAGTCGCAGTCCAACGTCCCGTACTCCGCCTCCATATAGTCGGCGTACGCGTCGAACACCACCAGCGGCGCGGGCACCACCCGCGCCTTCAACCCCTTCACCCGTGCCCCATTGACGTTGTCCTCGCGCGGCACCACCGCGACCTCCCCGGCGCGCAGCCGCAGATCCGCGTGCCGCAGCCCCAGCGCCTCACCCAGCCGCAACCCGGTCTGATCCAACAAGACCAGCAGGAACCGATCGCGGCGACGTGGACAGGCAGCAACCAGCCGCGCTACCTGACCCTCCGGCAACTCCACCGGCGGCTTGCGGGCAAACGGAATCCGCACCGGGCTGTACGCCTGCGCACCCAGCCGACCCCGGCGGGTATGCGCCAGCATCGGCACGAACGGACCGGTCGCCCGTGGCCCCACCAACTCGCCGAGCAACGCCGGCACCGAGCCATCCCGCCGGGCGTGGAACCGGTAAAAACTGGCCAGCGCCGCCCGCTTACGCAGCAGCGTCGCCGGCTCCACCGCCGACGGCGTGCCCGGCAACATGAACACCCCCGGCGTCCGCGCCGGCACCGGCCGCGCCAGCCAGCCGAAGAACCCGGTCAACTCCTCCAAGCTCAGCCTCCGGAAGTCCAGCCCGGCCTGGCCCAGCCACTCCACGAAGTCCCGCAAATCGTGCGCGTACGCCGCGACCGTGTTCGGCGAACGACCCACCACGCTCAGATGCGCCAGGAACGCCTCCACGGCCTCGACCGGCAACCCGTCCGCCCCGACCACCGTGTACGACACGGCACCTGTCTCCGACGCACGCAGCCGCTGCACCCGCACCCAAAACCCCCGTCATGGACACACCACCACCAAGCGTCCATCACGGGCTCCTGGCACTGCCCAACCAACGACGAAGACATCAAAGACGGCACGGGCCAAGCTCCGGATAATGGCGACCGAGCACGACCAGCACGGATGGAAGGCGTTCGCGTTCCCGATCAGCGTCGACGGGCTGGAGATCGTCGCCGCCCTGTACATGGTGGTGCAGCGCCGCGCGGGACGGCGGACGGGATGGTTGCCGTGGATCGCCTTGGTGGTCGGCACCGCCGCGAGCCTGGCCGCGAACATCGCGGTCGGCGGCGAGAGCGTGATCGGCAAGATCCTGGCCGGCTGGCCCGCGCTGTCGATGCTCATCGCAGTGAAGCTGCTGTTCAGCATGATCGACCACGGCGAGGACGGTCAGCGGACCGTCCCGGACGATCAGCGGACGTCCGCCGATCGTCCCACTGTTCTGGGGACGGTTCCACCGGCCTCCTCTGCCGGCGACCAGCCGTCCGGGACAACGAAAGGCGAACAGGCCGGCCGCGCAGGGCCGGCCGGAGTCGGTCCGGCTGACCGGCCGGGCGGTGAGCAGCCGTCCGGGACAGCAGCGACGACGGCCTCGGCCGATGCGCGGGCCGTGGCGCATTTGCTTCCAGCCGCCAGGGCCGCTGGCGCGGCTCTGGCGAGTGCGGGACGTCCGCTGTCGCGGGAGAGGCTGGCAGACGCGCTCCGCAAGGACGGTCATGGTGTGTCCAATGAACGTGCGTCACTGCTGATGAAGGTGCTCAGGTCAGAGCAGGAGACGGCAGGACCCGGCCCTGATGCTGTGGGCGGTACGGCGACGGTGTCCTGAACTGCGACCGAGCGGTCGAAGCACTTCACTCGTGGTGGTGCGGGTTTAGCTTCCGGACGGTCGCCAACTCTGGTCCACGCTGGTCTGGTGCCCCGGGGCTGGCGAAACACGAAGGGAACGGTGTCGTGCGCTCGGGTTACAGGGGGAAGCTTGTTCGTGATCTATGGGGTTCAGGGACCCGCTGCTCTACGCTGGGCGGGCAGTCGGAGGCACAGCGGAGGGAGTGGCTATGTCCGTGCTGGTGGCGTTCTCGGTGACACCGTTGGGCGTAGGCGAGGACGTGGGTCGGATCGTCGCTGAGGGCATCCGTGTGGTCCGGGCCTCGGGCTTGCCGAACCAGACCGATGCGATGTTCACGTTGGTCGAGGGGGATACGTGGGATGAGGTCATGGGAGTGGTCAAGCAGGCGGTGGAGGCTGTGGCCGCGTTGGCGCCACGGGTGAGTACGGTAGTGAAGGTCGATTACCGACCGGGTGTTTCTGGGGCGCTTACCGGAAAGGTCGAGGCGGTGGAACAGTACCTCAGCGAAGGCGTCGGCGAGTGAGAAGACCGTAGTGTCGGCGCGCCGGCGCAGCGCAGCCTACCCGCTAAGAATTTGACATTCCATCTAGGAGTTCTGCGCATTCTCGTGGCCCTGGTAGGTTACGCACTGCAGTTGGGGTTGCAGCAAAGACGCGATTGGCGAGGGAAAGGAAGATTCCTTGCCGATGATTGACGGGCAGGCTCGATAACGTCTCGACAATTAGTTGCGAACCGGCTTCGGGCTCATTGGTCTCAATCAGCGCCATAGCCCGGTCGAGGCTCATAATCGCGGGATCGCCAACCACTTGTGGAGAGTAGAGCTGCCGGGCTTGTCGATGGGTTTCTTGTGCCGCATCATACTCACCGACCATCGTGCGCACTCGCCCTTCGTAGAACAGGCGTCGGCGCAGGGAAAATCCGAAGAACGATTCGGCACGGTCTGTCTCGTTCAGTACGTCGTGTGAATCTTGGGCTCGGCGAAGCGCGACGCGCGCCTCGCCGTGGTCGCCAAGCCGGGCACGTGCGAGCGCTTCCAACATCGATGCCAGCGCCACAGGGAAGCACGGCTTCATGTTCGCGATCTGTTGTGCCTGCTGGGCGAGGCGCACAGCATCTGCCTGCCGTCCGTTGTAGAGCGGCACCATCGCGCTGAGTGCCCGAACTGCAGCCTGCAGCTGCGTTGCGCCGGACTGATCGGCGGCGGCCATCGCCGTGGCGTACCAGGAGTAGGCTTGCTTGGTGTCTCCCAGCACGCTGAATTCGTCGGCGACTACGGCAGAGAAGCGGGCGATTACGCCGTTCAGCACTTGAACGTCATCCACGTTCCGGGCATATCGAAGCATCATATTTGCGTCGATCAGATCCGGCGTGATGTGGCGGATCATGTCCGCAGGCGCCATTGTGGCAACATTGACTGCATGTTCGCGAACCTTCTCCTGCAATCGAGATAGGCGATCCGCATACAGCAGCCCTTCGCCATTTGCCGCCTCAATCGCTTGAAGCATCTTGTCTGGCTCAGGCAGCAAGTAGGGCGCAGTGCCACCTGAAGAGACACGGTTTTCCTGGTCGCGCCTTGCGCTCAGTTCTGACGAAACCAAACTCAGTGCCAGACCCGCAGACGAACCATTTCCGGGTGTCCGGTTCGGGAGTGGAGACGAGGAGGCGCGAACGATGTAGAAGCCAAGCTCTTTATCGCTTGCCACCCCGAGGACGGCACGAAATGCTTCGCGGTAAAGAGCTTGTGGCCATCGGTGCCGGCCGCGTTCAAGTTTGCCGACGTAGGTGTCGTCCAAGGCGACGCGGCGCCGGTGCTTGTCCCAGAGGTAGTTGTTGACGGCCTCAGCCAACTCCTGGCGAGACATCGGGCGGGAAGATCCGGACGGCGACTGACATCCCAGACGGGCGTCACGTAGGAGGTCGTTCGGTTGCTGGGCGTCACGGTCAAGGCCTGAAGCGGAGTGCTTCCGCCGTGGTGGTTGAGGCGGCATGGCGCCCTCCCCCGGTTCGATGCTCTCGGTGCCGCCACGTCACGGCCACCTCGGCCGGCACGGCGCTGTCGTCAGCATATTGCGTGGCTCAGCACGGCTCCAGACTTACGGGGTCGAGGGAGGCCGAGGGAGGCCGGGAGCCACGCGCCCCCTGCGGATTCCCTTGGGGACGCGTGGTGCAGCCTCGTCGTGCTTGATCAGCCCACCTCCTACCTGTCGAACTCGCCCAGGCGAACGCCATGAGTGAACGCGCGCCACTCGGCTGCGGTGAACGCCAAGATCGGACCGGTGAGGTTCTTTGAGTCGCGAACGCCGACGACGCTGGTCGCGGCGAACGCGACTTCGACGCAGTTGTCTCCGCCTCCGCTTCGACTTGACTTACGCCAGTTGGTGAAAATGGTGAAGTTCATCATCTGCTCCCTGCCATATGAACCAAGCCCTCTGCCACCTCGGCGAGGAAGTCTCTGCTGTCTGCGGATGTCATCGCCGCTTCCTGTAACCGCCGGTAGAGATCTAGATATTTGTTGACCTCAGTGGGATCCGTGAGGACGAGATCCGAGGTGACGGTGTCGACGGCGACAACGACTGGATCGTCATGGTCGGGATAGCGATAGGTGAAGAACGGCGAACGGGGCACCGCATATCCTTCGATCGAGGCCGACAGCGGGAGAATCCGGATGGTGACCTGCTTGCGGTGGTGTCCGACGTCAACGAGGTGGTCAAGTTGGGCGCGGACCACATCGGGTGGTGCGGCGAACCGACGGATTGCTAGCTCATCTACGATCACCTCGTAGATCGGTCCCCCCGGTCGCTCCAGAACCCTTTGCCGGGCGGCGCGGGCTTCCAGTGCGCGGGCTGGGTCGAAGTCGGCGGAATAGGTGGCGCGGTCGGCTCGTGCCCGGACCTCGGTGAAGGCCGGGATCTGAAGTAGGCCAGGCAGCAGCGTCATCTGATACTCGTTGATGCGGCGGGCTCCGGCTTCGAGATTGGCGTATAGCGCCTGGCGCGGTCCCATCTCTTTAGCGAACTTCTCCCACCATCCTTTTTCTTGAGCCTCGCGCGCGATGGTCATGATCTGCGTCCAGCGCTTTTCTCCGACATCGAGAGCTGCCAGGATGCGCATGATCTCGTCGAGATCAGGTGCGACATGTCCATTTTCCAGGCGGCTAATCCGCTGACGCGCGACCCCGATAGTTTTTGCCAGCTTGTCAGAGGAGTATGCATGCTCCTCGCGCAGCCGCGTCAACTCGGCCGCAAGTCTCCGGCGGCGGACGTACGGACTGATCACGGGATACCTCCGTACGACAGGAAGGCAGCAGGTTACGTGGTGCTGGTGCACATCGTGTGCGGCAAGAGCGTAGCCCGGCTCCGACGCATGTTTCCGGACTGACGGAGCGGATTTCAAGCAAACCGGCAGGTCAGCGGCTTGTCTCCTGGTAAGTCTCCTGCCAAGCCTCCTGTCAAGTCAGCGTTGCTCAGTCTAGGACTGTCCGTGATCGTGGACATACGGCACGCGATGGTTGATGGCGATCACTCTGAAGTGCGTCAATCGGCTGCGTGCCGAGCACATATCCGGTCGAGTTCGGTGGAGGCAACATGCATGCGGAAGCAGCTCGCCATCTTCACGCTGTCCCCGTTGCTTCCTGGGTACCCGACCGCGCGGAACGCCGTGGGTTGAGGCTGGCTGTACCAGCGACCGCCAGTCACGTCGAAGCCGCAGCCGTGGTCTCCCCGCTGCAGCTATCGACGCCACCGGGGCTCGGCCGCCGCCCCCTGGCCACGAAGTCGAAGCCAGGTCAGGGATCACCGGCTGGAGATCCTCCTGCGCGGGTGGGCGACCCGGCTCGCGTAGACCGGTCCTACCCACTCAACGGACTTTTGGTCTGCGATTCCTGTGACCTCTCTTTGCGACCCCTGGAATCGATCGGTGGCAGGCGGTGCTATCGCTCTCCCTGCGGCTGTCGGCTGAGTTCCGTGGACGCGGAGGCGGTGGAACGGCAGACATACAACGCGCTGGACGACAGCGGACTGCTCCCGATCGAGAGTGTGTTTGATCCAACGGAGGCTGCCGGGCTGTTCATGCTGGCCTTGGTAGCCGTGCGGGTCGGGGCGGTACCGGAGGAACTGGCTTTCATCTGGCGGATCTGACTCCTGCCCGCCGTCGCTGCCGGGGAGGGCGTGGCGGCGGGCAGGCCACGGGCGGTGTCCGCCGAACTTCCCCTTGATCGACCAATAGCACAGCGGCTGAGGAGCGATGATGTCGTCCCCTTTCCCCGATATTGACCCGAATCAGCGCCGGCCCGATCAAATCGCGGACGCTGGAACCTACCGCAAGAACGATCCGGTTTGGGTATGGGCACCCCGCACTGGCCAGTGGCGGCCGGGCGTCGTCGACACAAGTTCAGGACTCGCAGTTCTGGTGACCTTCGTTCTTGGTCCTGGCGGCGGGACTGCGGTTGATTCACTTCTCCCGCGACATGTCATGCCGCGCGACGTGGGGATCGACGGTGGCGTTACTGATCCGTCGCTACCGCGTCGTCCACACACCATCCGCCCCACATCTACCGGTACTCCAATCGTGGTGTGACCTACTGCCTCCAGCACCACTTCAGCATTAGAAAGGGTCACATCTTGGACAGACTCGCCCCAGCGGCTTCAGACGGCCTGGGCCACCCGGTGTGGTGTGATCCAGACCAGTGCACCGTCGCCGGTCCAGCCGAGTTTCACCCCACGTCGGCGCCACCGGCCCACTGGAGCCGCCAGTACATATGCAACCCGCCACCGAAGAAGCCCGGCACGGAGGTGACAGTCCAACTGGTGCGCTATCCGGAGGACCCGCAGCCGACCGACTTCATCAGGCTGGAGTTGGGTGATTTCGAAGGTCGACAGTCGTTCTATTTGCGAATCGACCAGAGTGAGGCGATCGTCGAATCACTGTCGAAAATTCTCGTACAGGCGCAGCGGGGCACCAGCTCTGCGACGAAAGGCGCACTATGACCACTGTCTTTTCCCCACCCCCTCCTGCGGCATCGAACGGCCATGCGCCCCTGCCGCCCATCGTCTGCGCGATCGATGACGGCTACGCCACGCCATTGCAGGCGTTGATGCGCTCGCTGGCCGCCGCACACCCCGACGGCGTCGGCGAGCTGCACCTGTTGGTCGTGCATCACCGGCTGAGCCAGGGCAGCCGAACGGCGTTGACCCGCGTCGCCGACGAGCTTGGCCTAACGATCCGGCTCGTCGCCGCCGATGGCATCACTGCGCGCGGACCTGTGTCCGGCTGGGTCAGCCCGGCGGTCTATCTCCGCCTGCAGCTCGCCGAGCTTCTCGATCTCGATGGTGTGATCCTCTACCTTGACGCCGACGTGCTCGCAGTCGCCGATCTGCGGCCGCTACTGCGCCGGCCACTACACGGAGCGGCGCTGGCGGCGGTGCGTGACCCGCGAAATCCGCTGGTTGGCGGCGGGATCGCCCTGCCCGGATGGAGGCGCCTGGGCGTACCCGCTGGGCGGGACTACTTCAACTCCGGCGTCATGCTGATGGACCTCGGGCAGTGCCGCAGGACGGGGCTGTTCGAGCGGGCGGCCCAGTTCCTGGCCGACTTCCCGGACGAGGTACGACTCTGGGATCAGGACGCACTCAACGTGGCGGCTGACGATCAGTGGCTGCGGCTGGACCGCCGGTGGAACACCTTCGTGCTTTCCCCCTTGGTCGACCAGCCCGGCTTCGTCCACACCGACACCGAGCCGGTGATGCCGCTTGCGCAACTGCTCGACGACGAGCACACCGCGGCCGTGCTCCACTTCGCGGGCAGCGACAAGCCGTGGCTTCCCGGCTACCCGGCCGGCCCGGCGCTGCAGCGCTACCGGTCTTTCCTGCTCGCCACTTCAGAAGCAAGCCGATGAGCGGCCGGAGTCTGTGGCGACGGCCGGAATTCTGGCTGGCGACCGCAGTGTTGACTCGGCACACCATCGGTGCCCTCAACCTACGGAGCACCCTCAAGTTCGCCACCGTAGCCAGGCCAGCTGACGGCGACGGCGTGCCCACGATTCCGATCCACGTCGTCATCCCAGTGTTGCGCGAGCAGCCCCACATCCGCCCGGCGCTGGAGTGGTTCGTTCCGCTGTTGGACCAGTTCTCCGGCTCGACGCTCACCATTGTCAGCACCGGCCGGGAGCAGCGCGAGCGAGAACACATGATCCGGTTGTTGACGGGCTGCCATGCGCAGTCGATCACCCCGGTCCGGTTTCCCCAGTTGTGTGACGCGGAGCTGCACGATCTGGTGGATGCCGCAGCCAAGGCCCAAAGCGGGGTGCTGACCGAGGCTGCGGCTAGGGAGGTCCTTCAGCGTTTTCCGTTGACCGCGCACGTCGTTGAGGAGGAACTCGACCGGCTGCTGCGGCCAGCGCACGTGCGTCATGTCCAGTTCGACGGGGACGGCCGCAAGGCAGCCCAGGTCAACCACGCCGCAGCCAGCCTAGGGAACGATGCGGTCGGCTACATCGCTGTCTACGATGTCGACTCCCGCCCTCGTGAAAGCCTGATGCGGCGCACTCTGGCGTTCATCGCCGAACGGGCCAGCGCCGATGGGCAACTTCCGGCCGTAGTACAGCAGTCTGCCCGGTTCACGACCGCTGGCACCGGTCCGAGCTGGGCCGACCGGGCCATCTGTCGCGGCGCGGCCCGGGTGCAGACGCTGTGGACGCTGCGCCGCGAGGTCCCCAGTTTCCGCCGGTTCGCGTGGGCGACCCGGCGTGTCACAGGCGTGCCGCTGCTGGATGCGGCGATGCGGGGCCTTGCCCAGACAGTCGGCCACGGGCTGCTGGTGCGTTGTGATGTCTTTGCCCGGCTTGGTGGCCTGCCGACTTACACAGTCCTGGACGATCTGCCGTTCGGATACCGCCTGACAGTCGAAGGCATCCCAGTGGACTGCGTGCCAGGACTGGCGGTCGCCGACGCACCGGAGGACGTGCGCGACCTTATCGCCCAGGGACGACGCTGGTTCCAGAACTACCTGGATTACCCCCGGTGCGCAGCGCGGGCGCGCGCCGATGCCGTCGGGACCACCGCCGAACACGCGGCCGTACTAACCGTGGCGGCCTACCGGGGGCTGGCGTGGCTCGCCGCCGGTCCCGCTACCGCGGCGTGCCTCGTGCTGGCCGCCGGCCGGTTCCGCCCACCGGTGCGAGTCCTGGCCGCTGCGGCGTTGTGGCTGGGCACAGTCACCCCCGTGCGGATGCTCGCCGGTGCCGAGGGCCGGCACCTGACCGTGCGGCAGCAGGCCAGCGAGTCCATCGAGGTTCTCGCCGCCTACCTGCTGCGCTCCACCGGCCCGATCGCTGCGGTGGCGGACCGGATTACCCGAGGCGACGGCGCGCTGTCGCCGAAAACAAACCGGCGCAACACAACGGTCCCACCGTCCGAGGAGGATAGCCGTGATCATCGGGATTGAGGGGGTGAGCTGTACTGGCAAGACCACGCTGTCGGCCCAACTCGCCCAGCGGCTGCACAACCCGCTGGTGATTCCCTGCTACTACCACTGTGCCGCCGACCCCAGCCAGCTTCCCGCCCCATCGGCGACGACCGCAGACGAACAGATGGCCGCGCTGGCAGCCTTTCTCGACATCGAGGCGCAGCGGCGACGACTGGCGATCCAGGCTCACGATCAGGGCCGGGACGTCATCCTCGACCGGACAGTTGACACGCTGCTCGCTCACTCCCACGCCGTGGGCCGCCTTCGCGGTTTCGACACCGACGCCGCCGGTCGCGCCTTGGTGCTGGCCAGCTCGATCGTGGTGCCGGACATGACGGTGCTGCTGCACGCCCCGGCCAAGGTCATCGAACAGCGGGCAGCCCGGCGGACTGCGATGCCTCGCATCTTCTACGCGCCGCCTTTCGCAGCGGGGTTCAACGCCTATTTTTCCGGTCCGATCTCCCCGACGGTGATCCGCTTCGACAGCGCCGGTGGACTCGATGACCTCACCTCGGCCGTCGCCGAGCAGGCCGAGCGGTTGCGTGCTCGCGTCGCGCGAGGGCAAGCCCCAGCGGCGGTCGAGGCGACGACGTGAACACGGTCATCATCGGCTGCGGCGCGATCGCCTCGCGGTGGCTTCGGACGCTCAGCGCCGATCCCCGCGTCCGCGTCACCGCGTTCGTGGATCCCGACGCCACGGCCGCACAACGGCTGGATCTTCGGCATCCCGGCGTGGCAACGCGGTGGTTCCCCGACCTGGCGGCCGCCCTCGCCGCCGTTGACGCCGAGGTGGCGGTCAATCTCACGCCACCGGCGTTGCACGCCGCCGTGTCGCGCAGCGCTCTGGCGGCAGGACTGCATGTGCTGTCCGAAAAGCCGCTGGCCACCAGCCTCGCCGATGCCAGCATGCTGGCCGGGATGGCCGCCGAGCGCGGCCTGCTGCTCGCAGTGATGCGCAACCGTGCCCGCGACGGCCAGTTCCTGCAGTTCCGGGACCTGCTGCGCCAGGCTACGGAGGGACCGCTCATGGTTACCGGAGACGTCCTGGTCAGCCTGCCCGACCCCGGGTTTCGCAGCAAGACAAGTTTGCCGGTGACCACCGACCTAGCCGTGCACGCGTTCGACCAGCTGAGCGAGCTGGTGCCGGCACCTGCGGTGCAGGTCTGCTGTACCGAGACGCCGATCGGGTTCGTCGGCCCTCACGGCGGCCTCGCCACCATGATCGTCACATTCGCGGACGGTTCTCTCGCCAGCTACCGCGTCGGGTACACCGGGCCGCAGCTGCGCACCCCGGCGAATGGAATCTGGCGGGTCGAAGCACACGAATTCGCAGCCCGTTGGGACGGCGCGGGCACCGTCACCGCCTGCGCCGGCCGTCAGGACAGCGATCGCCCGATCCACCTGCCGGACACACCACCGGGATACCGGCTGTGCATCGACGCGATGGTCGACGCGCTGCACGCCGGAACCGCCGCACCGCCACCGCTGGCCCCGATCGCTTTACTCGACGCTGCGCTGACCTCGGCGCGCACCGGCCGCCCGGCCCCGGTCGCCCCGGCCTGGGAACGGTCATGATCGGCAGCGACTCCTACACCGCAGCTCGTGCCGCGCTGGCCAGGGCAGAGCCGGCAGCCGACCGGGTCGGGCTGACCCTGTTGTGCGGCGGCGCGGACAACCGGCTCTACTCGGCAACCACCGCCCACGGCCCGGTGATGATCAAACTAAGCCGGCACCAGGCCGCACGGTACGACGTCGCGGCCTGGGCGAGCGCCACCCTCGCGGCGGCAGGCGTCCCCGTGCCCCGCATTCTCTGGTTCGACCAGCACAGCTGCGTCGAGACCCGGTGCCCTGGGTTGCCGCTCGCCGATCCGGCGGGCGACGTAAACCTGGCCGCCGCAGATACTGCCGTCGCCCGGCAGGTCGGCCGGCTGCTACGCCGCGTCCACGCAACCGCGGTCGACGGGTTCGGGAAGCTCGACGCCGACGGACACGGCCGACATCCGTCGATGCGCAGCTGGCTACTCGGCGGCCGCACCTGCGCGATTCCTTCGCGGATCGCCGGCGTCAGCTTGCCGGCGCTGGAGGTCCGGACGCGCCGCGCCCTGATACAGCACGCCAGGAACTGCGACGGTGTTGCCGCGCGACTGGTCCACGGCGACTGGGCCGCACGGCACGTCATCGCCGACGCCGGCCGGGTCACCGGACTTGTCGACCTGGAGAGCGTGCGCGGAGCCGACCCGCTGACCGACCTGGCGGGCTGGTCGCTGCAGGAGCCGCCCGAGTTGACCACCGCGCTGTTCGACGGCTACTTCGACCAACCGCCGAGCCTGCAGATCCGCTACCGCCTCACCGTATACCGCCTGCGTATCGCCACTTCCTTGCTGCATTGGCACGCCAGCCAGGGCAACCCACAAACGGTACGCCTGCGCGCCGCGCAGTTGGCCGCCGACCTCGACGACCTCGACCACGAAGCTCCGCGCGCGATCCCGCGCGTGGCCATCTGACCCGCACCACCGAAGTGAAAGGGAACCGCATGACCGTCATCCACACCGCTGCCCGCCAGCGGATCACCCCGGACAGCAGACCGCCGGGCTGCCCGGTCCAATCAGCTGGGATGTTCGTCATCCGCTCCGACGGCACCGCCACCTTCGACCGCCACTACCACGATTTCGACGAGTTCTGGCTCGTCGCCGCAGGAACCGGCACGGTCCAGGTCGGCGACGAGCAGCATCACATCACGGCCGGAGACATCATCTTCACCGCCGCCGGACTGGACCACGATGTGATCGCCGTCGCCGAAGAGCTGCGCGTGTTCTGGCTGTCCCTGCCACCGGCCCCAGGCGGCAGCGGCGCACACCTGCACCGCACCGAACACGACGCGATCAAACACGCCGTACGGGTCGTCGCCGCAGGCGGGCGGCGATGACCGCCGTCGCTCCGCTAGTCAAACTTCCGTTCCCGAAGCAGCCGAAGTACGGACCAGCCGAGCGTGCAGCCGTCTTGCAACTGCTCGACACCGGACACCTGTCGGAGACCACCCGAGGCCCGGCGACCGCCTCAATCGAGGACGCCTTCGCCGCCCTAGCCGGCACCGCCTTCGCGTTGTCGTTCAACTCCGGCACCGCCTCACTCAAGGCCGCCCTACACGCGGTCGGTGCCCGTCCCGACGCCGGCGTGCTCATGTCACCGATGACGTGGATCTCGCCGATCACCGCCGCGTTCCAGGCCGGGAGCTTCCCGGTATTTGCCGACGTCGCGGCCGAGTCGGCCAACCTCGACACATGCGCGCTCACGGAATCGGGCGACGTCAGCGCGGTGCTCGTCACGCACGCCTGGGGCCTGCCCGCCGCCGTGGACACACTGACCGCAGTCGCCGCAGTCCCCGTGGTCGAGGACTGCTCCCACGCCCACGGGGCACGCCACGCCGGCCGGCCGGTCGGCTCCTGGGGCACCGCCGGATGCTTCAGCTTGCAGGAGGCCAAGTCGGTCTCCGGCGGCGAGGGCGGCATCCTGACCACCAACGACCAGGCCGTCTACGAACGGGCGATGAGCCTCGGGCATCATCCTCACCGCCTGCAGGCCGAGCTGACCCTGCCCGAACTGGTGGCGACCGCCGACACCGGCGCAGCACACAAATACCGGATGCCGGCTCTGTCGGCGGTCATCGCCCGGCAGCAGCTGGCGAGCCTGCCACAACGCATGGCGGCCTCCGAGGCAAACCTCGCGATCCTGCGTGACGTACTGCACGACCGCGCCGCCCCGATCGCCGTGCCCGACCCTGGCCCGGGCGGCGTCCGAGGCTGGTACGGCACCCCACTACGGCTTCTTCAGCCCGGCGCCGACGCTGAAGCGCTGCATGAAGCCTTCGCCGCGCAAGGCATCCCCGTGCGGCGCATCTACCCGGACTGGCTGGCCAGCCCGCTGCTGAACACCCCGGCGCTGCTCCACCGCTACTGGCCACACCTACAACACAGCCCATGGCGGCCCCCAGACCCCGGCGCGTTCCCCCACTACCGGCAAGCACGCCGCAGCACCCTCATCCTCAAAATCCCCACCGTGGCCGCCGATGAATACATGGCCCAGGTCGGCCAGGCCCTGGCTCACGTGCTGACTCACCATCCCTGACTCATCGCTCCAGGAGGTCCCCGATGACGTATTTCTGCCGCGCCGCAGTGATGCACAAGCCCGGCGAGCCGTTCCAGCTACAAGACATCCAACTCAGCGAGCCCGCGTACGGCGAAGTCCTGGTGCGTACCGTGTCGGCCGGGATCTGCGGCACCGACCTGCACTTCGCGCGCGGCACCGTGCCTTTCCCCGTACCCACTGTGCTCGGGCACGAGGCTGCCGGTGTTGTAGAGGCCATCGGTGCCGGAGTCAGCGGCTTCAAAGACGGCGACCGGGTGATCGTGTGTGATCAGACATTCTGCGGACGGTGCGCGGCCTGCCTGACCGGACGCATGGTCTACTGCACCGACCCAGGCACCAAGCAGCGCCAGAAAACACGGATGACCATCGACGGGCGGCTCGTACGCCAGTACCTGGGTGTCTCCGCGTTCGCCGAGCTGATGCTCGTCGACGAGGCCGCACTCGTGGCGATGCCCGCCGGGCTGTCCTTCGACGCCGCAGCGCTGTTGGGTTGCTGTCTGACCACCGGTCTCGCGGCGGTGTTCAACGTCGCCCGCCCGGCACCGGGGTCGACAGTGGCCGTGTTCGGCTGCGGCGGGGTCGGCCTGGCAGCCGTCCAGGCCGCACGGATCAGCGGCGCTGCCGAGACGATCGCCGTAGATCTGGAGCCGCACCGCAGGGAGATCGCCGCCAAGCTCGGTGCCACCGTCACCATCGATCCAGCCGACGGCGACGTCACCAAGCAAGTTCTCGCGATCGCGCCCGGCGGCGTCGATGCCGCGATCGAGGCGGTCGGCCTGGCCGAGACGACCGGGCAGGCGTTCGCCGTACTGCGCCCCGGTGGGCAGGCCACCGTTCTGGGAATGATGCCGCCCGGTACCGAAATTCGCCTGCCAGCAGCCCTGTTGCGGCACGGCCGCGGGATCACCGGCACCGTGATGGGATCGGTTCGCACCCGCTTCGACATCCCGCGCTACGCCGCTCTGGCGATGCGGGGCACCCTGCGCAGCGAGGAGATCATCACCAGCAGCAGGCCACTGCACAACGTGAACGAGGCGATGGCCGACGCCGAAGCACGCCAAGGCATCCGATCCATGATCCATTTCTAGCCTCGTCCAGCGCGGACCCGGTAGCGCCCTCCAGTCCCGCTCCGGAGGATCGAGCACATCGCCCTGCGAGTAGGGAGGGTCAGGGTCGCGCCACGAAGGCGTCGCGAACCTGACCCCGGTTTGCCGTCCACCAGTGCAGGAACGCCTCACCGGAGAAGAACAGGTGGTCACAGGAGTGGTCGCCTCGGTCGTAGTGGAAGACCAGCTGCCAGAAGTCCGAGGCCCGCTTCCACCATAGGCGGTCCACCGCGTCGGCCAGTTCGGCGTCGCTGATCGCGACCACGGCACGGTACCCGGCGACGAACGCGGCCACCAGCTCCAGGTCCAGCTCGCCCGCCTCACCACCGAACTGCAGCGTGGCGGTCCGGGCGATCTCCTCGCCGAACGGGCGAGCCCTGATCCGATCCCAGTCGATCACTCCGGCGACCACCCCGTCACGCCAGATGATGTTGCGATGCTGAAAATCACCATGGGTGTATCCGGCAGGGCCGGCCGGTTGATCGGTGGCCGGGCACAGATGCCCATACTCGGCGATGAGCGCCTTGCGCCGCCGCAGCAGCTCGACCGTCTGGACGTCGAACGGTGTAGCCGAAGCGAAGGCATCGATGGCGCGCAGATACCGGTCAGCCTCGGCTACCGCCTCGCCGGGCGTTGTCACCGTGGCAGTGACGGCACCGGAAGCCGGCAGCCACCTCCGCAGGCCCGGATCGTTGAGCTCACGGTGCAGCCTGCCCAGCACGCCGCCAAGGTGATGTGCTTGGCCGGCCGACAATCCGGTACCCGCAACGTGGTCGCCGTCTAGCCAGCCGAACAGACTGTAGGCGCGGTCATCCACCTCGGCGACGACATCACCGCCGATGGTCGGCACCGGCGGACACGCCGGTACACCGGCCGCAGCGAGCGCCGCAGCGACGCTCAGATTGCGTCGCACGGTCGACACCGGCGCGTCCAACAGCAGCTTCAGCGCAAACGCGCCACCGGCGGTCCGCAGCTGCCAATTGCGGTTCATCAACCCGTTGGGCAGAAATCGAACCCCCTCGACCACCCCGAGCCGGTACGCATCGACCAGGAACGGCAGGTCCTGGGCAGCCAGGTCGAGAACGGCGACCTCGGCAAGCACGGAAGCTGTCACAGGGACGTACGCTACCGAATCCGCCGGACAGCCCAGCGCAGCGCGGCCGCCGCGCGGCCTGGTCAACGGCGACCTCGACAAGGCGGGACTCCGCTCAGTCTCGGTCTCGGTCTCAAGATCAACCCGCCGACGCGCTGGGCGGCTCGGGCAAGGGCTCCTGCGCCGTCGCCGAGACACCGGGCGAGGGATCCGCCGGTGCCGACGGGTCCGCCGACGGAGGCGCATCGATCGCCGGTCGCGGGGGTGCCGAGGCCTCCGCGCCGGTCGGCGCCGACTCGGTCGGGGCCGCGGGCGGAGCGGTGGCCGGTGCCTGGGTGGTGGTCGGAGACGGCATGGGAGTCTTCGGACCTTCCGGCACCGGGGCGGGTGACGAGTGGCCTGGCTCGATCGGAGCCGGGTACCAACCGGGCGACGATGCGCTCACCACACCGATGCCGAGCGTCGCGACCACGAGTACGGCGAGCCCGCTGCCGGCCGTCGCGGCGATCCGACGGCGGCGGCGAGCCCGCCGGCCGGCAGCGATCAGCGACTGTGGTGTCAGCCGGTGCGGCGGCGCGCCGGTCGCCCGGATCTGGGCAAACGCCGAAGTCAAGTCGGATTCGTTCACCGGTCTCGCCCCCCTATCGCCACGTCGTCGGGCAGAAGTTCGCGCATCCGTTGCAGGCCACGGGCGCATTGACTCTTCACGGTGCCGACCGAGCAGCCCAACGCTTCTGCGGCTTCGGTCAGGCTCAGGTCCTCCCAGTACCGCAGCACCAGCGCGGCCCGTTGCCGCCGTGGCACCCGGGCGAGCGCCGACATGACCAGCATCCGTTGCTCCGGGGGCGGCATCGAGTCGTCCGGTGTCTCCGGCGGCGCGCTGGTCAGCCGTTCCAACTTCCGCCACAGCCTGCGCCGCTCGTTCAAATACGTACGCGTGACGATCTTCCGTACGTAGGCGTTGATGGGTTCCGTCCGGTCGACACGCTCCCATGCCAGGTACAGGCGAACGAACGCCGCCTGCGCCAGGTCTTCCGCCTCGTGCCAGTCGCCGCAGAGCAGGTACGCGGTGAAGCGCACCTGCTCTGCGTGGGTCGCGACGTACTCGCTGAACCCGGCGTCCTTCTCATGCGAACCGTTCGTCAACGGCAGCACATCTCCTCAGGAAACAGGGGGACCTGCGCCGGATCCTGCGCTCGGGCCCCTGACACGGACCTGACCGGGCTACTTGGCGGGAACTGTGGTCGGCGCCGCTGGGACCGGCTCGGCCACCGGAGGAGGCGACGCCTCCACCGGTGGGGCCGATACATCCACCGGTGGGACCGGGGCGGCCGTCGGCGCGGCCTCCGCTGGCGGTGGCGTGGCCGGAATCGCCACCGGCGGGGCCGACACGTCCACCGGCGGAGCCGTCACCGCCGTGGCCGGATCCTCAGCCGGCGGAGCCGACACTGCGGGAGCCGGCGCGGCGGTGACAGTCGGCCGTGGCTGCGGCGCGGACGGCTCGGAGGACAAAGCGGCGATCGCCGGCACCGCGTAGGCCAGCGCGGCAGCTACCCCTAGCAGCGCGAACACGACGGGCTTCTTCGACAAAGTGGCCTCCTTGACGGTCGGACCGACGATTGCCGGTCCCTTTCCACCCTTCTCCCACACGGTTGCGGGCTGGGAGGTTGCACGTCGTGCCGCAATCGTCGTCGACGCACGAAAACCGCAGCATCGAAGGGGCCGACGGCGGCGACCCGGGCATAGCGTGATGGCGTGCGGGCGTACGAGATGGCGGCGTACCGGTCCTGCGCGCCCCCGTACGGCCAGCGCGGGTTGAGAGCGGTTGGATGCCCCGCGCGAGGTGGAACGCGCCTCAGGTCACGTCAGCTCGCGGGTCATGAAGGCGCTGTTGGGATCGTCGACATAGGCGCCGAAGGGCGGGCAGGGGACGAAGCCCGCCTTCGCGTACAACGTCCTCGCCGGGACGAAGAAGTCCATGCTTCCGGTCTCCAGCGAGATGCGGCGGACGCCGCGTCCGCGTGCGTCCTCGATGAGGTGGTCGAGGACGCACGCGGCGATGCCCTGGCCGCGTCGTCGCGGATCCGTCCGCATGCTCTTGATCTCCTCGTGCGCCGGCTCCACCTCGGCCAGGGCACCCGTGCCCACCAGCTCGCCACTCATCCGGGCGACCCACAGACGGACGCCCGGTGCCCGCAGCCCGGAAAGATCCAGCGCGTGTCGGCTCTCGGCAGGCGCCGTTGGCGCGAGTTCGTCGAGATGTGCCTGCAGGAAGACGCCGAGCTCCGGGTCAGCGAAGTCGGCGCGCTCGATACTCAACCGCATGACGGAGATCCTGCCGTGCCGGTGCTGGTCACCCCACACCGAGCCGGGCGAGCGGCTCGACCAGCTCGCGTTCCTCGTAGGACAGGTGGGACAGCAGGGTGTCGGTGAGCAGGTCGACGGCGGCCTTGACGTCGCCGATCCGGTCCGGCTCGCTGACCAGGGCGACCAGCGCCCGGTCGACCCGTTCCAGCACGTCGTGGATGACGTGGTGTTCCTCCGACAGCCGGTCGACCACCGGGGCGAGTCCCGGGTCGGCGCGGCGCAGCTGCGGCAGCATGCCGATGTCCTCGATGGTGTGGTGGGTGGTCACCACCCGGCAGTACGACTCGCAGTAGGCGCCGAGGGTCCAGTTGTTCTGCCGCATGGTCATCGTGTTGATGTGCGCCCGGGCACCGCCGGCGGTCATGGTGCCGGCCGCGACCTGGTCGATCAGGTCACGCACGGTCCGCAGCTCCTCGCGCAGATGATCGTGTACGTCGATCAGGTGCTGCCCGGCGGCCCGCTGGGCGGGACTGTAGGTCAGCGTCGGGTCGGGTGGCGGGGCGGTCGGCCGGGTCGACTCGTCCCAGACGCGTTCAGCGCTGAGCCGTACCCCGTCGTCGGGGGTGGGGGTGATGCCGGCGGCCGCAGCGGCCGACGCGGCGGGAACCGAACCCGCTGCTGCGGCGCTCCGGCCGGCGGCGACCAGGTCGCGGACCGCCGGCACCACCTCGGCGGCGAACCGGCGGATCATGTCCGGGTCGTCGCTGGCCAGTAGGTAGCCGCTGAAGCCCTGCTCCAGGGTCAGTCCGGCGAGCTGCTCGGCCCAGTCGGCCGGTGTACCGGTGAGGAATCCGTCGCCGCTGCCGAACGTACCGCTGATGTTGTAGAGCCGGCGGACCGCACCCGGGTCCCGCCCCGCCTGCCGGGCCGCCGCGTCGATGGCCGCGTTCATCGCCGGTAGCTGCTCCGGCGACGCGTACGGGCTGCTGGGCAGCCAACCGTCGGCGAGCCGACCGGTGACCCCGAGCATCCGCTTCTTGTACGCACCCAGCCAGATGCCGATGGGGTGGGCGGGCGCCGGACCCGGATGCACGCCCCATACCCGGTGATGCCGGCCGTCGACCTTGACGGTGCCGCCGTCGGCGTCCCAGACCGAGCGGATGATCTCGATGCCCTCCTCCAGCGCTTCGACGCTCTCGGCCGGGGTGAGCCGGCCGCCGCCCATCGCCGCGATCGCGTCCCAGAAGGCACCGGCCCCGAGGCCCAGCTCGACCCGGCCGCCGCTGAGCAGGTCGAGGCTGGCCGCGCTGCGGGCCAGCATCGCTGGCTGCCGCAGCGGCAGGTTGGCGACGTTCGGCGCGACCCGGACCCGGGTGGTGCGGGCGGCGATCACCGACAGCAGCGTCCAGGTGTCCAGGAACCGGGCCTGGTACGGGTGGTCCTGCACGGTCACCAGGTCGAGCCCGGCCTCCTCGGTCAGCTGGGCCAGCGCCAGGGCCCGGTCGGCCTGCTCGGCGACCGGCGTGATGAAGGTGCCGAACAGCAGGTCGTGTCCGTAGTCAGCCATGTCGTTCGCTCCCCGCGACAGCAGTCATGCGTTCGGCTCACAAGATAGTCTGCTGAGCAGACGATCGGCACTGTGACTCTTCTGACGTGAGGATGGTCAGTCGGTGCAGACGAGCCGGCGATAAGCTCGGCGTATGCCTCGTCCCGGTCAACGCACGGATCCGGGTCCGGCCCGCGCCGCTGGCGGCGGCGACCTCGGCTGGGCGCTGGGCGTGGTCTTCCGGGCGTACGTCAAGAGCAGCAGCGCCGTGCTGCACGACCTGCCCGGCGGGCCGCGCGGCCATCAGGTGCTGGCGGCGGCGGTCGAGGCCACGCCGCAGAGTCAGATCTCGCTGGCCCGTCGGCTGGGCATCGACAAGACGGTGATGACCTACCTGATCGACGATCTGGAGCGCGCCGGGCTGGTCGAGCGGCGGGCCAACCCGGACGACCGCCGGCACAAGACCATCGTCGCGACCGACCGCGGGCACCAGGTCTGGTCGGCGACCCGGGACCGGCTGGAGCAGGCGGAGGAGCATCTGCTCGGGTCGCTGCGGCCGACCGACCGCGAGGCACTGCGGTCGCTGCTGTTCCAGCTGGCCGACCAGGCACAGGCCGTCGATCCGGTTGTCGACACCTGCCAGATCGTGTCCGACATCGCCGCCGACAGCCAGCCGCACGAGCCAGCCGACAGCCAGCCGCACTGAGGTACAGCTCCAGCTCGGCCCACACCCGTCCGTCAGACCTGCAGCATGGCGGACGGAGGAGCCCATCGATGCGCCGGTCAGACAACAGCCTGCTGCCGTTCTATCTGGTCGTCGACGTCTCGGTGTCGATGGCGGCGGACGGCAAGTTGGAGGCGGTGAACGAGATCGTGCCGGCGCTCGTCGACGCATTGGCGCTGCACCCGGTCGTCGCGGCCCGGGTACGGTTCGGGCTGATCGACTTCTCCGACCACGCGGAGGTCCGGCTCCCGCTCGGTGACCTGCTAGCTCCCGGGCTGGTTGCGCCGGCCCTCGCCGTACGCGGCGGCACCTGCTACGAGTCGGCGTTCACGACCACGCGGGACGAGATCGAGTCGGACATGGCACGGTTCGCGGCCAGCGGAGAGAGCACGCACCGGCCGACCGTCTGGTTCATCAGCGATGGCCGGCCCACCGACTTGCGGTCCGCCTGGCGGGCGGCGTTCGCCGAGCTGACCTCGTCCGGCGCCCGCCCGAGCGTCGTCGCCTGCGGCGTGGACGAGGCGGATCCCCGGATCATCAGGTCGCTGGCCCATCCGGCGACCGGATCGGGACGGATGGCGTCGTACCTGATGGTGCCCGGCTCCGATCCGGCCCGGACGATCACCGGGATCGCACAGGTGCTCGTCGCCAGTGTCGTCCGGTCCGGCTACCGCCCGGCCAGCGACGCCGGACCGGTCCTGCCCGACGGGCCGGATCTGCCGCCCGGGGTGCAGCGGTTCGACCCGACCGGCGCCGGGTGATGGTGGCCTCGACTTCGGGCGACGGCGGCCCGGCCCGGCTCGGACCAGCTACGGTGATCTTGTACGGTGATCTTGATTGTCGTCGGGCCGTCCACTGAACGGCCAAGGTCGGCTGTCCGTCAGGTTCGGATATGATCCGAACTATTGACATTGTCCGAGGGGCACACCAATTCCGGAGTACGGGGCCAACGATCGCAACGGAGGTCTCGATGATCGACGATCGATCCGGCGGACCGGTGCCCGATGACGGGCTACCAGCCGAAACCCGACAACGGATGATCGAACTACTCGCCGCCGAGTTCGGCGCGGCGTGGCAGGCCGCTGTGGCCGGCGGTGCGGACCCTGACGAGTTGGCCGAGTACGTCGACGACCGCCGTCGTACCGTGGAATCGATTCCGGAGCCGGACGACCGCGACGATTGTCGTTAGCCCAGACAACACAGCGCAACGGCACACCATCGCCTCCGGCCGACCGGACCGGCATTTTCCGGTGACCACTGAGTCAGCATCGGCCACCGAATACGATGTGACACGCGGCGGCTGCTGACAGTCCCCATTACTCGCGCCACCATGGACACATGGCGACGGCGTACGCATCTGCGCAGTTTCCGGCAGCGGGTGGATCTTTCATCGGCCGCGCCGCGGAGCGCGCCCGGCTGACCGGGCTGCTGACCGAGGCGGCGGGCGGTGCCGCCGCGACGGTCTTCGTCGGCGGTGAGGCGGGCGTCGGAAAGAGCCGGCTGCTCGAGGAGTTCGCCGCCGAGGCCCGCTCGGCGGGCCGCACCGTACTGCGCGGTGCCTGCATCAACCTGGGCACCGGCGCGGTGCCGTACGCCCCGTTGATCGACGCCCTGCGCCGAATCGTCCGGGAACTCGGTGAGCAGCGGGTACGCGAGCTGGGCGGCCCGTCCTACGCCGAACTCAGCCGACTGGTGTCGGACTTCACCGGAGTCGCGCCCCTCGGCGAGTCGACCGCACAGCTGCGGGTGTTCGGCGCGGTACTGCGGATGCTCGACCACTTCGGCGCGCACGCGCCGACCGTACTGATCTTCGAGGACCTGCACTGGGCCGACCCATCCACCTTGGACCTGGTCTCCTATCTGGCCCGGGCGCAGACCGACGAGCGGATCCTGCTGGTGCACAGCTACCGGTCCAACGATCTGGACCGGCGGCATCCGCTGCGGACGCTGCTCGCCGAACCGGACTTCATCCGCCGGATTCACCGGCTGGAGCTGGCCCGGTTCACCCGCGCCGAGCTGGAACGGTTCCTGACCGCGTCGACCGGCGACCCGGTGGACCGGTCGCTGCTGGACCGGTACTACGAACTGTCCGACGGAAACGCGTTCTTCGCCGAGGAACTGGTGGTCTCCGGGGTGTTGACCGATCCCGCGTCCACCCGACTGCCCAACTCACTGAGCGAGATCATGCTGTCCCGGGTCGAACTGCTCGACGACGCCGCAGCCGACGTGCTGCGAGCCGCAGCGGTTGCCGGGCGGCGAGTGAGCCACCGGCTGCTGGCAGCCGTCTGCGACCTGCCCGACCAGCAACTGATCAAAGCGCTGCGGCAGTGCGTCGCCCAGCACGTTCTCACCATCGACGCCGCCGACGACACGTACGTCTTCCGCCATGCCCTGCTGCGCGAGGCGGTCTACCAGGAACTGCTGCCGGGTGAGCGGGTCGGGCTGCACCGCGCGCTCGCCACCGCCCTCACCGCGGACCCGGGGTTCAGCCTCGCCGAGGATCTCACCGCAGCGGCCGAACTGGCCTACCACTGGTACGAGGCCAGAGCACTACCGGAGGCGCTGACCGCCGCCGTGCGTGCCGGCGAGATGGCGGTACGGGTCCACGCGTTCCGCGAAGCCGAACAGCACTACCAGCGGGTGCTCAGCCTGTGGTCGCGGGTCGACGATCCGCAGCAACGCACCGGCCAGCCGCGCTGGCGGGTGCTGGCCGCCGCCGCCGACGCCGCCCGGTGGGGCGGTCGGGTCGAGCAGGCACTGGAACTGATCCGCGCCGCGATCGCCGAGGCGGACCGGGCCGCCGCCGCCCGCGACGCGGGTGAACTGCTCGAACGCCTCGGCAACTACCTCTGGGAAGCCGGTGAGTACGGCGATTCGCAACAAACCTACCGGGCGGCGGCGCGGGCGCTGGCCGAGCAGCCACCGGGCGCGGTCAGCGCTCGGGTACTGGCCGCTGTCGCGATGGCCGAGGTACGCGAAGGCCGGTACGCCGAAGGTGCGCGGGAAGGTGCCCACGCCGTCGAGCTGGCCCGGGCGGTGCCGGCCCGGGCCGAGGAGGGCCGCGCGCTCAACACCCTGGGCATGGCGTTGACCATGCTCGACCAGCCCGCCGACGGCATGGCCAAGGTACGCGAGGCACTGCGGATCGCCGAGGAGGTCGACCACCTCGAGGACCTGTTCCGGGCGTACGGCAATCTCGCGGTCGCGCTGGAGCACGTGGGGCGGCTGACCGACTCGGTCCAGGTCGCCCTCGACGGGCTGAAGGTGGCCCGCGCACGCGGTCTGGAGCAGGCCCGCGGCGCCGGCGTGCTGGCCAACAACGCCGCCGCGACACTGGTACTGCTCGGCCGATGGGACGAGGCGGCCGCGGTGCTGGACGACGTGCTGCGGGCCAGGCCACTGCGGGGCACCCTCTACCCCCGGCTGACCCTGGCCGAGATCCGGCTCGCTCAGGGGTCCTTCGACGCGGCCGCCGATCTGCTGGCCGGCGTACAACTCGTGGACCGGCCGACCACCGACCCCCGGTTCGTCGGACCGCTGTACGCCTGTCTGGCGGAGCTCGCCCTGTGGCGCGACGACCTGGCCGGGGCGGATGAGGCGGTGCGAGCCGGCCTGGCCGTGCTGGAGGGCCAGGCCAACGTCCTGGAGCTGACCCGGATGTACGCCGTCGGGCTACGGGCCGCCGCCGACGAGTGCGAGCTGCTGCGCACGCAACCCGAGCGCGACCCGGTCCGGTTGTCGGCGGTTGTCGCGTACGCCGAACGGTTGGCCGACCAGGCGGCGGTGCCGGCCGAGGGCCCGGACCTCCCAAAGGCTGACCAGCCGGACCCGCCGCCAGCCGACCAGCCGGACCCGCCGCCAGCCGACCAGGCTGGGGTTTCGCAGGTACGGGTGTGGCGTGACCTCTGCCTGGCCGAGCTCGCCCGGGCCCGAGGCACCGCCGACCCCGACGCCTGGGCGGCGGTGGCCCGTGGCTGGTCGATGCTCGGTCGGTCCTACCCGGCCGGCTACGCCTACTGGCGGGAAGCCGAGACCGCGCTCGCCGCCGCCGACCTGACCCGCGCCGGAACGGCCGCCCGGTCGGCCTGGCAGACGACCGAGCCGCTGCCAGCCGGGCCACTGCGTACCGAGATCGAGGCGATGGCCCGTCGTGCCCGGATCACCCTCGACCCGGAGTTGCCCGAGCCAGCCGCCGACACCGCCGACACCGCCGGGCCGGCGGCCCGGCCGTTCGGTCTCACCGCCCGCGAGTTGGAGGTGCTGTGTCTGCTCTGCCTGGGCAGGACCAACCGGGAGATCGCCACCGAACTGTTCATCACCGAACGCACGGCGGGTGTCCATGTGTCCAACCTGCTCAGGAAGATGGCGGCCAACAACCGTAATGCCGCCGCCTCGATGGCTCATCGGCTCCGGCTCTGCTCCGATCGGGAATCCGGATAGACCTCCGTACGGAGCCGTCGCACCGAACGTACCGGTGGATCGTCCTGTCAGGTCGGAGCCGATCGCCGGCGGGCGGGCCGAAAGTGACCGTACGCAAAAGATCGTAGGCACTGAGTGATGACGTCACCGGCGCCCGACCCGTAAAGTCCACACCGGATCTGCTGAGCGACCTTTTAGGGGGTAGCGGTGACGCGGAGAGCATTGCTGGTCGGTTCTCAGACCGACGGCCTCACCGGGGTGCACAACGATGTCGAAACGATCGCGGCGGCGCTCGATGGGCGTGGGTTCACCATTTCCTGTCTTACCGGCGACGATGCCACCCGTGCCGGCATCCTCGCCGGCTACGAGAAACTGATCGGACAGAGCACGGCGGACGATACCGTCCTGTTCTACTACAGCGGTCACGGCGGATACGCGTCCGCACCGGATCCGGCCAGCGACGACCCGGCTGCCGACGATCCGGCCAGCCAGCCGACGCCCGGCCGGCGGCCGGGCGACCTGCAGTTCATCGTGCCCACCGACTACTCTCCATCCACTGAGGATGAGTTTCGGGGCATCGCCTCGGTCGAGCTGTCAGTGCTGCAGGCCCGGCTGACCGAGGTGACGCAGAACGTGGTGGTGGCCTTGGACTGCTGCCACGCCGCCCACCAGTCCCGCGACCCCGACCTGCGGGTCAAAGGCCTGGACCGGCAGTCGACCACCCGGTACGAGCAGATCAGCCGGCACCTGGCGGCGCTGCGCCGGGACGGGCTCGCGGTCGACCGGCGGGTAGTGACCGGCGACCCGTACTCGGTGCGGCTGGTGGCCTGCGCCCCCGAGCAGTCCGCCTACGAGTACCGCAACGGTGCCGGGCTGCGCACCGGGATGTTCACCGAGGCGCTGATCCAGGCACTGGCCGCCGCCGAGGACCTTCCGGTGACCTGGTTCACGCTGATGGAGACGGTACGTCGCCAGGTGCTGCGCCGGGCGTCGAACCAGCGGCCCGAGGTGGAAGGGCCGTCCCGCCGACTGCTGTTCTCACTCCAGGAGACGGACCCGATCGCCGGCCTGCCGGTGGCCCCCACTCCCGACGGCCGGGTGGTCCTGCCCGGCGCCCCGCTGCTCGGCGTCGAGCTCCACGACGAGTTCACCGTGATGCCGGCCGAGCTGCCGGTCGACGAGGAGACCAGCGTCGGCACCGCCGTCGTCGACCGGCTCGGGGCGCTGGCGGCACAGGCCGAGCTCACCCTGCGTACCGGCTGGTCCGAGGTGCCGACGACGGCCCGCGCGTACCGGACCCGCAGCGCCGCGCCCGCGCTGCCGGTCCGGGTGACCGACCCGGACGCCGCCGACCTGGTCGCCGCGATCCGGACCAGCACCCTGGTCCGGCTGGCCGATGCTGACGAGCCGTGCACCGTGGAGGTCCGGCCCGATCGGGCCGGCAACTACCAGATCCACGACCGGACCGGTCCGCTGCACAGCCCCCGACCGGCCGGGCCGGGCACCGCCGCCCGGCTGCTCACCGACCTGGAACGGGTCGCCCGCGCCACCGGACTGCGGGCCCTCGGTGAAGACCCCCGGTGCGCCCTCGACACCCCGTTGACCTTCGAGTGGGGCCGGGTCGTCGACGGCGTCGAGGTGCCCATGCGGTCCGCCGGCGAGGTCGTGCACGACGGCGACCAGGTGTACGTGCGGGTGCGCAACGACGGCACCGAGGCGGTCTACGTGTCGCTGCTCGACATCGGCGTCTCCGCCCGGATCGAGAACCTCACCAACTTCGCGCCGTCCGGGTTCCAGCTCAAGCCCGACAAGGAGTACCTGGTGGGGTACGACGCCCTGAGCGGGGTGCTGCGCGGTGTGCGACTGAACTGGCCGGCCGGCATCGTGCCGGCGGCCGGGCGGCCGGAGACGGTCCTGCTGATCGCCACCTCGCAGCCGCAGGACGTCGGGCTGCTCCAACAGGACGGCATCCGCACCGCCGACCGCGCCGAGCTCGGCCGCCGCGTCCCACGCCGCGACCAGTCGCCGCTGGAGCGGGCCCTCGACCAGCTGGGCAGCGGCGGTATGCGGGATATGTCCAACGGTTTCGCCCCGGAGGTGCGCTACGCGCTGCGTACCATCGAATTCAGCCTGAGCCCGACGGCGCGGCCGCCGGCCGAGTCGGTGCGGTTCCTGATCGACGAACGCCCGGACCGGTCGCGGCTGCTGTTCCGGGCCCGTGGCGGCGCGGCGCGCACCGTCGCGGTCCGGCTGGACGAGGTGCTGGTGCACCGCAACCGGGCGCTGCGCAGCGCCGACATACGGGTCGACGCGGTGGTGCTCACCGGCACCGCCGACGACGACGGGGCGGTGCCGTACCGGGCGGAGACGGCGCGGTTCCGCAACGTCCGCGACGGAGACCGGCTGCCGTTGGACCGGATGCTCGTCTACCACGGTCGGGCGGTGGACTACCTGGACCTGGCGGTCTGGGTGTCCCGGGACACCGGGGACAGCCGGGCACTGAGCGACCTGCTGCGCGACGAACTCAACGGCCCGGCCTTCCAGGCCGCCGGGGCAAACCTACTCGGGCTGGCCGTGGCCGCCCCGCAGGCCGCCGCCGCAGCCGCCGCGATCGGGGCGGGTGCCGTGGTCGTCAATCTGGCGTACCGACTGCTGCTGGACGCGGTCGGCGACAGCATCGGCCTGTACCGCACCTCCCTGCTGGCGACCGAGGAATTCGGCGTCGGCCGGCACCCGGCCGTGGGGAATCTGCGGGCGCAGGATTTCTCGTTCTCGTACACGATCGAAACGGTCGACTGACCAACGCCTCCGCCGGGCCACCGGTACGCAATTCATCTAATTACGCCCGGTGCCCCGGCGGTGCTGAAATATCCGTACGGACAACAGACTGAAAGGTGGAAATCATGGCTCGCAAGCGCGTGATCGTCGACGGGTCCGAGTGGGAGATCCCCGAGTCGAACCTCGACCCGGTCCTCGCCAGCATCCAGACCGCCATGGAAACCGGTTCGGTGGTCAAGCTGGAGCTGCTGGACGGGGCCAGCCGGCCGGTGACGGTCTACCTCAACGGTCGGACCGCGGTGACCGTTGTCGTGGACCTCGGTCTCGACCCCCGCCCGAGCGAGATGTCCTGATTCACCCGTCGCCACGGCCGGTGACGGCCAGCGCGTCCGGCGGCGGGAGCAGGCCCAGCCGCTGCGCCCGCAGCACGGTGGTCAGCCGGTCGGAGGTGCCGAACTTGCGGTACATCCGTTCCTGGTGCTTGGCCACCGTACGCGGCGACAGCAGCAGCCGGTGACCGATCGCCTGGGCGGTGAGACCGTCCGCGAGCAGCCGCAGGATCTCCTGCTCGCGGACGGTCAGCCGGGGCAACCGCACGGGCGGCACGGCCGCCCCCGGCCGGTCGGTCACGGTGCAGCCGGCGGCCGGCTGCGGCCGGCTCCACGACTCGGCCAGGGTCCGGATCGCGGCGAGCTGGCCGGCGGTACGCCGAACCGGCCGCGTACCGGACGACCCGGTCAGCGGGGCGGTACGCGGTCCGGTGGTGCTCCACCGCCAGTGTCCGTCCCGGCGGACCAGGTCGCCGAGGGCCAGCCCCAGCTGGACCAGGGCGCGCAGCAGTACCGGGTCGCCGGCGGCGGCCGCCGTCAGCAGGGTCCGGGTGGTCGGCTCGACCGGCCCGGGAAGCACCAGGTCGAGCAGCCGGTCGGCGGGCTCGGCCCGGTGGGTGGGGTGGTCCGGCAGAGGAGGAAGTGTGGTGGTCATCGCAGCGACTCCTGATGGGATCGGTCGACGTGCGGGTCGGGCACCGGCACATCGCCAGCTTCGCCGCGCCCGGCGGCCGTTCCATCGGGGGAACTACGTAGTCGTACCAGTACGCCATCCATAGATCCGGCCGGGCACCCCTCAGATCTGCACCGGTCGACAATTCGACCCGCTACTACGCACTACTACGGCAACGGGTTCCGACCGCTTCTTGAATCGGCGGCACAGCGGATAGTTTTCGACCCGTACGCATGTCGCCGATCACCTCCCACACACACCTTTCTGATGATTTGGTAGCTTACCGGAAAGGACAGATACCGATGGCCAGTGCGAGCGTGGCTGTCCGGGCCGCCGGCGCGTCGTCCGGGCGTAGCGCCGCAGAAGATCACGTCCGGGACCTCGCCCGACGGGGCATACTGGCGGACCGCGCGAGGGCGGCGTCCGACGCGGAACGCGGGCTGCTCCGCACGGGTGGGTACGCGCTGGTCTGGCCGGTGGTGTTCCAGCGGCTGACCCGTCGGATCGAACTCACCCGGGGACACCACACCTGCGCGTCGTCGGTCCACCGGCTGGAAGCCGACTGCCTGGACAAGTTCCACGACGACGTCGAGGCGGTCCTCGACGACCTGCTGGCCAACGCCAAGGTTCCAGTGGTCAACCTGGAGGGGTGGATCGCCCGGCGGATCGGCCCGGCCACCGTCGACGCGCATCGCCGCCGACGCGGCGACCGTGGCGCGTTGCAGCGGCCCCGGCTGCCCGGATGGCTCAAGCACGACCTCGGCCAGGACCCGTGGCTGCAGACCCTCGCCGTCGAGGTGCTGGTCTGGGTGGGGATCCCGGCCACGGCCGGAGTACGGGTGTGGCCGCTGTCCGCGTGGGCCGACCGCCGGGCCGCCGTCACCGGGCACTGCGGTGGCGGGGAGCGGGAGGTGACAGCCGACCTCGACCGGGTACTCGCCGCGATGCGCAGACGTCCGAAGTGGTACGCGGACTTCGTCGAACGGCCACTCGGCCGCAAGCACGCCCCGGTGCTGCCGGCCGCCCGGACCGGGACCGGTCCGGCTCGCGAGACCGACCACCTGCAGCCGAGGACGCCGGACGAGGCGGACGAGGCCCGGTTGACCGAGCTGGCGTCGGTCGCGGTGACGGCGATCGAGGCACAGCTGCGCCGAGGTGCCGACCCCCGGTGCGTGGTGGTCGCCGTACTCCGCTCGGTGTTCGACACCGGCACGGGTGCCGAGGAGATGGACCGGCCGCCCGGTGGTGGACCGGCCGCTGAAGAGCGGGTCGCCGCCCTGCTGGCCGACTCTGCGGCGATCGACCGGATCGCCAGCGCCGTCGTCGAGCTGATCGCCGACCGGTGAAGGCCGGTGAGGACCGGTGCGCCGAAACGCCCGGTCGGTCCTCGCGGACCGACCGGGCGTTTCGCCTGCTCAGTGGCGGTGGCGGCGGGATTTGAACCCGCGGAGGGCGTGAACCCTCACACGCTTTCGAGGCGTGCTCCTTAGGCCACTCGGACACACCACCGCCGAGTAGGCTACCTGAAGCGCCGCCCGACCGTCACGGCGGTACCGCCCGAGCGTGGGCAGCACCGACCGCACTGGCAGGATCATGGCCATGAGCACGCACATCGGAGCCAAGCCCGGCGACATCGCCGAGCGGGTCCTCATGCCCGGAGACCCGCTGCGCGCCAAGTGGATCGCCGAGAACTTCCTCGAGGACGCCACCTGCTACTCGAACGTGCGCGGCATGTTCGGCTTCACCGGCCAGTACGCCGGGACGCGGGTGTCGGTGCAGGGGTCGGGAATGGGCATGCCGTCGGCGTCGATCTACGCCCACGAGCTGATCAACGAGTACGGGGTGCGGACGCTGATCCGGGTCGGCTCCTGCGGCGCGTTGGCCGAGGATCTGCAACTGCGGGACGTGATCGCGGCCAACGGTTCGTCGACCGACTCGAACATGAACCGGGTGCGCTTCGCCGGGCTGGTCGACTACGCCCCGGTGGCGGACTTCGGCCTGCTGCGTACGGCGGTCGACGCGGCCCACCGGCACGGTGTCGACCTGCGGGTCGGCCCGGTCCTGGCCGCCGACGCGTTCTACACCGACCGGCCGGACCTGTACGACACGCTGGCCGACTACGGGGTGCTGGCGGTCGAGATGGAGTCGGCGGCGCTGTACACCATCGCCGCCCGGTTCCGGGCCCGCGCGTTGACCATCCTCACCGTGAGCGACCACATCCGTACCGGCGAGAAGATGAGTGCGGACGACCGGGAGCAGACCTTCAGCGAGATGGTACGCATCGCGCTGGACACCGCGACCGCCTGACGCCGCCAGGATCGGCCGACGACACCGGCGGACCGCCCGGCTCAACGGAAGAATGCCCGCGACGCGGCTCAGCGAAGAGGGCCCGTAGCGCGGCTCAGCGGAAGAAGGCCCGCAGCGCGGCGGCGCACTCGTCGGCCAGCACCCCGGCGTACACAGTCGGCCGGTGGTTGAGGCGGCGGTCACGCACGACGTCCCACAGCGATCCGACGGCACCGGTCTTCGGCTCCCACGCGCCGAAGACCACGGTCGAGATCCGGGCCAGCACCAACGCGCCGGCGCACATGGTGCACGGTTCCAGGGTGACCACCAGGGTGCACCCGTCGAGCCGCCACCGGCCGAGCCGGGCGGCGGCCCGGCGCAGCGCGAGGATCTCGGCGTGCGCCGTCGGGTCGCCGGTCAGTTCACGTTCGTTGCGTGCGACCGCGAGTTCGCGGCCGGCCGCGTCGTAGACGACGGCACCGACCGGCACGTCAGCCATACCGACCGGCACGTCAGCCGCACCGACGGGTACCCCTGCCGTGCCGGGCGGCACATCGACCGGGCCGGCACCGGCGGTCGGCCCGCCGGCCACCGACAACGCCCGCCGCATCCAGCTCTCGTGCAGCGGGTCGCGGTGCCGCCGGGCCGTCGGCACGCCGTCGCCCCGTCCGGTCACGCCGTCGCCCCGCCCGGTCTCATGCCTCGCGCAACTCCTCGATCTCGTCGCCGCAGCCGACCGTCTGGCAGATCTCGGCGGTCACGTCGGCCGGCAGCATGCCGTCACGCGCGCACAGTGCCAGCAGCCGTCGGGCCGACAGGCCGAGATCGGCGAGCAGGTCGGCGTCCCCGACCGGCTCCGCGTCCGGGTCGGCGGCCGGCTCATCGTCGTCGTCCTCCTCGTCGGCCAACGCGTCGACGTCGTCGGAGTCGTCCAACGGGTCGCCGACCAGGTACCCGCCGGCGCGGGAACCGGCCGGCGCGGCAGCGGCGGCGGACATCGAGCCGCCGCCGGCACCGACCACGACCGGTTCGAGGTCCACCTCGACGGCCGGGGTACGGATGTCGCCGATCAGCAGCGCGCCCAGCCGCGACTCCTCGGCGAACGCGGCGTCCGAACTGAAGATTCGCAGATCCTCGCCCTCGTCGAGGCGCAGGATCACCAGGTAACTGTCGTCCGATTCGACGAACAGCAGTGACACCTCGGCGTCGGGGTCGACCTCACGGAGCCGGTCGACCACTTCGTCGATGTCGGCGACCCCACCGAGGTCGAGCTCGGCGCCGGACCAACCGGCCGGGCCGCGTACGGCAGCGGCAGCAAAATAGGGCACGGTCCCCCCAATGGTCCCTGCGGTCGCCGGGCGGCGCGGCATCCCCGCCGCCGTCGGTGACCGCCGATTCTGTCGTCAGAATGACGGTATCGGCTCAGGTCGGTCGTTGACCCCACAACGCCCCGAACAGTCACTGACCGGCAGGGACGGGTGCGCGACAGCGCGTCGGCGTTCGGTCAGATCAGGCGTTCGGTCAGTTGACCAGTCGGCGGGCCGCGATCAGCTCGCGCAACTGCTGCCCTCGGACCTTACGGGGCCGGACCCGTTCGCGGCCGAGCTTGGCGCCGGCAAGCTCGGCGAGGATCTGCAGTCGGCGCCGATTCCGCTCGGGATCGAGCCGGTGCCCGGTGTTGGCCATGCCGCCGAGCGTGCCGACCGCCGTCGCGTTCGTCAAGCCCGGAATTCGCCCATCGCCGGTCACCACAGTGGCCAGTCGCCGGTCGCCGCCCAGTGTGTGGCGAGCGCCACAGTCGTGATGCTCCAGCCGGCCGACATGGTGAGCGCGATGCCGGTCGCCACGCCTCGGTCGCCGACCCGGGCGAGCAGGATCGCGACGGCCCAGGCGAGTGCGCCGCAGAGCAGCGTCGACAGGGCGTACCCGCGCAGGTCCTGGCCGATCAGGCCGGTCAGCAGCAGCCACAGCGCGGTGGCCAGCGCTCCGAGCGCGACTGCTCCGGGGCGTACCGGGTGCGGCTCCCGGTAGGTCGGCCGGGACGGGGCCGGTGGCCGTGCGGGCACGGCCGGGAACATCCCCGGCGGGTACGGATGCTGGCCGTGCTGTGGACCCCAGCCGGCAACCGGCGGGTGCCAGCCGGCCGGCGCACCGGGCCAACCGGGCGGGCTGGTCGGTGCGGGTGACGGCCAGTCGATCGGGCGGTCCGGCATCTCGTCCCTCCCTCCTGCGGCCGGGGCAGCGGCCGTGACGGTCCACCGCCGTGCCAGTCAGCGTACCGACGACGGCTGCCCGATCGTGCCCTGGCTCGATGTGGCAGAGTCACCGCGTGCGAGTGGCGGTGATCGGGCTGGGGCTTATCGGCGGTTCGGCGCTGCGCGCGTTCGCCGCCGCCGGACACCGGGTTTTCGGGTACGACGCCGATCCCGCGACCCGGGCCACCGCGCGTACCGCCGCCGCGCGGGCGGCACTCGGCGCGCGCTGGCAGGTCGCCCCGACGGTACGGGACGCGGTGGCCGACGCCGATCTGGTGCTGCTGGCGGTGCCGCTGCCGGCGGTGGGTCCGGTGCTCGACGAGATCGCTGCGGTCGGCTACTCCGGGCTGGTCACCGACGTCACCTCGGTCAAGGAGCCGGTGCGGCGGCTGGTCGACCGGCGGCTGCACCGCCAGCACGACCGGACCGCCGGGTTCGTCGGCGGCCATCCGATGGCCGGTCGGGAGACCTCCGGGTTCACCTCCGCCGATCCGGAGCTGTTCACCGGCTGCGCCTGGGTGCTCTGCCTGGAGCCGCCGGTGACCTCGGTCGACGACTGGCTGACGGTGGCGACAGCGGTGACCGGGCTGGGCGCCCGGGTGGTACCGGCCACCGCCGAGGAGCACGACCGTGCCGTCGCGGCGATCAGTCACGTACCACATCTGCTCGCGACCGCGCTGGCCGCCACCGCGGTGACGGACCCGCTCGCCTGGTCGTTGGCCGCCGGGTCCTTTCGGGACGGCACCCGGGTCGCGGCCAGCCGGCCGGAGCTGGTGGCGGCGATGTGCGGTGGCAACGCCGGGGCGGTCCGGTCCGCCCTGGACGAGGTGCTCGCCACCCTGGCTGCGGCCCGGGCGGCGCTGGACGCGGAAGACCCGGTGCAGGCTCTGGTGCCGTGGCTGACCCCGGGCAGTTCGGCCCGGGGCGGCTGGCCACCACAGCCGGGCCGGCCGCTGGAGCTGCCGGCCCGGCCGGACGCGCTGCTGCGGCTGGGGCGGGCCGGCGGTTGGGTCACCGCCGTGGCCGACGACCGACGTACCGTGACGGCGGTCCGGCCGGCACCGGTCGACTGACCCGGCCCGGCTGGCCGACGGTGGGCCTGCTGTCTACCGGCGGCGGCTCAGATCTGTTCGCCCCGGTCCAGCCGGATCACCCGGCGGTCGGTGACAACGGCGGTCACCAGGTCGGCGGGCGTCACGTCGAAGGCGGGGTTGACCGCGCCGGCCCCGGCCGGCGTGGTCCGGGCAGCGGCGAAGCTGACCACCTCGGCGGATCCCCGGTCCTCGATCTCGACCTGTGCGCCGGTCGCGGTCGCCGGATCCACCGTCGTCTCGGGAGCGACCACCACGAATGGCAGTCCGGCCCGGCGGGCGCCGAGCGCATGGGCGTACGTGCCGATCTTGTTGATCGTGTCGCCGTTCGCGCAGATCCGGTCGGCACCCACGACGACCGCGTCGACCAGGCCACGGGCCATCAGGAACGGCCCGGCCCCGTCGACGGCGACCCGGAAGTCGACCCCCGCCCGGTCGAGTTCCCAGGCGGTCAGCCGGGCACCCTGCAGCAGCGGCCGGGTCTCACTGGCGATCACCGATTCCAGCCCGCCGCGCCGGTGCAGTTCGACGACGACCCCGAGCGCGGTTCCTCCGGTGACCGTGGCCAGCGCACCGGTGTTGCAGTGGGTCAGCAGCCGGCACCGGGGCGGGCAGAGCTGCCCGAGCAGGTCGGCCCCGAGCCGGGCCATCGCCACCGACGCCGCCTCCTCCTCGTCGCGCAGGGCCACCGCTTCGGCGAGTACGGCAGCCGGGCTCTCCGCGAGCCGGGCCGCCGCCCGGTCGACGCCCCGGGCGAGGTTGACCGCGGTCGGCCGGGCGGTGCGCAGCCGGTCGACGGCGTCGGCCAGCCGGTCCGGCTCGTCGTGGTGCAGCCGCGCGGCCAGCGCCACTCCGAGGGCGCCGGCAACGCCGAGCGCCGGCGCGCCGCGTACCGCCAGGGACCGGATCGCGTCGACCACCGCCTCGACGGTGGACAGCCGCAGTACGGTGGTCCGGTCCGGCAGAGCGGTCTGGTCGATGATCTCGATGGCGTCGTCGACCCAGTCGATGGTCCGCATGCGACGACCTTAGTCGGCTCCGGCCGGGCGACAGTACCGCCGAAGGGGCCTATGGTGACCGGTGTGAGCAATGCCCGGGACCCGATCGCCGACCTTCGTCGGATCGCTTTCCTGCTGGAGCGGGCCAACGAGGCGACCTACCGGGTACGCGCGTTCCGGTCCGCCGCCACGGCACTGGCCGGACTGCCCGCTGCCGAGTTGTCGCAGCGGGCTGACGCCGGCACGTTGACCGAGCTCGCCGGGGTAGGCGAGGTGACCGCCCGGTGTGTGGCCGAGTCGCTGGCCGGCGAGGAGCCGGTCTATCTGCGCCGGCTGCTCGCTACCGAGGGCACCGACCTGGACGAGGCGGCGGCGGCACTGCGCGCCGCGCTGCGCGGCGACTGCCACACCCACTCGGACTGGTCCGACGGCGGTTCGCCGATCGAGGAGATGGCGTTGGCCGCGGTCGAGCTGGGCCACGAGTACCTGGTGCTGACCGATCATTCGCCCCGGCTCACGGTCGCCCGCGGGTTGACTGCCTCCCGTCTGCGCCGCCAACTCGACCACGTCGCGGCGCTCAACGCCGCCCTGCCGGAGGGGTTCCGGATCCTCACCGGCATCGAGGTGGACATCCTGCCGGACGGCTCCCTCGACCAGTCCGACGAACTGCTCGACCGGCTCGACGTGGTGGTCGGCTCGGTGCACGCCAATCTGCGTGACGACCGGGCACGAATGACCCGGCGGATGCTGACCGCGGTCGCCAACCCCCGGCTGGACATCCTCGGTCACTGCACCGGTCGGATGGTCACGTCCCGGCCGCCGGGGGTGACCGGCCCCGGCGACCGCGGCCACCGACGGCGGTCCCGGCCGCCAAGCGACTTCGACGCCGAAGCGGTCTTTGCCGCCTGCGCCGAACACGGCAAGGCCGTCGAGATCAACTCCCGGCCGGAGCGGCAGGACCCGCCGAAGCGGCTGATCCGGCTAGCGGTCGAGACCGGCTGCCTGTTCGCCATCGACACCGACGCCCACGCGCCGGGTCAGCTCGACTGGCAGCGGTTCGGGTGCGCCCGGGCCGCGCTCTGCGGTGTCGACGCCGACCGGGTGGTCAACACCTGGTCGGCCGGGGAGCTGGTCGACTGGGCCGCCGCCCATCACTGAACCACTGTCCGGCAGCGGGCCGGAGCGGGCCGGTCGGGGCAGCCCGGTGCCCTGTGCGATGGCCACCCCGGCCAGCACGATCAGCGCCCCGACCGGCTGGTGCCAGACCAGCCGCTCGCCGAGGACCGACACCCCTGCGGCGACCGCGACGACCGGCACGACATAGGTGACGGTGGCCGCCGTACTGGCCCCGACCAGCCGGATGTTGCGCATGTGGATCACGAAGGCCAGACCGGTGCCGACCGCGCCAAGAATCAGCACGCTCACGATCACCGCCGGGGAGAGCCGGGTCGGCGTCGGCGGGGCCCCGGCGACGATCGGTGCGACGACGGCCAACTGGCCGGTGGCCAGGATCAGCTGGGTCGCGGCGAGCGCGACGCCACTGTCGGACCGGCCGGCGACAAACCGCTTCTGGTACGGGATCGTCGCGCCATAGCAGGCGGCCGCGCCGAGACACATCAACTGCCCGGCGAACTGTCCCCCGCCGACGCCCTGCCAGACCCCGAGCACCACCAGCACTCCGACGAAGCCCAACCCGGTGCCGGCCAGCCGGCGGGCCGTCATCGCCTCGGTACGGAACACCAGCGCCGCCAGCGGCAGGGCGATCAGTGGGGTGGTGGCGTTCCAGATGCCGGCGAGCAGCGACGGGATCCGCTGCTCCCCGTACCCGATGAGGGTGAACGGCAGGGCGACCCCGACCGCCGCGACGACGCACTGGTGCAGCCACAGCCACGGATCCCGGGGCAGCCGGTCGCCGACCAGTGGCAACACGATCAGCAGGGTGAGCGCGCCGGCGGCGACCCGGGCCAGGGTCACGTGGATCGGATGCAGCTCGGCGACCCCGATCTTGATCAGCAGGAAACTGGTGCCCCAGATGCCGGCGAGCAGCAGGAAGCCGGGCAGCCAGCTGGCGAGCCGCGGACCGATTGGTGGGCCGGCCGGGCCGGGTTCCTGCATGCCCGTTCCACCTTTCGGATGCGCCGGCCCCACCGACCTGCCGCGTAGGGTCATCAGCATGGGACGTGTGGATGACATCAGCAACAGCTTTGTCGAGCGGTGGGCGCGGCTGAATCCGATCGGAGCCACCTACGCCGGCATCACCGGGCACGACGACCAGCTCGACGACCTGTCACCGGACGGATACGCCGAACGCGCCGCCCTGACCCGCGAGACGTTGCGGCAGCTCGATGTCGCCGACCCGGAGTCGGAGGCCGAACGGGTGGCCCGGGACGCGATGGCGGAGCGGCTCGGCCTGGAGCTGGCCCGCTACGAGGCGGGCGAGGAGACCAGCGAGCTGAGCGTCATCACCAGCGGTCTGCACCATCTGCGCCAGGTCTTCGACCTGATGCCGACCGAGGGCACCGAGGCAGTGGCCAACATCGCCGCCCGGCTGGACAACTATCCACAGTCTCTTGACCAGGTACGGGTCACCCTGCTGGACGCGGCCCGGGCCGGGCACGCGGCCCCCCGGGCGCAGATGCTCAAGGTCGCCGACCAGTGCGACGTCTGGACCGATCCGGAAGCGGACGACTTCTTCCATGCCCTGGTCGGCCGGCTGGCCGCTCCGGCCACGCTCACCGCGGACCTGCGCCGCGCGGCCTCGGCGGCCACTGCGGCGACCATCGCGTTCGGCCAGTTCCTGCGTACCGAGCTGGCCCCGTTGGGGCGGGACACCGAGGCCGCCGGGCGGGACCGCTACGAGCTCGCCTCCCAGTACTTCCTCGGCGCGCGGATCGACCTGGACGAGACGTACGCCTGGGGCTTCTTCGAGTTGGATCGCATCGAGCAGGAGATGCGCCGGGTCGCCGCCGAGATCGCCGGGCACGGCGCCAGCATCGACGACGCGGTACGCGCCCTGGACGCCGACCCGGCGCGGACCATCGCCGGTGGTGAGGCGTTCCGCGACTGGATGCAGGCGTTGGCCGACAAGGCCGTTGAGGACCTGCACGGCTCCCATTTCGACATACCACAGCAGATCCGGCGGATCGAGTGCTGCCTCGCACCGACCAGCGACGGCGGCATCTACTACACCGGGCCGAGTGAGGACTTCTCGCGACCGGGCCGGATGTGGTGGGCGGTGCCGCACGGGCTGACCGAGTTCTCGACCTGGCGGGAGGTGACCACGGTCTACCACGAAGGGGTGCCCGGACATCATCTGCAGATCGGTCAGACGCAGGTCCGTGCCGATCTGCTCAACCGCTGGCAGCGGCTACTCTGCTGGTGTTCCGGGCACAGCGAGGGCTGGGCGCTGTACGCGGAACGGCTGATGGACGAGTTGGGCTACCTGGCCGACCCCGGTGACCGGCTCGGCATGCTGGACGGGCAGGCGCTGCGGGCGGCCCGGGTGATCGTGGACATCGGCCTGCACCTGCAGTTGACCATCCCGCCGAACTCGTTCAACTTCCATCCCGGCGAGCGGTGGACTCCGGAGCTGGCGTGGCAGTTCCTGCGGGCGCACTGCCAACTCCCGGACGAGATCCTGCGGTTCGAGCTGGACCGGTATCTCGGCTGGCCGGGGCAGGCGGCGGCGTACAAGGTCGGGGAGCGGATCTGGCTGCAGGCCCGAGCCGACGCCCAGGCCCGCAAGGGTGCCGCCTTCGACCTCAAGGAGTTCCATCAGGCAGCGCTGAACCTGGGCGTACTCGGTCTCGACCCGCTGCGGACCGCGCTGGCCCGGATCTGACCACCCGCCCGGCGGGCCACGCCGGGGGCTGGGGGCCGGCTCAGCCGAGCGCGGCCATCAGGTCCCGGCAGGCCTGCTCGCACCGACGGCAGGCCTCGGCGCAGACCTGGCAGTGCTCGTGCTCGCTGGCGTGTGCCTGGCACTCCTCGCCGCACGAACGGCATGCCTGGATGCATGCCTGCAGCATCACCCTGGTGGTGTTCGCGTCGTAGCCGGTGTGCCGGGAGAGCACCCGGCCGGTGGTGGCACAGATGTCGGCGCAGTCGAGATTGGTGCGGATGCACTTGACCAGTTCGGCGACCGTGTCCTCGCTCAGGCACGCATCAGCGCAGGCGGTGCAGGCCTGAGCGCAGTCGAAGCAGGCGTCGATGCAGTCGGCGAGTGCCTGCTGGTCGACGTGTCCCAGATCGAGCGGATAGGTTTCCAGCATCTCGGTTGCTTGCGTCATGGTGACCTCCACAGGTGTGACCGTTGAGGTCGGGTACCCGCTGCCCGGCCCGACTAACACCGCCCCGGTCAGTCGGGCAGCCGCAGTGCCGCCCAGACCGTCTTGCCGTCGGCGAATCCGGCGTACCCCCAGTCGCTGGCGAGCGCCTCGATGATGGCCAGCCCTCGACCACGGCCGGGTGCCGGCCCGGGCCGGGGCCCGGTGGCCGGTCGGGGCAGCTCGGCAGCGCGGTCGCGGACGCTGATCCGGATCGCTCCGGCCTGCCGGGTGGTGGTGACGTCCAGCTCGGTGCCGGCATGTTCGACCGCGTTACTGACCAGCTCGGAACCGATCACCATCGCCTCGTCGACCAGAGCGGTCAGGTGCCACGAGCGGCAGGCACCGCCGATCAGCCGGCGGGCCTGTCCCGGCGAGTGCGGGTGCGGGGGCAGGTACTCGTGCCACCGGTACGGGGACCTTGGTGCTGATTCGACCAGTTTGGTGGCGTCGATCACGCTGTCCTGCACACTCACCAGACCGCTGATGCTGTGCCGGGCGAGCCGGCCGGTGGGTGAGTCCGGCCGGGCACACAGGTGCACCACCGGACGGTGGCTGGCGTCGCCGCCCTGCACGATGGCGAAGACCCGCAGCCCGATCGGGCTGGCCACGGTCACCTCGTCCAGCTCGACGAGCAGCGCCAACGGCTCCTCCAGCAGGCAGCGGCGCAGCACCGGGGCGAGCCGGACCAGTTCGGTGTCGGTCAACGCGCCGGTCAGCCGGATCCGGGTGACACCGCTGGCGAAGTCACGCGCCACCAGCCAGGTGAGGGTGTTCACCCGTGGGCCCCGTTGTCCGGTCTACCACCGTAGACGGTTCCGGTGTGCTCCTGCGGCGCGATGCCCAGCAGTGGCGCGACTCCGGTTACCCGCAGCACCCGGGCGACGATCGGCTGCGGGTTGCGGACTATCAGGATCTGACCCTGACCGGCGGCCGCGTGATGCGCGTCGACCAGTTCCTTGACCGCACTCGAATCGATCAGTGTGACGGCGTCCAGGTCGACGATAATCCAGGTCGCCTGCCTCCGGTCGACCACTTGCACGGCAGCACTGAGCTCTCCGGTCGCGGTCATGTCCAGCTCGCCGGAGGCTTCGATGACGCAGTGCCCGGCTTCGGGTGACGACACCCGGATCTCGTGCATGCTGGTCTCCGTCTGGCGGGTCGCGACTCCGACCTGCGGTGGCGCCCGTAGGCCCGCGCGGCGGAGTTGGGCTGCTCGAAGCGCCCAGCCTACGCGACGCCACCCGCCTGCTGGGGACAGACCGGGAGACCGCCGATCCGGGTTAGCGGATCACCTAGTCGATCATCACACTGAGTGAGAAATCGTTGACTGAGTTTCATCTCGGTCGATACGATCCGGGCGCCGTGGGACCAGTGTTCCCAAGTTCACGAGGAGTCCCCATGCCCGTATTCACCCGCCTGCCGGAGATCGTCCCCACGCTGTTCCGCGTGGTGGTCGGTCTGCTGTTCACCCTACGCGGTGCCGCCTCGATCTTCGGGATCTTCGGCGGCTTCCGGGGCACCGGCGAGGCACTGGAGATCGGCGTCTGGCCCGGCTGGTGGGCCGCGCTGATCCAGCTCGTCGGCGGTCTGTTGGTCCTCACCGGACTCGGCACCCGGGTGGCCGCCGTCATCTGTTCCGGATCGATGGCGTACGCCTACTTCGTGGTCCATCAGCCGGACGCACTTCTCCCGCAGAACAACGGCGGCGAGCTCGCCGCGCTGTTCTGCTGGGCGTTCCTGCTGGTGGCCGCGCTGGGGCCAGGCCGGTACTCGCTCGACGCCATGTTGAGTCGACGCCGGACGGCTGCCGTTCCCGCCCCGGAGCCGGCGACCGTCTGACCACCCGGCGGTAGCCGGACCCCCGGAAAGACCGGTACGGCCCGGCGGACCTTGACTGGTCCGCCGGGCCGTACCGTTTCTCGGTGCTGCTTCTCAGGGTCGAACCGGGCGGCTCACAGCCGGGCGCACTGCCCGGACACCGGGCCCTGCACCGTGTTCACCCGGTCCTCGTCGACCGGCATCGGGCTGTTGCCCTGGCAGTGCAGCGGGCCGCGGATCGTGTTCCCCGCGACCACCACCGGCAACTCGTCGTGCTTGTTGTTGACCAGCCGGACCGGACCGGAGATGTCAGCGCCATCCAGCCGCAGACCGCCGTCACCGCCGGTCACCTCCAGCGGGCCCCGGATGGTCACCCCGGTCAGCGTCACCGCCCCGGTCGCGCGCAACAGGGCCAGCGGCCCGGAGACGCTCGTGCCGGTGAAGCTGACCGCCGCCGGACGGTTCGCGGTGAGCGGACCGTTGATCGCACCGTCGGTGGCGATCAGCGTCGCACCCGGGCGGACCGTGACCGGGCCGTTGACCGTCGCCGACTCCAGGCAGTAGGTCATCTCCGCCTTGACGATCAGCCCGCCGTCGTGCGTGCCGGTGACCGTCACGTCGCAGGTCGGTTCGGGCTGGCCGATCGCCGACCGCGACTCGGTGTCCGCGGTGATTGGCGAGTTCTCGGCGAAGTACGCGACCAGCATGGTCAGGTCGTTGTCACCGGTGGTCGAGCTGTCCGTGCCGTCGGCCAGGGTGGTGAAGTTGTCGCCACCCGCCGCCAGGAACGAGTTGACCGTGACCCGGTAGGTCCCGGTCGGCGACACCGGCTGACCGTTGAGGGTCATCGAGGTGATCCGCTCGCCCTGCGGCAACGTCGGGTCGTACGTGTAGAAGAAGCCCTCCGACACGCCGAGCCACAGCAGCGGACGCGACGCCCCGGCCGGCTGCCACTGCTCCTCCAGCACCTGCTTGACCTGGGCACCGGTGTAGGTCCGGGTGACCATGTCGTTGGCGAACGGCTGGGTCGAGAACGCCTCCGCGAAGGTGATCACCCCGTCCTCGCCGTACAACAGGTCGGCCCGCAGCCCGCCCGGGTTCATGAAGGCGATCTGCGCACCACCCCGACCCGGCTCCCGGGTTCCGGCGAGCTGAACGTCGGCGATGAAGTTGCCGAGCACCGACTCCTTGCCCCGGTCCTCGTTGCCGTTGGTGTACGCCCGGGTGATGTCGGCGGTGATCGAGCCCAGCGGCTGCTGGCCGAGCACCTCGGCGTTGGCCTTCGCCGCCGCCACGATGTCGGCGACCTCCTGGTTGACCGGCGCACCGACCACGTCGACGATCTCGACGGTGTCCGTCTCGACCGTTCCCGCCTCGACGTCCACCTGCAGCACGACCCGGCCGAGCTTCTTGCCGTAGTCCTCGGCCTGCAGCACCGGCCGGGTCTCGTCGGTGCCGGGCACCGGCACCTCGAAGGCGTACGGCTGGTGGGTGTGCCCGCTGAAGATGACGTCGATCTCCGGAACCGTCCGGGTGAACGGACCGAACACCGGGTCGCTCATCAGCGCCTCGGGCGAGTCGATGTTCTCCGTGGCCGCGCCCTCGTGGGTGAGCAGCACCACCACGTCCGCCTCGCCGTTGCTCTCGTCGCCGTCCTTGAGCGCGGTGGCGACCAGGTCGGCCTCGGCCGCCGCCGGGCGGAAGGTGATCCCGGCGATGCCGTCCGGGCTGACCATCACGGCGGTCTGCTCGGTGACCACGCCGATGTAGCCGACCCGGATCCCACCGATCTCCTGCACGTGGTACGCCGGCAGCGCCCGCTCGTCGTCGCGGTACACGTTGGCGCCCAGTTGCGGGAAGTCCGAACGGGGGATGACCCGGTCGGTCAGATCCGCCATGCCCTTGTCGAACTCGTGGTTGCCGACCGCCGTCACGTCGAGGTCGGCGGCGTTGAGCACGTCGAGGGTGGGGTTGTCGTCGTCGATCGCCGAGACGAACGTCGACGCGCCGATGTTGTCGCCGGCCGAGACGAACACCGTGTTCGGGTTGGTCGCCCGGTACTGGTCGACCAGCCCGGCCACCTGGGCCGCACCGCCGACCGGCTGCCCGTCGAGGGTACCGACGGATTCGAGCCGGCCGTGGAAGTCGTTGATCCCCAGCAGCTGCAGCTCGGTCGGACCGTCGGCGCCGGTGTCCAGCCCGATGATCATCGGGTTGTGGTCGCTGGCCCGGAACGGACCCGGGTCGAAGAAGGTCGGGAAGCCGTTGTACTGGAAGGCGTACGACTCGACCGCGTTGATCTGCCAGACGTCGGCCCCGGTGACCCGGTCGGCCAGCGACGGCGAGGCCAGCGCGTGGTCCAGCGAACCCGACTCACCGGCGAACACGTAGGTGCTGCGTCCGGTGTCGTTCAGGTTGACGTAGTCGGCGTCGTAGAGGGCCCGCATCGGGTCCTCCTGGGTGTACGAGTTGAAGTCGCCCAGCAGCAGCACCTCGTCGCTGCCGCTGTCGGCCACCAGATCGTCGACGAAGTCGGCCAGCGCGGCGGCCTGCCGGGTCCGGTCACCGTTGTACGCGCCCTGCCCGTCGCCGGCGTCGACGTTGTCGCCGGTCGGCGGCGTCGAGGTGCTCTTCGACTTGAAGTGGTTGGCCACCACGGTGAAGGTCAGCTCGTCGGCGGTGAACGTCTGCGCGATCGGCTCCCGCGCGTTGAACCAGACGCTCTCGTCGTCGACCGACCGGGACGGCCCGACCGGGGTCACCGCAGCCGGCTTGAAGATGATCGCGTTGCTGATGAAGTCCTGCTGGGCGGCGCCCGGCAGGTCCGCCGGGGAGCGGACGTAGTCCCAGGTCCCGGCCCCGTCGGCAGCGTTCAGCGCGCCGACCAGCCGGATCAGTGCCTTCTCCGGCTCGCCCGGCGCGAACCGCACCGAGTTCTCGATCTCCTGCAGTCCGACCACGTGCGCGTCCAGCGCGGTGATCGCCGAGACGATCTTCGCCTCCTGCTTGGCCAGCGCGGCCTCGTCCGCCGCGCCGCGCGCGTCGCCACCGAAGTGGACGAAGTAGTTGAGCACGTTGAAGCTGGCCACCCGGATGTCGCCACCGACCGGAGCCGGGGCGGCGGTACGCGGATTGGTCACCTTGAACGTGGTCCGCTCGGCGGCCGGGGTGTCCGCGTCGACCGGCAGGGTCGGCTGCAGCCGCCACTCGTCGAAGCCGTACGACAGCACGCTCGGCCCGAACGCCTCGACCGAGTCGCCGACCCGTAGCGGCTGGTCCGGCGAGACGTACGGCGGGGCGATGCCGGCGCTGGCCAGGTTGGTGGTCCGGGCGTCGTCGACCAGGATCCGGTTGAGCCGGTTGTCGGTGGCGAGCTGCTCGGCCTGAGCGCTGCCCGGCTGCGCCACGTCGGTCGGGATGACCGCCGGGGCGTCACCGGCGGTGAGCACGACCTCGCCGTACCGGTTGGTGTTGTAGACCTCGGCGACGGCGTAGTCGCCGACCGGGGCCACCAGCATCGACTCGACGGACTCCCGGTCGGCGGCGGCCAGCGGCAGGGTCAGCGCGACCGGGGTGGGCAGCGGGTTGTCCCGGTCACAGATCTGCACGTCGGTCCGCGCGCCGATGCTCACCTGGGTCAGTCCGAAGTACTCACCGGCGTCGCCGGTGACCCGCACCCGGTCACCGATGGCGACCCCCGGGTGGTTGGCCGGGTCGTTGGTCAGGTAGACGAAGATGCCGTCGCTGGCGGTGCCGGCGGCAGCCGTACGGGACCCGCCGGTGCCGGCGGTCTGCAGGTAGACGCCGTTGTAGCCGCCCACGCGGTGGTCGGCGACGACGATGCCCTCGACGGTGACCTCGGTGCCGGCCAGCGGCGTGCTGTCACCGGTGCCCTGCACCTCCGCGATGCTGTTCGTCACCGCGACGTCGCAGCCCAGCTCGGGGTCGGGGTCAGGGTCGGGGTCGCCGGTCCCGTTGCGGACGCCGAAGGTGTCGGCGGCGGGCTGCTGCCAGTCGCCGTCGACCTTCTGCAGCGAGTGCCCGACCGGGGTGTCGGAGGTCTCGGCGACGCCGATGTCGACACTGGTCGCACCGTCGGCCGGGCCGCCGGCCGCGGTCAGGGTGCCCTCGTAGCTGAGGAACTCGACGACGGCTCCGGCCGGGTCGACCAGGGCGACCGCGTCCGGCGACCCGTTCTGGATCCCGTTGGCGGGGTATTCGGCGACGGCGACACCGGCCGCGGCGACGGTACCGGCCAACGTACGGGTGTCGTAGACGGTGCCGTTGGATCCGTTGTAGAGAACGATCTGCCAACCGGTCAGGTCGAAGTCGACCGGGGCCTCGATCTCGATCGCCTCGCCGGTGTCGGTGCCGGCGTTGTCGTAGTGGATCTCGCTGATGAACGGGTCACCGGCGGCCGGGGCGGCCATGGCGGCGGCGCTGCCGGGCACGCTGAGCGCGCCGGCCCCCACGACCGCGGTGATGAATTTCCAGGTGGCTATGCGTCTGTGCTGGCGCATGTAGGCGTTCCTCCGGTCAGAGGGTGAGTCAAGTAAATCTAGGAGACGCGGGTTTCGAAGCACAGACGGGTCGGTGGTGACCCGCTAAACATTCGGGTCCCGTTACCCCTTCGTGACAAGGGACGGTTCGGCGACATCCCAGGTCAGGACATCGATCGTTCATCTCGACGTCGCCGGCAGGTCGCACCCGCGTTCGCGGACGGTCCCGGTCCGCTGCATACCGTCCCGGTGCCAGCGACGCCGTCCAGCCCGGACCGCCCTGGCAGATCCGGTCCGCGCGCCGCGCACGACACGGCACCGGACCGGGCGGCCCGCTTCCGACCGAGCGAGGATCGACATGTCAATCGACCATGACAGCCACGTCCATACCGATCCGGACGACATCAGTTCGAACCCTTCCGGCAACCGTCCGTTCCGGGAGGTGCTCGCCGCCCGCGCCGGCCGCCGCGACATCGTCCGCAGCGGTACGGTGATCGCCGCCGCGGCCTTCCTCGGTGCGGCCGGCGGCGCCCTCGGCACCGACGCGCCGGCCAGCGCCGGCGGGGACCGCCACGGGCACGGGCACGGCAGGCCCGGCCGGCGCGGTCTGCTCGGTTTCGACCCGGTGCTGCCGAACACCGACGACGCCATCACCGTCCCGCCGGGCTACACCGCCGACGTGCTCATCCCGTGGGGCACCCCGCTGCACAGCCGGGGACCGGCCTGGCGCAAAGACGCCACGAACACCGCCGCCGAACAGGCCGAGCAGGTGGGCAGCCACCACGACGGCATGCACTTCTTCCCGCTCGGTCGCGGCCCGCTGGGCAGCCGCCGAGGCCTGCTGGTGCTCAACCACGAGTACATCGACCGGACCCTGCTCTACCCCGACGGCGACGCGGAGATGACCCGGGAGAAGGTCGACAAGGCACTCGCCGGTCACGGGGTCAGCGTCGTGGAGGTGGAGCTGTCGCGGGGCAGGTGGCGCAACGTCGACTCGCGGTTCAACCGTCGGGTCACCGGCACCACCCCGGTCGCCTTCTCCGGACCGGTGTCCGGCCGGCACCCGGCGCTGCGCTCGAACAACCCCCCGATGGGTACGTTGAACAACTGCTCGCACGGGGCCACCCCGTGGGGCACCTACGTGGCCTGCGAGGAGAACTGGAACGGGTACTTCGGCACCGAGGACCCGCAGTGGTCGCCGACGCCGGAGCAGGCCCGGTACGGGGTCAACGCCGCCGGGTTCGGCTACCGCTGGCATCTGGCCGACCCGCGCTTCGACGTGGCCCGCAATCCCAACGAGCTGAACCGCTTCGGGTGGCTGGTCGAGATCGATCCGATGAACCCCCGCTCCACCCCGGTGAAGCGGACCGCCCTCGGTCGGTTCAAGCACGAAGGTGCCACCTTCTGGGAGTCGCGCGGTCGGGTCGTCGTCTACAGCGGCGACGACCAGGACGGTGACTATCTCTACAAGTTCGTCGGTGACGGTCCGTGGCGGATGCAGCGGGCGCTGGGCCGCAGCCCGCTGGACCACGGCACGCTCTACGTCGCCCGGTTCGACGACGACGGCACGGGCGTCTGGCTGCCGCTGAAGTACGGCAAGGGGCCGCTGACCAGGGCGAACGGCTGGCAGGACCAGGCCGACGTGCTGCTGCGTACCCGGGAGGCGGCCGACGCGGTCGGCGCCACCCCGCTGGACCGTCCGGAGTGGGTGGCGGTCAATCCGAAGAACAACGACGTCTACCTGACCCTGACCAACGGCACCGGCTGGCCCGGTGCGGTCAACCCGCGTACCCCGAACCCGTACGGGCACATCGTCCGCTGGCGCGAGCGCGGCCGCGACAACACCGCGACCAGCTTCGAGTGGGACGTGTTCATGCTGGCCGGTGACCCGGCGTACGACCCGCAGGTGCAGCTCGACGAGACGAATATCTTCGGCTCGCCGGACGGGATCTGGTTCGACGGCGACGGGCGGCTGTGGATTCAGACCGACGTGTCGAACTCGACGCAGAACCGGGCGGACCGGGGCCACGACAACATCGGCAACAACGCGATGCTGGCCGCCGACCCGCGTACCGGGGAGGTCCGGCGGTTTCTGGTCGGCCCGCGCGGCGCGGAGATCACCGGGGTGGTCACCACCCCGGACCAGCGGACCATGTTCATCAACGTGCAGCATCCGGGCGAGTCCACGACGTACTGGGGCAGCCCGACGCCGGAGGACCCGCGGGCGGTGAGCAACTGGCCCGACTTCGACCCGGCCGGCCGGCCCCGGTCGGCGACCGTGGTCATCCGCAAGGCCGACGGCGGCGTCATCGGCAGCTGACCGCTCCGGTCCACCCCTGCTCATCATCCGAGCCCGACGTACGGGCTCCGGGAGCCGCGGCCGATCTCGCCGACCGGTCGCGGCTCCCGTCGTCGTGCCAGGATCTCCCTCGACCGGGTCGGCCGGCTCAGTCCAGGTCGCGCAGGATCTGGTGGAGCAGGTCCTGGGTACGGGCGGGTGGGTCGGCCTCGACGCAGAGCCGCTCCATCGCGGCGGCGTAGTGGTCGACGTCCTCCCGCTTGTCCAGGTAGATCGCGCTGGTCAGCTGCTCGATGTAGATGATGTCGGGCAGGTCCTGGTCGGCGAAGCGCAGGATGGTGAAGGCTCCGCCGGCGGCGGCGTGCCCGCCGGCATCGAACGGCACGACCTGCAGCCGTACGTTCGGTAGCTTGGTCGCCTCGATCAGAGCGTTGATCTGGTCGCGCATCACGGCGGGGCCGCCGATCGGCCGACGCAGCACCGCCTCGTCGATCACCGCCCACAGGTTCGGTGGCTGCGGCCGATGGAGCAGTTCCTGGCGCTCCATCCGCAGCTCGACCCGGCGTTCCACTTCGTCGGCCGGGGCCCGACCGTGTCCGAGTAGGACCACCGCTCGGGCGTAGTCGCGGGTCTGCAGCAGGCCGGGTACGAACTGGACCTCGTAGCTGCGGATCATCTTCGCGGCCGCCTCCAGCCCCAGGTAGGACTGGAACCAACTGGGCAGGATGTCGCCGTACCGGTGCCACCAGCCGGGCGTGTTCGCCTGCCGGGCGAGCCCGAGCAGCGCTGTGCGTTCCCGGGAGTCGGTCACCCCGTAGAGGGTGAGCAGGTCGGTGACGTCGCGTTCCTTGAAGCCGACCCGGCCGAGCTCCATCCGGCTGATCTTCGATTCGGAGGCGCGGATGTGCCAGCCGGCCGCCTCCCGGCTCACTCCCTGGCTCTCCCGGAGCCGCCGCAGCTGCGCGCCGAGCAGCATCCGCAGCACGGTCGGCCCGGTCGCCGATCCGCCATCTGGCTGGGCCGTCATCGTCACCCACCGACCTCCGGACACCGTCACGTCGTATGGCAGCTACTCTTGGCGAGTAAGCATGCCATGACCTGAGGGTGATCCCTAAGGCCCCGTCGATACCGGTCCGACCAGTGGACACCGCCGTGCGGTGCGGACGGTCGTCACCAGCAGAGTCCGGACGGGCCCACGGTGCAGGCCCCCGGCCGGATCGATGCTATCGAATCAGGTCGTCGAAGTCACCGTCCCGGGCGCCGAGGATGAACGCCTCGATCTCCGCACGGGTGTAGATCAGCGCCGGACCGTCCGGGTAGCGGGAGTTACGCAGAGCGATCCCGCTGCCACCGGGCAGCCGGGCAAGCTCGACGCAGTTCCCGCTGGGGTTGCTGCGGCCACTCTTGCGCCAGGCGAGGGTCGGCAGGTCGGTACTTGGAACGTCACTATCCGGCTTATGCATACATACAATCCAAATCGGACATTGTCGCAACAGACGTAGGACTCCGGGGTCGGCCGCGCCTCGTCGCGGAAGGGTCAAATGCACGTGCATCTGCTCTTGCGCCTGCAAGGTATTGCGAGCATGATAGCGCACGTGAACTTGTATCCGGCGGTTTACCCATCGTGATGAATAATCGGACATTCGACGACATCACCCCCGATAAGGCCAGGGGCGGCGTAGACAACGATGCACGCAGAGTCACCACTTTGCGGGCCGGTCAGCTGCCTCCGGCGTCATCCGACGGCAGCAGCCACGAGACACACCGCGCGCAGCGAGACAGGAGGGCGATGAGCATGCCGGCTCCCATCCTCAACCCCAACCAACGCGATCCCCGGGACGTCTACCCGACCGACCGGTACCAGCCGTCCGACCCGGTCTGGGTCTACCGCGGCGGCACCTGGTGCGCCGGGATCATCGAGACCGCCTCAGCCGGCGCGGCGACCGTCACCTACCGCCCCACCGGCTCGCGTGGTACCGGGGTGGACACCATCACCGCGCCGTACGTGCTGCCACGGGCCGAGACCGACCCGATGCTGGACCGGGTACCCCGTTGACGGTCGCCCTCCAACCGGAGGGCACCGAACGCCTCCGCCGGTCGCCCAACTCAATATCGCGCCGCTGACGTGCACAAAGTCACCACTCAGTAGGCGAAAAACTACACAGGGATTGACAGCCATCACAGCAGCCGCGAGAATTTGCGAGCATTGTGGATCACCGGCGGCGCGGTGAATAGGCCACTCCGCCGGCACGGTATTGCGACACCGTACCCATGCCCGGAAGCCACCAGAAGGGCTGCCCTGTGTCTGATGGTGCACTGTGCCTACCCTATCCGGAGCTGCTGCCGGCCAACCGGCACCGACTCCGTGCTGCGATCGCCGACGGCCCCCACACCTCGGCCCCGGAGCCGCTCGACAGCGCGATGTCGGGCGTCCGGGCCGACCCGGCCACCGTCGACTACCAGGAAGTCGACTATCAGGAACATGACCGCTACTTCCAGATCCGCCGTACGCGTCAAGCACCGGAATCAGCGTTTCTCCACGCCTTGGCAATAGCGCATCTGGCAGTTCGGGAGAACGTCGACGAAAATGGGCTTTCGCAGCTCAGCGACGGCTATGTCGCCCAGCTGTGGCTCGGGCTGGAAAGCCTGTACCGGTACGCGGGCCACGACGTCGACAACCAGCCGATCGGCGTTCTCGACCAGCCCGTCCAACGCCCGCCGCACCCACAGTCGAACGGGACGGATCCGGGTGACTCCGACGCCGCCGCCGACCGGTGGCTGATCGGTCACCAGTTCTTCTTCACCCTGATGCAGGGGGCGATCACCGGGCTGAACTGCTTCCTCGGTGCCAGCGCCGACGGCGACGAGGCCGAGGCGCGAGCCGGGCTGCGGGTCGCCACGGCGTTCATGCGCAGCTCGGCGGCCGCCTTCCGGTTCACCTCGGACTTCTCGCCGGTCGACTACGAGCGACTGATCCGTCCGGCGATGGCACCACCTGCGGTGCGGGCCGGCTTCAGTGGCCTGCAGACCCGCGACCACGCCCACCTCATGGCGCTGTTCACCGAGGTCCGCGCGATGCGATCCAAGATCGGCCCGGCCCGGTTGGGTAGCGCCTTCGACGAGTTCGTCGAAGCGACCGTCGAGGCGTACGAGGCGCACCAACTGATCTGCGCCCGGTTCGGCGGCGACGTGCTGCCCAGCCTCCGGATGGCCGCCCGGTCGGCGGGACGCAGTACGTCTCCGGGGGTGCAGGTGGTACGGCAGATGATGCGGGCCCGGCTGTTCGCGCTCCACGGCAGCCACCGGGACCGAACCGACAGGGGCGGGACACCCGGTGGGCCCGAAGGCGGCGGGACACCGGACACCGGCCCGGGTGGCCACGGAGACGAAACGCCGGGCGCGGACGCCGGTGGGCAGGTCGACCAGCCGGCCGGCGGTGACCGGTGATGAACGAGCGTACCCAGGTCGGCGTCATCGGCGCCGGGCCGGCCGGGATGCTGCTGGCGGTACTGCTACGCCGGGCCGGGGTGGACTGTGTGGTGCTGGAGCGTCGGGACCGCGAGTACGTCGCCAACCGCGCCCGGGGCGCCACCGTGGAGCACCGGGTGGTCGACCTGCTCCGCCGGCACGGCCTGGCCGGCAACCTGTTGCGGACCGGCGCGGTCGAGGACGCGGTGGAGTTCCGGCTCGGCGGGCGGCGCTACCCGGTCCGCTATGAGCCGCTGGCGGGCGGCCGCAGCCACTACATCTACCCGCAGCAGTTCCTGGTCCGCGATCTGGTCGACGCCTACCTCGCCGACGGCGGTGACCTGCGGTTCGAGACCGCGGCGGAGGCGATCGACGACCTGACCGGGCAGCCCCGCATCCGGCTCGCCGACGGCCGTGAGCTGCGCTGCGACGTGGTGGCCGGCTGCGACGGCGAGTACGGCGTCGCCCGGCGGGCCGTCCCCGCCGGGGCGTTGCGCTGCGCCGACTACCAGTACGACTACGCCTGGTTGTCGGTGCTCGCCGAAGCCCCACCGTCCAGCGACTGCGTGATCAACGCCCTGCATGAGTCGGGGGCCTGCGTACACGTCCGCCGGACGCCGACGGTGAGCCGGTTCTACCTGCAGTGCGGGCGGGACGAGACCCGGGCGGACTGGCCGGACGAGCGGATCTGGAAGGAGGTCCGGATCCGGCTGGCGCTGGACGAGCCGTGGACGCTGCACACCGGGCCGGTCACCGACACCGGCACCGTCCGGATGCGCAGCCTGGTCTGTGACCCGATGCGGTACGGGTCGCTGTTCCTCGCCGGGGACGCCGCACACATCGTGCCGCCGGTCGGCGGCAAGGGCTTCAACCTGGCCCTGGCCGACGCGGAAGAGCTGGCGCTGGGGCTGATCGAGCGGTTCACCGCCGGCGACCACCGCCGGTCGGACGCCTACTCGCAGCACCGGCTGGCCCGCATCTGGCGGGCCCAGGAGTTCGTGCACTGGATGATGGACCTGGTGAACACCCCCGGATACGGCACGGCCGACGCGGCCTTCCTGCACCGGGTGCAGGCGGCGCGGCTGACCCGGCTGGTCGACTCACCGGCCTACCTGGCCGCGTTCCTGGAGGACTACGTCGGGTGGTGGTGACTGAGGACGTTTGTCGCCCGCCACGTCGCACCGGTGCCGAAGACCAGTTCCTGCCCGGGGCCGACGTGGCGCGGGCCGGCCAGCGGGCTGTACGACTCGCTGGTCCACAGCGGCACCCCGGCGTACCGCAGCTGCTGGGTCCAGATCACCCCGGTCAGCCGCCCGGCGGCGGTCGTGTTGAGCCGCACCTGGTCGGGGAACCCGTCGAACGACGACGCCTGGTAGTCCACCGTCACCCAGTCCTCGGCGGCGGTGAGCAGCCGCACGTCGTTTCGCGGGAAGCGCAGCGCGCCGGACCGGGTCGGCGACCGCCAGGCCGGGGCGACCCCTTTGGCCGGCCGGGCGGCACGCATCGCGACCCCGTCGCGGACCGCGTCCACCAGCGGTTGGAAGTCCCAGCCGTACGCCCCCTGCAGCGTCTCGGTGGCCTGGGCCAGGTCGGCCAGCTCGGTCGGCAGGTCCCAGTCCAGCCGGTCGCAGCCGGTGGCCAGGTAGCGCACCTCGCCCGGCAGCACCCGGCAGTCGGCCGTGCCGAACCGGCGACGCAGCTCGACGACCAGCCGGGAGCGCTCCTCGTCCAGCAACGGGTTGTTGGTGTGGATCATGCCGAGCAGTACGTCGAACCGACCGCCGAGATCCTCCGGGTCGAGATCGGCGAGGTCGGACTCGACGAAGGTGATCCGGTCGGCCACCCCGTTGTGCCGAGCGATCCGCTCGGCCATGCCGACATGGTGCCGATCCACCGCGACCACCTCGGCGGCGCCCGCGTCGGCGGCGACCAGCGCCAGCAGCCCGCTGCCGGTGCCCGCGTCGAGCACCCGGTCACCGGGCCGGACCGCGCTGCGGACCGCGCGCTGCACGTTGTGCCCGCGGTCGATGCTCAGTAGCAGTCGCAGGTGCAGCTCCGGCGTGAACGGGATGTCCGTCGGCCCAGCCATCGATGAACTCCCTCTCGCGAAACCGGATCAATCACGATAAATTATCCATTGTCGACTCAAGTGTCAACCGGAAGGTTCCTCGGTGCGCGTCCTGTTCACCAGCCCGCCCGGAGTCGGGCATCTCTTCCCTACCGTGCCGCTGGCCTGGGCGTTACGGGCGGCCGGCCACGACGTCCTGGTCGGCACCGCAGCAGAAGGACTGGCCGGCGCGGCCCGGGCCGGCCTGCCGGCGGTGGACGTCGCCCCCGGCGCCCCGATCGCCGCCGTGTTCGGCACCGGCACCGGCACGACGGCCGAACTGGCCGCCCGGATGCGCGAGCGGGGCCGGCGGATCGCCGCCGCCGGCAGCCGTACCGACCCGTTGCTGCTGGAGACCTTCGGGCGGGTCTCCGACCTGATGGCGGACGGCACGCTGACGCTGGCCCGCTGGTGGCGGCCGGACCTGGTGGTGCACTCCCGGCTGCATCCGGCCGGACTGATGGCCGCCCGCGCGCTGCGGGTGCCCGCCGTCGAGCACGGATTCAACCTGTTCCGCGAAGAGGCGCTGGCCGCCCGGTTCCTGCCGTACCTGGCAACGGCGTACGAGCGCAACGGCGTACCGCTGGAACTGCCCGACCGGGTGGTCCTGCACCTGGCACCGCCCGAGCTGATGATCGGCGACGGCGACGGATGGTCGATGCGGTACGTGCCGTACAACGCCGGCGGTGCGCTGCCGGACTGGCTGCGCCTGCCCACCGCGCGACCCCGGGTGCTGATCACCCTCGGCACCGTGGTGCCGGCGCTGGCCGGGTTGACCGGTCTGCGCCACACCATCGACGCCGCCGGGCAGACCGACGCGGACTTCGTGCTGGCCCTCGGCACAGACGCCGACGTGACCGCGCTCGGGCCGCTGCCCGGCAACGTCCGGCCCGCCGGCTGGCTGCCGCTGCACCAGGTGCTCGCCGGCTGCTCCGCCGTGGTGCACCACGGCGGCTCCGGGACGATGATGGGCGCGATCTGTTCCGGGGTACGGCAACTGGTCCTGCCGCACGGCGCCGACCAGTTCAGCAACGCCGACCTGGTCCGACGGCACCGGCTCGGCCTGGGCTGCGCACCCGAGGAGGTGACCCCGCAGTTGCTCGCCGAACTGCTGGCCGAGGACGGTCCGGCCAGCGGGGTGGCGGACGCGGCCGAGCTGATGTCGAGACTGCCGGCACCGGCCGAGATCGCCACCCGACTCGCACATCCGGGTGGAATCGACCGCCACGCCGACCAGCTTTCGGCGCTCGCCCCCGTTACCGGCGGCTCCGCCGCACACTGGACCGATGGGTGACGTCGCCGCGGTGCTACTGGTCGATCCGGCGGGTTCCGTCCTGCTGCAGCTACGGGACGGCAACGCGCCGAGCCATCCGCACGCCTGGTGCGTGCCGGGCGGGCACTGCGAGCCGGGGGAGACACCGGAGCAGGCGGCGCTGCGCGAACTCGCCGAGGAGACCGGGTTACGGCCCGAGCACGGGTTGCGGTTGTTCTGCCGCCGGCAGCTGAACCCACAGCGTACGGCGCACTACTACTTCGGCTCCACCCGTGCCCGGCAGTGCGACGTCCGGCTCGGCGAGGGTGCCGCGATGGAGTTCCTGCGGCCGGACCAGATCAGCGACGGCCGGCCGTTCGCTCCCGGCTCGGCGAGCCTGCTCGCCGAGTTCCTCGCCTCGCCGCACTACGCCTGGCGGGTCACCGCCCCGTATGATCCGCTCCATGATCCGGGCCGGCGCCAGGTCCGCGCGCTCCACCACCAGGGCTGACGGTAGGTCGTTCCTCAAGTGGGCGGGCGGGAAGACCCGGTACGCCGCCGCCCTCGTCGCCGCCGCGCCACCGTTCACCGGCAGCTACCGGGAGCCGTTCCTCGGCAGCGGAGCGGTCTTCTTCGAGCTGGCGCCGCAGCGGGCGGTGCTCAGTGACGCCAACCCGGAGCTGATCGTCTGTTTCCGGGAGGTCGCCCGCGACCCCGAAGCGGTGATGCGGCTACTGGACGAACAACCGAACACGCCGGAGCACTTCGCGGCGGTCCGCCGCCGCTCGCCGACGGACTGTTCCGATCTGGAACGCGCGGTCCGGGTGATCTACCTGAACAAGACAGCGTTCCGTGGGCTGTGGCGGGTCAACCGACGGGGCGAGTTCAACGCACCGTACGGCGCCTACGACCGGCCGTACTACAACCGGCGGGTGCTGCTGGAGGCCGCACACGCGCTGGCCGGCGCGGAGCTGCGGGTGGCCGACTTCGCCGAGCAACTCGACGAGGCCACCGCCGGCGACTGGGTCTACCTGGACCCGCCGTACGTACCGCTCGGCGGGTGGGCGGACTTCCGGCGGTACACCTCGACACAGTTCGGGCCGGCCGATCACGTGCGGCTGCGGGACGCGATGGTACGGGCCAGCCGGCGCGGCGTCCGACTGACCCTGACCAACAGCGACACGCCGTTCGTACGGGAGCTGTTCGGCGCGGATTTCCTGATCGCCCGGATGGCGACCCGCCGGGACATCAACCTGCAGTCGGCGAAGCGGGGCAGCTGGGATCTGCTGGTCACCAACTACCAACTGCCGAACGGCGAATCAGCCCGGTAGGCCGACCAGGGCGGCCCGGACAGCGTCGCCGAGCGACGTGGTGGGCCGGCCGATCAGTCGGGCGAGGTCGCCGCTGTCGGTGGTCAGATCGCCCCGGGAGATGCCGACGTCGGAGGCGGCCAGCATGCTGGCGAACGCCTCCGGCACCCCGGCGTCGGTCAGCGCCTTGGCGTACACGTCGGCCGGAAGATCCTGGTAGCCGATCTCCCGCCCGCTGTGCCGGCTGATCTCGGCGGCCAGCTCGGCCAGGGTGAAGGGTTCATCACCACCAAGCTCGTAGACGGTGCCGGCTGTTCCGGCGGTGTCAGCTGTTCCGGCGGTGTCGGCGCTGCCGGCGGGTGCTGGCGCGGTCAACACCGCGACGGCGGCGGCGGCGAAGTCGGCCCGGGTCGCGGCGGCGACCCGACCCGAGCCGGCAGCGCCCAGCACGCTGCCGGTGGCGAGCGCCTGCGGCAGCACCGAACCGGTGTAGTTCTCCAGGTACCAACCGTTGCGCAGCAGCACGAACGGCAGGCCGCTGTCCCGGATCATCTGTTCGGTGGCGAGGTGTTCGGCGGCCAACGGGACGCTGCTGGTGTCCGCGTTGAGGATGCTGGTGTATGCGATCAGGTCGACTCCGGCCGCCTTCGCCGCCGCCACAGCGTTGCGGTGCTGGTCGATCCGCCGGCCGACCTCGCTGCCGCTGATCAGCAGCAGCTTGCGGGTACCGGCCAGGGCCGGCCCGAGGGTCTGCGGCTGGTCGTAGTCACCGTGCCGGACCTGTACGCCGCGCGCGGCGAGGTCGCCGGCCTTTTGCGGGTTCCGTACGACGGCGACGATCTGCGCCGGCGGCAGTCCGCTGTCCAGCAACTCGTCGACGACCAACCGGCCCAGCTGGCCGGCGGCACCGGTGACAGTGATCATGTCAGCTCCTACGTCCCTGCGGGGCGGCCCCACGATCGCCCTCACCCACCAGCCTGCACTAACTTTTCGAAAGCGCAAGCGGATCAGTAAGTGCTGTGGCCCATTCGACACATCACTGGGAGATACCCTGGAAACATGGCCAGCCGGTCCGCGCCCGCGCCGCACAGCGAATCCTGCCCGCCGACCGACGACCCGACGGCCGCCCTGGTGACCGACGTCTTCGCCCGCGACTGCCCGTCACGAGCCACCCTAGACCACATAACCGGCAAATGGGGCACACTAGCGTTGGCTGCTCTGTTCGCCGGCAACTACCGGTTCAACGCGCTGCGCCGCCGGGTCGACGGCATCAGCGAGAAGATGCTGGCTCAGACCCTGCAAGCGCTGGAACGCGACGGGATGGTCGTCCGGGACGTCCAGGCCACCATCCCGCCCCGCGTCGAGTACAGCCTCACCCCGCTCGGCCGCGCCGTCGCCGGCAAGCTGGTCGACCTGATCGAGCTGGTCGAACGCGAGATGCCGACGGTGCTCGCGGCCCGGGACAGCTTCGACCGGACCGCCTGACCACGGGTGCCCCACCCACAGCGGATACCACCGGCAGCCGAACGGCAGGCACCCGGCCGGGCGTCACTGCAGCAGGCTGCCCACCGGCGAGAGCAACGCCCAGCCCAGGAAGGCGGTGTGCCGGTCCATCCGCAGCCGCTCACTCTCCAGCATGGTCGGGTTGTCCCGCATCGGCCACATCCGGGCCGCGTCCCGCCAGGCGATGTCCCGGGTGAACTCCACCAACCGGTTCTGGTACCAGTCGTCGACCTGCCCGTTGAGCCGATCGAGGCAGATCTGCCAGCTACTCAGGTAGCTGCGCCGCAGCTGCGGGATCCGGTCGAAGAAAATCTCATTGATGTAGAGGTAGTCGCGGTGCTGCTCGTCGTTGTCCGGGCCCGACCCGAGCTTGGCCCAGGTGCTCAGCAGGGCGAACGGTAGGTCGTAGTTGATGTGCGCGTTCACCCCGGCGGCGGCCGACGGCAACGACCGTACGCTCTCGTCGCGCAGCCGGCTGAACAGCACCTCCCAGGCCGCCGGGGTGTCGCCCCGGTTGCCCCAGCAGCGCAGCGCCGCGAAGTACCGCTCCGCGAACTCGATGTCCAGCAGGGTGAGGAAGGCAGGGTCGGCGAACTCACCGGCCTGCAGCCGCTCGTCGATGGTGCTGGTGATCACCCAGTAGAGATGGTTGAAGTCGGCCACCGGATTGTCGCTGTCACTCGGCGTGGCTGCCTCGAGCAGCTTCTGCAGCGCCGCCAAATCCTCGACCACGCCGGCGACGTCGGTCGGCCGGTGATCGAGGACCTCCATGATCTGGTCGTGCACGTGACCCCAGCGGAGTTCTGGCATCGGACACCTCCAGTCTGCAGTGCTCCCTCGCCCCGGGCGGGCGGTCGTCACCGAAACGGTCGGTCCCTACAGTGGCAGCCGCTGCCAACCCGCAGGTATCGGCGCAACGACGGGTGTCTCACTGGCCGATCCCGCCGCCCCGGTGTGCGGTTTTCCGGCCGAGACGTCAACCGGCCGGGGTGGACCGGCCGGTCGGCGGCCGCTACGCACCGGACTGGCAGGTTCACAGTCGGGTATCAGGCACGCGGCTGGTTACGCATGAACACCCGAGTCGCCTCCACTCGCGTCCTGACCTGCAGCTTGTTGAGAATGTTCGACACGTGCACACCGACCGTACGTTCGCTGATGAACAGCGCCTCGGCCGTCGCCCGGTTGGTCCGTCCTTCCGCGACCAACTCCAGCACCTGACGCTCCCGGTCGGTGAGCACCGCGAGCTCGTCCGGACCGCCCGGGGCGAGCACCTGGCCGGCCCGCTCGACCATCGAGGTCCGCTTCGCGCGGTCGTTGACCAACGCCCGGGCCACCCGTTCGCCGACGGTGGGCGGGCTGGTCAGACCGGCCCGCAGGGTGACCCGCTCCTGGCTGTCCACCTCGGGCATCGGTTCCGACTCACCCGCGCCCAACGCCACCCGGGCGCGGGAGGCCAGGGCCTTGATCTCCTGGGTGAACGGGCGGGCGCCGAGCCGCCGGGCGGTCCGGTACGCCGCCTGCAGCGCCCGGGTCGCGTCCGCGTTACGGGTACGGATCGCGTACAGCGCCTCGGCCTGGCGCAACCGGGCGTACGCCGCCGGATACGGATGGCACCGCCGCTCCCAGACCTCGGCGGCCCGCGACCAGAGCACCGGGTCCGACCGGCCGTCGATCCGGCTGATCTCCGCGGCGCAGAGCTCCCGGTAACCGATCACCGCGTCGCGTACCGGTGCCGCAGTCTCCGTGTTGCTGCTGCGTTCCATCCGGCCGACCACCTTGACCAGGCGCTGCACCGCCTGCGGGTCGGTCGGTGTCCCGCTGGACCTGGCCTCCGCCTCGGCCCGCAGCCCGTGCCAGACCAGCGGCGCCTGCAACCAGACGTCACCCGAGTGCCGCTCGGCCAGGTCGATGCCCTGCTGTACCGCCTCCCGCGCCTCGGCATGCCGGCCACGCCACATGGCCAGCCCGGCGCGCAACGTCAGCAACGGCAGCATGTGCCGCATCCCACCGCCAGCGGCCAGCAGGGTCTCGATCGCCTCCAGGTCGGACTCCGCACCATCGAGGTGGCCGAAACCCACATGAATCCGGCAGCGGGCCAGCAGCAGCTCGACCGCGTCCGCCCCGGACGGCCGGTGCCGCAGCGCGGCCGTGATCACCTCCTCGGCCTCGCTCCACCGGCCGAGCCGGAACAGCCCGTTGGCGGCGGCGGAGAGCAGCCGGGTGCCGTAGGTGCGGGCCAGCCCGACCCGCTCGGCCCGTTCCGCGCCGTGGCGGGCGACCGCGACCCCCTCCTCCAACTCGTTGAGGTGTCCACTGAGCAGCTCGGCGAGCTGCAGGTCGGCGACGGCGACGTCCGCCGGGCCGCCGGTCAGTTCGGCGGTACGCCGCGCCTGCCGGACCGCTTCCTTGCCCGCCGCCGGGTCGTTGAGGTACGCCTGGCTGTAGCCGAGGGTCACCCCGGCCAGCACCATCGCCGAGGCACAGTCGGGCACCCCGGCAGCCAGGTCCAGTGCCTCCTGGGCCCGCCGGCCGGCGTCGGCGTACCGGCAGAGTTGCAGCAGCAGATCGGCGGAGTGCGCGGCGGCGGCGACCCGCTCGCCGGCGGCGGCGTCGGCCGCAGCCAGCGTCCGGTCGTACTCGCGCTCCGCCTCGGCCAGCTGACCGACCGCCGTCAGGTACCGCGCCCGCAGGGTGTACAGCCAGGACGGCGGCGGACCGAACAGGTTGGTGGCCAACTGCTCCAGCAGGGCCAGCGCGCGCTCGTGCTCGCCGCTGCGGTGCGCCGCCTCCGCCGCGCGTCGGCCCAGCATGGTCGCGTCGAATTCGACCAGCCAGGCCGGCGGGACCTGGTTGGCCAGGTCGACCGCGCTGGCCCAGTGCTCGAACGCCTCGGCGAAGCCGTACAGTCGCTCCGCCTCCTCGGCGGCGGCGACCACGGCCGGCAACGCCCGGGTGGTCTCGCCCGCCTCCCGCCAGTGGTACGCCAACCGGGCGTGCTGCAGGTCACCGGTGGGGCCGGCGACGAGTGCCTCGGCGTACCGCCGGTGCCACCGGACCCGCTCCCCCGGCAGCAGCCGCGGCTCCAGGACCTCGCGGATCAGCGGATAACGGAACCGGTACCCGTCCGGCTCGGACAGCAGCACCCGTTGGCCGACCGCCTCGCGTACCGCCTGCAGCAGCCGGTCCTCGCCGAGCTCGGCGACCCGGGCCAACAGGTCGTGGGCTACCGGCTCCACGCCGGCGGCGACCGCGTGTGACACGAGCTGGGCATCGGCCGGCAAGGCGTCGACGTGGGCCAGGGTGATCTCGCGCAGGGTCTCCGACAGGCCGTCCCGGCCGTCCCTGGCGTCCCGGGCCAGCTCCTCGGCGAGGAACGGCACCCCACCGCTGCGCCGCCACACCGACTCGGCCAGGTCGGGCTCCGGGTCGCCGCCGAGCAGCTCCGCGACGAGTTGGGCGGTTTCCGTCCGGTCCAGCGGCTCCAGCTCCAACACGTGGACCGCGCCGGAACGCGACCGGGACCGGCGCAACTCCAGCAGCATGCGGCGGATCGGATCGTCGCCCCGCAGCGTCTCGGTCCGTGCCGCGCCGAGCAGCAGCAGCCGGACGTCACCCAGCCCGGCGAGGAGGTACAGCAGCAGATGCCGGGTGGTCAGGTCGGCCCACTGCAGATCGTCCATGACCAGCACCAGAGTCCGTCCGGCGGCAACCGCGCCGAGTCCACGGGTGAGCCGTTCCAGCAGGTCACCGGCTCCGTCGGGATGCCGGGCCTCGCCGTCCAGCACCGAGATCAACTCGTTGGCCGCAGCGCCGGACAGGATGCCGGCCCGGCCGGCCGCCGGCTGATAGCGCCGCAGAGCCTGCCGAAGTGGGTGCAGCGGTGATGAGTCCCCAATGTCCAGACATGCCCCGGACAGCACCAGGGCACCGGCAGTACGTAGCCGGTCGCTGGCCGCGCTCAGCAGCCGCGACTTACCGATGCCGCTCTCGCCCATGACGAAGACCGCGGCCGTGTTCCCCCGCTCGACCCTACGTAGCGACTCGTGCAACACCTGCAGCTGAGCCTGCCGCCCGACGAAGGGAACCTCGTCGGAGCTGGGGGCCAGCGACCTGCCATCGCGTGACTGTGTCAATCCGATCACCGACATAAAGGGTGGGAGTATCTGACATACGTCGTTCTACAGATCCTAGGGCTGCGCTGGGCTGCAAACGTTTCAGCCATCCGTCCCGTAGGTCGGTCCACACGGACCGGATCAGGTCCACCCGGGAGCGGACTGGAGCACCACCACCACCGCGCAGGAGGCGATCATGAGGACGCTCCGCCGCAACTACCGCCGCCCCACCGGCCCGACCCACGCAGCCGGCCCGATCTGCCGTACATCCGTAAGGTCGACCCACCGTTACTGTGCCAACTGCGGAGCGCGACGGAAACCGCCGTCTGGCTGGTCCGTTCCAGCCGCCCGGACCCGCCGCCGCACGGTCAGCGTGCTCTTCGTCGACATGGTCGGCTTCACCGCCCTGTCCAGTCGGCTTACTCCGGAGGAGGTCCGCGACGTGCAGCTGCGCTACTTCCACGCGGTGCGGACGGTGATTCGACGGTGGGACGGAGTGGTGGAGAAGTACATCGGAGACGCGGTGATGGCGGTCTTCGGCATCGCCGGCAACGACGATGATCATGGCGATGGCGGCGCGTACCCGGCGGTGCGGGCCGCCCTCGAACTCGCCGACGCGGTCCGCCGTACCGACTTTCCCGACAGCGCGCGGGTACGGATCCGGGTCGGAGTGGCCACCGGAGCGGCGGCCATCGACACCGCCGGTGCAGTCGACGGCGGCGTCGGATTCCTCACCGGCGACTTGATCAACATAGCCGCTCGGCTGCAGGCACATGCCGCCCCAGGCGATGTCGCCGTGACCGCGGAAACCTACCGCGCCGCCGGCACGAGGCTCAGATTCCACCAGCAACCACCAATGTCGATCACCGGCCGGAGCGAGCCGGTACAGGTATGGCGGCCGGTGCCGGTTCGGCGGCCGCTGCGGGCAGCGGCCGCCGAACCGGCGGATCAGGTGGTACGCGGGACGCCCACCGACCCCCCGCGTACCGAACGGCCGATGTCGGCCGCTCCGGTCGTCACAGACTCAGACCCCGGTCACCGAGCGGATCCAGCTCCGGCTGGACGCCACCGAGGCGTAGTTCTGGTACGTCGACCCGTTGCCGGTCGAGCAGACACCCACCTGCTGCCCGTTGTAGAACTGCGGACCGCCGGAGTCGCCCCGCCAGGCCACGCCGTTCACCCCGGTGCTGCGGATCGCCGGGCCGCCGTACGCGTCGGACGCGCCGTTCGTTGTGGTACGCACCGAGGCGACCTTCAGCTGCGCCGAGGCGTCACAGTTGCTGCAGGTCCGGCCCCAGCCGTAGATAGTGTTCGTCGAGCCGACCGGTGGGTTGCTGGACGCCAACGTGACGTAGCTGGTGGAGACCGCCGAGCTCAGGTAGAGCAGGCCGAGGTCGTACCGGCCGTACGTGGCGCTGACCGTGCTGGTCGCGCCGCCCGAGGAGCGGTAGACGCTGCCCACTCGCACCGACATCGACCCACCGAGACAGTGCCGCGCGGTCAGCACCCACCGTGAGGCGATGATCGAGCCGGAACAGGCGAACGAGCCGTTCTGGAAGACGGCGGCCGCCCACGGTGCCGAGGAAACCGTGCCGCCGCCGATGATCTGTTGTGGTGCCGCAGCCGCGGCGGACGGGGCCACGAACGCGCCGACCAGTGCGGTCGCGGCGATGGCCAGGGTGAGTCGGATACGCAAGGCTGGCTCCTTAACCGAAGGGGTTGCCCCGGGGGATTCCGGGCCGGTGTCCCACGACGGGGTTCCGTCGGTGGACACCTGCTGTCCGGCGACGCCGGGCAGGCGCCGCACCGGCGACGCGAGTCGCGCATCGGTGATGCCAGAGATTAGGCTTCGACGGTTTCCACGACAAGACTCCGGACCGATTATTTCTGATAGCGTCCTACGGAGCGACCTGCCGTACGAAGATATGACGTACGCAATATGCATTGTCGTGTGTCATAGTCGGTACGGTGATCGGGTGGACGCTGGCCACCCGGGGTTGGCCTGGGTGGGCCGGCGGGCCTGGGTGGGCCGGCTCCCGCCGCAGGCGCCATCGGCGTCGGCCCTCCACGCGTGCGGTTGCCGACATCCGGGCCGACGAGTGCACTGTTCGCGCCGCTGTGACGCGCCACACCGTTCGCCGTAACGGGAATGGCAGGCGCGACGGCTAGCTTGTGAGATTGGCTGCGCGCCTGCACAGCGGCAGCACTGGCGTACCAGTCGGGTCGCGACGACCCGCGCCCTACCGCGCGCAGACGACGCGCCATCGCGGAAGAGGAACCATGACAGCGCTCGCCCAACGGCCCGGCGGGTCCGCAACAGTCCCCGTCGTGGAGCCGACTCCCGGTGAGTCGCTCAGCTCATGGCAGCGGATCCGGCTGATCCTGGTGCTCGGCACGCTCATCGCGGTCGGCCCGTTGACCATCGACATGTACCTGCCGGCACTACCGGCAATCAGCGACGACCTGCAGACCACCGCAGCCGGCGTCCAGTTGACGCTGACCGGCACACTCGCCGGGCTGGCCATCGGCCAGTTGATCATCGGGCCGCTGTCGGACGTGTGGGGTCGACGCCGACCGCTGCTGGTCGGCACCGGTCTGCACGTGCTCGCCTCGGTCCTGTGCGCCGTGGCACCGAATATCGCGGTGCTCGGCACGCTGCGGATCGTCCAGGGCTTCGGAGCCGCCGCGGCGGCGGTGATCGCGATGGCGGTCGTCCGGGACATGTTCAGCGGGATCGCCTTCGCCCGCGTACTGTCCCGGCTGCTGCTGGTCATGGGCGTCGCGCCGGTTCTCGCGCCGACCCTCGGTAGCGCGCTGCTCAACTGGACGCACTGGCGAGGGGTGTTCGCCGCGCTCGCGGTACTGGGGCTCGCCCTGATCGCGGTGACCGCCCTTGGGCTGCCCGAGACGCTGCCGCCGCACCGCCGCCGTCCGGCCCGGGTGCTGGACACCCTCCGGGTGTACGGAAGCCTGTTCCGGGACCGGATCTTCGTCGGCCTGGTGCTCGTCGCCGGGTTCTCGATGGCGTCGCTGTTCGCGTACGTCGCGGGCTCGTCGTTCGTCCTGCAGGACCAGTACGGGCTCGACGAGCAACAGTTCGGTATCGCGTTCGGGGCCGGGGCGGTCGGCATGATCACCGCCACCCAGCTCAACGTACGACTACTCCGCCGCTACTCACCGCAGCAGATCCTGCGGACCTCACTGATCGCCGGGCTGGTCTGCGGGCTGATCCTGCTCGGCTTCGCGGCAACGAACGTCGGCGGGCTACCCGGCGTCCTGATCCCGCTGTGGGCCGTTCTCGCCGCAGCCGGGTTCGCGCTACCGAACGCTCCGGCGCTGGCCCTGGCCGGCCACGGGGAAGCTGCCGGGACCGCGTCCGCGATGCTCGGGGCGGTGCAGTTCGGTGTCGGCGCACTCGCCGCGCCGGTCGTCGGGCTACTCGGCACCGGCAGCATCGCGATGGCGACGGTGATCACCGGAGGCGTACTGGCCGCGCTGATCGTGCTCCTGGTCGTCGTGCGTCCCGGCCGTCTGCCCGTTCCCGACCGGGCCGCGCCGACGCCGGTCGCGCCGCACTGACGTCGGCTGCGGCCCGGGGAGGTGCTTTGCCCCGGGCGCGGCGTGCCCTGTATCCTCGACCGGCGGTGGTCTGGAGCGGCCGCCGGGGAGACTTCGCCTAGTCTGGTCTATGGCGCCGCACTGCTAATGCGGTTGGGGTCTTAAAGCCCCTCCCGGGTTCGAATCCCGGAGTCTCCGCGCTTCGGCGAGGCGTGTATGCTTGCCAGGCACCTGCGCCCGTAGCTCAACGGATAGAGCATCTGACTACGGATCAGAAGGTTAGGGGTTCGAGTCCCTTCGGGCGCGCGAGATCAACAGGGGTCTGACCTGCCGAAACGGCAGTCAGGCCCTTTCGCTTTTCCGTCCCTTGTGGTCGGTTGGGTGCTCGGTGGGTGCTCGTGCGACGAGCATCCCTCACGTCCCGGCCAGTCCAGGGGTGACCCGTCCTGTCCCGATGGGTTTTGATCATGGTTACCCGCGTCGGATCGAAAGTCCAGACAGTGGGACGTGCTTCCGTGGTCGAGGTGCCGCTCTCCCCCGGCCGGGTTCGCGGTGCTGGAGGCGGGGCCGTGTCGCCCGGTTTGGTGTGCGGGGGCAGGCTGCCACTGTCGCCGGTATCCGTCAATGTCAACTTGCCGTTAGAGGAACGTAGCGAGCGGTGATCACTTTCCTCCGACGATCGCCCCAGCAGGTCCCTGCTGCCGCGAGTTTCTGCTCACCGGCCAGCGCCCCACCTGGTGCGGTGGCAGGACCGGCCCCGTGGTCATCGTTTGTGATCAGCCGTGCAGCAGTTCGGGTGGCACCTGCGCCGGCAGCGGCGGAAGCTGCCCCCGACCGGAGAGCAGCGCCCCGAGCTGGGGATAGAGGTGTAGAAGCTGGGTCAGGTCCCGTTCCTGTCCGAGGTTGCGTAGCGCGACGAGCGCGTCTGTCGCCAGCGCCAGCCCGCCGAGCGTCGCTGCGGTGCCTTCCGCCCCGGCCAGGACCGAGTTCATCGCCTCGGTCCACTCCGGTAACAGCAGCCACGAGGCGTGGAGCCGTTCGTCCAACGCCACGCCGGACGTGCCCGTAGCACCTCGTCAGGATCTGTCGGCAGCGCGACGGACACCGGGATGGAGTAGATGGGGTCTGTTGCCGCGAGCGCGAACAGCGTCGGATCCTGGACCAACGTCGGGTCGATGAGCTGGGCGAACGAGGCTGTCCAGACGACCATGTGGCCCGTCGTGGTGCCGTCCGGTCGAAGGACAGGTGGGCGTTTCCGCACGCCGACCTCGGACACTTCGGCGTCCGGGGCCGCGACACGCCGACGCCGGTACCACCAGCGCCGCCACCCACCCGCGACATCACCGGCTGGATCATGCGCCCGATCGACAAACTCACCGACGAACACCGGGCAGAACTCGAGCGGTTGTGTGGTCTGTGCCCGGACCTGGCGGCCATCCGAGACCTGGCCCGCGGGTTCACCGACCTGGTCCGGACCCGGGGCGGCGACCGCCTCACGACCTGGGTCGAACAGGCCGAGCACAGCACCATCGCGGAGATCCGATCGTTCGCCAAAGGCCTGCGCCCGGACTGGGACGCGGTCAGAGCCGGCCTGACCACGAGCTGGAACTCCGGTGCCGTCGAAGGCTCCGTAAACCGCATCAAAACACTCAAAAGACAGATGTACGCCGGGCCAACCCCGACCTGCTCCGCCGACCCGTCCTACTCGCCGATTAATCGACCGTCCGCGATCACCGAGACCGTGTCAGGGCCAGGTCAGGAAGACCGTTGACATTTCAGTTGCAATCCCTCGTAGGGCAGATGAGGACCCGCCGGCTCGCGGTCGCCCTGGCCGTCCAGCACCTGTTGCAATCCCTCGTGTCAACGCTCCGGCAATCTGAACCCTGCATGAGTCTGGGAATTTTGACCCATGGTTGGTTAGTCGCGGCTGGTGCGGTTTTCCTTGGCGAGGAGCTCACGGCGTTGGCGGGTGCGGTAGGAGTCGCCGGTGAGGGTGAGGACCTCGGCGTGGTGGACGAGGCGGTCGATCATCGCGGCGGCCACGACGTCGTCGGAGAACGTCTCGCCCCAGCGGCCGAAGGGCAGGTTCGAGGTGACCATGACCGAGCCGACCTCGTAGCGTGAGGCGATCAGCTGGAAGAACAGGTTCGCGGCGTCCTGGTCGAACGGGATGTACCCGACCTCGTCGATGATGATCAGCCGGTAGCGGCGGATCTTCTTCAGCTCGGCTTCCAGACGGTTCTGTTGGTGGGCGGCGCCGATGCGGGCGATCCAGTTGCTGGCGGTGTCGAACAGGACCGAGTAGCCGGCCTGGCAGGCTTTGACGCCGAGTCCGATCGCCAGGTGCGTCTTACCGAGTCCGGGTGGACCCAGCAGGATCACGTTCTCCGCCTTGGGAACGAACGTGCTGGTGGCCAGGTGGGCCAGGACGTCGCGGCGGAGCGACGGCAGGTGATCGAGGTTGAAGTCCTCCAGAGTTTTGACCTGCGGGAAATGGGCGGTGCGGACCCGCATCGTGGTCCCTTTGGACTCCCGGTCGGCGACCTGACGCTGCAGCAGGGCGGCCAGGTACTCCTCGTGGGACCAGTTCTGGTCACGGGCCTGTTCGGCCAGTTCTTCCCAGACAGCGCCGATGGTGGGCGTCTTCAACACCCTGGTCAGGTAGGAGATCATCGACGGCATCCCATCCCTGGGTGTGCTGGTCCGCGGTGGCGTGGTGGTGGTCACTGATCACTCGCTTTCGTCGTGAGGTTGGTGAAGTCGACGCCGAACAGGGCGTCGTAGTCCGGTAGCGCCCGCAGCGCGACGGTGTGACCGTCGCTGTGGTGGCGCACGGACACCTGGCGGCGGTGGCGTTCCTCGGTGAAGGCCTGACGCAGGCGTTGCGCGGTGTCCTTGTGGACCGGGTCGGTGACGAGGCCGTGTCTGGCCCAGGACCGGTCGTGGTGGGCGACGATCTGGCCGTCGCAGGACACCGTCACGGTGTCCAGCGAGGCGTTCACGTCGACGAGACGGCCGATCGAGCGCGGGTCGACGGAGTAGTCGACGGTGTCGACGCGGACGTAGTAGTCACGTCCGAGCCGGACGCGGTTGGTCAGCCCGGTCGGGGGTTGCACCGGCGGCAGCGGGATCATCGACAGGTAGTCGGTGGCCAGCAGGTCCACCGGGCGGCCCTGGACCGAGCGGACGGTGCGGGCGTTGGCCCCGGCCAGCCAGTCGTCGAGCTGGGTGTTGAAATCGGCGGGTGAGGTGAACAGCCGGCCGGGCATGAACGAGGTCTCCAGGAATCCGTTGGTGCGTTCGACCATGCCTTTGAACTCCGGATCGCGGCGGGGAGCCAGCCGGATGCGCGTGGCCAGGGTTCCGGCGAACGCCGCCGCCGGCACCGAGACCCGTCCGGTCCCGCCGATCGCGGATTCCCGGTCCCACACCAGGGTTTTCGGCACCCGCCGCAGCTGCGAGATCAGCCGCCACATCCCGGACAGGATGTCGCCGGCCTGCCGGGACGGGATCATCACGGCGGTCATGAACCGGGAGAACCCCAGGGTGATGACCAGCACCGGTAGCTTCGTGCGTGACTGGCCCGCCGCGACCGGGATCGCGGTGTCGGGAAACCACAGGTCGCACTGGGCGATCTCGCCCGGCTCGTAGACCGTCCGGTCGACCGGGTCCACACCGACGTACTCCGGCCGGATCACCGCCAGCCGTCTGCGTAACGGCGGCATCGAGTAGGGCCACTTGATCCGCTCGGCGATCACCGGCCCGGGCATCCGTGGCCACTCGGTCAGCAACGCCCTGATCCGTGGCTCGTAGGGGTCGACGACCGAGCCTCGTGGCTCACGTTCGTACTTCGGCGGCCGGTCGCTGGCCAACGCCGCCCGGACCGTGTTGCGGGCCACTCCCAGCCGGCGGGCGATCTCCCTGATGGGTACGCCCTCCGCACGATGCAACCGGCGTATTTCAGCCCAGTCCTCCACTTTCAGCACCCTCCTCACATACAGCAGGATGGGTCAGTTTTCGGAGACTCCTGGTGGGTCAGTTTTCAGGAAGCGGCGACACCTCGTAGGGCAGATGAGGACCGGACAACCACGGTGCCGACGCCGCGGCGATCGCAGGAGTTGCAATCCCTCGTAGGGCAGATGAGGACGTCGGCCCGGTGGGGTGAGACCGCCGGCCGGCTGTACGCGTTGCAATCCCTCGTAGGGCAGATGAGGACGCCTACGCCAACGCCGTCAGCAGCGACCTGCTCGTCATGTTGCAATCCCTCGTAGGGCAGATGAGGACATCCCCGAGGATCAGTGGCAGGCGATGGTCGACCGTTGCAATCCCTCGTAGGTGTCAGCTCCGCGTGAAAACTGACCACGTGGTTCCGGCTGAATCGGGACCACCTCCTGAAGCATCGGGAGGTGCTGAACGTGGAGGACTGGGCGGAGATCCGGCGGCTGCGGCGGTCGGAGGGTATGGCGATTCAGGCCATCGCACGGCGGTTGAGGATGTCTCGCAACACCGTGAAGAAGGCGTTGGCCAGTGATGAGCCGCCGCGGTACCGACGGGCGGCGAAGGGCTCGATCGTGGACGCGGTCGAGCCGCAGATCAGGGCGTTGTTGGCGGAGTTCCCGGACATGCCCTCGACGGTGATCATGGAACGGGTCGGGTGGACCCGTGGGAAGACGGTGTTCTGTGACCGGGTGCAGCGGCTGCGGCCGTTGTTCCGCCGGCCTGACCCGGCGCAGCGCACCGAGTACCTGCCGGGTGAGCTGGCGCAGTGTGATCTGTGGTTCCCGCCGGCGGACGTGCCCCTGGGGTTCGGTCAGGTCGGACGGCCGCCGGTGATGGTGATGGTGTCCGGGTACTCGCGGTGGCTGACGGCGGTGATGATCCCGTCCCGGCAGTCGGCGGATCTGCTGGTCGGACACTGGACGTTGATCTCCGGGTGGGGTCGGGTGCCCAGGACGTTGGTATGGGACAACGAGTCAGCGGTTGGCCAGTGGCGTGCCGGCAGGCCGCAGTTGACCGAGGCGATGAACGGCTTCCGTGGCACTCTCGGGATCCGCGTGCTCCAGTGCCGGCCGGCGGATCCGGAAGCCAAAGGCCTGGTGGAGCGGGCGAACGGCTATCTTGAGACGTCGTTCCTGCCCGGGCGCCGGTTCAGCTCGCCCCGGGACTTCAACGCCCAGCTTGCCGAATGGCTGGTACGGGCGAACCAGCGTCGGCACCGGGTGCTGGGCTGCCGGCCGGTGGACCGGTGGGAGGCCGACCGAGCGGCGATGTTGACGCTGCCGCCGGTCGCGCCGGTGGTCGGCTGGCGGCGGAGCACCCGTCTGCCCCGCGACCACTACGTCCGGCTGGACGGCAACGACTACTCGGTGCACCCGATGGTGGTGGGCCGCCGGGTCGACGTGGTCGCTGACGCCGACCGGGTGCAGGTGCTCTGCGAGGGCCGTCTCGTCGCCCGGCACGACCGGTGCTGGGCGCGGCATCAGAGCATCACCGACCCGGCTCACCGTCAGGCCGCCGCCGATCTGCGGACCGCCGCGCGGCAGGCGCCGGCACCGGCGGTCACGGCCGAGGTGGAGCACCGCAGGTTGGCCGACTACGACCGCATGTTCGGTGTCGATGCCGAGGCGGCCGCGTGATGGCCTCCAGAACGACCGGCAACCGCAACGTCTCCTCCGAGATCGCTTTCCTCACCCGTGCGTTGAAGGCGCCCTCGTTGGCGGCGTCGGTGGACCGGCTCGCGGAGCGGGCCCGGGCGGAGTCGTGGACGCACGAGGAGTTTCTCGCCGCCTGTCTGCAACGCGAAGTGGCGGCCCGGGAGGCCCACGGCGGTGAGGGGCGTATCCGGGCGGCGAGGTTCCCGGCACGCAAGAGCCTGGAGGAGTTCGACTTCGAACACCAGCGGTCGTTGAAGCGGGAGACGATCGCCCACCTGGGCACTCTGGACTTCGTGGCGTCGAAGGAGAACGTCGTGTTCCTGGGGCCGCCCGGCACCGGCAAGACCCACCTGTCCATCGGTCTCGGTATCCGGGCCTGCCAGGCCGGACACCGGGTCGCGTTCGCCACCGCCGCTCAGTGGGTGTCCCGTCTCGCTGACGCCCACCACGCCGGCCGGCTGCAGGACGAGCTCGTCAAACTCGGCCGGATCCCGCTGGTGATCGTTGACGAGGTCGGCTACATCCCCTTCGAAGCCGAAGCGGCGAACCTGTTCTTCCAGTTGGTTTCGAACCGCTACGAACGTGCCTCGCTGATCGTCACCAGTAACAAGCCCTTCGGCCGGTGGGGAGAGGTCTTCGGTGATGACGTCGTCGCCGCGGCCATGATCGACCGGCTTGTTCACCACGCCGAGGTCGTTTCGATGAAGGGCGACAGCTACCGGCTCAAGGACCGCGACCTCGGCCGCGTCCCGGCAGCGACCAAGACCAACGACTGAAGATCAACCAAACCGGGGTGGTCCAGTTTCAGCCGGACCACGGTGGTCACGATTGAGGCGGCGTTGACAGTAGGGCAGATGAGGACCGGGCTGGCTCCGTTTTCCCTGACCAGCCAGGGTGCCGAGTTGCAATCCCTCGTAGGGCAGATGAGGACGCGTACGCGCTGCCGGTCGCGCTCCGGGTCCTGGAGTTGCAATCCCTCGTAGGGCAGATGAGGACGTCCACGCCCAGGCGGGTCGCGGTCCGGTACACCTGTTGCAATCCCTCGTAGGGCAGATGAGGACCGGTACGGCGGACGCTCAGCCCGCACTGGCGGGACCTGATGTTGCAATCCCTCGTAGGGCAGATGAGGACATCAGGGCCGGCAGGAGCCGGAGCTGTTCACGCAGGCGTTGCAATCCCTCGTAGGGCAGATGAGGACCAACGTCGTAAGCCCGCGCAGCGTCCTCGATGTCATGTTGCAATCCCTCGTAGGGCAGATGAGGACCGGTGGGAAGAGATGGGCGGCCTCGACCGCGACCACGTGTTGCAATCCCTCGTAGGGCAGATGAGGACGCCCGGGCAGTGTCCACGGCGGCAGGGTCGCTGTCGTTGCAATCCCTCGTAGGGCAGATGAGGACATCGAGGACAGGGAACGCAGCCGGGTCACCTGGTTGCAATCCCTCGTAGGGCAGATGAGGACCCGGTACACCATCGTCGACCCCTACGCCGACGCCAAGTTGCAATCCCTCGTAGGGCAGATGAGGACCGGCAGGCCACCCCGTCGAGCTTGTTGTGCGGCCACGGCGTTGCAATCCCTCGTAGGGCAGATGAGGACTCCCGACGCACGCGATGATCTGGGAGCTGGTGGAGCGTTGCAATCCCTCGTAGGGCAGATGAGGACGTCGGCTACGCCGTCCGCGCCCACGGTCTCACCGTGGAGTTGCAATCCCTCGTAGGGCAGATGAGGACATCGCCTTCGAGGTCCGCCGGGTGTCGGACGAGATGTTGCAATCCCTCGTAGGGCAGATGAGGACCTGGTCCTCGGCACCGGCCCGGAGCTGGTGCTCGTGTTGCAATCCCTCGTAGGGCAGATGAGGACTCCGCCTGGTCGACGACACCACCGGCGCCACCATGTTGCAATCCCTCGTAGGGCAGATGAGGACCCGTACGCGCCCTGCTCTACGCCGGCCACGACGTCATCGCGTTGCAATCCCTCGTAGGGCAGATGAGGACGCGGCGATCGGGAACGTCCAGCCGTACAGGGTGCGTTGCAATCCCTCGTAGGGCAGATGAGGACCGTTACGGCGCGGGTCGTCGTAGCGGGCCAGTTCGGGTTGCAATCCCTCGTAGGGCAGATGAGGACCCGCGCCCGCCGGCAAACCGCAGCCGGCAACGAAACGTTGCAATCCCTCGTAGGGCAGATGAGGACGACCCCCGAAGACGTCGAGTTGGCCCGGTGGGTTGTGTTGCAATCCCTCGTAGGGCAGATGAGGACCCGAAGCTTAAGTCGCAGGTCAGAGGGCCTGTCGAGGTCGGTGTCGGGCTGAGTTTTGCAGTGAACCTCCGGTTGTGCAGCGGACCCCGGCGTGTCGCTGAAATCCGGGATGTTGATCTAGAGGATGTCGGACGGTGCGGGCTGGGCACGGCCCCACTCCTGTCGTTGGCCGCTGGTGCCGGGCGGGAAGGTGTAGACGAGGACGCTGTCGTAGCCGCCGTCGATCACCTCCTCGACAGCGGCCCGGAAGCGGCGCAGCTGCGCCTCGCTCAGGTCGCCTTCGAATACGCTGCGCTGCACGTGGTGCAGGTACTGCCGGCAGGTCCGCAGGATCAGCGGGTTGCGCTTCGCGGCGGTGTCGTAGACGACGATCACGTACACCGGGTCACCACCAGATCCGGAACGGCTTGTACGGCTCACCTTCCAGGCAGTGCCGGGCCAGTCGCAGCGCCTCCAGGTAGAGCAGTTCGTCGTAGGCGACCTTCCGGCCGAGGCTGCGGTGCTGCACAGTGGTGCCCAGCTCGTCACGGACGGTCTGCACGACGAAGCGCCGGCCGGTTTCGCTGAGCATCGCCTGGTTGACGTCGCTGTCGAAGTGTTCGGGTTTGAGCTGGTTGCGGCCGGCCAGGCGGAGCAGCAGCCGCTCGGCGAACAATGGCTTGAACACCTCGGCCAGGTCCAGCACGAGCGAATGCCGCTGCCGCTCCATTGTCGAATGCAGGAATGCCAGCCCGCTGTGCAGTGGCGTCAACCGGACGGCGGTCAGCACCCGGGCGTAGATGATGCCGTTGACGTAGCTGATGAAGGCGTTGCCGGCGTTGCTCGGCGGCCGTCGCGACCGGCCGCCGAGTTGCAGCCAGTCGGGCAGCCGGGTGTCGAGCATCTCCCACGCCGAGCGGCGGAAGGTGCCTTCGGCGCCCATTAGCTGGGCGGCGCTGGTCGCCTTCGCCGCCGATGCCTTCAGCGTCGCGTACGGTGCGGCCAGTAGATCGCGGTCGATCACGCGGCGGACGTTGAACGCGGTCGCCACCACCAGGTCCTGGGCGACTTTTAAGCTGGCCGCCGGGTCGGTGACCAGTCGGGCCTGCGCCAGCACCGTCTCGCCGGAGACGCTGGTCTCGCTGGTCAGCAGCGAGCCGACGTAGTCGCCGTAGTGGCCGAGCAGGTGCACGCTGACCCGGTGCCGGTTGAGTAGCGACGCGACCGCCGTGTTGATGTCCACCGGCTGCACGGCGACGATGTCCCGTACGTCCGTCACTGGCACGTGCACCTTGTCACCGGACTCACGTTCGATCACCAGCGACTGGTCCTGCCGGCGGATCCGGCACGGGGTGGTCAGCCAGTAGGTGCGGGTGGCGGCGGGCATCAGTCGCTCCAGCAGTAGTCGACGAAGCTGCAACCCCGGCAGCGGGTGCGGGCCAGGCGGGGCGGGGATTCGGGGGCGGCGGTCACCGCGAGCGCGTCGGCGATGTCGCGTTCGGCGCGGTCTGCTTCGGCGTCGTCGTACTCGATCTTCTTGGTCCTTCTGGTCTTCGGGTAGTGCAGCACCGCGCCGCGCGCGGGCACTCCGACCTGCCGCAGCCGGTAGCAGTAGTGCACTACCTGGGCCTCGTCGGCGGTCGTCGACCGCGACGACGACTTCACCTCGTGCACCCACTGCTCGCCGTCGACGAAGTCCAGCACGGCCGCGCCGAGATCCACTGGGGAGTTGCGTCGGTACGATACGTCGTGGACCGCCTCCCCTAGCTGCACCGCCGCGTTGAGCTGCTCCGGCCGCACCCCGCAGGCATACAGCCAGAGCTGCCGGCGGCAGTGGTGCAGGTACTTGATGTGTACGCCGCCGATGTCCTCGGGTCGCATCAGAACACCTCACCGAGCCGGTACCGTTCGCCTTCGACGGCGTTGACCTTCGTCAGGCCGTACTCGTCGTCGTAGACGCCGTCGACGACGCGGACCCCGAGCTTGCGGTCGAGCCGGGCCAGCCGCGCCGCGTACGCCGGCATCGGGATGAGGAAGTCGTCGGCGAGCAGCCGGCCCGCCGCTTTATGGTCGGCCAGCTGCAACGCGGACTCGTAGTCGCCGAGGTCCTCCTGCAGGATCGCCTCGGTGCCGTCGAACAGCTCGTCGAACCGGTCCGCCAGCGGCGACCGGTCCGCGTACGGCTCGGTGAACGACAGGAACTCGTCGTGGAAGCGTCGGCGTTCCCGTTCGACGTCGGCCCGCCACGCCTGGCCCCACGCGGTCGCGTACACCTCGTCCAGCCAGCCGCCGGCCTGGATCTCGTCGACCGGCTGCCCGTCGTGGTCGCACAGGATCCGCCAGCCCGCCTCGACCGGCTCGCGCGGGTAGACGCCGTCGGCGTAGTCGCGCCCGGACCGGTCCGCGCGACGCGGCCCGTACGCCGCCGGATGCACGATCGCATCGGCCGGCGGGCGGGCACCCAGCCGGTTGACCCGGCCGAAGCGTTGCAGCAGTGCTTCCAGCGGCGCGGCGGAGGTGAACAGCACATCGAAATCGACGTCGAGCGACACCTCGACGACCTGGGTAGCCACGACCAGCCCGCCCCGGCGTCGCCCGGCGGCCGTGGCGGCGCGGGTGCCGTACCGGTTGATGATCCGCCGTTCGATGCGGGATCGGTCGCCCCGTTTGAACCGTGAATGCAGCAGGATCGCCGCGTCGGCCACTCCGTCGCCCTCGTGACGGCGGTGGGCATCCGACGACAACTCGTCGTACAGCTGCTGGGCCTGGGCGACGTTGTTCGCCACCACCAGCACCGCCTCACCGGCGACGAGCCGGTCCCGCATCTCGTCGACCGCGTCCGGGCTGGTCAACGTGTGGTCCCGGACCCCGATTCGGTGCCGCTGCGGCACACAGCCCGGCTCGGCCGACACTTGGTGCACCGGTGCCCGCATCGCCGCGCCGAACAGCTCGGCCAACGCTGTCGGCAACGTCGCCGACAGTACGGCGACCCGCCCGCCGAGGCGCTCCCACAGTTGCGCCGTCGCGAGGATGTAGCCCAACCGGACCGGTTCGTAGGCGTGCAGCTCGTCCAGGATGAACACCGAGTTGGCCGAGTCGAGCACGATGCCGGCGTGGACCGGGCCGGCCAACGCGCCGCGCAGCAACTGGTAGGGCGTGGACACCCGCACCGTTTCCCGGAACAGCCGGGTCGCCGCCGCCCGTGACACCGCCTTACGGGCAGCGGCCACCCGCCGCTCGTCGTCGCGGATGCCGTCGGGGATGTCGTCGGTGGGCTCGTCCTCGGCGCAGATGGCCGCCGCCAGGTGGTAGGAGGCGGCCCGCGAATGCGACACCCCGATCAGGTCGTCGTCGCCGAGCAGCGCACCGAGCCGCCGGGCCATCGCGTTGATCGACGCCAGGTACGGCAGCGTGTAGAACACCCGCGGCACCCCGCCGAGCGTCGCCGCCAGGTCCGCGACCTGGGCGGCAGCCCACAACAGGCTGGCTTCCGTCTTGCCTGTCCCGGTCGGAGCCCGCAACAACAGATGCCCGGATACGTCCCCGGCCTGCCGCTGATGCCGGTGCAGCTGACGGCCGGCAGCGGTGAATTCGCCGACCAGCCGGGCCGCCAGCGCCGGCCCGATCGGCTGGTCGCCGTGCAGGGTGCCATGCGCCGACGACAGATGGTCGGCCAGCGTCACCGCGCCCTGCAGCAGGATCGCGGTGAGATCGTGGTCGACGCCGGTCCAGCCTTGCTCCTCCCAGTACCGCAGTGTCTCGTCGAGCAGGGTATGCGCCGCCGCGACCACGTCCAGGTCGGGCAGCTGTGGCCCGGCGGCTGCTGACGGGCCGGCGGCGGCCGGCAGGCCGGCGGTCGCCGCCGTTGCTGCCAGCCAGCGGTGCAGCTCGGCGACGATCGCCGGGTCGACCGCGCCGATCCGGGCACGGAAGTCCGCTAACGGCAGACCGCCGTGCCCGTACAACTGGCCGATCGACAGTTTGCCGGTGCCGTCCGCCGACGGCACCAACGCACGGTGGTGGGTGAGAACGCCGAACGCCACCCACCGGCGAAGCGCCTCGTCGTCGATCAGCAGCGGCAGAAAACCCAACGACAGGACCTCGTGCCGCTGCCCCCACGTCGGTGCCCGTCCCGTGATCATCTTCTGGAAGCCGTCGGCGACCTTCCCGGCGTCGTGACTCACCGCCGCCCAGCGCACCGCCGGCCAGAACGACCTGCCGACGGCCCCCTCCACCACTGTGATCCGGCCCACCCGCGCCGCCAGCTCCCCCGCCGCCGTCAACGTCGCCGCCAGATGATCGGTCAACGACTCGGCGGAACGGCCACGTTGGGCGCTCTTCGCCAACGCCCGGCTCAACGCGGCTTCCGCCCGAACCGCCCCGGTCACCGCGACGCCAGCGACGGATGCGGCGCGGGCAGCAACGCCACCGCCTGACCGTCCTCGTCGGACCAGTCCGCGTCGATCACGCCGGCCCGACCGGAAGCGTCGTAACGGTAGTCGTCCCACCTGGTGCGCGCCCGGTCCAGCGACACCGCCGTCGGCAGCCGAAGCCGCAGCCCGTACCCGGAAGTTGATCCGGGCACCACGGCCGCGCCCTGCCGGCCGCCGCTGGACCGCAGCGTGACCCGACGCATCCGCAGCCCCACCAGATCCTGACTGCGGCCCAGCCGCAGCGGCCACACCGGCCGCCGCAGCCGACCCCACCAGCCGTCGACATCGTCGACCAGCCACACCGTCAACGCCGCATCGGCCAGGAACGCCCGCAGCCGGGGCGTCGGCTCCGCCTTGCGGCCGGACGCGTCCAGCGGGTGGTACGTCTCCAGATCCTCGCCGGTGCCCCCGCAACGAAACGCCATGGCGAACCGCAGCCCCGGATCGACCCGGTTCCAGCCGCCAGCCGCCGCGGCGAGCATCCCGCCGACGGTGGCCGGCGGCGGACACGGCAGACCCACCTGAACCCCGGCGTACAGCGGATTACGGAACGACACCACCGGCGCGGTGACCGTCACCTCCAGTGCGCGCAGCTCACCCGGCATCAGCGCTTCGCGTCCTCGAACCACGCGTCATGGCTACCGCCCACGAACCCCTCGGCAAGCTTGTTCAGCAAGGTGCGGGGATGGTCGAGCAGGACCCGTTCCGCCTCGATCAGGTCGGCCAGCTCCCGACGGACCCGTTCCCGCTGCTCGCCGAGGAACCCCGGAGCCCAGCCGATCAGCACCGGCCCGTCCAGCTCGTCCGCCCATGCGTCCAACTCCTCGCGGAACACACCGACCTGGAACACCGTCTGCCGGTCCTGCGACGCCAACACCCGAGTGAACGGGTTGACCCCACCCTTCACCGGAGCCAGCAACACCAGCGCCGGAGCCCGGTCGCCGTAGTGCAACGACTGCTTGGCGCCGCCGCGCACCGCCGCGAGAGTACGCAGCACCAGCGCCACCCGCCGTCGCCGCTCGGCCAACGGCAACCGCAGCGCCTGCGCGTCCCGGAACTCGGTCCGCTCCGCACCGCCGGCCTCCGCCTCCTTGGCACCGGCCGCCGTCAACGCCACCTTCAACCCGGACCCGTCCGTCTCGAACACGCCGACCCGGGCGACATCGAGCAGCAGGTCACCGGCCAACTCGGCACTGTAGAACTCGTGCCCGTGCAGAACCGGGTTCTCACCGGCGGCGAACCCACGGCTCATCGTGCCGAAGTCGGACACCGGCTGCCGTGGCGCCACCGCGACCAGCGTGCCGGTGGCCAACACCGTGTCCCGCTGACAGGTGCCGGACGGCACACCGGCCTCCTTCTTCACCGCCACCATGTAGCCGAACAGGTCGTCGTCGAGGTAGCGGTCCGGCCGACCAGACGTGTACGCCTGCTGCTTCTTGCCGCTACCAGAACGGATCACCGGCGACCGGGGTTCGTCGGCCGGCAGCGACTCACGCAGCCACCGGCGGAACGCCTGAGCCGACACGTACGGAAAGACATCCCGACCGACCCGCATCGCCTTGGCCTTGGCGACATTGTCCTCGCCCTGGCCGTTGTTGGGCGCCCCAGCGACCACGCCGAGCGCCACCTTGCCCACCAGATACGTCACCTCTGACCCTCCTCGTCCTCGTCGTCACTGCCGTCCATGAAGCCGCGGTCAACCGGGTCCGGATCGTCATCGGCCTCGGCCAGCTCGGCTGCCACCTCCGCCGCATCCGACGGACGCCACCGCCGCCGGTGCAGCTCCTCCAGTACGGCGATCAGGAACACCTCACGGTGGAACCACGCCTTGCTGTCCAGGTCCGGATCGAACAACAGCTCGTAGCCACGGGTGGTGACCAGCGGAGTGCTTGAATCAGCGGTGTCCGGTGGCTGGAGCATCCACCACACTGCTTGTTTGCGCAGCCAACTCCGCAGCCTCGTCGGCTGCTTGAAATCCGCGTGGAAAGCCCTGACCTTGCCGGCGCTGTCCTGCGCGGCCAGGAGGGTGGCGACCCGCGCCGCCGTCCCCTGGATTTCCTTCAACGCACTATCATCCATATCGAGAACCTCAGCCGAATACGAGTAACAGAGAGTCGCGAGCCCGCCGGTATCCGGCCGGAGATTTCCGGTGACCGCCGCCGACGCCAGATAACGGCCACACGTGCTGACCACCCGCTGCGGATTGCGGAAAACGTTGCGGGCCAGGTTGACGATGCCCGCCTGGGAGCTTCTGCGATGCGCCTTCAACAGCGGCCAGAAACTGCCCTGACGCAGGCCACCGGTAAGCGTCGAGCGCAGCCACTCCGCCAACGGCTGGTCCAGGGCGTACGCCTCCAGCGTCTGACCCCGGTTGTTGTTGCTGAACACGATCAACTCAACGCCAGCGTCGAGCCGCTGCCCGTATCCACGCAGCCGCTGCAACGCCAGCACCTCACGCGACGGCGGTTGACGCGGCTCCCGCCCGAGGTCGATCAACGCCCGGTTGCCCCGCACCTGCCGCCGAACGCTGTACGCGAGGAACCGCTCGTCCCAACTGTGCACCGCGATAGACGGGCCGCCAGTGAGCTGACACCCGTACGGCAAAGCCCGGAAACTGGACACACACGGCCAGCACAACGCCATCCCGTCATGCCCACGGGGCGTGTTGTTCCGGTAGGCGTCGCTCTCGGCCAGCGGCACGTCCAGCTTGCCGAAGAAACGCACCGCGTCGCGCCCACACAGCACGCACGGCACCCCAGGCCAGCCCTGCTCCTCCGGTTTAGCCCGCCACCGCTCGACAGCATCCCTGATGGCCCCGACGGACTTCTTGCCGTTACTCGGATGATTCATCGGCGAGTTCGGGAACAAAGACAGGCTGCACTTCAGCCAGAAACCCGCCGGCACCTTCGTGTCCCCACCCAGCGCGGCCCGGACCGCATCGTCGGTCATCCTCCTCGATGCGTCATTGAAGCCGTGGTCGCTGAGCCGCTGCGGATCGGGCACGCCGGCAAGGACCGCAAGCGCGTACGCGCCCACCCGCTGCAACGGATGCGGAGTCAGCGCAATCTCGTTGGACACTGCCCGGTCACCCGGCCCGACTGTCCGCCGACACCCAGCCGAACCCGGCCGAGTTCGCCTGGCCGAGGCCCCAGCTCCAGATCGCCTGCAAAGCCTCCGGATCGCCGCGTAGCTCAGCCTCGACCGGCGCCCCCGGCTTAAGACCCTTGCCCACCGAGAACGAGCGCTTCGCCCCAACCCAGGTCAGCCCTTCGAGCACGACCTTGGCCTCCAAGCCCAACGTCTCCAGCTTCCGCCGCAAATTCTGATCAAAGTACGCCGGAAACTCGACGTCGGTCGGCAACAGCCACGCCTGCCGGGTGGTCCGCTCACCGCCCTCGTCGCGACCCGATCCCTTCATCACCACCGGCGTCGACGTCCGCATCCGGGCGACGCCCTCGCTGAAGTCCGGCGGATCGACAGGGACAACCCGGGCGATCCTAAACGCCACCCCGCCCCAGTCGATCAACTCGCGTCGCCGCAGGCCAGCCGCCCACGCCTCGACAATCTCCGGCACAGGGCTGCCGAACTCGACAAAGCCCCGCCCACCGGCCGCGTACTTACCCCGGGCACGGGGTGCGCCAGGGAAGAGCGGGGCACCGAAGCCGAACGGCGCCATCCGATGCTGACCCCAACCGTTCTCGTGAATCTGCTGACCCAGCCCGCGCTCCACACGGGACAACAGGTCGTACGCCAAACTCCGGCCGGGCGCCAACACGCTCGGCCAAGGCAACTCGGTGGCCGAGGTGACCACCTCGATCCTCAGAGGCCGGTTCGCTAGGTCTTGTCCATTGTGGGTTGATCTGATCGTGCGGATGTGAACGTTGGTCGTAACCAGTGAGGACGTGACCGCGTTGGGTCGATCATGGTTGAACGCGCGGCGTATCCGAGTGACCTGACCGACGAACAGTGGGCGGTGATCGGACCGTTCCTGCAGGCGTGGAAGACCCGCCACCCGTCGGTGTCCGGGCACCAGGGCCGCTACGAGCTGCGGGAGATCGTGAACGCGATCTTCTACCAGAACCGGACCGGCTGTCAGTGGGCGTACCTGCCACACGACCTGCCGCCGAAGTCGGCCACGTACTACTACTTCGCCCGGTGGCGTGACGACGGCACCGACCAGGTCATCCACGACCTGCTGCGCTGCCAGGCACGGGAGAAGGCCGGCCGTACCGAGGACCCGACCGCGGTCGTGCTGGACACCCAGTCGATCCGCGTGGCCAACAATGTGCCCGCCGCGACGACCGGCAAGGACGCGGCCAAGAAGGTACCGGGGCGGAAACGGGGCCTCGCCGTGGACGCGTTGGGGCTGGTCATCGCGGTCGTGGTCACCGCCGCGTCGGTCACCGACAACGCCATCGGCATCCGGCTGCTCGACCGGGTCGTCACGCACACCCCCACCGTGACCCGCGCGTGGGTCGACGCCGGGTTCAAACAGGACATGGCGCTGCACGGCGCCGTCCTGGGTGTCGACGTCGAGGTCGTCAAACGCGCCGACACCCGACCCGGGTTCGTACCGGTCCGCAGACGCTGGATCGTCGAACAGACCCTCGGCACCCTGATGCTGCACCGCCGTCTCGTCCGCGAGTACGAGAGCAGACCGGAGTCCAGCGTGTCACGCACCTGGTGGGCGTCCACCGCGAACCTGGTCCGCCGACTCACCGGCACCAGCACACCCACCTGGCGGCAGCGGTGAACCTCACCACGGTCCTCGACCTGATCACCCACCGGGAAACCACCGCCGGCCAGCAAGCCGACCGGCTCCGCGAGCAGATCGTCACACTCACCGCCGAACTCGGCCGCGTCGACAGCGAACTGGCCGCCCTGGCGACCACCCGCACCACCCTGCGCACGCTCGCCGCCGCCGAGTTCACCGCCGACGACCCGACGATCGCCAGCACCCCCTACCAGCAGATCCTGGAAGTCCTCGCCACCGCACCCGCCGGCATGCGGGCGAAGGGCATCTGCATCGCGCTCGGCGTCGAGCCCTCACCGAAACACGTCGAAGGCACCCGCGCGAAGCTCAAACGCATGGTCAACCGCCAGATCCTCACCGAAGACGAACCCGGAGTATTCACTCTCGCCCCGAAAAGGACGTAATCTTCCGAACTGCCCTCTCAGACGCATCAGCCCTCCTCGGCTCTCTCAACTTGAGACCGGCGGAACGCTACAACCTACGTCTGACAGAACTAGGAAACTGTCACCCACCCGACAACATGAAGGGTATTCTGTTTTGACCCCAACCTGGCGATACGGCTAAACCCGCATTACCGACAGAATATGTGAATCAGACGTCCTCTCATGGATCGATCCGGATCGGTAGTCAACTTGGTGGCGGTCGGCGCGGTCCGCCAGGGGTGACTTCCGTCGGTACCGCTACATCCACAATCTGGAGGCCTATTCAGCGGGCCTCCGAGCTCAGGACGAACCGCGTCGGTGGATCGAGGCTCAGTGATCAAGAAAGTCGTGACCAGGACGGACGGGGTTGTCGGCACCCGCACGGGCCAACCTCGACCTGCTCCGCCAACGCGTCCTGCTCACCGATTGGTCGACCGCCTCGTGATCACCGATACCGCGCCAAAGCCTGGATAAACTGACCGTTAACAGGCGAGAACCCGGTGTCGACGGCGCGTGAAAGATATCAAATGTCGATGACGCCCCTGCCGATCAGCTCAGCTCGCCAGGTGCTTCAGCAGCCAGTCGGCAATGGCCCGCGCGGCTCCAGCGACCAGGCCGCTGAGCACCGCGAGGATGATCCTGTTCTTCGATCTCCAGGTGACGGTTCGGGTCTTTGTCTGCTCATCGAGCTCAACACGCTTGGGCATGACACGAGGATCGCTCTTTCGGCACGGTGCCCGTAAGTCGTCCCGATAGGGCGGGCACCCGTCCAGGTAAACTGCGACGTCATCGGCGTCGCCCGCTGCCCGCCAGCGGGCGGCGGGCAGCGGGCGGGCAGGAACTCGGCACTCGATGAGGACGGTCAGGTGAACGATCAGGGGCACCTGGAACCCGACCTGTTCAGCGAGCTTGAGTCCTTGGAGGAGGCGGCCCGGCAAGCACGCCCGCAGTCGTACTCGCGCAGGCAGCTGGACCGAGCGCCCGGCCAGCGCTTCCGAAACCTCAGCAAGCGAGTCAGTGAGTGGCTCAAGCTCCGGCGCGCGCCCCGAAACGAGGAGCAACTCTGGACGGTTATCCGGCTTTGGTCCGATTGGGCCGGAATTCAACCGGATCAGGAGAAGTGGGTACGACTGCTCAACGGCGCACGCAACAGCACTAACGGCCTACTGACTCCGCCCCAGACACGGCCTCCCGGGTCACTTCCAGCCGTATGGAATGTGCCGGCGCGGAATCCCCGCTTCGTCGGACGTGACGACGTCCTGCAGGATCTACGTTCTAAATTGGAGGCCGGGGGACCGGTGCTCGTGCAGGCCGTAGCTGGCATGGGCGGAGTCGGCAAGACCCAGATCGCCAGGGAGTACGCTCATCGTTTCGCGGACTCCTACTCGGTGGTGTGGTGGATTCGAGCAGAGCAGGACAGTCTCATCGGAGACCAGTTCGCCGAGTTGACAGTCGATCTAGGTCTGGTGGAAGCCGGAAGCGATGTTGGTGCCGACATCGGCGCGGCTGTGCGGCTCGTCATGCGGCACCTGCGTGCCGCAAGCGGTTGGCTACTGATCTTCGACAATGTGGCGAGTGCCGACAAGATTGGCCCGTGGCTGCCCGGGGGCCGGGGGCACGTCCTCATCACCTCCCGCAACCCGGCGATCCAGGAAGTCGCCGACGTCGTTGACGTGAGTCTCATGGAGGGACGGCAGGCAGCCGAGGTTCTCGGCTCCTACCACCCGGCGCTCGATCAGGAAGACAGGCTGGCGCTGGCCGCCGCGCTCGGCAACCTGCCGCTCGCGCTAGCGCAGGCGGCCACGTTCCTCCGGCGGACCAGTATGTCGGCCGCCGACTATCTGGATGAGCTCTCTTCTCAGCCGGAACGCATCCTTGATCAGGGCCTGGCGCCTGGTTACGCCGACTCCTTCGCACGAGCGGTGCTACTCACGGCCAAGAGGCTCAGCAAGGAGAACCAGTCGGCCCTCGGGCTGCTCCGCATCGTCGCCTTTCTCAGCCCGGAACCGATACCCGTCGCTTTGCTGGAGCGGGCGGCCTCGGTGGTGCCGGTCCAAGGCGCACCACCGGACCTCGACGCGGTGCGGCGGGCGGCTGCCACTAAGCCGGACCTGCCTAGTGCTTTGGCTCAGCTGGTCGAGCATGGCCTCGTCGAGCGAGTCGACCATCGGCTCCAAGCGCACCGTCTGGTCCAGGATCTGCTCCGCAGCCTGCTGTCGGTCGCCGAGTTCGTCACCTACCAGCGGTACGCGGAGGCCCTTGTGGTCGCGGCGCATCCGGGGGATCCGGGTGAGCCGGTCACCTGGCGGGACTGGGCCACTTTGCTGCCACACGTCCTCGCCGTCCTCGATCATCGTGAACCAACGCCGCAGCTACTCGACCTGGCCTGTGACGCGGGCTGGTACCTGCTCATCCGGCGTGACATGCGAACGGCTCCCGCGCTGCTGGAGGGTTGGTTCCAGCGATGGGACAGGGAACTTGGCCGCGACGATCCGCACACCATCTCCGCGGCTCACCTGCTGGCGCTGGCGCACCGTGACTATGGACGACACGATCTCGCGCGGGCGCTCGACGAGGAGAACTACCGCTTGCAGCGGGAGCGGCGTGGAGCGGATGATCCCAATACGCTGCAGTCGGCAGCCAGCCTGGCCGCCGACCTGAGCGCGCTCCGCGACTTCTCGGCGGCCTTCGAGCTCAACCAGGACGTTCACCACCGCCGGCGACGAGTTCTCGGCGAGGACCATCCCGACACTTTGACATCAATGAGTAACCTCGCCGTGGTGCTCCATCGGATGGGCCGCCACACCGCTGCCCGAGACATGAACCAGGAAGTGCTCGATCGACGACGGGCGGTCCTTGGTGAACGCCATCCCGACACACTGACCTCCATGAGCAACCTCGCGGTCGACCTACGAGGCCTTGGTGAGACAGACAGCGCGCTGCAGTGGAACGAGCGGTTGGTGCAGCTGCGACGGGAGGTACTAGGACCAGACCATCCGGATACCCTGGTGTCCGAGTCCAACCGAGCCGACGTTCTGCGAGATCTAGGCCGTCGGACCGAGGCACTGTCGGTCTATCGATCGGTGCTGGAGAGGCGGATCAGAGTGCTGGGCGAGGACCATCAGGACACTGCGGAGACCGCCCGCAGGCTGCGAGGCCAACCGGTCTACCGCTCGGGCGAGACTCCTGTCGGGAGTATCCCTGTCGTCGCGGCCGACGAAACCGAGGAAGTGCCGCCCGGGATCGACACCGGAGTCCTGGATGTGGCCTCGCTGTCGCTGAGCGATCTGCGTCGCCTGGATCCGGCGACGGTGGAGTCGTCTATTGTGCAGATCCTCAAGCGACTGCAGGGTCCCAGTGTCTCGGGCTACCATGCGGGTGGAGGAGGTCTTAGCGACGGGTCCGGTCCGATTACCTGGCGTGTTAATCGCAGCATCAGGCATGCGGCTGAACGGAGTAGACCACTTGTCAGCCACTCCCTGAGCCGTGATGCACGCGATCAACTCGTGCGTGGGCGTGGCCAGCGGTGGGCAATTGTCGAGACTGCTTTGAAGCAGAAAAGCCAGCGATTACTGCTTTTGGTAGCCGTAATCGACATCGTCGAGGGCAGGGCTTCATCCACAGAGACGGACGGGGCCGTAGCACTCATGGACGAAGCACGTCAGTCGACGCCCCTCTCCGCAGATCGCGTGATCATGAGTCCTCAGGTCGGAGCCTGGCTGAGGTACACGCTCCAGCAGGCTGACGACGGGCGGGAAGCTGGCCTCCCGGACTGGGTCGTCCTAGGGCACCTGCAGGCTGTCGCGGCCGCCGTTGGCATCAACTCGTACATCGACTTCGATCTTCATATCCCGGTCTGGGATGGGATAGCCGCGCTGCCTACTTTAGGCGCAGCCATGTTCGGTAGCGGCGCGACCGGACTGGCGCGGATACGACGGTCCGGGTTGAACACCACCGTAACGTTCGAAGGACGCGTCGTAACGCTCCCCCTGTATCTGAGGGGGGACGGGCCAGGCTGGGTCGCGATCCGCAACATCAGTCCTACTGTGGTGTTGGACCCCATCGACCGGTACCTGCAACGTCAGCAGGGCCGATCGGTCTCCAACGTTCCGACGGACGCCAACAAGTGGGCTCTCTTGCTCTACGAATCCACACAGGTGATCCGGGAGTACGACACCGATGAACATGATGCGCTCCTGGAGTACCTAAGCTGCCTGGTCCCACTGCCCGCGGCACCTCTGCTCCGGCCAGCGAGCGCAAGCTCCTCAGCCGCCTTCGGATACATCGCCACCTCGCCGCCCGACGACCCAGTCTCGTTCGCCGGCACGCTCATCCACGAACTACAGCATTTCAAGTTCGGCGCGTTGCACAATCTGGTCTCCTTGTTCGAGCACCACGACGACCCCCGCTACTACGCGCCTTGGCGCGACGATCCGCGACCGCTCGGTGGCATGCTAAATGGCGCGTATGCGTTCACGGCAGTGGCCCGGTTCTGGCATCACCACCACCAACACCAGTCCCGGCCATACCGGGACCGGGCCATCTTCGAGTGCGGCCTCTGGCAGCAACAGGTCGCACGAGCACTGCACCAGATCCGCGACGACGTGCACCTCACCGCTCACGGGCGGAAGATGGTGAGCGCCCTGAGCGAGGTCTTGGACGAAATCGGGCATGTGGTGCCAACCAGCGTCGCAGAAACAGTCCGTCTGACGGCGGCAGACCACTGGGCCGGCTGGCGTGCACATCATCTCCGTGCCCCTAACGATCTTGTGCATGACCTCGCTGAACGCTGGGTCGCGACGCGGAGCGAGTCGGAACCCGTACCCTACGAACCACAGTTACGCCCACGGGCCGCGGTTCCAGCGCTTGACGCCCGAGCCACCCTGACGCGCTGGCGACTCGCCCGACCCGAGCGGTTCCACAAGCAACGCAACGATCCGGTCAGCGTGCCCGACGTGGTGCCGGACGCGACAGCCGGTGACGTCTACCTGGTAGCAGGAGACCTGCAGCAGGCACAGCACGCATACCTGGAGGCTATCGCTCAGGTCGATGGCCGACACCGTACCGCGCTGGTCGGGCTCGGACTGACCCTACGAAGACTGGGTGGCAGCCCGGCGGCCGACGCGCTCCTCACGTTCCCTGAACTCGTCGAGCAGGTCGCCGAGACGGTACGGAAGACAGCCGAGGATGCACCGCCCATCCTGGACCTCGCCGAATGGCTTGCCCAGGTGGTTGACGCCGGCTCTACTGCACCGCTGGAGTGGGGTTAACCCTGTGCCTGCCGAAATGTCATCCGTGCAGGTCAGGCGGCATGTTCGTACTCGTGGAGGATGCTGCCGAGGCGGTCATGCCGGTGGATGTTCAGGCGGGCGATCCGGTCCGGATCGGTGATCGGTTCGGGTAGCGGGGCGAGTGGTCGGGCGTTGGTGATGCCCTGATGAGGGCGATGTTCGTTGTAGAAGTTCTCGTACTCGCGGAGCGCGTGTTGTAGGCGTCGCTGGTTGAGGATCAGGGTCCGGTCGAGGAGTTCGCGCCGGCAGGTCCGTATCCAGCGCTCCATGATCGCGTTCATTCGGGGTATCCGGACGCCGGTGCGTACCACCGCAATGCCGGCGTCGGTGAGGATCGTGTCGAACAGGTGTCGGCGGCCAGTGAATACTCCCCGTAGGCGGTCATTTATCGCCCCGTTGGTGGCCAGGGATCTCCCCGTGGATGGCCAGATACCTCCCCGCTGACCAGGTCAGAGTGCCGGTCGGCGAGGGTCGACGGCGTGAAGAGCGGCAGGGAGATCGTGGAAATCTTGGAGGCATACGACCTCACGGGCAGTTACCGTGCGGCGGCTGAGTTGGCGGGGTGTGACCATCACACCGTTGCCCGTTACGTGCAGTTGCGGGAGTCCGGGCAGAGTCCCGAGGCGCGGGCGCACCGGGCCCGGCCGATCGATGAGTACATGGGCAAGATCGAGGAACTGGTAGCGCGTTCGGGTGGGCGGGTCCGCGCGGACGTGGTGCACAGGCGGATCACCGGGATGGGCTTCGGCGGTGGTGAGCGCACCACGCGGCGGGCGGTCGCGCAGGTCAAGGCCCGTTTCGCCGCCGGGCAGCGGCGGGTGTTCCGGCCGTGGATCCCGGAGCCGGGGCTGTGGCTGCAGTTCGACTGGGGTGAGGGGCCGCGTGTCGGTGGACGACGTACGTCGTTGTGGTGCGCGTGGCTGGCCTGGTCGAGGTTCCGGGTGGTGATTCCGACGGTCGACAAGACCCTGCCGACGATCGTGTCCTGTCTGGACAGCACGTTACGCCGGTTGGGTGGGGTGCCGGCGTACGCGTTGACCGACAACGAGAAGACGATCACCGTCGAGCATGTCGCGGACATCGCGGTGCGCAACCCGGAGATCGTGGCGGTGGCCCGCCACTACGGGATGACGATCCGCACCTGTATGCCGGCCGACCCGCAGTCCAAGGGCGGTTCGGAGAACACCGTGAAGATCGCCAAGGCGGACCTGGTGCCCACGGATGCGAACCTGCTGCCCGAGTACCGCAAGTTCTCCGAGCTTGAGGCGGCCTGCCGCCTGTTCACCGAGGAGGTGAACGCCCGGGTGCACCGCGAGACCCGCCGCCGCCCGGTCGAGGCCCTCGCCGAGGAACAGACCCGGCTGCACCCGTTGCCGGGCAAGCCGTTCACCGTCGCGTTCGGCACCACCCGCCGGGTCAACTGGGACTGCACCATCTCCGTCGAGGGCGTGCGTTACTCGGTGCCCCACACCCTTGTCGACACCCGGGTCTGGGCCCGCTTCCACGGTGACGAGCTGATCGTCACCGCGGTCGACGACGACGGTCCGACCGAGGTCGCCCGACATCCACGCTCCACCCCCGGCAGCCCGTCGATCATCGACGCCCACTACCCGACCAGGGCCAGCCGTGACGGCGACCGAACACCGAAGGCCCACACGGCCGAGGAAGCCGCGTTCCTGGCCCTCGGCCCGGGAGCCGCCGCGTGGCTCGTCGAGGCCGCCGCAGCCGGAACCCGAAGAGTGCGCCGCAAGATGGCCGACGCCTGCGCCCTGGCCAAGCTGCACGGCGCCGACCGCGTGGACCAGGCGTTGGGCACCGCCGCGATCGCCGGCCGGTTCGCCGACAACGACCTCATCCGCATCCTCGCCCACCAGGCCGCCGGCACCGCCGGCGAGGCCACCCGCGCCAGCGAGGCCCACAGCCTGCAACCGGGCACCTCCGCGTGGGCCCGCTTCGGCACCACCGACGACAGGAGCAACCCCTGATGGCCGCCCCGATCCGCACCATCACCGGCCCCGCCGGTGACCCCCTCACCGAGGCGATCGAGCTGACCCGCCGACTGAAACTGCCCCACATCCGCAAAGCGATGGCCGACCTGGTCCCGACCGCCAAAGCCCAACGCTGGGACCCCGCCGAAGTCATCCGGGTCCTCCTCGCCGAGGAAGCCGCCGGCCGCGACGCCGCGAACCTGCGCACCCGCCGCAAACGCGCCGCTTTCCCCGCCGGCAAGACCTTCGGCGACTGGGACGACACCGCCTCGTCAATCCCACGCCCCACACAGGACGCGCTCAAGACCCTGGAATGGGTACAACGCAAAGAGAACCTGTCCATCTGCGGACCATCCGGCACCGGCAAGAGCCACTTCTGCGAAGCCCTCGGCCAAGCCGCCGTCGAAGCCGGAATGACCGTGGCCTGGTTCACCATCGAAGACCTCGGCGCCCTCGTGCGCCGCCACCGCGTCGACGACACCGTCAACCGGGCGATGACCCGGCTCATCCGCTGCGACCTGATCATCGTCGACGACATCGGCCTGCTACCGGTCTCACCGGACGCCGCCGAAGGGTTCTACCGCCTCGTCGACGCCGCCTACGAACGCCGCAGCCTCGCCGTCAGCTCCAACCTGCACCCCTCCGGCTTCGAGGAGATCATGCCCAAGACCCTCGCCACCGCCACGGTCGACCGGCTCCTGCACCACGCCCACATCATCGTCACGCAGGGTGACAGCTTCCGACTCAACCAGGCAACCACCGGACAGGGAGTGAAGCCCTTGAACTGACACCCGAACAACCAACGGCGGGGAACTATCTGGCCACCGTTGGGGAGAAACCCCTGGCCGCCAGCGGGGACAAATGCCGGCCGCCTACGGGGAGGTCAGGAAGACCGTTGACAAACAGGGCCGGGTACTTACCGTCCCGGTAGCGGATCATGTATTTGACCTGGCAGCCCGCGTCTTCGAGGTCCATGACCAGATTGCGGGCGGTCTGTGCCACCCAGGCTGCGGTCGGATGGGCGGTGACGCCGAGGATGCGGATGCGGATGCGGCGGGTGGCGTGGTCGATGACGGCCAGGACGTAGAGCTTGGCGCCGGTCAGTGTAGTCGTTTCGAAGAAGTCCGCAGCGGTGATGGGGCGTGGGCCTGGGACCGTAGGAACGCCACCCACGTGCTGCTGGCGCGCTCGGGCGCCGGCTCGACACCGGCGTCCTTGAGGATCTCCCAGACCGTGGAGGCGGCGACCTTGAGGCCCAGGACGAGGAGTTCGCCGTGGATCCTGCGGTAGCCCCATGCCGGGTTCTCGCGGGCCAGGCGCAGGACCAGCCGGCGGATCGACCGGACGGTTCGGGGACGCCCGGCCCGGTGGGGCCGGGAACGGCGGGCGTGCCGACGGACGATCAGATCCCGGTGCCAGCGCAGCACCGTGTCCGGGCGGACCAGCAACCGCAGACGGTTCAGTGCGGTGCGCGGTAACGGGTGCAGCAGGGCGGCCATCCATGCCCGGTCGGGTCGCGTGAACCGGACTCGGTCGCCGTGCAGGTGCCGCTCGAGCACCATGATCTGGTGCCGCAAGGCGAGGATTTCGGCGTCCTTGTCGCGGTCGCTCATCGGCAGCAGCCGTAGCAGGGCCAGGGTGTTGGCCACGCCGAGGTACGCCAGTCGAAACAGCACACCCTATCGTCGCGCAGCACGCGACGTTGACCACTGTCGTGACCCTGTCTGCCGGATCCGCGCCGGGAACCGGCCGCTCCAAGGCCCGGTGATCAGATGGCTGTGACCAGGGTGGATGGGGTTTTCGGCATCCACAGCGCCAACTGGTGCTGCGGCTGGCCCGGGACAACCCCACCTGGGGATGCCGACGCATCCAGGGCGAGATGACCGGCCTGGGCTACCGGCTCGCGGCCAGCACGATCTGGGCGATCCTGACCAAAGCCGGTGCCGGTCCGGCTCCACGACGGGCGGGACCGACCTGGACCGAGTTCCTCACCACCCAGGCCAAAGGCATCCTGTCCTGCGACTTTCTACACGTCGACACCATCGGACTGACCCGCGTCTACGTCCTGTTCCTCATGGAGATCGCGACCCGGCGAGTACACCTGCTGGGCGCCACGACGAACCCGACCGGTGAGTGGGTGGCGCAGCAGGCCCGCAACCTCATGATGGACCTGGACGATCGTGCGAACCAGTTCCGGTTCCTGATCCGGGACCGGGACGCCAAGTACACCGCAGCGTTCGACACCGTGTTCCACGCCGCCGGTGTCGAGGTGCTCCGAACGCCACCCCAAGCACCCCGAGCGAACGCGTTCGCGGAACGCCGGGTACGCACCGTTCGGCGAGAGTGCCTCGACGGGACCTTGACCTACAACATCCGACATCTGCTCGCCGTGCTCGGCGAATACCTCACGCACTACAACGGGCATCGGCCACATCAGGGCCGCCGGCAACGCCCACCTGACCAGGACACGGTCCCAGCCCCAGTGACCGATTTGGGTACCGTCCGAGTGCGGCGCAGGAAGGTCGTCCACGGGCTGATCAACGAGTACGAGCAGGCCGCGTAGCCGAAACCGAGCCACCCAACGGGCGTCAACTCCGACCCAGGTCGGCCAGGCTCCACACCACAAAACCGCACTTCACGTGCCACGATCGAGTTTCCGAACGGTACAGGGCCGCAAACGGGTGGAGCCGTGGCCCGTTTGAGGATGTCGACGTCCTCGCGGAGCCTGCGGTTCTCCTGCCGCAGCCGCGCCAACTCGTCACGCTCGTCGCTGGTCAACCCGCCCGCCCGGGTGCCGGCGTCGACGTCGGCCTGCCTACCCACTCACGGACCGCGGTCTCGGTCAGGTCGAAGTCCCTCGCGACCTGCACGATTGTCCGGTCACCCCGCCGGCACACCTCGACGATCTCCGCCTTGAACTCCGGCGTGAACGCTCTGCTCGGCCGGCGTGGTTTCTTGCCCATGCCTTCCATGATGAACATCCTTCCGAGGAGCACACAGCCTCTCTGAGCTGGGATGTCCGTCAAACCGGGTCAGGCCCACGACCACGATCATCGGTACTGAGCCGGCTATGCTCCCTTGCCCTCATGAGGGCTCGGCAGACCTGGCCGAACTGGCGCTCGTCGTCGGTGGTGAAGGTCAAGACAAGAAGTCCTTGATGGTGGCACCACAGCTCGTACAGCCTGGGCCTCCGCTGCCTCAGCGCAGCTGCCAGCACGGCCACCATGACTGCAGACGCAACCAGGACGCCGCCGACACCGGCGCTCAGACTGGACCATGTCCACACGCTCGCCGCCCCGAGCGCAACAGCAAGCGCGGCGACGCTGATCCACAATCGGTCATACCGGCCGCGAGCCGTCCGTATGCTGTCGATCTCGTCAATCCTGAACCGTCTGCCCGCCAATACGAGGTACTCGCTCGTGACCGCAATTCCGGATCCCTGGTAGAAGATTCGCGGCTGTCGCGGTGAGGTGCTGGGGTCGCTCGCGGCGGCCCCAGTGGTCGACCGGCCGTCGGTGGGTGCCGCGTCAGGCGACATCTGAATTCCCCGCATTGATCTCAGAGCCGCTGGATGAGAGTGTCACGGCTTCCTCCGTAGCGTCCGTCAGCGGAACCTCATGCGTGCCGCCGACCTGCTGGACGGCGTTGCGGATGATCAGTGGCGCGCTTACGCCGATCAGGAATGCCCCGGCCGCCCCTGTCACCTGCTGGTCCGCCCCCAGAGCACCGGCTACGATCGCGCCCACCAGGAGACGCAGGAAGACGCAGCAGAGGTACAGCCCAAGGCCGAGCTCACCAGGGGCGTGCCACGGCCACACCTGATGCTTGCGGATCGAGGCCACCAGATTGAGCGCTTCCACGACGAAGCCGCCCGCAAGCCCCCACAGGGCAAGTTCCGGCACGCTCATCTGTCCACCGTAGGCGACCGTCGATGAGTCGGGTAGTGGCGGTCACAGCGGCGGTGTCGGGTTGGCCGGCAGGCCAGGTTGCCATGAACCGCTCGGGCCGCGTCGGAGCCTTCTGCGTGTCGGCCTGGTCGATGGCTCGCCGAGGCGGCTGAGGCGGAAGATCCGGCATGGCGCTCGACGAATGGGCCGTGTGGCATCCTCCAATGAGGTGGCTGACCGTCCGGGGCATCGTGGGTGACAATTGCGGCGACGGGTTCCTGAATGAACGGAGGTTTGGTGACGGACGACGACAGGGACGTTTGGCGCGAGCAGTTCAAAGGCCTCCTCGACCCACACGCCACCGACCATGACGACGTCCTGGATGTGGCAGCCGACGAGAACCGGTCCGGACTACGCCGGCGGCTACGCCAAAGGTATGCGCAGCGGCCAGGTGTCGACGGCATTCTGGTCAGGATCGACGGCCACGATGTCGGTATCGCGACCAGACGTACCGCGGACCGGGAGGCGGGTACCGCTGGCGACCAGGTATCGGGTGTCGACCCGGGTTCCGGCGACAGCGCCACGCTACCGGGTCTGCCAGCCGAGTTCCGCGCGATCACCTTCAGCTGTACGGATACCGACTGCACGGCCACGTCCCTGGCGAGCTTCTATGATGAGCGCAGGACGCCGTCCTGCCCGACTCACGGTCAGATGGCGGTGCGGCTGTGACGTTGCCTGCCGCGCCAGCGCCACCTTCTGCCATGGCCTCGCGGTTCTTCCTGGTCAGCTATCTCACCACGTACGCGGCGTCGCTGTTCCTGCTTCTGCTGATGTGGGCTGACCACGGCCGGGGCGTCTCATTCACGCGGGCCTGGCGGACGGCGTCGCAACTCACCGGGGTGCAGGTCGCCCTCGTCGTGCTGCTCGTACTGGTGATCGCTGTGCTGGTCACGCCGTTTCAACTCGGTCTGATCCGGATGCTGGAGGGTGTGTGGCCGCGCCGGCTCGGCGGAGCCTGGGGGCTGAATCGGCAACTGGCCCGCAAACGAAAGCTGGAGGTTGCCGCGATACCGACGTCCACCGGCCCCGCCGAGTTGTGGCGGGCCGGCACGACAGGACTGCGCCTCCGGATGCGGTACCCCTTGCCTGACCATCTGGTACGGGCGACCCGGCTGGGCAACATCCTGGCGGCGATGGAGGACCGGGCAGGGCGTGACTACGGGCTGGACGCGGTTGTGGCGTGGCCCCGGCTCTACCCGTTGCTGGACACCACGACGAAGGCCGTGGTCGATGACCGCCGGACAACGCTGGACACCATGGTCCGCCTTGCCGTGACGGTGTTCCTGACGGCGCTGGCGTCGGTGGTGGTGCTCGCTGACGACGGGCGGTGGCTTTGCTTGGCGGCTGCGCCACTGGCGGTGTCGCACATTGCCTACCTCGGCGCGATCCAGGCCGCCCTGGCCTACAGCGAGAGCGTCCAGGCCGCGTTCGACCTGCACCACCTCGCTCCCGCAGCAGCGTTCGGGCTATCCCGGCCGGAGACCTCGGCGGCCGAACGGACGACCAACCAGCAGCTGTGTGACCTGTGGCGGCAGAGCATCCCACACCCGTTCAACTACGCCACCGTCGAGCTGCCCGGAGATATGAGCGCAGGAGGCAACACATGACCCAAGACGTCCACCGGATCACCGTCCTGCCGTACTCCGCGGTCGTCGGTCAGGCGGAGTTGCGTCACGCGCTCGAAATAGGTCACATCGCCGGGCTGGGCGTCCTGGCGACCGGCCAACGCGGCACCGCCAAGTCCACCACCATCAGAGCGTTCGCGATGATGCTGCACCAGGATCTGCCGGTGACCCTTCCGCTGGGCGCCACGGACGACCGGGTCCTGGGCGGTTGGGATGTCGGCGCGCTTCTGGGCGATCAGAAAGACGCTGACCCGTGGCGTGAAGGACTACTGGAGCAGGCCGACCGGCTCGGGCTTCTCTACGTCGACGAGGTGAATCTCCTTGAGGACCACATCGTCAACATCATCCTCGACACCGCTGCCACCGGTATCCTCACCGTCCAACGTGATCATGCCCAGCAGGCGCCCAAGAGCGTCGACTTCGCGCTGGTCGGTTCGATGAACCCGGACGAGGGCCCGCTGCGGCCCCAACTACTGGACCGCTTCGGCCTCGTCGTCGCGGTACGTGACGACAACGACCGCGAAACCCGCAAGAAGATCCTGCAGGCCGTGCTCGCCTTCGACGTACACCGTCACGACCCGGAGTCGACGTTCATGCGGGACATGCGCCGGCAGGACGACACGCTACGGGAACGGTTGCGGCAGGCACGGTCACGGTACCCGGATGTCAGCAACGACGACCAGCTCATCGAGGCGTGCGCGGCCGTCGCGGAGGAGTTCCACCTCGTCGGCCACCGCGGCGAGCAGGTGATGCTGCAAGCGGCCCGGGCACAGGCTGCGCTGAACGGTGACGACCGGGCCGGCGTCGCGCACCTACGCCCAGCGGCGAAGGCCGCGATCATGCACCGTCGACCTGGCACCGAAGCCGGAACCCTGCGTGACTGGGCAGAGGCCGAGGACGACCGGCTGGAACGGGTACTGACGTCGGTGAGCGGAGACTGACCGCTATGACCCCAACTGACCTGGTCGACCTGCTCGGTTGCGCTGCGCTCGAGCCCGACCTCGGGGGCATCCTGTTCGTCGATCTCGACCCACGGCTGTTGCCGCCGTGCGCCGAGTTACTGGCCCGCGCCGTCGACGCCATCGACGGCAGTTCACCCGCATCGGTGATGGTCGGCGCCGACACCACCGACGAACAGCTGTGGCCCGGCTGGGGTCTGACGATGACCGCCGAACGCACAGTCACCATCGGCGCCAGGCCGGGACTGCTAAGTCCACTGACCGACGGAGCCGGCCCACTGCTGGTCGTCGCCGACCTGGCCCGTTGCGGCACCTCGGTAACCCGGGCCATCGTAGCGACGACGGGTACCGACGTGGTCCACATCGAACGTCCCGGCGTGAGCGCCCGGCGGCCCGCCCGCGCCAGATGGCTCGCCGCGTGCGCCGGCCGTGACCTCGCCACGCTGTCACCACACCTGCTCGACCGATTCCCGGTCCGCGTCAACGGCACCACCGTGCCGCGTTCACTGGTCTCCGACGAAGTCACCGTCTCCGAGCTACTCGGACGAGCCAGTCGCACTTCCCGACACCGACCGCCAACGCCCCCATCCGCGCTTGACCTCCTGCTGCGCCTTGACACCACCGGACAACCCAGCATCCGCCGCAGCCTCGCGCTGGCCCGCACCGCGCGGGCGGTAGCGGAACGCCGCAACAACAGGACGGTCGAACCAGCCGATGTCACACGCGCGGCCACGCTGATCGGCATCGCACCCGCCACCGCTGACCCCGCACCCGCACCCGCCGCCCCAACACCGCTGCACGATCCACCGCCGCTCGCCGACCTGACGCCACCCAAACCGACCAACCCAGTCGTTGACCACACCACCCCGGATATCGAGGACGCCGTCCGCGCCGAGACAGCCACCCCCGAAACCAGGCCGCCCCTCACCGTCACCGACCTTCACGCGCTGCGCCCCGAAGACGGCCCGGACGCGCTGCCCGAGCCGAGGTCCCTGCGGTGGGCAGTCACCGGCCACACCGCGTCCCGGCGGGCTTCCGGCCCGATCATCGGCCACGAACGCAGCGCCGACCTACGTGACCTCGCCGTCGTGCCGACACTCCTGCACTCCCTGCTGCGGACCTGGTCCACGACGCGACACTCCGGCGCACCTTCCGGCCGCCCGACTGTGGCGGCTTCAGACCTTCGACGGTACCGACGCAAGCACAGCCCACAACACGCACTCGTCCTTGTCCTCGACCACAGCATCCGCCGCGACTGGGACAGCTCACCCGGCCTGGCACCACACCTGCGGTGGGCCTACGACCACGGCGCCACCGTGTCCATCATCGAGTTCGGCCACACCGGCAGCGGGGACGAGCTACGTCCGGAACGGTACCGAACCCGCTCGATCGCCGACCCGCGGATCATCACGTCGCTGCGGCGTCCTCCTGGTAGCGCGTCGCCGCTCGCCGCCGCGATCGAACTGGCCATTGAGGAACTGCGCAGGCATATGCGTCGCGGCTGGGCGCCGGTCCGCTCGGCCCGTCTCGTGCTCGTCACCGACGGCCGCGGAAACGTGCCCCTCGAAGCCACCGCGAAACGCCGCGTAACAACCCGCGTCGCCCGGCAGGGCGTCGAGGACGCTCTGACAGCGGCGCGCACGATCTCCGGTCTGCACCGAGTGGCGACCACTGTCATCGCGCCCGTCGACGAGCAGTACCCCGCCCTGACCCCGGACCTCGCCTTCGCGCTCGGTGGCACCGTGACCCATGTACACGACGTACCCCTGACAGCCGGATGAGCGCCGACACAGCTACCAACCCCGGGATGCCGGGATGGATGACCGCCGACACCATCAAAGGCGCCGACACCACGACGACGCGACCAGACGCATACTCCCAGCCCGTCGCCCCTCCAGGGGTGATCGTCGCGCCGGAAGGCGACGAGTCGATAGCGGCCGAGCCGATGCCGCTCACTGGCGCGCTGCCACCCAACACCGCGCTGCTACGGGTCGACGGCGGACCGATCGGCGAGGGCCGACCGTGCTTCCGGCTCACGTTCCAGTTCCGTGGCACCTCCCGGGAATCCCGCGACGTCGACGTCGCCCAGCAGGTCATACCGACCCTCAGCCTCACCGACATCACGCAAAGGGAGACCTGGCTCGACGACTACCGCCAGGTACGTGGCTGGTGGCGTGAAATGACCCGGTTACGGCAGTGGATGCAAGAACTGCTCACACCTAATCCGATCCGACTCATCGTATGGGACAACACGCCGTACCAGATCCCCTGGGAGCTGTACTACCTGCACGAGCCGCAAGACGAGGACCGGTCAACCTGGCTCGGCGCGAAGATCGAGATCACGAGATGGACCTCTCTGCTACAGGGACCGGACGCCTCCTATGACGCCGAGCGACGGACAGCGCGGGGCAGCATGCTGCTGCTCGAGATGCTCGAACCACACGCGAACCCTGACGGCGTCGCCGACCTCGCTGACCGCTTCGGCTACCGGACACTGCGCGACAGCGACACATGGCTACGCGAACTTGCCCGTGACGACCTGCGCTTCGCCCTCATGATGGTGCACTGCCACGGCGAAAACGCCACCGACGCCAACCAATTCACCATCGCCGGGCTGCCCCTGAACGAACTGCACCACCGCCCGATGCCAGCGCTGGCCGCCTCCCGTGCCGTCGTCGTCCTCAACGCCTGCAACACGGCCAAGGTCGTACCGGTCGGAGCCGATGTCCCACGGGCCACCCGCAGCTTCGCCGAAATGTTCCTGGACAAAGGCGCATCAGCGATCATCGCCACCGTAGGCGAGGTCGACCTGGACCAGACCCACGATTTCACGCGGCGCCTCGTCAACGGCGGAGGCCACGATCACCGCCTGTCAAGCATCCTACTGTCATGGCGGAAGTACCACGTCGACCGCGTCACGAGCCGCGCCCCCGACGACCCGGACCTGACCGGAAGGTTGAAAGACTTCTTCCACGCCTTCCTGTACGTCTATTTCGGACACCCGGACAGTATCCTGCAGATCATCCAGGATGAGGCCCAGTGAGCAGCACACCGGCCGTCGCCGTCCAGCCCGTCGTGAATTGGCCGCGTACCGCACAGGCAGGCAAACGTTACCTCGTGACCATCGACGCGGAAACCTCCGAGCCGATCGAATGGCCGTACGACCGCGAAGAGTTCATCATCGGCTGCGTCCTGGAGGGTGGTGACGCCTTCACCATCGAGGCTCTCGGCAGCACCAGCTTGGTACTGCACCGATTCGGCGGCACGTACGGCCCTGTCCGGTTCGTTGCACAGGCGGAGCGCAACCCCAACGCCGACGGCTCGGACATGCTGCGCTTGACACTGCTCACAGAGGGCGGGCTACCGCTTCCTCTGATTCCACTGCCGGTGCTGCCCGAGGGCACCAATGGTATCGATACGTCAACGGCATCTCTTCGGTGGTCAGCGCCGGCACAATCGACGCCGACGCCGACGATCCGAACCCGAGAAATGGACGCAACGGTACGGCAGGTAGCCAAGCGGACGGCATTGCTCATCGGCGTCAACAGCCACGGGTTGCATGGACCGGAAAATGATCTACCGACTATGGCACCGGCGTTGGCCGATTATGGTTTCGAGACAACAATGCTGTCCGGCGCCGACGCGACCCGCGCGCGCATCCTCACCGCCTACGAAAGGCTCATCGAGGAGGCCGGACCGGATGACGCCGTGTTCATCTTCTACAGCGGGCAAGGCGGCGCAACGACCATTCGCCGGCCCCCGGGGTCGGGCCGAACAGACGGCCTTTCACACCTCCACGTTCCCTTTATCACACCGGCCAACTACGACAATGTTGGAAGCTTCGAGGGTATCACGACGATCGAGATCGCCAGGCTGCTTACCCGACTAGCAGCGAAGACGCCGAACGTCGTCGCCGCGTACGACTGCAGCAACGGGGCCCATGCCCCGCATTTGGTGCCCGCCACATACCGCGCGGATCTTCAGGGACTTACACCCGTGCCCGATGCAGTCGAAAGACATGTTATCGCGCTCGGTGCAGCGGTACTTGAGCCTGTTGACCCCAACGTTGTACAACTACACGGATGCAGTCCGGGTGAGCACGGTTACGAAGCGCCAGACGGCAACGGCTCGATGACAGGCGTTTTTAGCCTAGCTCTGGCGCGTGCACTGAAAGAAGCCGTAGGCTTGCAGCTAAGCTGGAGCGCACTTGTTGATCATGTCCGCCGACTTATCAGAGCCAGGGGCACTGATCAGTGGCCGACTATTACCGGACCGGCCCAACGCCTGCTCTTCAGTGCGGCGGAGGCAGAGCAGGAAACTAGCCTGCCCGTGATCGTCGAGGACTCCAGCCAGCTACGGATCCTCGGCGCCCCACTACTCGGCGTCCGAACTGGCGACGAATTTGCCCTCATGCCACCCGGAGCGACCGGTCCAGATGCCGTGAACATGATCGGCGAGGCGATCGTCGAGCATGTGGCGGCCACCGATGCATGGGCCCGGTTGCGACTGCGAGAGTCAGTTACGGCCATTCCGATTGACGCGCGGGCCCATCGGGTCAAGGCAGCCGCACCGCTGTTACCCGTGCAGTTACCGCCATCAGGTAGCGACCACGACGAACTCATCGCGGCAGTAACAGCCAGTCCGCTACTGCGGCCAGCCTACATGGAGGCTTTTGAGTATGAAGTATGCGTCGACGAAGGCGGCACCGCAACTATCAATGACCGACTTGGACCACTTACCGACCCAATTCCGGCCACAGCATGGCGGACTGTTTTAACGCAACTAGAGCGACTTGCCCGAGCGGCAGCACTCCGATCATTCGCGGAAGACTCTCGTTCGACACTGGAGGACCTGCTCTACTTGAAGTGGGGCACAGTGGAAGACGGTCGCCTAATATCGCACCAACTCTCAGGAACATATCTTCATGTCGGACAATCTATATACCTTCAACTTTTCAACATGAGCGCGAAGACGCTCTTCGTTTCTGTAGTTGACATCGGCGTCGCGGCCACCATCACCCTTATAAATAAGCGAGCCCCCGCAGGTATCCGACTCGCCCCTGGCCAAGAGTACGTACTCGGGCAGAGCGAGAATGGCGATCTCGAGGGTTTGCGGCTAATCTGGCCAGATCATCTGAGTCCCTCACATGCCCGAACCGAGACGATCCTGATCCTCACCACATCCCGGCCCCAGGATGTTGCAGTGCTCGAACAGCAAGGCGTCCGATCGGTGTCAGGTGATGCCCGTTCAACTCTTTCGCAACGACTGACGCAACTGGTGCTTGGAGGATCCCGCGACGCAGCGCGCACCCGTGAGAGTGCGTCTCTATACTCTGTCCGCTCCATCGATTTCCTATTAGACCCACGTCCAGCAGCAAAGACTCACCGGCGGTCGAAGAACTCACTCCACTCTGCTCGTCATGTCGACAGTCAAGGCACAGTGAGGCAGCGGATCGGCCACGGGCGGCCATACACCGAGGGGCGCGCTGCGGCCTCAACAGCGTTCACCGAGTCCGTCGAGTACTACCGCCAACTCGCGGCTAAGAATCCAGGCATCTATCTATCTGACCTCGCGATGTCGTTGAACAACTGGTCGAACAGGTTGGCCGGGGTGGGTCGGTGGGAGGAGGGCCTGGCCGCGATCGAGGAGGCCATCACCATCTACCGCCGGCTGGCCGACGCCAACCCCACCGCCTACCTGCCCGACCTCGCCGGATCGTTGAACAACTGGTCGGTTGATCTGGGTGAGGTGGGTCGGCGGGAGGAGGGCCTGGCCGCGATCGAGGAAGCCATCACCATCTACCGCCGGCTGGCCGACGCCAACCCCACCGCCTACCTGCCCGACCTCGCCGGATCGTTGAACAACTGGTCGGTTGATCTGGGTGAGGTGGGTCGGCGGGAGGAGGGCCTGGCCGCGATCGAGGAAGCCATCACCATCTACCGCCGGCTGGCCGACGCCAACCCCACCGCCTACCTGCCCGACCTCGCGATGTCATTGAACAACTGGTCGAACAGGTTGGCCGGGGTGGGTCGGCGGGAGGAGGGCCTGGCCGCGATCGAGGAAGCCATCACCATCCGCCGCCGGCTGGCCGACGCCAACCCCACCGCCTACCTGCCCGACCTCGCGATGTCATTGAACAACTGGTCGGTGCGGTTGGCCGGGGTGGGTCGGCGGGAGGAGGGCCTGGCCGCGATCGAGGAAGCCATCACCATCCGCCGCCGGCTGGCCGACGCCAACCCCACCGCCTACCTGCCCGACCTCGCCGGATCGTTGAACAACTGGTCGGTTGATCTGGGTGAGGTGGGTCGGCGGGAGGAGGGCCTGGCCGCGATCGAGGAAGCCATCACCATCTACCGCCGGCTGGCCGACGCCAACCCCACCGCCTACCTGCCCGACCTCGCGATGTCATTGAACAACTGGTCGAACAGGTTGGCCGGGGTGGGTCGGCGGGAGGAGGGCCTGGCCGCGATCGAGGAGGCCATCACCATCTACCGCCGGCTGGCCGACGCCAACCCCACCGCCTACCTGCCCGACCTCGCCGGATCGTTGAACAACTGGTCGGTTGATCTGGGTGAGGTGGGTCGGCGGGAGGAGGGCCTGGCCGCGATCGAGGAAGCCATCACCATCCGCCGCCGGCTGGCCGACGCCAACCCCACCGCCTACCTGCCCGACCTCGCCGGATCGTTGAACAACTGGTCGGTTGATCTGGGTGAGGTGGGTCGGCGGGAGGAGGGCCTGGCCGCGATCGAGGAAGCCATCACCATCTACCGCCGGCTGGCCGACGCCAACCCCACCGCCTACCTGCCCGACCTCGCGATGTCATTGAACAATCGATCGCACGTACTCAGCGCACTTGGCAGGGATAGTGAGGCAGTAGCTGATTCTGAAATGGCGGAACGCCTAATACGGCAGCCGCCATTAGGGCTGTGACCAGGTAGGACGGGTCGGCAGGGGTGGTGCAACGCAGACGCAGCCGCCTGCTGATCATGTGTTTGTGACCCGAGTCTTATCAAATTAGTGCGCACCTGGGTGGGCGTGGATGGTCTTGAGGGCGTGGCGGAGGTCGTCGGGTAGGGGGTCGGCTGCGGTGAGGGTGTGGTCGCCGGCCTGGATGCGGATGGTGCGGTAGCGGCGGGCGGTCCGGACGAACTTCCTGATCGACCAGCCGGTGCGGTCCTCGATCCATCTGGCGACGGCCAGGGCGGCGAACACGATCGTCAGGTGCGCCTCGATGGACTCGCGTTTGTGGTGGTAGATCGGCCGGGCAGCGAGGTCGTGCTTGGACATCCGGAACGACTTCTCGATCTGGAACAGCCGGTGGTAGGCGTCGATCACGAACCCAGCGGTGACCGGTGCCCCGTCAGGGCTGGTCGTGAGGTTGGTGGCATAGCCTTTCAGCCCGGCCAGGGCGCGGGCCTTCGCCTCCAGGGTCCGGTTGACGGTCCTGGTCTCCCCGGCCAGGTGGATGAACCGGTTGCGTTTCACCGGGGCCTTGCCCGCCACCGCCTTGACGGCCTTCGCGACCTGCTCGTCGATGCCGCGCAGGGTGCGTCGGGCCCGGTCCGCCTTGTACTGGTAGTAGATGACCTGGTCGCGGCGTCGGTCGCCGGGGCCGGCGGGCCACGGCTGGCAGAACACGTGCCCGTCACCGATCTCCTGGCCGGGGTGCTCACGCCGCCACTCGGACACCACGTAGGGAACCTCGGCGATACGGGCGCCGAGGATGAACGACAACCCGGCGTCCTCGATCGCGCGCTGGTTCGCCGCCGAGATCATCCCCGCGTCGGCCACGACCGTGACATCGGGCAGCCGGTGCGCGTCCATGAACGACCGGATGGTCGGCACCATCGTCAACGTCTCGGCCTTGTTGCCCTCGAACGCCTCGACCATCAGCGGGAACCCGCCCGCGTCGGTCAGCAGCCCGATCGTGATCTGCGGTTCGAGGCGGCGTTCCTTGGAGAACCCGGACTCGCGGAACCCGTCACCGGTGTCGGTCTCGAAGTACAGGGTCGACACGTCGTACAGCACCAACGACGCCGGTCCCAGCCGGGCGTGCGCCGCGCACGCCGCCGACAGGCGTTGACGCCAGCCGGCCTTGGCGTACTGCGGCAGGCGGCGGTTCACCGTCGGATACGACACCGCGTCGACGCCGACCTCGTCCAGGACCCGCAGGCTGTCCTGCTTACTGGTCGGCTCGATGATCCGGGCCAGGACCAGCTGCCGGAACACCTCGTCACCGCCGGTCGCCTCGGCGAACCCGAGCTGGTCGTAGCCGCGGCACAACGCGTCCCACAGGTGCCCATCCGCGAACTCGTGATCTCCAACGGACCGCCCGCGTCCGAACTGTCGTCCAGCCCCAGGTCGAGCTCGCCCTGACCCGCCGCCAACCGCTGCCGCGCGACCGACTTCAACACCGCGAGCTGCGTCTCGTCGTGCGCCGACCCGATGTGCTCGATATCGCGTGACCCCCGCCGCGAGGAGTGCACGATCTGCACGGCCCTCGCACCCGAAGCCGTCTTCACAGTCCGGACGTACGGCGACACACCCGACAGCCTAGACGCCACGGTTTAGTGCACATCCACCACACCAAAACCCCAGGTCAGCGAACTACGGTCCGCCAAAACCCAGCCCCGTGATAAGAGTCAGGTCTGAAATGGCGGAACGCCTAATACGGCAGCCGCCATTAGGGCTGTGACCAGGTAGGACGGGTCGGCAGGGGTGGTGCAACGCAGACGCAGCCGCCTGCTGATCATGTGTTTGTGAGAACTACAAGATCGAAGGCTGCTGCTGCCAGGGTTGTACCTGCCGAAAATGTCATCCGGGCAGGTCAGACGGCATGTTCGTATTCGTGGAGGATGCCGCCGAGGCGGTCGCGTCGGTGGATGCTCAGGCGGGCGAGACGGTCCGGGTCGGTGATCGCTTCGGGTAGCGGTGCGAGTGGTCGGGCGTTGGCGATGCCCTGATGAGGGCGATGCTCGTTGTAGAAGACCTCGTACTCGCGGAGCGCGTGTAGCAGGTGCCGCTGGTTGAGGATCAGGGTCTGGTCGAGGAGTTCACGCCGGCAGGTCCGGACCCAGCGTTCCATCACCGCGTTCATCCTGGGTACCCGGACTCCGCTGATGACCATGTCGATACCGGCGTCGGCGAGGACGGTGTCGAACAGGACCAGGTACTTGCCGTCCCTGTCCCGGATCATGTAACTCACCTGGCAGCCGGCGTCTTCCAGGTCCATCACCAGGTTGCATGCAGTCTGGGTCACCCAACCTGCGGTCGGGTGCGCTGTCACGCCGAGGACTCGGATGCGGCGGGTGGCGTGCTCGATGATGGCCAAGACGTAGAGGCGGGTGCCGGTCAGGGTGGTCGTCTCGAAGAAGTCGGCGACGATGATGGCGTGGGCCTGGGAGCGTAGGAACGCCGCCCATATGCTGCTGGTGCGCTGAGGTGCCGGATCGACGCCCGCCTCTTTCAGGATCTCCCAGACGGTGGACGCGGCGACCTTGACGCCGAAGACGAGCAGTTCGCCGTGGATACGGCGGTATCCCCAAGTGCTGTTCTCCGAGGCCAGGCGCAGGACCAGCCGGCGGATCGACCGGACGGTTCGTGGCCGCCCGGCCTGGTGAGGCCGGGAACGGCGGGCGTACCGCCGGGCGATCAGGTACCGGTGCCAGCGCAACACGGTCTCCGGGCGCACCAGCAACCGCAGATGGTTGCGCAGGGTTCGCGGCAGCGGATGCAGCAGAGCCGCCAGCCACGCCCGATCCGCAGGGGTGAACCGGACCCGGTCGCCGTGCAGTTGCCGTTCGAGCACCATGATCTGGTGCCGCAGGGCGAGGATTTCGGCGTCCTTGTCGCGGTCGCTCATCGGCAGCAGCCGCAGCAGGGCCAGAGTGCTGGTCACGCCGAGGTAGGCCAGTCGAAACAGCACACCCCATCGTCGCGCAGCTCTCGACGTCGACCGCTGTCGCGATTCAGCCGCCTGAGTCCGCGCCGGAACCGACCACTCCAAGGCTTGCTGATCAACAAGCTGCGACCAGGAGGGATGAGGTTTTCGGCATCTACAGCGTCGATCGTCTTTGTCTGCCCGTTTCCCGCCGATGCGGTCAGGCCGCGTCGGCACGGCCCTCGCCGGTGTGCGCGGTGACAATGCGGCGGAGCACATCGAGGGCCTGCTCGGCCTCGTGCTGGCCGACCGGCGCGGTGCGGGTCGCCACGTACCCGGTCAGGGCGTCGCGGATGACGTCGGACCGGCGGGTAGCCGACTCTCCGGCGATGCGGTCGAGCTGCTCGACGAGCGCGACGGGCAGCCGGATGCTCACCAGCATCATCGGCGCCTCCGGTACGCCACCGGTCGCCGGCACCGCGGTCATCGACCTGATCACCGGCGCCAGGCTGTCGGTGTTCTGAAACCAGGTGATGACCTCGTCCTTGCTCATCCGGTCGAAATCCGGCTCACTCACAGGACCCGCCTCCTCCACTCGTCCAGGTCCGCGCCGCCCAAGGCACGAACCCCCATGATCTTGTACGTCCCCGTGCCACCGATCCGGTCACACAACACGGCGATCACCCGGCCACTGTCGGCCAACCCCATGACGATAAGCAGCAGGTCCCCGACCACCCGCTCATGACGCAGACCCGACGGGGCATACAACGCCTCGGTCGCCTCACCGACACCGACGTCGTTCCGACGAGCATTGGCCAGGCCCTCGTCGGTCCACACATACTCGCGTTCCCCCACCCACCGACCGTAACACATCGTAATACGCGCTGTCGGCCGGACAGGCGACGACGCCCCACTCGTGCGTGCGAGGAACACCCCCATACGACTACCACCCCTACCGATTCCCCCACCCGCATACCACCGGACCCGGCGAGACACGGTCAACCGCCCCGCGACACCCCGCCGAGAGGACCGTCGCCGCGCACCTGCCCAACAGTCACAAGGAAGACCGGGAAGGACGACCCCGATGAGGCGGCAAGGGTGGGCGCAGTCCCGGCGGTCGAACCAGACATCGGCCACCAGCGGCGAACGCGGTGCTCCATGGGTGCTCGAACGTCGGGGAACCGGCACGGACGCACAGGGATCCAGCCGGAGCTCGCGGCTTCCCCGATCCGCCGAGTTCGTTCACGCATGTCGATGGCGAGGCCCCGCATGGCCGGGACCTGGGCGGACACACCAAGATCGGGCCGGACTGAACTGGTTGCCGTCGGACCATTTCAGGGCTAGAGTCGAAATAGGATAGCCTTGATTGTCTGCTTTGGACCAAGGATCAGAAGGTTAGGGGTTCGAGTCCCTTCGGGCGCGCGAGATCAACAGGGGTCTGACCTGCCGAAACGGCAGTCAGGCCCTTCTTGCTGTCCGGCCGGTGTGGGTGCCACCCGGGGGTCATCACACTCCGTGACATCGCGTTCCGCTGTGGGGTGTTGACCTGCGGCTTCTCCTGCTTCGCGGGTGCCTGTTGGACCGGAGTACCTGTTGCGGGTCGGGGTTGACGGCGGTTACGCCGGCCCTTGTCGCGCATCTTGGCGCGGGTGCGGCGTGCGGCCGAGAGGACGAGGCGGGCGGTGGCGTCGGCACTTCGTCTCTGGGCGTAGGGCAGGACGCTGGTGTAGGTGTCGGCGGTGACCAGGATACTGGAGTGGCCTGTTTTCCCGCCGTGACCTGGCGTTTTGAAGATCGTGTCAGGCTGCTCGGCGGCGCTCGTTGTTGATCACCATGTGGTCGGTGCCATCGTCGCGGAGGCTGCGTCCCCAGCGCTCGATGGAGCAGTTGGCCTGCGGGGTCGGGGGCGGGGACCGACGACTACGGGAAGAGGTGGCGGTGGATGGGGTGGAGGCGGAACGTCCCACCGCGGTACGGGGAACGGTGACTGGCCGAGCGAGTACCGGCCGCCGCGGTGCGCAGCACTGCGGCGAGGTGGTAGTCCGGGTGTACCCCGTCCTCGCTCAGGGTCGACGTGACAGTCAGGTCGAGCACGTCGCCCGCTTCGACAACATGCTCCGAGTCGAACAGCGGAAAGTAGATGCACGCCCAGTTGCTCGCTACCCGCAGCGCGTCCAGTGGCTCCCCGTCGGGCAGGCCCCAGAGCCGCAGCCAGGTCAGCACCCCGTCCACCATGCCCGGTCGTTCGATGGTGAGGCGGACCGACCGCCGCTGCTCCAGCGGCAGGTGGCCGTTGAGGTCGAGCACTTCCACGACCTGACCGTCGGCGAGCAACGCGTCGCGGGCCGGGTGCTTGATGCGCAGGCGTACATCGAACGGGGCTCCGTGCCACTCGAAGATGGTCCTCAGGTAGCCGAGCGATTCCGCCGCGAAAGCCACGCGCCCGCCAGCGAAGAGCCGCCGGAAGGCAACCGGCGCGGCGAGTGTGACGCACCGGGCCGGCACGACCACAGCCTCCGCGGTGAGGTGCCGGCGCCGGGCATCGGTGAGCACCGCGGCGACACCCTCGGCCCCGGCCAGCGATCCGATGATCTCGGCGACGCAGACTTCCGCCTTCGGGGAGATGTCGAGCTCGGTGGAGACCCCACGCAGCAGAGTGATCCGCTCGCTGAGGCCCGGCTCCGCCAGCCACGCCCCAGCCCGCTGGAACGACTCCTCCATCGCTTCCATCGCGAAGACCTGGCGCGCGCCGTAGCGCACGCTCTCCCGCGCCCAGAGCAGGTCCGCGCCGGTGCCGATGTCGAGCACCACCCGGCCGGCGGCCAACCGGGCCAGCGCGGCACGGAACCGCTGGTTGCGCTCCTCGTCCTCGGTCATCCGCGCATACGACACCGCGTCGTAGCACGGGTACTCGCCGATACTGGGGCCGAGGGTGGGGACGCCGGGTGCCGTGGGATGTGCCGGGTCCACCAGGACCCGCACGGTCGACCCGGCCACCACCATTTCGACGGAGGTGGTCATCGTGCTCCTCGATCAGGCCGGACGCGGCCGCTCAGTCCAGGTAGTTCTCCGGCCCGCCGGCGCGGACGGTGTCCAGCGTGACGCAGTGGAAGCCGCCGCCGAGCGCCCGGGCGTGGCGCAGCCGGTGCGGCAGCACGGTGATGCCGCGATCCTCCAACGCGCGGATCAGATCCGGCTGGTCGGCGTCGACGATCGCGTGCTCCTCGTCCACCATCAGCAGGTTCATGCTGATCCACTGTTCGCTCAACGTGGGTTGCCAGATCGCGGGCTGGCGCAGCGGCGGACACCACAGCACGTCCCAGCCGCGCAGCGGTTCCGGAACCGCGTCCGGCTTGATCCGGCCCGGGTTGAGCAGCACCAAACCGGGACGCAGGAAGGATATGGTGCTGTCGATGTGGGTGTAGCCGTAGATTCCGCGCAGCGGATGGATCCGGATGTCCCCGAGCAGCCGAACGGTGGATTCCAGCCAGCGCAGCCCGAGCTCGTTGCCGCTGCGGGACACCTGGTAGAACAGGTCCCGCCCGACACGGAGCACGTTGGCGGCGTCGAAAACCGGCTCGGCCTCCCCCAGGTCGGGCAGGCCGTCCGCGTCGACCAGGTACAACTCGTCGGGCAGCTGCGGCCGGGGCGCGGCCAGCCAGGTGGCGCCGCGCAGCAGGTAGTCCTGGAAGAGCGGACGCAGCCCGAACAGCTCGAAGTAGCGGGACCGCGTCGGGCTGGGGGTCTCGATGATGGTGGAACCGACGACCAGGGTGAGGTCTCGGGGGCAGTACGACTTGAATCCGGCGCTGCGCCAACGGGGGGTGGCGAACTCCACGCTGTGGTCAACGACTGCGGGCTGGTGCACGGTCACACCCAGCCCACGCAAGGTGGCAACGAACAGGGCCAGGTCCTCGTTCGTCTCCTCGACGATATGCGCCGGCACCTCACCCACCTCGAGTTTGCCCAGCTCCGCCCGGGTCAGTTTCGGGTAGCAGGTGAGCCACGCGGACGGGTCGTCCTGCTCGGGGATACGGATGTGCGTGGCGTGCCCGACGACGATCTCGCGGAGGGTGGTGAACTCGTCCCAGGAGCTGACCGCCGGTGGACCGGAACGGTCGGGGTTGGTGGACGGGGCTGGCCTGGTGACCATCTGGTCAGCGGTCACTGTCAGTATCCTGTTCTGTCGTCGATGCTGGATCCCTGAGTTGGCACCAGGAAACTGCGGTCGAAGGTGAGCACCACCTCGCCGGTGGCCTTGATCCCGGTGGTGCGGCAACTCACGATGCCCTCGCCTGGACGGCTGGTGGAGAGCCGCTTGCTGGTCACCTCGCTCTCGGCGTAGAGGGTGTCGCCGACGTAGACCGGGTGGGACAGGCGAATCCGGTCCCAGCCGAGGTTCGCGATCGCCCGGCCGCTCGTGCTGCGGGCGGTCATCCCGCCGATGATGCTCAGCGTCACCAGGCTGGAGACGAGGGGTTTGCCCCACCGGCCCTGGGCTGCGTACGCGCCGTCGATGTGCAGCGGTGACGCATTCATGCTCAACATGCTCATCAGCACGTTGTCCATCTCGGTCACGGTACGGCCGGGGCGATGCTCGAACACCGTGCCGACGACGATCTCGTCGTAGTAGAAGCCGACCTGTTCGCGGTACCGGTTCTCCCCCACCTTGCGATACCCGGTCGGATGGGGATGGTCAGCGATCGGCCTCCGTTCCTGTTCAAAGGGCATCGGTGAGCTCCCGCACATGGTCGACGAAGGTGGCCAGAACCTCCTGGTCGATGTCCGCACGGATCATGATCCGCAGCCCGGCCTGCCCCTGCGGCACGATCGGGAAGAACACGGCGGAGCTGTAGAAGCCCCGCCGGTACAACTCCGCGGAGAGCCGGACGGCCCGGTCGGCGTCGCCCACGGTGATCCGGCGTACCGGCAGACCGTTGCCCGCGTACGACGTCGGCAGAAGCTCGTCGAAGTACGCCACGTTCTCGTGCAGCCGGCGCTGCAACTCGCGCAGCTCGGATGAGCGGTGGATAGCGGCGCTCGCCAACGAGGCGCCCACCAGAGGCACGGCCATGTTCTGCGACCAGCCCACCGGCCCGGCGTGCCGGGTCAGAAAGCCGTACGTCTCGGGGTCGCCGAGCATGGCCACACCGCCGCCGGTGCCGAAGCCCTTGCCAAGGCTGGTGACGATGATGGTGAGCGGGTTCATCGTCAGCCGGGAGCGGACAAAACCCTCGCCCCGCTCGCCGACGATCGACAGCGAATGCGAATCGTCGATGAACAGGAACAGCCCGTACCGGTCCTGGAGGTCCAGGAGGCCGTCCAGGGCCGCGGTACCTCCCATCGAGTACGCGCCGTCGGCGACGTACGCCACGCTCGGATACCGCCGGCAGACGTCCTCCAGGTAGTCCAGGTCGTTGTGGCTGCAGGTGAGGACCATGCTCTCCTCGGCACAGATGGGCTTCACGTACGACATGCAGAAGTGGCAGAACCGGTCGAAGACCATCACCCGGGGGCCGCCCGGGGCAAGGTGCCCGGAGGCGACCAGGGGGAGAATGCCGGCGGTGAGGGCGCTGCACGAGCTGCCTGGAAGCACCTGGGCGCCAAACAGGTCGGTCAGTTCCTCCTCAAGACGGGCCAGCAACTGGTGCCGGATACGGGTAGTGGAGGTGACCAGCGAGGTTGCGCCGGCCTCGCGCAACGCCGCCACGGCGCCCTCGATCACCGCCGGGTGGTGATTGAGGCCCAGGTACCCGCAGGAACACATGTTGACGAACTCGTGGCCGATCTCCCGGTCGACGAGCCGGTTGTTCGCGTCGCCCGAGGGTACGTCGACTCTGATTCCGGTCAGGCCATGGTCGGCCGCTGCCTGCCACACCGGGTCGGCGGTCCGGATCATCTTCGCCGCGTTGCGGTACCGGTGCGGTCCGATGATGTCTTGTTCCTTGTCTGTGCTCGTCATCTCCCTCTCCCCTGCCGATGGGCCGGACGGATGGTGTTCCGACGGTCAGCCAGGCGGATCGAACTCGTCGAGCAGCCGCTGGGACGCCTCGAAGAAGGGCCGACCCACCATCACCCCCTCGACGGTGGTGATGCCCTGGCTGCTGTGCTGCGCGGCAGCCACCACACGGCGGGCCGCCTCCAGCGATTGCGCATCCGGCGAGAAGGCCTTGTTGATGGTGGCCACTTGGCGGGGATGCAGGGCGATCTTGCCACTGAATCCAAGGTTCTGTGCCAGGATCGCCTCCCGCCGCAGCGTGGTCAGGTCCTGTAGGTGGAAGGTCGGTGAGTCGATCGCCTCGACCTCGGCCGCCCGGGCGGCGTTCACCACGCGGGTGCGGGCATGCACCAGCGGGTCCCAGCGCAGCTCGATGCCGAGGGCGGACGCGTAGTCCGCGGACCCGAAGATCAGCGCACGTGGTCGGGGCGAGGTCGCCGCGATCGCGGCAACGTTCTCCACCCCGCGTGGCGTCTCGATCACCGCGAACAGTTCCAGGTCCGGACGGACCGGCCGGAGCAGCCGCGCCACGATCTCGATGTCCCGGGGCGACTCCACCTTGGGCACCAGCACGATGGCCGGCTTGACCGGATACTCCCGTAGGGCGAGCAGGTCCCGCACGCCGTCCGGCTCGGTGATCGCGTTGACCCGTACGGCGCACCGGCGACCAGCTGAGCTCTCACCGGTGAAGAAGGCTGTCGCCCGGACCCGGGCATCGGCCTTGGCCGGGGCCGGCACCGAGTCCTCCAGGTCGACCAGGCAGATGTCGGCCCCGGAACGGTGACAGTTGGCGTACCGGTCGGACGCAGTCGCCGGGGTGCAGAGCACGGATCGGCAGTACCGGGTGAACATCACACCTCCCGGCGTACGTCAATGAGAACTTTGCCCGTGGTGGCTCGGGCGGCGACCGCCGCGTGCGCCGCGCCGGCCTCGGGCAGCGCCACCGTCCGGTTGACATGCACCGCGAGCCGGCCCTGTGCCGCCAGGTCGAACAGCCGGTCTGCGATGTCGCACAACAGCTCGCGGTGGTCGACCACGTGCCGCATCCAGAACCCGGCGCAGCCGATTGAATCCCGCGTCAGTTGGGCGGTGGTCAGCGCGACGACGCCGGCGTCAGCATCAGCGCCGTTGGCGACGGCACTGGTGTCAGCGGCGGATCCGGTGCGCCAGCCAAGGCAGACCAGCCGCCCGAACGGCGCCAGGCCGGCCAGCCCTGCCTGGGCCGTTGCGCCGCCCACCGAGTCGACGAACAGGTCCAACCCGGCGCCGCCGGCCGCCTCCCGCAGCCGGCCGGCCAGTTCCGGGTCCGCCGGGTCCAACGCCACGTCCGCACCGAGCCGTTTGACGAACTGTCGCTTGGCGGCGGTGGAGGCAAGCCCGATCACCGGGGAGGCGCCGAGCGCCACGGCGAGCTGCACCGCGAGGTGGCCCACCCCGCCGGCCGCCGCAGAGACCGCCACGCTCTCCCCTGCCCGCAGCCGTCCGGCCAGCAGCAGTGCACCGTAGGCGGTGCCGCCCTGTTCAAACAGGCCGACCGCCTGCGCATCGTCGATGCCCGCCGGAACTTCCACTGTGTACGCGTCTCGCGCCGCCGCCACCTCGGCGTACCCGCCGCCCTGACGCAGCAGCGCGACCACCCGCCGGCCGTCGGTCCGCCGGCGGCCGGCCGCCTCCACTCCGAGCACCGCGGGTAGCCGCAGGTGGGCGTGGGCACCAGCCCGCTGCTCCAGGTCGTCGAAGTTGACCCCGGTCAGGGTCACATCGATCAGGCTCTCCCCTGGGCCGGGCAGCGGTTCGGGTATCCGTTCGACGCGTAGCACTTCCGGGCCTCCGACGCGGCGCAGGACCGCCGCCCGCATCTGCCTGCTCACCGCAGCCGCCGGGAACCGATGCCGTCCGACCCGGCCCGGTCGGGTCCGCCTCCGTGGCGGCGGGCACGCCCCGGCGGCACGGTGCCGGTCACGGCGTGCCGTCCACGAAGAGGCGGCCCAGCCCGCGGTGCATCTCCTCTGCGGCGGCCAGGTCCTCGGCGATCGCGCAGCAGGCGACAGTGCCGCCCACGTCGACCTCGTTCGAGGTGATCACGACCCCGGTACGGCTGGTCGGGTCGTAGCTTAGATTCGCCACGGCGAGCCGGTCGACGGCCGCCCCGAACGACGGCACGACCCAGCCACCGCGTTCCAGGAAGACACGTTTCTCCTGGTAGCCGGCGTCCACCACGCGGCCGTCAAGCACCAGGTGCACGTGGGTGGAGCCGGTGAGGCGGCAGTTGGTCTCGGTGAAGAGCACCTGCCCGTCCTGGGTGTGGATGGCGTCGGCGCTGACCACCCCCCGGTAACCGAGTACCCGCAGGGACTCGACCAGCCGCTGGGCGCCGTCAAGCAACTCCGCTCTGGTCTCCGGCTCGATCGTCTGCGCCGGCAGCACCGAACCGACCGCTACCGGCTCCATCAGCAGCTCACCCACGCCGATCAGCCGGGCACCTTCGTCTCCGACAAGGAACTCCGCGTAGACGGTGGTGGAGCCGGGAAAGAAACGCTCCACCACCAGCCGGTGCGCACGCCCTGCGGTGAGCCACTCCCAGCGCCGCTCCAGATAGGAGAGCACGGCGGAACGGTCCGGCAGCACCACCACGCGGGGTGCACCCACCGGCACCACACCATCGGTACGGCTGAGGATCTCGTTGCCGAAACCACCGCCGCTGAACTCCAACTTCACCATCACGCTGTGGCCCCGGTCGAACAGACCGGTGATCGCCTCGATCGCCTGTTCTAGGCCGCTGACGACGGTGCCCGGGGCGATCGGTACGCCGGCTCCGGCGGCCAGCGCCCGAAACCCGGCCTTACTGTTCACCAGCGCGTCGCCGGCCTGGGCACTGAACGGGTACCCGGGCAGGGCCGCCTCGGCGGCCAACGCCCGGGCGAGCCCGGTGACGGAGAGATCCTTGTAGACGGCGAGGATCTCACCCGGCGGCCCGTCTCCGAGGGCGCGGCGGAGCGCCGCCAGGAAGCCGGGATCGGTGAGCCGGTCCGGGGTGAGGAGATCCGAGCCGAGGCCGCCAGGCGGGGGGACCATCAGGGTGAGCGAGGCGGCGTCGGTACCGGTCAGGCCGGTGACGTAACTCACGTACTCCGGCGGCGGGGCGAACGGCAGGACCAGCACGTCGCCGTCCCGGGCAAACCAGAGCATCCGCTGGGCGACACAGCCACCGGCCCGGAGCTGGGCCGGGGTCAGCGCCGCGAGATCACCGATCATCTCCGAAGTCCGGCTGTTGCCGATGATCAGCGTGGTCATGACCGCCCCATCGCCGTCGGCGGCGTGTCCGGCCACGGCTCCGCCGCTGACCGGAATCGACCGACGACCGAGCATGCGACAGGAGACAAGGCAGGTCACCGCCATAACCCAGAAGATCGATATATGGCAATTTTTCAAAGTTCCGGATGCCAGACTATCAATCATCGCCGCCAACAGCAATGAGTGACGCGACTTGCGCCACGAGTAGTTGAGCTGTCTGATCGTGAGCCGTGCCAAAATTCGTTTACCGGCGGTGACCTGGTGTTTTGAAGATCAGTTCAGGCTGCTCGGTGGTACTCGTTGATCACTCCACCGAGGCGTCTTCGGCGGCGTGTGGGCTTGTCGATGGGGATGGCGACGGACGGATCATGGTTGGGTGGCCGCTGCTGGCGTCTTGGTGTGGTCGGTGGTTGTTGAAGTGGTCGACGTACTCAGCCGACTACGGCGTGCGCGTGGCGCTCGTTGTAGATCAGCATGTGGTCGGTGCACTCGTCGCGGAGGCTGCGTCCCCAGCGTTCGATGAAGCAGTTGGCCTGTGGGGTCCGGGGTGGGGTCTTGACCACGGTGATGCCCTCGGTTGTCAAGAAATCATCGAAGGCGGTGGTGTACTTGGCGTCGCGGTCGCGGATGAGGAATCGGAGCCGGTTGGCGCGCTCGCCCAGGTCGAAGGCGAGGTTGCGCTGCGGATCAACAATCCCAGACCGTTGAACAGGCGGATCATCCCCAGGTACAGCAACCGCACGACCATACCGACGATCATCGACCCAAGCCGAGAACTCCCAGCTCACAACATGTGCGACGAGTTTTGGCACGGTACACGGATTTCGCGGCTTCCACGAGCCGCCGAGTTCGTTCACAAGACCTGCGCCACTGTGACCCCAGCCGAACACCGTGTCCGAGCGGAAGTGTCGCCGTTATCGTTGACCGGTGATCGGCAACCTTGAGAAATTCCAGGGCGAGCTGGCCGCCAGCGGGTTTCCGCCGCTGGTCAACAAGCTGGCCGGGGCCGACTTCCGGGGCCGGATCGCCACCCGAGACCTCGGGCCGCTGCGACTGGTCTCCCTCGACACGCCCGAGAGCGCCTGCATCGGGCGGAAGCGCGACGCCTCCGACGGCGAGAACCTGGCGATCAAGGTGATGACCCGGGGCCAGACGCGGATCGAGCAGGGGCGCGGCGACGCCGAACTCGGGCCGGCCGACCTGGTGCTGCTCGATCCCACGCGTACGCTGCGGTTTGAGAGCACCGCCTCGGCGCACGTCACCATACTGGTTCCGCGCCGGGAGCTTCGGATTCGGCCCGCGCAGATCGACCGGCTCATTGGCGTACGCATCGACGGCAGTCGCGGTCCGGGTGCTCTCGTCTCCGTGTTGGCCCGCGAATCCGTACGGTCGGCGACCGAGTTCCGCGAGGCGGAGGCGCTGCGGTCGGCGGCGGCCGTCATCGAGCTGATCGCGGTCGCACTGGAGGCCCGGCTGGGCGACGAACAACCGGCCCCGGACGAGCGGCTGCGTGACCGGATCGCCGGCTACATCGAGGCCCGGCTGGCCGATCCCGATCTGTCCCCGCCCGGCATCGCCGCCGCCCACCACATCTCCGTACGCCGGCTGCACAAGCTGTTCGAGGACCAGCCGCTCACCGTCGCGGCCCTGATCCGTCGCCGCCGCCTGGAGCGCTGCCGCGCCGAGCTGGCCGGGAGCGGACGTACGGTCACCGCCGTGGCCGCCCGGTGGGGATTCTCCGATCCCACCCATTTCAGCAAGCTCTTCAAGACGACGTACGGCTACAACGCCCGCGCACTCGTAACCAACAACCGTGCACGCACGACCAGGACGGGCACGGCCGGTCCGGAACAGGATGGTGGTCACCAAGGCAGTCGATAGCAATGGAGAAAGTCGTGGCGAAGGTAAACATCGTCCGCCCCGGCGAGGGCGAGATCCTCGGCAGCGGGGCGCAGCAGATCCGCATCCTGGAGAACGGCGAGCACACCGACCACCGGCTGGGGTTCGCCGAGGTCACCATTGCGCCGGGCACCCCGAGCCCGTTGCAGCACCGCCACGCCCAGCACGACGAGGGCTTCTACGTGCTGGCGGGAACGTTCCGGTTCACCGTCGGCGAGGAGCAGTACGACGCCGGGCCGGGCACCTGGGTCATCGTGCCGACCGGGGCGCCGCACACGTTCGCCAACGTCGGCGACGAAAACGCGGTCATGCTGAACACGTTCACGCCAGACCTGTACGTGCAGTACTTCCGCGACTTCAAGGCCATGATCGACTCCGGGCAGCCGGTCAACGCCGAGACCATGAAACCGCTGTGGGAGAACTACGCCACCGAGATCTCGGACGAGTACGCCTCGTGAAGCGCCTTCAGTACGACCGCTACGGCGGCCCGGAGGTGATGCGGCTCGCGGAGTTCGAGCCAGCGCGCCCGGGTCCGAATGAGATTCTCGTCCGCGTCCGGGCAGCGGCTTCCAACGCGCTGGACTGGAAGATGCGCAACGGCGAGATGAAGCTGATGACCGGTCGCTCGTTCCCCCGGGCGATGGGGCACGACTTCGCCGGAGTCGTCGAGGCGGTCGGCACCGACGTCACCCGCCTGAAGGTCGGCGACGCGGTACTCGGCGCGGCTCGGTTCCGGCAGGCGGGGGCGTTCGCCGAGATGGTGACGGTCCCGGAGAGCGCGGTCGTGCTCAAGCCGGTGGACCTTTCGTACGAGCAGGCCGCCGTGCTGCCGACCGTGGGCGTGACCGCCTACCAGGCCACGGCGGAGGTCCGTCCCGGGCAGGCGGTCTTCGTCAACGGCTGCCTGGGCGGGGTGGGTCGGGCCGCCGTCCAGTTCGTTCGGGCGCGGGGAGCCTCAGTCTCCGGCAGCTGCCGCGACGCCGCGGCCGACGAGGCCCGCGAGCTGGGCGTCGACCCGGTCGTGGGTTTCGGCTTCGACCCGGCCGCCCTGGCCAATCGGTTCGATCTCGTCTTCGACACGCCCGGCCTGCTTCCCTTCGCCACGGCCCGAACGCTGCTGAAGCCCGGCGGAACCATCGTCGACATCGTCCCGACCTCGGCGAAAATGATCAGGAGCGTCCTGCCCGGCCCGTTCCGGGTCATGACAGGCCGGCTGGTGACCGCCCATTTGGAGGAGGTGGCCCGGACCCTGCGCCTGCCCATCGCCCGTACGGTCCCGTTGGTCGAGGCGATTCCCGCCCTGACCGAGCTGGAGCGCGACCAGCGCCCGAAGGGCGGCAAACTGGTCATCACCATGGCCGGAAGCTGAACCGGGCCGAGCTACTTGCAGTCCGGGCCTGAGGTGGCGAGGCGCTACCGGAAGGCGGTCGTTGCAGGCACCAGCCTTGATACGTGGCCGGCCGGCCGAGGTCGAGAGGCTTGGGGCGAGTACCGACAATGTTCGCTGGCTGCTGTCGGCGTGGGTGGTCAGCCCTGGTGGCGGGGCCTGCCCTTGAGTCGACGGCTGAACTCCCGGGCGATCTCCCGGTCCGCCTCCCGTTCGGCGATGGCCTGCCGTTTGTCGAAACTGCGCCGGCCCTTCGCGAGGCCGAGTTCGACCTTCGCCCAACCGTTCTCGAAGTACAGCGACAGCGGTACGAGCGTCAGGCCGCCCTCTCGGAGGCGTTCCAGGATCCGATCGATCTCCACCCGACGCAGGAGCAGCTTCCGGGTACGCCGGGGCTGGTGGTTCGTCCAACTCCCGAAGCCGTACTCGGCGATGTGCAACCCGTGCAGCATGATTTCGCGGTCCCTTTGCTGCGCGAAGGCGTCCACCAGCGACACCCGACCGGCCCGCAACGACTTCACCTCGGTGCCCACCAGAACTATCCCCGCCTCGTAGGTGCGCAGGATCTGGTAATCGTGCCGCGCCCTCTTGTTGGTGGCCACCAGCAGGTGACCGCCCTCGCCGGACCTACCCATGGAAACCATCACCTCGCTGCGGCGCCTCCCCACAAGGGTATCGGGGCGCGGTATGAAGCAGGCTCGACGCAAGAATCCGGACCCAGGTACGCATCGAATGTCGTACCCGGCGGGCACCATGACCCTATGGCTGCCCCCGCCCTGGATCCGGAGCACGTCCGGCAACAGACCCTGTCGTTGCGTGAGGCCCGCACCCGGCTGGCCCAACTCGTCGCGCTCGCCGAGTTGACCGACACCGTCACGGTGATCGAGCACGACCGCGACGCCCGCCCCGTCGCCGCCATCGTGCCGGCGGCCGCCGCGCGCAGCGTCGCGCAGGCACGCGCCGATGCGGGGCGGATCGCCGAGGTCACCGCTGGCTGGGCGCACCGGTTGGAGCAGACGCGACAGCGCAGCGCCCGCCAGCACGCCAACAACCTGCGGGTGCTGACCGACGCCCTCGCGGAGGTCTGGGCCGAGCTTGACCGGCGGATCCCGTCGGCCAGCGACCCGGCGCTGGCGCGGCTGCGGGCCGCGCACATGGACCTGCTGCGGCGATGAAACGCGTTGGCGGGGTCGCTGGGCGGGCCAGTCCCTGCTACGGGAGAAGAAATGCGGCCACCCCCATTATCCGGACACGAGCCGCAGGGTCGTGGCGTTGAGTCTCGGGTCCAGCGGCGCAACACCAAGGCCTTCGCGCACGATTAGCTGATCCGGGCGCTGCGACACGCGGGGAACTTGAAGTCGCAGTGGGCTTGTGACCTGGTCGGTGGGCAGGTCGCTGACGAGGTAATCGCACTTTCCCACGACCGCCAGCAACCCCCCTTCCCGACCTCCGCTCCCGTCACCCTGGCCGCAGACCCACCCCGAGAGGCGTCGACCGTGTTGCCTGCCTGTTGGCCTATGCCTCAAGCAGCAACTTGATCCGGAAAGAGCCGACACGGCGCACCGTGCGCGGTGCCCTGCCTGGCAGCGCCGGACGACGAGGGATGGCTGCGTCTACTGGGCCTGCGCGGCGACGTTGGCGGGCGCTCACGTCGGGTCACGGTGAGGTGAATCCTCCTGACCAGTGGCCGATCCAGCGGAACTACCTGGCCGGCGGGGTACGACCAAGGCGATGATCTGCTCGGCCGCGGCGTCGGTGCGGGCACGGTCACCGGTGAGGTACCGGTCGTGGGCGATCCCGCGCAGCCCGCTGACCAGGGCGGTGGCGCGGGCCTGGGCCTGGGCGGTGCTGAGGCCGGCCCGTCGCAGGGCGTGGGCCACCGGTTTGACCCATGCGTGGATGGCGGCGGCGGCCAGAGCGCCGTACTGGTCTGGTTGGGTCAGCGCCAGGCCCATCACCTCGAGCAGCAGCCGCACCCGTGGCTCCTGCTCGCCGCCGCACATGTCCTGCCAGACCATGCGGGCAAGCGCAGTCAACGACTCTGCGCCTTCGCCCGCCGAATCCATCAGTGCCTCGATGTCCGGGCGCACGGCGGCCAGCGCCTGCGTGACGAGTTGCTCCTTGGTCCCGAAGTAGTGCACGAGCATGCGCGAGCTGGTGCTCAGCGCCGCCGCGAGCGGTCGCAGGGACAGGTCGGCGAGACCGTGTTCGACGAGGTAGTCGAAGGTCTGGCGCAGCAGTTCGGCGCGCTTGGCGGCATCGGCGGGTCGGGCCACGGGTTTGACTGTACCACTCGCTACAGTTATTGTCCCAGGCATGCCTGAAGCACTTGCTACAAGAACCGCTCGGTGGGTAGTCGTCGTCGAGCTGACGGCACTGCCGGCCTGGCTGGCTCTCGACCGGCCCACGCGTGAGTCCACCGTGGAACGCGAGGTCCACCCGGTGCTCGCGTCGGCGCCGGAGGTCGACGTTCACTGGCTCGACGTGGAGTCCTTCACGGCCAGCTGCAGCGATGTCCTGCTCGCGCAGACACCCGATTTGCTGAGCTGGAACCGGCTGTGGGAGCGGATTCGCGACACGCCGATGTTCACGGTGCCGTACTTCCGGGTCGAGCGAATCCTGCCGGGCCTGGTCGAGGGGTACCGGGACGTGACCCGATGAGGCGATGGCCGCATCGGCGTTCGAGGTCGACACAAACCTGCTGCACGTCTGGCCGGTGCCCAGCGACTCGCTAATCCTGGTCTCAGGTTGGTCGGGGACAATGAGCGGCGAAAGCATCGGCTGGTAGGGGGCGACGTGCGGATCATGATTGCGGATGATGACGTGGCTATCCGTGAATCGCTGGAGCGGGTGCTCCGGGTCGAGGGTTACGACACCAGCACGGTCGCCAACGGTCTTGCCGTGCTCGACGGGGTCGGTGGGGCCGGCGGTGAGACGCTGGATCTGCTCATCCTCGACGTGATGATGCCCCGCCTCGGCGGGTTGGAGACCTGCCGGCGGTTGCGGGCGGCGGGTCGGGATCTGCCGGTGCTGATGTTGACCGCTCGGGATCAGGTCTCCGACCGGGTCGCGGGGCTGGACGCGGGTGCCGACGACTATCTGCCCAAGCCGTTCGCCACCGAGGAGTTGCTGGCCCGGGTGCGGGCCCTGTTGCGCCGGCGTACGCCGATCGACGGGGAGTCACAGGTCCTGTCGTTCGCCGACGTCCGGCTCGATCCCGACAGGTTTGAGGCGTGGCGTGGCGGGCGGGCGCTGCGCCTGACCCGGACCGAGTTCTCCCTCCTACAGGTCCTTGTACGCAACGCGACCCGAGTGTTGACCCGCGAAGCGCTGTTCGAGGCGATCTGGGGCTTCGACATGAGCGCCACCGCCAACAACCTCCAGGTATATGTGAGCTACCTGCGCCGCAAGATGGAGGCCGAGGGTGAGCCACGATTGATCTACACGCTGCGCGGCCTGGGATACACGTTGCGGGAGACTCCTCCGTGAGTAGGCACGCGGCCCGGGAACCGCGTCGGCTGACCCGATGGTGGCGCCGGCGGTCCCTGCGGACCAGGCTGACGGTGATCGCGGCGACGGCCATCGCCGTCAGCGTGTTCATGGCCTTCCAGGTAGCCAGCGAACTGCTGGACTGGCAGCTGCGGGACACCGCCGAGAATCAGCTACGCTCCGATGCCCGCGTCGTGGCGACGAACGCGGAGCGCGCCGGTCTGGCGCAGGTACCGCTATCGCCGTACCCCGGATCCGGTCAGCTGGTGCGGGTCATCCTGCCCGACGGGTCGACCCGGACGCCGGCCGGCCAACCCGCGCTGCCCCCGGTCAGCGAGCACGCCGGGCTCGTAGCGCAGGGCGGCTTGGCCGACCTGATGGAGTCGGACGACAGCGACGAGGACGGCTACCTCGTCTACACGCTGCGGGCGGGCGACGGCGCGGTCCAGGTGGCCCGCGTCGTCGACGACAGCCCGGTCAACCAGTTCGGGTTCGGTATGCTGCTGATCGGACTGCTCTGCGTGGTCGGCGGCGCCCTTGTCGGGCGGGCCGTGGCGCGGACCGGGTTGGCACCGATCGACCGGCTGACCGCCGCCGCGGAACGTGTCGCGCACACCCAGGATCTCGACGCCCACATTCCGGATGAAGGCGGTGGGGAGATCCGGCGGCTGATCCAGTCGATCAACGACATGCTCGCCGCGCTCCGGGACTCCAGGCAGGCCCAGCGGCTGCTCGCCGAGGACGCCGCCCACGAGCTCAAGACCCCGCTCACCAGCCTGCGCCTCAACGTCGAGCTGCTGATCCGGGTCGATCGGCGCGGCACCCTGGACAGCGCACTGCCGGCGGAGAGCCGGACCCGGCTGCTCAACGATCTCGGCGCCCAGGTGGCCGAGTTGAGCACCCTCGCCGCCGAGTTGACCGACCTGGCGCGCGGCGACGTCAGCGACGAGAGCACCGAGCTGCTCGATCTCGCCGACGTGGTGGTGGCCGCCGCGACCCGGGCGCGTTCCCGCATGCCCGACGTCGAGGTCGCGCTCGACGTGACCTCCGTGTGGGTGAGCGGCCGTCCCGCTGCGCTCCAGCGGGCGGTGCTCAACCTCATCGACAACGCCGGCAAGTGGTCCCCTGCGGACCAGCCGGTCCAGGTCCGGCTCCGGGCCGAGGGCGCGTCGGCGGTGCTCGAGGTCGACGACGCCGGGCCGGGCATCGACGCCGCCGACGTACCGCGGGTGTTCGACCGGTTCTACCGTGCCGACAGCGCCCGGGCGTTGCCGGGATCCGGTCTGGGGCTGTCGATCGTGCAGCGGGTCGTTGACGCCCATGGCGGCCGGGCCACCGTCGCCCGCTCCGCACGCGGTGGCGCGCTACTTCGGGTCGACCTTCCGGTTGCAGCCCTGCCCGCCCCGATCGCGCGGCTCACCGCCGGGGAGGACACCGCGGTACGTTGACCCGCCCACGGTCTCCTCCCGGGCGGCCCGGCTGGCCAGGAAGATGTTGTAGTCGACGCAAAGCGCCGTCAGGAACACCCGCTGCCGCCGAAGGAGAGCGAGCAGCAGCGGGATCACCAGCTACCCGTCGCGGCTGGGGTCACCTCGGTGTCGAGGTTCTCCGCATTCGGCCCGCCGACGCAGGAATTGGTCCTGTTCCCGCAGTGCGCCGGTGTTGCCGGCCAGCCCGATGGCGAGCACGCCGAGGATTCCGAGCGAGCTGAGCGTCGCCACCCACCGGCGGCGGCTGATGGCGGCGCTATGCCGTCCGCACAGCCCTGGCCTCTCCTCCACGGCCCTGCTGAACCGCAGGATGGCCGGCAGACTCCGCCTGCCAAGCACCACGAGCACCGCTGGGAACAGCGTCAGCATGGCCACCAGCGCGCATCGGATGCTGGCAGCGCCACACGTAGCGGAACAGTTCGCCGAGCGCGGTGATGGACAGGGCGAGACCGAGGCCGAGGGCCAGGCCCAGCGTCGGGTTGGATTCGAAGGCGGCGCCGCCGAGGTAGCCGATCAGGCCGGAATAGCCGGCCCAGGTGACGGCGGCGATGGCGGTGAACAGGGTGAAGCGGGCAAGCGGGTAGCCGGTGGCACCGCTGGCGGTCACGATCGCGGTGCGACCGCCGGGGACGAACCGGCCCGCGATGATCAGGGCGCCGCCCCGGCGGTGCAGGTGCGGGGCGATCCTGTCGGCGGCGCGGATCAGGCGGCCGCCCGGACTGCGCTCGCGCAACAAGCGCCCGATGAGGTAGCCGATGTGATCACCGACAAAGGCGCCCAGCGCGGCGAACACGATGATCAGCGGAAGCGACGGGATGCCCGACACGGCGAAGACCGCCGCCGCGATGACGACCGACTCCGACGGCAGAAACGGCAGGAACGCGTCGAGGAGCGCCAGTGTGAGGATCGCCAGATAGATGACCGGAGAGGCCATCGCGTTCTCGATCATGGCCATCAGGTCCATCGGGGCCGCTCCTCGCCTTCGAGCACCCAGGCGCAGAGCCCGACTACGACGAACACGAGCGCCAGCAGAACCCGTTCGGCCAGGCCAGCGAACGGAAGATAGCCTTGGCCGAACAGCACCGCCGGCCCGTTCACCGCCGCGAACGCGACGCACGCGGCGAGCGCGGACCACCCGGCCGCGCGTAGCCAGCGGACCCGGGCCGGGTCGGCCCCGTGCCCGGCCCGCTTGGCGATGAGCAGGGCGAAGAGCGGCGGCAGCGCCGCCATCAGCGCCGCACCGATGCGGTGCACCCCGGCGGTGACGCCCGGTTCGGTCCCCGGCAGGTTCGTGGGGAACACCACCACCGCGACCAGGGACACGCACCACACCGACAGCAGCACGGTGAGGGGCCAGGCCGGTGGCAGCACACGCCGGGCGCCGGCCAGGAGCCAGGCGCCGGCTGCCGCGAGCCCACACGCCGCCAAGGCCAGCAGAACGGCGCCTGGCACGGTCCGGATCGATTCGCTGACCATCTCGTCCACCGGGTCGACATCGCCGACCATCAGCAGGCCCGTCCCGGCCGCCGTGCCCACGCCCAGGCTCAGCTGGACGTTGCGGTACCAGCGGGAGGTGCCCGCCCGGACGATCGTCGCTGTCATGCGGCGACCTCGACGGGCGCGGGCGCCTCACGGGCCGAACGGAGCTGGTAGAGCTGCTCGAACGCGGACACCGTGCGGGCCTGGTCGTGCTGCTCGGCCACGGCACGGGCCCGGCGCCCCAGCTCTTCCGCGTGCTTCGGATCGCAGAGTACCCTCAGCAGTCGCTCGGCGAGCGCGACAACGTCGCCGGGCGGGAACAGGTAGCCGGTCTCCTCGTCCCGTACGAGGTGGGGCAGGGCTGCGGCATCGGCACCGATCACAGGCCTTCCACTGGCCATCGCCTCGAGCGTGACCAGGCTCTGCAGCTCGGCGGTGCCCGCGTTGACGAACACCGCCGACGCCGCGTAGGCGGAGGGAAGGTCCTCGTCAGGAACGAAACCGGTGAACGTGACATGCTCGGCGACGCCCAGTTCCCCGGCGAGCGACCGCAGCGTCCGGTCCTCGGACCCGGTGCCGACCAGGAGCAACTGGACGTCGAGGGAGCCCCGCACCAGCGCGAACGCCCGCATCACGACGTCGAGGTTCTTCTCGGCGTCGAGCCGGCCCACGTACGTGATGGTGGGCTTGTGCGCAAGGCTGTAGGCCCATCGGAACTCGGCCGCGGGCGCCTGCTCGCGGAAGCGGGTGAGGTCGATGCCGCACGAAATGGGCAGGACCGGCCCGGAGACACCGGAGAACTCGGCGAGCGCCGCGGCGTACGGGGTCGGTGCCGTGACGATTTCTGCCTTGGCGAACACCCGGGCGGCGTCGCGCCATGCCCACTCGTGCGCCCTCGTCCGGCCGGCGTTGCCGATGGGCAGGTAGTGGATCAGGTTCTCGGGCATGAAGTGGTTGGTGGCGATGACGAACAGGCCGCGCTCGTGCGCCGCGTCGACCAGCGCTCGGCACAGCGGGAAGTGGCTCTGCACGTGCACCACGTCGGGCTGGACCTCGTCCAGGACCCGGCGGGCTGCCGCGCGCAGTCCCAGTGGCGGGCAGAACCGGAAAGGTGCGTGGCCCGGCACCGGCAAGGAACGCACGCGGTGCTCGACGACGCCGTCGCTGGACATGCCGGCATGGCTGCGGGTGTCCGTCGACGGCGCGGCCACGTGCACCTCGTGCCGGGCGGTCAGTGCCACGGCCAGGCGCTGGGCGAAGTAGGCCGCCCCGTTGACGTGCGGTGCGTAGGTGTCGGCACCGATGAGGATGCGCATGGGACAACTACCTTTCGTAGACGGTGGCGCTACCTTTCGTAGGTGGTAGCGCTTCATGACGAGGTGGAAGACAGCGACCGGCACGGCGACGGCCGCAGTGAGCAGGAGAATGCCGCCGGGCAGTGCGAGCAGGCCGGACAGCTGGCTACCGAGCAGAGCGCCGAGACCGATCAGCACCAGGCCGCGTACGGCGGCGGTGGCACCCACCCAGGCGACGAATCTCCGGTACGGAAGCCCGGCGAGCCCTGCCGACACGAACGCCGGGAGGGCGAAGACGTCGACGAGCTTGGCGGTGATCACCAGCCGAGGCAGTGACATCCCGGCCAGCCGGTCGAGCAGCGCCGTCGCCTTGAGCCTGTTCAGCAGGGACGCCACCCAGGGCCGCCGGGCCGACCGGCCGACGAGGTAGAGCAGGCTGTCGCCCACCACCTCGGCCAGCGCGACGATCACCCAGATCGGCCAGAACGCTGCTGCGCCGGCGCCGACCAGGGTGCCCGCAGTGATCGTCGCGGCCGGCCCTTCGATCAGCACGAAGAAACCGAGCAGCAGGTAGGGGTGATCGAGCACGGCCTGTGTCACTGCCATGCCGAGAAGCTCTGGCCGAGGGTTCCACATCGGTCGTCCCTACGCCGGGCCGACCGATGTAGCTCCGTGGTACTGAGTCCTGTCGCCAACCACGGCACCGACCAGCCGGCCAACCGACCAGCCGGTGCCTCCCCGGGCTGCGCTGCGTTGACTGCCATCACTAGCCCCCTACATACGGGTCACATCGCTTTGTCTGACGCCTAACTCCTACCGAGCGAACCTGAGGCAACCGTTAATGCGCTGCTCAGATCGGGTGGCCGAGCCAGGTGCCCAGCGCACGCACCAGCCCGGTGACGTCGAGGTCCTGCCCGGCAGACAAGGCCCAGGCGACACAGCCGTCCGGCCGGATGAGCAACGCGTCGACGTCGACCTGGTCCGTACGGACGGTGACGGTGCACGTGCATCAACAGGCTGCGGGGGGCTCGTAAAGAGGGGTTGAGGTGGGCCACAGCACCCACCACAGCAGGCCGACCCAGAGCGCGGTCAGGATCGCGGCGCCGAGCAGGTCGGTCGGTTGGTGCATGCCACGGTACATCCGGGACAGCGCGACGCCGGCCGGCATGACCACCGCGAGCACCACGGCGAGCCAGCGCCACCGGCTGCGCACCCGGCCCATGACCAGAACCGCGATCGTCACCCAGATGCACATCGTGGCGGCGATGTGCCCGGCCGGGAACGACGACGTGGGCATCGGGTCGTCGAGCTGCGTCACCGGCGGGCGGTCCCGCTGGACAGCGGCCGCAGTGCACAGGAACAAGGTCAGCTCGCCGACCATGGTAAGCGCCACGAACACCATTGGTCGCCACTGCCGCCACACGGCCAGCGCGATGGGGCAGAAGACCAGCGAGATGGCCAGAATGGCGTGGGTGTCGCCGGCCTTGCTCCACACCCAGCTCACGTCGTCCAGGGCGGGCGTACGGAACGCCTGCAGCCACCGGACCACGCCGTCGTCGAAACGCCCCAGCCAGGTGCTCTCGGTGTAGTTCTTCAGCAGGTAGCCGACGACGTACAGGATGCCGAATGTGAACACCCAGCCGGTCAGGATCTCGGCCGCCTTGACCCACCAGTGCGGGACCGGGCGGCTGGAGTCAGGCGCCGGCTTGATCGCCTCGGCGGCCGTGGGCTCCGGGCCCTCGTCGAGCGGCACCACCGGGTGTCCCGTCCCGCCTCCCGCCGCCACAACCGGAACGCGTACGCCGTGACAATCAGCCACAGTGCGCCGAGCAGCCAGCCGGCCAGCACGTCGGTCAGGTAGTGCACGCCGAGCGCGATCCGGGTGACGCCGATGGCGAACACGATCAGCCCGACCGCCGAGATGAACAGCCTGCGGTAGCGCACTGCGGGCAGGAACACCAGCAGCACGGCGCCGTAGACGACCATCGAGCCGAGCGCGTGCCCGCTCGGGAAGCTGTTGCCGGACGCGGCCGCCACCGGCACCTCCACCACCGGGCGCAGCCGGCCGACCAGCGACTTCACCGACGGGACGAGCAGCAGCGCGCCGGTGGCGGTGGCCAGCAGGTAGACCGCGAGGTGAAACCGTCGGCGCACCACCAGCAGCACCGCGGCGACGCCAACCAACCAGAGCATGACCGGCCACCCGCCCAGCCGGGTTATCCCGGTGAGCGCGTTCACCAGATACAACCGGGGCGACACGACCTCGTTGAGCTCCCGGACGACACCGCGGTCCACGCTCATCACCGGTTCGAGGTGCAGCCGGACGAGGAGCACCAGCAGCCCGAACCCGAACCCGACCGCGCCGACCACCAGCAGCGGCACCCACCGGCCGGCCGACCGACCGGGCGGCACTTCCCCGGACGGCGCCGCGTCGACTGCCATCAACAGCCTCCCAGGTACGAACTACATCGCTTTCCGATGCCGACTTCGTACCGAGCGAATCTGAGACCACGATTAATTGACATGCGGGCGGCGAAGGGGCCAGAGTCACCGCTGTTGAACAAGCGGAATACCTCAACCAGACCCCGATGCGTTAGACCTTGATGCCGAACAGATTCTCGGCATTTCGGAATGCGATCTTTTCCTTGTCCTCACGCGGAAGATTGACTGCCCGAAACCAGTCGGTCCCTTCCTTGATGCCCGCGAAGGGATAGTCGGTTGCGAACATCACTCGATCTACGCTGATGTATTTCAGCAAGAGATGGAGCAGATTATCTTGGAAGAACGCGCTGGTTGTGAACCAGAAGTTGTCCTGGAAGTATTGCCCGAAGGGCTTCTCGAGTGAGTCTTCGGTCGGCTCGCCCATGTCCCCGACGATCCGCTCGTAGTAGAAGGGAAGGCCCTCGCCCATATGGCCGATGATGACTTTCAGTTTGGGGAATCTGTCGAAAACCCCGTACGCGATCATCCGAATGCACTGGGTTAACACCTCCTGGTGCCAGCCATATCCAGACCCACTGAAAATGTAGTCCTGGTACTCTTCCGTGTATTTGGACCGTGTGGTGCTGTAGTAGATCTGGAAGATCTCGTCAGCTGGGTAGCCGGGATGCAGGTAGATCGGCACATCGAGAGCTTCGGCACGTGCCAGCACAGGCTCAAAATCGGGATGATCGAGATACTTCTTCGCGATGTGTCCGTTGGTCAGTGCGCCCAAGAAGCCGTCTTGCTTAACCGAGCGTTCCAGTTCGTCCGCCGCCGCCTCCGGGCTCTGCAGGGGCAAGGTGGCGAAAGCCTGGAAGCGGCCCGGATAACTGGCGATTGGACCGTCCACAAGTTGCCGGTTAAGACTATAGGCAAGGTCGATGCCCCTTTGCCCAGGGACGTTTTGTACGGACGGCGTATGAGCAGAGAGGATTTGAACATCAAGCCCCCCCTCGTCCATATCGCCGATACGGCGCTCGCCTAGATCCGAAAGACCAATTTCCTCAAGGAACGCTATGTGATCCTTATTGATGGAGTTCAGCTGCAACAACGTGGGAGTCGAAAAGGTCTCCTCCGTGCCGATGAACTTCAGATCTTGGTCACGAAGCGCGATGTCTTTCTCGCTGAGCGAGGTTTCCGAGTCTTCCTTGTCGTCGGTGCATGACGCGAGCGCCGTCCCGGACAATCCAACGCCAGCGCCGATTGCAGCCGCGCGAGTGATAAATCCGCGGCGCCCCATCAACGGTTTCGCTACGCCTTCTTTGATCGACCTCATGCCATGTGCTCCTTTGCTGTTTCGGTAGTGCGGGTCGGTGAGTTCGTGGAACAGGCCGAGGAGTTCGCCCTCAAGGGTCAGGACAGCTCCGCGCGGAGTTTGACGGTGCGCGGGCGTGGCGCCACATGGCCGGCCCGTTGCTGACCAGAGGTCAGGTGGTGGCGAGTGCTTCAGTACATGTCCCTTTAGTTAGGAGATGCCTTTCGGCTGTGAACGAGAACGCACGGATCGCCATCCGCCAGCGGTAGGCAGTCGGTACTCCTCCGGGAATATCTGGGCCGAACCGAACCTGGTCTCTTCGTATCCTGAACTCTAGGACCTGTTCCGTCGTATCTCGTCGTACCACGGTCGTCAATCTCGGGAGGGAGGCGGTACCGCGGTACTACCTTCACCGCGCGTACGTCCAATAGCCTCGATTCGCGCTTGACGCTGCCTCCTTTGCCTGGCGGAGCGGTTCATAGTTGATTGATGTGGCCTGGTTCCGGGCAGGGTGACGGGCCGTCTGTCGCGGCGGTGGCGGCTGCCCGCGGACCCGGCAGCGGAGCGATCGATCACGCAGAGCGGACCCGCCCGGAGCGGTGCGGTGCGGTGCGGCTGGGAACTACGGCCGTGCCCTCGACGGACGCGCGAGATGAAGCGCTATTCGGCCGGGCGATTCTCAGGTCGTAGGCGAGGGTGACGGCCTGGATCCGGTCCCGTGCGCCGATCTTGGCGAGGACCCGCCCGACGTGGGTCTTCACCGTCGACTCCGACAGCGTGAACCGTCGCGCGATCTCGCCGTTGGTGAGGCCGTGGCCGATGGCGACGAGGATCTCGCGCTCCCGGTCGGTCAGCGAGTCCAGCCGGGGATCTTCCCACGTGGGCCCGCAGAGGTCATCGTCGAGCCGGTCGGCGAACGCGTCGAGCAGCCGCCGCGTCAGCGCCGGCGCGATCACCGCGTCCCCGGCGGCGACGGCCCGGATGCCGGCGAGCAGCTCCTCCGGGCGGGTGTCCTTGAGCAGGAAACCGCTCGCCCCGGCCCGCAACGCGGCGAACGCGTACCGGTCCACGTCGAATGTCGTGAGGATCAGGATCCGCGAACGTCCACCGGCGGCGACGATGCGCCGGGTGGCCTCGATCCCGTCGACGCCCGGCATGCGGATGTCCATCAACACCACGTCGGGATGCAGCTCAGTGGCTCGCCGAACGGCGTCGGCGCCGTTCTCGGCCTCGCCGACGACCTCGGTGTCGGGAGTGCTCTCCAGCAGCATGCGGAACCCGAAGCGCTGGAGCGGCTGGTCCTCCACCACGAGCACAGTGATCATGAATGGCTGCCTTTCCGGGTCGCGTGCACGATCCAGCCGCCGTCCGGTGCGGGGCCGGGGCCGGGGCTGACCGTGCCGCCGGAGAGCAGCGCCTTCGGCCATGCCGCCGAGGCCGAGACCCGCGTCGCCCGGCGATGTCCACTTCATACCGAGCGAACCTGAGACGACTGTTAAAGCCAGTGACGTACGGTTCGCCTGCTCGACGTCGTACTCCCACACGTCTGGGTGACCGGAGCAATCTTTACCTCCACCACCAGCAGGACCTGGTGCTCTGTCGCCTGGGCCTTGCCCCCACCGGGCAGTCACCCGACGCCACCACGCTGATGAATGCGCTGGGCACCTGGTTCGGCCACCGGCCTGAGCTGCGCATTAACGGTCGCCTCAGGTTCGCTCGGTATGAATGAAGCAGGGCGTCTCGCCGGCACTGTGAACAGGGACAGCACGCGCCGGCTACCAACCCAGATCGCTCGCCGTATCCGGTTCCACGGAGCACCGTGTGAACCCTGACCAATCACTCATCGGAGATCTCGTGTCCTCACGTCCAGATTCCACGGTCGTCGACCGGCAGTCCGCGAGCGCGCTGTCAGCCAGTGTTGATGACGCTGCGGCTACGCTCGTCGGTGCCGTCAAGCGGTACGGCTCCGGCCGGTCGGCCGTCGTCGCGCTCGACGACGTCACCATCGCGTTCCCCACCGGGAAGTTCACGGCTGTGATGGGCCCGTCGGGTTCGGGAAAGTCGACGATGATGCACTGCGCCGCCGGGCTGGATCAACTGACGTCGGGCCGCGCATTCGTCGGCAGCACCGATTTGTCGACCCTTCACGATCGCGAGTTGACCAGGCTTCGCCGAGAACGGATCGGGTTCGTGTTCCAGGCGTTCAATCTCGTGGCTACGCTCACGGCCGAGGAGAACATCTGCCTGCCGATGACGTTGTCCGGGCGCCGGCCGAGTGCCGCGGTGCTCGATCAGGTCGTGTCGCTGCTGCGCCTCGGTGATCGCATGCGTCATCGGCCGACGGAGCTCTCGGGTGGGCAGCAACAACGAGTCGCCGTCGCCCGAGCGCTGGTCGCCCAGCCTCAGGTGATTTTCGCCGACGAGCCCACCGGCAATCTCGACACCCGGTCCGGCCAGGAGATCCTCGGATTCCTGCGATCAGCAGTAGACCTGCATCACCAGTCGATCGTGATGGTCACGCACGATCCCAACGCCGCTGCCTGGGCGGACCACGTCGTGTTCGTCGTCGACGGCCGAGTGCACGACGTGATGGATCACCCGTCGGCCGATTCGGTGATCGACGTGATGAAGGGTCTGGCGCGATGAGCCAGATGATGATACGGAGTGCGGCTCGAAGCGTGCTCGCGAGTCGAGGTCGCTTCGTGCTGACGGGCACGGCGATCACGCTGTCGGTGGCGTTCCTCGTCGCGACGCTGGTGCTGTCCGACTCGATGCGTGGCCGAGCGGCCGATGACATCGCCGAAGCGTTGGCCGGGACGGACGCCGTGGTGCAGGGCGTCGTCCTCGGCGAGCCCGGCGGAGGGCCCGGAGATCCGGAAAGGTCGGTTCAGCGATCACTGGATCCCGACATCACCGAGCGCGTGGCTACGGTCGATGGCGTCGACGGGGCAGCCTCGCAATGGGTCGGCTTCGCGAAGCTGGTCGTCGACGGATCGTCAGTCGGAACCGGTACGGCGAGCGACGTCGGTCGCAACTGGGTCGCCGACCCGGCGCTCAATCCCTTCCGGCTCACGAGCGGGCGAGAGCCGATCGAGGCCGGCGAGATCGTGATCGATCGGTCCCTCGCCGGTGACGCAGACCTGGCTCCGGGCGACGTCGTACAGGTCCTGACCACGACGGGGATACACGACGCGACGATCACCGGTGTCGCGACGTTCGCGTCGGCGGACGCGGCGCCGCTGCAGCGAACGGTGCTGTTGCCCGACGCAGCGGTGTCCGCCTGGCTCGACGCCGCAGCGCCGACGGAGGTGCTCGTCAACGTCGCGGAGGGCGCTGACCACGCCGAAGTGCTCGACCGATTGTCAGCGCTGACTGATGCCGAGGTCATCGACGGGCCCGACCACATCCGGACGATGCAGGACGCCGCGACGTCACCGCTGCAGTTCCTGACCGTGTTCCTTCTGGCCTTCGCCGTGGTCGCGGTGTTGATCGGTGTGACGATCATCTTCAACACGTTCACGCTCACCGTCGCCCGCCGCAGGCGGGAATCGGGGCTGCTGCGGGCGATCGGTGCGCAACGACGCCAACTGCTCGGCGCAGTGGTGATCGAGGCGGCGCTCGTCGGGACGATCGCCACGCTCGTTGGCCTCGTGTGCGGGGTCGCGGGAGTGGGCGCGCTGCGCTGGCTCGTCGGACTCTCCGGGATCACGTTGCTCACTGGGCCGTCGATCGTGAGCACCACCTCGATCGCGGTCGCCGCGACCGTCGGTATCGGCGCGACGATCCTTTCGGCATGGATCCCGGCTCGCCGCGCGGCGGCGACGCCGCCGATCGAGGCGCTGCGCGAGAGCGCGGCGGAACCCCGGCTCGTGAGCCCGGCGCGAACCGCGAGCGGGCTCGTGTTCGCCGCAGTGGCGATCGCTGGAGGAGTTGTCGCTGTGGTGCGCTCGAACGCGACGTGGGTCATGCTCGTCGCGTTCATCGTCCCGGCGCTCGTGCTGTGCGGCCCGGCGATCGTGACCGCCGCAGCGCGTGGGAGCGCTCGGGTGGCCCGCCGCGTCGCCGGTGTGGGTGGCTCGATCGCAGCGGGCAACCTGGCTGCGAGCCCTCGTCGATCGGCGTCGACGGCGCTCGCGCTCATGCTCGGCACCGCGATGGTGACGATGTTCGCGGTCTTCGCGAGCTCACTGACGAGCGCGGTCGGGACGGACGTTCGGGACGGACTGCAGGCGGACGTGGTGGTCACGTCGGCGACCGCCGACTTCGCGACGATCGACCCCACCCTGGCCGGCCGGATCGCAGAGCTGCCCGACGTCGACGCAGTCGCTGCGCTGTCCGTCACCGAAGGAATCGTGGCAGGCAAAGCCGAGGCGATCGGCGGCATCGACCCGACGACACTGCCCACCACGTTCGACCTCGACCCGATCGCCGGCGACCTCGCCGACCTGAGCGAGGGGGGCGTGGCCGTGGTCGGCGACGACCCGACGCTGCTCGGCGGCACCCTCGTGATCGAGTTCGAACGCTCGACACTCGAGGCGCCGATCGTCGCCGTGGTCGCGAGGAGCACCGGCGGTTTCGAGGCCCCTCTGTACTTCGTCGACCGTCGGACACTCGACACCCTGGTCGGTCGCCTGCTCGACGCTCGGTTGTTCGTCGACCTCGCCGACGGAGTAGGCGCAGACGCCGACGAGGACGTGCGGGCGCTGGTCCGAGCCACGCCCGGGTCGTTCTTCGAAACTCGGTCGGAACACGTCGTCAGCAGCGGGAGCGGAATCGCCGCGTTCCGGAACTTCATCGACGGGATGCTCCTCCTCGCGGGCTTCATCGCGCTGCTCGGGGTCGCCAACACCACGGCGCTCGCGATCCATGAACGCTCCGGGGAGCTCGGGCTGCTACGAGCGGTCGGCACGACTCGCCGCGAGTTGCGTCGGATCGTGCGGCTCGAGGTGGCGCTCCTGTCGTTCGTGGCAGCATCGATCGGCATCGCCGTCGCAGTCGGTCTCGGCTGGGCGCTGATCGACGTCGCCGGTGGCGCGGAGATCCCATCCGTCGTCGTACCGTGGCCCCGCCTCGCGGCAACGCTCGTCGTCGCGGTCGCAGCCGGCGTCGCAGCCGCGGCGTGGCCCGCGTTCCGGGTATCCCGGGTACCCGTGCTCAGCTGGCCGGCCGGGACCGCTGATGCCGCAGGTCCTGCGCCTGGACCGGGCGACCCTACGGATCAGAAGGTCAGGGGTTCGGGTCCCTGTGGGCGCGCGAGATCAGTAGGGGTCTGGGATCTGGAACCGCCGACTTTCAGGACCGGATCAGGCACCCAGCCGCAAATAGGTCCGTACGCCGAGCAGCACCGACAGGACGCTGATCGCCAGGGCGACCAGGACCGTCGAGAGTACGGTCAGGCTGAGCACCTCGCCCTGAAACGCGCTGCGCATCCCGTCCACGATGTACCGGAACGGGGTGAGCCGGGAGACGAGGTCCAGCCAGCGGGGGGCGAACGACATCGGCAGCAGCACCCCGGACAGCAGCAACAGCGGCATCAGGCCGGTGTTGAGCGTAGGCCCCAGCGTGTCCTCGCTCCTCACGGTCAGCGCGAGAGCGCAGGACAAGCAGGCCAGGCCCAGCGACAGCAGCGTGACCACGCCGAGAGCCACCAGTACCCCCGGTACCGACGCGCGCAGACCCAGCGGCAGCGCCACCACGATCAGCAGGACCGCCTGGACCACCAGCAGCGCGACGTCCCGCAGCACCCGGCCGAGCAGCAACGCCGCCCGGCTCACCGGAGTGACCCGCAATCGCTCGATCACCCCACCGCGCCACTCGGCGATCACACCGAATCCGACGAAGGCGGAGCCGAAGAGGCAGAGCTGCACGAGCACCCCCGGCACGTACGTCTGCCAGGCGCGCTCCGGAGCGACGCCGGTGATCGACAGGGTGCTGGTCATCAACGGGCCGTAGAGCACCAGAAAGGCTATCGGTTGGGAGAGCCCGATGGCGATCCACAGCGGGTTGCGCAGGGAGATGCGCAGGTGGCGCTGGAACACCAGGATGATGTCAACGAGCAGGGACATGATCCGCCCCCTCGGCGGTCGGGATGGGTGAAGGCCGGCCCTGCGGGTCGTCGCGCAGTTCCCGGCCGGTCAGGCTGAGGAAAACGTCGTCCAGGCTGGGACGTGCCAGTTGCAGGGCACGGACGTTGAAGCCAGCGCCGGACAGGGTGGTGATCACGTCGGTGATCCCGTGCTCGCCGTCGGCCAGGATGATCTGGATATCGCCCGCGCTCGTCACCGCTGCCTGTCGGACGCCCGGCAACCCGGCCAGGAGCCGCTGGCCGGCGTCCGGATCACCGGTCACCTCCACGGTCAGCATGTCCGCGGCCAACTGACGCTTGAGGTTCGCGGGGGTGTCCTCGGCGACGATCCGCCCGTGGTCGATCACGAGGATCCGGTCGCAGAGCGCGTCGGCCTCGTCGAGGTAGTGGGTGGTCAGGAAGACGGTGGTGCCGTTGTCGTCGCGTAGCCGGCGGGTGTGCTCCCACAGGTTGTTGCGGCTGTGCGGATCCAGGCCGGCGGTGGGTTCGTCGAGGAAGACGAGCTGCGGATCGTGGACCAGGCCCAGCGCGATGTCCAGGCGGCGGCGTTGTCCGCCGGACAGCGAGCCGACCGACCGGGCACCCAGCCCGCCGAGGTCCAACTGTTCGAGCAGGGCGGCCACCCGGCGTCGCGCCGGTGCGGCGGCGATCCGGTAGAGGCGCGCCTGTAGGAACAGTTCCTCCTTCACCAGGGCGTTGGGGTCGGTACCGCCGTACTGGGCCACGTACCCGATCCGGCGGCGTACTTCGCGGGGGGCTGTGGCCAGATCCGCGCCGACGATGCGGGCCGTGCCGCTGGTTGGGCGCAGCAGCGTGGTGAGCATCCGCAGGGTGGTGGTCTTGCCGGCACCGTTGGGCCCGAGGAATCCGACGATCTCGCCGGGCTCGACCCGCAGGTCGACCCCTCGGACCGCCGCGACGCTCTGCCGGCCGGCCCGGAACGTACGGGTAAGCCCGTTCGCCTCGATGATGGTCATGTCCCTGCCTCGCTTCCCGCCGCCGCGGACCGGCCGTTGCCCTCGGCCAGCACTGGCAGCTCCCGCCACGCCTGCGGATCGGCCGGATCGGCGGGGGCGCCCGGGTGCAGGACGTAGTGGTGTGGAGTGATCGCCGTGTATGAGTCGGCGAGCCGTCGCAGGCAGGCCAGGTGTGCCTGCGCGGGGTCGGTGATCCCGTCCGCAGCCGCCAGGTGGGCGATGATCGTCGCGCCGTCGGGCTCGTCCCCGCCGACCACGAAGGCCCGGGCAGGTCCGGTTAGCGCCGCCCGCAGCACCCGGTTGACCTCGCTGAGCTGGATCCAGCTGTGGTCGACGAAGTGCCAGTCGCCGTCGCGGGCGAACGGCTCGATGCCCGCGATGTCGCCGACGTCGTCCAGCGGGACGTTGCCGGTGGCCGCCGTGGCGAGTACCCGCTCGGTGCCGAGCAGCAGCGCCTCCATTTCCGCGTCGGGGAGGTGTCTGTTGTCACCGGTGATGAGTTCCAGGATCAGCGCCTGCTCGGTCCGTACCAGGTGAAACAGGAGCAGATTGGTGAAACCGGCCGGTGTCCACCAGTCGATGAAGGTCTCTGCTGTGGATACCTTCGGCAGGTCCGGCGGGGCGTTGCCGGAGATGTTGTTGAAAACGCCGTCACGGATCATCGGCATGCCCCGCTCGTGTGCGATGTGGTCATGCTCCCGCTGCAGCGCGTCGGCGTCGAAGACGCTGTTCCGGTTGGCCCGCAACAGCGCGGTTCCGGTGTGCCGCACCAGCGCGTCGTAGTCCGGCTGGTCGACCTCAACGCTGATCAGACCGTCCTGCGCCACGGTGCCGACATAGTCTCGGGGTCGCATGCCGAGCCGGTTGGCGGCGGGGGAATAGAGCACGACGTGCCGCTGGCCGCACCGGGTGGCGAGCACTGCGGCGAGCGCGGCGATCACCGCCATGGCCCGGCTTGCACCGGTACGTGCCGTGATCCGGTCCAGCGCTGCGGCTGCCCGTGGCGAGTAGAGGTCCGCGCTGCGCGGTGCGAGCGTCGTCGCGCCGCCGTCCTGCGCCGACGACTCGGCACCTGCGGCGCGCAGGGGCAGCACGCAGCGGGGGCGGCGCCACAGGATGCTCGACCAGTACCGCAGCGCCGCGTCGGCCTGCCGCAGGCCCTGCGGCGACCGTTCCCGCGCGGCCCGGTCCAGCGGCTGGTGGGGCGGCTCGTCCTCGTCGGTCGCGGACCCGGCGAGCAGCTCGGTGAAGCGCTCGCCCAGCACGGTCAAGCTCACGTAGTCGGCGGCCATGTGCGAGTAGACCGCGACCGCCGCGTGCACCAGATCCCCCTCGACCGCCACGGCGAACCGCAGTGGAAGATCCCTGGACAGGTCGAACGGGCGCTCGCGCAGCCGACTGATCAACTCCCGGGGCAGCGCCGTCCTGTCGGGTTGTGCCGGCCGCTGGTGTACCTCGATTGACAGTTCGACGGTGCCCGCCACACGCTGCACCGCACCGTCCGGCCCGTCGTGGTACGTAGTTCGCAGCGACTCGTACCGCCGAACCAGCGCGGCAAGGGCGGCGCAGGCACGCTCCAGTGAGGTCCCCGCCGGCACGGTGAAGATCCACTGAACCAGGCTGAGGAAATGGTCGTCGGAGAGGGCGGAGATCCATTGCAACGTGTTGGCCTGGCCCAGAGTCAGCGGGCCCTGAGCCTCGCGGTTGCCGTCGACCCGCAGGTGGACGGTCCGGACGGTCTCGCTCGGGGCGGTCATTGGTCAACCTCCGTGGATGCGCGGCCGTCACCGCTGGCCAGCACCGGCCGGGTACGCCAGGCCGCCAGGTCGGTGAGGTCGGCCGGAGCCGAGTCGTGCAGGACGTAGCGGTGCGGGGCGACCACGGCGTACCGGCCGCCGAGGCGAGCCATGCACGCCGCATGCGCCTGGCGCGGGGTCCGAACCCCGTTGGCGGCGACGAGGTGGGCGGTGAGCAAGTGCCCGTCACCGTCCGGTTCGGCGCTCGCGTAGGCCGGGGTTTCCAGTGCCTCGCGTAGCAGTGCCTGGACTCCGCTGAGCTGCACCCAACTGACTCCCACCCGGACCCAGTCGCTGTCGCGGGGCACCGGGGTCAGCCCACTGAGCTCGGGTACGTCCGCCAGACACACCTGCCCGGCACCGGCGGCGACGAGGACACGTTCCATCCCCCGCAGCAGTCCGGCGATTTCGGACCGGGGTACGTGTCGGGCGTCGCCTGTGCTGAGACCGAGCACGACGGCCGGCTGGACGCTGATCAGTTGGAGCACGAGGCGGTTGGGAAAGGGCGGCGTCGGCGTCCAGGTGAGGCTGCTTTCGCCGGCCCCGGACATGGGCGACCAGCGCAGGTCGGGGGGATCCAACGCCGGCAACTGGACATTGGCCGCCTCGCCGGCACCCGGGGGCAGGTGGGCGCTGATGTTGTTGAAGACGCAGTCCCGGCTGAAGTCCATGCCCTGTTCCTTGTTGATCTTGACGGCCTGTGTCACCAGATCGGCCACGTCGAAAATGCTGTTGCGGTTGGCTCGCAGCATGGCCGCACCGGTCCGCCGGACCAGGTCGTCGAAGTTCGGTCCGGCCACGTCCACCACCACGAGGCCGTCCTGGGCCAGCGTGCCGACGTAGTCGCGCAGACGGGCGGTGAACCGGTTGCTCGACAGCGAGGCAAACACGCAGCGGGACTGGTCGACTCGCACCGAGACCACGGCCGAGAACGCGGCCAGCACGGCGGCCACGGGTCCGGCCTGGGTCCGCGCGGCGATCCGGTCGAGGGCGGCAGCGGCAGAGGGAGAGCGCAGGGCTGCACTGGCTGGGCCGTCCTCCCTGCCGCCGGTCGGCGGCAACGCCATCAGACACTGGGGCGCCTGGCGCAGGTGCCCGGTCCAGTACCGCAGGGCCGCGTCGGCCCGGCGCCGCCCGCGCGGCGAGGCCTCCTCAGCCGCCTGGTCGAGCGGCTGGTGTCGGGCTGCCCCGACCGAGCGGTTGCCGACGGTGCCGATCAGCTCGGCGAACTCCCGGCCCAGAATGGCCATACTTCCATAATCGACTGCCATGTGGGAATAGATCGCAACAACCGAAACCACCTTATCTCCGGACAGTGCCATCGCCAAACGTACGGGCAGTTCGTTGGCCAAGTCGAAGGGCTTCTCGCGGAGCCGATCAATCATCCCCTGAGATACCACATTCGGGTCGACAGAGGTATTGACCTGGTAGATTTCGGCCGCGAGCACCCCGCTGAGCAGGACGCGTTGACGCATCTCCCCGTCGACTTCGTGGAACGTCGTACGCAGCGACTCGTGCCGGGCGAGGAGGATGGCGAAGGCATCCACAACGTCCGCTGCGGGGGTGCCGGATGGCAGCGGTAGCTTCCACTGAAGCGTGGCCATCGGGTTGGACACGTCTGCCCGCATCCACTGCCAGGTGTTTCTCTGACCGCAGGTGAGAGGCCCTTCACCGGCTCGGAGGCCGGCATACGCGATCTCCATCCGGTCGGCCAGCGTGGGACTGGACATCGTGCCTCCCGTGCGTCGGCGGTCCACGTCACTGCCGCCCCACCCTCGCCCGCACGGCACCGTTGTCGGTAGTCGGGAAAACCCCATTGTTATCCGCCCCCGGGAGTCAACCCGGCCCGTACGTCCCGTTCGGTATGGATTCCCGAGGGTTTGGCGACGAATTGCCGGCAAGCTCTTATATTGTCTGTCATGAATGACTATCGAACGCTTCAATCTTTTCTTCTTGCCTTTTCCCAGCCCTCGGGATCCTGGGGATTACCCCATTGCTAGCGCCATGATCGGCTTTTAACGTAGTGACGTCTGACGATCAGAAAGATCGGGGAGATGCTCTATGACCTCGCTGGCACCGATCCGGTCCGATGTCGTACTGCGTCGGATGGAGGCATACGCGCCGGAGCGCTCGGTCACCGTGGAGGAGATCGCGACAGGGCTGGGGCTCAACCGCTACCAGACCCGGCTGTTTCGCCGAATCCGCGGGCTGGACCGATTGCGCATCGACCCCGACCTCGGGCTCTTCGACCTGGTCCGCCCGCCCGCCGAGGCGCTGCTGGCTAGCGTCGACGAACGCGACCGCATCCGCTACCTGATCTTCGCGCACACCGCGCAGGACCTCACCCCGACCAATCTGATCGCGGCCGACGGGCTGCGTGAACGCCTCGGCCTCACCAACGCCGAGGCGTTCGCGGTGACCCAGCACGCCTGCGCCAGCGGCTTGCTCGCCGTCGAGGTCGCCGGCGAGCTGCTGCGCGCCGACGGTGAGCCGGACGCGCTCGCGCTGGTGCTCACCGGCGAACAGCCGTTCACCAGGGCGATCCAGGTGCTCTGGAACACCTCGATCATCGGCGAGGCATCCTCCGCCTGCCTGATCGGCCTTGGCGGTGCGGGCACCCGGGTGCTGTCGTACACCTCACGCACCGTGGGTGAGTTCTTCGACGGGTACCAACTCGCCGGGAAGGCACTGCACCGCTTCGGCAGCACCTACCACACCTACCTGGCAGAGGTGATCCGGGAGGCGCTGGACGCCGCCGCGCTGGAGCTGGACGACATCACAATGGTCATCCCCCACAACGTCAACGTCTCCTCCTGGGTCACCATCTGCGCCACGCTCGGGTTGGATCGGGACCGTGTCTTCCTGGACAACGTCGGCGAATACTCGCACTGCTCCTGTTCGGACCCTTTTCTCAACCTCGCGACGCTCGCCGACCGTGGCGCACTGGTCGAGGGAGGCCGCTACCTGGTGACCGCCGTCGGCCTGGGCGCCACCTACTCCGCCATGGTCGTCGAATGCGCAGGGAGTTGAGCATGTCCACCCGATACCTGCGTACGCTGAAGCGGGCCCTGACCGACTCGGCGGACACGCCGCTGGTGCTGTTGTGCAATTTCGAGGCCGAGGCGCAGTGGGCCCGAGGCCACGTGGGGCTGCCGGCGCCGCCAGCGGGTGCCACCCGTCCGCTGGTCGCCGCGATGGAGGAGTTGGGCGTACTGCTCGCCGGGACGGGCGATGCGATCGTGCTCAGCCGTCCACTCGACCCCGACTACCGGGACTACCTGACGCAACAGGGCCTGGCGTTGCCAGACGTGCTGGTGCCCGAGAACAGCCGACCCGAGCGCTCCACCACCGCAAACGCGCTCGACTCGCCGGTCTTGCTCGATCGTCTGCGCCGGCTCGGTGCGGCCGGCGCCCGTGTCCTACCCATGGGAACCACCGCGGACGAGGAAGAGCTGGCCCGCCGCTGCGGTCTCCGCCTGGCCACACCGGACTCCACTGTGGTAGAGCAGGTGAACAGCAAGATCTACGGTCGACGACTGGTTGAGGCGGCCGGCCTGCGGCCGGTGCCCGGAGCATGCTGCGAAACCCGGCAGGAACTGGCCGACGTGCTGGCCCAATACCGGCTCCGGTTGGAGTCGGGGGAGCCGCTGGTCGTCAAGGATGCCTACGGCGTCTCCGGCAAGGGACTGCTGGTGCTGGAGAACCCCGGGCGGGCGGCGCAGTTGTTGCGCATGGTGGACCGTCGGGCCGCCCGCACCGGCGACGACCGGATCCACGTGGTCGTCGAGGAGTGGTTACCCAAGCGGTGCGACCTCAACTACCAGGTCACCATCGCGCGGGACGGGCGGGCCGGGCTCGACTTCGTCAAGCAGGCGCTCACCGCGCAGGGTGTGCACCAGGGCCACCTGATGCCGGCCGAGTTGAGCGCCGAACAGTACCGGCAGATCGAGTACGCCGCCGGTGAGGTCGCGTCCCGGCTGCACGCCGATGGTTACCACGGCGTGGTGGGTGTGGACGCCATCGTTGGCGCCGACGAGACGGTCTACCCGGTGCTGGAGATCAACGCACGGCTGAACATGTCCACTTACCAGGGCGGGGTCACCGAGTTGTGCCAGCCACCCGGGGCGGTCGCGCTAGCCCGGCACTACCCTCTGCGGCTCGCCGCGTCCCTGGAGTTCGACGCCGTACGTCAGGCACTGACCACGGTGAGCGCCGCCCGGGACACGGAGCAGGTGCTGGTCACCTGCTTCGCCACCGCCAACGCCAACGCGCTGCTGCCTGTCGGCGCCGGCAGCCCGGCGGATCCGTTCGACGGCCGACTGTACGCCCTGCTGGTGGCCGCTGACCGCGACCGGCTCAGCCACCTCGACCGCGCGGTGCGCGCCGCCGTCGCCACCCTGTCCGTTCCGGAGGAGAGCCATGACTGAGCCGGCCATCGAAGGCCACACCGTCCAGGGCGTGCCCGTCGCCGAACTGGCCGACCGGTACGGCACCCCGCTGTACCTCTACGACGGTGAGGTCATCCGCGAGACGTACCGGCAGCTTCGCGGACTGCTCGACACGTCGGTCGAGATCTACTACTCGCTCAAGGCCAACCCCAACATCAGCATCTGTTCGTTGCTGCATTCCCTGGGCGCTGGCGCCGAGGTCTCGTCCCTGGCCGAACTGGTGACCGCCCGCCGGGCCGGGGTGCCGGCGAGGGAAATCATCTTCCTCGGCCCGGGCAAGTCGGCGGCGGAGCTGGCCGCCTGTATCGAGCAGGGCATCGGTGCGATCGTGTGCGAATCGATCGAGGAGGTCCACGCCGTCGACGCGATGGCGGGTGCGCTGCCCCGCAACGCAGGCGAGGCGGTACGGGTCATGTTGCGGGTCAACCCGGCGTTCGTCACCAAGGGATCGCGGCTGGCCATGGGGGGCAAACCGCGGCAGTTCGGCATCGATCAGGAACTGGTCGCCGAGGCCGGCCCGGCCCTGCGGGCGCTGCGCCACGTACGGATGATCGGCCTGCATGCCTACATGGGCACGCGCATCCTCGACGCCGCTGACATCGCGCACAACACCCGCAGCGTGCTCACCGCGGCGGCGGACCTCGCCACCGCGCTGGACCTGCGGCTGGACGTCGTCGACGTCGGTGGCGGCTTCGGCGTCCCCTACTTCGACAACGAGTCCCCCCTCGACATCGAGGCGGTGGCCGACGGCGTCAATTCCGCCGTGGCGCGGTTCCACGACGAGCACCCCCACACCCGGATCATCACCGAGCTGGGCCGCTACCTGGTCGGCGGGTCGGGGACCTACGTGGTCCGCGCGCGCTACGTGAAAGCGTCGCGAGGCGAGTGGTTCGTCGTCGCCGACGGCGGCACCAACCACCACATGGCGGCGGTCGGTATCGGCAGTTTCGTCAAACGGAACTTTCCCATCCGGTCGCTGAGCCGACCCACCGACCCGCCCGCGCGGGACTACACGGTCACCGGACCGCTCTGCACGCCCAACGACGTCGTCGGCAAGAAAGTGCCGCTGCCCGAGGTCCGCCCGGGCGACCTGATCGGCGTCGAACGCTCCGGCGCGTACGGACCCAGCGCCTCGCCGGTGCACTTTCTCAGTCACGGCCATCCGTCGGAGGTGCTCGTGCTCGACGGCCTAGCGCACCTGGTCCGCCGGGCGGACACCGTGGAGGACCTGCTCCGGCCGCAGAATCTCGTCGTTCCCGCCGCGCCGGTCCCGGGCACGCCGGCGCTGCCGGACCGACCGTCGGCTGCTGCCGTGCCGACGGTGCCGGACCCGCCGTCCATCCCGGTGCCCGCCGGACCGGCGGCCACCTGACCCGTCCAGTAGCCGTCGATGTGACCGCCGCCGGCTCAAGCAGTCCACGCCGTGTCACCCCGGTCTGCGGACCGGGTATCCCGAGAGGAAGAACCCATGGAACGTAACGAGATCGTCGAGAGCATCCAGGCCGCGCTGACCGAGGTGCTGATGCGTGACTCCGGCCCGCTGTCCGAGGGCACCCGGCTCTTCGAGGACATGCACCTCGACTCCACCGCCATCCTCGAACTACTCATGGCACTGGAGGACAACATCGGCATCGAGGTGGACCCGGAAAACCTGAACATGGACGACTTCCGCACAGTGGGCACCCTGACCGACTTCCTGGAGCGTGCCCGCAAGGTGAGTTCCTGACCGCCACGCCCACCGCCCACCATGGAGGACGTGGCGATGTCTCTGACCCTGCGCGGCGCGGCAGCCCTCGTACGTCCCGACGGCAACCCGTACGAACGTGACCAGGCGCTGTTGGCCTACCAACGGGATCTGCTCGCGCCGTACGGAATCGAGGTCGACGAGGACCTGATGAAGCAGTCCCGCAACATCGGGTTCCGCGAGATGGCCGAGGAGTTGATGGAGCGCTGCCCCAGCCCGTTCGGAACTCCCGACCTGTTGATCCTGGCCTACGGCCTGCCCGACCGCTATCCCCTCAAGACCGTCACCACCCGGCTGAACGCTCTGTTCGGCGGGCGCAGCCGCAGTTTCGCGCTCTCCGAGCAGGGCCTGCGGGCACCGTTCACCGCGTTGCGGGTCGCCGACGCATACGCCCGGTCCGGCAAGGCAGCCAGCCTGGCCCTGTTCGTCTGCGAGCAGACCACGCTGCCGTATCGGGATCCGCTGGTGCACGACACTCCCCTGCTGGACAGCGCCGTCTTGCTCTACTTCGACACCGACAACGACACCGGCGCGAGGTCCGGTTTCCGCTTCCGCACCGCCCGGGCGGCCGGCGTTGACGTACCGCTAAGTGATCTGCTGGCCGATCAACGTCCCGGCCTGCCGCCCGGGCTGGCGCTGCTGGTCGCCGGTCCGTGGCCGCCGGACGATCAGCTCGGCGGGGTCGGCCTGCCAGTGCACCGCTGCCAGCCCGGCGGCTACTCCACCAGCGTCTGGCTGGACCTGGCCCGTCACCACGACGAATGGGTCGACCGTTACGCCAGCCTGGTTCTGTGTGACACCGATCCGCGAACCGGCCGCAGCCAACTCGCCGTACTTACCAACACCTGCGCACCCGAGCTCAGGGAGGCTCGACTGTGAACCCCGCACCCCCGGCGTCGCCGAACCCGGCGGGCACGCCGTACCCGCTTGTTCTGGACGCGCTGCACCGTCGAGCGGCAGCCGGCCGGCTGGTCGCGTCTCCCACCGGCCATGTTCTCGCCTCCACTGTGGCTCTGCCCGACGCGCCGCCCGGGCCGCTGACCCGTTTCGGCCTCGCCGTCGCCGAGGCCACCCCCGAGTCCGCCTTCGGTGAGGGGCCTGCCGCCGACCGCTTCGCGTCAGCCCTGCTGCCGGCGCACCGCGAGCTGCTGGACACCACCCTCGGCCACGCACTGCGTCACCTCGAAGGCCGCACCTCAGGGGACACCACGCTGCTGGCCAAGCAGCTCGTCGTCGGCCAGCTGGCCGACATCGCGCTGCGGCTGGCCGAGGACGCGTTCGTTCCCGAGGTACGCCGGCACGCCGACCGGTACGCCCGGTGGCGCTGTCACCTGCGCCTGGTCGATATCGGCCGGGACCTGCTGCGGTTGCTGGGCGCCAGCGGCTTCCTCGCCGACGGACCTGCCGGTGACCTGCACCTCGCCGAGGTGGTCGGCAACGTCTACCTGCACCCCGATACGGAGAACGCCGATGACTGAGCTTCGCGAGGCCGCCCCGTCAGCGGGAACGGACCTACTCGACGAACGCACGCGAGAGCTGGCCGGCTACTGCGCGTCAATGATTGGTCGGCTGCGCGCGATCGGGCAGCGGCTGGACCGGGATCCGGACGCCATCACCGAGTTCCTCGACGAGCCGGAGGTGCGCTTTCCCGTTCAGGGGATGCTGCCGCCGCCGTACCGCTCGACGGGAGAGTTCCCAGCGCCGCTGGTGGAAGCGAGCAGCACCGTCCTCGGCCAGGTGGTCGCCACGGAGCAGGTGGCCTACGGCGATCCCAACGTGATCCTGGCCTCCCCCGGGCCGTCGCTGTCCGGCGGGGTCGTCCAGGCGCTGGCCGACGAGCAGCAGCGGCAGCGCTACTTCGGCCGGCTGACTGCCGCTCCCACCCACACGTTCTTCGCCCTGACCGAACCGGCCAAAGGCTCGGCTGCAGCGGAACTGGAAACAACGCTGGCCCCGGCACCGGATGGCGGCTGGCTGCTCAACGGGGTGAAGTGCTACATCGGCAACGGCGCACGCGCCCAGATCGGTGTGGTGTTCTGCCGGCGAGCACCCGGGCCATGGGGAATCGAGGCCGTGCTGCTGGACACCAGCGCGCCAGGGTTCAGCGGCGAACTGCTGCCCACCGTCGGCCTGCGCGGCGCGCGGATCAGCCGGTTGCGTTTCCAGGACGTCGTGGTGGCCCCGGAGGACCTGCTCGGCGCGCATCGGTCCCCCAGCCGGCGAGGGCTCTACGGCGCTACGTACATCCTCTACCGGTTCCGCCCTGGCATCGCGGCGATGGCGATCGGCTGTGCCCAGGCCGCCTGCGACTATCTGCGCACGCACCGCTCGACGCTGGCGCGGTGGGACCGGCACCGACTCGACGGCATTCTGGACCGCGTCGCCGCGGTCCGGCATCGGACGTACGCGGTGGCCGCCGGCATCGACGCCGGCGTGGTCGACGTGGCCGGCATCGGCGCGGTCAAGGCGCGCGCGGCGCGGATCGCCGAGGACGCCACCCGGCTGGTGGCCGAACTGTTGGGCCCCGCCTGCCTGATTGAGCATCCCTGGGTCGAGAAGACCTACCGCGACGTGCGGGCGTTCGAACTGATGGAGGGCACGACGAACCTACACGCCATGGCGGTCTTCCAGAGCCTGCTGCGGGGTCAGGCGGCCTCGCAGCCGGTGGCACAGCGGGCGGTCGACGGTGCGGCTCGGCATTGATCTGGTCGCCGTAAACGAACTGGACCGGCTCCTGCGCCGGGGCTGGTTCGTGCGGTACGTCTTCGCTGCCGAGGAACTGGCCCAGGCGGAGACGCTCGGCGACAGCCGACGCCGGGAGTACCTGGCGGGACGGTTCGCTGCGAAGGAAGCGGTGCTCAAGGTCCTGGGCACCGGCCTGTTCGAGGGGGTCGCTCCCCGGGACATCGCGTTGCTGCGCCGCCCCGGCGGGGCACCCCACGTCACGTTGCGGGGCAGCGCCGCCCAGGCAGCACGGTCGGCCTCGATCACCCACGTGACCGTCTCCGTCACCCACAAGCGGGACCTGGTCGCCGTGGTCGCTGCCGGATGGTGACTCGGCAGCGCCCGCTGGGCGATCAAGGTGACCAGCAGCGGAATCCAGGGTGGGCGTTGCTGTCCCGCCCGCCCGGCCGGTCAGCCGCAGCCGATGGCCACCGCCGGCCACTGGTGGGCCGGGAACGGGAGACCGAGGTGCTGGCGGCGGCCGTGACCGCTCTGCTCGACGGCGAAGGGCGGATCGTCGAAGTGGCGGGCGAGCCGGGGATTGGCAAGACCAGGCTGCTCGACCAGGTCGCCGTGGTGGCGCGAGGACACGGGGTGCAGGTGCTCGCCGGCCGAGCTCCGGTGCCCGGCTCGGACGTGCCGATGGCGGCGATGGTGGATGCGCTGGAGCCGTACCTGCCCCGGGTGTCACCGGCACGCCTGGCCGAGCTCCGGTCCGATCACGCGCAGTTGCTCAACGCCATCTTTCCGTCGCTGCGCTTGGCTGGCGCCCGTTCGCTGGCCCCGGCCGGCGTACCAGTGGGCGCCCGGCAAGTACGCGCCGTGCGGCTGTTGCTGGAGACGCTGGCAGCCGAACGGCCGCTGCTGATCATGTTGGACGACCTGCACAACAGCGACCGGGCCACCGTCGACCTGCTCTGCCACCTGCTCGACGCGCCCCCGCGTACACCGCTGCTTCTGGTCATGGCGCACCGCCGTCGCCAGTCACCGGCCCGGCTGCGCCTGGCACTGGACACCGCCAGGCAGGTGACCCGGATCGAGGTCGCGCCGCTCACCCGGGGCCATCTCGACGCGCTGACCGACGTGCCGCTCTCGGCCAACCAGCGTGCGATGCTGCATGAATTGTCGGGGGGCAACCCGCAGTACCTGTCGGCATTGTTGGCCGCGGTGCCACTACCTGGCACAGCGAGCGAACTGCCAGAACTGGGGACACTCCCAGCCGACGTGGATGCCGCGTTGGCCACCGAACTCGAACTGCTGTCCCGGCCGGCCGGCCTGGTGGCCTCGGCCGCCGCGGTGCTCGGGCCCGAGCCGGTCGACACCGGCCTGCTGACCGAGGTGGCCGGGATCGCCACCGAACAGGTGCCTGCGGCCATCGACGAACTCGTCGCCGCAGATCTGCTGCGCCCGGTAACCGGCAGCGGGTGTTTCGCCTTCCGGCACCGCGTGGTCCAGCACGCGGCGTACCTCACCACCGACGCCGGCTGGCGCCTGACCGCGCACGCCCGCGCGTTGGCGGAGTTGCGGCGTCGCCGGAGCCACCCCGAAGTTCAGGCACCGCACCTGCTGCGGCTGGCAGTGCCCGGTGACGTCGTAGCCGTCGAGGTGCTCAGCGAGGCGGCCGCCGCGGTGGTCGACCGGGCCCCTCACACGGCCGTCCGGTGGCTCGGCACCGCCATCCGGCTACTCCCGGGCACCGCAGAGCCCGCCGGACAGCGGGTAGCGCTCGCCGTGCAGCTCGGCCGGGCGCTGGGCGCGATCGGCCATCCGAGGGCCGGGCGAGCCGTACTGCACGACGCCCTGCGGCTGCTCGACGAGCACCCGTCCACGCATCGCACCTCGGCGACCCTGCTCTGCGCCCAGCTCGAACGTCAGCTCGGCCGCCACGGGGAGGCCGCGGCGTTGCTGCGCACCGCTTTGCCGCCACCCGCCGATGCCCGGCCGGCGGATCATGCGGCCCTGGCACTCGCGCTCAGCGCGGTGGAACTGACCAGCGGCCGGGCCGGGCAGGCGCGTCGGTGGGCGGCAGCCGCGCTGGGCGCCGCCCGCCGCGCTTCCGGAGTGCCGGGTGCGGTACAGGCGCACGCGTTGGGTCTGCTCGCGGCCGCGAACCATCTGCGGGGCAACCGTACCGCCGGAGGCGAGACCATCCGAGCGGCAGCGCTGCTCGACGCCACCCTGGACGCGGAACTCGGCGCGGAGCCGGAGAGCGCCCTGTGGGTGGGCTGGAGCGAGATCCTGCTGGACCGCTTCGACGACGCCGCACACCACCTCAGTCGTGCCATCGATGTCTCGCCCGGAGCCGCGAGCTACTTTCCCCTGTTGCACCTGTTGTGTACCCGGACCCTGGCCCACCGGTACGCCGGGCGGTTGACGGAGGCAGCCGACGACTGCGCCGAGGCGCTCCGGCTGGCGTCCGGCACACAGTTCCGCGAACTGCACGTTGCGGCCGAGGCGATGAGCCGGCTGCTGGCCGTTTGGACCGGAGCCGAGCAGGTCGGGCCGGCTGCGGATCCCGGCACCGTCGACGTGCCCGTCTCCGGTTGGCCGGGCAGGCTGGCGCTGAGCGCGTACGCCGAGACCCGGCTCGCGCTGGGGGACGCCGCCGGTTGCCTGGCCGTGGCAGCAACCGCCGGGCTGCCGGACCTCGAACCCTGGGCACAGGTCGGCTGGTACGAGATGTTGACCCGGGCCACGCTGGCCGAGGGCGACCCGGACGCGGCGGACGAGTGGGCGCAGCGCGCGTACGAGGTGGCCGAGCGACTCGGACGGCCGGGCCGCAGAGCGCTGGCTGCCTCCGCGGGCGCTCGGGTCTTGGCGCTACGGGATCCCACCGCCGCAGCGGTGGCGGCCAGGGCTGCCGCGGATGTGCTCACCCAGGTCGGAATGCCGCTGGAGGCCGCGCACGCCCACACAGTAGCCGCGAGAGCGCTGGTGGCCGACGGCGACCGAGATCGGGCCGGTGCGACGTTACGGGTTGCCGAGAAGTTCTTCGACCGTTGCGGAGCGGGGTTGTTCGCCCGCCAGGTACACACCGAACGACGGCGGCTGGCCGGTGCCTCGGGCGGCGCCCGGCGGGCCCGCCGCCAAGGCGGGTCCTCGGCCCTGACCCGGCGGGAGACCCAGGTGGCGACGTTGGTCAGCGAAGGGCTGACCAACCGGCAGGTGGCGGCCCGGCTGTTCGTCACCCAGAAGACGGTGGAGATGCATCTGTCCCACGTGTTCACCAAGCTGGGCGTCACCAACCGGGCCGCCCTGGTGCGCTGCTTCCACCTCAACGGGCTGGCCCCGGCGCAGTCCTTCTGACCTCGTCGACGCCACGGCGGCCAACGTGCGGCTTTGCCCAATCCGACGCCCATACCTACCTATTCGGGCAAGTCGAGATCGTAGGCGGCGAGCATGGCCCGGCCTGGCCTGGCAGCCGGTGTCTTCGAGGTCCCTGACCAGGTTCCGGACTACCTGGGTCGCCCAGGCTGAGGTCACGCTGTGAGCCGCCTTTGATCTCGGTAGGCGGCCTGCGGATTTCTCGAATTAGCATCAGGCTAACTGTGGGCTATGGTCTATTGATGGACGTTGTCAGTACTGCCGACGTCTCGCCGGGCGACCGGTTCGCCTTCTGGCGCGAGGTCAGCGCGAAACTCTGGGTGCCGTACGACCTGGCCCGGGAACGGCAGTCCGAGGCCGGGTTCGAGGCACGGGTCGTCATCTGCGAGTTCGGCCCGGTACAGGCGACCTTGATGACGACAAGGCCGCACTCGGTGCGCCGCACGCCCCGGCTGATCCGGCAGGCAGACCCGGAAGTGTTCAAAGTGAGCTGCATGGTCAGTGGCAGCGGCATGCTGACGCAGGACGGTAGACGCGCGGAGTTCGGCACCGGGGATCTGGTGCTCTACGACACCTCGCGGCCGTACCTGGCCGAACTCCGGCCGGACGATTCGACGAGCCGGATGCTACTCCTGCGTTTTCCACGGGCCCTGTTGCCGTTTCCTCCCCAGGAGGTGCGTGAGCTGAGTGCTGTGTGCATTACCGGCACCAGCGGCATCGGCGCATTGTCGTCGCGTTTCCTGCTGCAGCTTGCCGACCAGATGGACGAACTGACCCCGGCCGAGACCGCGCGTCTGGCCACCCTGACGCTCGATGTGCTGATCACGGCATTGGCCGATGCGCTGGACACCCAGAAGCTCGTCCCCGAAGACACGCGCCGGCAGGCACTGACCGCCCGCATCCACGCCTTCATCCGCGACAATCTCGCTGACCCGGACCTGACTCCGAACGTGATCGCCGCAGCGCACCACATTTCCGTTCGCTACCTCCACAAGCTGTTCCAGCAGGAGGAGCACACTGTCGCCGGCTGGATCCGCGAACAGCGCCTCGCAGGATGCCGACGCGACCTCGCCGAGCCCCGGCTCGCCCCCTACACGATCAACGCGATCGCCCGGCGGTGGGGATTCACCAGCAGCGCGCATTTCAGCCAGGCGTTCCGCGCCCGTTACCGCCAGTCGCCCACTGAGTTCCGCAATCAGCTCCCGACCGTACACGGAGACTAAACACCTGTGCGTCCAGGTACAACGACAGTCGTCGCCGCGGCAGGCAGTCTCGTCTCAGGAATGTCACCTCGTTCGAAGCGACAGCACTGAGAAAGGGAAGATCGTGCGCTCGTGGGCAAAGAGACTCTACCGGGCCACCGCGGTGGCTCTGGTACTCGTCATGATGCCGATCATGTCCGGACCGGCGCAGGCCGCCGACGTGGCCTACAACCAGAAGACCCAGCACCTGACTGCCATGCCCTACAGCGGGATGCCGATCGCGCTGGTGAGCCGCGAGATCAAGCTCGACGACGGCAGCTACGGCTGGTGGACCTTCCCCACATCGGCACCATGCCAGACCTACACCGGCCGCATCCTGCCCGGCACGTACACCTGGACGGATCAACTGTGGCCCGGGGTTCCCAGCGCCGGAACCTACCGGCACCACAGCTACCTCACCGAGAAGAACAACGGATGGTCATACCACATCCAGTGTGACTTCCAACTGTCCAGCACGGGTTCGTACACCTGGGGCAGCGGGCTCGATCCCCACTTCTGATCCCGCACCCACCGGCACGGCTTCAGTACATGTTCGGCCACATCGTCAAGGGAGATCCAGATGAGACTCGCAAGAATCACGATCGCCGCTGTCATGGTGGGCGGTGCCGCCGTGCTGGCGGTCGCCGCTCCGGCCCAAGCGTCCTGCCCGCAGGGGATCGCCAGCTTTGAGCCGCAGGTCAACGGCACGTTCGCCGGGACCGGCATCAACATCCGCACCGGACCCGGCACCGACTGCACCTCACTCGGCCACGGCCAGCCCGGTCAGACCGCGACGTTCCGCTGCTGGCGGACCGGGCACGATGGTGCCCGCTGGACCTACCTGCACAACCGCGCGACCGGCGTGTCGGGCTGGTCCCGAAACGACCTGCTCTCCGGCGGAGGTGCCACGGTCTCCTGCGGCATCTGATCCGCAGGACTCTGGTGTAGCTGCCGGCGGTGACCAGGATCGGTCCCACGGCGGTCGTCGACCGTCGACCTGGCGAGAATTCTGGCAGACAGCAGTGGGCCGGATCCCTGTCGAGATCCGGCCCGCCGCTTGTCCGTAGTCAACTGGTCCGGCGTGCGGCGACCAGGTCAGCAGCCCGACTGCTCCCACTTGCCCGACGACGGGCCGGCCTCAGGTCCGGCGCGGTCCGGTCCGGTACCGTTGTGCCACCGAGCTGGATGGGCGCGATTGCGGCACCCCACGGTCACGTCACGGTGCAGGACGCGCCGTTGAGGCTGAAGGATGTCGGCTTGGCCGTGTTGCCGGTGTGCGTGGCCTGGAAGCCGATGCTGACTGACGCGTTGGGTGCGATGGTGCCGTTGTAGGAGACGTTTCTGGCCGTCACCTGCCCGGAGCTGGGCGAGTAGCTGGCGTTCCACCCGTTGGTGATGTTCTGCCCGCCGGGCAGGGTGAAGGTCAGCGACCAGCCGTTGATCGTGGCCGTACCGGTGTTGGTGACGGTGATGTCCTCGGTGAGGCCGGTGTTCCATGCGTTGACGTTCGCGGTGACCCGGCAGGCTCCGCTGCCCGGCGGCGCAGTGGTCGGGCCAGGGGTCGTCGGACCGGGAGTGGTCGGACCAGGGGTCGTCGGGCCAGGGGTCGTCGGGCCAGGGGTGGCGCCTTGGAACTGGGCGAAGAACTGCCACGTCGCCTGCGGGAGCCAGGACCCCGGGGTGGGGGTGTGTCCGCCGTCGAACGCATGCCAGACGACCGGGTGGTCCGCCGTACAGCCGGTGTAGGTGGTGGTGATGTACCTGCCGCTGCCCGGTGACGGTTCCGGAGCGTTCTGCGGGGTGCAACCGTTGTTCCTGACGAACCTGTCCCGCATGGAACGCCCGCCGGCGATACTCAGAACGTTGTCACTGATGCCGTGGGCGTGCAGGTAGCCGATCGGGTCGTTACCGCCGCTGCATCCGCTGATGACGCCACCGGCGTAGACCGCCACGGCACGGAAGACGTTCGCCCGGGCGCACGCGAGCGCGTAGCTCATGCCCCCGCCGTAGCTGAAGCCCAACGAGAAGCGCTGCGAGGTGTCGACGCAGAGATCATTCTCGATCAACTGGATCATGTCGTCGGTGAAGGTCACGTCCCGGCCGCCGGAGTTGGCCCAGCCGGCGTTGAGGCCGTGGGGGGCAACGAAGATGGCACTGTTGTTCGAAAGCGGCAGCAGTCCGTAGTAGTTGCCGTTGACGACGTCTCCGGCGGAGCCGTTGAGCCAGTGGAAGCCAAAGATCAGCCGGTACTGGCGGTTCCTGTCGTACCCGTCGGGTAGCCGCAGGGTGAAGGTCCGCGTCTGGCCGCCGCTCTGAATGTTCCGCGTGCCGCTGGTCAGCGTCGGATTCTTACCGCAACCAGCACTCGCGGCGAACGCGCCGACATCGGTGGCCGAGGCGGTGGCGCCGAGGCCGCCGCCGACCATCACTGCACTCAACGCGAGGGCGATGGCCGCCACCGTCGCGACAGATCCGGCAACGGATCTCCGTTTGGACATGATCACTCCGATCCGTCGTTCGACGTGGCCGGCGAGCCCGCCACAGCCGTGAAACACAAGACACCAAGAGACTAAATAGTCAGAGACAAATAGTCAAGATCATCAATATATTCTTCCCAAAGAACCGCTGCACGACGACGTCTCAGGCGGACGCTACGCGGTGTCGCCGCTGCGGAGGCGGTCCAGCTCGGCGTGGTAAATCGCCTGTATCCGGTCGTAGTGCCGGACCAGCAGCCGGATCTCTTCGACGGTGTAGCCCTCGATGAGCCGCTGCGTCTGCTGGGCGAACCGCTCGTACGGCCGCTCCAGGTCGGCCATCCGCTCTGGCCTCAGGCTGACGATGACCCGACGCCGGTCGGCCGGATCGCGCTCGGCGCTGACGTAGCCGGCCTGCTGAAGCCGGCGGAGCATGCTGGTCACCGCCCCGGTGGTGAGGTTGGTGCGGTCGGCGATCTGCCCCGCGGTGACAGGTCCGCTGTCCGCCAGGTAGTCCAGGCATTCCAGGTCGCTCACGGTGAGGTCCAGCTGCTCGGCGATGGCGTACCGGAACACCATGGACAGCCGCGACGTCTCCCGCCCGGCGCGCATCAGGTCGGCGGTCGCGGCCGCACGGGCCGGCTCGTGGGACATGCCGGCAATCATGCCTCCGGCACGGTGACCCGGTGCAGCCGAGGTAGCACGCGGGTCAGCACCCAGTGCGGTGCGGCCGCGCCCCCGGTGAGGCGGCGCATCAGCCCGGCGGCGGTGTCGACGGCACGGAAGGCGTACGGCACCATCTCGTCCTGGTAGGCGGCGATCGCCTCCTCCACCGGGGTGCCGTCCGTCCGGGCGTCGACCAGTTTGCGGCCGAGCAGGGCGGCGTCGCGCAGCGCGGTGTTGCCGCCCTGGGCCCCGAACGGCGGCATGACGTGCACGGCGTCGCCCATCATCGTCGCCCGGGGCACCGCCCACCGGCGTGGGCGTCGGCCGGCGGCGAAGACGTTGAGCACCGTGGCGTCCAGTTCGGCCGTGTCGACCAGCCGCCGGATGAGCGGGTGGAAGTCGGTACTCGTCCGGGTGGCCAGGTCCCGCAGTGCCCGCAGGTCTCCGCGGACGACGGTGGGCACCTCCTCCTGCCGCAGCAGCACCCCCCACATGACGTAGTCGTCGCCGGTGGGCGCGTAACTGCCGGGTGCCAGGCGGGCGAACGCCTCCGGCGGGCGTTCGCCGAACCGCATGGAGGTGAAGAAGAACGCGCGGCCCGGCCGGTCGGCGATGGCCAGAACCCCGCTGGTACGCAGCGCGTCCGGGATGACGCTCTCGCCGCCCTGCCACAGTGGTGACCGGCCGTAGATGCCCACCATCGGGGTGGTCGCCGGGTCCGCGTACGGGATGAGCTGTTTGCGCAGCGCCGAGCCGACGCCGTCGGCGCCCACGACGACGGACGCCGGGGCGGACCCGCCGTCGGAGAACCGTAGCCGCAGCCCGGCCGGATCACCGTTGTCGACCGCGACGGCGGTCTTGCCGTAGTGGATGCGCCCGTCCAGCCCGTACTGCAGGATCGACCGCAGGGTCAGCCGGTCGACCTGGCGGGTCGCGTGCGGCTCGTCCTTGAAGGTGATGGTGAACGCGTCCCGCAGCCGGCGGTCGGTGAAGCGCAGGCGTCCGCCGGGCTCGTCACCGGTGGCCAGCGCCAGGCGGTACAGCGGGCGGGGCAGGCTCTCCCGCAGCGCCGCCAGCCCGTGCCGGTCGAGGATGATCCGGTAGCCCTGCCGCCTGACGTAGGGGCCCGAGTCCCGCTCGTAGACGTGCACGTCGATGCCGGCGCGCGCCAGGTACTGGGCGAGGCAGAGCCCGGCGAGCCCGGCGCCGGCGATCGCCACCGTGAAGTCAGTCGATACGCTCATCCAATTATCTTAATGACTAAGGCAATCTGGGCAAGGCCGTAGCACCGGTACGGGCCGCGCCGCTCAGGTTGAGCGGCGCGGCCCGTACGGCGGTTTCTGACTGCGGCTCGGCGCGGAACCGGCGGTGCTCAGCCCGGCATTGCCACCTGTGCCGGGGTCGACCGGTGGGTGGTGGTGCCGTCACCGAGCTGCCCGAACGTGTTGTCACCCCAGCACCACAGGCTGCCGTCGGTGCGTGCCACGCAGGCGTGGTAGGTGACGGAGAAGCCGTCCGTCCAGGTGGTCGCGGTGCCGACCTGTGCCGGGGTCGACCGGTGGGTGGTGGTGCCATCGCCGAGCTGCCCGGACGAATTCTTGCCCCAGCACCACAGGCTGCCATCGGTACGGGTCGCGCACGACGAGTCGAGGCTCGCGTCCACGCTTGCCCAGTTGCTGGCGGCGCCGATCCGCAGCGGGGTGGTCTGGGAGCCGACGCCCCCGCCGACCTGGCCGTACCCGTCCTCGCCCCAGCACCACAGCGTCCCGTCGACGCGGACCGCGCAGGTGTGTACGTAGCCGGCCGTCACCTCGGCCCACGTCGTCGCGGTGCCCACCTGCGTCGGTGTCGCCCGGTAGCTCAGGATGCCGAGACCGAGCTGGCCGTCCGAGCTACTGCCCCAGCACCACAGGGTCCCGTCGGTCCGCACCGCGCAGGTGTGGGCGTAGCCGGTCGTGACGCTCGCCCAGGTGGTCGCCGTGCCCACCTGAAGCGGGGTCGTCGCCTTGTAGGGAGACAAGCCGACGCCGAGCTGTGCGTGACGGTTCAGGCCCCAGCACCACAGGGTGCCGTCGGTCCGCACGGCGCAGGTGTGGTTGCTGCCGATGCTGACGCTCGCCCAGGTGGTGGCGGTGCCTACCTGCACCGGGCTGGTCCGTTTGGTGGTCGAGCCGTCGCCGACCTGCCCGCTGGAGTTGTTGCCCCAGCACCAGAGCGTTCCATCCGTGCGTACCCCGCAGGTGTTGCCGCTGCCGGCGTCGATACCCGCCCACGTGGTGGCGCTGCCGATCTGAACCGGACCGGTCCGGTTCGTGGTGGTCCCGTCGCCGAGCTGGCCGTAGAAGTTGTTGCCCCAGCACCACAGGGTTCCATCGGTCTGGGTCACACAGGTGTGCAGATTGCCGGCGGCGACCTGGGATACCGGCGCGGCGGCGATCGCCACCTCCCGCGCGTTCCGGTCGGCGGAGCCGACACCTGCCGTTGCTGCGCCCGCCGTGAACCCGATAGCCAATACGGTGATCCCGACGGAGGCCGCCACCGCGACGGCGGTTCGGGCTGTCCGCCGCCATCGCATCCGCAGCCAACTCTCCTTGTGTTCGTTCATGTCCTGTTCTCCCAGACATCGTCGGTTCCGGTGAGGCGGCGTTGCCCCGGCAGGTCACCAGCGACCCGCAACTACATGCCAGTGAACTATACATCGATGTACATCGAATCTTACCGAGGCCATGGGACACCGTTGCCAATGACGGGAACGCCCCGCATGAGAGCACTGTAGGAATACGTCTTATTAACGCGCTTTCCTGATGATGTACGGTCAGCCGCATCACCAGGATCACGGCGTAGTGCTGGCGGACCTGCCACTTCCACCAGTGCCTACGTGGACAGTGGCAGGCTGGTGGAGGACTGCACGACGGCACCGTCTGCCTGCCGTACGCTGAAAAATGCGACCTTGTCGGGGCACCGCGCTACGGTTTCTCCAGACACTCCCCGGACATCGACCGAATGGTCGTTGCCTGACAGGTTGGCCACTCCGTCCGGGTAACTGCGACGGCGGCGATGGTGGGCCGTGCCGGCTACCGCGCGCCGAGATGCTCGGCGGCGTACGCGGTGATCGTCTTGCCGAGGATCACGGCGAGTTCGGCGCACTCGTCGGTGCTGATGGTCAACGGCGGCAGCAGCGGCATCACGCCGTCGGAGTAGCTGGTCAGCAGCCCGTTGTCCCGGCAGGCCAGCCGGAGCCGGTAGACGTCGCGCACCGTCCACGGCGTACCGTCGTCGCGGTAGCGCAGCTCCAGGCCGAGCAGCATCCCCTCACCGCGTACGTCACCGACGTGCGGATCGTCGGCCAGCGTGTCACGCAGGATCTCGCACAGCTGCCGGCCACGGTCGCGGACGCCGTCGAGAAACCCGTCGGCGGTGAGGATCTCCAGGACGGCGAGGCCGGCGGCGGCACCGAGCGGGTGCCCGTCGGTGGTACTGCCGTTCGGGAAGCCGAGCCGGAACGGCGGCTCGGCGAGCGCGTCGAAGATCGGATCGGCGACCGCGAGCGCGGCGAGCGGGAAGTAGCCGGCGCTGAGCCCCTTGCCGAGCACGATCATGTCGGGCGGGCTGGGCAGCCGCTCGCTGACCGACATGGCCGCGACCCGGCCGGCGCCGGTGGTCACCTCGTCGGCGACGACATGGATGTCCCGGGCCCGGCAGTAGTCGATCAGCGCCGCCAACTGCTCGACGCTGGCGGCGTGCAGATAGTTGCCCATCACCGGTTCGACGATGACGGCGGTCACCTGCGACGCGCCGAGCCGGTCGACGACACCGGCGACGGCGTCGAGCAGTTCGTCGCCGCCGGCGACGTGCACCACGCGGTCGTCCAGCGGCGCCGACCACTCGTGCAGGATCTGCTCACCGGTGAGCGCGGTGGCCAACGGCCCGGTGCCGTGGTAGCTGCCGTGCACCGCGATGATCCGATCCCGGCCGGTCTCGCCGGTCATTCTGCGGTGGAAGCGGGACAGCATGCCGGCTGCCTCGGTCATCTGGCTGCCGGTGTTGCCGAACCGGATGTGCCGCAGGGTCGGCGGCAGCGTCGCGGCGAGGGCGGCGGCGTACCGCACGGTGACCCGGGGCGGATGCTCGTAGCGCATGACCGTGCCGGACGGCAGCTCGTCGAGCTGGCGGCGCATCGCCGCCTTGACCGGCTCGCACGAATAGCCGAGGGTGACGTTCCACATCGACGAGCGGGCGTCGAGGTAACGTCGGCCGGCCTGGTCGACGGCGTAGCTGCCGTCGCCGCCGACGAGGAACATGTCCGGGTCGGACTCGGCGAGGAACTCGCCCATCGGGGTGATGCCGTGCCAGGCGTGGTAGGTGGACCGGTCGATCATCGGGTGGCTCCTCGGCGGGCGGTGGACACGACGTGTTCCTCGTCCGGCAGCAGGGCGGCGCTCAGTGGCGGGCTCACCGGCGCCGGGACCGGCGCACCGGCGAGCAGGTCGAGCCGGTGCGGCGCGACCGCGCCGGCCCGCACCAGATGCAGGCCGAGCGCGGACATGACGCTGACGCCGGCCGGGGCCTCGTCGACCAGGATCACCTGACCACCGGCGGCCCGGACCATGGCGGTGACGCCGTCGAGGTCCAGCGGTGCGGCGGTACGCAGGTCGATCACCTGGGCGTGCAGCCCGTCCCGGTCAAGGACGGCGGCGGCCCGCAGGCAGGTGGCGACGGTGTTGCCGATGCCGACGAGGGTGAGGTCGCGGCCGGGGCGGGCGCGGCCGGCGACGCCGAACGGCAGTGCGGCGTCGGTCGGCTCCGGCTCGGGCAGCGACGCCCAGTCAGCGGCGTACAGCCGGGGCGATTCCAGCACCACCACCGGATCCGGGTGCACCAGCGCGGTGCGCAACAGCCCGGCGGCGGCGTTCGGTGACCCGGGCACCGCGACGACCAGCCCGGGAATCTGGCTGAGCAGGCCGTGCGCGGCGTGTTCGTGCTGCGCGCCGAGCTGCTCGCCGCCCTGGGTCAATCCGCGCACCACCACCGGTACGGTGAACTGCCCGTCGGACATGTACCGCCACTTGGTGGCCTCGTTGACCAGCTGGTCGAAGGCGGTGAACAGGAAGGCGGCGCGGGCGATGCTGACCAGCACCCGGCGGCCGAGCAGCGCCATCCCGACCGCCATGCCGAGCATGGTGTTCTCGGCGATCGGCAGCCGGACCATCCGCTCGGCGCCGAACAGCTCGATGAGGTCGGGCTGCTGGTAGGTGCAGAACATGCTCATCGTGGGCTGGTCGGCCAGGGCGCCGCGGACCGCCCCGACGGACGGGTGCCGGCGGGTCATGCCACCGGCTCCCGCACCGTGACGGCCTCCGGCCAGGTGGCACCGGGCGGCCAGGCCGCTGCGGTGACCGCGGTGACCGCGCTGGCCGGATCCGGTCGGTCGGCGGCCAGCGCGTCGGCGAAGACCTCGGCCAGCTCCGCGGTGACCTGCTCGCGGATCTCGGCGGCCCGCTGCCGGCTGGCAGCGGACGGGCTGGCGAGGGCCGGGCTGGCTGCGGACGGTCCGGCGAGGGCCGGGCTGGCGAGGGCCGCCTCGACGCGGGTCAGCGGATCCTGGGCCAGCCAGCGCTCCCGCTCGGCGGCCGGACGGTACTCACCCGGCGGCTGCGGCCCGAGCTGGGCGTGGAAATGCCGCAGGTAGGTGTGGGCGACGAGGACCTGCGGGCGGCCGGCCCGGCAGTGGGCCAGGGCCGCCGCCGCGGCCCGGTGCACCGCGGTCACGTCGTTGCCGTCCACCTCGTCGCAGTCCAGCCCCAGGCCGCGGGCGATCTCACCGGGGGTACGGTGCCGCACCAGGTCGCTCGGGGTGTGGTCCTGCCAGCCGTTCTCCTCGCAGACCAGCAGCAGCGGCAACCCGAGCACGGCGGCGACGGTGAGCGTCTCGTAGGCGGCACCGGCACCGAACGCGCCGTCCCCGCAGAACGCGACGACCGCCCGGCCGCTGCCGGCGGTCTTCTCGGCCAGCGCTGCTCCGGCCGCGATCGGCAGCTGCGCGGCCACAATAGAGCTGGCACCGAGCAGGTAGCGGGACCGGTCGGCGATGTGCATCGACCCGGCCTTGCCGCCGCAGACCCCGCCGACCCGGCCGAGGATCTCCCGGGCCAGCCCGGCGGCGGGCACCCCGGCGGCCAGCGCGTGCCCGTGGCACCGGTAGAAGCTCACCACCCACTCATCGGGCTGCCGGGCGGCCAGCACCCCGACCGCGACAGCTTCCTGCCCGGTGTACGGGTGGACCGATCCGGGCACCTGGCCGGCGGCGGCGCACCGCAGAACCTGCTCCTCGAAGACCCTGATCCGAACCATCTCGCGGTACGCGTCCGACAGGTCCATCGTCTGGGCGTTCCCCGTCCCTGCGCCGGTGGAGAACCATTCACCGGCCGCATCGGAAGCAATCATGATCACCTGCTGAATGTCGCCAATTATAGGTGAACGATCGACGCTGGTCGCAATACTGGAATTGGTCGGGGTCCGGTCAGGATGTGGTCAGGTTGTGGGTGGCCACCCGCCGGGAAACGACGGTGACGGTGCCGAGAAAAGCTATGGCAGCGAAGCAGATCAGGGTGGGCAGCACCCCCCAGAGTTGCGCCGCGACGCCAGCGAGCAGCGATCCGACCGGCACCGCCAGCACCGCGAGCGCCCGGCTCAACGCGAGCACCCGGCCCAGCAGCGGGCCGGGGACCACGGACTGCTGCAGCGACACCGAGGCGATCAGCCAGACCGTGGCGCAGTACCCGAAGATCGTCTCGTAGACGATCAGGGTCAGCACCGACGGCGTGACGGCGGCCAGCGGGATCAGCATCAGAGCGGCCCCGGCGAGCGGGGCGAACACCGGGACCACCCGGGGATGGCCGAGCCGGGCGATCACCCGTCGCGCGGTGGCCACGCCGACGACGGCGGCGACGCTGTTCACCGCGAAGGTCAACCCGAGCACCCACGGCGACAGGTCGAGGACCCGGTAGGCGTACAGCACGTAGAGGCCGCCGATCGCGGATCCGCCGAGGTTCAGCGCGGCGGCGGTGACCGCGATCCGGACCAGCTCCGGACGGCCGCGTAGCGCCGCCACCCCGTCGCGCAACGCCCGTAGTGGATGTTCCGGCACCGGCGGCGTCCCGCCCGGCCGGGGCCGCAGCGCGGCGAAACCGGCGGCGGCCAGCGCCTGCGCCGCGGCGTTCGCCGACATCGCCAGCGCCCCGCCGAGGGTCTGCACCAGCCAGCCGGCCAGCGCCGGCCCGGCGATCTGGCCGGCCGACTGGGCACCGGCCAGCGCGGCGTTCGCCGGCACCAGCCGGTCCGGTTCGACCAGTTGCGGCACGGTGGCCTGCAGGCCGATGGTGACCAGCCCACCGAGGATGCCGGACAGGCCGGCCACGGCGTACAGCAGCGGCAGCGAGAGCACTCCGGCCAGCGCGGCGACCGGTACGGCCAGCACCACGGCGGCGGTGCCGGCGCTGGCGGCCATGAGCAGCCGGCGCCGGTCGACGACCCGGTCGACGACCACCCCGAGCAGCGGTGCGGCGAGCGCCTGGGCGCCGTACTCGAGGGCGAACAGGGTGGCCGCCGCCACCGGCGAGGCGTGCAGCGCCACCACCGCGACGGTCGGCAGGGCCAGCGCGGCGACGTGGGTGCCGACGACGCTGGCGGCCTGAGCGGCGACGGCCGGGCGCAGCGGTCGATCCACCGCGATCGACGTGGCGAGACGGCCGGGCATGGGCACCACTCCTCGGCTCGGTCGGTCGAGTCACCTTCCCACAGCCGCGGCCACCATCGGAAGTCACGGTGATCAAGGTAAATACCCTTCGCCCGTTTCCCTGGTCGCGAACCGACCACCGGCCGGCACGGTAATGCTTGCCGTTCCGACGCTAGGTCATTTATGCTCATCACATCGTGCGCCGCAGACGGCGCGCATCCTCGCCGACGCACACGAATCAGCGCACCGAGAATCTCCTGCTTGTCGTAATCCCGTGACCGACGCTGGGCGGCAAGCCTGTTGGGGAGTTGCCAATGGCACTCATCGATGCCGATGATCTTGATCGCAACGAGTTGGCGTACCGCGTCTTCGGCGTGACCCGCGACAAGACGCCGTGGCGCGCCGCGGACATCATCGCCGACGGGCCGGCGGACCCCAGCTGGGAGCGGGCCGAGCTGGCCTGGCGGATGTCCTCGCGCGGCTACTACGCCGAGCAGGCCGGGCTGGTCGCCGCCGCGACGCTGGCCGCGCAGACCGAGGACGCGCCGCTGCGGTTCAGCCTCGCCCTGGCCACCGCCGACGAGGCCCGACACGCGGACGCCTTCTACCAGTACGCGAAGCTGGTCGGCGGCGGTGAGCCGGAGCCGGAGGCGCCCGAGCTGATGGAGCCGCTGGACACGGCGCTGACCCGGCTGCCGTACATGGGCCGGGCGCTGGTGCACACCATGCTGGAGGGGTTCGCCGCCGACGAGTTCATCCTGCTGCGCGAGGTGTTCGCCGGTGACCCGCTCGGCCTGCTCTACCACCACGTACGCCGCGACGAGATCCAGCACGTCGCGATCGGCCTGAACTACCTGGCCCGCGAGTCCGCCACGGGCGAGGGACGCGAGCTGTGGCGCGAGTACGGGTCGCAGTGGCATGAGATCGGCATGCGACTGACCTACCTGGACAAGATCTCGGTGTCCCTCGCCGATTTGACCGGCCGCGAGCCCGACCGGCTGCGGCACTGGTTTCTCCGCCGGCACCGGGCCCGCCTGAGCGCCGGTGGAGTCGACATGGACGGAGGGAGGTGAAGATCTTGACCATCAAGAAGGTCACCATCAAGACGCCGGCTCACGGCACCTGCAAGTACCTGGTCCCGACTCGGAAGGCCGAGAAGTGACCGCGGCCGGCGAAGCGCGGGTAAGACCGCGTGGAGGGCCGAAGACGTGATCGGCCGGATGGGGCGGTCCCGCCCCATCCGGCGCACCTCGGTACGACGCGCTCACCAACTGGAGGCCCGGCCGATGTCCGTATGTCTGGTCGCCATGCCCTGGCAGGCCATCGAATCACCATCACTGCCGATCGGGTTGCTCAAGGCGGTGACCGTCGCCAGCGGGCGGCCCGCCCCGACGGCGTACCACGGCAGCCTGCGCTGGGCCGAGTTCCTGATGGAACGCAGCGACGGCGAGCTGAGCCCGGCCGACTACACCGAGGTCGCCGAGGTGGGCCTGTTCGACGGCCTCGGTGACTGGGTCTTCGCCGGGGTGCTGCATGACGACCCCGAGTTCGGCGTGGAGACGTTGCGCCGCTACGCGGCCGAGTACGGCACCGGCATCGCCGGCCCGACCGCGATGCGCCAGTACGCCGCCGACTTCGTCGAGCTGGCCGCCGCCGAGATCCTCGCCAACGATCCCCGGCTGGTCGGCTTCACCACCACGTTCATGCAGAACGTGCCGAGCCTCGCGGTCGCCCGGCGGATCCGCCAGCTCGACCCGGGCGTACGGATCGCGTTCGGAGGTGGCAACTGCGACGGCGCGATGGGGATCGCCCTGCACCGCAACTTCCCGTTCGTCGACTTCGTGGTACGCGGCGAAGGCGAGGTCGCGTTCCCGATGCTGCTCGACGCGCTCGACGCTGGCGACGACAGCCTCGACGCCAGCGACAACCTCGGTGCCGACGACAGCCTCGACGCCCGGCTCGCCCGGATACCCGGGCTGTCCTGGCGCCGGGCCGACGGCACCGCGCGGCACAACCCGCAGGGCACGCTGCTGCCCCCGGCACGCATCCCCACCCCGGACTTCGACGACTGGTTCGACCAGCTCGCCGCCTCGCCGGTCGGCGAGTACATCGAACCCAAGCTGGTCCTGGAGGGCGCCCGGGGCTGCTGGTGGGGCGAGAAGCACCACTGCACCTTCTGCGGGCTCAACGGCACCGCGATGACGTTCCGGGCCAAGCCCGCCGAACGCATGATCGCCGAGATGACCGAGCTGGTCGGCCGGCACCAGACCCTAGACGTGATCATGGTCGACAACATCATCGACAACCACTACTACGCCGATTTCCTCCCCCGCGTCGCCGCGCTCGGCTGGGACCTGCGGCTGCACTACGAGGTCAAGTCCAACCTGCGCCCGACCGAGATCGACGCGCTGCGCGCCGCCGGCGTGGCCCACGTACAGCCCGGCATCGAATCGCTGGTCAGCCCGGTACTCAAGCTGATGGACAAGGGCGTCTCCGGCGTCCACAACGTACGGACCCTGCGCGACTGCGAGTCCGCCGGCCTCACCGTGTCGTGGAACTGGCTGTACGGGTTCCCCGGCGAACGCCGCGCCGACTACGACTCGGTGCTGCGTCAGCTCCCCCGGCTGATGCATCTGCAGCCGCCGGCCGGTTCGTCGCGGATCCTGCTCGAACGCTTCAGCCCGTACTTCGAGAACCCGGTGCTCGGCTTCCCGACCCGCCGGGCCGCCCGGCTCTACCAGCACGTCTACGACCTGCCCGAGAACGAGCTGGCCGACCTGGTCTACCTGTTCGACACCGAACCCGCCGGCCTGTCCGAGCAGGATGCCGAGCCGTTGAACGAGCTCCTCAAACGCTGGACCGACGGCTATCCGGCCAGCGCGCTGCAGCTGCTCACCGGCCTGGACGCCGATGAGATCGTGATCGCCGACCGACGCGTCGGCTGGCCGGACCGCGAACACCGCATCGCCGACCCCCGGCTGCGCCGCGCCTACGCCGAGCTGGAACACGGCCGTACCGTCCCGGCCCTGGCCGGGCGGCTCGCCGCCGCCGGGCTGCCGGTGGAGACCGACCGGCTGGCGCGGTGGCTGGCCGAACTCGACGACGCCGGGTTGGTCTTCGATGAGAACGGCCGCTGGATCACCCTGGCGACCGCCGTCGAGCCGGTCAAGGTGGCTTGAGATGGGTACGGCGACGCTGCTCACCGACCGTACTGAACTGGCCGCCTGGTCGCTGCGGACGGTGACCCTGCCGGAGCCGCTGGACTTCGGCCACTCTCCCGAGCAGGACCTGGCCCAGTTGCGGTTCCTGCGCGCGGTGACCAGCCACGCGGTACGGCTGCGCTGGACCCTGCGCGGGCGGCCGTCGTTCCCGCTGGACACCCACGTGCACCTGGTCGCGCCGTCGGCCGGCACCGATCAGGCCAGCCGGGCCTACGCCGGCGAATGGGGCCTGGCCTACCGGTACGGCAGCTGCTACTACCGTCGCGGGCCGGGAATGGTGGTGGTCAAGGACGTCCGGCCCGGGGTCGATGCCAGCCGGATGGTGATCACCGACGGCGCGGACGCGTTCCTGCGGCTGGCTGAGGACCCGTCCGGGGTGCCGGCGCCGGGCGACGTCGACGCGGCGGCCGTCGCCGTCGAAGCCGGGCTGGCCTGCGCCGCCGGCGACACGGTGCTGATCCTGCCCTACCGGATGCGGCACTGGCCGGTGCCGCACGTGGCAGTGTGAGGCGGCCCGACCGTGACCGCCTCCGCGCCGCACGACCCGCAGCCAACCGACCCGCAGCCGCACGACCCGCAGCCAACCGACCCGCAGCCGCACGAGCCGCCGCTGTACCCGTTCCGCGACTACGACGAGCTGGGGCTGGACCCGCGGCTGGCCCGGCTGCGCGCCGAGTGCCCGGTGTCCCGGATCCGGCTGCCGTACGGCGGTGACGCCTGGCTCGCCACCCGCTACTCCGACGTGACGACGGTGCTCGCCGACCCCAGGTTCAGCCGGGCCGCCGCCTGCGGCCCGGACGTGCCCCGGCAGACCGAGGCGCCGCCGGTGGCCACCACCATCCTGGACCTGGACCGGCCCGAACATGGCCGGCTGAGACGCATCGCGGCCAGCGCGTTCGCCCAGTGGCGCATCGAGCGACTACGCCCGTACGTCCGGCAGGTCGCCGCCGAACGGATCGACGCGCTGCTGGCCGGCCCGGCACCGGGCGACCTGTACGCCGCGGTCGCGTTGCCGGTGCCGCTGGCCGTGCTGTGCCACGTCCTCGGCGTACCGCTGGCCGACCGGGACCGGTTCCGCGCCTGGACGCACGCGCTGCTGATGCCCGGGCCGATGCCGGCCGACGAGTTCCGGTCGGTCGCCGCCGCGCTGGAGGACTATCTGCGGGAGCTGATCGCACACCGCCGTGAGTCGGCCACCGGCGACCTGCTGAGCATGCTGGTCCGGGCGACCGACAACGGCGACCGGATGACCGAGCAGGAGCTGGTGTCGTTCGGCGTGACCCTGCTCGCCGCCGGGTTCGAGACCACGGCCAGCCAGCTGGCCAGTTCGGCGTACCTGCTGCTGCGCCACCGCCACCTCTGGGAATTGCTTGGCCGGGAGCCGGACCGGGTGCCGGCGGTGGTCGACGAGCTGCTCCGGTTCGTGCCCCTCAACGGCGGCAGCGGGCTGCCCCGGGTGGCGACCGAGGACGTCGAGCTGGGTGGGGTGACGGTCCGGGCCGGGGAGGCGGTGTTCGCCTCGACCATCTCCGCCAACCGTGATGACGCGGTGTTCCCGGACGCGGACACCTTCGACCCGGACCGGCGCCCGACGGCCCGGCATGTCACCTTCGGCTACGGTCCGCACCGCTGCCTCGGGGCCTGGCTGGCGACGATGGAGATCCAGGAGGTGGTCGGCGCGCTGGTCGCGGCGGCGCCGGGTCTGCGGCTGGCCGACCCGGACGGGGTACGGTGGCGCGCCGGAACCATCGTGCGCGGCCCGCTCGCGCTGCCGGTCGACTGGCCGACGGGCCGGACGTCCACCGGTCAGTCCGGCGGCGCACCGCCGGCCTGACCGGTGTCAGTGGCCGACTCTGAGCTGCCCGGCGAGGGTGCCGTGGATCCGGGCGCTGGGCTGGTTCAGCTCGATGATCTCGGCGGTCTTGCCGCGACTGGCGTACTTGGTGGTGATGGCGTCGAGCGCGGCCACCGACGAGGCGTCCCAGATGTGCGCGTGCGTCATGTCGATGATCACCCGGTCCGGGTCGCCGGCGTAGTCGAACTGGTAGACGAGGTCGTTGCTGGAGGCAAAGAAGAGTTCGCCGTGCACCGAGTAGATCCGGGTGCTGCCGTCGGGGTCGAGCACGCTGGTGACCTCGACCATGTGGGCCACCCGGCGGGCGAAGATCACCATCGCGACGAGAACACCGATGATGACCCCGATCGCGAGGTTGTGGGTGACCAGCACCGCGGCGACGGTGGAGGTCATCACCGCGAGTTCCCCCCACGGCATTCGTTTGAGGGTGGCGGGGGCGACGCTGTGCCAGTCGAACGTCGACACCGCGACGATGATCATCACGGCGACCAGGGCGGCCATCGGGATCCGGGCGACGATGTCGCCCAGGGAGACGACCAGGATCAGCAGGAACACCCCGGCCAGGAAGGTCGACAGCCGGGTCCGGGCACCGGCCACCTTGACGTTGATCATCGTCTGGCCGATCATCGCGCAGCCACCCATGCCGCCGAAGAAGCCGGTGACGATGTTCGCCACCCCCTGCCCCCACGACTCGCGGGTCTTGTTCGAGTGGGTGTCGGTGATGTCGTCGACCAGCTTGGCGGTCATCAGCGACTCCATCAGCCCGACCAGCGCGATCCCGACCGCGTACGGGGCGATCACCTGCAGGGTCGCCCAGGTGTACGGGATCTGCGGCAGGACGAGCATCGGCAGGCTGTCCGGCAGGGCGCCCTGGTCACCGACGGTCGGCACGGCGAAGCCGGCGACGACCGTGACGACGGTCAGCACGACGATCGCGAACAGCGGCGCCGGCACCGCCCTCGTCAGCCGGGGCAGCCCGACAATGATCACCAACGCGACGGCGACCATCGGATAGACCAGCCACGGCACCCCGATCAGGTAGGGCATCTGCGCTGCGAAGATCAGGATCGCCAGGGCGTTGACGAAGCCGACCATCACGCTGCGCGGGACGAACCGCATCAGCCGGGCGACGCCGAGCACGGCGAGCAGCACCTGCAGCACCCCGCCGAGGATCACCGCCGCCAGCAGATAGCCGAGCCCGTGGTCGCGGGCCAACGGGGCGACGATCAACGCGATCGCGCCGGTCGCCGCAGAGATCATCGCCGGCCGGCCACCGCAGATCGCGATGGTCACCGCCATGGTGAACGACGCGAACAGCCCGACCCGTGGGTCGACCCCGGCGAGGATGGAGAACGAGATCGCCTCCGGGATCAACGCGAGCGCGACCACCAGGCCAGCGAGGACCTCGGTACGGAACACCTTCGGGGACAACCACGACGGGCGGGACAGACGCGGCCGGAACGCCGCAGGAGAGAACGCAGACATACAGCCTTTTCCGATCAGGGCGCGCGGCAGCGCGCGGGGTCTCGTGTCGGGATTCGCGGACCAGCACCGATCCCGGTGGTCGCGGCGGCACGATCCGTCACGATCACGGTGACCCGAGAAGATGACCTGGTTGTTTCCTGGCGTCGTCGCCTCGGAAACCATCCCCCGCCGTGCAGGTCGAACAGCACGGACGGCTGGGGGCAATCTACCGTCGCGGAGGGGTAGGGATGGTGCGGAGGTGGCAATCGTCACCACCTCTACGTGGTGCCGCAGCCACCCGAGCCGTGGTCGCCGCTGCGGCACTGCGCACCCTGGCCGCTCCCGGCGGGCCCGAAGCCGTCGATATTCATCTATAGTTGTCGATGTGTTCACGCGCGCGTCCCGTCCCATCCATCCGAGTCAGGACTAGACCGATGAAACGCATCCCCCTGAGAGCCATCGTCCCCGCCGGGCTCGCGGTCGCACTGATCACCGGTCCGCTGCCGGCACCGGCCGCCGCGCAGGCGACCGTCCCGATCACGCTGACCGGCACCAGCGCCACCAGCCCCAGTGCCGACGTCACGATCGCCGGGCGGGCCGTGACGATCACCGCACCGGGCACCTACGAGGTCACCGGCACCCTCAACGACGGCTACCTCGACGTCGACGCCTCGGGCACCGTCAACCTGATCCTCAACGGCGCCGCCATCACCAACTCCAGCAACGCACCGCTGCAGGTCACCGATGCCGACCAGGTCGTGATCACGCTCGCCGCCGGCACCACCAGCCGGCTCACCGACGCGACCAACTACGTCTATCCCGACCCGGACACCGACGAGCCGAACGCCGCCCTGTTCAGCCGCGCCGACCTGCGGATCACCGGCACCGGGGCGTTGACCGTACGCGGCAACGCGTACGACGGCATCACCAGCAAGGACGGCCTGGTCATCGAGTCGGGCACGATCACGGTGAACGCGGTCGACGACGGCATCCGGGGCAAGGACTTCCTCGACATCACCGGAGGGAACATCGACGTCACCGCCGGCGGTGACGGCATCAGATCCGACGACACCGAGGCGGACCGGGGCCGGCTCACCATCACCAACGGCACCGTACGGGTGAACGCCGGTGACGACGCCGTCAAGGGCGAGAACACCGTCGACATCTCCGGCGGCACGGTCACCGTCACCAACTCCTACGAGGCGATCGAGAGCCGGCAGGTGACCATCTCCGGTGGCACCGTCAACGTCACCGCCCGCGACGACGCGATCAACGCCGTCGAGGACGGGTACGGCGACTTCGAGGTGGCGCCGAACGCGTTCGCCCGGTTCACCGGCGGGACCACCCTGGTCAACTCCAGCATCGACGGCATCGACTCCAACGGCACGGTGACCTTCGCCGGCGGCACGGTCGTGGTCAGCGGGCCGAGCAGCGGCAGCCCTGGCGAGGGCGCGATCGACGCCAACGGTGCGGTCCACTTCACCGGCGGCACGATGCTCGGGGCGGGATCGACCGCGCTGGCGGTGCTGAGTCTGCCGCCGACCTCCGGCCAGGGCTGGGCCGCTCCCCAACTGTCCAGCAGCCAGCCGGCCGGCACCCTGCTGCATCTGGTCTCCGGCGGCCAGGTACTTGTCTCCTACCGCGCCCCCAAAACGTTCCGGGAGGTGGTCTTCTCCTCCAACCGGATTCAGAACGGGCAGAACTACGACGTCTACCTCGGCGGCAGCTTGTCCGGCCCGACGACCGGCGGCATGGCCACCACCGGCGGCAGCATCGCGGGAGCCAACCGGCTGATGACCGTCACCGCCGGGCAGTACCGCGGTGGTCTTGTCGGCTGGCCACCCGGCGGCCCTGGCTGGCCGCCGCCGCCGAACCCGACCACCCCGCCGCCGAACCCGACCACGCCACCACCGAACCCGACCACGCCACCGCCGAACCCGACCACGCCGCCGCCGGGCGCCGGCGGCTGCACGGCGACCTACTCCGTGGTGGGCCAGTGGCAGGGCGGCTTCCAAGGCGACGTACGGGTAACCGCCGGCTCGTCCGCGATCCGCGGTTGGCGGGTGACCTGGACCTTCGCCAACGGCCAGACGATCAGCCAGTCCTGGAACGCGACCATCAACGCCAGTGGCTCGGCGGTGACGGCGACCAACGTCTCCTTCAACGGCTCGCTCGGCGCTGGGGCCAGCACCACCTTCGGATTCATCGGCACCTGGAACGGCAGCAACGCCACTCCGAGCCTGACCTGCACCGCGACCTGACCGGAGAAACGCCGGCGCTCACCCGGCGTCCCGATCGGTGGGGCCCGACACCGCCTCGGTGTCGGGCCCCACCGGCACACCGACAGCGGATTGATTCTGCTGTGGAGGTACGCCAATATCGATCGATGGAGCAAACCCGTGAAGACGACGTGGCGGTACGGCAGTTCTACGAAACCTACGGCTGGCAGCGCGGCTCATCCGGTCAGTATCAGGACGCGGAGGCGTTCGTCGACCTAAGGCCGGTGATGGATGGCTATCATCGACGCCGTGACCAGCGGGTCGCCCGGCTGCTGGCAGGCGACGGTCCGCTGCTGGACCTGGGGTGCGGTGGAGCGCCGGTGCCGGTCGACGGCGGCGGCCTACGGGTCAATCTCGACTTCGCGGCGGCGGCGTTGCGCGGCGCACGGCAGACCCTCGGCGACACCGCCAGCTACCTGCAGGCCGACATCTGCCAGCTGCCCTTTCCGGCGGACACCTTCGGCCGGGTGCTGTGCGCCCATGTGCTCTACCACCTCACGCCGGAGCGACAGACGCTGGCGCTCACGGAGATCTGCCGGATCCTGCGGCCGGGCGGCGTCGCCGTACTCGTGTACATCCAGACGTTCGCCCGCCTCCAGAACCTGGCCCGCCGGCTACGGCTGGACTCCCGGCCGGTGGCGGACCTCCCACCGTTGCCCTACCACCCGGTCGACCATCGCCGGCTGCAGGCCGGGCTGCGGGACCGGGCGCGGATCGAGGTTCGGAGCTGGTCGGTTCTCGCGCCGGAGATCACCCGTACGGTGGTGCCCGGCGGGCGGGTCGGCCGAGCGATGGTGGCCGGAGTCGCGGCGGTCGAAGACCGGCTGCCCCGCTGGAGCGCACGGCTCGCCCGCTACCCGATGCTGATCGTCCGCAAGGACCCGGAGGGGTAGGTCCGGCAGATCCTCGCCAGGCAGCGGCGGCCCGCGATCGCGACGGTGGAGCTGCCGCGACGTCGGGGAGCGCCCCGGGGACGGTCAGGACCGCGGGTGCTCCCCGAGCGGGAGTGGTGGGGTGGCGGTGGATCGTCTACGCGACGAGCTGACCGTCTTTAACCACAATGGAGTCTACCCCGTCGTGCACCGCCGCGTCGGTAGCCGAGCTCCGTCCCGGACCAGACGAGCAGGCCCGCTCGATCGAGATCGCAGCAGCGGCCACCTCAACCAATGCGAGCAGCCAGCTCTTGACGGTACCCCGGCTGGACTGCGAAAAGGCACTATAGTCGAGCTCAGTCGCTGGCATCACTCGTGGCAGCCCAAGGGAGATAGATCGATGACTGGCTCACGCATTCTCTCCGTTGGGCACTACCAGCCCAGCCGGATCCTCACCAACGCCGACCTGTCGAAAATGGTCGACACCAGCGACGAATGGATCCAGTCCCGGGTCGGGATCCAGACCCGGCACATCGCCGAGCCGGACGAGACCGTCGACGAGATGGCGGCGCACGCCGCCCGCAAGGCACTCGCCCAGAGCGGCCTGTCCCCCGCCGACATCGACTACGTCTCGGTCGCCACCTGCACCGCCATCGACCGGTCGCCGAACATGGCCGCCCGGGTCGCCGCCCGCCTCGGGCTCAGCCACCCGGCGGTCATCGACGTCAACGTCGCCTGCACCGGGTTCACCTACGCGCTGGCCGCGACCGACCACGCAGTACGCGCCGGCGCGGCGCGTAACGCCATCGTCGTCGGGGTGGAGAAGCTGTCCGACTTCGCCGACTGGACCGACCGTACGACGTGTGTGCTGGTCGGCGACGGCGCGGGAGCCGTGGTGCTGACCGCCGCCGACCAGCCCGGGATCGGTCCGGTCGTCTGGGGCTCGGTGCCGGAGATGTCCGACGCGGTACGCATCGAGGGTCGTGCCGGCACGTTCCAGCAGGCCGGCCAGGCGGTCTACCGGTGGGCGACCACAGTGCTACCGACCATCGCCCGGCAGGTCTGCGAACGGGCCGGGGTGGCCCCGGCAGACCTCGCCGCGATCGTGCCGCACCAGGCAAACCTGCGCATCATCAGGTCGCTCGCCGAACGGATCGGCGCGCCGAACGCGATCGTGGCTGAGGACGTCGTCGAGTCCGGCAACACCTCCGCCGGCAGCATTCCGATCGCGTTGTCGAAGCTGGTGATGCGCGGCGACATACCGTCCGGCGCGCCGATCCTGCTGTTCGGCTTCGGCGGCGGCCTGTCCTACGGAGGCCAGGTCGTCCGCTGCCCGTGACCATCGACTGTCGCCGCCGGTACCGGCCACAGTCGACCCGCCGTCGGTCACGGTGCCGTTCAGCAACCGGGCCAGCTGCCGGCCAACGCCCGGACCGTGGTGCTCCCTTACCTGCGGCCCCGACGACGGGACCGGGCCAGCCGGAGCAGGCCGGCACCGGCCAGTAGCACGACCAGGACCGTGGCCAGGACGGCCGCCCCCGCCTGGTCGAGCGTGGCGGCCAGCCACCGCTGGACCATGCCGGCACCGTCGATCAGCGGGTCGCCGCCCGACCCGCCGCGCAGCAGCCGGATCTCGTACCAGCCGTACCAGGCGACGTATCCGCCGGCGGCCACCAGCAACGCGCCGCCGACGCGGGACAGCAGCGGGGCCGCGCGGCGTACCCGCCGCAGCAGCCCGTCGCGGGCCAGCGCGACGGTGACGGCCGCGACCGCGACGGTCAGCCCCATGCCGGCGGCGTACGCCACGAACAGGGCCACTCCGGACGCGACCGAACCGGCGCGGAAGCTGGCCGCCACGATCGCCAGAAATGGAGCGATCGTGCAGGACAGCGACGCGGCGGCGTATGCCATCCCGAACACCACCATGGACAGTAGTGACCGGCTGGTGGCCGGGGCACGGGACGGCATCATGCCGATCCCGGGCAGCTGCCGGCCGGCCAGCAGCACCCCGCCGAGCCCGATCAGCAGCAGCCCGATGCCGATGGTCAGCCACGGCAGGTGGCGCTGCACCGCCCCGGCCGCCGGTGCCACGACCAGGCCGAACACCCCGAAGACGACGACGAATCCGGTGGTCATCGCCGCCGTCGTGGTCAGTGCCCGACCGACGGCGGCCCCCCGACCGGTGGCGGCCGCGTCGTCGCCACTCACCAGGAAGGACAGGTACGCGGGCAGCAGCGCGAACCCGCACGGGTTGACCGCGGCGAGGGTGCCTGCCGCCAGGGCGAGTGCGAGGGGTGCGTCGGTCATCAGATTGGGTGGCGGAGGTCGGCTAGCCGGCGATCAGCCGGTCGAGCATGCCGGGCAGCGCGTCGACGTCGACATGTCCCTTGTCGACGACTTCGCCATCGGCGTCGAGGACGACGAAGGTGCTCTGCGCGGTGATCTCGAAGTGCCGCCACACCGCGCCCTGCTCGTCGGCCAGTTGCGGAAAGCCGGACAACTCGGCCAGCTCGACGAAGTCGTGCATGGCCGGCACCCCGTCGAGCCCGGCCACGCCGACCACGCTGGCGGTGTCGGCGTAGTCGGCGGCCAACGAGTTGACTCGGGCGGCCTGGCCGAGGCAGGTGGGACACCAGGGTGCCCAGAACCACAACACCGCCGGCTTCCCGGCCAGGCTGCGCCCGTCGAAGGTGTCACCGGCCAGGGTGTCTGCGGTGAAGGCATAGCTGGCGCTGACACCGCCACCGTCGGTGTCTGCACCGGTTTCGGGGTCGGTGTCCCCGGCTGGCGTGCTGGCACCGGTCCCGGTCCCGCCGGACGGTGGCGTGCCGTCCCCGTCAGCCGAAGTGGCGCAGCCGGCCAACGCCACCGAGCTGGCGACGACGAGGCTGATGATCATCGACCGCACCCGCATAATGTCCGCTCCGTCCCGACATCCGACGTCCGACGATGTTCCGGTAACCGTACCTGCCCGCCGGCTCGTTTCTCGCAGATACCCCCTGGGGGTTGCTAGCCTACGGAGATGACCAGCCAGACCACCCGCGGCTACACCGCCTCCAAGGACCAGCTCCAGGCCCGGCTGCGCCGCATCGAGGGACAGGTGCGCGGCATCGAGCGGATGGTCGACGACGACCGGTACTGCATCGACGTGCTGACCCAGATCTCCGCCATCCAGGCAGCTCTGGACAAGGTCGCCCTCGGCCTGTTGGACGGGCACGCCCGGCACTGTATGCAGGAGGGTTCCGCCGAGGGCCGGGCGGACGAGATGGCCGCCGAAATGATGGCGGCGGTCGGTCGGCTGATGAAGCGAGGTTGACCTCGTCACACCCGCTGCCCGACCCGTGACGATCTACCCCCTAGGGGTATGGTAGGTCCCGCCATCACCGCAGGCGAGGAGGACGGCATGAGCAGCACCAGACCGGGCCGGGCCACGACGGCGACCCGGATCGAGCTGAGCATCAGCGGGATGACCTGCTCGTCCTGTGCGGCAAGGATCGAGAAGAAGCTCAACCGGATCGACGGGGTGACCGCGACGGTGAACTTCGCCACCGAGAAGGCCAGCGTCACCGTCGAGAGTCCGACCGTGACCACCGACGAGCTGGTCGACGTCGTACGCCGGACCGGCTACACCGCCCAGCTGCCCGCTCCCCCGCCACCACCACCGGACCCCGACGGCGCAGCGGATTCCGACAGTTCGGCGGAAAACGCCCGGCCGGGCGTCTCCGACGACCTTCGTTCGCTGCGTACCCGGCTCTGGGTCGCACTGGCGCTCAGCGTGCCGGTGGTGGCCCTGGCGATGGTGCCCGCCTGGCAGTTCACCTACTGGCAGTGGGTCAGCCTGGCGCTGACCGTCCCGGTGGTGCTCTACGGCGGCCTGCCGTTCCACCGGGCCGCCTGGACGAATCTGCGGCACGGCGCGGCGACCATGGACACCCTGGTGTCGATGGGAACCCTCGCCGCCCTCGGCTGGTCGCTGTGGGCGCTGTTCTTCGGCACCGCCGGCACCCCCGGCATGACCCACCCGTTCAGCCTGTCCGTCGACCGGGGCATGGCCGCCGCCAACATCTACCTTGAGGTCGCCGCCGGGGTGACCGTCTTCATCCTGCTCGGCCGCTACTTCGAGAGCCGGGCCAAGCGCCGCGCCGGCGCGGCGCTGCGGGCCCTGCTCGAGCTGGGTGCCCGGGACGTCGCCGTGCTGCGCGACGGCGCGGAGAGCCGGATTCCGGTCGACCAGCTCGCGGTGGGTGACCGGTTCGTCGTCCGGCCCGGCGAGAAGATCGCCACCGACGGTGTGGTGACCGAGGGCTCCTCGGCGGTCGACGCCAGCATGGTCACCGGCGAGTCCGTGCCGGTCGAGGTCGCTCCCGGCGACCCGGTGGTCGGCGCCACCGTCAACGCCGGCGGCCGGCTGGTGGTGACGGCCACCCGGGTCGGCGCCGAGACCCAGCTCGCCCAGATGGCCCGGCTGGTGGAGCAGGCGCAGGCCGGCAAGGCGGCGGCGCAGCGGCTCGCCGACCGGATCTCCGGCGTCTTCGTGCCGATCGTCATCGCGCTCGCCGTCGGCACCCTCGGCTACTGGCTCGCCACCGGGGGCGGGGCCACCGTGGCGTTCACCGCAGCGGTCGCCGTACTGATCATCGCCTGCCCGTGCGCGCTCGGCCTGGCCACCCCGACGGCGCTGCTGGTCGGCACCGGGCGCGGTGCCCAGCTCGGGGTGCTGATCAGAGGCCCGGAGGTGCTGGAGTCCACCCGTCGGGTGGACACCGTGCTGCTGGACAAGACCGGCACGGTCACCACCGGCACCATGACGCTGGTCGACGTGCTGGTCGACGGCGCCGACCCGGATCCCGACGAGCTGCTCCGGTTGGCCGGCGCGGTCGAGGCCGGGTCGGAGCACCCGATCGGCCGGGCGGTCGCCGGGGCCGCCGCCGAGCGGGTCGGGCCGCTACCGGCGGTGACCGACTTCGCCGGCCGACACGGACTGGGCGTACGCGGCACCGTCGGCGGGCGTACCGTGCTGGTCGGTCGGCCGGCACTGCTGACCGACGACGGCCTGACCGTGGACGCGGCGCTGGCCGACCGGATGGCCGCTGCCGAGGCCGCCGGCCGGACCGCGGTCATGGTCGGCTGGGACGGCCGGGCCCGGGGCGTGCTGGCCGTCGCCGACCGGGTCAAGCCGACCAGCCGGGCGGCGATCGACGCGCTGCGTCGGCTCGGCCTGACCCCGGTCCTGCTCACCGGGGACAACGCCACCGTCGCCCGGGCGGTCGCCGCCGAGGTCGGGGTCGACGAGGTGATCGCCGGGGTGCTGCCCGCCGACAAGGTGGACGCGGTCAAGCGGCTGCAGGCCGACGGTCGGGTGGTCGCGATGGTCGGTGACGGGGTGAACGACGCCGCCGCCCTGGCCCAGGCCGATCTCGGCCTGGCGATGGGGACCGGCACCGACGCCGCCATCGAGGCCGCCGATCTCACCCTGGTGCGGGGCGACCTCACCGCCGCCGTGGACGCCGTCCGGCTGTCCCGCCGCACCCTGCGGACCATCCAGGGCAACCTGTTCTGGGCGTTCGCCTACAACGTCGCGGCGCTGCCGTTGGCGGCGGCGGGCCTGCTCAACCCGATGATCGCGGGTGCGGCGATGGTGATGTCGTCGGCGTTCGTGGTCGCCAACAGTCTGCGGCTGCGCCGGTTCCGGCCGGTGGTGCTCAGCCGGTGACCAGCTCGTAGCCGGCCTCCTCGACGGCGGCGGCCACCGCCTGGTCACTGACCGGCTGCTCGCTGGTGACGGTGACCCGGCCGGTGGCCAGGTCGACGTCCACGTCGGTGACCCCGGCGATCCCGCCGATCTCGGTGGACACCGAACCGACGCAGTGGCTGCAGGTCATCCCCTGCACGGTGTAGGTGCTGACCGCCATCGGTCTCTCCCTCGCTACTCGTTCCGATCCGACTCGACCGCCGAGCTTACCCCTACCGGGAATGCGTATGTTGGCGGATCCGGAACCGTCGTCGGCCGGCGACCGGCGAGCACCCCATAGCCAAAGACCGATCCAGCGGGTAGAAACAGATCATTCCCCGACGGCACCCGTGGGTGCCGTCGGGCGATATCGAGAGAGCGCTCTCACGCACCTCTGACCGACCCACCCCACGCCGCGCCCGGGGGCAGCCGCCACCGGCGTGACCGGAAGGAATCCGATGATCCGACGACACCCCGGCCGGCTCCGGCGGACCGCCGGCAGCCTCGCACTCGGCCTGGTCGTGACGACCGCCGCCGCCGGCCTGACCAGCGCCACGGCCGCCGCCGGCCCACCGCACCGGCCCGACCGGACCGACCTCGGCCCACACGTCACGGTCTTCCACCCGGGCATGCCGGTCGACGAGATCCAGGCCCGGCTGGACGCCGCGTACATCCGGCAGGTCGACAACGAGATGGGCCGGCAGCGGTACGCGTTCCTCTTCCGACCCGGTAGTTACGGCACCGCCGACCAGCCGCTGCACATCCGGGCCGGGTACTACACCGAGATCTCCGGCCTCGGTGCCAGCCCCACCGACGTGGTGATCAACGGCAAGATCGAGGCGTACAACCGCTGCCTGACCGACGGCGGCACCGGCAACTGCATCGCCCTGGTCAACTTCTGGCGAACGCTGTCCAACCTGTCCCTGCGCATCGACCCGACCGGGCAGGACGAGTGCCGGTCGACGGCGAACTTCTGGGCGGTGTCCCAGGCGGTCTCGATGCGGCGGGTGGACGTCAGCGGCGGCGGCCTGTCCTTGATGGACTACTGCACAGCCGGGCCGCAGTACGCCAGCGGCGGGTTCATCGCCGACTCCCGGCTGCCGGACGTCACCAACGGCTCCCAGCAGCAGTGGCTGACCCGCAACAGCGAGATCGGCAGCTGGTCCAACGGGGTGTGGAACCAGGTCTTCGCCGGCGTCGTCGGCGCACCGGACGACGCGGCGTTCCCCGACCCGCCGTACACCACCCTGGACACGACACCGTTGCGCCGGGAGAAGCCGTACCTGTTCGTCGACCGGCGCGGGGCGTACCAGGTCCGGGTGCCGGCCGTGCAGCGTGACAGCACCGGCATCTCCTGGGGCGCCGGCCTGACACCGGGCCGTACGCTGCCGATCCGCGACTTCTTCGTCGCCACCCCCGCCGACCCGGTGCACGTGATCAACAGCCAGCTCGCCCGGGGCCGCCACCTGCTGCTCACCCCCGGCGTCTACGACGTCGCCCGCAGCATCAAGGTCCGCCGACCGGACACGGTCGTGCTGGGCATCGGACACGCCACGCTGACCGCCCGGGACGGAGCGGTCCCGCTCGAGGTAGCCGGCGTACCCGGCGTGGTGGTCGCCGGGGTGACGATCGATGCCGGGGAAACCGAGTCGCCGGTCCTGCTGCGGGTCGGCCGCGAACACGGCCGCAACCTGAGTACGCCGCGCAACCCGGTCACCCTGTCGGACGTGTACTTCCGGGTCGGCGGCCCGCACATCGGCCGGACCGACACCGCGTTGCAGATCAACAGCGACCACGTGCTGATCGACCACACCTGGGTGTGGCGGGCCGACCACGGAGTCGAAGGGTTCACCGAGGGCGTCAACGGTGACACCGACCGCTGGCACACCAACACCGGACGGTACGGCGTCGTGGTCAACGGCGATCACGTGACCGCGACCGGACTGTTCGTCGAGCACTTCCAGCGGTACAACACGGTGTGGAACGGCGACCACGGCACCACCGTCCTCTACCAGAACGAGCTGCCGTACGACCCGCCGAGCCAGGCCGACTGGATGAACGGCGACACCCCCGGCTGGGCCGGCTACAAGGTCGGCGACCACGTGCGGCACCACCAGCTGTACGGCGGCGGGGTGTACGTGTTCAACCAGAACGACCCGTCGATCCGCACCCGCAACGGCTTCGAGGTGCCGCACCGTCCCGGCGTACGGCTGCGGCACATCATGACCGTCAACCTCAGCGCGGGCGCCATCGACCATGTGGTCAACGGGATCGGTGAGGCAGCCGACACGACCCGGGTCGGCGCGCCCGTCTACCTGGTCGAGTACCCGGTCCGGTAGCGGATACCCGGTCCTGCGGCGGGTACCCGGTGCCGCAGCGGGTACCCGCCCGGTCGAACGGTCACACCGAGTCGATCGGACAGGTTGCCACGAGGAGGCACGATGTCGGGGAAACGACCAGGCAGCAAGGGGTACGACAACCAGCGCGCCCGGCTGCGCAAGGACTTGGAGAATTCGGGTACGGCGAACGACGCGGGTGCCGACGAGCTCGCCAACGAGATCCTGCAGGAACAGGCCGACCGCCGGGGCGTGCTGCGTACCGAACGGGGTCTCGGCCCGAAAGGGGAACGGTCCTAGGCCGCAGACGGTGACCGGCGAGAGAGCCGACTGGTGTCGCCGGCACCTGTGAGCCGTACGGCGGTCGACGCTGTCATTATCTGCTGGTACGCACCCGGAGAGATTTCCAGGTGCGCATCCGGGGAGGATGACAGCTTTGACACAGGTCGCCGGCGAGCCGGCACGCTGGCGGGACCAGGCCGGGCAGTTGGGCCGGTCGGCGCTGATCGCGCTCTGCGTCGCCGCCGCGTACGCGCTCGGCTCCGGCTGCGCCTGGTTGCTGTTCCACGCCTCGGCCGTCGGCGCGGTGTTCTTCCCGCCGGCCGGGGTGACCCTCGGTGCGCTGGCGCTGACCCGCCGCCGACACTGGCCGTGGATCCTCGGTGCCGTCGGTCTCACCGAGTTCGGCATCGACCTGTGGCAAGGGCTCGGCCCGCTGAGCGCACTCGGCTTCGCGCTGACCAACGTCGTCGAACCGCTGGTCGGTGCCGCCGGGCTGCGGTGGCTGCGGCCGGGCCGGATCGACCTGACCCGGTACCGCGACGCGGCGGCGTTCCTGCTCTACCCGGTGGGCATCGGCCCGTTGGTCGGCGCGGTGATCGGGGCCACGACCAGCGCGGTCGGCACCGGCGGCGTCTGGTGGCCGGCGTTGGGCCGGTTCTGGGCCGGCGACGGGCTCGCGGTGCTCACCCTCGGTGCCGCCCTGGTCGGTCTCGACGCGATCCGCGGCCGGGTCCGACTGTGGCAGCTGGTCCGGGGCGGTACGGCGTTGGCCGGCACCGGAGCGCTCACCGTCGTCGGTTTCTGGCCCCGCGAGCTGCCGCTGGCCTACCTGCCGGTGCCGGTGCTGCTCGCGGTCGGCTTCCGGGGCCGGGTGGCGACCATCGGGGCGGCCGGGTTCGTGATGGCGTTCGCCGCGAACCTGCTCAGCGCCGCCGGGCACGGGCCGTGGTCGGTGCTGGCCGGACAGCCCCGGCTGGAGGCGGCATCGCTGCAGGTCTACCTGGCGGTGGTGGTACTCGGTGCCTGGGCGCTGGCGATCGCGGTGGCGGAGCGGGACCGGGCGCAAGCCGAGTCACGTCGTGAGGTGGCCGCCCGCCGGCGGTTGCAGGCGCTGCAGGACGTCACTGCCGGGCTGGCCACCGCCGCCACGTCCGACCAGGTGATCCGGGTGCTGGTCGACCGGGGCGTCGGCCTGGTCGCCGACCACGGCGCGGTGGCGCTCACCGATCAGGCCGGCGGCTCGGTCCGCTGCTGGCTGACGGCGGCCCTCGCCGAGCAGGTCACCGGAGGCTTCGCCACGTTCCCGCTCGACGGGCCGGACCGGTTGCCGGTCGTCGACGTGATCCGGACCGGCCGGCCGGTCCAACTGCCGACCCTGGCGGCGCTGGACGCGCGCTACCCCGTACTCGCCGACGCCCACCTCCGGACCGGCACCCGCAGTCTGCTGGCGGTGCCGGTCAAGGTCGGCGACCGCTGCCTCGGTGCGCTGGCGTTCGCGTTCCGTCGCGACGACGCGATCACCCCGGAGGTGGTTTCGATCGCCCGTACCCTCGCCGAACTCGCGGGTCAGGCCGTCGACCGGGCAGCCATGTACGAGTCCGAGCACGCCGCCGCGCACCAGTTGCAACGGGCGTTGCTGCCGCAGATCTCGCCGGACCTGCCCGGCGTCACCGCTGCGGTCTGCTACCGGCCGGCGGAGCACGGTCGCGACGTCGGCGGCGACTGGTACGACGTGTTCGAACTGCCCGGCAACCGGGTGGGTATCGCCGTCGGGGACGTCGTCGGCCACGGGTTGTCGTCGGCGATCACCATGGGCCGGCTGCAGCAGTCGCTGCGCTCGGTGGCGCAGACCGGTGCGTCGCCGGTCGAGGTGCTGGAGGCGCTGGACACCGCCTGCCAGACGATCGACGGGGCCGACTTCGCGACCGTCGGGTACGCCGAGTACAGCCCCACCGACCGGGTGCTCACCTACGCCTGCGCGGGTCATCTGCCGCCGCTGCTGGTGGCCGGCGGGACCAGCCGCTACCTGACCGACGCCCGGTCGCTGCCGCTGCGCCTGACCGCGCAGCCCCGGACCCAGGCCCAGATCGCGGTCCCCGACTCGGCGATGCTGGTCTGGTACTCCGACGGCCTGGTCGAGCGGCGCGGCCAGGTGATCGACGCCGGGTTGGACCGGCTGGGCCGGGCCGCCGCCGGGTTGTCCGGCACCGAGCCGCAGGTCTGGTGCGACCGGCTGCTGGACGCGATGACCGACGGCCAGGTGATCACCGACGACACGGTGGTGGCCTGCGTGCATCTGGACGGGCTGCCCACCGGCACGGACGGCTCTCCGGTGCTGCGGCTGACCCTGACCTCCCCCGCCGACCTGTCCGCCGCGCGCCGGGCGCTGCGGGACTGGTCCGCCGGAAACGACCTGACGTCGGATCAGGTCGACGCGCTGCTGGCCACCTGCAACGAGGCCCTGATCAACTCGTTGGAGCACGCCTACCACGGGCGGCCGGACGGCCCGGTCGCGTTGCAGGTGATGTTGCTGGACCGGCAGCAGGTCCGGGTCGAGGTCACCGACCGGGGACACTGGCGGGGCCACTCGCACGACGGGTCCGACCGGGGGCGCGGGATCGATCTGATCAACCGGATGGCCCGCCGGCTGGTGCTCGACCTCTCCGGTGCCGGCACCCGGGTCACCATCACCCTGCCGGGCCGGTAGTCGACCACCGGGTGGGCGGTCGACTACCGGCCCGGTGGTCAGCTCCGGTGGCCCGGTGGTCAGCTCCGGATCGCCTGGCGAATCCAGTCGGTGATGTTGTCGACCCGCGAGGTCGTCTCGACGTCGGAGTGCGGACAGCCCGGGCCGAAGCTCTCCACCGACACCAGCGCCGGGCCGTGGCGACCCCGCTCGACGAAGTACGGGGCACCGGAGTCGTACGGGCAGGCGCTGGTGTCCGGGTGCGGGTACCGGCCGGTCACGCCGATGGTCGAGTCGGCGACCTCGGTGACGGCGAACAGCCCGGTGCGCAGCACGGTCGACGGCACCGGGTCGACCGAGTTGTCGGCACCGTATCCGGTGAGCCGGACGATGGCGCCGACCCGCGGCGGCCGGTGGGCCAGGGCGATCGGCTTGATGCCGCGGACCGGCTGGTCCAGCTTTGCCAGCGCCAGGTCGTTGGTGGGCGACTGGCGTACCGCGATCACGGTGGCGACCTGGCCGCCGTCGCCGGTGAGGTCCGCCCGGCCGACGGTCGCGGTGGTCAGGTCGGCGACCGGGCGGTCGACCCGTACGCCGTCGAAGGTCCGGAAGCAGTGCCCGGCGGTGACCACCCACTGCGGGTGGATCAGGGCTCCGGAGCAGGCGCTGTTACGGCGGCCACCGTCGGCCGTCGGGATTCCGGTCATCGTCAACTTCACCGAGAACCGGTACTTGCCGTCGGGGACGATCGTGCCGTTGGCGACGGCACCGGCCGGCCCGGCGGTGACGAGGCCGAGGCCGGCCGTCACGGCCAGCGCGAGGGCCGCCGTGGCCAGGCGGGAGGCGAGGGTACGGGACACAGTGGTTCCTTGTCGGATGGCCGCACCGGACGACCGGGTCGCAGGCTGGGCGGTACCGGAGCCGGCGGGCAGCGGACGTTGGACGTCTCGACGCTAGGTCGGCCCCTGACCATCGGACATGGACATTTCCCTACATCTGTCCGGCACGCCGCGACGGCGATACCGATTCACTGTCCGGTCCTGACGGAATGGTGTCGTCAGGTGCACGCGCGGTAGACGTAGTCGGCCCGGTTGCGGTGCGGTGAGACGTCGGGCATGGTCCGGCGGGCCGTGTCGACCACGAAGAGTTTGGTGTCGGTCGGGCCGGTCTCGTCGAGGAAGGTGGTGCTGCCGTAGTTGAGGTTGTAGTGCACGGACTCGGTCCGGTTGCGCCACCCCCAGCGGCCGAGGTCCTGCCATCCGCAGTCGCTGAGCCGGCCCCGCGGATAGGTGTAGTTGGTGCCGTCGTAGAAGCAGAACCAGCCGCCGGGGCAGTCCGGTCCGGCGAGCGGCCTGGCTTCGGCGGGGCGGGCAACGCTGACGATGAACACCCCGCCGGAGTAGGCGATGTCGGTCTGGTTGATCTGGGTGCCGCCGGGGTGGGCTGCCAGGTAGGCGTCCACCCGTGACTGGACATTGGTGGGCCCGGCGGCGGCGACGCCGGACTGCAGTCCGGTGGCCAGCACGGCGACGGCCAGTAGAGCGGGCGCCAGCCGCCGGCTTAGCAGGCGGGTCCGAATGCGTTGCGTCATGGCGGGCTCCAGTTGGTCCGAGTGGCGGTCCAGAAGTGGGTTGGGCGTACCGGCCACGCCACCGTCACCCTCAGTGCTCAGTCAGAAACTTCTCGACACGACACCGCCGACGATAGCCAATCGACCAACGAGATCGCCATATCCGCGTCGGTAAATAAATGAACAGCAGTCACGTCCCTCCGACCCGGAGTGAGCTGCAACTTCCGGCCAGCAACTGCCACCACGCAAAGCGCGACTTTCTCATGTTCCACATCCTGGAACAATTGACCATGATCAACAAAAATCATCGGGCACGATCTGGCACGCTGACGCCTCTTATAAGACGGATGCCGGACCCGGCAGCTCCGATTGCGACGACGTCACCGTAACGAGCACCGAGGAGCATTGTGGATGCAGAAGATGCGGCAGAGCTCGATGCCTGGCTCGGGGAACAGGTGAGTCAGCATCATGCGCTGCTGTGGACGATATTGTTTCAGCGCCTCGAGGACACCGGAGTCGCCGAAGATCTTCTGCAGGAGACATTCGTCAGGGCATGGCTGCACCGTGCGGACGGTCACCAGATCCGGCATCCGAGGGCGTGGCTCTACCGGGTGGCCCGACGACTGGCCGAGAGACGCCTGGGCAAGGACCGTCGCAGCCAGCAGACCCGGCGTACCACCTCGCTGACCCTGGTGGTCAGCAACGACGGTGACCTGGGCGCCGGGATCCTGCGGCAGGACGTGGCCCGGCTCGGTCGGCGGCTCAGCGTCAAGGACCGGGAGTGCCTGCTGCTGACCAGCTACGGCGTCAGCACGGCCGACATCGCCGCCATGTTGCGGATGAGCCCGGCAGCGGTACGGCGATCGCTGCGCCGGACCCGCCGCGCGTTGCACAAGCTACGGGACGAGGTGCAGGGCCGGCGTACCCGGCGTACCTGGCGCATCCCGGCCAGACGTGGGAAGGACTGACCATGGATCAGGAGCCGGCCGAGGACGGGTTCCGCCGCGACGAGCTGGTGCAGCTGGCCGTCCGGGCGCTGCTGCCCAGACAGGGACGGATTCCGCCGCCACCCGAGATCGACGTCACGAACCTGATAGCCGTTGCGCATCAGCGCCGGTCGGCGCAGGAATCGACCCGCTGGCGGTGGCGGCTGTGGCGGCCGCAGCTGTGGCGGGTCCTGGTCCCCGCCGTCGTGCTGGTGGTGCTGCTGATCGTCGGGATCGAGGCCGTCCGCCCGTACAGCGTGCCCGGGACGGCCGGACCGGACCCGGCCGTGTCTGGGCCGGCCGGACCGGACCCGGCCGGGTCGGACACCACCGACCCGGTCCTCGCCGACCCGGAACAGCCGCTGCCGCTGACCGCCGGCCCGGGCACCGCCCCGGCCCGCCACCAGCTGGCGGCGATCGCCCGGCACGTCCACTCACTCGACCAACCAGCACTCGACCAACCAGCGCTGGATCAACCGGTGCCAGACCAGCCGGCCACCACCGACCGCTACACCTACGTCCACCTGCGGGCCTGGTGGCGCGACGATCCCGCCACCGGGCAGGACGGCGGAGCATACGACCGGCGACTGTGGTGGGCCGCCGACCGGTCCGGGCAGGAGACCCGGGTCGACCCGGCGGAACCGGACCGGCCCGCCGAGGTGGTCGAGTACCCGCCCGGCGCGCTCGGTGTCGCCGTACCCGCTCCCGCCGCCGACCGGACGGTGCTGGCCGGCCAGCTCGCCGAGGAGCAGCCGATGCACGAAGGCCCGCAGGCCGCGCTCCGGGCGGTGGTCGGCCTCTACCGGTTCCACGACCTGTCCCCGGCCCAGCGGGCCGCCGCTCTGGCTGTCCTCGCCGACGCGGAGCTGGTCACCCACGGTCCGGTGCTGGACCGCGTCGGCCGGTCCGGGGTCGCGGTCAGCGCGACCGGCGAGATGGACGGCCGACCGGTGCGGGACACCGCCGTGATCGACCCCGCTACCGGTCGGCTGCTCAGCTACGAGCGGGTGGCCCTACCCGCCGACGACCGCGCGGCGGCCGGCACGGTCACCCGCTACCTGGTGTTCCTGCGCTCCGGCCGGGTCGATCGACTCGGCGCCGAACCGGCCGACTGAACCGTCACCGGGTACCCGCCCAGGACGGCCGGCATGAACCTGCGGCGGGCGGGTACCCGGTGACGATGCCCGACATCGCCAGCTACGGGCTCCTCAGTGACTGCCAGGGAGCGGCGTTGCTGTCCGCAGACGGCTCCGTCGACTGGTGGTGCCCGGCCCGGTTCGACGCGCCGAGCGTCTTCGCCCGGCTGCTCGACCCCGACGCCGGACACTGGTCCATCACCCCGGTCGACGGGCACCGCACCGCCCGCCGCTACCTGGCGGACACCATGGTGCTGCAGACCGACTTCCGGACCACCAACGGCGAGCTGCGGCTCACCGACGCGCTGGCCCTCGGCCACGGCGAACGCGGCCACCACATCGGCGGTGCCTCGCCACATGTGCTGCTGCGCCGGGTCGACGTCCTCTCCGGCACGGTGGAGGTCGATGTCGACCTGGTGGTACGGCCCGAGTACGGCCGGGTCGTCCCGGTGGTGACCGGCGACGACGGGCGGATCGAGCTGGTCGGCGGCAGTGACCGGCTGATCCTGACCGGCGACCCGCTGCCGGCCGAGTTGTCCGCCGGGGTGGACCGGATCGGCGGCCGGCTCACCCGCACCGCCGGGCAGACCGTACGGTTCGCGCTGCGGCACCTGCGCGCCGACGACACCGCACCACCGGCCGACGACCGGCGGTGCGGCGTCGACGACACGGTCGCCGGCTGGCGGTCCTGGGCCGACGAGCACCACAGCTACCAGGGGCTCTACCAGGAGCAGGTACGGCGCAGCGCGCTGGTGCTGCAGGCGCTGACCTATCAGCCGACCGGTGCGGTGGTGGCCGCGCCGACCACTTCGCTGCCCGAGGAGGTCGGCGGCGGCGCGAACTGGGACTACCGGTACGCCTGGCTGCGCGACGGGGCGTTCACCATGCAGGCGCTGTGGGTGGCCGCCTGCCCCGACGAGGCGCACCGGTTCTTCGACTGGATCGCCGACTCGGTCGGCGAGTTACCGTCCGACCAGCCAGTACCGATCATGTTCGGGGTCGGCGGCGAGCGGGACCTGACCGAGCACGATCTGGAGCACCTACGTGGCTACCGGGCCTCGACGCCGGTCCGGGTCGGCAACGACGCCTGGCGGCAGCGGCAGCTCGACGTACTCGGCGAGGTGATGCACGGTGCCTGGATCCTGCGCGACCGGCTCGGCGACCTGGCGGCGGGCACCGTACACCTGCTTCGTGGCCTTGCCGAACGAGCCTGCCGCACCTGGTCCCAGCCGGATTCCGGGATCTGGGAGGGTCGGGAGGGCGAACGCCACTACCTCACCTCGAAGCTGATGTGCTGGGTGGCGCTGGACCGGGCCATCGGGCTGGCGCCGGCGCTGCACGCCGAGCGTGACGTCGACCGTTGGCAGCGGACCCGGGAACAGATCCGCGCGGCGATCCTCGACCAGGGGTGGAGCGACCGGCGCCAGGCGTTCACCGGTGCGTTCGGCTCCGACCATCTCGACGCCGGCGTCCTGATCATGCCGATCATGGGTTTCCTGCCCGGCACCGACCACAGGGTGGTCGCCACGATCGACGCCATCGAGGCGGACCTGACCCACCACGGCCTGGTCCAGCGATGGACCGGCGGCGAGGACGAAGGAGCCTTCCTGATCTGCTCCTACTGGCTGGCCGAGGCCCTCGCGCTGGCCGGCCGGCACGACCGGGCCCGCCAGGTCTTCGAGGTGGCCACCGCGTGTGCGAACGATCTCGGTCTGCTCGCCGAGGAGGTGGACCGCCGCGACGGCGGCCTGATCGGCAACTTCCCGCAGGGGCTGTCGCACATCGGCCTGATCAACGCGGCGTGGACGCTGACCCAGACCGGGGAGGCGTCGCGACCACCGGGCCCACCCGGCGGGTGACCGGGCGGTCGTCGTCCGTCGGCGGCAACGCGGCCACCGCCCTCAGGTCCAGGCCGGCGAGGCTCTCCCGGTACCGCTGGTCGTCGCGGATCCGCCGCACCGCCGCGGCGATCCGGTCGGCGCAGCCGATGTCCAGCAGCCGGTACGCGGCGTCCCGCCCGGTGCGGGCACCCGCGTCGAGGTTGATCCCGATGCCGAGTCGGGCCGCCTGCCGGGCGACCAGCGGCTGATCGCCGAAGAACGGCACGACGACCATCGGCACCCCGGCGAGGATCGCCTCGTGGAAGCTGTTGCTGCCGCCGTGGGTGACGAACACGTCTGCCCGGCTGAGCACCCGCTGCTGGTCGACGGCGTGCCGGATCACCCAGTTCGCCGGGTACCGGTCCAGGATCCGGCGGCCCCGGGTCGGGAAGACCACCGTCAGGTCGGCCGAGGACCAGTGCCGGGCCAGGCCGGCGACGCACCGGCGCAGCGCGCCGACCAGCTCCGGCTCGGCGTACCAGAGGTTGTCCAGCACCTCGGTGCCGAAGGACAGGTAGACGACCGACCGGGCCGGGCCGGTGCCCCGGCGCTGCCGGTCTGCGCCCCGGCCGTCCTGGCTGGCCGGCCGGTTCCGGGACGGCCAGCCGTCGGAGAGGTACCCGGCGAAGCGTTGACATCCTCGCCGTCCTAATCGGCGGCGATTCCAGCCACGCCGCGCGTGACACGCGCAGTGTTCTGGTGGGTTACCGTTTCACCGCGCGGTGCCGGGACGGGTCCCGGTCCTACCCGCGCTCCACGGTCGTTGAAGTCCGCCTGCCCGGCGGCCTTGATGTTGATCGCGGCGTTGACGTCCCGGTCGTGGTGACTGCCACACGGACAGACCCACGACCGGACGTCCAGCGCCATCCGCTGGTTGATCCGGCCGCAGTCCGAGCACATCCGGGTGGACGGGAGCCACCGGTCCACCCGGGCGAACGTGCGTCCGTATCTCGCCGCCTTGTACTCCAGCATGGCGACGAACGACGACCATCCGGCGTCGTGGACGGACTTCGCCAGCCGGGTCCGGCCGAGACCGACGACACACAGGTCCTCGACGTACACCGCTTGATTGTCACGGATGATCGTCGTGGACAGCTTGTGCTGCCAGTCCCGCCGGGTGTCGGCCACCCGGGCGTGTGCCCTGGCGACCTTCACGACGGCCTTCCCACGGCGGTTGCTGCCCCGCTGTTTGCGGGACAGGGCCTGTTGCAGCCGTTTGAGCTTGCGGGCCGCGCGGCGCAGGAACCTGGGTGCGGCGACCTTCGTGCCGTCGGACATGACGGCGAAGTGCGTCAGCCCCAGATCGATCCCCACCTCGGCGTCCACCTCGGGCAGCGGCTCGTCCTCGCTGGTCCGCACGACGAACGAGGCGAAGTACCTTCCGGCGGCGTCCCGGATGACCGTCACGGACGACGGGTCCGACGGCAGTGTCCGGGACCAGCGCACCGTGAGATCGCCGATCTTCGGCAGCCGCAGGCGGCCGTTGTCCAGGACCGTGAACCGGGAATTGCGGGTGAAGCGGATGGCCTGCCGGTTGTCCTTACGGGACCGGAACCTCGGCGGCGCGACCTGGCGGCCTTTACGCCTGCCCGACACGGAGTGGAAGAAGTTGCGGTACGCGGCGTTCAGGTCCGCGAGGGCCTGCTGCAACACCACCGCCGACACCTCACCCAGCCACGCCCGCTCCGGAGTCGCCTTGGCCCGCGTGATGACCCGCTTCGACAGCTCGGCGTCCGACACGTACGGCAGACCCTGCTCGTAGGCCTCCTGCCGGAGGCGCAGCCCGTCGTTGAACACCACCCGGGCGCATCCGAACGCCCGGGCCAGCGCGATCTGCTGGCCGGGTGTCGGGTAGACCCGGAACTGGTACCGGAGCTGCACGAACCACACGATATCATGTTGGTCTATGGCAGAATTTGAGGGTATCCGTACCGGCAGGCACTGCGTCTTCGCGATGCATGTTCATTTGGTTTTCGTGACGAAGTTCCGGCACACGGTGTTCGCCGACCGGCACCTGACCCGCATGGAACAGATCATGCGGGACGTATGCACGGACTTCGAGGCCGAACTGGTCGAGTTCAACGGCGGCTACAACCATGTCCACCTGCTGGTCGACCACCCACCCAAAGTCGCCGTGGCCCGCCTGGTCAACTCGCTCAGGGGCGCCTCGTCGCGCCGCCCGCGGCAGGAGTTCCCCGACCTCGCACGCCACTACTACCGGGCCAACAAGCTCTGGTCGGGCTCGTACTTCGCCGGCTCCGTCGGCGGCGCGCCACCAAGCATCGTGAAGCAGTACATCGAGCAGGAAAACCGGCCAGCTTAGAGCACTGCCCGGACCCGGGCGGCCCTCCCAGCGCGGGCCTTCACCCCCGGCCTGAAGGCCGGAGCACCGGCCCGCATTCCGGTAGCCGACCGTCGCGCGGTTGGCGCGGAAGTCGGGCGGCGTGACCGCACGGTACGACCAGAGGATGTTCTGCTCGGCCGGCAGGTGCAGACAGTTCGAGACGAGTTCCACCGTGACCGGGTCGAGCCTGACGCCGTACCGCCGGTCCAGAGCGTCCAGTGCCGCCGTGTTCGGCGGTGCCGTCAGGCAGTGCCGCAGATATCCGGCGTCCGTCATCGGTCCGACCAGTCCCGGCACCGAGCACCACGCCGGCACGCCCAGCCGGCGGGCGACCAGTGCGCCCTCGATCGCGCAGAAGTCGTACAGCACCAGGTCGGGGCGGTAGGCGCGGGCCACCGCCAGGCATTCGCCGAACAACCGGTACGCCCGGTCGAACACCCGGTCCGCCGGGGTGTTGCGGAACTCGCGGCAGCCCGGCAACGCGACGGTCGACCCGGCCAGGTCACCCAACCGGGGCACGGTGGTCTGCCGGTCGACGAGCACCAGGCGGAAGCTGTCCTCGGCCCGGTGCCGGCGGATCAGCCGTTTCAGGATGTTGAGGTGTCCCTCGTTGGGGATGCTGAATACGAGCACCCGTCGTCGCGGCATCCCGCACCTTTCCCGCCGGCCGACCCGACAAACCACCCGGATACCGGCAGAACCGCCTACCCGGCGGCGCGCACCCCGTTACCGTCGGCCCAGTGACCACCCAGCAGCCGACCGTCACCCAGCCACGGCCATCGCAGCAGCAGGCGGACGACCTGTTGGGCCGGATGAACCTGGCGGAAAAGGCCGGCCTGCTGTTCCACCCGATGATCGGCATCGGTCCGGGTGGCACCCTCGCACCGGCCGACCCGGACGCCGGGCTGCTCGCCGCCGAGGAGATCGTCCTGCACCGCCGGATCAGCCACGTCAACCTGGTCGGCGTCGCGGCACCGGCCGACCTTGCCCGCTGGCACAACCAGCTGCAGGACCTGGCCGCGTCGACCCGACTCGGCGTACCGGTGACGGTCGCCACCGATCCCCGGCACGCCCGGTCCGCCAACCCCAACACGACGGCGCTGGCCGGTGCCTTCTCCGTCTGGCCGGAACCGCTGGGGCTGGCCGCGACCGGCGACCCGGAGCTGGTCCGGCGGCACGCCGACACCGTCCGGCGGGAGTACCTGGCGGTCGGCATCCGGGCCGCGCTGCACCCGCAGGCCGACGTCGCCACGGACCCGCGCTGGCCACGGGTGCTGGGCACCTTCGGCGAGGACCCGGAGCTGGTCAGCCGGCTGACGGTCGCGTACCTGTCCGGTTTGCAGGGTCCGACGCTCGGACCGGACAGCGTCGCCGCGCTGGTCAAGCATTTCCCGGGCGGCGGCCCGGTCCGCACCGGCGAGGACCCCCATTTCCGGTACGGCGCCGAGCAGGCCTACCCGGGTGGCCGCCTCGCCGCCCACCTGGCGCCGTTCGTGGCGGCCGTGCGGGCCGGCGCCGCGCAGGTGATGCTCGGCTACGGGCTGCCGGTCGGCACCGAACTGCCGCCGGTGGCGTTCGCCTTCAACCACGAGGTGGTGACCGGGCTGCTGCGCCAGCAGCTCGGCTTCACCGGGGTGATCTGCGCCGACTGGGGCGTACTGACCGACGCCTGTTTCCGGGGCAAGGACCGGCCGGCCCGCGCCTGGGGCGTCGAACATCTCGAACCGGCGCAGCGGCTGCGTACCGCGCTGCACGCCGGGGTGGACCAGTTCGGCGGCGAGGCCCGCCCGGACCTGGTGGTCGACCTGGTCCGCAGCGGCCAGGTCACCGAGGACCGGATCGACGAGTCCGCCCGCCGCGTCCTGCACGACAAGCTGCGGCTCGGCCTGTTCGAGCACCGCTACGTCGACCCGGAGCACGCCGTGCAGCTGGTCGGTGGCCCGCCGGCCCGCGCCGCCGGGCTGGCCGCCCAACGGGCCTGTGTGACGCTGCTGCGTCAGGCTCCGTCGGACAGCCCGGCCCGGTTGCCGCTCGCCCCCGGCCTGCGGGTGTACGCCGAAGGCCCGCTGCGGGCCGCGCTGGGTGGCAGGTGGCCGGTGGTGTCGGATCCGCGCCAGGCGGACGTGGCGGTGCTGCGGCTGGCCGCGCCGTACGAGCGGCGGACCGGCCCGGTGGAGGCGTACTTCCACGCCGGACCGTTGGAGTTCCCGCCGGGCACGCTGGACCGGGTGCTGGCGGTCGCTGCGGTGGTGCCGACCGTCGCGGACGTCTACCTCGACCGGCCGGCGGTGCTCACCCCGCTCGCCGACCGGGTCGGCACCCTGCTGGTCAGTTTCGGCGTCGAGGACACCGCGCTGGTCGACGTACTCGCCGGGGAGCCGGCACCGACCGGCCGGCTGCCGGTCGACCTGCCGGCCAGCCAGCGGGCCGTGCTCGCCGGGCAGCCGGACGCCCCGTTCGACGACCCGGACCCGCTGTTCCCGTACGGCCACGGGCTGACGTACTGATCCCTGGTAGATGGGCTCAGCGGATCCCCTGGTGGATGCCTCAGCGGCGCGGTTCCCAGCGGAACAGCCGGGCTGCCAGCGCGACGGCGACGACGACCCAGCCGAGGGTGGGTGCCAGCAGGGTCAGTGAGTCCGTCACGGCGACGCCGCCGTTCCAGGCGTCGACGACCAGTTCGGTGGCCGCGCCGCCGGGGAGCAGCCGCTTGAGCAGGGTGAGTTCCTCGGTGCCGCTGATACCGACCCAGCTCATCACGGCGATGACGCCGAGGCTGACCGGCAGCGTGGTCACCTGGGCGTGCTCGGGTGAGTTCGTCAGCCCGGCGGTGGCCAGCCCCAGACCGATCAACATGGTCGTCGTCGCGACGACGGCCGCCACCAGCAGCGGAACGTTCGCCGGCTGGCCGGAGACCACGGCCAGCACGGTCAGGATCCCGGTGACCTGGAGCAGGGCGATGACGGTGGCCGGGGTGAGCAGTCCGGCGAGGATCTGCGGGTCGCTCGCCGTGGTGGAGCGCAGCCGTTTGAGGAAGAGGTTCTGCCGGCGGGAGGCCAACGTGGTCACCGTGGTGGCGTACAGCCCGAACGCGCCCACGGTGAACACCACCACCGCCGCGATGTACCCGAGGCTGCCCAGCGTCGCAAAGGCTTCGTGCTGGTAGATGAAGAACCCGCTGACCGCCACGGGCATGACGAAACTCGTGACCAGCACGAGCCGGTTGCGGAAGATCTGGGTCAGTTCACTGACGGCTATGGAGAGCATGGCGTTACGTTCCGTCCTTCAAGGATTCGGTACGGAGAGGGAGTTCGGTACGGGTTCATTCGGTGCCGATGGCGCGGAACACGTCGTCGAGCCGGGTCGGCCCGGCTTCGAGGCCACGCAGCTCCACGGCGTGGTCGTGCGCCCAGCGCAGCAGGGTGTGCAGGTCCCGCTGCAGGTCGAGGGTCTCGATGCGCAGCGCGTCGCCGTCGCCCGGCTCGGCCGGCAGCGGTAGCGCCGGGGTCGGGGCCGACGCGGACGCCGGCAGCGAGAAGCTGATCACCGCCGGCAGGGACCGGGTCAGTTCGGCGACGGTCCCCTCCCGGCGCAGGGTGCCCTGGTGCATCAGACCGATCCGGTCGGCGCGCTGCTGGGCCTCTTCCAGGTAGTGCGTGGTGAGCACGACGGTCGAGCCGTCCGCACGCAGGTTGTCGATGACGTCCCACAGTCCGTCGCGGGACTGGATGTCCAGCCCGGTGGTCGGCTCGTCCAGGAAGATCAGCTCCGGTGCCCCGTACACGGCGGTGGCGAAATCCAACCGCCGTTTCTCCCCGCCGGAGAGCTGGGCGACCAGGGTGCCGGCCTTGCCGGTGAGGTCGACCAGGTCGAGCACCCGGTCGACGTGGTCGACCCGCTGACTGAGTTTCCCGATCAGCCGGACCGACTCCCGCACAGTGAGGTCCGGGGAGAATCCGCTCTCCTGGAGCATGATGCCCATCCTGGGCCGTACGGCTGCCCGGTCATCGGGGCGCTGCCCGAAGACCCGCACCACCCCCGAGGTCGCCGTCCGGTGACCTTCGATGGTTTCCAGCGCCGAGGTCTTCCCGGCCCCGTTCGTGCCGAGCAGGGCGTAGAGCTCGCCCCGGCGTACCTGGAAGGAAAGGTCCTTGACGGCGTGAAAGTCTCCGTAGGCGACGTTGAGGCGTTCGACCTCGATAACTGGTGTGGTGGACATGCCGTCAATTTCAGCGCTGACCGCGCCCGCCGGTCAGTGCGACCACGTCACCACTTCGGGATGACATTCCCGCCGGTGCACCCGTGACGTAGTGTCACTGGTGGCCAGCCCGGAACCGGACGAATACTCAGCAGATGCCCGAGCACACCGAGCCCACGCGGCGACGGCTGCGCAAACTCAACCTCGTCATGCTGGCCCCGCCGCTCGCCGTCGGCGGGGCTATCGTGGTGGTGGCGGACTCCCGCACCTGGTGGGACGCGCTCATCCTGGCCTCGGGCGTGGTCGCGGCACTGGTGGCCTTCGAGCGGTGGACGGCACGCGACCTGCCCCGGTTCGCCCCGGCCTGTCTGATCGTCACCGCCGCCGTCTGGCCGCTCGGCGTACTGATGATCGACAGCCCGCGTGCGTTCTACGGCCTGGCCCTCGTCGGCTCCCTCGTCGTCCCCTACTTGAAGCGGCACCGGGCTGCGGCGGCCGTCGGTCTCGTCGGCTACGTCGCGGCGGTCGGCGCGACGCGGCTGCTGGTGTCGTCCGAGAGCGTCTCCGACGTCCTCCTGCAGTACGTCGTCCTTCCCGCCGGTGCCGTCGCGGTGATCACCGGCCTGATGTTTCCGAACAAGCGGTTCTACGACGTCGTCGACGAGTTGCAGGAGTCCCGCCGGCGTGAAGCGGAGCTGGCCGTCTTTCGGGAACGCGCCCGGTTCGCCAGCGACCTGCACGACATCCAGGGCCACACCTTGCACGTGGTGAAGCTGAAGATCGCGTTGGCCCGCAAACTGGTCCGTACCGACCCCGACCGGGTCGACAACGAGCTGCGGGAGATCTATTCCCTGGTCAGCGACACCATCAACCAGACGAAGGAGCTCGCCTACGCGCAGCGGCGACTCAACCTCTCCGCCGAGCTGGAGAACGCCAAGAACCTCTTCGAAGCCGCCGGCATCCGGGTCCGCGTCGACCGTGAGGCCGAAGTCGACACCCGCGCCGACGAACTGCTCGGCCAGGTCCTGCGCGAGACGACGACCAACATCCTGCGGCACGCACAGGCCACCCAGGTGAAGATCACCCTGTCCGGTTCGGGCATCACCGTGGTCAACGACGGCGCACCGCAGAGTCCGCTGCCCGAGCTGCGTGGCCTGGCCGCGCTGCGGGACCGGGTGGCCGGCAGCGCCGGTGAGCTCACCGTGGAGCAGTCCGATGGGCGTTTCCTGACGGCTGCGACCTTCCCGCGCACCGGCCCGCGCACCGGCCCGCGCACTGGCTCCGCACCGATGGAGGACCGATGACGCAGGCCGATGCCCCGGCGACCACCGTGGTGCTCGCCGACGACGAAGTCCTGCTCCGCAAGGCGATGGCCGCGCTGCTGCCGCTCGAAGGCGACATCACCGTGCTCGCCGAAGCCGCCGACGGCGCGTCGGCTGTCGAGGCGACCCTGCACCACCGGCCCGACGTCCTCGTCATCGACCTGGAGATGCCCGGCGTGGACGGGCTCGCCGCCGTCGCCCAGATCCGGCAGACCCGGCCCGAACAGGTCATCCTGATGCTGACCCGGCACGCCCGACCGGGTGTGCTGCGCCGCGCTCTCCGGCTCGGCGTACAGGGCTTCGTCAGCAAGTCGGCCGAGCCCGCGCACATCGCCTCGGTCATCGGCACCCTGCACGCGGGCAAGCGGTGGATCGATCCGGACGTTTCCGCGCTCGCCGTCATCGACGACTGCCCACTGACCGACCGGGAGGTCGACGTGCTGCGGGCCACCGGCGACGGGTACTCGGTAGCCGACATCGCCGTCCGGCTCCACCTCGCCGAGGGCACCGTACGCAACTATCTGTCCAACGCGATGCAGAAGACCCAGACCCGGACCCGGCACGACGCGGCCCGCTACGCCCGCGAACACGACTGGCTCTGAACCCGTCGGGGTACGCCGTACGGCCGCACGGCCGGGCAGGTCAGTCGCGGCGCTGCAACCGGTGCAGCACGGCGGCGGCGACCAGGCCGTACGCCAGGTGCGGCACGATGTCCGACGCCCAGTCGGCGGCGCTCCACTGCCGCGGGTCGGTCACCTTGAGCAGGGTCATCGGCGCGTCCGAGCCGGCCATCGCCAACATGGCGAGCAGGCCGGTGGCCGCCCAGACCGGGGCCCGGCGGGGTCCGGCCACGGCGTACAGCGCTCCGGCGCCGAGGCCGGTGGCGTAGCCGAGCAGCGGCCCGAGCCCGGCCCGCCGGTTGCTGGCTGTCTCCTCGTCGCCCAGGTCGACGTGCAGCGTCTCGGCGAGCCGGCCGACGCTACGCTGCGGGGTGCTGCTCGCCGGCCGGGCCCGGCCGGCCATGTCGAGGTAGGTGACCATGTTGAGGGCGCTGGTGCCGGCGGCACCGGCCAGCAGCCCACTCCAGATTCGCCGCATACGCAGGCTCGTACCCGCCCGCCGGGAGGTTGACGCAGCGGAGCAGCGGGGAATTTTGTCCGTAATTCACGATGTTGCCAAGCTTCCCACGTCCACCTTGCGAATCTTACGTTTTAATCGGACCCTAGCAGCATGACAGCTGCCAGGGTCATGGATGAGCAGACGATCCTCCCCGACGCCGCCGACAGCGCGGAAGTCGTCGACCTGCTGCAAGTGCTCCGTGATCGGGGACACCAGCCGCCGACCGGCCGCGCTCGGCTGGTGAGCGCCGATGGCAGCGCGTCCCGGCCGATTCCCGACGGCCTGCACGACATTCTCGTCAAGGCACTTGAGGCACTGGCCAGCGGCTATGCCGTGACGATCGCCCCGCAACATACGACTCTCACTACGCAGCAAGCCGCCGACATGCTCGGCATCTCGCGGCCGACCCTGACGAAACTCCTGGAGGAAGGGAAAATTCCTCACGAACGCCCGAACAGCCATCGTCGCATCAAGCTCGCGGACGTACTGCGGTATCAGGAGCAGCGGCGGGTGGAGCGTAGGCAACTGCTAGACCAACTGACAGCCGAGAGCATCGCTCTGGGGCTGTACGACCTCACCGCCGACGAATCCACTGAAGGCGATGACAACCAGGTGTGAAGCGGACGGTTTCACCGTAGGCCAGGTACGCCTAAGCTCATCTGGTGCCGTTCTCCGCCCTCCTCGATGCGAACGTCTTGGTTCCGAACCTGTTACGAGACACCCTCCTGCGGATTGCCGAAGCCGATCTCTACCGCCCCCTGTGGAGTGCTGAAATTCTCGCGGAGACGCGACGCACGATCGTGCGGCTTCGGCCGAACATTGACCACGGACGTCTCGATGCGATGTTCACGAGCATGAACAAGGCGTTCACCGACGCCCTGGTCACCGGATATGAGTCCCTCACCGTGGAGATGAAGAACGATTCCGGCGATCGACACGTCCTGGCTGCAGCCGTCGCTGGCCGAGCAGACGTCGTGGTGACGAACAACGTCAGACACTTCCCCCGTGAGGTCATGGATCCGCTCAACATCGAAACACTGACACCCGACCGCTTCCTGTGCCTTCAATACGATCTGGCGCCGGTCCTGGTGGTCGATGTGATCAAGCGGCAGAGCGCGGAAACGGGCAGAGCGGAAGGAAACCCAAAGATCAGTTTGGACGACCTGCTTGACCGGCTCAGCGCGTGCGGCGCTCCGAGATTCGCCGATCACCTGCAGAGTCTTCTCGCCGCGGCGAAGGTCCGGCCGCGTTCGCCGACCACATCGACGCCACGCTTCGTCCAGCCATAGCGCAGGCTAAGCTTCGTTGCCGTGGCAGGACGCCCCGCCGTACGGTGGCGGTGGCAGGTGATCCGAATGAGTGCCGAAGGTACGGGAGCCGGCTGGCCCGGCACGATTCACGTGGGTGAACCGCACGGCGGCGAAATCTCCACCCGGTTGAACTGGTTACGGGCCGGGGTGCTGGGCGCCAACGACGGCATTGTGTCGACGGCGGGTCTCGTCGTGGGAGTGGCCGGCGCGACCATCGCCACCGGCCCCGTCCTGACCGCGGGGGTCGCGGGAGTGGCGGCGGGCGCCGTCTCCATGGCCCTGGGTGAGTACGTGTCGGTGAGCAGCCAACGTGACTCCGAACGGGCGCTACTGGCGAAGGAACGCACCGAGCTCGAACGGTTCCCCGAGCAGGAGCTGGACGAGCTGACCGCGCTCTACGTCGCAAAGGGCCTGACGGCCGGGACCGCCCGGCTGGTGGCGGAGGAGCTGACCGCGAAGGACGCCTTCGCCGCGCACGCCGACATCGAGCTGCGGATCGACCCAGATTCGTTGACGAATCCCTGGCACGCGGCCGGCGCCTCGGCGATCGCCTTCACCCTGGGGTCGCTGCTGCCGCTGATCGCGATCCTGCTGCCACCACCCGGCGCGCGGGTCCCCGTGACGTTCGCTGTCGTGCTGCTCACGCTCGCGATGACGGGTGCGGTGAGCGCGAGACTTGGCTCCGCCCGCGTGGGTCGGGCCGTCGTCAGACTCGTCGCTGGCGGTGCCCTGGCCATGGCCGTCACCTTTGCCATCGGGCAACTCGTCGGCGCGACGGTGCTCTGAGCCAGCCGGTCACCCGCTGGAACCTGCCGACAAACGTGGGGCCAGCGGAAGCCGGATGGTGAACGTGCTGCCCTGGCCGGGCCGCGACTGCGCGTCTACGGCGCCGCCGTGTGCCGCGACGAGTTCGCGGACCACCGCGAGACCGATGCCGGCCCCGACGGCGGACCGGCTGTTCCGGCCACGCCAGAAACGGTCGAAGACGTGCGGCAGGTCGGCGGGTTCGATGCCAGGTCCGGTGTCGGCGACCCGGATGCGCGCGTGGTGGTCGACGGTGTCGACGCTGACCTGGACCTGGTCGCCCGGTCGGCAGTAGCGGGCGGCGTTGGTCAGCAGGTTGGTGACGGCCTGGTGGAGCCGATCGGGGTCGGCGTGTACCGGGACCGGGGAGCGGATGTCACGGTCGACGCGAAGGCCGGCGCTGCGCAGCCGGGGTTCCTGACCGTCGAGCGCGGCGGTGACGATGCCGGCGAGGTCGACATCGGCGCGGCGCAGCGACAGCGCCGCGGACTCGGCCGCCGACAACTCGGCGAGATCCTCCACCACCCGGCCCAGCCGCAGGCTCTGATCGTGCAGGCTGGCCAGCCGGGCCGGGTCCGGCTCGGCCAGGCCGTCGCGTAGCTCCTCCAGGCCGGCCTGCAGGGAGGCAAGTGGGGTACGCAGTTCGTGGGCGACGTCGGCCGACAGTTGCCGACGTACCTGTTCCGCCTGCGTCACCTGGTCGGCCATCGCGTCGACCGCGCTGGCGAGCTCGCCGAGTTCGCCGGGGGCGCGCAGCCGGGCGCGCACGGCCCGGTCACCGCCGGCGAAGGCACGGGCGGCCCGGGTCACCGCGACCAGCGGCACGCTGAGCCGGCAGGCGACGTACCAGCTCACGGCCAGGGCGAGCAGCAGCGCGGCAACGCCAGCGGCGGCGACCCACTGCCAGGCGACCGCGCGTCCACCGGTCACGGGTGCGCGGCCGAAGATGAGTTCGACTGTTCCCACGTCCTGACCGGCGACCCGGACGGTGGCGGTCTCCAGCGTGCCGGTCGCTGCGGTGCCGGTGGCGTCGTGGTGGGCGCCCCGCATGGGGCCGGAGCCGGCGGGTGCCCGGCCGGGCCACACCATCGCGCCGGTGGCGTCCCGGATGACCAGTTGCGCGCCGGCCGCCTCGGCGATGGCCCGTGCAGCGGTCAGGTCGGCGGCGGACCAGCCACCGGTCGCAGGGTAGCCGTCGGCGACGGCTACCGCCGTACGGGTGGCGGCCGCTTCGCGGTTGGCGCGTTCGGCGGTGGCCAGTCCCCGGTCGGTGCCGATGAGCGCGGCGATGGTCAGGATGGCGACGGAGGACAGGGCCACTGCGGCGAACGCGGCGAGCAGCCGTCGGCCGAGCGGGCCGAATACAGCGGTCGGGTCACCGGTCACGGCCGAGGACCAGCCGGTATCCGACGCCGAGCACGGTCGCGATGATCTCGCCCGGGTCGGCAGCGAGCTTGCGGCGCAGGTTCTTCACATGTGAGTCGATGGTCCGTTCGTAGCCGGCGAACTCGTAGCCTCGGACCCGGTTGACCAGTTCGTAGCGGGAGAACACCCGGCCGGGCGCGGACGCCATGGTGGTCAACAGACCCCACTCGGTCGGGGTCAGCTCCAGCAGTCGGCCGGCCAGCCACGCCTCGTGCCGGGCCTCGTCGATCCGTAGCCGACCGGCTCCGTACGAGGCCGGGCCCGGCTCGGTGGCGCCACCGCGCAGGCGGTGCAGAACGGCCTGCACCCGTAGGACGAGTTCGGTGGGGCTGAACGGCTTGGTGACGTAGTCGTCGGCGCCGTGCTGCAGTCCCCGGATGCGGTCGTCCACGCCGCTGCGGGCGGTCAGCACGATGGTCGGCACGTCGCCGTCGGCGCGGGCCGCGGCCAGCACGTCGAGGCCGTCGACGTCGGGCAGCCCCAGGTCGAGCACGACCAGATCGATGCCGCCTTCGTCGAGCAGGCGGACGGCCTCGGCTCCGGAGTGGGTGGTGTGGGCTTGCAGACCGGCCCGTTCCAGGTAGCGGCGCAGCAGCTCGCGGATTTCCCGATCGTCCTCGACGACAAGCACGGTGCCGGCCATGACTCCACCTCATCGCGGTCAGCCGGTGGGGCGGCAGAGCCGTTCGGCCTCTCCCCACCCGCCCGACGGCACGTCCTGCCGCGCGGTCGCCCCTTGCGGTGCAACGCGGAGGACCTGCGCCAGCCGACCGGCTGTGCCGGTGCGTCGACTGACGCAGGTCCGGTGCTGGACTACCGGGTAGCCCAGGTGGTGAACGCGGTCAGGTGGCGCTGCGAGGCGGCCAACAGGTGCTGGTACACCCGGTCCACGTCACCCGCGCTCAGCCCGGTGAGGGCCTGCTGCAGGCTGTCGATGTCGGCCTGCTCGACCTGCTGCCCGACGCCGAACGCAGCGCTCTGGCTGGTCAGACCTTCGGCCAGCAGCCGGTCGTAGGTCGCCTGCACGGCCGGGTCGGAGAACTGACCGGCCGGCTGGTCCGCGGTCGGGTCGTCGAGCCCGTACCGGTCCAGCAGGGTACGCACCGCCGCCAGGTGCTGGTCCTCGGCGGCGGCGATCCGGTCGAAGACCACCGCCGGGTACTCGTCGGCGAACGCCCGGTACAGATCCCCGGCAAGCTTCTCCTCCTGCGCCATGCTGGCCAGGGTGGCCTTCTGCTGCTCAGTCAACGTGCCGGACGGCACGTCCGCCGACGGGTACAGGCAGCTACCGTCACGGGAAGCCGCCCCCATGCCGTTGCCGGCCCTTCCCATGCCGTTGCCAGCGGTTCCCGGGCCCATGTGAGACATCGGGCCGGACCACGAGGCGCTCACCGACGGGTTGCCGAACGGCCCCGCCCCGGCGATCGCCGGGGCCGTCACCGCCACCGCTGCGGCGGTGAGCACACCACCGGCCACCAGCGCCGTCGCCAGCCGAGTCTTCCTGTTCATGACCCCTCCTCCGGTCGCGTCGATCACTTTCACGTTCACCGTCGCTCGCAGCGGTGCACGCGCTGTGACGCCGATGTGCAGAACGTGTGGAGACCTCAGGGTCCGTGCCGCGCGGCGAGCGGCCTCAGCCGCGGCGCGTCACCCCGTACACAGTGCGGCGTCGACGAGCGCGGCCCGCTCGGCGGCGACGGACTTGTCGGTCACCGACCCGGTGAGCGAGGTGACCGTGAGGGTCGCCGCGCGGCCGTCGTCGGTGGCACCGTTGGTGGTCGAGTAGCCCGGGATGTCGCCGCCGTGGCCCCAGGCCACCCCGCCGCAGCTCAACGGGGTACTGAAGAGTCCGAGCCCGTACCTCAGGTCCGACTGCGGGTGTACGGCGACGGTGGTACGCATCTCGGCCAGCTGCGCCGGTTTGAGCAGCTTGCCGTCGAGCAGCGCCCGCAGGAACGTGTTGAGGTCGGCCGGGGTGGAGATCAGTTGCCCGGCGGCCCAGCCCCAGCTCGGGTCCATCCGGGTGAAGTCGAGCAGTTCCTTGGTGGCGTCGTCGAGCTGGTAGCCCTTGGGGTGCCTGCCCCGGATGCCTTCCTCACCGACCTCGGGCGCGTACGTGTGCCGCAGGCCGAGCCGTTCGATGATCCGGGTGGTGACCAGCTCGTTGAACGGGCGGCCGGTGACCCGTTGGGCGATCAGCCCGGCCAGCAGGTAGTTGGTGTTGCTGTAGGACCAGGTGCCGGCCGGCCGGCCTTCCATGGCGTTGGCCATGTCGAGCAGGTCCCGGGGTTCGAGGTAGATGTGCTGGTACGGCGGGATGTCGATCATTTTCGGGAACATCGAGTCGGTGTAGTCGGGCAGTCCGCTGGTGTGCTGCAGCAGCTGGCGGACGGTGATCGCGTCGGGATCGACGCCAGGGCTGCGGACCAGGCCCGGCAGGTACGTCTCGACCGAGGCGTCGAGGTCCACTGTGCCTTCGTCGACGAGCTGCAGCACGACGACGGAGGCGAACATCTTGCTGGCGCTGCCGATGCGTACCTGGCCGTTTCTCGGCACCTTCGCGCCGGTGTGCAGATCGCCGACGCCGGCCGTGTAGTGGCGGGTCCGGCCGCGCTGGTCCCGCACGGCGGCCAGCGCGCCGGGGTGCCGGTCGGGGCCGACGAGGGCGTCGATGCGCTGCGAGATGGCGTCGGGGCGTTGCCCGATGGCGTCGGGGCGGGTCTCGGCCTGGGCGGCGGTGACCGGACCGGCGGCCGCGAGCCCGCCGGCGGCGATCGCGGCGGCCGTCGCGATGGTGACGATCCGGCGACGCGACCGGGTGGGCCGGTTCGGTAGGGAGACTGAGGTGGGCACGGTAGGTGGCTCCTTCACTCGGGGGATGGGGGGTGCCGCCCCGGCCGGGACGCGCCGAGCATCCCGGCCGGGGCGCGGGGTCACTTACCGGCGCACAGGGCGGCGTCGAACGCGTCCAGGACCTGGAAGACGCCGTCGGGGACCGGGCTCGACTCGGCGGTCATCACGATGGTCACGGCGCGACCGTCGGCGGTGATGGCGGTACGGCTGGAGTATCCGTCGATGTCACCGCCGTGTCCCCAGGCGCGACCGCCGCAGGTGAGGTCGTATCCGGTGGTGCCGAGGCCGTAGTGCCACACCAGGTCCGGGAAGGCCTCGCCGCCGGGCAGGAAGACCTTGCTGTCGCGCATCTCGGCCAGGGTCGCCGGCTTGATCAGCTTTCCGTTCTGCAGCGCCACCAGGAACTTGTTGAGGTCACTCGGGGTGGAGATCATCTGGCCGGCCGCCCAGGCGATGGAGGGGTCCACCTGGGTGGTGTCGACCCACTTCATCGTCTCCGGGTCCGGCAGGTAGCCCTTGGCGTGCGGCCGACGGATGGTCTTGTCACCGACGCTCGGCCAGTACGTCTCGTGCAGCCGGGCCGGCTTCAGGATCTTGTTGGTGATCACTTCGGACAGCGGGCGACCGGTGACCTTCTGCACCAGCAGGCCGGCCAGGATGTAGTTGGTGTTGCGGTACTGCACCTGCCCGCCGGGTGCCGGGGCGTGCGCCGGCTGGGAGAACGCCGAGTCGATCATGTCACGCGGCTCGTAGTACCGGTCGCCCCAGACGGAGACGTCGGGCAGTTCGTACTCCGGCAGGCCGCTGGTCATGCTCAGCAGGTGGCGGACGGTGATGGTGTGTCCGTCGAAGCCCTCGCCACGGACCAGCCCCGGCAGGTACGTCTCGATCGGCTCGTCCAGTTTGACCTTGCCCTCGTCGACGAGCTGCAGGACGGCGACGGCGGTGTACATCTTGGTGTTGCTCGCCATCCGCACGTACCCGTCGGTGGGCACCTTCGCCCGGGTACGTGGGTCGTTGACGCCGGCGGTGTAGTTGGTGACGCGGCCCCTGCTGTCCCGTACCGAGACCAGCGCCCCGGGGGCGACGCCGGCCTTGACCAGCGCGTCGATGCTGGTCTGGATGGAGTCCTTCTTCGGGCGGTGGTGGGCCTGCGCGGCGTCGGCGTACTGGATGCCGATGCCGGCGAACCCGACCAGCGCGACGAGCGCCAGTGCGGCGGCGCTGCGGCGACCGAGCCCGAACCGCTTGCGCGGGGTCGTGGTGTGTTGCGGTGACATTGGAACCTCCTGGTGGGTGTTCGGATCGGGCGCACGGTGCGCCGATCCACGGAGCCGACGACGGTTCGTCGGCACCTGCGGTGGACTGGCTGGCGGTTACTCCTTGACGCCGATGCTGTTGACCGGTGGCGTCCGCAGGAGTGCGCTGATGGGGGCGATGGTGGTGACCAGCGCGAGCAGCGTGGTACCGCCGATGATCGAGATCCAGCCGAGCGGCGGGACGTAGGGGACCAGCTGTCCGGTCATCATCCGGACCACCGAGACCAACGTGACGGCGGCGATGGCACCACCGATGAGCAGCGACGTGCCGAGCAGGCCGACCTGTTCGGCGTGCACCATCCGCTTGACCTGGCGGGTGGTGACGCCGACCAGGCGCAGCAGGGCCAGTTCACGGCTGCGGGTCAGCGCCGCCATGATCATGGTGTTGGCGGCGGCGAGGGCGGCGTAGCCGACCATGACCCCGATGACCAGCTTGTTCATCCAGGCGCTGAGCGCCAGGTCGGTGGCGAGCTGGGCACCGACCGCGCCGGTGTCGATCAGGCCGCTGCCCGGGTACCGCTCGACCAGGCCGGCGAGCCCGGCGACGGCCTCGGCGTTGCCCGGTTCGGTGCGGATCAGGACCTCGTCGTCGAGGTTGGTCGGGGTGTGGCCGTCGACCGTCTCCCGGTTGAGGGTCACGTCCCCGAAGGCCAGCCCGCGTTCGTAGATGGCGACCAGCCGCAACGTCACCGGGGTGCCGTCGCCGAGCCAGATCTCGACCTGGTCGCCGAGATCCACTCCCAGGGTGGATGCCTGCAGGTTGGACAGTGCCACGGTGTCGCCACGCAGGTCGGCGAGGCTGCCGTCGGTGACCGACAGGTCCATGGTCCGGTCGGCCCCGTCGGGGTCGATTGCCTGGGCTCCGAAGGGTTCGGCGCCCCCCATCACCGGCAGGATCACCGAGGTACGCCGGATCGGTGTGGCGGCGACGACGCCGGGCAGCTCGCGGGCGTCCGCTGCGGCGCTCACCGGCAGCCCGACCGCCGACATCAGGGTGTGCTGGGCCAACGTGCCGTCGCGGGTCTGGGCGATGGCCTGCCGGTCCAGGTTGTCCTGCAGGAACCAGATCGAGCCGCCGAAGCCGACCGACAGCACCAGCGCGGTCAGCACGGTCGCCATGCCCTGCGCGTTCGCCCGCAGGTTGGCCGCCGCCAGGTATCCGCTGTCGCCCCACACGGCGCGCAGCACCGGGCCGAGTACCTGTGCGGCGTACCGGTTGATCCACGGCGCGAGCAGTGCGGCGGCGAGCACGAAGACGAACAGCATGCCCAGCGCCGCACTGAGTCCGGCCTGGCCGCGCAGGGCGGTGGTGAACATGGTCAAGGTGACCCCGCCGCCGAGCGCGATCAGACCGGCGAACAGCCGCAGGATGCTGCTGCGGGCCGGCTCCACGGCGATCTCACCGAGCGCCTCGGTCGGCCGGATCCGCACCGTACGGCGGGCCGCGATCAGCGCCGCCGACACCGCCACCAGCACGGTCGCCACGCTGACCGCCACGGCGGTGAGCACCCCGCCGTCGAACGGGAAGCCGTGCGGGATGAAGCCACGGTCCATCAGCTGCCGGTGCACCCAGTCGGTCGCCCACAGCCCGGCGGGGATGCCGAGCACCACCGCGACGATGGCCAACTGTGCGACCTCGGCGACGACCAGCAGCCGTACCTGTCCCGGGGTCGCCGCGACGGCGCGCAACAGGGCCAGGTCGCGGCGGCGGTGGCGGACCGCCAGGCCGATCGTTCCGGCGACGACGAACATGACGAGCCCGGCGACGTAGCCACCGAGTACGGAACCGAGCTGGATCAGCATGTCGGCCGCCATGAGCGCCTCGGACTGTTCGAGTCCGGCCCGTTCGGTGCCGGTGTAGACCGTCGCGCCGGATTCGGCGGCCAGCCGGCCGACCTCGGCCGTCACGGCCGCCGGGTCCGCGCCGGCGGCCAGGACGATCCCGATCACTCCGGCCTGGTCCGGGTTGGCGCTGAGCGCGGCGGCGTGGTCGTCGGTGAAGAACAGCGCGGGCGGCTGGTCACCGGCGGCGGTACGGTCCACGATGCCGCTGATCCGGTACTGCTGCACCGAGCCGGCGGCGAGGACCGGAACCTGGTCGCCGGGGCGCAGCTGGCCGCCGGCCGCCGAGGCGAGCCGGGCGTCGATGGCGACCTCGTCGGTGGTGTCCGGCTGGTCGCCGTCGACGATCCGGTACGGGGTGAGCGCGGCGCTGCTCCAACCGTGCCCGAGCGCCCCCTGCGCGGTCTCGTCGATCGGCACCACTGCCTGGATCGACCGGTCGGTGGCGGCGACCGCCACGCCGGGCAGCTGCCCGATGCGTTCGGCCAGGGTGACGGGCACGCTTCCGCCGGTGGGCAGGTCCACGGTGACCGTGGACGTCTCGCCGAACTCGGTGGTCTCGATGGTCATGTCGCGATCCGCGACCAGGATGTCGGCGGCGCCGTACCGCTGCGGTTCGGGGGTGAACCGCATCCCGGATTCGACCATCACGCCCATCGACATGAGGATCATGACGCCGCAGGTGAGCGCGACGAGGGTGGCGACGGCGCTGCCGATGCGGTGGCGCAGCATCCGGAGGGCGAGCATCAGCATGGCTCAGCTCCCCTGGGTGACGAGCTGGCGGCGGCCGAGCCACGCCAACTGCTCGGCGATCTGCTCCGCACCCGGCTGGGGCATGTCCCGCACGATCCGACCGTCGGCCAGGACCATCACCCGGTCGGCGTACGAGGCCGCCACCGGGTCGTGGGTCACCATGATCACCGTCTGCTGCGCGTCGTCGACCACCGACCGCAGCAGGGCCAGCACGTCGGCGGCGGTCTGGGTGTCCAGCGCGCCGGTCGGCTCGTCACAGAAGATCACCTCGGGGCGCATCGCCAGGGCCCGGGCGATCGCCACCCGCTGCTGCTGCCCGCCGGACAGCTCGGCGGGGCGGTGGTGCAGCCGGTCGCCGAGCCCGACCCGGTCGACCACCTGGCGCAGCCAGGCGGCGTCCGGGCGTACCCCGGACAGCCGCAGCGGCAGGTGGATGTTCTCCTCGACGGTCAGCGCGCCGATCAGGTTGAAGGCCTGGAAGACGAAGCCGATCCGGCTGCGCCGGAGCTTGGTCAGCTTCGTCTCGGACAGCCGGGACAGCTCCTGGCCGCCGATCCACACCTGCCCGGAGCAGGGCCGGTCTAGGCCGGCCGCGGTCTGCAGCAGGGTGCTCTTGCCGGAACCGGACGGACCCATCACCGCCGTGAACGTGCCGCGGTGGAAATCCGCGTCGACGCCGGCGAGTGCGGTGACCGCCTGCGGTCCGGAACCATACGTACGGGCGAGCTGTATCACGCGGACCGCCGGGTCGGCAGTCTGTCCAACGCGGACGGTCATCTCGACCAACCTCCATGTCGTCAGAGGACGTTTACATGGAGAACGCTATGGTCAGACGGGCCTTCGGACGATCCAGCGTACTGGCCGACCGGGGTAGCGCAGGCTGTACCAACCGCGCCGCCGGGCGACGCCAGCTACGGCGCTGGGCGTCGCTAACCGCGCCGCTGGGCGTCTTCGAGGTAGCGCAGGACCGCCGTCACCCGCCGGTCGGCGCGGTCGTCCGGGGCGAGTCCGAGCTTGGCGAAGATGCTGCGGATGTGCTTGTGGACGGCCCCGTCGGTGACGAACAGCCGCTGCGCGATCGCCGTGTTGCCGAGTCCTTCGGCCATCAGGGCGAGCACGTCGCGTTCCCGGGCGCTGAGCCGGCTCAGGTCGCTGTCGGGACGGCTGCGGGCGAACAGCTGCCCGACCACCTCCGGGTCGATCGCCGTACCGCCGTCGGCGACCCGGTGCAGCGCGGCGAGGAACTCCTCGACCCGGCCGACCCGCTCCTTGAGCAGGTAGCCGAGCCGGACCGCGCCGCCGGCGAGCAGGTCGGTGGCGAACGCCTGCTCGACGTACGCGGACAGCACCAGCACCGCGAGGTCCGGTCGACGGCGCCGGGCCTCGACGGCGGCGACGATGCCTTCGTTGGTGTGCGTGGGCGGCATCCGGACGTCGACGATCGCGACGTCCGGCCGGAACTCGTCCACGGCGGCCAGGAACGTCGTCGGCGAGTCGGCGGTGGCGACCACGTCGAGCCCTTCGGCCCGCAGCAGCAGCGCCAGACCCTCCCGCAGCAGGGCGTCGTCCTCGGCGATCACGATCCGCATGGCAGCTCCACGAGTAGTGTCGTCGGCCCACCGGGTGGGCTGGTCAGGGTGAACCGGCCGTCGTGTGCTTCCACCCGCCGCCGGATGCCGCCGATCCCCGAGCCGCTGCCGTCACTGGCACCGCCCCGGCCGTCATCGACGACCGACACGTGCAGCCGGTCGCCGCTGCGGTGCACGGTGACCGCGGCCGAGGCGGCACCACTGTGCCGGGCGACGTTGGTCAGCGCCTCCGCGACCACGAAGTACGCCGTCGACTCGACCGACGCGGCGCACCGGCCCGCGACGTCGACCTGCACCGTGCACGGCACCCCGCAGCCGGCGGCCAGGCCGTCGAGCGCGGCGGCGAGCCCCCGGTCGTCGAGCACCGGCGGCAGGATCGAGCGGACCACGGTGCGCAGCTCCGCGAGGGCCAGTTCGGCCGAGTCGTGCGCGCGGTCCAGGATCTCCGCCGCCCGCGCCGGATCCCGGACCATCGCCCGCCGCGCGGCACCCAGCAGTACGGTGACCGCGACCAGCCGGTTCTGCGCCCCATCGTGCAGGGACCGCTCGATGCGACGCAGCTCGACGGCGTGCGCGTCCAGCGCGGCCGCCCGGGTGGCGGTCAGTTCGGCGATCCGCAGCGACGTGTCGACGTCGCGCGGTGGGGCCAGCAACCGTCGCCCCGGCAGCGCCTGCAGCCCGGCCATCGTCGGGCCGAGCGCCACGGTCGCGGCGAGCCAGCCGACCCCGATCAGCCCCACCAGCAGCGCGTCGGGCAACCCGTCGATCCGCCAGTCGATGAACCCCGGGCCGCCCGCCTCCGGCGGCAGCACCCAGTAGTACATCGGGAACAGCAGGTTCTGCACGGCGGAGATCGGCAGCGACAGCCCGAGCACACCCAGCCCGAACCCGACGGTGCCGTGCGCGGCCACGAACGCGGCCTCGCGCCGCACCCACGGATCGTGCAGGACGCCGCGCAGGCCGGTGGGGACCGGCGGCGGCAGGGGCAGATCGCGGTCCCATCGCGACAGTCGGGCCCGTTCCCGGTTGGCGGCCAGCCGGACCGCCTTCGCCGCCGACGGGACCATCACCAGGCCGATGCCGACCACGCAGGCGAGCGCCACCAGGACCAGCATCACGACGGCCGCCAGCGCCAGGATCGCCGTACCGAGGCCGCCGACGAGGTGTTCGATGGCGTCGACCGACATCCGTACGCCGCGACGGGCGTACCGCCGCACGGTGGACCCACGGCCGCCCGGCCCCGCCGCTGTCGCACGCCCGACGGTGTCTATGCGCGGCATCGCGTACCTCCCCGGCCCCAGACGATAGGCGACAAGCGCCGGATCCAGCGCTCTGCGGCCCAGGAAGTACAGCCTGCTGTACCAGGCGGTTCAGTTCGTCACCGTCGTCGGGGTACGGACGGCTGGCGGCGGTTCCCGCCAGTGCAGCGTCATGACCAGGTCTTCTTCAACTCTGTTGTGGTGGTGGTGTGGGTGCCGTCGGGGTGGAGGCGGACAGTGACAGGTTCGCCGGGCCGGGTGGCGGCGTGGCGGTGTAGCTGGGTGATGTGGTGGGTTGTGGTGTCGGGGAGGGAGCCGGTCGTCGCGGTGTGTTGTGGGACGGGTATCGGCGTGGTCGGGTCGGTGGGGATGGTGGCGCGCAGTGCGCCGTGCAGGTAGCGGTAGCAGAGTGCGGTGGCTTCGGGCAGAGCGGCGCTGGTGGGGACGGGGTCGACGGCCAAGGGCGTGGTGGGTTCGACGACCCGGACCGACCAGGAGTGGCCCTGGGACAGTTCGGGTCGGCCGATGGTGTCGCGGTGGTCGATGACGGTGATGTCGAGGGCGAGGCCGAGGCCGCGCACCAGGGCGGCGAGTTCGTCGAGGGTGGGGCCGGGCCAGCCGGTGGCGAGGACCATGATCCGGGCGCCGTCGTGGGTGGCGCCGACTTCACCGAGGTACGCGTCGAGCGGGTCGCCGCCGCCGTGGGGGACCTGGCTGACGCCGTTACGCAGGTGCTGGTCGATGCTGTGTTCGCCGTCGATGTCGGTCAGGTCGGTCGGCTGCACGCCGAACTGCGCGGCGAGCGAGCCGATCTGGTAGTGCTCGGGCAGTTGCCACACCGTGCTGCCGGACGGCCGGTCGGCGGGCACCGGTGTGGGTGGTGGTTGGTTGGTGTCGGCGGGTCGCCAGTTGCGGTGCACGGTCCGGCCGCGTAGGTCGGTGACGGTGAGCACCGCGCCGCGTCGGACCTGGCGGGTGCCGTAGCAGTCGAGGCAGTACGGCGGGTCGGGCCGGTCGGCGCACCGGGTGCAGGGGTGGGTGGGGATCGGCTCGCCCCAGTGTTTCGGGTGCGGTGGTTCCCAGCCGCGGACGAATCGGCCGGGGGTGTCGGCGGGTCGCAGGCTGGTGTGCCACCAGTGCCGGTTACGCCAGATCGCCTGCGCGCCGCCGTGCTGCCCGGCGTCGGCGACCATCCGGCGTTCGACCTGGTCCAGGTCGTGGCCGCCGGGGTGCCCGTCCAACCCGACCGGCACCGCACGCCCGGTGAGGGCGTCGTCGGTGAGGTAGTGGGCGGGTAGGTGCGGGTTGGCGACGGTCAGGCCGGTCACCGCCCGTTCGGCGGGGATGGTGGCGAGCGCGGTCGGCAGGTCGGCGATCCACCGGTGCTGGTAGTCGGGCACCGCACCGCCGGCGTGTTCGAACCGGACGTCCCAGCTCAGCCCACGCCCGATGGAGCTGGGCCGCACTTCGAGGACCAGGTCGACGTGCAACTGATCGGCGAGCGCGCACAACCGGCCGAGCAGCCGCCCCGGATCACCGGGTGGCGGCGGCTCGCTACTGCGGCCGATCAGCACCAGCCACGGCGTCACCAACCGTTCGGCGAGCGCCGCCGCTTCCCACCGCAGCCGGTCGGAATCCGGGATGCCGGGCTGCCACTGCCGGGGCAGCGTCAACCCCGACGACGGCAGCCGGCCCGGTTCGTCGGGGAAGTCCGGGTCACGCAGCGTCGCGGCGGCCACCCCGGCACGCTGGGCGAGGTCGGCGATGATCGGCGCGTACGGCAGCCACCACGTACCCCCCCGGAGTCGGCAGCGGCGTGAACGAGCCCGGAACCAAACTGGTGGAGGCGACCTGCCCGGTGTCGAGGTTCGCGACGGTGAACACGCGTTGCGCCCGCCGCCGGTCCGCGCCGACGCCGACGATGTGCAGCGAGCTGGCCGGCACCTTGTTGACGCCGTTCACGCCGCCACCCCCGCCCCGAACCGGTGCGACTGCTCGAACTGCTGCGACTGCCAGTCCCGCAACGCCTGCTTGAGCCGGGCGTTTTCGTCGCGGGTGGAGCCAAGTTCGGCGCGCAGCGCGGTCAACTCGTCGGCCACCAGGTGCAGAAACGCCCGCACCTCGACCGGGTCGCAGCCACGCCGCGTCCGGTCGCCGAACCGGCGCTCCCGGACCAGGCCGGGGCTGATCGACGGCCGCACCGCCCTGCCGTACAGGTGACCGGCAGCGTTCGGGGCAGGCGTCACCGACCGACGCGGCCCAGTCGCCACGTCGATCGGCCGCCGGTTGTGGCGGGCGATCTCAGCGAGCAACCGCCGGTTACGCCGACTCCCCACCGGAGCCCGCCGAAACAGGTCAAGGAATCCACGCACAGCAGGAACCACCTTTCACACAGTCCAGAAACCTTCAGAGGTACGGATAGAGGGCGCGCGGCTCAGGTAGCGCTGCCGCCGCCGGGGTCAGCGGTGGGGCCGGCGCGGGCGGGGAGCCCAGCGGAGACCGTCACGCTGGACGAAGATCTCCCGACGTTCACGGGCTTCACCGTCCGGTGCCAACACATACCCGGTGAGCCAGACCCAGCCCTGATAGGTCAGCTTCGTGTCCACTGTCGTCACCCGTAACCGGAAACCCCGCCCGGCCGCGAACTGCACACTCGCCCCGCCATCGATGATCAACTCGTCACCGGGGCGAGGATCCGCCGGTGACCGGTCGGCCGGCACGCTACCGATCAGCCGCCGGCACCGTCGTCCGACCGCAGTCGGGACACCACCGCGACTTGATCTTGAAACTGAACAACCCGACGAAGAACCCGAGCAGGATTCCGGAAACCAGGGCACCAAGCGCCACCATGATCAACCCTTCCAAATGGACTGGGCGGCCAATGGGCAGCCGCCGTGCTGAGCACCAATTCACCAGGCGCTACGCCAGATCTTCCGCGCCTTCTGGTTGACAATCAGATGTCGATAGAGCAACGATCTCACTCGATCTTGATAGGCGGCAGGTGTCACGGCGGTGACAGGTCAAAGTCCCCTGTCATATCACCCCCCGTGTGGTGGATACTCGAAGCCATGAGGGATGAGCTTGAGGAAGACTCCCGGCCGGCGTGGGCGCAGCGGCTTCGCTCGGAGCGGACTGCCCGGGGGTGGTCCCAGAGTGACGCGGTACGGGCGCTCAGGGCACACGCAGCCGAACCGCTGCCCTCCGACAACACCCTGTTGCGCAACTGGAAGCGGTGGGAAGCCGGCAGCTCCGAGCCCGATCTTTTTTACAAGACGCTGATCGCCAAGACCTACGGCACTGTCACGGCAGCGTTCTTCCCTCGCCAGGGTGGGGCACACGTCGAAGCGGACCTACTGGCGGACAGTGGCCTGGAGACCCTTGAGATCCTCTCCCGCATTCGCGCCTCGGATGTCTCCGCAGCCATGCTTGACGCACTCCATATTACGGCCGACCGGCTTTGCTGTGAGTACCCATACGCTCCCCCGTATCAGCTTTATGTTGAGGGAAAGGCGTGGCTTCGACGCCTCACGAGTCTCATGGACCGCCGTTTGACGCTCGCGCAGCACAAAGAGGTCCTGTCGCTTGCTGGTCTGGTTGCCTTGCTCGTCGGGTGTGTCGAATACGACTTGGGGCTGCGGCGAGAAGCGGAAAGCACCCGTAAGGCGGCGCTGGCCCTCGGCGAAGAGGCGGGCGATGCTGCAGTCGTCGGATGGGCGCACGAGATGCGCGCTTGGTACGCGCTGACACAAAGTGATTACCGGGGAGCCTTAGCCGCCGCTGAGATAGGGGTAGCGAAGGCCCCCGGTCAAAGTGTTGCTGTGCAGCTAGCAGCGCAGCAGGCCAAGGCATGGGCACGTATCGGAGACCGCAGACAAGTGGAGACTGCACTTGATCGGGGACGGTCGCTCCTAGAATCACTGCCCTATCCAGAGGATACCGACCACCATTTTGTTGTTGATCCGTCGAAGTTCGACTTCTACGCGATGGACTGCTACCGGCTGGCCCGAGAAGACCAGCTTGCCGAGATTTACGCCCATGAAGTCATACGGTCTTCCACGGATCCGGACGGCACCGAACGAAAGCCAATGAGGAACGCCGAGGCTCGTTTGACACTAGGTGTGGTATCGGCGCGCAGAGGGGAGATTGAGGAGGCCGTGGCCAACGGCCGACAAGCGCTGTCGGGCGACCGCAGGTCCCTACCGTCACTCCTCATGTGCTCCCGAGAGCTAGGGCAGCTGTTGCAGGAGCAGTACCCGAAGCACCCTGAGGCGCTAGCCTTCCTGGACGAGCTTCGAGTCCTCAGCACCCCAGCAGGCTTCCGGTAGCTCAGGAATCCATCCACGGGTGTTGCAGTCAGGGCAACAAATCCGGTTTCGCCCATCTCCGAACACAGCCTCACCGGATCCTGCACACAGCTGGCAGGTCGAAGCGGAGGACGGCCGGTCCGGCATGAGATGTCTCAATTCCGGGTAGCGGCGCGCTGCCTGGACGTGGGCGAACTCGTACTCGTTGGCATCGGCGGGGCGCAACCTACCGTCGTCTTCGTCGATGAACACCTCGCCCGACTCTGACATGAAGAAGGAGATTCCCAGGGTGCCGTAGACACCGAGCAGTCCGAGTTCCCGCGCCATCGCGGCAGCGGGATGGGCGGCCGAAGCCTGGTCCTCGACGAGCCTCGCAAAGTCCCCAGACACTTCCACGAGGCGAACATACTCTCAGACTCCACTCACCGGTCCCCATCGCATCCTGGCCGGTCGGCGTCCGAGGTCTCGTCAGCCTGGCCTGATCTGTTCATCGAGGACCCTGATGGAGGCGACGACCAGGGGCGGTCGCTGCAAGAACGACGCGAACGCATGGGCACGCCAGGCCGCCTGTGACTGGACGGTGTACGTCGAAGCCCGCGACATCCGCTACTCACGATGAGTAACGGTGGAGGTGACCCGGCTCCAGGATTGCGGCATGAGTGACGATGTGCGGCAAGTGGACTATTCGATCGCCGCTTTCAAGACCCAGGAGGTGGGTCGAGGACGGCCGGGGAGGTCAGTGCGCCCGGTGGACCACAGGAGCACCTGGACCGGATCGCCGGCCGGGGCGTGGGGAAAGAGCCGCGTCAGCACGGCGCTACAGAGTGATCTCGGCGGATGCCAGTGGATGCCGAGCCCTTCGGCGATGTCGTAGGTGTGCACCAGCGTCTCGTTCACGCCCAGTGCCGCGAAGCCGCTTGGGTCGGTCGGTCCCCAGTGCCAGGCCCGTACCGACGGGTCGGATGCGGCCAGCATGGTGCTCAACAATCGTCCTGCGCCGGTGACTGTTCGCAGCAGATCGCGGGGAGACCCGACTTGGCTCATTTAGTGCGTGCTAGGAAAGGCGTCGAGTGCACTTGGAGGCCGACGCGCAAAGGTCGGCGGCGGCGATGATCGGTCACCGCCGGAACACCGCTGGCCCTGCGGTCGAGACCGGCGCCGCGAGCACCACCCAGAATGGGAGACCGTCCTGTCCCGCCGACCACCAAGATCAAGTTTTACGACTGGCTGACCTCGCTGTTGCCTCCCCGTTGTACCGTCGCACAAATGCCGCGTCATACCCCGAGGCGCCTACGCGACCAGGTAGGCAAGCAGAGACAGGAAAGACAGCACACCAAAATCAACCTCTACGTGGAGCGCGGGGGTACCGCTGTCTTTGGTAACGCCTCTACGATCAGCACCGACACGATTAACTCGCCCGGCGAGCGCGCGACATTTGCCGATGACGTGATGCCGGCAACGCTGACCACACTGCCGATCCTCGTCGTCATCCTCTTGTTGGCCTTGACCGATCAGACGGTGCTGCTCCGATCCATCGTGCAAGAAGGCAACCCGCTGGGCCTGGTGGCCCTATTCATTCCACTATTCTCGCCGGTCATCGTGGCTTCTCTCGTCTATTTCGCGAAGGTTCGCGGATGGCTTCGCCTCAGCGCGGGCTGGACCAACGTGCTGGCGTTGGTGCCCGCCGGCGTCCTCGGGCTGTTCGTGCCGCTGAACTATCTCGGCCTGCAACTGGTCGTGTTCGGGGTCAGCCTTACCTGGCTGCGCGTACGGCATCGCCGGTCGCGCTGGCGGATCGTCGTCCTGGCGTTGGTGATTACCGGATCTTTGGCGGGGTTGGGCGCCGTGGCGGAGTGGAAATGGCCTTGGACCGACCACCTCCCCAGAGTGGCTGTCGGCCGCATCGTCGATGGTTTAACCAGGATGAATGTGCATGATCGGCCGCAAAGCCGATCTGTTCTCGTCATCAGCGTGAATGACGCGTACGCCCTCGTCGCGTCACAGGGCTATCCGCCGACTGTGGAGACCATTTCGCTCGAGACCCTGCAAGAGGGTCGTGTGTGTCAGCTCAAGCCTCGCTGGAACCAGGTCAGCCTCATCAGACACCTGACGGGCGGCGCCGACAAACTGGCCAATTCCGTCGAGGTCTGTATGAGCCAGTAGCCACTCGAAGTGCACTTGGTGCGGGTAGAGGACGGCAACCAACGCGCTGTCGTCGGCCAATTTGCGGGAGTCACGCGACGGTCGCCAGTATATGCAATGTGACCTACGGGGACCGCTGGCCGGTCCCGTAGGCGTCGACCCCACGTGGTCGTACAACTTTGTTAAGGACCTCTTAGTGCACGCCTCCCGACACAACACCCCAGTTCACAGCCCTACAGAGCCTCGAATCAGCCGACCGTGAGCCAAGTCGGGAGGCCCGTACCGACGGGTCGGATGCGGCCAGCATGGTGCTCAACAATCGTCCTGCGCCGGTGACTGTTCGCAGCAGATCGCGGGGAGACGCGTCGTCGCGTACCACCAGGTCGAACGGGAGGTACGCGGAGTCGGGCCGGGCGGCGAGTTGCCCGGCGAACGCGAGAAGGTCATGCGCGACATGGGCAGCTGTTTCCCAACAGCTCCAGTCGAGCGCGCCGGCCGGGCGTCCCCAGTCCGCCGACTCGTGCGGTGTCAGCGCCCGGACCATCTCGGCCACGGCTTGGTCGACATCACGGCTGTCCATCCGGCGCACAACCAGGAGCCTGCCAGATCCTGCGCCGCCCGGCCGTACCCCCAAACACCCCGCGCACCGGGGCATACGGCTCTATCGGCACCTGACTTTGGGCTGGTGACTCTGGGTGATCGGTGTGTTGATCGGCACATGCGGACGCCGAGCCGCTGCTGCCGTTGCGTCGAGTGGAGGGCTCAGGCACGTTATTCGCGCGAATAACGTGCCTGAGCCCTCCACTCGACGGCATACCGAGACTTGAGGGACAGAGCCGCACATCGGCATGAGGGGAAGCCGAGGCAACAGTTGGCTCAGCAACACCCGTCACGCAACGCCACCGACCTGCACCTCCAGCAGGTAGACGGCCAGACTCCGGACGTGGCCCGAACCCGGCAGGTGCGCTTGCCCGTACCCACCTCGGCGAACCGGTCTATCGACAACCGGCAACCTGGTCTTTGCCGGCCTCGTAGCGCGTATCGCGATCCACAGGACAGGCCAGATAGCCAGTAGGCAGATAGCGAAGTTGCGGCAAGACCAAGAGTTGAGTGACCTCATCCGGGGGGTTGCCTCCTTCGTGGCTGATACGAGGAAGCGCTACCAGGAAGGCCAGCAGTTCTCTGCCCTGGCGATGGAAGGCATGATCCGAGCCGCCCTCGGCGAGCCGGACCTGATCGACGACATCGACGCGGAGACCGCCTTCTCGATGCAGATCGCCGTGCTCGGCACACTGCTGCAAGACCGACAGTGGACTGAGGTCGAGCTGGAGGAGTTCATCCGCGAAGTCGAGCAGACCGCCGCTCAGTACATGTAGTCGCCACACTCGCCTGCTAATGATCCACAGCGGCTGTTCGACTTGACACGCTGAGGATGTGTCAGACCAAGCGCATCCGATCGCCCGGCTCGATCGTCCGGCTCAGCTGAGGCGGGCGGCGAGGGTGTCGAGGTCGTCGACGAACCAGACCTGGTTGCCCCGGTTCGACTCGACGACCAGGTCACGCAATGCCGTACTGCCGGCGGTGTGGCCGGTGATGTCGCCGACCACGACCAACCGCAGCCGGTAGTTGACGAACTTCTGCATGATGCTGCCGGCCAGCCCGCTGCGCAGCGCGAAGAAGCGTTCGTCCAGCCGCGCGACCGGGATCGCGACGATCTCGGCACCGGCGAACGTCTGGCCGATCACGTCCAGCGCGTCCTGCTCGCCAGCGATTGTCGGCCCGTCGGCGGCGCAGACCAGCACCGGTACGCCGGCCAGTTCGACGATCTCGTCAGCCATCGCCGCGTACCCCCTCTCCGTTGTCCGTCCGGAACAATCCGCTGCCCGGACGCGTCACCGCGTCGATGGTGGACAGGATCTCCGCGACCGCGTCCGGGCCACCGAAGACCACGATCTTCAGCCGGTCTCGCGCCGGGTCGTACCCGGTCTGCAGCCGCAGCGGCGGCGCGGCCGACGCTCGGCTGCCGCCCTGCGCGCCGGCGACCAGCAGGGTGCTCAACCGGTCGGCGTCGGCGGACGTCAAGCCGTCGATGTCGACCACCGCGGAGACCTCGACCACCGGGTCGGCCGGCTCGGCGGAGCCTGCGGACCCGGCCGGACGGCCGGTGAACGCGTCGAGGTCGGCCGGTGCGATCCGGTACTGCTTGCCGATCCGTACGGCCGGCAGCCGTCCGTCCCGGATGTAACTACGCACCGTACGCACATGCAGGTCAAGCTGCTCTGCGACTTCCTCCACCGAGAGCCACGACTTCGCCATTCTTCCCCATCAGCATCTATTCGATGTACGGCAGGGAAGTTTAGCGCATCGGTCGGCCACCGACCACGATCCGGGCCGGTCACCGCCCGCCACCCCGGTTTGTCGCACCGGGGCGATACAACTTCTCGGGTACGGATCACCGGTCCGCAGCCCCGCCGTCTGAGATGACGGCTGACGACGGCTGCGGTCGACACGCCTGGAGGGCAACCCAGTGGACGCGGACGACGCCGCCTGGCAGCGGCGAAGCATGGTACGGGTGGTGCCCACCGCACGACCCCGCAAGCTGGCGAAGGTCCCCTTCGTCGAGATGGCGGACGGACGCCTGCAGGGCGTCGTCTCCAGCGGCTCGGACATCGGGCGGGTGTACGTGTCGTCGGTCGCCGCCGGCAGCTACGAGGTCAGCTGCAGCACCAACAACAACCGGCCGTGCGGCGGGCTGCGCGGCGGCGACTACGCGTGCAACCACCTGACCGCGCTCGCCGACGAGGCCATCGTGCAGTACGGCGGCGACCGGGTCGCCCGCTTCCTGCGCCTGGAGACCAACGACGAGGTGACCATCGGCAACGAGATCTTCTGGGCGATCGGCCGGACCACCCTCGCCGGCACGTCGCCGGCGGCGGCCGTGTTCAGCCGGTTCCTGCACCACCTGTCCTACCTAGACCTGCCGGGCGCGGTCGAGCCGCTGCCCGAGCTGAGCTGGTTCCCGGCCGGGGCGGGGGCCCGCTGATGCGCGGGGCACAGCTCGACGACCTGCGCGACGGCGTACCGGCCGGGGTCGCCGAAGCGCTCGCCGTGATCGACCGGTTCGACCAGGCGATGACCGGCGGCTTCGGCCGGCTCGACCCGCAGGGTACGGCGGCCCTGGCCGAGCTGGCCGGCGCGGTCTCGGCCACCCCGCTCGGCGCGGCGGCGGCCGAAGCCGTCGACAAGGTGACCGCCGGCTCGGTCGGTGAGGAGCAGTTGCTGCTGCTGGCCGCCGCCCGTACGGCCGTGGTGGGCGCGGTGCACGACGCGCTGCGGGACCGGCTCGACGGCACGCTCGGCCGCGACCGGGCGCAGTGGACGGCGCCGACCACGGCCGCCGCCCCGGCCGACGGACGGCTGCTGGCGGCCCGTTCCTGGCTGGCCGAGCTGGCGCTCGCCGGCTGGCGCAACGTCGACCACGACCTGGTGTCGGCCAGCCAGCAGGCACTGACCGCGCTGCTCGCCGACCCGGTCCGACGCCGGATCGCGGTGCTGCTCGACGGGCTCGCCAACGAGCTGCGCTACACCAGCCCGGTGGCCACCATGGAGCGGATTCCGGCGCGTCGCTGGGCCGACCTGTGGACCCGCAGCATGCTGTTGACCAGCCCGCAGAGCGGGCCGGCAGCGCCGGAAACGGTCTCCGGCCGACTGCTGATCGTCGGTGCCGACGTGCAGGAGCACCCCACCGCCGTACAGCTGCAGGTGCACGCGGTGTTGGAGGCTGCCGGCGGGGGCGGCGACGCCGACCGGTCCCGGCTGGTCCGGGTCAACGTCTCCGCCGCCAAGGTCGACACGATCGTCGGCCCGGTGGTGTGGCAGCTGCTCGCCGACCATCCGGTGCTGCTCGCCGCCCTGGCCGGCCGGCTCAGCCTCGACGTCACCGACCTGCCGCTGCTGCCCGGCGGCGACCTGCTCTGGCGCGACGACCAGGCCCGCCCCGGCGAGCCGACCGACCCGTTCGCCGTCGCCCAGGTGCAGCTCGGTGAGGCGCTCGCCCCAGCCGTACCGCCGCTGGACCGGCACCCGGTCGCCATCGCCGAGCCGGTGCTGCTGGAGGGCTACACCGTGGTCACCGACGACGACGGGCTCGGCTTCGAGGTCGACGGCACCCGGGTGGCCGTCGACGTCGACCGGCTGCCCGGCTGCGGACCGATCACCGCCGAACTGCTGGCCAAGTCGTCGGCCTGCATCGGGCTGCTGCGCTGGGACGGTGACGCGGCGGCCGGCCCCGGCTGGTCGGTGCAGCCGATCGGCATGCAGGCGACGGTGAAGCGCAAGCAGCTCGACCTGCACACCGGCGACTGGGCGCAGGGGCCGACCGACCCCAAGGTCGCCAAGGCGGTGGCCCGCTCCGGCGACAGTGTCGCGATGCTCCGGGAGCGGGCGGGACGGTTGCTGCGCAAATGACCGATTCGATGATCAACTATCACGAGAACCGGCGCCAGGTGCTCTACTGGCGGCTGCTGGCCCGGCTGTTCGACGGGCAGGAGCAGGCCGCGCTGGAACGCACCAGCATGGCGGTGGTCGACGAGCTGGGGCTGCCGGCCGCGCTGCTCGACCCGGCGGTCGCCATCGACACCGTCGTGCAGCGTTTCCCGGAGCTGGCCGACGAGCTGCCCGGCCTGCTCGTGCCGCCGGCTGAGGGCGAGAGCACCGGCGAGCAGCCGGCTGTGGGCGAGAGCACCGGCGAGCAGCCGGCTGCGGGCGAGAGCACCGGCGAGTCGCCGGCTGCGGGCGAGAGCACCGGCGAGTCGCCGGCCGAGGACGGCTCGGCAGGCGACAAGGCCGCCGGGGAGTCGTCGGTGCAGGTCGGGGCCGACGAGGTACGCCGGGCGGCGCTGGCGTCGAAGCTGCTGCTCAACGTCTTCGCCACCGGCAGCGGTGACGTCTCCGCCGGTCAGCTGGCCGGCTGGCAGTCCGACGCCGGGTGGTACCAGCAGGCCTGCGGGGCCACACCGGGCCGCCGCGACGGGGTGCTCGGCGCCATCGAGGCCGACCTGGTACGCCGGATGCGGCTGCGCGAGGTGCTGGCCGATCCGGCGCTGGCCCGCCAGCTCACCCCGAGCATGTCGCTGATCGAGCAGCTGCTGCGGGACAAGTCGAACCTGTCCGGGGTGGCGCTGGCCAACGCCAAGGCGTTGATCCGCCGGTTCGTCGACGAGGTCGCCGAGGTGCTCAAGACCCAGGTGCAGCAGACCAGCGTCGGCACCATCGACCGGTCGGTCCCGCCGAAGCGGGTGTTCCGCAACCTCGACCTGAACCGCACCATCTGGAAGAACCTGCCGAACTGGAGTCCGCAGGACGAGCGGCTCTACGTCGACCGGCTGTACTACAAGCAGACCGCGAAGCGGACCACCCCGGCCCGCATGATCGTCGTCGTCGACCAGTCCGGCTCGATGGTCGACGCGATGGTCAACTGCACCATCCTGGCGTCGATCTTCGCCGGATTGCCCAAGGTGGACGTACACCTGGTCGCCTACGACACCCGGGCGCTGGACCTGACGCCGTGGGTGCACGACCCGTTTGAGGTGCTGCTGCGCACCCAGCTGGGCGGCGGCACCGACGGCATGGCCGCGTTGGAGCTGGCCCGGCCGAAGATCGCCGACCCGCGCAACACCGTGCTGGTGTGGATCTCCGACTTCTACGAGTGGAAGTCGCAGGAGGTCTTCGACGGGCTGCAGGCGGTGCACCGCAGCGGCGCCCGGCTGATCCCGGTCGGCTCGGTCTCCAGCGGCGGCCAGCAGAGCGTCAACCCGTGGTTCCGACAACGGCTCAAGGACCAGGGCACCCCGGTGCTGTCCGGGCACGTCCGCAAGCTCGTCGTCGAGCTCAAGAACTTCCTCACCTGACCTACCCCTTTCCACTCGCCGTACGAGCACCGTCGACTAGGAGAAACCGCATCATGACCGCAGAGATGCTGCGCGCCCCCGCCGAGATCAAGTACGCCGAGGAGCTCGACTGGCTCGAATCGATCGACGACAGCCCGAAGCCGTACTCGTGGCGGTTGAGCCCGAAGATGGTGCGCCTGTTCATCCTCGGGTCCGAGCGCGCCGACGGCCTCGACCGGGAGATCCCGCAGAAGTGGTTCGGTGACCGCAGCTTCGTCGAACGCAGCATCGTCACGCTCGCCTCCGACCGGGGTCTGCTGCTGATCGGCGACCCGGGCACCGGCAAGAGCTGGCTGGCCGAGCTGCTCGCGGCCGCGATCTGCCGCAACTCGACCCTGGTGGTGCAGGGCACCGCCGGCACCACCGAGGACCACATCAAGTACTCGTGGAACGTGTCGATGGTGATCGCCAAGGGCCAGTCCCGGCAGTCGATGATCCCGTCGCCGATCATGACCGCGATGGAGCAGGGCGTGATCGGCCGGTTCGAGGAGCTGACTCGCTCCACCAGCGACGTGCAGGACGCGCTGATCTCGATCCTGTCCGAGAAGTACGTCTCCATCCCTGAGCTGGACTCGGACAACATCGTCTTCGCCCAGCCCGGATTCTCGATCATCGCCACCGCGAACAGCCGCGACCGGGGCGTCAACGACCTGTCGTCGGCACTCAAGCGTCGGTTCAACTTCGTCCGGATCCCGGTGATCACCAACAAGCGCAGTGAAGCGGAGATCGTCCGGTTCCGCACCACCGAGCTGCTGCGTCGCCACCAGATCGAGCTGGAGGTGCCGCCCACCCTGCTGGACGTGCTGCTGCAGAGCTTCGCCGACCTGCGTAAGGCCGCCGCGTCGGCGACCAGCGACGACGAGAAGCTGGAGTCGGCGCTGTCCACCGCCGAGCAGATCGGTGTGCTGGAGGACGCGATCCTGCACAGCCAGTTCTTCGGCGACCGGACGCTGCGCGCCGAGACGCTGGCCAGCTCGATGGTCGGTTCGCTGGCCCGGCGCAGCCCGGAGGACCTGGCGATCCTGAACAAGTTCTGGCACGGGGTGATCGAGCCGCGCAGCAAGGCCGACGGCGGCGAGTGGCCGGCCTTCCTCGAAGGCGGCCGGCAGAGCATCGCGACCCTGTCATGAGCAAGCCCGTCATGAGCAAGCCCGTCATGAGCGAGCCCGTCACGGGTACGCCGGCCGCGGGTGCGTCATCGGACAGCCGGTTCGGGGCGTTGCGGGAGCAGTTGGCGGACGCCGCGACGGCGTTCGCCGACTCGCCTGACGCGTTGACCGGCATCCTCGCCGGCCTGGTCGACGACGTCGACCACGCGCTCGGCGAGGAGTTGGAGATCTTCCCGGTCTGCCACCACTCCCCGTCGTCGGCGTTGGCGATGGCCCGCCGGCTGCGCGACAAGCAGCCCAAGGTGATCTACCTGGAGCTGTGCGAGGACATGCAGCCGCTGCTGACCGAGCTGCGCAACTGCGAGCTGCCGGTGGCGTTGCAGGCCTTCGCCAGCGATCTGGACGGTTTCCCCGCCGGGTCCGGTCCGTTGAGCGTGATCGCGCCGATCACCGAGGCGTCCGCCGAATACCAGGCGATCGCGTACGCGCTGGAGACACCGGGCGTCGAACTGCTGCTGGTGGACCGCTCCACCGACCACGTCTTCCAGTGGCAGTCCGATGACCGGACGGAGCCGGCCGCCCCGGCGGACGGCGACGACGAGGCGGCGCGGCAGGACCAGCAGGGCCAGGCCGGCGGCGAGGACGACGAGAAGGCGCTGCACGGCGACGCCGTCGGTGTCGGCATCGGCGACCTGCGCCCCGGGTTCGCCGAGCTGGAGGCGTACCTGCTGCACCACGGCAAGGTGCGGCACTGGTCGGAATGGTGGGACCAGTACGTCGAGCAGCCACTGATCGGCGCCGACCACGACACGTACCGGCAGGTCATGGTCATGATCGGCAGCCTGTTCCGGCGGCTGCGGCCGAGCGACGCGGCGCGACTCGACCACGACGAGGACCGGGAACGCTACATGTGGACCCGAATGCGCGAACACCTCGCCGCCTCCGGTGCCGACCCGGCCGACTGCCTGTACGTCTGCGGCGCGTTCCACGCGGCCAGCCGGGTCGAGCAGTTCGGCGTACGGTCGACCGCACCGTTCGAGATCACCGCACGGACCGGCACCAAGTGGCGGTACGGGCTGATCCCGTCCAGCCACTCGGCGATCGAGGCACAGTTCGGGCTGGCCGGTGGCTCGGTGTCGATCGCCGCCAGCACCTGGCAGAAGGCGCTGACCGGCAGCAAGGTCACCCCGTACCGGCTGGCCGGGCAGCAGGGCGGCCGCAAGAGTTCGGCCCGCAAGCCGAAAGCGGCGGCCCGGCCGACAGCCGGCGGCGCTACGGCGGGAGCGGTCGTCAGCGACGACCGGCTCAGCGGCTTCCTGGCCGCCCCGAGCCGGCCCGGCGAGCTCGACGAGGCCGAGTTGCGCGGCTGGTCGGTCGACATCGTCCGGCTGGCCCGCCGCAACGGCTACCTGGCCAGCACCGCCGACGCGATCGCCATCTTCGAGACGGCGGTGCTGCTGGCCGGGATGCGCAACCGACGCCGGCCCACCCCGTACGACTTCGCCGACGCCGCGGTCACCTGCATCGAGAAGGACGTGGTGCCGGGCCGGCGCGACGTCCGCCGGCTCTGCGAGATCATGTTCGGCGGTGACCGGATCGGTCGGGTCGGCTACGACGCGCTGCCACCGCTGGCCCGCGACGTCTACGACCGGCTGGCGCCCCTCGGGCTGGACCCGAAGCGGCGTACCGTGCAGCGGGCGCTGCTGGACCTGCACGGGCAGCCGGAGCTGCGACCCTGCTCCGATCTGTTGTGGATGCTGCGGCGGCTGCTGCCACCGGAGGTGGTCCGGCCGATCATGGGTGAGCGGCGGCTCGGCGAGCAGTCGGTCCAGGAGAGCTGGGACGTCGCGATCGGTCGCCACCAGCGGTCGATCATCGAGCTCGGCTACGAGGGTGTGACCATCGAGCAGGTGCTCGAACAGCGGCTACGCCGGGCGGCCTGGGATCCGCAGGCCACGGCGGCACACGCCCTCGCGGCGGTCGAGGACTCACTGCTGTTCCTGAGCAATCGGCGGCTCACCGACGAGCTCGGTGCCCGTGCCGTGCAGCTGCTCGCCGCCGAGCGCACCGCCGACGGGGCACCGGAGGTGTTGCAGCGGATTCGGCAGTTGCTGGCGTACTACCGCACCAGCGGTGAGCCGGAGCTGCCAACCTGGTGCCAGGACTTCGTCAGCACCGGGTACGCGCACTACTGCACCCTGCTGCCGACCGCGTTCGTCGACGACGAGACCGGGCTGCGGCAGGTGGCGGCGATGCTGGGCTTCCTGATGACCATGGAGAGCGTCGCCATGGCGTTGGGCTGCGACCGGACCCAGCTGGAGCTGGCGGTACGCCAGTCGCATCCGGAGGCACCGGCGAAGATCGCGTTGCACTGGGCGGCGCAGTCCCAACTCGGTCAGCTGCCGCTGGCCGAGCTGCGCGACCGGTGCACGGATCTGCTGGCCAGCCCGCTCACCGTCGGGGCGTTCCCGCACTACCTGAGCGGGTTCGTGCAGGCGCTGGAGCCGGTGCCGACGCTGGCACCGTTCGTGGTGGAGGTGCTGTCGGCGGCGTTCGGCCAGCTGCCCGACCCGGTGCTGCTGCCCTGGCTGCCGACGCTGATCACCACGCTGCGGGAGCAGGCCGGCGAGTTGGTGCCGATCCTGGTCCGGGAGGCCGGCCGTACCTTCCCGGCGTCGCTGCCCGCGTTGGACTCCTGGACCCCGCCGTGGGCCGCGGCCGCCCCAACCGCCACGCGGACCGGCTCGGCGGGCGACGGCGCGGGACCGGCGGCGGAGGCCGCCCGGTACGCGATGTCCGGGCCGGTGCCGCAGCTGCTGGCCGAGTATCCGCTGGCCGCCGTGGCGGTGGCGGATCTGCTGGACTGCGCGGCCGACCCGGTAGGTGCCGCAGCCGCCGCGCCATCGACCACCGGGGATCCGGCGGTGGCCGACCTGCTGGAGCGGTTCCCGGCGAGCGCGGCCGGGGTCGCCGCGCACGTCGGACTGGTCCCCGCCGCCGGCTGACAGTGGCCCGGGGGGCGCCGGTGCCGGCGGTACGCCGCCGGCACCGGCGAGGCCGGGGCACTCGTACCCCTCGACATGCTAGGTTTGCCGCGTTGCAGTTGATTTCTTCATGCCGCCTGCCTGATCGCAGCCGGCAGCAGCCGGGCATTGGCAGATTCTGCCGGTCTCTCCGGACGGAGATTGATGAGTGCGGCAGCAGAGGTCCGCACGTCGCGGACCCGTCACCGGCTAGGAGCAGACATGGCAATCGGCACCGTGAAGTGGTTCAACGCTGACAAGGGTTTCGGCTTCATCACCCAGGACAGCGGAGAAGCTGACGTCTTCGCCCACTTCACCGCGATCGCATCCAGCGGTTTCCGTACCCTGGAAGAGAACCAGCGGGTGGAGTTCGACGTCGAGCAGGGGCAGAAGGGCCTGCAGGCGGCCAACATCCGGGTGATCTGAGGTTGTCCCCGTCCCTTGGGACGCGACCGTCGACGGCGTCGTCCCAGGGCGGGCTGGCACCGGATCCCCTGCAACGGCAACTCTTCGACGACGCCGCAGGCACCGACACCGGCGGGGCGGACCAGCTCCGGCTGACCAGGGTGCCGCTCGCGGCGGAGATCAAGCTGTTCCTCGCCGACGATCCGACGCTGCTCTGGGCCCGGCTGGAAGCCGCCGCCGGCCGGCGGCTACCGCCGCCGTACTGGGCCTCGGCGTGGGCCGGCGGCCAGGCACTGGCCCGCTACCTGCTCGACAACCCCGACGTGGTCGCCGGGCGGCGGGTGCTCGATCTCGCGTCCGGCTCCGGGCTGGTCGCCATCGCGGCGGCGATGGCCGGTGCCGCGACGGTCACCGCAAACGACATCGATCCGTACGCCGCGACGGCGATAGCGCTCAACGCCGTGGTCAACGACGCCCGGCTCACCACCACCGTCGACGACCTGCTCGACGGCACCGTGACCGAGGTGGATCTGGTGCTGGCCGGCGACGCGTTGTACAACGCCGAACTCGCCACCCGGGTGCTGCCGTTCCTCGGCCGGTGCGCCGACCGGGGCGTGCGGGTGCTGGTGGGTGACCCGGGCAGGGGCCACTGCACCTTCGACCGGCTCGAACCGGTCGTCAGCTACCACCAGCTGAACGCGGGTGCCGCCGAGGATTCGTTGCTCGACTGCACCCAGGTACTGACCCTCCTGCCCCGTCGCTGAGCTAGAGGCAGCGGATGAGCGCGGAAGCGGTGCAGGGCCGCCGAGTGGTCCCGGCACGCCGGACGGCGCAACCGGGACCACGGCCAGCGGTCGCCGTACGGCTATCCGACCGGTACCGGCCCCGCGTTGCCGGGCAGCCGGGTCACGCTGGGCGGCAGCTGGGTCGGACCGGCGGACCGGCTCGCCGACGCGTCGGTCGGGCAGAGCGCGGTCAGCAGCAGCGTCTGCCAGGCGACGTCGACCGGGTGCGCGTCCGGGAACCCGACGTCGTAGTGGCTGAGGTTGATGCCGGTGGAGAGCTGACGCGCGCCGTCCCGGCTGTGCAGCGAGATCGTCAGGTGGCCGAGCACCGCGCCGTCGTGTCCCCAGAACTCGCCGCACGGCAACGGCGCCGAGTAGATACCGAGCCCGTAGCCGCCGAACTGCGGTGCGGACGGGTCGAACGGGACCGTGGTGAGCATTTCGTCGAGGGTGTCCGCGTCGAGCAGTTCACCGCCGAGCAGCGCCCGGTAGAACGTGTTCAGGTCGGCGGTGGTGGCGATCATCTCGCCGGCGGTCCACGCCCAGCTCATGTTGAACTCGCCGAGGTCCCGCACACCGTACGACGCGAAGTAGGCGCCACCGTGCGGGCCGCGGATCGTCGGGTCGACGCCGGGGAAGTAGGTGCCGTGCAGCCGCAGCGGTCGCAGGATGCGTCGCTGCACCTCGGCGACGGGGTCGTTGCCGGTGACCGCCTCGATCAGCAGGCCGGCGAGGATGTAGTTGGTGTTGGAGTAGCTGAACATCGCGCCGGGTGCGTTGGTCGGCGGCATCGCCAGGCCCGTCGCGACCAGGTCCGCCGGCGGGTACGTGGTGACCTGCATCTGGCTGATGGCGGCGTTCGAGGTGACCATCGCGTTGGTGTAGTTGCCGATGCCGCTGGTGTGGTTGAGCAGCATCCGTACGGTGACCTGCTCGCCCACTTCACCGGGCACCGTCTCGGGCAGCCACTGCCCGATCGGGTCGTCGAGCCCGAGCCGGCCTTCGTCAACCAGCTGAAGCACCGTGGTGGCGACGAACGTCTTGGTGATGCTGCCGATCCGATGCCGCATCCACGGCTGCATCGGGCGAGGTTTGGTGGCGTACGCGTGTCCGGCGGCGGCCTGCCACTCGTGCCGGCCGTCGCGGACGGCGGCCAGGACGCCGGGTGCACCGGCTTCCGGCACGTCGTCGAGTACGGACTGCAGCTCGGCGCGGTCGATGGCGTCGCCGGGCGAGCCACCCGACGCGGATCCACCGGCGGACGGGCCGGTTGACGGGCTGGGTCGTGCTGCGGCGGAAGCCGGCACGACGGCGATCGCCGCCACCAACGTCACGCTGGTGGCGGCGACCCGGAGTGTCCTGAAAAGGCTAGACATATTTACATGTTGAGCGCCCGACGGCGGTAACGCATCGTGCTCAGGTGCGAGAGCCGGCTCCCGCTGGCGGACGACCCGGCCTCCTGCCCACCGACGGTGGTCACTCTGGAGCGGAGACCGTCACCGTTGCCCGCCGCCGTACGGTCAGCAGCAGCGCCACGCCGAGCGCCACCGCGACGGCACCGACGCCGACGACCGTGCCGACCGGCGCGCCGGTGATCGGCAGGTAGTCGCCGTCGCCGGCCCCGCCGCCACCCGGTTCACCGTCCGGGTCGTCGCCCGCACCGGTGAAGACGATGGCGACGGTGTTGTTCGACGGGTCGGACTCGGTCGACGGCCCGCCGCTGTCGGCGACGATCGTTCCGTCCGTACCCGGCGTTGATTTGATCTTCAGTTGGAGGGTGTGGGTGATCCGCCCGCCGCCGGACGCCGTGGCCGGGAAGATGCTCTCGAAGTTGCACCGCAACGCCGCCGACTCGGGCAGCCGGGTCCCCGGCTCGCCCTCGGTGTAGCACCAGTCGGACGGCAGCAGGACGGTGCCCGACGGCGCGGTGACGGTCACGCCCGGTCCACTTCCGTCGGACGGCCCGTTGTTGACGACGGTGAAGGTCAGGTCGACGGTCTCGCCCGGCTCGCCGGTCACCGGCTCGGCCGTCACCGCGATGTCGAACGTGTTCGGCTTGGTGTGGACGGTGAAGTAGTCGACGTTGTCCTCGGTGTCGATCTCCTCGATCAGCGCCGCCGCCGAACGACCGGCCGACGCCTGGGCCTTCGCCAGCGCCTCGTTGATCGACTTCCCGCCGGCCGTCGACGCCCGTGCCTGCGCCTGCGCCGGGTCCTCAGCGACCAGCCGCGCCTCGAACGACCCGCTCGTCTCGCCCGGACCAGCCAGGTTGTTGCCGAAGTACAGGTCGAACAACGACTCGCCCTGCTCGTCGACGAGGAACAGGGTCTCCCCCGGCGCCAGCGGGATGGTCAGCGCGCAGGTGACCCGGCTCGGGCCGTACGCGTACCCCTCCGTCTTCGGGTCGTTCGGCCAGTAGGAGACGTAGTCACAGTCGGTGTACTCGTCGACAAAGCCGACTCCGGTCGGCAGGTCCAGCCCGATCGTGTAGCTGTCGGCGGTGCTGTCACCCTCGTTGAGCACTGCGGCGTACAGCGGGGCGGTGTCGCCCGGTCCGACCCGGTCCTGCTCGGTGTTGATGTCGTCGACCAGGGCGACCAGGTCGGGGCCGGAGGCCAGTACGGACACCGGGAAGGTCTCGGTGTTGTTGGCCGGGATGGCGTCCTGCTCGGCCGAGCTGATGGTGACGGTCATGGTGCCGGCGTCACCCGGCGTGGCACCGGCCCGGCTGGCCAGCCGCACCGGGTAGATGTGGTCGGTCAATCCGGCGGCGAGGGCACCGTACGCGCAGCTGACGACCCGGTCGGCGATCTCGCAGCCAGGGTGGTAGCCCTCGGCCAGCTGCACCGCGTCGTCGACGCCGGTGGCGTCGACGACGATGGTCACGTCGCTCGCCGGCGCATCGCCGTAGTTGTAGACGTACATGCCGAGGGTGACGCCGGAGTTGTCCACCTCGGCGACCGGCTCCCGGTCGAACGAGACGAACAGGTCCGGCCCCGGGTTCTGGGCGGCGGCCGGAGCGGCCGCGGCGACGACGAGGGCACCGGCGAGCAGGGTGCCGGCTCCGAGCCGGCGCCAACCGGCTGCGTTCAGCATCATGATTCTCCTGTGGACGGGACAGGAGCCGGACTCTATCGACAGTCCACGAGGTCTGCCACCCCGATCACACCACCGGGATCAGATTGCGTCCGAGATTTCACCCGCGCTTCGAATTCATCCGCAGCTGCTCGAAGTCGGTGGTCAACGCGAACGGGTCGGCCACCCGTACCGGCTCCCGGCGGTGCATCTCGGCGGCCAGCTCCCGACCGGCCCGGGAGATCCGCCCGCGTAGCGCCCCGGCCTGGCCACTGCTGTCTGCGTCCTGGTCGCCGACCTTTTCCCCGGCCCAGTCCTCGGGGCCGGCGAAGACGGCGGTCGGCAGCACCACCGCACGCAGGTAGGCGAACATCGGCCGCAGGGCGTGCTCCAGCGTGAGCGAATGCCGGGCGGTGCCGCCGGTCGCACCGACCAGCACCGGCTTGTCGTACAACGCGCCCTCCGGCAGTACGTCGAAGAAGGCCTTGAACAGCCCGCTGTACGCGGCGTTGAACACCGGGCTGACCGCGACCAGTCCATCGGCGGCCGCCACCGCGTCCAACGCCTGCTTCAACGCCGGTGCCGGGAAACCGGTCAGCGTGTTGTCGACCACCTCGTGGGCGTGGTCGCGTACCTCGATCACTGTCGTCTCCAGCTGCCCGCCGAGGCCGGCCAGCTCGTCGCGGACCGCCGCGGCGAGCTGGTCGGCGAGCAGCCGGCTGGTCGACGGCTGCCGTACGCCGGCGGTGACGACCGCCAGCCGACGGCCGCCGGTGCTCGTGGCCATCGCCGTCACACCGCTGCCGGGGCGGCGGCGTCGGCGGTGCTCTCGGCCGTACTGCCGTCGGCCGCCGTGCTGGCGGACGCCGCCTCGACCAGGGAGGCGTGGGTGGGGGCGTCCGGCACGTGCGCCGGCCGGCCCACCGCGAACTCGCGCCGCAGCACCGGCACGACCTCCTCGCCGAGCATGTCCAACTGCTCCAGCACCGTCTTCAACGGCAGACCGGCGTGGTCCACCAGGAACAGCTGCCGCTGGTAGTCGCCGACGTACTCACGGAAGGTCAGCGTACGGTCGATGACCTGCTGCGGGCTGCCGACGGTGAGCGGCGTCTGCGAGCTGAAGTCCTCCAACGACGGACCGTGCCCGTACACCGGGGCGTTGTCGAAGTACGGCCGGAACTCGCGCACCGCGTCCTGCGAGTTGCGCCGCATGAACACCTGCCCGCCGAGACCGACGATCGCCTGGTCGGCGGAGCCGTGGCCGTAGTGGGCGAACCGTTCCCGGTAGAGGCCGACCATCCGCTGGGTGTGCTCCTTCGGCCAGAAGATGTGGTTGGCGAAGAAGCCGTCGCCGTAGTAAGCGGCCTGCTCGGCGATCTCCGGGCTGCGGATCGAGCCGTGCCAGACGAACGGCGGTACGCCGTCGAGCGGGCGGGGCGTCGAGGTGAAGCTCTGCAGCGGGGTACGGAACTTGCCCTGCCAGTTGACGACGTCCTCGCGCCACAGCCGGCGCAGCAGGTCGTAGTTCTCGATGGTCAGCGGGATACCGTTGCGGATGTCCTGGCCGAACCACGGGTAGACGGGGCCGGTGTTGCCGCGCCCCATCATCAGGTCGACCCGACCGCCGGCGAGGTGCTGCAGCATCGCGTAGTCCTCGGCGATCTTCACCGGATCGTTGGTGGTGATCAGCGTGGTCGCGGTGGACAGCAGCAGCCGCTCGGTCCGGGCCGCGATGTAGCCGAGCATGGTGGTCGGCGACGACGGGACGAACGGCGGGTTGTGGTGCTCGCCGGTGGCGAAGACGTCCAGGCCGACCTCTTCGGCCTTGAGCGCGATGGCGACCATGGCCTTGATCCGCTCACGCTCGGTCGGCTCCCGACCGTTGGTCGGGTCGACGGTGACGTCACCGACGGTGAAGACGCCGAACTGCATGGTCTGCTCCTCCTCGCGGCGAGGGGCCGGTTGGGATTCCCTCGGACTACCCGGCCAAACATAGTTGCTGCGTCAACTATTCCGCGAACGCCCCGTCGATGAGGTGGGCCTCCAACGCCCGCAGGAACCGCTCGACGTCGTCGGTCGAGAAGTAGGTGGTGTCGGCGGTGAGCGCCAGCCCCAGCCCGTCCGGCCGGTCGACGATCTCGATCCGGGTACGCCAGGTGAACCGCTCGATCCGCTCGGCCAGCCGGAACGTGGTGCCGGTCGTCGCGCCGCGTACCGCCGCCTCGTCGACGTCACGGCCGAACAGGTCGCTGTCCGCCGACAGCCGGATGTCGTTCAGATAGCAGTGCGGGCTCACCCCGGTCGCGTACGGCAGACCGGCCGCGCCGAACGCGTCGCTGAGCGTCTGCGGGTCGTAGTAGGCGTGCCGGTATCCGTCGAGCGCCGCCCGCCACACCCGGGGCAGCAGGTACACCATCCGGCGGTCACCGCTCAGGTCGACCGGCACCAGGGCCAGCTGGTTCAGCTTGGCGATCGCCTCCGGATAGCCGTCCAGCATCCGGTTGTTGACCATCGTGTGCATGCCGACCAGGTCGTTGCCGGAGTATTCGCCGACCACCAGCGCCGCCGCCGCGAGCAGCACCGTCGAGGTGGTCGTCCGATGCCGTACGGCGAGCATCCTGGTCGCGGTGTCCGCCGCCGCCGACGTCAGGACGCCCCGCCGGAAACGCGGCGTGACCGGCTCCCGCTGCGGCATCCGGGTGTCGCGCGACAGCCGGCGGGTCACCTCCACCCAGTACGCCGCCGCCCGCGCCGACCGCCGCCGGTGGCTCTCCCGCTGCTCCAGGTCGGCGACGTCCGCCGACTGCAGGCCGGGTGCGCTGTCGATCCGGCCCCGGGCCAGCAGCAGCCGCAGGTCGCGCAGCACCAGCTCGGCCGACCGGAAGTCGACCGTGGTGTGGCTGAACACCACCACCACCTGGTGCGGTACGCCGTCGCGGGTCACCACGGCGATGCGCTGCGGCCAGTCGTCGGCGTGCGCGAACGGCTCCGCCGCCAACCCGTCGGCGACCCGCTGCGCGACCGCCACCGGATCCGGCGAGCCGCCGCCCGCCGCGTCGCCGGAGTTGCCGCCGGATTCGGCCGGCACCACCAGCACCGGCAGGTCTCCCCGGTCGGCGACCAGTTGACGAGGGTCGTCGCCGGCCAGCTCCAGCCGGGTACGCAACGCGGTGTGCCGCACCATCAGGGCGGCGATCGCCGAGTACACCCGCTCCGGGTCGGAGCGTGCCCGGCGGGGCACGGCGACGTGCCGTTTCAACGCGAACATCGCCTGACTGGTGCCGTGCCGCCGGAGCGCCATCCACAGTGCCCGCTGACCCCAGGTGATCGGGGCGGTGCGCGCCGGATCCGGTGCGACGAACGACACCGTACGTCGGCCCACGGTCGACAGTTCGGTCACCACGTCGACCAGTATCAGTGAAGGTGCCGTTACCCGACAGGGTCGAGTAAGCGCTTTCCTATGACCGATCGGCCGATGATCGCCCCCTGGGCGGTAGTCTCCGGCAGGTGCCCCACCACACGCGCGCGCCCCACCGGGTCCGGGACCGGATCCGGCTGCTCTTCGTCAACACCCAGGAACGCGCTCTGCTGACCGCGATCGGCCTCACCAGCTATCCCCAGTGGATCGCCGCCGCCACCGGACTGGACCCGGCGCAGATCGTCACCATCGACGTCGCGGACGGTCAGCCACTGCCCGACACCATCGAGGCCGACGCGGTCATCGGCGGCGGATCCGGGCACTCCGCGTACGAGAAGCTGCCGTGGATCACCCGGACCAAGGAGTTCTTCCGCGCCGCCGCTCGAGCCGGCGTACCCGAGCTGCACATCTGCTGGTCGCATCAGGCCCGCGCCGAGTCGGTCGGCGGGCGGGCGGCGATCGGCGGGCACGGCCGCCGATTCGGCATCGACACGGTACGGCTGACCTCGGCTGGTCGGCGCGACCCGCTGTTCACCGGGCTGCCCGACGAGTTCGACCTGTTCACCTCGCACGTCGACGTGGTCGAGCAGGTGCCGGCGCGCGCCCCCGAAGGGGCGGTCGTCGAGCTGGCGTACAGCCGGGTCTACCGCAACGAAGCGCTGGCCATCGGCCCGACCGTACGGACGATCCAGGCCCACCCCGAGATCACCGCGAGCATCATTTCGGCGCTGGCCCGCAGTCGACGCGGCGCGCTGGTACGCGAAGGCTGGATCGGCCCGGACGACGCCGACCTCGACGCCTTCACCGCCACCCTGTACGCCCGTGAGGCGCAGATCGTCGCGACCTCGCGGCGGCTGATGGCCAACTGGCTGCGGTACCACGTCCGCCCGGGTGTCCGGCCTGACACCGCTCCGACCGGCACGCCGTCCACCGATGCTGGTGTCGGTGTCGTCGCCGGTGCTGGTGTCGTCGCTGGTGCTGGTGCTGGTGCTCGTGGCGAGGTGCCGGCGGCGGTCGGCGGCGTGTTGTGAGCGTCGTCCTGCCAGCGGCGCGCAGCAGCGCCGAAGCACGCCTCTACGTCGAGCTGCACCCGTGCAGCTGCGGTGAAACGCAGTTCGAGCCGCAGGTCGAGGTGGTCGCGCTCGCCGATGGCGACCTGGCCACCCGCTACCAGGGCAGCTGTGCCGGCTGTGCCACCGCACGGGAGTTCCTGTTCCGGCTGCCCGCCGACCCGCTGCACCCGCCGGCCGGCGCTGCTTTCTCGTACGGTGGCCCGGAGCCGTCGCGGCTCATCGACCCCGGCGAGTGGCTCGCCGTCGCCGACCGGTACGCCGCCCTGGTCCCCGCCGACTTCGCCACCGCCGGGCCTGCTGTTGCCGACCCGGCAGCGCTCGATCCGGTACAGCGGCGGCGGGCGATGGCGGCCCTGTCCCGGGCCGTCGCCGCTCTCGACGAGGTGCTGAAGTTCATCCCCGCCGACGCCGACGAGGTGCCGTCCGACACCGTCACCAGCGAGGTCGGGCAGCGGATGCGCCGACGCGAACCGGGCCGGTTCCGCCGCGACCGTCTCACCGCCCTCCGCGACACCTACACCGCCCTCCTGCCGGGTGATCCTGGATGAGGTCGAATCAACCGGGTAGGTCAAAGCTGTAGGTCCGCTGGTTTGTCCGGCGGTTCCGTCGTACAATTTCTTGTACGCTAGCTTGGGAGGCATCGTGCGCACCGTCACCTACTCGGAGGTCCGCCAGAACCTGGCCAAGATGCTCGACCATGTCGTGGACGATGCCGAGGAAGTTGTGGTTACCCGATCCGGCCGTGAGGCAGCAGTGATCATCTCCTTGCGTGAGTACGAATCGCTGAAGGAGACGGCGTACCTGATGGCCAGTCCCGCCAACGCGCGTCGGCTGAACGAAGCTGTCGAGGAGCTACGGAACGGTGGCGGGGAGATCCACGACTTGATTGACCCGGATAGCCGCTCGGACGAGGCGTCGGCAGCGTGAAGATCCAGTTCGCGGGCCGAGGCTGGGCGGACTACCTTTCCTGGCAACGGGACCGCCAGATGCTGAAGCGGGTGAACCTGCTGATCGAGGACATCCGACGCAACGGTCACCAGGGCATCGGCAGACCGGAGCAGCTCCGTGGCAACTGGTCGGGGTTCTGGTCGAGGCGCATTGATCAGGAGCACCGTCTGGTGTACCGGATCGTCGATGACACTGTGCAGATAGCACAGTGCCGCTACCACTACGAATGAAGCTCGGTGCAAATTCGCGTCAGTTCAGCCGCAGTAACGCCGAGTTCGTAGCGGCGCTGGTGACCAGTTCGGGACAGGGCCCACCACAGGTAGCTGGCCCTCATCACCGTGGCATACATGGCGATACTGTCGGTATGCGCGCCCGCATCATTGCCGTCGTAGCCGGGCTACTCGCTGTGCAAGGCTGCACTGCCGCTGCTCCCGCCTCCGAGGCGCCCCCGCCCACCCCGACCGTCGGACAGCCCGTGGTGTTGGATGCCCGCGTACCGGGGTGGGAGACCGCCGCCTGGCTCGCCGAAGACGCGATCTGCGTGCGCGTCGCCCGAGTCGACGGTAAGCGCAGTGAGGGCAAGGAAAACGAGTTCGCCTTCTGTGATCCGGCACCGGAGGCTCTTGACACTGTGGGTCCACCACTGCTGCCCACCAAGCCGATGCCGTACGTCGCCCCACTTGACCCGCAGCAGCGGGAGATTATCCTGGTCGGGCCTGTACGCGGTGCCGTGACCAGCGTATCCGTGACCATGTTCGGCCAGACCGCCACGGCCGCCGTACACCAACTCCCCGCCACCCGAAATCGCCAGATCGGCGCGTACGCGGTCTGGCTTCCTCGCAACGGGGGTGAGCGCGACGGGATGGACCTCTCCGACATCACCGCCGTCGTCGGCTACGACGCCGACGGCAACGTCGTGACCCAGTTGGACTGATGCCGACGCGAAAGCACTGGCCTACTTGCGCTTCCCGTGTTTCGATGGCTCCGAGTGGTCCAGGAGCGCGACGACTTCGAGCAGCTCGGCCCAGTGTCGCCTCAGCTCGGCGGCGGTGACGCCGAGTTCGTAGTGGTGGTGGTGACCGGCTCGGGACAGTGCCCACGACAGGTAGCTGGCCCCGCCCGCCAGCTGTGGCCCAGCGTAGTGGGCGAGTAGGGGCAGCTTCGGCCGCTGCACCTGGATCCGCCCGATCGCCGGACAGACCCGGGCCCAGTAACGGTCCATAGCCGCCTCAAGCTCGTGCCGTAGCAGCCCGGCACATGCCCGGGACCAGGCGCCTCGGGCGCCGCGGATCACGCTGGTGAGCATCCGGTCGGCGGTGGCGAGGAGACGGACTGGTTCATCGCAACTGCCTCACCAGCGCGGTCAGGTCCTACCGGGGCACGACACGGCAGAAGAGCCCGAGGCTGAGCACGTCCTTGACGCCGTGCCGCGTCGCCGAGCCGCTCCTGGATCTGCTGGTACGGCGTACCTGCCCGGTGCTGTGCGAGCCGGTAGCGGTCCATGCTGACCGCCTCAATCGCTGACCGGCAGTACCCAGCCACCAGTCGATCCAATCGTCGAACACCATCGACTGGTTCTCCCGTGAGCCCGTGCGTGCCAAGCTGCGCACCCACATCCGCCGCCTACTGGCCCGCTACGACTACCCGCCGGACCACGAGCGCGCCGCCGTCGACCTGGTGATCCGCCAGATGGAGACCTTCGCCGACGAGTGGGCTCCCAACGGCCGATCCGCCAACTGCTGACCGAGTAGGTCCGCCGTGGTTAGGGGTCGCAACGTTGCGGCGAAAGGTCACTTGCCAGGCAGGATGGGCAACGGCCGGACTCGCAGCCAGTTCTCACCAACCACCACGACTGCTCCGCTGGCCAGGTCGTCAGCGATCGCGTCGAGGTTCGCAGCCAGGATCGCGACGATCTGCGCAGCTCGACGGCCGCTGATTCGGCGCACCAACAACACGGACGGTTCGTCAGCCCCGGAGGATGCCAGCAGAGTGCCGAAGTCAGTATCTGCAGAGATCAGGACCCGCTGTTCCTGGCGTGCCCGCTCCAGTACGACCTCGTCCGGCGCCGCAGCCAAACCGTAGTCTCTCACGTGCTCGGCATCGTGCCCGTGAGCGTGCAAACCCGTCGCCACCGCTGGCGACAGGTTGTTGTCGACCAGGAACCTCATGCCGCGTGATGCAACGGGAGTTCCCGTTCCCGGACGGCCTCGGCCGCGAAGCGCAGCGCCTCCCAGACGTCATCAACGGTCAGGTCCGGTAGCTCCGACACGATCTCGTCCGGGCTCATGCCGTCCGCAACCATCGCCACCACCGTCGCGACCGGGATGCGCAACCCACGGATGCACGGTGCCCCACCCATCTGAGCCAGGTTGACGGTGATCCGCTCGAAGTTCATGACGGCATCGTAACCCGTGGTGACCCAACCGGCCCTGAACCGACCGGGCCAGCCCCGGTACTCTGGTCTGCGTAGACCCCGGTCGCCCCTGCCCCTCGTGGGTACGCCGCCGAGGTTTTGTCTTGTCACACTGCGGCTATTCCCGGACTGGGCAGCAGGCGAGCCTGCCCAGTCCGGGAATAGCCGAGCCTCTGAAGCTCGGCCCGCTGCCGGTTGTCGGCTCAGTGGTGCTGCTTGGCGAGCTCGACGAAGGAGCGCCAAGCGGCCGGGCCGAAGGTCAGCATCGGGCCGCTGCGGTCCTTGGTGTCCCGGACCAGAACCCGGCCGGGCAGGTTGTCGGCCACCTCGACACAGGAGCCGGCTTCGGAGTAGGTGCTGGTGCGCCAACTAGGGGCGGGGCTCAGGTCCATTTCTCAGCCGTCCTCGTGATCAGGTCAAGGCTCTGGTGGTGCGGCAGAGCGTACCCCCGGATTGTCTCCCAGGTCCCCTCCAAGTCCGCCGTGTGGTCCGGGGCCTCCACCACCCGGCCGTCCAGGTGCCCATCCAGATAGCCAACCGTCCGGCCGTCGACGTTCGCCAGCACGAACGGACCGTCCATCCCCGGGTAGACGCCAACTTCCGACGGCACGACCTGCACCTGGATGTTCGGCCGCTGGCAGGCTTCGACCAGTGCGGTCAGCTGCTCCCGCATGATCTCCGCGCTGCCCGCCCGCCGGGTCAGCACGCTCTCGTCGATGACGGCGGCGAGCTGGCAGGGCTTCTCCCGCCGCAGGATGGCCTGCCGGCCCATCCGGGTGGTCAACGCGATCGCCGCCGCGTCCTCCGGCACCCGGTACGCCGATAGCACCGCCTCCGCGTACGCCTCGGTCTGCAGCAGGCCGGGGATCAGCAGCGGCTGGAACGCCCGGATCAGCGTGGCGTTGCCTTCGTGATCGCTGAACGGCCGGAACCAGACGGGCATGTGCTCGCCGACGACGAACTCCCGGTAGAACTTCATCAACGCGGTGCCGAACGCCTTGTCGACCGAGGTCAGATAGTCCGGCAACGCCGGCCGCTCGCCACGCTCGATTGAGCCCACGTGCTTTGCCGAGAAGTGGACGCGCTCCGCCCACGACTCCTGGGTGAGCCCCAACGACTCTCGGACCCGGCGTAGCTCTAATACCAGATACTCGCTCGCAGACATAGGTCTTCACATCCCCCAGTTCGCTCGACTTTGTCCACTGGCTACCGGGCCGCTGCCGCCTGCTTTCCGTGGCCCTCACGGCATCTTGCTCCGACAGCGCCCGGAAGTCCAGGGTGGAGAACAAATCCGGATGACGAAGTTTTCATGATCAGAATTGCGGCGACGGTTCAGTTGGAAGGGATGCCGATGGTGGAAATCGGGGCGTTGTTCAGCGCGGCGCTGCTCGGCTTCTGCGCGGGGTTGTGGTCGTTCAAGGTCAAGTCCAGGTGGTGCCCGGACTGCGGGCGTACGACCTACCCGATAGCGGAACGGCCTGGTGAATAGCCGACTACTCGCCACACCCGAGCCGAAACCCGGCGACGTACTGATCATCGGCCGGCAAGCCAGCGTCCAGTTCGCCGACGACCGCGCCATCCGACTCCGAGTCATCGCCGTCGACCGCAAATGGACCTACGACGGCTGGATCTGGCTCACCGGATACGTCATCGACCGCCACGGCAACGCAGCCGAACGGCGGGAGATATTCGTCCAGCGCCACGGACTCTACCGACTACCCCGGCGCACGGAAACCTGACCATCGACCAATTGATCAAGGGAGAGAAATGATCACCGAGATGCTACGTGACTGGTGGCTACGCTGGCTCGACTGGCGCTCCGGCCGGTCCACGGCGTCCAAGCGGCTGCACCACCTGCGACGCGAGCTGCACCAACAACGGCACACGACATCTGCCCGTCACCGCCGATTCGACAGCAACCGGGGACACCACTGGTCCACCGAGGCCACCGAACTCGTCCCGACCCTGCGCCCGTTGATGACCTACGGCCAGCAACTCGGCTACCGGGTCGTCCTGCACGGCTCACCCTGACCGGCCCCCACCCCCGACACCCACCAAGCCGGGATCACCATGATCAGTTGAAGGTGAGATACCTTTCAACCGCCGGGAAAGGTATCCCACCTTCAACTCGTCGCCCCGGTGCCGGTCAACCCTGGCGGTGGCGGTGGCGTCGGTGATCCACAATGCCGGGAGGAGGAGGGAATCCTGTGCCGTCAGCTTCGTACACCTCACTGGCGGACATGCCCGATGTCGTCCTCGCAGAACTGTCCCGGGCACGCCATGGGGTGGTCATGCTGGCCGTTGACGGGTTGTCATACGACGCGGCGCTGGCGGCAGGCTGGCAGGCCGCCGAGCTGACCCAACTGGCCAGCACCTTTCCGAGCACGTCGACAACCGCGTGGCTGACCGCCATGACCGGAGTCGGGCCGGCGCAGCACGGCGTACCCGGGATGGTCTACCGCGTGCCCGGCCGTGGCTGCCTGGTGTACGCCGTCACCGGCCAGGTGCTGGCGCAGGGACCAGCCGACCCGGGCGGCGACCCCAGACTCGTGATCGAGCACCCGACCATCTTCGACCGGGCCGCAGGCGACGGCGTGCAGTGCCGCGCGGTGGCCCGGGAGATCGCCCACCTACCCGGCCCGTGGGCGCAGGCGCTGCTCCGGGGCGCGACCGTCGTCCCGGCTGCGCCGTCGGAGACGCTCGCCCGGCATGCCCGCGACCCCGCGTTGCTGGTCGACGCCGCGATGAAAGAAGTCGACGAGCAGATCGGCGGGCCGGCCGGCGACGTGCGGCGGCGGCAACCGACGCTCCTGTGGACCTACGTCAACCTCGACGACTACCTGCACCGCCACGGCTACGACGAACGAGCCGTGGCGGCCATGGCCGAGCTGGGCAGCCGGGCCGCCCGGTGGGCGCAGGCCGGCTGGACGGTCATCGGCCACTCGGACCACGGCCAGGTCCGGTGCACCCCGGATGAGGACCTGGTGCGGGCATGGTCTGCTCTGGACGATCCGGCACGGCGGTTGCTCCCGGCCGGCGGGGCGGGCCGGGTCCGGTGGCTGTACCCGGCCCCCGGCGACGAAGACGAGGCCGGCGGCCGACTCGCTGCGGCACTCGGCTCCTCGGCCCGGATCGTAGCCACCGACGAAGCACTGCGGGACCGGGTAGGCCCGGTGATCGCGATCGCCGCAGACGAACGCTTCCCCGTGCCGGACCCCAACCTTAGCTGGGAGCACGGCGCCGACTCTCCCGACGAAACGGTGGTGCCGCTGGCGATCTGGCGGGGCCGCTGAGACTGCCGTGCCGCTAAGACTGCCGGGCCGCCAGGACATGCAGCCCCCAGATAGCAGTGCCGCTAGGAGGCGGTGCCGACGGGCGAGACGTCAGCCGGGCGCTGCGGGCGCGTCTGGGCCCGGAACGGCAACAGCGCGGCCCCCACCAGGATGAAGACTGCGGCGACCACGAAGTAGATCGGCCGGTAACCTACTGTGCCGACGACCAGGGTGCCGACACCGATGCATACCGCGTACGGCGTATTGATGATCGCCTCAGACGCCACGATCGCGCGGCCCTGCAGCTCGGCGGAGGTGCGCCGCTGCACCAGGGTCACCTCGGCGACGAGGATCAGCGGCAACCCCAACCCGACCAGGACCGCCCCGGCGGCGACTCCGGTCAGGGTGGCGGTGCTGGCCGCCGCCAGTCCGACCCCGTTGAGCAGGAAGCCGGCGCAGGCGACGGTGTACTCGCCGTAGCGCCGCATCGCGGGCCCGACCAGGAGACCGGCGACGACGCTGCCGGCGCCCTGGACGCCACCGAGGATCCCGATGATGGCGGTCGGACGCTGCAGCCCGTCGCTCACGAGGGAGAACAGAGCCACGTTGATCATGCCGGCACCGCCGAACGCGACCGCGCTGGCGACGACGATCCGCCGGATGACCGGATGGTGGGCCACGTGCCGGGCCCCGGCGGCGACCTCGGTCGCGAGCGAGCCCCGCTGCGTGTCGTCGGCCGACCGAACCAGATCCCGAGGCCGGCGCAGCAACACCAGCGACGCGACGGACAGAGCGAACGTCGCGGCGTCCACCAGGATGACCGCCTCTATACCGCTGGTGGTGTAGAGCGCGGCCCCGACGACCGGCCCGATCACCCGCATCCCCTGACTGAGACTGCTGAGTACGCCGTTGGCGTTGCCGAGGCTGTCGTCGGGCAGCATCGAGTGCAGCAGTCCGCCACGGGAGGCCCGGTAGATCTGCCCGGAGCAGCCGTACAGGAAGGTGACGACGTACACCAGCCACAGGTCGGCCGTGCCGTCCACTGTCAGCAGTGCCAGGATCAGGACCGCCATCGTCCCGTCGTTGACCGTCATCAGCCACCGGCGCGGCAGCCGGTCCACCAGCAGGCCGGTCAACGGCGACAGCAGTACGGCGATCGCCATGAGCAGGAAGACCAGGCCGGCGGCGCTGGTGGATCCGGTGAGGTCCTTCATCCAGATCGCCAACACGATGACCATCATCGTGCTACCGAACATGTTGAACGCCTGACCGGCAAGGAGCAGCCGCATGTTGCGGTCACGCAGGATGACGGGTCGCATCGATCTCCTCAGCCGCGTCGAGATCCTCAGGATCGGGCACCGGGACGACCCAGCCGGCCCGGTGCAGCATGTCGAAGACCCGGTCGGCGAACGCCACCGAGATGGGGAGTTCGCCGGCCAGCGCCGCCCACCAGGCCGCGCTGCGGCGGCCACGCCGACCGTCGACAGCTCGCAACAGCGTGAGTACGCGGGCGTGGCTGCCGCCCCGATCCTCAGCCAGGCGTTCGGCGAGCCAGGCGCGGTCAGCGTCGGTGGCGGCCAGCGTCCGGGGATTGACCGGGCCGAGCGCGGCGCGGGCCAGCACCGTACCCGCTGCCTCGTCGTCGGCCGACGGCTCGGCGCACAGCGCGCGGTCGGCAGCGGTGGCGGACACGTCGGCCAGCCAGCGCGCCGTACGGACGATCTCCCCGGCCGGCACACCGGCGTACGTCAGCGTGCCGACACACCTGCCGACGATCTCGCTGCGGTGGGCCACCCGCCGGACCAACGCGGCGTCGCTGGCCGGGTCCAACACCGGGCTGCCGTCGTCACGGTACGGGTACGGTGCCGGTGGACGCTGCCGGCCGGGCAGCGCCGCCAGGATGTGCCCAGCGGCCCAGCCGGCACACGCGTCGGCGACGTCGGCGGCCAACGCCGGGTCCGCGCGTCCGCGTACCGCCGCCACGGTCGACGCCGCCACCGTGACGGTGCGACGCAGCTCAGCCGGGTCGACCATGTCGAGCGTGTCGGCCGAGGTGTGGTTGGCCCGGTCCGGCCAGTGCCCGAAGGACACCGTCGGGCACCGGGTCGGCGCGTCCGAGACGAGCGCGTGGTCGGAACCCCCGGAGAACGGCGCGGTGACCGCCGCCTGCCCCGGATCGCACGGCACCGCGCCGCTGTAGGACCGGGCCCGTGCCGGCACCAGGTCGGCGCAGCGTCCGGCCAGGGCGGGCAGAAACGACGGTACGTCGTCCGGCCCCCGCTCGATCACCAGCGAGCTGCCGCAGCGGTACGGGTCCTGCCCGGCCATGTCCACGTTGACCGCCAGGCTGGGCCGCGCCACGGCACCGCCGCCCACGAGATCGTGCAGGTACGCGGCGACACCGACGAACTCCGGTGCCCACAGGAAACGCAGATCCGGTCCGCCGGCGGGCCGGGCACCGAGCAGCCGGGCGGTCGCGAGCAGCGCGGCGACGCCGGAGGCGTTGTCGTTGGCGCTGGGCCGGGGGTGGCAAAGGTGCGCCGAGAGCAGGAACTCGTCGCCGCCGCCGTCGCCCGGCAGCACGCCGGTCACCACCGGCATGGTGGCCGTCGACCCGGCCACCGCCACATCGACGGTGACCGTCTCGCCCCGGTCGGCGGCCGCGCTGAGCCTGGCGAGTTGCGCGGCGGTGAGGCTGAAGCCGGCCAACGCCGCACCGGGCAGCAGTTCCAGCCGGCCGACCTGGTCGGCGAGCCGGTCGGTCCGGGCGCTGAGCGGGTCTGCGGCGACCGCGACGGCGCCGCCGGCCGCCGCCCGCCGGGCGCATTCCGGAAACGGTACGCGGACGTCGTCCAGCAGCACGAGCGCGCCGGTCGCGTCGGCGCCGGCGCACATCGCCGACCAGCGCAGCAGTGGTACGGCGACGCTGCCGGCGCGAGTCGGTGCCGAGTACGCCGCGAGGGTGTACGGCTGTGCCGGGTAGTCGATCAGCGTCTCGCCGCCGTGCCGGAGGCTGGCCCGCACCGGTGTCCACGACATCGGGGCCTGGTAGGTCCACCACCGCCGGGCCCCGTCTGCCGGGAACGTGTGCACGGTGACGTCGCGCAGGCCGGCGTCCACCGCCCGCTGTGCGACGTACCCGGCCGCGGCGTGAATCCCGGCCGAGGCCTGGTAGCGGTCGTGCTGGGCGACCTCGGCGACGTCGGCCATGGCGGCGTCGACGTCGATGCCGTCGTGCACCGCCGCGACCAGCTGTGACAACCTCATCGGCGGTCCGCCGGGGCAGGTCCGCCGGCGGCGGAGCCGGCAACGGCGGCTGTCGGGGCTGCGAACGCGGCGGTGAACGCGGCCAGGCGGGCCTCGGACAGCGGAACCGACAGCCGCAGCAGCGCGCCCGGTGGGCCACCGGGTGCCAGCGACGGCACCTGCTTGGCGAGCACACCTCGGGCGGCCAGGATCCGGCGTACCTCATCGTCACCGGGCAGGACCAGCCACGGCAGCCGGGGGTCGGTCGGCAGTGGGGTGAGACCGGCGGCGATCAACTGCTCCTCGACGTACGGCTTCACCTGTGCGATCCGGTCCCGCAGTGCGGCCAGCGGATCTTGCTGGGTGAGCAGCGCGGCCGCCAGGTCCAGGGCGAGTGCGCTGACCGCCAGCGGTGGCGCCACCTGCCGGACGACGTCGGCCAGGTCCGGGGCGGCGACGGCGTACCCGACCCGCAGCCCGCCGGCGCAGAACCCCTTGGACATGCTGCGGATGACGACGGTGCCGGGCAGCTCCTCGGTGAGCGGGGCGGCGCTCTGGTCGGGCGGCAGGTAGGCACCGAGCGTCTCGTCGACGACCAGCACACTGCCGACCGTGGCGCAGGCCTGCGCGACCCGGCGCAGCTGGTCCCCGGTCCACATCGGGCCGAGCAGGCCGGGCCGGTCGACGACGGTCAGCACCGGCCGGTGCTGGGTCACGGCGGCCACCGCGTCCGACGGGTCGCGCAGCGACGTGGCCCGGACCTGGCCGCCGGTGGCGCCGGGCAACTCCGGATGGCCGGCCACGTCGACCAGGACGGTGCCGCCGTCGCCCAGCCGGGCCAGCGCGTGCAGCAGGCCGGTGGCACCGGCGCCGGCGGTGACCCGTTCGGGCGGCAGCTGCCGGCCCGGCGGCCAGCGCAGGTACGCGGCGACGATGGGCGCGAGCCGCTGCCCGGCGTACGGGTCGGCGAGGTCGTAGCGGCGTGCCCGCTGGATCGCGGCCGGCCCGGCGGGCAGCGCCGCCCACGCCGCGGCCAGCGCGGGTTCGACCGGTCCGGCCTCGTCGGGGGCGGCGCGCAGGTCAAGCGGCCCTGGGGCATGGCCGTCGCCGGGCAACGGGCCTGGTGGCGCTGGCGCGCGGTGGCCGTCGAGTGCCGAGGCCACCGTCGGTGCCGGTCTGGCGACGAACTGGACGTAGCGGGTGTCCATGGTCAGCGTGGCACCTGCGGTGAAGTCCGCGTCGGTCCGGGCCACGGCGAACCCGGCACGGGTCAGCAGGGTGGCCACCTCGGTCGGGTGATAGAGCCGGACGTCGTCGGGCAGGACGGCGGTGGTGCCGTCCGGTCGGCGGACCTCGACCCGGCCGCTGCTGCGTCCGGTGGCCGGGTCGTAGCGGCGCTGGAAGTGGAACGCGGTGCCGCCGATGTCCGCGCGGGCCTCGTCGCGGTAGTGCCGGGCGATGGCGAGCACATTGGAGTGATCGAGGATGAGCAGACCGTCGGCGGGCAGCAGGCGGCGCACCGCGCGCAGCAGCCGGAGCTGGTCGGCGTCGGTTCCCCAGCCGAACGCCTGTACGCAGATGGCCGCGTCGACGTCGGGCAGCCCCCACCCGGGTGGCTGCGCGCCGAGCAGGTCCACCCGACGCAGGTCGAGGGTGACACCGGCGGCGTCGGCGGCGCTCGCGGCCCGCCGCAGCGCGTACCCGGACACGTCCACCCCGATGACGTCGAAGCCCTTGCGGGCCAGACCGACGGCGTGCCGGCCGACCCCGCAGCCCAGGTCGACCACCCGCCGGCCGGGGGCGTGGGTGGCCAGGACGTCCGCCAGGTAGGCGACCTCGGCGGCGGTGCGTTCGGCCGTGTACTCGTCGTCGGCGAACGTCCAGTAGTCGGCCGTGAAGTAGCACTCGTACCACGGGGTCGGCGGCATGCTGGTCAGGACACGGTGGTGAGTTCGCGACGGGCGAAGAAGTCGCAGACGTCGCAGAGGTCCGGTGCGTTGGCGACACCTTCCTGCTGCAGGTAGACCCCGCCGCAGACGCGGCAGGTCGCCTCCATGAAGGGGAACATGTAGCGCTGCATGTTCTCGAACGCGGAGAACATGTAGTAGTCGATGCCCGGCCACAGGTCGAGCAGATGGTCGGTCATTCCGTACGCCAGGGACCGCTCGTCGGGCCCGGTGGTGAACCGCCCCGGGGTGCCCTGTCGGTTCAGTTCCGGCGCGACCAGCTCCAGGTAGAGCGTCAGTTCCTTCTTGGTGATCCGGTACAGCGGGAAGATGTACCGCAGGCCGCCGATCTGCCGGGTCGGGATGCCACCCATCCGGAATCCGCTGGTCATCCAGGTGACCATGCTGGCCAGCAGGTCGTCGGCGTTGAAGCCGAACGCCACCACCCCGGCGCCACGCGCGTGTGCCTCCTCCTCCAGCATCCGCCGCAGCACCTGGTGGCCGATGACCATCGTCAGGTGGCTGCCCTCGTCGCTGACGATCTCGTTCATCGAGTCGACGAACGTGCCGCGTAGCCGGAACACCCGCTCCACGTCAGCCGCGGTGACGATGACCTGCTCGATTCCGAGCCGTTCGCCGGAGGCACGGGCGGCCGCGAACGTCGCCGGCTCCTCCCAGTCGGGCAGGCCGGTGATGGTCACGGCCGTCATGTTCAGTGGCGGCAGCCGGTCCCTGGTCCGCTCCAGCAGGGTCAGGTAGGCGACGCTGTCCCGCCCGCCGGACAGCCCGACGATCACGTGGTCGCCGTCGCGCATCACCTCCCGGGACAGGACACTGTCGACGAACGCTTCTTCGACGTACTGGATGAAGGCGGGAGCGTCGAACTGCTCGCCCCGGACCTCGATGGCGCCCTTGTCGTCGAAAACGATGCTCTTGGTGTAAACCGGGTTGGGTACACCGTAGACCTGCCGTTTCGGGCGGCGCATCACATTCAGATCGTAATGCCGGACCTGCCGGACTTCGATGATGTCGTCGGCGCCGACAACCGTGGTGTCCTCCGACACCACCTGCCCATCGCGCCAGCTCAACACGGAGTTGACCGGGATGCCGTTGCGGCGTAACACGTCGACCAGAGGCTGCCCCGCCGTCGCAGCCAATTCCTCGGTCGTGCCGACCTTCGTGTGGTAATAGACTGACGCCATTGTGCAACCATAGATGCCCGCCGGTGTCCGGTACAGTGCGATGATGATCCGCTCCATCGTCGTCGAGCACTACGACGACCCCCGGGCGGCGTCACGGGCCGGGTGGGATGCGGTCGCCGGCAACGGTGACACACCGGTCTTCTATCAGGACGGCTACCTGTCGGCGTACCACGATGCGCCGCTCGCGCCGCTGGAGCGGCTCGGATACCTGGTGGCACGGGAACCGGCGGGACGGCCCGTGGCCGTCCTGCCGGTCGCGCTGCACCGGTTCGCCGACCCGATCGGCGGGCTCCGCCGCCTGCATCCCGGTATCGAGCGGGACAGCGCGCTGCTCAGCCACGTCTGGCACTGCTACGACACCCAACTGCTCGGCGCGGTCACCCGCACCGACGTGGTCACCGAACTGCTGGACACCCTGCGCCGGCTCGCCGACGACTGGGGGGCCCGCTGGTACGGGTTGGTCAATGTGGACTCGTCAGGCCCGACGGCGACCGCGCTCACCGCCGCCGGGCTGACCGGGCGGCACCTGGTGGACCGCTACTCCACCGACCTGACCGGCCTCACCTCGTACGAGGACTACCTTGCCCGACTGGCTCCCCGGCCCCGGGCCAACCTGCGCCGCAACGAGCGCCGGGCGGCGGACGCCGGTTTCGTCTGCGATGTGACCACACCGGACGGTGCGGACCTGGTCGAGATCGCCGAGCTGTGCGACCGGACCGCCGCCCGCTTCGGCAACGCCGGTTTCTACCCAACCGAGACGTTCACCCGGTTCGTCACCGCCCTCGGCCCGGCCGCGCACGTGCTCCGCATCCGCCAACGGGGCACGCTGGTCGCGGCCGGGGTGTGCCTGACCGACCAGTGCCGCTTCCACACCTGGACCTGCGGTGTCGAATACCGTGTCGACGGCAACGCCAGCCCGTACGCGGCGCTGTTCACCGAGTCGGTCCGGCTGGCGCTGCGGCTGGGCCGCCCGATCCTGGAGGGCGGGCGCAGCAACGACGTGTTCAAGCGTCGGCACGGGCTGACCGCCCGCCGGCTCGACGCCTACGTGATGCGACTGTGAGCTACCGGCTGCGCGTGCATCCGGGCATCGCCCCGCAGTGGGAGCGGCTGGCCGCCGGCGGGCCGATGCTGACCACACCGGGCTGGCTGCGCGCGATGGCGGGCCGGCTCGGCGGGCGTACGCTCACCTTCGTCGTCGAACAGGGCGGCGCGGCATGCCTGGCCCTGCACGCCACCGTGCAGCCCGTCCCCCGCCCCGGTGAAGTGTTCGACCTGCACCACGTCCTGGTCAGTGAGGCTCCCGCGCTGCCGCTGACCGACGCGTCACGGGCCGCGCGAGCCGAGTTGTCGAGGCGGGCCGCACCCGAGCCGTCCCGCTGGACACCGAACCTGCTGGTGATGCTGCCCGGCTACGAATGCCTTCCCGTCGGGCCGGCGGCGACCAGCCCGGCCGCGCTCGCGGTCGCCGTCGACGGCATCCTGGACTGGGCCGCGGACGCCGGCATCGCGACGGTGGCGTTCCTCTACACCAGGCCGGAGGCGACAGCCCTGACCGGTGCCCTGTCCGCAGCCGGGTTCGTGGCGATGCCACTGTCACTGACCTGGGAGCTTCCGGTACCCAGCGGCGGGTTCGACGCCTATCTGGCGTCGCTGCCCCGCAAACGGGCAGCGGAAGCAGGGCGTGAGCTGGCCCGGCTCACCGCCAACGGCGTACGGCTGCGTCATCTGCCCGCCGATGCGATCCCCCCGGTCGTGCCGGCGCTGGCCCGGCTACGCGGCCAGTTGGTCAGCAAGTACCGGGGCGGCTGTGACGAGGTGGCCGAGCGCGGCCGGCTGGAGTCGCTGCTGCACGACGTCGCCGACGGCCGCGCCCAGGTGGTCCTCGCCGACGCCGGGGACGCCGTCGTCGGGTTCGCGCTGTTCGCGCCGTTCGGTGACGAGTGGCAGTGCCTGGCCCTCGGCTACGACTACACCGACCGCCGGTCGCGGTTCGCGTACTTCGGCACGGCGTTCTACGCGGCGGTCCCCATCGCCTCGGCACAGGGCGCCCGCCGGATCGGCTACGGACAGGGCGCGGCGCGGGCCAAACAGGACCGGGGATGCGTCGGTACGCCGCTGACGGCCTGGCTGCACTCGACCGATCCTGAGCTGATGGCCACGGCGCGGGCCGCCGCATCGGCGACCGCCCTGATCCCTGGACAGCGAACGTCCTGATCCCGGCGTCGGCGTCACCGGCGCGGCGCAAACCGCCGTGAGGTGGCGAGCACCAGGCGTTCCCACGGGTCGAGCCGGGCGCCGTGGACCGCGAGGAGGTCCTGCACCCGGGCCGGGTCGGGTCCTGGCCGGTCGGGGGTGAACTCGGCGGCCAGGATCGGCGCGAGTGGATGCCCGCCGGCCAGCAGCCCGGCGGCCTTCTCGCCGGCTCCGGCGGCGGCGAGACCGCTGAGGTCACCAGCCAGCAGGTCGGCCGCGCTGCGGCGGGCGGAATCGGACAGCTCCGGCCAGGCCAGGGCGAGGACCCGGGCGCGCAGACCGGCCAGGACCTGCGGATATCCCCGGCGCTCGGCGGGAGCGCTCCGGCTGAGCAGATCGAGCAGGGTACGCAGGTCGGCCGGGTCGCCGCCGTCGTACCCCCCGGGCCCGTCGCCGGCTCCGCCGTCGAACCCGCCGTCGGTGAAGACCGCGCTCTCCCGCTGGGAGTCGGCAGGGGTGTCGGAGCTGTGCATCAGGGCCAGCATGACGTTGATGGAGCCGAGGTCGGCACGGATCGTGCCAGCGCTCGCGTCAGCGGGGTCGCTCGCCCCTTTGGCCAGGCGCAGCCGTGCATGGCTGGGGTGTCGCGGATCGGGCCGGACGTCGCGGACCAGAAGCGCCACCGTCGGGCCGAAGTCGAAGAGCTGGTCGACGAGACGGTAGAGGTACGCCTTCCACACCTGGGTGATGTTGCGTTCGTGGAACGCGTCCAGGTTGGCCGGCCGGTGCCACAGCACCCGCCACGCCACCGGTTGGAACCCCTGGGCGACCACCCGGTCCACGATCTGCCCGCCGAGGTGGCGGGCGAGGGCATCGGGGGCGAGCAGCATGAAGACCGTACGCTCCCAGTCGACTGCTTCACTCACGCGGAGGCTCCTTCGCGGCGGTGTGGTGCCGGGTGCGGCCCCGGACCTGCCGGTTGCCGCACCCGTCGTCTGTTTCAGGTCACCGCTTCTTCTTTTTCACGACCGGGCGCCGTGTGTGGACAGCTTGGCGGTTCATCCTGGCCTCCTTCCCGGGTGAGCGCCGGGTGATCCGTCGGTTGGCGGATCAGCGAGCGGGTGTGCGGCCGGCAAGGGATGGTCACTTGCGGGTGGTCGTCTTCTTCTTCACCCGCGGCCTGCGGCCGAACTTCATGTTCCGGTTCACCCTTTCCCTCCCTTCAATCGGTAGGTGGTCTGCCGGGTGGGCCGCTGCGGGCTTTTACCCGCCAGCGGTCGCCACCACCAGTTGGTCCGCCATGGACACGGCGGCGTCGTGGACCTGCTGTGGGGTGGCAGCCGCGATCCGGTCGGCGTATTCGGCCACCGACCAGTCGACGCTGCCGCCCAGCAGAGCGTGCCGGCCCAGCAGGAGAGTCTCGTCGAGGGAAGTCTCGGCATCGAGTCGGACCAGCCCGGCAGCGCGTCGTCGGGCCACAGCCACGCGGGCGTCGCTCCAGCCGTCCGCCACCGCTGACCGTACGAGGTCGGCGGCGAGCCGGGCCACCTCGTCACGGTGCTCGACGGCGGTGGTGATCGCGATCCGCCAGACGCCGGTGTCGTGGTAACCGCTGAGGTCGCCCCAGATGTCGTAGGACAGCCCCAGATTGGTACGCAGTTGCTCGACGAGGACGGACGTGTTGCCCCCGGCGAACAGTTCCATCACCACCTCGGCGGCGGCGAGCCGCGGGTCGGCCAACGAAAACGCGGGTCCGCCGAGCACCACGGCCGCGGTGTCGCCGGGCAGCGGATGATCCAGCCGCCGGGACCGTACGCCGGGAGCCATTGCCGGCAACGGGCTGGGGAGCGGGGACGGCTCGGCCGCGGGCCGGTCGGCGCGGGCGCTCTGGTGCGTTATGGACAGGCCGGCGAGGGCGCTTCGCGCCATCGCAGCGGTCACGGCGGCGGGGGTGACGCCGCCGGTGACCACGACGGCGACTCGTCCGGCCCGGACGTGGCGGCGGGACCAGGCGGTGACCTCGGCGGCGGTGAGCCGGAGCGCGTCGGCGGGGCTGCCGCCGACCGGCCGGCCCATCGGGTGGTCGCCGTACACGGCGGCGAAGAACACGTCGTGGACGATGTCTGTGGGGTCGGCTTCAGCCAGGCGCAGCTCCTCGATGACCACCCGACGTTCGGCCTCGACGAGGACCGGGTCGAACTCGGTGGCTGTCGCGGCCTCGGCGAGCAGGTCCAGTACGGCCAGCGCGTCCGCTGTCGGTACCCGCGCGTACAGGACGACGTAGTCGCGGGCGGTGGTCGCGTTGCCCTCGCCACCGTACGACTCGATTTCGTCGATGACCCGCATCTTCCGGCCGGGCGGCACCGCCTGCATGACCAGGTGTTCGAACAGGTGGGCGGTGCCAGGTGAGGTTTCGTCGCGGGATCCGGCGAGGATCCACACCGACACGGTGGTGATCTCGGCACCCGGCCGGTGACGGGTCAGCACCCGGATGTCGTCGTCCAACGCCCGCCCGACGATCTCGGCGGCGGCGGTCACGGGTTCGCTCCGGTGGTCGCCGGACTGGGCACCGGGCCGGACAGTTCCGCCACGGTGTCTTCGTCGACCTCGTCGCCGATCGTCAACAGGAACCTGCCGACCGGAGTGTCCACCCAGGCCAGCCGATCGCGCTCGTGCAGTGTGGCGGTGGGGGCGTCACCTCGCGGGGCACCGTCCAGTGGCAGGCCGAAGGCCAGCACCCCGGCCCGGACGGACGCACCGGCGGAGAGCCGCTCGGCGGCCGCCGCCCAGGACCGCTGTTCGATCCGGGCGGAGGCACCTTTGATGTTGCGACGCTGCAGGTGGCGAGCCATGCCGGTGAGGGGACGGCGCAGCACGGCAGCACTGCGGATCACCCGACGGGCGCGGGTGTCCAACTGGTTTCGTCGAGGTGGTGGTGGCAGCGGCGGAAGGCTTGTCCGCGCGACGAGCGCGGCGAGTTCGGCGTACTCCGGCCACAACCCGAGTGCGGTCAGTGCCCGGGTGAGTGTGATCAGCTCGTCCTCGGAGGCCGAGGCCACCAGGAGGCTGGCGTCGATCAGATCCCGGGCCCGGAAGCGTTGCTCGAAGCGCTCGAACAGGAGCATCAGGGTGTTCTTCACCGCCGGTGCCCGCCACGGTTGCGGCATGGCGGTCAGCGGTGGCACACCGGCCAGGTCACCCAGCGACCACCAGGTGGCGATCTCCACCCCGTACGGCAGGACGAAGCGGGATTCGTGCGGACGTCGCAGACTCACCATCATGTGGAGACGATCGCCGAAACAGGCGAACGTGCCGGTGTGCAGGTCCCAGCCATCGTCGATGAGCAGACCTGCCGCTCGCCACAGAGCGGCTTCGGTGCCGGCGACGTAGTCGAGATCGTTCATGGTGCGACCAAGACCAGCCGGGTAGCGGTCGGCTACCTCCAGCCCTTTGATCGGGGTCAAATCGCTGACGCGTGCGGCGAGCTCGGCCGCCACGGTGCGGTAGAACGTGACCCGCGAGGTGGCCAACTCGAGATCGTAGGCAATCCCCGGGTCGAGGGTGACGCCATCCGCAGCCCACGCGGAGTACAGGGTGGCGGTCAGGGACGGCTGTCCTTGGCGCAGTGCCGCGACCGCCTCGGCCGGATCCTCGAGCTGCTCACCGCAACAGACGCTCAACGCACTAAGGACATCGTCCGCCGACAATTGGAAGGTCACGGCACGGTGCTCCTCGCGGGCTCGGCGACGCCGGCGTTCGCACCGCGCGGCGACGCCGAGCGCCCGACGGCGGTGCGCTAGTAGTTGGGCAGGCAGTCCGTGCAGGTGGTACGGAACTTGACCACCTGGACCGCCTGGCGACGCGCGAGCATCTTCTCGACCCGGCTCGGAGTGAGCAGCGTGGGCGCGACAACCGTGTCTTTCCTGACGCTAGTGGAATTCTTCACTTCATCCCCTTGCTAGGAAAAGTGGTGGCGTATTCAGCTGATCGTACGGATCTCGCCACACGCAGTCAATGCATAGATCTCAATCGCCAGCCAGGGATAGGGAATCGATCAGCACCAAACTAGTGAATGCCGGATAAAAGCTGGGAGTCACCCAAAACCGACCAATCACCGCCACCTAGGACGGAGTCCTCAAGATCAGTTGATGAGAATTCGGGCGACACGCCGACGCCAGCCCGAATTTTCGTCAAGTGATCTTCACGCTACGCCTGGCGCGTCGAGCGGGGTGAGCCGGCCAAGGAAGTCGCCGAACGACCAGCCCATGCTGGTAGTGATCACCTGTCGCTCCCGCCAGGCGATCGCATCCGCCGTACCCGGGCCGGCCAGCAGGTCCTTCGGCAGGAAGCCGACGCTGCCCGGGCGGGGTTCCTTCAGCCGAAGCAGCAGCAGACCCTCCATCGGGACCGCGATGACAACGAAGTCCGTCGGCAACTTCCCGACCCGCCACTCCCGCTCCGCGGTCAGCAGGTCGAACGACGGATACTCCGGGTGCACACCCAGCAGCGGACGCCCCGGGAGCAGCGTGAACGGCGCACCCGGCACCCACTGCGGCTCCACCGGCTGCATACCGTTCGTCTGAGACAGCCAGTCCCGGTAAGCCCAGGGCAGCGGGCGCCCCAACGCCTGCTCCAGTGCCTGCAACTGACCCTCATCGAGCGGGCCGAACGGCTGCCGCTGCGCCGGCCGCCACCCCGTCACCGCCGTCGACTCGTCCACCACCGGCGGTGCCGCGCCCGGCGCCAGCCGCCGCACCGTGACCCGCCACCGACCAGCGTTCTCGAAATGCGCCCCAGCGAAGTACCAGGTGTCCGCGCCGATCGGGAAGGTCTCACCCAGCCGCAACAGGTGCGTCGTCGAATCGGCAGACCCGGGAAGGGCCACCACCACCTGCGCGGTCACCGGCCGGCCCGGGTTCGCCCCCGCAGCACCGAGGCTGAACGCACCCATATTCATCTGTGTGTTGTTCCGGACCACCAGCACATCAGGGTACGAAGGCACAATCCTGTCCTTCCCGTCGAGAACTCAGCCACCGAGCATTCCATGCAGCGTCGGCTCGTCCGGCAACTCGAAGCCCAACTCGCTGCGGGCCACCTGCTCCGCCTCCGCCCGGTTCACCGGCCAGCGACCCCCTGCGTGGGCCGGTGCCGAAACCGTGCCGGCGCCGGGCGCAGCAGAACCGTTGTCCCAGGCTATCGAGCGCGGCCCGTCCGGTCCCACCTCGACGGCCAGCAACTGGGCCAGCTCACCGGCGGTGCCCCGGTCCGCGTAGTAGACGAAGTAGGCGCCGCCCCGCTCAGTCACCGTCCGGCCCGGCCCGGCAGCGGTCAGCGCGTTTGTCGCCACGCCCGCCGACGCGCCGACGCGAACTTCCGCCGTCGACCCGCCTGCCCGGCTGGTCTGCTTCGCGACGGGCGGCACCGGTGGGAGCGGCGGCACCACCGGCGCGCGATCCAGGTGCGCGTAGTCCCTACTCATCAGGTCGAGAAATGCCCGCACCGGGATCGGGTGCGGATGGCCATGATTCCAGGGATTGCGCAGCCAGATGTGCCCGTCCCGTGCCGCCACCACCTCGTACGCGTGTCCCGCGTGCAGTCCGTACGGCGGCGCTCCATTCGGCAGATGCTGATAGCGGTCCGGTGGCATGGTGCTGACGATCACCGGAATCCGCCGCGCCAACAACTGGGCCAGCGTCGCCTCGACCGTAGGCTCGCTGCCCGGGTGCGTGGGAAACCGGTCGGCGCGGGCCGGCTCGCCGGTGAGCTGGGTCAGCACCTCCGCCCACAGATCGGAAGTGCTGCCCGGGTTCATCCGGGCGTAACCGCGCGGCGCGGCCTGGTTCTGGTCTGACCAGCCCTGCCAGCTCTGCCACTGCTGCTGCCAGGCGACCTGCCGGGACTCGGTCCAGGTCCGGTCGACCGCCGCCAGCGCCTTCTCGAGCATGCTCGCCCATGCCGATCCGACCTGCGCCTGGTCGGCGTAGGCGGCCTGCCCCGGCATGATGGCGTGCACCGGGACGTCCGGAGTCACCGTGATCCGCAGTCGTCGGCCGGTCGGAGTGGTCCGGTCGCCAGGGAGGCTGCTTTCGTGCAGCAGGACGTCGACCGTGCCGTCCGGGTTGGGACGGAACAAATTACCGATCGTCTGCGGGCTGTGCCCGGCGACCGCGCCGATCGAGGCGAGCATGCCGCAGTCACCGAGAGCTCCCTGCGCGACCTGCTCCCGCCTGGGCAGCCCATTCCACAGGGGCGCTGCGGCACCCGAGTTCGGATCCACCGGACGGCCGTACTCCGGTGCCACCTCCCCGGGATCCGGCTCCGGCAGGGTGAGGTGGTCGGCGTACACGTGGATCTCGGTCGGGCCGACGGCGAGCGGTGCTGCTTCCGGCGCTTGCTCGACCGGCGCGCTCGGCGCCAGGTTGAGGATCGCCCGGGTCAGAGCGTCCGAGACCAGCACCATGGTGCGGGTCTGCGCCAGGTAGTGGAAGCTGTGGCTGCCGAGCAGCTGGGTGATCGCCGGGCTCGACCCGTACGTCGCGGTGATCGTCGCGTATGCCCGGCGGACGTCCTCGGCCAGCAGCGCCCGCCGGCCGGCGTCGGTCGCCAGGTCGAAACCCGGGTGTACGCCGCCAACGTCGACATGCGGCGCGTTCGCCAACACGTACGGGCCGATGTCGACCTGGCCGGTCAGGTCGACGTACACCCCGTCTCGGGCGATCCGCGCGGCCAGCTCCGGATCGACGGCCTGCAGTTGGGCGAGCTGATCGGCGCGCAGCCCGATCACCTGACCGGCGGAGGCCGGCAGCGTCGGCAGGCTCCGTTGGCCCTGCTCGGCGTCAACGGCGAGCCGGTGCAACTGCTCGGTGAGCTGCGGCGCGTACGGAACGTACCCGTTGTGGACCAGCCGGGCCCGGTAGTCGCGCTGCTGGGCGCGTTGCGGCTCGGTCAGCGTGGCCGGGTCCGCGCCGAGCACCGCCAGTACGGTCTCCGGGGCGAGCGCCGGTGAGGTGAGCCGCAGCAGCAGGTTCGCCAGGTCGGGCGGCAGCTGCGCCCACCGCGCGTACGCCTGCGGGGTGCCGCCGGTCAAGCCGAGCTGGTCGACGAGTACGCCGATCTCGGCGCGCAGCGCCAGCCGGGTCGGTGGGTCGGCGGCGGTGTAGCGGGCCGCCAGCGCCCGGATCCGGGTCAGCCGGGGATCGGCTGGTCCACCGTCCCGACTCGCGGCCAGATCTGGTGCCCGCTGATCCGGCCCTGCCGCCTCGCCGCCGCGTACTGCTTCATGACCACCGGTATCGGCAGGCTGCTGTGCACCGTCACCGTCCCCGACTGGTCGATGATGTAGCAGCCCATCCCGACGTGCGCCCCCGTCGCCCGCTGTTCGGTCGACGGTGTCTCCTTCGCCAGCCAGCCGAACTCGAACGGATGCAGCTCGATCGGATTCGCCGTCCCGACCAGCCGTTCGATCAGTTGCTGCGCTTCGTCCTCCGTCATCGCGCGGCACCTCCCCTGAGGGTACTGTCATCGACCATAGAGTGTGAGTCATCTCGACGTACTCCGGCGGCGGCTCGGTCCACACCGTCCCCTGCTGCGGGTCCCACCATATGGGCCCATCGGCATCCGCCGGGTGAACCACCACGAATGCATGCGCATCGTGCATGACGACGTTTCCGTCTTTGTCGACGGCCGGTTGTCCGGTCAGTCGGTCCAGCTTGAGCCATTCCGCTACCACCAGGGCTGCTGACCCCGGCCCACCAACTGTCAGCTGATCATGCAGTTCTTCGTACTGCCGGCCGACCCTCTCGGCCCGTTCCGCAGGTGTACCAGGCATATCAGCTGGCTGAGATGCCCACTGGCCGCCCAACCAGGCTTCTGCCCGATCGATGCCGTTCGCCTCCCCACTCGCCCAGTCCGTTCGACCGTCCGGAAGCGGGTCCGGCCAGCGCGGCAGCGCAACCTGCGGCTGGCCGTAGAAGCTGGCCAGCGCGGCCAGGGATGCATCCAGGCAGTTGTTACCCCGACCTGGCTGCGACGGCCCGCCGTCATTGATCAGCCTCCCGTACGGGTGGACGGCCGGATCCGAGCCGACCTGGTAGCCGTCAGGCGCAGTGAGGCTGTGCTCCAGTTCTGACTGGTAGCGAGGGTCTTCCAGCGGAGAGAGTCCCTGCGGACCAATCAGCCGAGTGCCCGGTAGCGGCAGTAACGCTGGTGGCGTCGCTACGCTGCGGTCATGTCCGACGCCAGCGACGGCCGGCGAGCCGTCAGCGACGCCTTGTACGCCGCCATCCTCGCCGACCCCGACGACATGGACCTGCGGCTGCGCTACGCCGACGCCATCGAACCCACCGACCCCGACCATGCCGAGCTCATCCGACTGCAGATCGAGTACGACCGGGCCAAGATCGCCGGTACCCCGATCGCGCCCGAGCTGTCCCGGCGAATGCATGGACTCGCCGTCACGCTCGAGCCGCGGCTCTGCGCGGGGATCGCCGGGCTCGTCGACGATTGCGGGGTACGCCGTGGCTTCGCCGAGCTGATCGAGTTGCCCGGTGCCGACTTCCTCGACCGGGGCCCGGGCATCTACCGCCGGGTTCCGGTCCGCCACGTCCTGCTCACCGACGTCAGTCCGGACCTGGTCGGTGAGATCGCCGCGAGCCCCATGCTGGCCCGGCTCACCAGCCTCGGACTCGACAACAACCCGATCGGCGACGACGGGCTGCGCACCCTGCTGGCCTCGCCGCACCTGCGGCGGCTCCGCTGGCTGGGGCTGGTCAACTGCGGTATTACCCCGGTCGGTGCCGACCTGTTCGCCGAACTCGCCCCCCGAGTCCTGCCCGACCTGCGATTTGTCTCCTTCGCGCGCAACCGCGCCAAACTCGTTCCCTACGGTGCCGGCTTCGACGCCGTCGGCGGGCAGGATCCGATCGACGTCTACGTCCCGGAGATCGCCGAGCGGATCACCACCATGCACGGGCCGCTGCCCTGGCTCGACCCCGCCATCGCCTGGCGGGGGGGATTCGTCGACTTCGGGGAGGTGTGACGGGGGCGGTGCCGAGCTCCGGTTGGCCTCGGCGATCCGTTGGGCATGGAACCGGATACTTGGCGGAATGTTGCGTGAGTCGTCGGGCAGCGCCGCCGCCTGATCCGACAACCGGTCCTGCAGGTAGTCGCTGAACCGGCCGAGCGAGGGCCCGAGTTGCCGCGCCACCGCCGCCGCCCCGAGGATCCGCAACTGCCCGGACCGATCGGTCAGCCCGATGACGTCCGGTGTCGACCGGTCGAGGGCCGGTGGCCCGTGCAGTGGACGCAGGCGCAGCGCGCAGGCGAGGGCGGCGACCCCGCCCGGGTATTCGGGGGCCTGGCCGATGGAGAGGACGACCCGGTCGTACTCCTGCCGGGTGCCGTCGCTGAACTCGACCAGGAACGTGCCGTCCACTGTGTGCCGGGTGGAGACGATCTCGCGCAGCGACTGGCTGATCCGGCTGTCGGTGGCGGCCACGTCGTACGCGCCGACGTCGGGCAACGTGTTGCGGCGGTTGTAGCCGCCGGAAAAGCTGCGCTGAAATTGCAGCTCGGCATCCCGGGCCGGGTCACCGGTGCGGTCCGCCGGCGGCAGTCCGACCGCGCGGGCCGACCAGTCGATGGTGGCCGCCGGTGACGCGGCGGCCTGCTCGATGTCCCAGGCGCCGGAGGCACCTGCACCGAACACCAGCACCCGGTCCCCCGGCTGGTACGCGTCGGCGAGGTTCTGCCCACCGAAGTCGACCCGGGGACGTGCCGACTGGGGAGCGGTGAACCGGCCATCGGCGTCGAAGCCGAGCCGCTGCGCGACGTCGACAGGCAGCGCCGCCGGGTCGGCCGGGGAGCCGTCCGGCGCGTGCACCTGTCCGGTCCCGGCGTCGACGGCGTACCCGCTGTCCGGATCGACCAGCACCGGATCGGTGAGCCGGCCGGCGGTGTCAGCCAGCAGCGGCAGGTCGGCGCGGATGGTGTCGGTGCCGCCGAGCACGGTACGGACCGGGGTGGGCAGCGTCGCCGGGTCGACGGCCGCCCCGGTCGGGTCCCGGAACACCGGCACCGGGCCGGACCGGTCGACCTGGTAGCCGGTCGCCGGGTCGACGTACCGGCCGGTTGTCGACGCCGGCGCGGCCGGCACCCGCGCCGGACCGGGACCGGCGGCGATGTCCACGGTGGTCGCGTAGAAACTCCGCTCGCCGACCGTGACCCGGTAGTTGGCGTCGGCCGGCCACCCAGCGGCGTCGTCGGCGCTGTTCGGGCGGGGCAGGATCGCGGTCGCGGTGCCCTGGTAGCTGGGCATCCCGGTGTACGCGCGGGCCGCGCCGACCGCTGCCGCGAAGTCGCTGGCGAGGGCAAACTGGGTGCCTTCGTCGGCGAAGTCCACCGGCTGGAACGGCAGACCGGGGATCTCCAACTCGGTGGGGACCTGCCCCATCAGCAGCTGCTGCCGGTCGGCCCATGGGTCGTGGCCCTGCGACACGGCCAGCACCGGCGGCAGGCCGTCGCCGGTGTCCGGCGGCGCGTCGAGGGTGGCGAAGTCGGCCATGGCGGCCCAGCCGCCGCCGATGACCAGCCGGTCGAAGACGTGCTGCGGGTCGGCGTCGAGTGCGGCGTCGACCCGGTCGGTCAACGCCAGGTCCGCCTGGTCGCGGGCGGCGGTCGCCTGCGCGGCCCACTGCCGGGCCGCCGCCCGTACGTCGGCCTGCACGACCCGGATCTCGTCGGCCAGGCCGGGTCGGTCGCGGGCGGCCGCGAGCAGCCCGGCGAGATCCGCGAAGGCCGGCCCCAACTGGGTACGGACGGCAGCGAACCGGGCGTCGGTGGCGGCCGACCCGACCACCGGCACGTTCGGCACCAGGCTGTGCACCCGGTGCCCCGGGTACGGCTCCAACAGCCCACTGCTGATCAGCAGGCCGACCGCTTCGGCGTGCAACTGGGCCACCTGGGCAGGGTCGGCGTGCCGGCCGGTGCCCGCCTGCGCCAACTGGTCGGCGACGGTACGCAGCTCGGCCAGCCGGCCGATGTCCCGCGCGGTCAGGTGACGCTGCCCGTCACCTTCGGGCCGGGACCCTTCGGCGAGCGCGGTCGTCGCATCGGTACGCAGCCCGTCGGCCCGCTCCTGCGCGATGGCGTCAACTTCGGCCAGTGCGGCGGCGACCGCCCGCCGGACATGGTCGGCGGAGGCCCGGTCGGACACCCGTACGGTCGCCCCGTCGGCGTGCGTCGCGATTGTGGCGACGGGTGCCATCGTCGTACCGGGCGGCAGCGAGGTCACGGCTAGGGTGACGGTCACCGGCCCGGCCGAGGTGTCGAGGGTGACCGTGCCGGCGTCCGGGTCGGCGACCGCACCGGCCGGCAGCAGTCCAGTGTCGAGCGCGTCGCGTACTGCCGCAGCGACCGCGACCGGGTCGGCGTCGTGCAGCGCACCGCCGAAGGTCGTCCCGGCGGCGGCGCTGACCAGTCCGTCCGGCACGGTGCTGAGCGACCCGTCCGGCACGGCGCTGAGCGACCCGTCCGGCCCGGCAGTGGCTAGTGGTTCGGCTCCGGCTCGTCCGTCAGCGGCCACACCTGGCGGCCGGTCGTCCGGCCCGCCCGGCGGGCCGCCGCGTACTCCTGCATGATGATCGACGGCGGCATGCTCCGGTGGGCCGTCACCGTCCCGTCGTGGTCTATCACCCAGTTCCCCTGGCCCAGACCCAGCCCCTGGGTGCGTTCCGTCTCCGAGAGGATCTCCCTCGCCACCCAGCCGAACTCGAACTCGTGCAGCGCTATCCGGTTCGGCGTCCCGACCAGCCGCTGGATCAGCTCCTGCGCGTCGTCCCGAGTCACTTCCGATCCCTCCCCGTGCCGTCGGCGGGTCCATCGACCACAACGTGTGCGTCGCCGCCAGGTACTCGGCGGGCGGCTGCGTCGCGGTTCCGCCGTACTGCGGATCCCACCACACCGGCCCGTCGGCCCCGTACGGGTAGACGATCAGGAACGCGTGCGAGCCCGCCGCCTGCGCGTTTCCGTCGGCGTCCAGGTGCAGCCGTCCGGTGTCCTGGTCGAAGCTCAGCCAATCGGCGACGACCAGGGCTGCACTACCTGGGCCGGCCGCCGCCACCCGCTGCTGCAACTGCGCGTACTGCTCGGCGACCACCGCCACCCGGTCCGCCGGTGCCCCCGGCATGTCCACCGGCGGACCGACCCACTCCCCGCCCAACCACTCCTCGGCCCGGCTGATCCCGTCGGCCTCACCCGTGACCCGGTCGATCGTCCCGTCGCCCGCCCGGTCCGGCCAGCGCGGCAACGACACCATCGGCCGGCCCAGAAACGTCGACAACCCCGCCAACGAACAATCCATACAATTGTTGCCCCGACCCGACCGCCCCGGACCACCATCATTCACCAACCCACCAAACGGATGCGACGACGGATCCGCACCCACCACAAACCCACCACCCGACCACAACACCGCCTCAAGATCAGCCTGAAAACCCACATCCTCCAACGGCGCCAAATTCAACGGACCAACCGGACGCGGACCCGACAATCCATCGGCGTCGGCGACTGCACCGGGGGTTCCGTCAGTTACTCCGGCGCCTCCGTCAGCTACTCCGTTTCCGGCGAGTCCGTCTCCGGCCACACCTGCCGACCCGAGATCCGCCCCTCCCGACGCTCCGCCGCGTACCGGCCGATCGTCACCGGTACCGGCAGACTGCCGTGCACCGTCACCGTCCCGTCCCGGTCGATGATGTAGCTCCCCAGGCCGACCCGCATCCCCGTGCCGCGTTCCTGCGGACTCAGGATCTCCTGCGCCAGCCAGCCGAACTCGAACTCGTGCAGAGCCATCCGGTTCGGCGTCCCGACCAGCCGCTGGATCAGCTCCTGCGCTTCGTCCCGAGTCACTGTTGGTCCCTCCACCTGCTGCCGGCGCGTCCATCGACCACAACGCGTGGGTGGCGGCGACGATGTGTGTCGGCGGCACCGGCCACGTCTGGCCGTCCTGCGGATCCCACCACACCGGCCTGTCGGCACCGTACGGGTAGACGATCAGGAAGGCGTGCGAGCCGTCGGCCAGGGCGTTGCCGTCGGCGTCGACCTGCACCTGACCGGTACGCTCGTCCACACTGAGCCAGTCGGCGACAACCAGGGCGGCACTACCCGGCCCGGCCGCCGCCACCCGATCCTGCAACTGCGCGTACTGCCGGGCGACCGCCACCGCCCGCTTCTGCGGCACACCGGGCATGTCAGCCGGCGGACCGACCCACTCCCCGCCCAACCACTCCTCGGCGCGGTCGACACCAGCCGCCTCGCCGGTCTGCCGGTCGACGGCGCCGTCCGGCAGGATGTCCGGCCAGCGTGGTAGCGACACCATCGGCCGACCCAGAAACGTCGACAACCCCGCCAACGAACAATCCATACAATTGTTGCCCCGACCCGACCGCCCCGGACCACCATCATTCACCAACCCACCAAACGGATGCGACGACGGATCCGCACCCACCACAAACCCACCACCCGACCACAACACCGCCTCAAGATCAGCCTGAAAACCCACATCCTCCAACGGCGCCAAATTCAACGGACCAACCGGCCGCGAGCCGGCCAGCGGCGCATCGCCGCCCGCCACGGGTACGGCCCGGTCGGCTACTCCGGTGGCGGGCCCGGCTCCGGCCACACCTGCCGACCCGAGATCCGGCCCTGCCGACGCTCCGCCGCGTACTCCTCGACCACCACCGTCGCCGGCAGGCTCGGCTGGGCGGTCACCACGCCCGTCAGGTCCACGATGAAGCTCCCCTGACCGATGTGCATCCCGGCTTGCCGTTCCTGGGTCGACAACTCCTCCCGGACCAGCCAGCCGAACTCGAACGGATACATCTCGATCGGGTTCCTGCTGCCCAACAGTCTGCTGATCAGTGCTCTGGCCTCGTCCTCGGTCATCGACTACCCCTCCCTGCTCCGGCGACGTCATCGACTCACCTGCGGCATTCGCCGACGCCAGGCTCGTTGACCCGGTATCGCGGCCCTGACCGGACACCGGCCGGGTGTCGGTCAGGTCGGGTTGGCCTCCTGGCAGATCCGGGTCAACTCCGCCTCGCTCGGCAACGGCACCGCCGTGAAGTGATGCGTCACCGACTCCGCCATCACCCGATCGACGAGCCTGGTCTGCTCCAGGTCCGGCGTCGAATAGAGAAACGCCGCTGCTACGTCCGGACGGAAGTTCCACCTCTGCGTCGGGCGATCCCAGATCACGGCCTGCACCGGTCCGCGCTCCTGAGCCAGCGCGAGCACGTTCGCCGGAGTCCCATCCAGCTCCCCTGGCGGGTACATCAGATAGTAGATGAATGTCATAGTCAGCCGAGACCCTCCCTTGCGCTATCTGATCGGCAAGTCCCACGAAGTCCACCTGATCGAGACCGAGACGGCCAGCAAACTCCGAAAACGTGATTCCTTGCTCATTCAACCATATCGCGAAATCACTGGCAACGTTGCGCCGCCTAGAATCACTTATCCATTTTGCAAATCCATTTTGGATCGAATTTCCGTAAGTTTGAGAAATCAGTTCCAGGCCGACCGGAAGTTGCGACGACAGCCCAGTCGATTTGTTCATTATTAAAATATTTAGAAACGCTTCAACCCTGCTCTCGGATGACCGAAAAGGATCTCGGACGACCTCGTACCAACCGTGGGTTTGCTTACCAACTAGCCAGCTTCGCTTCGTCGGAAACTGGATCTCGAATACGCGACCACTGGGAGATACAAGAACAGTGTTCAGCCCATAGAACCTGTTCCCCGGACTCCAATAGGACTTGACCTGTTGAACCTCATATCCCCGACCAACCAGGCCATCCAACGTCTCATTGACCGCCGAGCCATAATGTCGCTCTGGCGCCAGGAGCGAAAATCGAACTAGATCACCGACCTTGCCGAGCGCCCCTTGTAGATCAAGCCCGATAGGCTCAAATTCTACCTTGAACTTCCGCGCCAATGACTCAGCATGCTTTACCCGATTCTCGAGACCTACTGGCGTAAGCATCTCCGGCCCGACGAGTCCAATCTCCGCGCCGGCCTCGGCAGCCGCCTCAACAAGGTCTGCGAGTACGATATCGGCGTCTTGGCGAGCAGCAAGCAGAGCCGTGGCCAGGAGCTCCCGGTCGCTAGCCGAAAGGCTGTCCAGGTAGGGGATCGGCTCTAAATTCCCGACTGAATCGGACGAAGGGTCGCTTGCGACGAGAGAAGCCGTCAGGTCCCGCTGGCCTCCTGGCAGATCCGGGTCAACTCCGTTTCGCTCGGCAACGGGACCGTCGTGAAGTGATGCGTCACCGACTCCGCCGTCGCCCGGTCCACTCCTCGAAAGTTGTTGCGCTCCTGGTTCACGAACAGCACTGCTATCGCGACGTCCGGCTGGCAACTCCACTTGGCGGTCTGTCGATCCCAGGTCACCGCCATCGTCGGGCCCGGATGGTTCGCTAGGGCGATCACGTTCGCCGGGTGGTCCGACGGACGTGTCGGGTGGTACAGCAGGAAGTACTGGAACTCCAAGTCCGCCACCCACATCACCTCTCCGGTCCAGCCCGAATCCGGGCACGTCAGTGTAATCAAGTCCCCGAGCCGTAAGCACGTCGACGAGAGTCTGTTGAGTTGTAGTGAGCCACTCGCCATAGCCCTGCCGAACAGTGTTGTCCGGAGCCGTACCTGAGTCGAGCTTGCCTAGCCACGCCGCAAGTCCATTGAACTGCGCCGGCCCGAACCGGTCTGCCAGAACATCGAGGCCACCGGGTAGCCCGTCGGCCAGTCCGGCCGCCTTGTTCAGCGCGAGAATGTCGAGGAAAGCGTTGACGCGATCAGCCGAATGAGAGTCCCTGTCCCGCAGCACCTCATACAATCCGTGAGTCGCTTTTCCGACTCGCCAGCTCGCCTCGGTCGGAAACTGAATCTCGTACAGCTGACCCTCAGATGATCGAAGAGTGACGTTGAGGCCGTAGAATCTGTTGCCGAGATGCCAGAAGACCTTGCCGGTCACCACTTGATGATGAGCCGACTCAAGGCCGCTGAGGACACGGTCGACCGCGGTACCGTAGGCGGGCCCAGCGGGGCTCTGCACGGAGAAGCGGACGACGTCGTTGATCACGGCGAGCGCGGCTGGTATGTCATCGCCAACAGGGCGGTGCTCTGTCACGAACTTTCTGGCCAGCGACTCCGGATCCTTGACCCGATACTCGGTCCCGAGCAGCCTGAGTTCCTGCACACCGGTCAGGTCACCCATCATTCGTAGCCCGACGAGGACGTCGTCCAGCGTTGCCTGGATCGCCTGCGCGCTCTCCCCCGCAGCCGCCACGCCATGCTCCAGCCCCTGCCGCTCGGCGTCGGACAGCCGATCGAGATAGCTCGTCGTATCCGCAGCAGGGCCGCTAGTTATCGGCTGGCCTCCTGGCAGATCCGGGTCAGCTCCGGCTCGCTCGGCAACGGGACCGTCGTGAAGTGGTGCGTCACCGACTCCGCCGTCGCCCGGTCCGCTGCCCGTACGCTGTGGCGCTCCGGGTCGGCGTACAGGATCGACGCCGCCACGTCCGGTCGGAAGCCCCACCTCGACGTCGGACGGTCCCAGATCACCGCCTGGGTCGGCCCGGTGCCGGCCGCCACCGCTATCACGTTGACCGGCGGCTGGGTCTGGTCGTCCGTCCGATACAGCAGGTGGTAGCGGAAGGTCAGGGTCGGCATCTGTGCTTCCTATCGCATCGGGATCGAATCCGGGCAGGTCGGATGGGTCCAATCCTCGCGCAGCCAACTCCTGCCGGAAGCTGCGACTCGGGTCGGCGGCCAGCCAGTCGACGTAGTCCTGCCGCAGGCCGGCCTGGTCCTGCTTGCCGATCCACTTGGCGAAGCTGGTGTCCTTCGGGGGGCCGTACCGCTCGGTCAGCACCGGCATGCCACCCGGCATCCGGCCGGCGATGTCGTGCGCCTTGTTGACGGCGAGGATGTCGAGGAAGGCGTGCATCCGGTCGGCCGGGGTCCGCGCCGGGTCACGCATCACTTCGTACGGGCCGTGGGTCTGCTTGCCGATCGCCCAGCTGGTGGCGGTGGGGAACTGCACCTCGTATGTCCGGCCGGTGGGCGTGACGAGGGTGCAGTTCAGCCCGAAGAACCGGTTACCGGTGTGCCAGAAGCTTTTGACGTCGGTCACCTGGTGGCCGCTGGCGGTCAGCGCGTCGAGCACTCCCGCGACCGCCGGCCCGTACGCGTCGGTCTCCGGTGCCCGTACGGAGAACCGCACCACGTCGTTGATCTCGGCGAGCGCCTCCGGGAGGGAATAGCCCTTCGGCTCGAAGTCGGTGCTGAACTTGCGGGCCAGCGACTCGGCCCCTTTGACCCGGTACTCGCTGCCCAGCGGGGTCAGCGCGTCGGTGCCAGCCAGGCCAAGGTCGTTGTTGAGCCGGTCGCCGATCGCCCCCAGTTCGGCAAGGATCGTGTCGGCATCGACCTGGGCGGCGGCCAGCTCGGCGAGCAGCGTGGCCCGGTCGGGTTCGGTCAACGCATCCAGGTACGCCGCTTCACTGGTCGCCCCGGTCGTCGACACCGCAGTCGTCTGCGGGCCGTCGGCCGGCATCGGATTGCCGTCGGCGTCGAGGACGATCGACCAGACCCCGTCGACCTCGCTGCCGTAGATCGGCGCGGTGTCGGAGACCTGCCGGCTCTGCGCGTCAATCCAGATGATCTGTCCGTCGTGGTTGACGGCGTTCCAGGTGTGTGCGCCGCCGCCGGCCGCAGCGGTCCAGCTGGTGATGATCAGTGCGGCGGATCCGGGGCCGGCACGCCGCAGCTGGTCGGCGACCACGTCCAAGCCGGCCGGCCCGCGGCCGGCAGGCGCGAAGGACGCGCCCAGCCACTGTTCCTGACGCCGGGTGCTGTCCGGCTCGGCGGTCACCGACGCACCGGTCGCCGCCGCGACCTGTGGGTCGCCGTACCAGGTGGCGAGGACGGACAGGCCGACGTCGGCGCAGTTGGTGCCGCGACCGGGGTTGGCCGGGCCGCCATCGTTGACCAGCTCCGGCCAGCGACCACCGCGCGGGTCGGGGTGTCGGGCCGGGCGGCCGTCCGGCCCGACCGGCACCTCGTCGGTCAACGCCTGCTGGTCGGCGGGGTCCGGCGGCACCAGACCCTGCCTGTCGCCGGTCGGTCTGGTCTCCGGCAGCGCCCGGCCGTCACCCAGCGCCCCGGAATCCGGCGGTACGGCCGGGCCGGGCATCCGTTCGGTGTCCACCACCGGGGTGACGCCGAGTATTTCCAACATCGGCCCGCACGACCGGCAGGGTGGTCGGTAGTCGCCGCGTTCGTACACCACGTCGACGTCCTGGGCGCGGCGGAACTGGTGGGTGACGATCCGCGCCCCGGCCAGCTCCGATCGGGCGTATGCGTCGAAATCGCCGATCCGGCCGGCATCCTGCCACTGCCGTTCCAACTGATAGACCACATCAGACACCAGGGCGACCTCGGCGCACCGCCCGTGCCCGCTGCCGACCCGGCTGACCTGCTGAGCGACCTCGGCGAGCACTGTCTCGACCAGCGGGTGCGGCGTCGGCTGGGTGGCCGGGTCGGTGCTCTGGTCGGCGGTCATGCTGCTGTGTGTGGTGAGCTGCCCGCTGCGGGTCATCAACGCGCCGACCACGCCCGGCCGTTTACCCATCGAGATCTGTTCGCCGGGAGTGGCCTGCTGCTGGTGCCGGGTCACCGCACCCGTAACGGCGTCGACCAGGGCCCGGGACGCGTCGATGAGCGCCTGGTCGGCGTCCGTGCTGTTCGGATCGCCGTCGAACTGGACCGGGTCCAGCTGCCAACTGTGCGTACCGGTGCCGGTAGGGCCGGCCGACCGCTGCAGGGTCTGCGGGTCGACGGTGGTGCCGGAGGATGGTTGCCGGGGCGCCGGGCCGGACGGCTGGTCCGGCCCGCCGGTGGTCGCGGCCGGCGGCGGCGCGGACGCCGGTGGACCGATCGGTGGCAGTACCGGCGGCGTCGGGCTGGTCGTCGTGGTCGGGCTGGTCGCGGCCGACGCCGGCCCCGTGGTGGTGGTCCCGGTCGGGGTGCCGACCGACTGGCCGGGCTGAGCCGGTACGGCCGGTGCGGCCGGTACGGCCGGTACGGCCGGTGCGGCCGGTGCGGCCGGTACGGCCGGTGCGGCGACAGCCGGCCCGAAGCTGACCGACCCGGCGGAGGGTCTGGCGGCAGGTCCGGCAACCGGTGCCGGTGGCCGGACCGGTGCCGAGGTGGTGCCGGTCGACGAGCTCTGGGGAGCAGCCGTGGTGTTGCCACCGGCGGTCGACGCCGCTGTTGCCTGGGCAGTCGTCTGGGCTCCGGTCTGGACCGGCCCGGGTGGCGACGTCGCAGCCGGTGCGGACGACGCAGCCGCTATGGAAGACGCAGCCGGTGTGGACGTCGAACCCGGTGTGGACGGGGAGCTCTGCGGGCCGGCGGCGGTCACGGCCGGAGCCGCCGCCTGCGCCGACGTACCGACCCCGGCCGGAGCACCGGCGGCGACCTGTACCGGCGGCCCGTCGTCCGCCCGAGTCGGCCCTACGCCGTCCGACGCCGTGACGTCCGGCGAGGTGATGTCCGGCGAGGCGGTGCTGGTCGACGGCGCGTTCGCCGGGGTGGCGGTGTCGCCCACGCCGACCACAGACGGCTGACCCGAGGTGACCACCGGTGGAGGCTCGGCACCAACAGTCGGCTTGATGCCGGGTTGGTCGACGACCGTCGGGGCCGCCTGGGTCGTCGGGGCCGCCTGGGTCGTCGGGGCGTCCTGCGTGGTCGGGGCCAGCGAGATGGAGCCGGCCCCGGAATCCGGTACGGTCTGCGGCGTCGGGTCAGCCGTGACCGGAGCCGGGACGGCGGTACCCGTACCGCTGGCCGGGTCGGACCCGGTCGCGGTAGCGGCGCCGGACCCGGTCGCCGGACCGGTCGCGGAACCGGACCCGGTCGCGGGACCGGACCCGCCGTCACCGGCCGGGCTGCCGCCGGCCTGGCTGTCGCCGAGCGCGCCAAGGTCGAGCCCGGCGGCGTCCACGCTCGTCAACGGAGCAATGCCGGCCAGGTCGACGGTGCCGGGCACGCCGGTCGGCGGCGCGACACCACCCAGCCGGTTGGCCCAGCCGGCGGCCGCGCTGCCGGCGGACGACGCCGCCATGGTGGCACCGCCCCGACCGGCACCGCTGGTGAATCCACCGAGCGCCCCCTGCCAGCCGGGGTTGGTCCACTGCTGGTTGACGGCGAGGTTCGCGGCAACGCTGGCCGCCGGGGAGATCACCGCGTTCTGCATGCCGGCGGTGACCGACCGGCCGCCCCAGCGGACGATGCCAGCGCCCCGGAAGTTCATTGCCGGCGGCCGGAACGACACCGGCACCCGGGGCGCGACCGTGTTACGCAGCAGCCGGTTGCCGCCGAAGCCGAGCATGCCGCCGAACGCGCCGCCGACCCCGGCGGTGAGGGTCCGCCGGCCGTCCCAGTTGTCGCGGTTGCCCTGGGCGACCTGGAACGCCTGGGCGCCGATGTCGATGATCAGCTCTTCGCCGATCTCCTGAGCCAGCTCGATGCCCAGCTGGGTGCCGAGCCGCTGGGCGCCGGCGCGAGTGATGTGTGTGGTGGCGATCCGGGCCGAGCTCTGCAACGCTGCCCGCATCCCGGCCTGGGTGAGCATCCGGCGCCCGAGCTGGGCCAGCAACCGACGGAACGCGACGGTGACCGCCTGCCGGCCGGCGGCGAGAATGCCGGGGATGGCACCGGCGGAGACGCCGCCCAGCCAGGCCATCAGCAACGCCACGAACACCGCGATCACCGTGATGGCCACCGCGATGAGGATCGTCAGCTTCGCGTACTCGATCTCGGTGGCCGCGGTGTCACAGCCGTTCGCGAAGGCGGCGGCGGCCTTCTGCAGGACCGGCAGCCCGGTGTTGGGGCCGACCCCGACCTGCTGCCAGAAGTTGGCGAACTCGGCGCCCGCGTCGCCGCCCCAGCTTTCGATGACCCGCAGCGCGGCCGGATCGGCGTCGGCCAGTGCGACCCGTACCACCTCAGCGAGCTCACGCCAGGCGGCGGCGAGCTCGCGCATCTGGTCCTCGTCACCGGTCGGCCACGCCTCGCCGGCGCTCACCCAGGTGATGGCGTCCCAGACCCACCCGTACTCGCCGAACCACTCCCGGGGATTGATGATCGCCACGTCGTTTGGCCCTCCGACAGCGACCGGGCTACCTGCCGCCGCCGAAGCTGTCGCCGACCGCGCCGTCGTCGTCGACCGTGCCGTCGACCGAGGAGACGATCCGGAGCCCGGTGTCCTCGAACGCGGCGATGAGATCGTCACCGGCGTCCAGGGTCACCTTCGCCGGGGCCTCGTCACCGCCGTCCAGGTAGTGCTCGTTGAACGTCCGGCCGGCCTCGTCGTCGCCCCACGGTCGGGCCTCGTTGAGCGCCCGGATGGTGCCGGTGACGCGGGACCACTCGGCGGCCAGTGTCTCGGCCGCCGCGCCGAGCGCGTTGCCGGCCGGACGGGCCAGATCCGGGTTGAGGAAGGTGTGCTGCGGCTCGGTCATTTCCGGTCACCCCCGGGCAGGTCGGTGTCGAGCTGGCGGAAGATGCCTTCGAGGTCGAAGTCCATGTGTGCCTGGAACTGCGCGTCGGGCACCAGCGGCCGGCAGATCTGCTCCACTTCGGCCATCGCCTGGGCGGTGGCGGCCCGGATGGTCTCGGTGACCGTGGTGGACAGCTGCGCGGCGTTCGGCCGGCGGTAGATCCGCGGGTCGAGCTCCACCTTGGTGACCTGTCCTCTCGGCCCGACCGTCACGGTGACGAGCCCGTCGTCGGAGGTGACGGTGGCCGACACCGCCCGCAGTTGCTGTTGCAGGTCACCGACGCCGGACCGCATCCGGTCGAACTGTGCCATCAACTCGTCGGCACGGGCACGCAGTCCGTGCACGTCCATCGTGTCCCTCCCCGTCGCCGCGTCACACCGGGCGCTGCCGGGCACCGACGGTGAGGCGTCATGACGACGATACTGAATGTGTGCCAGCCGCACGAGCCCGCTGGTCGCCGCCGCTGGATAGGATGCCGGGCGGTACGGGAGGTCTGGAGGTCAGCTGATGCGGTCACCGACCCTGCTGCTGGGCGTACTGCTGACCGTCGCGCCGAGCGTGCTGCCGGTTGTCGCGGCGGCGCCGGCGGCTGCCGCCCCGGGCAGTTGCCGCAGCCCGGCCGACCCCGGCCCGGTGATCCCTCAGATCTCCTGGCATCAGCGCTGGTTGGCGCCCGAGCGCAGCTGGCCGGTGACCGACGGGTCGGGGGTACGGGTCGCGGTGATCGACTCCGGTGTCGACGACGACCATCCGCAACTGTCCGGTCAGGTGGCCGTCGGCGCCGACCTGACCGGCGTCGAGGCCAGCGGCACGGTGGACTGCGCCTCGCACGGCACCGCCGTGGCCAGCCTGATCGCCGCCACCAGGGTGGACGGCGTCGGCTTCCACGGCATCGCCCCAGGGGTGACGATCGTTCCGATCCGGGTCACCGAGCGGATCCAGGCGCGGCAGGACGGCTCCGCCTCACCGGCGGAGCGGCTGGCCGAGGCGATCGACCTCGCGGTGGCCAGCGACGCGAAGGTGATCAACATGTCGCTGATCATGTACCGCGCGGACCCGGCGGTACGGGCCGCGGTCGAGCGCGCCGTCCGGGCCGACGTGGTGCTGGTGGCCGCAGCCGGCAACAGCCACCAGCAGGGCGCGTCGCCGGATCCGACGCCGTACCCGGCGGCGTTCGACGGGGTGATCGGCGTCGGGGCGATCGACGAGAACGGCGTACGGCTGGCGGACTCCCAGGTCGGTGACTATGTGGACCTGGTGGCTCCGGGTGGGGCGGTGGTGGCGGCGACCCGGGTGTCCGGGCACCAGGTGGTCGCCGGCACCAGCTACGCCGCCCCGGTGGTGAGCGCGACAGCGGCGCTGCTGCGGGCCGCCGAGCCGGATCTGTCGGCGGCCGACGTGGCCCGGCGGCTGACCGCGACTGCGGATCCGGCACCCGGCGGCCGGTCTGACGGCTACGGCCACGGGGTGGTGAACCCGTACCGGGCGGTGACCGAGCGGTTGACGGCGGGCGAGCCGGTCGCCGCGCCGGCGCTGCCGACGGTCGCGCCGGATGCCGCCGCGGTCCAGCGGGTGGCCCGCTGGCAGCGGCTGACCCGGACCGCCGTGACGGTGGCCGCCGGTACGGCGTTGCTGATCCTGCTGGTCGCGGTGACCGTGGCGGCACTGCCGGGTGGCCGACGCCGCCGCTGGCAGCCGACCCGGCGGATGGTCGACCGCAGCGGCGCGGCGTCACAAGGCGGTACGCCCGCAGGCGGTGTAACCGCTACCGGCCTACCCGGTGCCGGCGGGACTGGTGCCGGCAGCCACCCGGCGGGCACCGATCCGCAGGAGGCGTACTTCGTGGTGCCTGGACCGGCTGTGCGGTGACGCCGTCGGTCACTCGAACTTGGCCCGGTTGGCCGCCTCGCGTGCCTGCATCCGTACGGCCGCTTCGCGCAGCGCCTTCTCGATCCGGTTGAGCAGGTCCTTGAGGTCGTTGGCGGCAGACTCCCACTCCGCCTGCCGGGTCAGGTACGCGGTCTGCGCGTCACCCTCCCAGGTTGCCACCAGCGGCTGGATGCCGGTCTTGAGGCCGTCGAGCTCTTGAATCATGTTCTTGGCCGCGGTGCCGCAATTGTCGGCGGCGTAGTTCAGCGCGGCGAAATCGTAGCGGATGTCCATCTCGATCCCTCCGGTCAGAGCTTCAGCGCCGCAGTGATCTGGCCGGCGGTCGCCCCCGCCGAATCCATCTCGGATTTGATCTCTTCGTCGCTGACTTCGTAGTCCTTACCGGCCGAACCGACCGCCTCGGCGATCGACCGCAACGCCAGGTTCAGCCGCGCCATGTCCTCGTCGAACGCCTGACGCACCTGCTGGAACGAGCCGGCACCGATACCCTTCCACTGGTCGTAGAGCGGCATGAGCTGGTCCATCAACTGGTTCAGGTTGCCGGTCAGCCGGTTCGCGACGTCATCGACGTCCTTCTCGGTCTGAACCATCAGCCCGGTATTGGTGTTCATCCCGGTCATGGTGGTCTTCACCCCGTCCTCTGGTGGGATGCCCCGCAATCCGAGGGGCGGTGCCGCATGGTGCGCCGACGCACCATCTGTCATCGGAAACGGTAGTTCCTTGTGTCCAGTGGCGCCAGACCGATACCGATCGACCGACGCCACCTGGCCGACGTTCGCTGATCCACAATAGTCGTTCAGGCTGGTCGTCGGGCTGCCGCCGGGTCCAGCGCCGGCCCGCCCGGCAGCCGTACCACCAGGCTGGCGGGTAGCCGCACCGGCTCCACCTCGCGGTAGCCGAGCATCGCGGCGACCGCCCGGTCCGCCAGCGGATAGCGGATGCCAAGGTCGGTCACCAGGGTCAGGGTGCCGGCCGGGGCGTCCGGCGCGGGCATCGACTCGACCAACGCGCCGTGGCCGGGCTCGATCACCACCCGGTCCGCCAGCGGTACGCCGTCGGCGGTGCGTGCCGGGGTGACGATCGCCTGTGTGGGCGGCTCGACCTGCGCGTCGACCAGCACCTGCGGCTGGTGGCTGCCGGGCGGATAGCCGGCGCAGACGCTCTGCCGGCCATCGGTCAGCCGCAGGATGTCCGGTCGGCGCTGCGGCGACCGGGCACCGGTCTCCCCGGACTCGGCCGCCCGGGGCGCGCCGACAACGGTGGCGGCGGCGACCGGCAGCGCGGTCGGCGGTTCACCGCCGTACGCGTCCCGGGTGCCCGGATCGGCGAGCAGTACCTCGGCCTGCAACTCGGTCAGCGGTGCCAGCCGGTCCCGTTCGGCAAGGTAGTACTGCCGGTCGCCGGTCTGGTTCTCGACCACGTAGATCGAGCCGGTGACCGCGTCCGGCAGTGCGGTCGACGGCTCGCCCCGGCCGGGCACCGGTCGGCTGCCGATCGGCTCCCCGGCCGGCAACGCGTTCAGCCAGGCCCCGCCGACCAGCACGACCGGCTCGGAGCGCAGCGCCAGACCTTCCAGGACGATGTCCTCGTCGACCAGCTCGTGTCGCTGATCCCGCCAGATCAGCTGCAGGTGCCCGGTGTCGGCGTCGCGGACCAGCAGCGCGCCGTCGCCGGTGGGCCGGCCACCGACCGGCGGCCGGCCGACGGTCAGCACCGTGGTGGCCACCAGCTCACCGGACTCGTCCCGGGCGGCCTGGGAGCACAGTGTCCAGCCTCCGGTCAGGATTCGCTTCGCGTCGGGCAGCGCGTCCGGTGCGTCCAGGATGCCGATCCGAGGGCCACGGGGCGTACCGGCCAGGGAGTTGCGTGACACGTCGGTCACCGGGGCGAAGGACTCCAGCGCCAGCAACGCCGATGCGTAGTTGACCACCGGGTGCAGGTGACCCTCGCGGTACAGGTACCGGGTGCCGGTCTCCTTCTCCAGGATCACCGAGGCGCCGTCCTGCCAGCTGGTCGATCCACCGGGGACGATGAAGCCGAAGACGCCGACCGCGCCGAGGCACAGCACCGCCACCATGATCCCGCCGAGGCCCGCGCCGCCAAGCCGTTGAAACGGTGCGACCGCCGGATCCGGGTCCCTGGCCACCAGCGCGGACGTCATCCGCTGGACGAAGAACTGGTACGACTGGACCTGGTCGCGCCGCGACGGCATGCCTGGCTTCCTTCCACCCGTCAGCGCCGCGCGGCTGCACCACCACGCGGCGTGCTGCCTACCATAGGGTCCGGTGACGACGGCGTACCGTGGGGTCTCGCCCGCAGCTCGGAAGGGATCATCGATGCTCGGTCGCGACGAGGCGCTGGACCTGGCCCGCCAATGGGCGACCGAGCACGGTGCCGATGCCGGCACCGACGAGCGGATCGGCCTGCACGAGTTCGAGTACGGATACGTCGCCTGGCTGATCCCCACCGACGACGCGGGAAGTCGGACGGCCGGGCCACCGTCCGCCGGACCGCCGGACGAGGCACCGTCCCCGGCCGGGTCGCCGACCGGTTCCGGGTCGCCGCGGATCGTGATCGACGGGGAGTCCGGCGAGGTCAGCCAGTGGCCGCCGGTCCCGGTGACGGTCGTCGCCGAGCGGTACGCCGCCGCCCGGGCCGCCGACCGCCGGTTCCCGCCGGACGTACGGCCGGTGCTGGAAGCCGCCGGCTGGTTCCCCGGCCGGGACGTCTCCGCGATGGTCGACCAGTGGGCCGGCCGGTGGGCGGCAGAACTCGACGGGCTGGTCATGACGCCGGTCGCCCGCGCGGCGCTGACCGAGTTCGGCGGGCTGACCATCGCCCAGTTCGGCTCGGACGGCACCGCCGACGCCGGCTTCCCGACCTTCGTCCACCCGGTACGCAGCGGCCTGGTCACCGAGGAGGCCCGGGTCTTCGTCGACGAGTACGACCATCCGGTGTTCCCGCTCGGCGGCAACTCTGACGGCCCCGCCGAGCTGGTCGTCGACGCCGCCGGCCGGGTCCTGCTGCTGCACTGGGCCGGCTACCAGTACGTCGCCGACGACGTCGACACGGCGCTAATCCGGCTGGTCCGGGGCGGCCCATTCCCACCGCTGCGCCCGGAGCAGCTCGCAGCCGGAGTCAGCCGTTGATCGCCCGCATGAAGCCGTACAGGCCGAGCACGGCGCAGGCCACCGGCACCACCGCCAGCTGCAGCACCACGTCCAGCCCGTCGCCGAGCCGGGCCAACCGGGGCGTCGGCGGACGTCGGCTGTAGACCATCCCGGCCGCCAGCACCAGCGCCACCACCAGCAGCACCACGGGCAGCAGGGCCAGCCGGGTACCGGCCGCCATCCCACCCGTACCGATCAGGGTCAGCAGACCGACGCCGACCAGGCCGCCGGCCAGCAGCGGCACCCGGTGCCGGATGGTCGAGACCAGCCGGGCCCGCAGCAGCAGACCGGCCGTCACCACCGCGACCAGCAGCACCGCGCCGACCGTCGCCGAGAAGGTCAGCACCGCCGACCCGGCGGCAGCCACCACGGCCGTACCGAACATCAGGCCGGTCAGCACCTCGTCGGCGCGGGCCGTCGCCCGGTAGATCTCCGCCCGGTCCGGCTGCGGGTCGTCGCGGACCAGGTCCTCGGCGGTACGCGGCAGCGCCGGCATCGGCAGCTTGCCGGCCCGGACCGAGATCAGCGGCAACGCCGGCAGCAGCAGGGTCACCGCGGCCACCAGGACCGCCGCGGCGCGCGGCCCGTCCAGTGGCCCGACGGCCAGCACCGCCCCGGTCGTCCCGCTGACCCCGGTGAAGATCGCCGCCACGAAGACCCGGCCGGCGTCCCCGACGCCCAGCATGCCGAGCACCCCGGTCAGGGTCAGCACCGCCGAGCCGACCAGCAGGTGCGGTGCCCCCAGTTCGGTGACCGGTTCGCCGCCGGCCAGCGCCACCGCGCCGCCGACGAAGGCGTACGGCAGGGCCAGGGCGGCGAGCACCGCGCCGGCCAGCGAGTCGGCCATCGCCCGGGACAGCAGCACGCCGACCGCGACGAGGACGGCTGCGGTGCCGAGCAGGGCCGCCCCGGCGGCCACCCCGGTGCCACCGGCGGTCACCACCGCGACCAGGGCGAGCAGCAGCAGAACGGCCCCGGTCAGCAGCCCGGTCAGCCGGGTGGCGGCCGGCGTCCAGGGCAGCCCGCGTCGGCGGGCACCGGCGGCGATCGCCTCCATCAGATCGTCGTAGGCCAGCTCCGGCCACTCGGTGCGGCGGGGCAGCAGATGCAGCGTCTCACCGTCGCGGACCTGCTGCGCGGCGAGCGTACGGTTGAGGTCCAGGGTGGATCCGTTGGTACGCCGCAGCGCCCAGCCGCCGTCGGCCGTACCGTCGGAGGGGTCTTCGTCGGCCTGCCGCAGCACCGCCGGGAGCAGCCCGACCAACGGCAGGTGTTCCGGCAGGGCGAGGTCGATGCGTCGGGTCGGCGCCACGACGGCGATCCGGGCGAGTCCGGTTCCGGCCTGGGTGACCACTGCTGACTCCTCATCAAGCCGCGCGGGCTGTCCTGACTCGAGAAGGCTACCTACCATGTGCCGGTGCCATCGGCGCCGGTAGCGACCCGGCGTCCGGGTGTGACGACGACGGGGAGGATCGATCCGTGGGTACGGTGGTGATACGGCGCCCGGCGCGCCGACCCGAGCCGGAGTACCCGTCCGGTGAGGTCCTGCTCGACGCGCCACCCGAGCTGCCGGCGCCGACCGGCCGGTCCTGGGGGCAGCTGATGATGCTGCTGCCGATGCTGGCCGGCTCGGTCGCGATGGCGTTGATGTACGCCGGCCGGGGCGGTTCGACGCTCAGCTACGTCGCCGGTGGCCTGTTCGGCCTCTCCGCGCTCGGCATGCTCGCCACCCAGCTGTCCAACCAGGCCGGTGGGCCGAGCCGGCAGGAGATGGCGCAGCGGCGGCGCGAATACCTGGCGCATCTGTCGCGGCAGCGTCGCCGGGTCCTGCGGACCGTACGCCAGCAGCGGGAAGCCGCGTTCTACCGGCACCCGGACCCGCAGACGCTGTGGTCGGTGCCGGTCGGTCCCCGGCTGTGGGAACGCCGCCGTGGCGACCCCGACTTCGCCACCGTACGGGTCGGTCTCGGGCCGCAGGAGCTGGCGACGCCGCTGGTCCCACCGCCGCCGACCGCGCTGGAGAAGCTGGAGCCGATGTGCGCGTTGGCGCTGCGCCGGTTCCTGACCAGCTACGCCACGGTGCCGCAGCTGCCGGTGGACATGGCGCTGCGCGGCTTCGCCCGGGTGCATCTGCGCGGCGACCCGGACGCCGCCCGCGCCCTGGTCAGGGCGGTGATCGCCCAGGCCACCGCGTTCCACGCGCCGGACGACATGCTGGTGGCGATCTGCCCGGCCCCGACCCGGCGGGAGCACTGGGAGTGGGTCAAGTGGCTGCCGCACGCGCTGCATCCGACCCGCACCGATGCGACCGGCGCGCTGCGGCTGGTGTCGCCGACGGTGACCGGCCTGGAGGCGATGCTCGACGACGTGCTCGCCAACCGCCCCCGGTTCAACCTGTCCGGTGGCGGCTCCGCCACCACCTCCGGCCCGCACCTGCTGGTGGTGCTCGACGGCGGTGACCCGGCCGGCTCCGATCACCTGATGACCGACGGCGGTGTGGAAGGGGTGACCATCGTCGACCTGTCCGAGCCACCGCCCCGGGTGCTCGACCGGGCCCGGCTGGTGCTCGATGTCGCCGCCGACGGGTCGATGGCCAGCGTCACCCTGGACGGCCGGGCGCAGATCGGCACCGCCGACACCTGCACGATCGCCGAGGCGGAGACGTTGGCGATGGAGCTGGCGCCGCTGCGGCTGTCCGCCGCGTCCCGTGGCGAGCAGCCGCTGCACCTGGAGCAGGACCTGGCCGACCTGCTCGACCTGGGCGATCCGTACGAGTTCGACGTGGACCGGGCGTGGACACCCCGGCCGAACCGGGACCGGCTGCGGGTGCCGCTCGGGCTGACCCCGGACGGCACCCCGGTCGAGCTGGACCTCAAGGAGTCCGCGCAGGACGGCATGGGCCCGCACGGCCTGCTGATCGGCGCCACCGGCTCCGGCAAGTCGGAGCTGCTGCGCACCCTGGTGCTGGCCCTGGCCGCCACCCACTCGTCGGAGACGCTCAACTTCGTGCTGATCGACTTCAAGGGCGGGGCGACGTTCACCCGGCTGGACAAGCTGCCGCATACCAGCGCGGTGATCACCAACCTCTCCGACGAGTTGCCGCTGGTCGACCGGATGACCGATGCGATCAACGGCGAGCTGGTCCGCCGGCAGGAGCTGCTCCGCTCGGCCGGCAACTACGCCTCACAGCGTGACTACGAGAAGGCCCGCGCGGCCGGGGCACCGCTGGAGCCGATGCCGGCGCTGCTGATCATCTGTGACGAGTTCTCCGAACTGCTGACCGCCAAACCGGACTTCATCGACATGTTCGTCCAGATCGGACGGGTCGGCCGGTCGTTGAGCGTGCATCTGCTGCTCGCCTCGCAGCGGCTGGAGGAGGGCCGGCTCCGCGGGCTGGACACCCACCTGTCGTACCGGATCGGCCTGCGAACCTTCTCCGCGATGGAGAGCCGGGTGGTGCTCGGCGCCACCGACGCGTACGAACTGCCCCGCTCCCCCGGCCACGGCTACCTGCGGTTCGGCACCGAACCGCTGGTACGGTTCCGGGCCGCGTACGTCTCCGGCACGTACCGCAGCAAGACCGCCGAGGCGGTCGCCGCTGGCGACGGCGACGACCGGGTCCAGGAATACACCACCCAGTACGTCGCACCCCGGCTGCCGGCCGACGCCCGGCAACCGGAGCCCGAACCGGCCGACGCCACTACCGGCGAGAGCCTGCTCGACATCCTGGTCAGCCGGCTCACCGGCCGCGGCAAACCGGCCCACCAGGTGTGGCTGCCGCCGCTCGGCGACCCGATGACCCTCGACCAGCTACTCTCGCCGCTGGTCGCCGACCCCGAACGCGGCATCACCGCGGCCAGCCCGACGCTGCAGGGCGAGCTGCGGGCCGCCGTCGGCCTGATCGACAAGCCGTTCGAGCAGCGCCGCGACGTGCTCTGGCTGGAACTCGGCGGCTCCGCCGGGCACACCGTCATCGTCGGCGGCCCGCAGAGCGGCAAGAGCACCCTGCTGCGTACGGTCGTGTCATCGCTCGCCCTCACCCACACCCCACGCGAGGTGCAGATCTACTGCCTCGACCTGGGCAGCGGCGCGCTCACCGCGCTGCGTGACCTGCCGCAGGTCGGCGGGGTCGCCACCCGGCTGGACGCCGGGCAGGTCCGCCGGACCATCGCCGAGCTGCGGCTGCTGATGGCCCAGCGGGAACGCCGGTTCGCCGAGAACCGGATCGACTCGATGGCCACCTACCGGCGGGAACGCCGGCACGGCGGGCACACCGACGACCCGTTCGGCGACGTGTTCCTGGTGATCGACGGCTGGGCGGCGGTACGCGCCGAGTTCGAGGACCTGGAGCCGGCAATCAACGACATCGCCAACCGAGGGCTGTCGTTCGGCGTACACCTGGTGATCAGCGCCGGCCGGTGGATGGACCTGCGACCGGCGGTACGCGACGTCTTCGGCACCCGGCTGGAGCTGCGCCTCGCCGACGCCAGCGACTCCAACCTGGACCGGCGGGCGGCGATGAACGTGCCGGACAAGTCGCCCGGCCGGGGCATCACCCCGGACGGCATGCAGTTCCTCGCCGCGCTGCCACGCACCGACGGCGACGCCGACGCGGGGACCCTCGCCGACGGTGCCCGGCGGTTCGTCACCGACGTCGCCGCTGCCTGGCAGGGCCCGGGTGCGCCACCGGTGCGGCTGCTGCCGGCCGTGGTGCCGTACGACTCGGTGCCGGACACCGGACGCCCCGGCGTGCCGATCGGCATCGCCGAGGTCGACCTGCAGCCGGTGCACCTGGACCTGAGCACCGATCCGCACTTCATCGTCTTCGGCGACGGCGAGTCCGGCAAGAGCAGCTTCCTGCGGGCGCTGGCCCGGGGCATCACCGACCGCAACGACCTGACCCAGGCCCGGCTCATCGTCGTCGACTACCGGCGCAGCCTGCTCGGCGATATCAGCGAAAAACACCAGATCGGGTACGGCACCTCGGCGGACGTCACCGCCGGCATGCTGACCGAGGTGGTCAACGTGATGCGTGACCGGCTGCCCCCGGCGGACGTGACCCCGGAGCAGCTGCGTGCCCGCAGCTGGTGGCGCGGCCCCGACCTGTACATTCTGGTCGACGACTACGACCTCGTCGCCGGTGGCGGCGGCAACCCGCTGCTGCCGCTGCTGGAGTTCCTGCCGCAGGCCCGTGACATCGGGCTGCACCTGGTGATCGCCCGGCGCAGTGGCGGCGCCAGCCGGGCACTGTACGAGCCGATCCTGATGCGACTGCGCGAGCTCAGCTCGCCGGGCCTGGTGATGTCCGGCAGCCGCGACGAGGGGGTGCTGCTCGGCAATGTACGGCCCGGTCCGCTGCCGCCGGGGCGGGGCTGGCTGGTCACCAGGCGGGAAGGCACCCGGCTCGTCCAGTTGCTACATCTACCGTCCACATCGTGACTCTCGGTCCACGACAATTGCGGTGACGCGATAGTTTTGTGGATGCCGATACACGTGTGAGGGCCCGGGGGAGGGATCTTGGCGGACGACAGCTGGCTGGTCAACGAGACGATCGACGTCGACATCGAGCAGCTTGACGACTTCGCCCAGTGCGTGATGGACGAGCTGCGGCTCAACTTCCAGCCGAGCCTGGCGAGCGGCATCAACCACATGCTCACCATCCCGGTGCCGTTCGGCGGGTCGGGGATGTCCGAGGGCCGGTTCTTCCAGGGCCGGCACGACGAGAACCGTGAGGCGGCCACCCTGCTGCTCGGCGAGGTGGCCAAGGGCCTCGCCTCACTGGCGACCGCCGCCAAGTCGATCTCCGCCGAATACCTCGACGGCGACGCCCTGGTCGCGGCCGACCAGATGACCGTTTACACCGCGTTCTCCAATCTAGAAGGCGGCGAGACGCTCGACGATCTCTGGCAGGATCCGGAAAGCGGCGTCGAGGATCCGAGTCTGGTGGTCGATCCGGACGAGGAGACCTCCTCCTACGCCCCCGAAGCGGCCGACCGGGACCTGTCGCTGTACGAGGCCGAGACGATCGGTGAGGGCGACGGTGCCTACGACATCCGCGCCGACGACGAGGACATGCACGACGGTGAGCTCGACAGTCCGTCGGCCGATCACTGAGCAGCGCGGATAGCGACGTCGAGGAGCGGGGATGTCCGACGAGTACTTCGGCTGGCAGCCGGTGTCGATCCCGTACGTGAACGCCGTGAACGACTACGTCGTCCACGACTACTCGGATCCGAACCAGCGCTACGAACCCACCGTCTGGGACAAGGAAACGACCAACATCGAGACGATGTGGGGTTGGATCCAGAACGAGAGCGACGAGCGGGTGATCGCCGTCGCCGACATGTGGCACCGGATCGGCGTGCTGCTCGACAGCACCCGCACCAACCTGCAGCGGTACGCGACGGCGCTGGCTGCCAAGTGGCAGTCACCGGCCGGTGAGTACTTCATGCAACGGGTGGGCGCCACCCTCTACTCGCTCGACGAGTGGAAGGAGGCCGCCGACAGCAACCGCCGTGGCTTGGAGCAGCTGGCCGGCAAGATCGAGTCGACCCAGCAGGAGTTCCGCACCCTCTGGGAGCAGTACACCGTGGAGGCGGCCGACCCGGACAACGGCCTGCAGTGGTCCGACACGTACGACTGGATCCCGGGCACCACCGGCCGGACCCGCAAAGACGTGATGGACGACTACTTCGAGCGCGCCCGGGACATCATCAAGCCGTTGGCCGACATGTACATCGACGTGTACCTGAGCCACATCACCCGGGGCACCACCTTCCGGGGCCCGACCGACGCAGCGGTTGTCCACCCGTCGGTCGCTCCTCCCGGCGGCCCCGGGGCACCGCCGCCCGGTGCGCCGCCGGGTGGTGCGCCGGGCGCACCACCCCGGCCGGAGTTCGCGGGGCGTGGCGAGCCGCCCACCGCTCCCGGGCTGGGCCGGAGCACGCCGTCACCCACGCCACCGCCGCCGGTGCCGGACGGGCTGCACCTGGCCGGGGGCACCGTCGCCCCGCCGACCGCGCCTCCTCCGGTGCCCAACCTCCCGCAGACCGGTGCCGGCCCGGCGCCGAGCCCGCCCCCGGCGGTAGCGCCACCCGGCGTCACCCCCGGGCCACGACCGGGGGCACCGGGGGTCAGCCGACCCGGAGCACTGCCGCCGGGTGCGAACCGCCCGAATCCTCCGCTCCGGCCGCCCGGTCCGCCCCGGCCGGCGCTGCCCGGGGCCGGTGGTCCGCCGCCGAACAACCCGGCCAGCCGACGTCCGGCACCGCAGCGCCCGTCGCTGCCCGGCAGCACCGGACCGACGCCGGGTGGCTCCCGGCCGCCGGGGCCGACCGGCCGCCCCCCGGTCCGACCCACCCCACCGGCGGCGCCACAGTTGCCGGGCAGCACTGGCGGCCGCCCGGCTGGCGGCGCTGGCCGGCCAACCGCCCCACCGCCCAGCCTGGGCGGCCCACGCAGCCGCCCCGCCGCCCCGACTACCGGCGCTGCCCGGCTACCGCAGCCGGCCGCACCCGGCTCCGCCGGTCGGCCGGCCCCGGCTGCCCCACGGCTGTCCGGCCGGGCCGGGCCGACGAAGCCCGGCGGTGCCACCAAGGGCCCGGGTCCGGTGCTGGGCGGGCAACGGGGTGCCGGCCCAGCCGGTGGCACCGGTCGCACCAGCCGCAAGACCGACGACCGGCAGCAGACCTGGGAGTACGGCGACGGTGACGACGAGCTGTGGCAGACCGACCCGGCGGCTCCCGGCACCATCGACACCCCCGACGAGAAGCCGCCGCAGCAGCAGGGCCGGAGCCTGGGCCAGCGATGAGGCCGGCAGACGGCCGAGCTGAGCCGGACGAAGCACCCGACGCAGTATCATCCGGGCACAGCGCCGGGTCGCCCGGCGACTACCCGACGGAGAGGTGTGCTCCGCCTATGCGTGCTTCCCGGCGGTCGCTCGGTCTGGTGGCAGCCGGGCTGATCGGGCTGCTCGGCACGGTCCCGCTGCCCGCCGGGCCGGCACTGGCCGGCGAGATCCGGGACCAGTCCTGGCACGTCGAAGCGATGCGGCTGCCCGAGGTGCACCGGATCACCCAGGGCGAGGGGGTGACCGTCGCGGTGGTCGACACCGGCGTCGACGCCTCCCACCCCGACCTGCGGGACAACGTACTGCCCGGGGCCGACCTTCACGACCGCGACAGCAAGGGCCACGTCGACCGGCGCAACCACGGCACCGGGATGGCGTCGCTGATCGCCGGGCACGGGCACGGGCCCGACGGCCGTGACGGGGTGCTCGGGGTGGCGCCGAAGGCCAAGATCCTGCCCATCACGCTCTCCAGCCCGAAGACTGAGATCATCCTCCCCGAGTCCATCGCGCTCGGGATCAACAGGGCGGTCAACAGCGGCGCCGACATCATCAACGTCTCGCTCACCGGATCGTCCGACCCGGCGCTGGAGCGCGCCGTCGAAAGCGCCTACCGGCGCGGCGTCATCGTCGTCGCCGGCATCGGCAACCGCCTCGACGTGCTGATCGGCCAGCCGGCCCGCAGTGAGTGGACCATCGCGGTGACCAGCAGCGGGCGGGACGGTGGGCTCAGCCCGGAGTCGATCCGCGCCGAGCAGACCCACATCGCCGCACCCGGCGAGGACATCATGCAAGCGTCCGCTGGCGGCGGCTACTACACGATGGACGGCGCCAGCTCCGCCACCGCGTTGGTGTCGGGGGCGTTCGCGCTGCTCAAGGCACGGTATCCGGACGAGGACCAGGGCAGACTGTTCCAACGCCTGGTCGGTACGGCGTACGACGCCGGGCCGCCCGGCAAGGATCTCGACTTCGGCTGGGGCATTCTGGACATTCACGCCGCGCTCACCACCGAGCCGGACGACCGGGCCAGCCCACGGCCGTCGCCGACCGCCAGCGACCCGGTCGCCTATCTGCCACCCGAGCCGGGCTACGAGTTCGGGCTCGACGAACTGATCGGCATGCTGATCTTCTTCACCATCCTCGGCACGCTGGTCACCGGTGTCGTGCTGCTGATCCGGTGGCTGCGGCGCCGGGCGAGACGTCCGGCGGCCGCCCGGGACGGCCCACCGCCGGCGGCCGACGTCGGTGCACCGGTGGTGCCGGCACCGGCCGCCCAGGCCGGGCCCGATCAGCCGACCGGGGGCGAGCCGCCGACCGCCGAGGACGATTCGGTATGGTGTCCACCGAGCCGGTGAACGTACCCGGTCCGGCTACCGCCACCCCCGCCGCCGGCCGACGGCGGCCACCTGTCGTCGTCGCCGCCGTACTGCTGACCATCCCCACCGCTGCCCTCTGGCTGGTCGCGGGTCTCGCGTTCCTGGTCGTCACCTACCGCGCCGAAGGTGACGCGAAATTCCTACTGTGGATCATCGCGTTCGCAATCTTCGGGCTCTGCCTGCTGCTGGTCTTGATGACCCTGGCCGGTATGCGGATCGTCTGGGTCGGCGGGCCGAACATGCTGCGGGCCCCGGCCGGGTTCACCGCCGGGCTGCTCCTCGTCGTGCTGGGCGGCCTGCTGCTGTTCGGCAAGGTTGAATACCACCCGACGATGCTGATGCCGATGGTCGTCGGTGCGCTGGCCGGACTGGCGGTGATCCTGCTGGCCACTCCGCCCGCACGGCGCTGGCTGGCTGACCGGTAGTCGCCGGTCAACCGATGCTCGCGGCCGCCGGCGGCTCGGCCGGCGGCGGGTCCACCGGCAGCCAGCGTCGACCGCTCCGGTCGAAGCGGGCCAGCAGCTCGTCACTGCCGTCCTGATGCAGCACGTGCAGCTCGGCCCCGTCCGGCACGGCCAGCGCCCGCTGCTGCGGCTGCTCGTCGAGCCAGGTCGCCGGGGTGTCCGGGCCGGGTTCCCACCGTACGACCGGAACCCACTCGTCGGCGGCGGTGAACGGCGACTCCGGCCCGAGCAGGCCCAACCGGGCGTACAGCCGCTTTGGGGTGTCCCGGCCCGAGCCGTGCCAGCGGTGCACCGGGCCGGCCATCCGGTCGTAGCCGTCCGCCACGTACGCGTGCAGGTGGCGGTGCGGGACGACCAGCTGCATCCGGACCGGAACGTCCGGCTCCGCCTCGGCCCGGTCAACTTCGGTGCCCTCGGCCCGGTCCGCCTCGGTCACGGTCTGGGCCACATCCGCTTGGTCCGCCTCGGTCACGGTTCGGCGCAGCTCGTCGAGCCACTGGCTGACCTGCCGGACCGCCTCCCCGGGCAGGCTTACCGCCGAGGCGGTGCCCGGGTCGACGGCGAGCTGCCAGCCCGGGTCCGGCCAGTTCGCGAAGAGTCGCACGCTGGAGGCGACGACCGATGGCGGCGGCACGTCGAAGAGCTCAGCCAGCATCGCCGGGGAGGTGAAGACCGGCACCGACGGTTGTCCCGCCTCGTCGGGCAGACACCACCAGGGGAACCGGGGGTCGGCCAGGTCGGTCGCGGCGGCATCGGGGTCGGCGTCCGGCAGCAGCGGTACGGTGAACTCGGCCCGCAGCAGGGCGGCCATCACCGCGTCCGGGTCCTCGGCCGCGACGGCGGCGCGCAGCGCCTGCGCGATGTCGCCGGCATCGGGTGCCGGTATCAGCTCCCGCAGCTGCCCGGCGGTGATCCGGTCGGCGATCGGCAGTCCCGGGTCGACCGCCAACCACCAGCTGTCGTCGGGGATCGTGGCGGCCACCTCGGCCAGGGTGACCGTCACGTACCGTACCGACTCGCCCGGTAGTCCGGCGGCGATGGCCTGCGGCGAGGTGAAGGCCAGCACGTGTGGAGCGCCGTCGTGTTCGACGGTGGGCCAGGCGAACGGTGCCTGACCGGCGGCGGTCTCTGCCGACACCGGCAGCAGCAGCGGCCCGGTGCCGAGCGCCGCCAGATAGCCCGCCAGGTCGGTGGCGGCGGCCATGCCCGACTCGGCTGCGGTGGCCGGTCGCCACCCGGCCGAGGCGAACTCGGACAGCGGCTGCGGACCTGGCTCCGGGTCGGCGGTCACCAGCTGCCGTCCTCGGCGAGCCGGTGCGGCCGCTGCCCGAGGATCAGCACGGTGACGGCCTGCTCGACCGACCGGCCGAGAAACCAGTCGCCGCCGTGGTCCAGCACGAACACCCGCTGCCGGGCGTCGATGGCCAGGATGCCGGTGCCGTCCGCCTCGACGCCGAGCGGGCTGACCGGCACGCCCAGCGTGTCGGCGAGTACGGCGAGGGTGGCGACGGTGTGCACGGCGCGCAGCGGATCGAGGTGGACCGTGCTCGGTGCGACCGCCTCGCCAGGGCCGTCCGGTTCGACGTACAGGCCGCCGAACTCGGCGTACGCCTCGATCGCGGGACCGACCACGGTGTGCTGCCGCCCGTCGGGTCCGGCGTGCCCGGCGACCCGCAGTGCCCAGTCGCGGCCCCGCTGCTCGTCGCGTCGGCCGGGCTGCCAGCCGGCCCGGGTCAGGGCGGCCAGCACCTCCGACGGGAACCGGTCGTCGCCGGGCATCAGAGCGCCTCCACTGCGAACCAGTCGAGCAGTTGGCGGCAGGACCGGCACGGGGCTACCGCCGTACCGTGGGCCGGATCGTCCGGTTCGCGGATCAGGGTGACCCGGATCCGGGCACCCCACAGCGCCGCCCGGGCCGCGGCCGGCGACAGCTCGGTGCCGGGCTGGCCCTGCTGTACGGCGTACAGCCGGTCGGAGATCAGCACCGGCTCGGCGCACCAGCCGACGAAGCGTTCCCGCTGACCGACCGGAAGTTCGTCCAGGATCCGCCGGACCAGCGGGTGCAGCTGCGGGAGGTGGTCGCCGCGGACCGAGGTGTGGGTGTGGACCTCGCCGTCGACCAGCAGAGCGGCTGCCGTCAACGGCAGCATGCGTACCGCCATCACGCTCTCCTTCGCCGTCCGGTCGGGGCCAGCCGGGGCCGGTCGGGGCCCTGGGATTCCGCCGTAGAGCGTAGACAACCGGTGCCGGTCGCTGCTGCCTGCTGCGGACCGGCGACGACGCGGTCGTTCAGACGCGGTCGGTCACCGGACACCGGGTCTGGTGGCGCTGCGATATCGTCGAAATCCCCTGTCCCGCCGCGTACGAAGCCCGGAGCCATGACGCGCACCCTCTCGGTCAGTCCGGACCAGCCAGGCGCCTATCAGTCGATCGGTGACGCGCTCGCGGCAGCGTCCGACGGGTCGGTGGTGGCCGTCGCTCCCGGCACCTACTACGAGGCATTATTCGTCAATGAGCGACAGATCACTGTGGTCGCCGCGCAGGGTGCCGGGTCGGTGACCGTCGACGCCTCCGCCGGTAACTATCCGACCGTGTCTGCCAACGGCGGCGCCCTCGAACTGCGTGACCTGGTGCTGCTGGCCGGCGACGCGCCGGCGGTGGCGGTCGACCGGGCCCGGCTGACCATGGCCGGCTGCCAACTGCGGGCCGGGTTCGGTGCTGGCGTCGTGATCGGCAACCGGTCGAGTTTCACGCTGACCCGGTGCACGGTCACCGGGGCGCGGCACGGCCTGGTGGTCGAGGATTCGGACGGCGACGTCGACGGTTGCGAGTTCACCGACCTTGCCGAGGACGGCGTCATCGTGCGGATCGGAGCCGCGCCCACCATCCGGGCGTCGTCCATCACCGGCTGCGGCAACCGGGGCGTCTACGTCTACCAGCACGGCCGCCCGGTGTTGGAGACGTGCGAGATCTCCCGGACCGGCGGGGCCGGGGTCGCAGTCGCCCACCAGAGCGCGCCGACGCTGCGGCGCTGCCGGATCCGCGACACCCGTGGGCCGGCGGTCTCCTTTGGTCGTGGCTGTGCGGGCCGCGTCGAGGAGTGCAGCACCGAGAACACGGCGACGCCGGCGTTCGACATCGCCGACGGTGCCGAGCCGACCATCGTCACCGGTACGGCGAGCCGGCGTGCGGTGTTCGGCGCGGCCGCCGCCGCGTCGGCCGGCGGGCAGGACACCGCCCGTACCGAGGAGTTGCTGGCCGAGCTCGACGCGATGGTCGGCCTGGAGTCGGTCAAGGATGAGGTGCGCGGGCTGATCGACGAGATCCAGGTGAACGAGTGGCGGCGCGGCGCGGGTCTGCCGGTGAGCGCGGTGAGCCATCACCTGATCTTCGCGGGCGCGCCGGGCACCGGTAAGACGACGGTGGCCCGGATCTACGGTGAGCTGCTGGCCGCGCTGGGGGTGCTGTCCGGCGGGCCGTTCCGTGAGGTGTCCCGGCGCGACCTGGTCGGGCAGTACCTGGGCCACACGGCGGAGAAGACGGCCGCCGTGTTCGAGCAGGCCAGAGGCGGTGTGCTCTTCGTCGATGAGGCGTACACCCTGTCCCGGTCGTTCGGCAGTGGCGGGGATTTCGGTCAGGAGGCGATCGACACGCTGGTCAAGCTGATGGAGGACCACCGGGACGAGATCGCGGTGATCGCCGCCGGCTACACCGGGGAGATGCGGCAGTTCCTCGACGCCAACCCGGGCCTGGCGTCCCGGTTCGCCAGGACGATCGAGTTCGGCAACTACACCCCGGAGCAGTTGGTGGTGATCGTCGAGCGGATGGCGGCGAACGACGAGTATCTGCTCGCCGCCGCAGTGCCGGAGGTCCTGCTCGGACACTTTTCGACGGTGCCACGGGACGAGAGCTTCGGCAACGCCCGCGAGGCGCGCAAGCTCTTCGAGGGGGTACGCAAGGCGCAGGCGCAGCGGCTGCGCCAGTCCGGCCAGCGGCCCAGCCTGGACGAGCTGCGTACGGTGACCGAGGCCGACGTCCGTACGGCGACCGGACGCTGAGCGATGGCGACCGACCCCGGCACCTCCGCCGACCAGTCTCCGGGTGCACCGGCGGGCTGGCAGCAGTGGGCACCGCCCCGACAACGCGACGCCGCGCCGATGCCCGCACCGGCACCGCCACCCGCAGCCGCACCGCCGACCGTGGGCGTGGCCGGTTCGGCCCCCACCTCGGAGCTGCCGACGGTCCGCGCTGCGGGGCTGTCCACCGGGCAGGTCGCGGCCCGGTCCGCAGCGGCTCCGGCTCCTGCGCTGGCGGCGCGGGCCGCCGTGCCGGTGCCGCCGACCGCGTCGGGTACGAGCCGGTCGCCGGCCGCCGCGACGGCCGGCGTCGTCGGCTCGGCGGCTGCCGCACTGGCCGCCTCGGCTCCCGTAGCGGCGTCGGGCAGCCGGATCCGGCCCCGGCGGGTCCGCCCCGGCACCGGCCCGTTCGCCATCGGGCAGCTGGTCTACTGGCAACTGGCGGCGACCGTGCTGCTCGTCGCGTACCAGCGGGGGCCGGTCGTGACGCTGGTGACGGCTGCGGCGCTGGCGCTGCTGCTGGCACCGACGGTGGTTCGGCTGCGCGGGCGGTGGCTCTACCAGTGGATGGCGGTGTGGTTGCGGTACCGGCTGCGGCCCCGGCGGCTGCCGGCCGGTGGCGGCAACCGGGCGACGGGCCTGCTGCGGTTCGTGGAGCCGACCGCCATAGTGGACGATGTTACGGTCAGCGGCCGGACGATGGCGACGATCAGTCACCGGGGTGGCGTCTGCGCCGTCCTGGAGCTCGACCCTGCCGACGGTTCGCTGTTCGTCGGCTCGGCACTCAGTCTGCCGTCCCCGGCGGCGCTGCTGCCGGCGCCGGATCCGGCCGCCCCGCCGACCTCGGTGCAGCTGCTCGTCCAGGTCGCGGCGGCCCCCCGCGCGCACACCGGACGAGGGCTGGTGGAGCGCTCCTACCGGGAGCTGACCGGCGGTGACGTGCCGGCCCGCCGGCGGGCCTGGTTGGTGCTCCAGGTGATGCGCACGCCGGACGGCTACACCGATCGGGAGCTGGCACCAGCGCTGATGTCGTCGGTCCGGCGGGTCCAGCGCCAGCTGAAACAGGACCGGGTGCCGGCCCGGCTGCTGGGCGGCGACGATCTGCTGACCGCCGTCGGCTACCTGGCGCAGCTGCCCAGCCGGCTGGACGGCGGCAACGTCTACGGCACCGCCAGCAACCGGGTCGCCGGCGAGGAGACCTGGCAGGCGTGGTGGAGCGGCGAGGTGCCGCAGGTCTGCCGCCGGCTGCTGCGCTGGCCGGAGCTGCCGTGGCAGCTGGACGACGTGTTGCGGCAGCTGCCGATGGTCGACACGGTGGTGTCGGTCGCCGTCGCCCGGGAGCCGGGGCATCCGACCGAGACCGCCGCCGGGGACGTGACGGTGTCGGCCGCGGTCCGGCTCACCGCCGCCGACGTGACGACGCTGGCCGTCGGCGACCAGGCACTGACCGAGGCGGTACGCGAACGCGGCGGGCTCACCGAGCGGATCGACGGTGAGCATGTCCGTGGGCTGGCCGCCACCCTGCCGCTCGGGGGGTTCCTGCCGTGACGGGTCCGTTGTCGATCATCCCGCCGACCGGCCTGCACACCGCCGGTCTCGAAGCACTCGGCGACGTACGGTTGCGGGCCGGCGGCGACGGCATGGTCGTCGGGCGCAACCGGCAGGGCGGGCCGGTCGCGGTACGGCTGTTCCGCCCGGAACCGACCCGGCTGCTGCTGGTCGGCGGGCTGCGCTGCGCGCAACTGCTGGCGCTGCGGGCGATGGCGCTCGGCGCGCACCTGTTCATCCAGACGGCCCGCGAGCCGGACTGGCACGGGTTTCTGCACCAGTGTGGTCTGGGTCGGGAGTCGGCGTCGTTTCTGCCGCCCGGCGCCCAGCCGCCACCACCGCCGTCACCGGCGCATCCCCAGCTGCTGGCGGTGGATGTCGGCCCGGCGATGGGTGGCACGCCGGAGGTGGGGGTGCCGTGGCGGACGACGATGGTGCTCCGCAACGACGTGGGCAGTTGGGATCTCGACCCGCTGGTCCGCAGCGACCTGGTGGTGCTGCAGCGGTTGACCGCCGCCGAGGCGGCGCTGGTGGCGTCGGCGTTGGGATTCACCGAGGCGCAGAGCTGGTTGACCCGAATCCATCCGGAGATGGTCGGTCTGGTCAGTCAGGGCCGGCTGCAGTGGGTGATGCTGCATCCGACGTCGATGGAGTCGGCGCTACTCGGCCCGGTCGGCCGGCCCTGACCCGGTGACCTGAACCGAGCGGGACGCCCGCTGATTGGCTTACCGGAGATAGCCGCATGCTCCCCGTGTATACACCCGGTGTATACACGGGGTGTATGGTGACCGGCATGTCCCTCGGTCAGACGTTTCTCGGCCTGCTGGAGTCCGCCCCCCGGCACGGCTACGACCTCAAACGCACCTACGACGAACGGTTCGGTCGCGGCAAACCGCTGCACTTCGGGCAGGTCTACTCGACCCTGTCCCGGCTGCTGCGCGACGGCCTCGTCGAAGTCGACGCGGTGCCCGGCGACGGCCCGGAGCGCAAGCGGTACGCGATCACCGAAGCCGGCGTCACCGACGTCGCCCGGTGGCTGAGCCAACCGGAGAAACCCGACGTCTATCTGCAGAACACCCTCTACACCAAGGTGGTGCTGGCGCTGCTCACCGGCCGGCCGGCCGCCGACCTGCTCGACGTACAGCGTGCCGAGCATCTGCGGCTGATGCGCGAGCTGACCCGCCGCAAGTCCGCCGGCGACCTGGCCGACCAGTTGATCTGCGACCACGCCCTGTTCCATCTGGAGGCAGACCTGCGCTGGCTGGAGCTGACCGCCGCCCGGCTCGACCAACTCGCCAAGGAGCTGCACGCATGACGCCCCTGCTGTACGCCGAGGAGCTGCACAAGTCGTTCGGGCCGACCCCGGCGCTGGCCGGCGCGTCGATCCGGATCGCGGCCGGCGAGGTGGTCGCGATCATGGGTCCGTCCGGGTCCGGGAAGTCCACTCTGCTGCACTGCCTGGCCGGGATCATCCGACCCGATTCGGGGCGGGTCGGCTATCGCGACCAGGACGTGACCGGCATGTCAGACGTACGGCGCAGCGCGTTGCGCCGTACCGACTTCGGGTTCGTCTTCCAGTTCGGGCAGCTGGTGCCGGAGCTGACCGCCGTGGAGAACGTCGCGTTGCCGCTGCGGCTGCGCCGGATGGGCCGCCGCGACGCCGAGCGACGGGCCGCCGAGTGGCTCGACCGACTGGAGGTCGCCGACGTGGCCGACAAGCGTCCCGGTGAGGTGTCCGGCGGGCAGGGTCAGCGGGTGGCGATCGCCCGGGCGCTGGCCGGCGACGCCTCGGTGATCTTCGCCGACGAGCCGACCGGCGCGCTCGACTCACTCAACGGGGAACGGGTGATGCAGCTGCTGACCGCCGCCGCCCGGGACACCGGCGCGGCTGTCGTGCTGGTCACCCACGAGCCCCGGGTCGCCGCGTACGCCGATCGGGAGGTCGTGGTCCGCGACGGCCGGACCCGCGACCTGGCGCTCGCCCAGTGACCGGGCAGCGGAACACCAGCTGGCTCGGCCAGGTCGGTCACGACGTCGCCTTCGGCGCGCGGCTGGCCTTCGCCGGCGGCCGGGACGGCTGGACACGGACGATTTTCACCGCCGTCGGCGTCGGCATCGGGGTGGCGATGCTGCTGCTGGCCGCCTCGGTGCCGGCCGCCATCGACGCCCGCGAGCAGCGCGGTGCCGACCGCGACTGGCAGCAGGTGCTGAGCACCGACGACGCCGGACCGGCATCACCGGCCGACGACGCGGGCGCGCCGACCGCGATGGCCGACGACACGCTGCTGATCGCGCAGGCCTACACGACCTTCCGGGGTCGGCCGGTGTGGGGGCGGGCGGTGCAGGCCGGTGGCCCGCAGGCCCCGGTGCCGCCGGGAGTAACCAAGCTGCCCGGGCCCGGCGAGGCGGTCGTCTCACCGGCGCTGGCCGAGCTGCTGGCCGGCCCGGACGGGGCGCTGCTGGCTCCCCGCATCGGCGAACGGATAATCGGCGAGATCGGCCCGGCCGGCCTGACCGGCCCCGCCGAGCTGGCCTTCTACCGGGGCGTCGACACGTTGCACGCCGAGTCGCATCAGCGGGTCGCGGCGTTCGGCGGCGGTCAGCCCGGCGAACCGTTCGGCCCCACCCTCACCCTGCTGCTGGTGGTCATCTTCGTGGTGCTGCTGCTGCCGATCGTGGTCTTCCTCGGCGCGGCGGTCCGGTTCGGCGGGGCCAGCCGGGACCGGCGGCTCGCCGCGCTGCGGCTGGCCGGCGCCGACCGGCGGATGATCACCCGGATCGCCGCCGGGGAGGCGTTGGCCGGCGCGCTGCTCGGGCTGGCCGTCGGCGCACTGCTGTTCGCCGCCGGCCGGCAGGTCGCGCCGCTGGTGCAGGTGTGGAACCTCAGCGTCTTCGCGTCGGACATCCGGCCGCCGGCCGTACTGGTGGGGCTGGTCGCCGTCGCCGCGCCGCTGGCCGCCGTCGTGGTCGGCCTGGCCGCGCTGCGCGGCGTCGTCGTCGAACCGCTCGGCGTGGTCCGCCGGGGCACGCCGCGCCGCCGCCGACCGTGGTGGCGGCTGGCCGTGCCGCTGGCCGGGCTGGCCCTGCTGTACCCGCTGCTGCGCGGCGGGATCTCCGCCTTCGAGACGGCGGCCCGCTACCAGGTGGCCGCTGGCGCGGTGCTGCTGCTGGTCGGCGTGGTTACGCTGCTGCCGTGGCTGGTCGAGGCCACCGTACGGCGACTGCGTGGCGGGCCGGTCGCCTGGCAGTTGGCGATCCGCCGGCTGCAGGTCGACGGCGGCGGCAACGCCCGGCAGGTGTGCGGGGTCGCGGTCGCGGTGGCCGGTGCCATCGCGTTGCAGGCACTGTTCACCGGGATCGACGACGACTTCGTCCGACAGACCGGTGCCGATCCGGACCGGGCGAGCCACCGCGCCCATCTCGGCGTATCGGACCGGTCGACCGGGGATGCGCTGCTGACCCGGCTGGGCGCGGTGCCGGGGGTCGAGTCGGTCGCCGGATACCGCTCCGCCATAGCGTTCACCGGCTCCGATGCCGCGCGGCGCACCGATGAGCTGGTCATCGCCGACTGCCGGGTGCTCGCCGAACTGATCGTCGCGACCGACTGCGCCGACGGTGCCGTCTTCCTGGTCCCACCGCCCCCCGACTACCAGCGGTCCGCGATGACCGTCGACGAGCAGGGCCAGCTGGTCGAGGCGTCGGTCGAACCGATCCGGGCCGGCGAGCAGGTGCAGGTCGGACCTGGTGAGTACGAGTGGATGGTCCCCGTCGACGCCCGACCGGCGGAGTCGCGCGTCGATCCGTACGGTATCGGTCGGTTCGGGATCTTCGCCACGCCGGCCGCGATCGACGTCGACGCGGCCGGGCGGCTGCCGACCATGGCCTACCTGCAAATCGACCCCGGCCAGCCGGACGCGGTCGAGCACGTCCGCAACGTTCTCGCCACCGCCGGACCGATGGACCTGCTCTCCACCCTGTCGGCGACGACCGAGGCACGGCGGTTCACCAACGTCCGCCGTGGACTCGCCGCCGGCATCGTCGTCACGTTGCTGCTGATCGCCGCCAGCATGCTGGTCACCATGCTGGAGCAGTTGCGCGAGCGGCGCCGGCTGCTGGCCATGCTGGACGCGTTCGGCACGCCCCGGCGGGCGCTCGGATGGGCGGTCGTCTGGCAGCATCTGGTGCCCGTACTGCTCGGGCTGGTCCTGGCGGTGGCCGCCGGGGTCGGGCTCGGTGCGGTGCTGCTGGGCATGGTCGGCCGCGACCTCGTGATCAGCTGGTGGACGGTGGCCGGGGCCAGCGCGGCGGGTGCCGGTGTCGTGCTGCTGGTCGCCGCCGCCGGTCTGCCGGCGCTGTGGCGGCTGATGCGCGCCGACGGGCTGCGTACCGAGTGATGCTCAGACGCCGGCAACGCGGCGGCCAAGGGATGCTCAGACGCCGGACGGGAAGGTCTCCGGTTCGCGCAGCTCGACGTGCGGGGTCCGCAGCGGGCGCACGCCTCGGCTGCGGTCGAACCAGAGGAACGCGTCGTAGCGGTCGCCGAGCACGGTCGGCACGTAGTTGCCGCGCCGTTCCATGTTCGGCTGGTAGACGACTCCGATCGCCCGGTGGTCCAGCTCGTCGGTGAGCAGATCCGGTCTGCCGTCGGTCGGGAAGACGAACAACGACTCGGTCGGGGCCGCGACGGAAAGGATCGCTTCCAGCGACCCCGGCCGGGCCGGCGGTACGGGCATCAGCCGCATCGGCGCACCCCAGGTGTCGCCGGCCACCACCGTGCCCCGGTAGGTGCCGAAACCGACCAGGACCACCCGGTCCCGGCCGTACCGCTCGCGGGCCAGCTGCCCGATGTTGACCTCGCCGAGTTCGGCCATGTCGGTGGCCCGGGCGTCGCCGACGTGCGTGTTGTGCGCCCACACCACCGCGCGGGCGTCCGGTCCGTACCGGTCGAGCAGCCGGGCGAGGGTGTCGTCCATGTGCCGGTCCCGGACGTTCCAGGACAGCCGGCCGCCGGAAACCAGCGCCCGGTAGTAGCGTTCGGCACCGGCCACCACCTCGGCGTTCTGCCAGGCACCGAAGCTGCCGGCCCCGTCGGTGGCGGCGTCGCGCCGCAGCCGGACCAGCAGGTCGATCACCTCCGCCTCGCAGCCGGCGGGCACCAGCCGCAGGGCGGTCGCGTAGTCCTGCGGGTCCTCGCCGTACGGTTCGAAGCAGCGGTACGCGTCGAGCGCCGCCGGCACCTGGTCCGGTCGATGTTCCCGCAGGTATACGAGGATCTCGCGGAGCGACTCCCACAGCGAGTAGACGTCGAGCCCGTGGAAGCCGACCCGGGCGGATTCGCTGACCGAGTCGTTGTGCCGGCGCAGCCAGCGGCAGAAGTCGACCACCTCGTCGTTGGCCCACATCCAGGTCGGCCAGCGTTCGAAGGTGGTCAGCGCGTCGCGCGGGTCGCGGGGGGCGTCGAATCGACCCCGGACGCTGCGGTCGACCCGGTCGCAGTCCGGCCAGTCCCCTTCGACGGCGACGAAGGAGAAGTCGTGCTCGGTGATCAGGCGGCGGGTGACGGCCGCCCGCCAACCGTAGAACTCGTGCGTACCGTGGCTCGCCTCGCCGAGCATCACGACCCGCGCGTCGGCGGCCCGTTCGATCAGCGGGTCGAGGTCGTCGGCGTCGACCAACGGTCGCGCCAGCGCGGTGATGTCCGCGGCATATCTGGCCACCGGGCCCGGGTACCCGGGCGTTACCGGCACAAACCCCGTCAGCCGGGGCCGCTGGAACTCGCGAGGCGGGTGTTGCGGGCGGGTTCGGGCTAGGCTGCCTGAGCATGGAGGAGCAATCGCCTGACGCTGAGCCGAGGCGGTCCCGCGCCCCACGGGCCAGGACACCGAAGGCCGGCTTCACGCCGCCCGCCGCCATCGCTCCCGTGTTGTTCCAGCCGCCACCGAGCGCGAGCGCGGCCGGCAGCACCGAGGGCCCTACCAAGAAGGCCACGCCAGCGAAGAAGGCGACTCCGACGAAGAAGACCGCCGCGCCAGCGAAGAAGACCGCCGCCAAGAAGACCGCGCCGACGAAGAAGGCGACTCCGACGAAGAAGTCCACTGCGGCGAAGAAGACCGCGCCGACGAAAAAGACCGCGTCGGCGCCGGATCCGGCCAGCGCTCCCCCGCCAGGTCCGGTGCCCGGCGGTACGCTGCGACACCTGTTGGCGCGTCCGGCGTACGCGCCGGAACTGCTCGCCCTGGCGGCGGTGGAGCGGATCGGCCCGGCGGCGCGGGACTGGGCGGCCCGGCTACGCGACGACTACCCGGCGGCCAGCGACGACGCCCTGGCCCGGCTGGCGGCGCGCCGGTTCACCCGGCTGGCCGGGGCCGGCGCGGCGGTCGCCACCGCCGGCGGGCTGCTCGGCCCCGCCCTGGAGCTGGTGACACTCAGCTGGACGCAGGCCGCTGTCACGCTGCACGTGGCGGCCGCGTACCGACATGATCCGACCGACCGGGACCGGGCGGCGGAGCTGCTGGCTCTCACCGGTATGCAGCCGGACGTCGCGGCGGCCCACGCGGCGCTGGACGCGGCGGGCCGGCCGACGGCCGACGACGACGAGGATCCGGCGTTGCGGCTGCTCGACGGCGCGCAGCGGTTCACCGAGGCGGTGAGCCGGTTGACCGACGGCGGTTGGGCGCTGCTGCGGTTGCCGGCCCGGTTCCTGCCCGGCGGGCGGGCGCTGGTCGCCTGGTCGGGCGACACGTTGCTGCTGGAGCGGCTGGCCGCGCGGGCGAGTGCGCACTACCGGCCGGTCACGCCGGCCGCGCCGGTCACAGCCAGCTGAACCAGTCGCGGGGCAGCAGCGCGTAGCCGACGAACGCGAAGACGTCCAGCAGGGTGTGCGCGATGATCAACGGCATCACCCGGCGGGTACGCAGGAAGAACAGCGACAGCACCACACCCATGATCACGTTGCCGACGAACGCCCCGAAGCCCTGGTAGAGGTGGTAGGTGCCGCGCAGCAGGCAGCTGGTGGCGATGACCGCGCCGATCCGCCAGCCGAGTTGCCGCAGCCGGGTCATCAGGTAGCCGACCACGATCACCTCTTCCAGGATGGCGTTCTGCGCGGCGGCCAGGATCAGCACCGGGACCGTCCACCACAGCTGCGGTAGCGCGGCCGGGACCAGGCTGGCGTTGAGCCCGAGCAGCGCGGCGATCCAGAACAGTCCGAGTCCGGGCAGCCCGATCGCGGCGGCCAGGGCGGCCCCCCAGGCCAGGTCGCGCAGCGGTGACCGGGCGTCGAGTCCGAGCCGGGCGCGGGCGTCGGCCCGGTCCCGGCTGAGCAGGTGGACCGCCAGCAGGACCGGCACGAGGGCGAAGAAGATCCCGAGCAGCTGGTACGTCAGGTCCAGCCAGGGGCGGGCCGACTGGGAGGCGTTCATGGTGGCGGTCTGCTGGCCCAGCGGCCGGTCGGCGGTGAGTCGCGCGGTGATGGTGACCAGGGCGTAGATGGCGGACTGGCCGAGCGACACGCCCAGGACCAGGAGCACCTCGGCGCGCAGCAGGCGCGGTGGCAGCGGGGCCGCCGGGTGGGCGTCCGGGTTGCTGCTGGCCGGTGGTGGCGTACCGGCGAGGTCGACCGTCACCGGACCACTGTGCCCGAGCAGGTACGGCAGAGCAATGTCGCACATCGTGTACGTCGGCTCACTACGAAGAGTGCTCACCCTGGAACTCAGTGATACGGCGTCAGTGGCGGCACGGTGACGGGGAAGGCCTCGATGAGCAATCTCGCGCAACTGTTGAAGGAGAGCTGGGTGCTCGTCGAGGAGGAGCACGACCAGGTGGCGGGCTACTTCTACGCCCGGCTGTTCCTGGACCGGCCGGACCTTCGCCAGCTCTTCCCGGTGCAGATGGACACCCAGCGGCGCTGCCTGATCGAAGCTATCGTCTCCGCCGTCGGCTCGATCGAGGACCCCGAGCAGTTCGCCGACTACCTGCAGTCACTCGGCCGGGCCCACCGCAAGTTCCATGTGCAAGCTGCGGACTACGCCGCGTTCGGCGGCATGATGCTGGAGGCGCTGCGTACCGTCGCCGGTGACCGGTGGAGCTTCGAGTACGACGAGGCCTGGGGCACCGCGCTGGAGATGCTCACCACCAACCTGGTCATCGGCGCAGAGACCGACCCGAACCCGGCGTTCTGGCACGCTGAGGTGCTCGACCACGAACGCCGGGGCACCGACGTCGCCGTGCTGACCTGCCGGCCGCTGCAGTACCGACTGGAGTACCAGGCGGGGCAGTACGTGAGTGTCGAGGTGCCGCGCTACCTGCCGAGGCTGTGGCGCAGCTACTCGATCGCGAACGCGCCCCGGGCGGACAACACACTGGAGTTCCACGTCCGGGCGGCCGCTGCTGGCTGGGTGTCCAGCGCGCTGGTCCGCCGGGTCCGCCCCGGCGATCTGCTGCGGGTGGCCGCCCCGATGGGCGCCATGGTGCTGGACCGGGACTCGCCACGGGACATCGTCTGCCTGGCCGGCGGGGTCGGTTTCGCCCCGGTCAAGGCCCTGATCGACGAGCTGACCCGGTACAACCGCAGCCGCTGGGTGCACGTCTACCTGGGCGGGCGGACCCGCGACGACCTGTACGACCTGGCCGAGCTGAGCCAGCTCTGCGCCGCCTACCCCTGGCTGAACGTGGTGCCGTGCTGCTCGGACGACCCTGGCTGGACCGGGGAGCACGGCGAGGTCGCCGACGTGCTGGCCCGCTACGGCCCGTGGTACGAGCACGACTTCTTCGTCGCCGGGTCGGCCGGCATGGTCCGGTCGAGTCTGCGTCGGCTGGCCGAGCTCGACGTCCCGGCCGAGCACATCCGCTACGACAGCTTCGGCGAGGTGTGACCGCTTTGCCCGGTCAGTACACCCAGGGCCGGCCGCTGTCCCGGTACTCCTCGACCGGCACCAGGCTGGTCCCCGGTGCCATCCGGTCGACGTACAGCCGGCCCTCCAGGTGGTCGATCTCGTGCGCGACCAGCCGGGCCATCGCCCGGTCGAAGGACGTGATCACCCGGCCGCCGTCGAACCTGGAGTGTTCGACGTCGATCCGCAGCGGACGCGGCACCAGCCCACGCACGTCGAAGTAGGACAGGCAACCCTCGTACTGGTCGTCGGTCTCCACCGAGGCGTCGACGACCCGTGGGTTGAGCAGCACCAGCGCCTCGGCTCCCGGTTCCGGCGGCCGGACCAGGGCAGCGGCCCAGGGCAGCCCGATCTGTGGTGCGGCCAGGCCCACCCCCTTGCCGAACGGGTGCAGCTCGTCGAGTCGGGCCAGCATGGCCCGCAGCCGGGCGACCGTGTCCAACGCCACCGCCTCGTCGGCCGGCAGCTCGAACGGCTGCACCTGCTGCCGGAGCATCTCGGCACCCCGCTGCACGATCCCGATGGCCCGCATCCGTTCGCTGGCCCGCGGCTCCGGCCGCGTCTCCGACCCGGCCGATGATCCGGCCGGGCCGCCGCCGTGCGTCGGCGGCCCGGACCGGAACCGCCACTCCAGCCGGTACCGGGCGTTGAGCAGCGGGGCGTCGGTCGACCACTCCAGCACCGACCGGCCGTTCACCCGCTGCCGGCGCACCGGCGTACGCAGCGGGGCGTCCTCCGCAGACAGGGACGTCTCGACCCCCCACACCTGGGGGTCGAACGCTTCCGGGAAGTCCAGCCGTACGGTGAGCTGCCGGGTGGGCAGCCGGACGGCGCGTTGGAACCACTGCCCCCACTTCTCCTGGCCGACCCGGTAGGTGTACTCGATGCTGGTGCGCTGCCCCGGGTACAGCGGGAACCGGCCGTCGGCGTTCTCGAACAGCAGCCAGACCTCTTTGAACGCGTCCCGGTCGTGTTTCTTGCGCCACTGCATCGGCTCCTGGTGCCCGGGGGTTCCGCAGAAGGCGTGCAGGTCCAGCTCGACGAAGGTGAGCGGGTGTTCCCGGTGGTGCCGGTTGGACCGGTCCGGGTCGTCGGGGTACCGGTCGACGGCGACCCGGACCAGGTAACGGGTGACCGGGTCGGTGCCGGCGTTGTAAAGCGCCCGCCGGATCGTGCAGTGGTAGTAGCCGTCCCGGTAGGCGAGGGTGGCCACCTCCTGCTCGACGATCAGGCCGGTGCCGGGTGGCATCCACTGTTCGGGCACCGGCGGGTCGCGCGGCGGGGTGCTGGTACGGCTGTGCCGCAGTTCGTCGTACTCCTGGTAGCGCTGCCAGATCGCGCCGCCGGCGCCGAGCACCGCTTCGGCCCGGCGGGCGAAGTCCTCGGTGGGGCGGTGCCGGCGGCCTTCGACGTGGCTGATGTACGACGGGTCGAAGCCCATCCGGGCGGCCAGTTGCTTCTTGGTCATCGCCCGGTCCAGGCGCCACTGGGCGAGCTCGGCCGCGAAGGTGTCGGCAGCGCGGTCGATGGGCGAGCTGGTCATCGCAAGGCGTCCCCTCAGGCCGGATCCACAGTCTGCTTTCCGACTCGTACGCCCGGTCGGATTTGGCGCGTTGCCGACAGAGCACTTGACAGCCCAGATCGGCCCACTCTGCGAGATTTGCCCATCACTCAACCGCCACGGAATGTCACCACCCCGGCTGGAAGTTTCGCCGATACTCTGGTTAGCCTAGCCTTAGCAAGCTAGGGTGAACCATCGGCGGCTGTCGGAAGGATCGAAAGGTGAGAACGTTGCGGCGAGGCACGTGCGACCCGGTTGACCACGGGAGCGCCACCTCCTTCTCGGTTGCCACCGCGACCTGCCCGGTTGTCGCCGCGCCGCTGGATGGTTGCTCATCGTGACCGCCGTCATAGACCCCCGGGCCCGCGCCGCCGCGCCGCTGGCCCCGATCACCGCCACGTTGCGCACCGCGTTCGGCACCGACGACCTGCCCGGCCTGCACGCCGGTCTGCTCGTCGACGACCAGACCGGCTGGCTGCCCGCCACCGAGCTGATCCACGGCGACCACCTGCCCCGGCTGCTCGACTCGGCCGCCCGACGCTGGCAGGCGAAGCGGCACGCCGCAGCCGCCCTCGCCTGGAAGGCGTACAGCTACTGGGTGGCGCTGCCGGTCGCGCTCGGCTGGGCGTCGGCCCGCCGGGTGCCGCTGATGCGCGCCGACGACGTACTGCTGCGGATGGCCGACGACGGCCCGCTGGTCGACGTCGGCCTGCGCACCGGGATCCCGGTGGCGGTGCTGCCGCACGACCCGATCGCGGCGGCCGGGCTGCCCGAGGTGCTGGTCGTTGCCGACGAGGCCGAGCTGCTGCGGGTCCTCCGGATCGCCCTGCTCGACCAGCACATGAGCCCGCTGCTGGACGAGATCCACAGCCGGGTGAAGCTCGGCCCGCGGACGCTGCTCGGCTCCCTCTCCTCCGGCATCGCCTACGCGGTGCTGCAGGCGGCCGACGCGCTGCCCGGCTCGTCCGCCGAGACGATCGGCACGCTGCTCGACGCGCTGGACATCGGCGACCTGATCGAGCTGGTGCCCGGCGAGGACGGGGCGGTCACCGTGCAGCGCCGGACCTGCTGTCTGGCGTTCACCCTGCCCGACCCGAAGATCTGCCCCGGCTGCTGCATCCGCCCGTAACCCCGCGCCGCGCGGCCGGGTCGATCCGGCCACGCGGACAAACGGTTCCGGCCCCGGCCGCGCGGGTAGCGGCCGGCCCAGTGGTCAGCCCGGCTGCTGGTAGGTGGCCGTCAGCCGCGCCCGGGCCAGGGTGTGGAAGGCCAGGTTGAAGCCGACGTACGCCGGGGTCGCCGTCGGGCCGAGGTCGAGCCCTTCGACGTCGAGGGCGTGCACCGCGAAGATGTACCGGTGCGGCCGGTCACCGGCCGGCGGTGCGGCGCCGTCGTAGCCGGGGTTACCGAAGTCGTTGCGTACGCCGAACGCGCCCGGCGCCGCCTTCTCCGGGTCACCGCCGGCACCCTGCGCCAGCTCGGTCACCGACGCCGGCAGGTTGACCAGCAGCCAGTGCCAGAACCCGCTACCGGTCGGCGCGTCCGGGTCGAAACAGGTGACCACGAACCCCTTGGTCGATGCCGGAAAGCCCGACCAGGACAGTTGCGGGGAGAGGTTCGCCCCGCCGGCTCCGGTGAAAACGTGTGCCGTCGGCAGCGGCCCGCCGTCGGCGAGGTCGGTGCTGGTCAACGTGAACGAGTCGACCGGCGGAAGCAGGTCGTACGGATCAGGTGCGATCGGTCGGTCCAGGTTCATGCCTGGCATCCTGCCGCACCCGGCACCGGTACGCAGCCCAGCGCACCGATGCCGGGTGGAATCGCATCAGGACTGCTTGGCTCCGCTGCCGACCAGCTCGGCGTCGCGCTGCGCGGCCAGCCGGGCCCGCAGCTGCTCGCCTTCGATGTCCACGTTGGGCATGATCCGGCTGAGGAAGCGCGGCAGCCACCAGGCGGCCCGGCCGAGCAGCGACATCACCGCCGGCACGATGGTCATCCGCACCACGAACGCGTCGATCAGCACGCCGATCGCCAGCGCGAAGCCCATCGACTTGATCACCGGGTCGTCGACCAGCATGAAGCCGCCGAAGACCGAGATCATGATCAGCGCGGCGGCGGTGACCACCCGAGCGCCGTGTCCCATCCCGTTGATGGTGGCCTGGGTAGCGGTGTCACCGTGCACGAAGTCCTCCCGCATCCGGGAGACCAGGAACACCTCGTAGTCCATGGCCAGGCCGAACAGGATGCCGATCAGCAGGATCGGCAGGAAGCTGACCAGCGGGCCCGGGGTGTCCAGGCCGACCAGGTCGGCGAGCCAGCCCCACTGGAAGACCGCGACGGTGATGCCGAACGCCGCGCCGACGGTCAGCAGGAAACCGAGGGCGGCCTTCACCGGCACCAGGATCGACCGGAACACCAGCATCAGCAGCAGGATCGACAGCCCGACGACCAGCAGCAGGTAGACCGGCATCGCGTCGGCGAGCTTGTCGGAGACGTCGATGCCGACGGCGGTGACACCGGTCAACGCGATCGCGGCGGGGCCGTCGTCGTCCGGGGCCAGCCCGAGCTCGGCGATCTCCACGCGGATCCGCTCGACGAGCTCCTCGGTCTCGGCCTCGGTGGGGCCGGTCGCCGGGATGACCGCCAGGATCGCGGTCTGCCCGTCCCGGCTGGGCTGCGGCGGCGCGACCATCAGTACGCCGTCGAGGGCCTGCACCGTACCGGTGATCTGGCCGGCGGCGGCGGTGGTGGCCTCCGCCGAGTCACCGGAGACCACCATGATCAGCCGGCCGTTGAAGCCGGGCCCGAACCCTTCGCTGGTCAGGTCGTACGCGGTCCGTTCGCTGCTGCCCAGCGGGGCGGTGCTGGCGTCCGGCAGGGCGATCCGCATGTCGGCGGCGGGGATCGCCAGGGCACCGAGGCCGGCCACGCCGAGCACGATCACCGGGATCCGCAGCTTCACCATCAGTCGGGCCCAGCGGAACCCGAAGGACTCCTGGTTTTCGTGGGTGGTCGGTGCCTGCGCCGGGTCGACGGCCCGCTTGCCGCGCGGCAGCACCCGGCGGCCGGCGTAGCCGAGCAGCGCCGGCTGCAGAGTGATCGCGACCAGGACGGCGACGCTGACCGTGCCGGCGGCGGCCAGACCCATCACGGTCAGGAACGGGATGCCGACGACGGACAGACCGGCGAGGGCGATGACCACGGTGGCGCCGGCGAACACCACTGCGGAGCCGGCGGTGGCGACGGCACGGGCGGCCGCCTCCTCCGGCTCCAGCCCTTCGAGCAGGTGCTGCCGGTGCCGGGAGGTGATGAACAGCGAGTAGTCGATGCCGACGGCCAGGCCGAGCATCAGCGCCAGCACCGGGGCGGTGGAGGTGAGGTCGATGACGCCGCTCAGCACGAACAGACCGGCCATGCCGGCGCCGACGCCGATCAGCGCGTTCAGCATCGTCATCCCGGCGGCGACCAGCGAACCGAAGGTGATGATCAGGACGACCAGGGCGATCGCCACGCCGATCGCCTCCTGGGAGCCGACGTGCGGCTCGGTGCTCATCACCTCGCCGCCGTGGGCCACCTGGAAGCCGGCGTCGCGGGCCGGACCACCGACCGCTTCGTACGCTTCCCGCGATTCGTCGCTGACCTCGTCGTTCGGCACAGCGAACTGGACGTTTACCAGGGCGAACCGGCCGTCGGGCGACACGCTGCCGGTCTGGAACGGGTCGAGCGCGGCGATCACGCCGGGGATCTGGTTGGCTTCGCCGACCACCTGCAGGACGGCGGCCTGACCTTCGGGGGTGGTGAGCTGCTCGCCCTCCGGCGCGGCGATCACGATCGTGCCGCCGGCCCCGCTGGCTTCCGGGAACTGCTCCTGGAGCAGCTCCAACGCCTCCTGGGATTCGGTGCCGGGGATGTTGAAGTCGCTGGCGGTCGGCCCGCGGAAGGCGAGCGCGGCGGCGCCGAGACCGACCAGGGCGATCAACCAGATCGAAACGACCAGGTGTCGCTTGCGAAAGGCGGTCCGGCCGAGCCGGTATAGCAGGGTGGCCATGCGGCATCCTCTGTCGTGTCGGTCGTTACGGAACTTCGGGTTTTCAGCTGGCGTCAGGTCTCGGTTCTTACGGCGGGCCTGGGTTCGCCGAGGGTCCGGTCGATCACCTGGGTCAGCAGCGGGCGGAGTCGGTCGGCGTCGAGGTCGAGGTGTTTGGAGCTGGCGGCGGCGACCCCGGCCAGCACCACCAGGGCGGCGAACCGGTCCTCCAGGCGCCCGGACCGGCCGGTGAGGGCGTCGAGCAGCCGGTCGATCATCTGTTCGAGGTCGCAGAAGGCGGGTTGGTGCAGCATCTGCGGGATCTCGGCGTAGAGCACCGCGATCTGCCGCTGGTAGCGAAGGCAGAGTTCGATGAAGCCGTCGATCGCGGTACGGCGGGCGGTCTCGTCGTCGAGTCCGGCCAGTTGCCGGTCGAGTTGGGCCAGGCTGGCGACCGCCGGGTTCATCAGGGCGGCGAGGATCGCGTCCTTGCTGTCGAAGTGGTAGAGCAGGGACGCCTTGGCGCAGCCCACCTCGGCGGCGATGTCCTGAAGGGAGGCGCCCCGGAAGCCGACCACCGCGAAGCGCTGGGCGGCCACGTCGAGGATCTGTTCGCGTAGCTCGGGCCGCGCTGCGCCGCCCCGGCCGGTCTGCGTCACCTTGCCCACCTCCTCTCCTCAGGTCACCTGCCGCGACCAAGGATGCCGGAGCGAACCCAGAAACCCTGACCGATCGGTCAGAAGGTGAAGCAGCTCACAGAGACGGCCCGCTCAACCTCGATCTCGACCAGCAAATCTCACCCGAAGCGGGTGGAAGCCTGACGAGAGCCTGATGAGAGTTCGTTAAGAGTCACCCGGAGCAGGGGCGACGGAAGACGGTCACCGGGCCGGCAGGACCGCGTGTTTCAGCTGGCTGGCCAGCCAGTCCCGGAAGTCGGTCTCGTTCCAGCCGCAGCGCAGCACCAGGCTGGCGTAGTGCGCCGGGTCGTTGTAGAACCAGACCAGATCCACCGACCGGTCGAGGTCGGATCCGTACCGCAGCGGTCCCAGGTCGCGCAGTCGCGCGACCACGCCGGTGGCGCCGATCCGGCGGTTACGCAGCAGCGTCTCCCAGACCTGGGCGACCTCTTCGGCGTCGTCGGCCGCCTGCCGTACGGTCTCGAAGATTCGTGCCGTCCGGCCGCCGATCAGCCGGCACACCTCCGCGTACGCGTCGAGGACACCTTCGGCGGTGTCGGCGAGACGCACCGGCTGGAACCAGGGCCGCTCGACGACCGGCACCGGTTCGTCGTCGCCGGCGAGGGCCTCGTCGAGGACCTGGCGCAGCAGGGCCGGTTTGGAGCCGAAGGCGGCGAAGACGGTGGGGCGGGCGACACCGGCCACGACGGCGACGTCGGCGAGCGAGGCACCGGCGTAGCCGCGTTCGACGAAGAGGTCCCGGGCTGCGTCGACGATCGCCCGTCGGGTCCGGCGGGCGTTCTCCTCGCGTACCGCTGATCGGTATTTCCGGGTCGGCCTGGTCTCGTTGTCGGCTGCCATAGCTCCGTCACCCTACCAAGATATTAACTAGACAGCGTCTCTGGACTAGCTGGTGTCTATTGAATATGCTCAGAGCAGCCTGACCGGCGTCGGACCGCCAGCACGGTCCCGACCGGGGCGGCTTCCCGCTGCGACGAAAGGGTCAGCCATGCCAGGACCACGCGTCGGCGCCGCGCGCCGTACGCACCGACCCGGGCCGCCTCGCCAGCTCCTGTCCGGCCTCTTCGGCCTCACGACGGCGCTGCTGGTCGTGACGGCCGCCGCCTGCTCGCCGGGCGGCACCACACAACCGGCCGAGCCCGGCGGTCAGCCGGCCGGGTCGGCCAGCCAGCCGGCGGGCGGGCAGCCCGGCGACGAGTCGCCACCGCCGGTCGACGCCTGCACGCTGCTCACCGCCGACGAGGTCACCCCGATCATCGGCGCACACGACGGCGGCGGGCCCGGCGACGGCCTCGGCGAAAGCGTCTGCGTGTGGGAGAACCCCGACACCTACCACTCCGTGACGGTCAGCATCGGCAGCCCAGGGACGGCCGCCTCCGGTGAGCTGCCCGCCGAATCGGCGTACGGCGAGACCGAACCCGGCCCGGACGGGATCCGGTTCGCTCCCGGCGGCTTCGCCGAGTTCATCGTCGACGACCGGGCCTGTGAGGTCCAGGTCGTCGCCCCGGACGACGACCGGGACGTCACCGTCGAGCTGATCGGGCTGATCAGGAGCCGGATGTGACCGGGCGGCCGATCACCGGCGGCCGGCGGGCCGCCCGGCTGACGCTGCACTGTCTGCTGGCGGCCGCCGTCGTCGCGGCCGGCACCGGATGCGGCGACACCACAGAGTCCCCGACCGGACTGCCGACCGGATTCCCGGACGACAGCGTCGCGGCCAGCCAGGCTCCACCAGCGAGTACGGAGACCGACCCGCCGGCCGCGCCGGCCGTGATCAACCCCTGTGATTTGGTGACCCAGCAGGAAGCGGAGCAGTTGGCCGGCACGCCACTCGACGCGCCCCGGCAGGTCGAGGCGACCTGCACGTTCACCTCGCCACCGACGGGGCCGACCGCCCAGGTGGAGGTCTTCGTCGGACCCGGCGCCAAGAAGATGCTCGACATCAACCGGGAGCTCGGGCACGAGTTCCGTGAGCTGCCCGGCATCGGCGACGAGGCGTACGCCGAAGACAACAACGTGTACGTCAACATCTCCGGCCAGTGGATCTCGATCCGGTTGGTGCTGCTCAACGATCCCGCCGAGAACCGGCAGGCGCTCGAAGACCTCGCCCGCGTCGTCGCCGGTCGGCTCTGAACCCCGTCCATCGTCAACCATCCACCGTCATCGGCTCACCCGAAGGGTGTCGGTCATGGGATCGAGCTTCACCAACTCCCGGCGGCTGACCGGGTCGGCCGTCGCCGTACTCCTGGCGGTGTCGGCCTGCGGCGGCGCGGGCCCGGCGGACGGTCCGCGGCCGGACGCGGCATCGCCGGTGAATGCCGAGGCCGAGCAGCGGTACGGTGCCGCACCGACGCCGCACCCGGACGTCACCTACCAACCGGACGTGGTGTTCGTCGGCGGCGGCGCGGACACGGTCCGCTCGGTCGCCGCGGACATCTTCACCTGGCGCATCGACCCGGCGGCGAAGAACGCCGACCGGCTCGCACCGGGCAAGGTCATGTTCCTTACGGGGCGGGCGGTGGGCCGGGTGCTCGACGTCCGACGCGACGGCGACGACCTGGCCGTGGCCCTCGGCCCGGTGGACATCACCGAGGTGATCCGGGACGGCACCTTCACCAGTGCCGAACCGGTCCCGTTGACGGCTGCGGTCCCGATGCCGGACGCGGCGGCCAGCTGGGCGGAGTCCGGCGACGACAGCGGCGGCGTCGGTGGTGGTGGCGCGGTCGTCGGCACCGGTGGGGGTGCAGGCGGTGGCGGTCGCACGGTGCCGGCGGCCGCCAAGGTCGGCAAGCTGGCCGCCACGCCGATCTGCTGCTCGGACGGGGTCGGCGCCAAGTTCACCTACGACAGCAACGGAGTGCGCCTGCTCGGCAAGGTTCTGCTCAAGATGACCGCACCGACCGCCGGCTTCCACCTGGAGATCCGGGGAGCGACGGTGACCCGGGCCGAGTTCATGGTGAACGGGGCCGCCGCGCTGCGGGTGGAGATCGAAGCGACGACGTCGACCGGTCACAACATCGACCCCCGCATCCCGATCCCGGTCGACTTCAGCGTCCCGATCGGCGAAGTGCTGGGTGTGCCGTTCTCCGCGACGGTGACCCAGGTCATCGGGGTGAACACGGCGTTCGGTGCCAAGGACGGCAACATCAAGGCTGCCGGCGAGTGGTCGCTGAGCCAGTCGATAGGCTTCGGCTACGCCAACGGCTCGTTCGGCGTACGGGCACCGAACTCGATCAGCGTCGACCAGAGCCTGATCGACTCGATCTCCGGCATCTCGGTCGGCGTCAACGGCGTGTGGCTCGACTACCACGCCAAGTTCCACGTCGGGCTCGGCGCGCTCGGCTTCATCGCCGGGCTGTACTTCGAGTTGACCCTTACCCTCGGAATGACCATCGGCTCCGCACTCGGCGCGCCGATCGCACTGTGCCGCAGCGCCCAACTCGGCCTCTGGGCGTCGTACGGTGTCGGCTACACCATCCCGGCCGGTCTGGCCGCAGTGATCAACACGTTTCTGCAGCTCTTCAACGCCAAACCCATTCCAAAGGAAGGCGGCGTCGGCGACACGAAAAACCTTTACGACAAGAATGTGGTGCACCCGAACGTGCCGATCTGTCGAGACTGATTGATACCCTGGGGCTGTGTCGGCCACCGTGGATCCACCGCCGCCGCGCACAGATCCGTCCACGCCCCGGCAAAAGATCAGCTGGGTCGACCGTCTCATTCAGGCGGCAGCCATCGCCGGGTCGATCGCCGGTGTCGCGTCCTTCTTCACCGAGCATCCCACGGCTGGGCTGCGGCTCATCGCGGGCAGCCTACTCGTCGGCGGGGTCGCGCTCGCTTTCAGATGGCGTACGGCCGGCGGTCCTCGCTTTGGTTTCACCGGTGCGCTGGCGTTGGCGCTGGTCGGGGCCGGCGTCTTCGGCTGGTCGGTGCGGCCGGGCGCCACACCGGACGTCGCGGCACCGGACGTCGCCGCGCCGGCACCGGGCCCGACCGGGAGCAGTTCGTCGGGTTCGTCGCCAACCACTGCCGGGCCGGATCCCGCACCCGACGGCACATCGGTGACGGTGCACCGGGCAGAAACCGTCGTCCCCCTCTCCGCGAGAACGGAGATCGACCTCGACTCACTCGCGCCGGACTGGGACGTCGCGGGCTACGACGAGACGGGCCGGGCCGATCTTCGGTTCAGCACCGTCGGCCTCGAAGCGATCAACAACGCCGAACTACGGAAGGCCGCAGGTGACGGCCCGGAGCTCTGCCAGCAGGCGACGGCGCAGTACCAACTGACGCTCGACGAGGACCTGCCCGAGACCAGGTACACCTGCGCGATCACCAACGAAGACCGCTTCGCCTCGGTGCGGTTCAACCGCGAAGACGTCCGGATGGGATACACCGTATTCAGCTCGATCAACCTGACGATCACGGTCTACAACCGCGCCGCCTGACCACCGTCCGACCCGGCCGCCGGGGAGGGTTACGACCCGTCGTGCCGGGGCAGACGATAAAGTCCGTCACGTTGCACGAATATCTCCCGCCGCTCGGCGGCATCGCCGGATTTGTCGATCACGTAACCCGTGACCCAGAGCCAGCCCTCGTACGTCGGCTTGGGGTCCACCGAGATGACCCGGAGCCGCAGCCTGCGCTCACCAGCGAACTGCACACTGGCCTCACCGCCGACCACCAGCACGTCACCCGGCCTCGGCTCGGGCGCACGGAGCAGCCGACTACCCGCCACGCCGATCCGCCAACGGATACGTCGTACGCCCGCAGTCCGGGCACCACCGCGACTTCACCTTGAACGACCACAGCCCGGCGCAGAAGCCCAGCAGCGCCGCACTGAACAGCGCCCCGACATCCCACATCGATTCGTTCCTCTCCCAAGAATCCCGACGCGGTCATCCGTCGTCAGTCGTCGAACGCCACCGGCTCGCCGCCGTTGGCCTGCCACCGGGCAAGGATCTCGGCGAGGATCCGGCGGGCACCGGCCTCACCGTGCTCGGCCTTCAAGTCCTCGAAGCTCCACCGCAGCGTGAGAGCCACCTCGGCCGCTTCATCGGTTTCGCACTCTCGGGTGACACCGGCGTCGTCGGCGTCGGCGTTCGGACCCGACTCGCCAGCACCGTCGTCCACCAGGATCACAACCCAGCCGGTACGCGGTAGCCGACCATCTGGCCGTAGGTCATCAGCGGACGCAGCGTCGGAGTGAGCATCGTCGGCTCGGACGACCAGCGGTGCCCACGGTTGCCCGCCAACCGCCGCTGCCTGGCCGCCGCCCGCTCCTGGTCGAGCCGGGCCAGGCGCTTCGACGCCGCCGACCGCCCGTCCCGCCACTCCTGCCACCGCACCACCAGTTCACGAATCATCTCGACGATCACTGCTCTCTCCCTTTCAAGATCGTTTTCGTGTTACCCAATCGATCAAGCCCACGGAGTCACACCGCAGATGTCTCGCCCGGACAGCATCCACGACCGTCCACAGGCAACCTTGCAACTGTCAAGGTTCACGGGGTGCTGGTGCTTACGTTCAGCTCGTGAGAGTCGTCGCGCTATCCGATGTCGCCGAGATGCTCGGCGGTGTATCGCGCACCCGCGCCACCGAGATCACCAACCGGGCGAGCTTCCCGGCACCAGTCGCGCTCGTCGCCTCCGGCCGGATGCGGATCTGGGACCGCGATGAGGTCGCCGAGTGGATCCGCACCCACCGCCCGACCCAACAAGAAGACTGATCGGCATCACCAGATCAAGAACCATCTCGACAATCACCGCCCACCCGATCAGGCTTCACGCTGTCCTGACTAGATACTCATCCACCGACTACGCGCAGTGAACGCATCAGGCGTACGTCTTCGCTGATGGGTCGGACGGCAACTGGTACGCGGCGTACGACTTCACTCGCCGCCCAAGGCTGCGCAGGCTCAATCCGTGAGAATGCTCAGGACCCCGCACCCAGCAGGTCAGCCAGCCCGGCCAGTTCCTGGCTCACCGGCCGACGGCGACGGGTAAGGATCGTGGTGACGATGTCCCGGGCGTACCGCTGATGCCGCAACCAGGTCGGCGACACCGCTCGGAGCCCGGACAGGATGCGCGTCGCTTCGACCAGGTCGCCGCGTTCGACGGTGGCCCAGGCCCGGTCGAGCTGGTGACGATTCCGGTTGTCCGACGTAGCCCGGCCGCTCCCCGGCGGTACGCGCCCCGCCAGCGCGAGCGCCGTGACCGGGTCGCCCGCTACGGCCGACATCTCCACCCGTTTCATTCCGACGGTCACCGGGCAGAAGGCACCCATGGTCACCGGCATGCGGAGAGCCACGTCTGCTGGTAACTGCTCGCCGATCCGGACCGCTGCCGCACCGGCGGCGTCGAGCATTTCTCCGGCGTCGGCGGCGCGGCCATCGCGGATCGCGGCGGCCGACCCGCGCAGCATGAGCCAGCCCCAGACCGCCAGCCGGGTCGGGTCCGTACGGGAGAAACGTGGCTCCACCGCGTCCGCCGTGGCGACAGCCAACCGCTCTGCCTCGCCAAACCGGCCCTGCCGAAGCAACAGCCAACACATCGTGGTGACGACTGACGCGGCGACCAGTTCGTCTCCGGATTCGTCCGCGACGTCGAGCGCGAGATTCAGCGCGTGGTAGGCAAGATCGAAACGCCGGAGCTGGATCAACGCCGTCCCGGCGATCTGGTACGCCTGAGCGAGCTGTCCGGCGCCTGCGGCCCGCTGATCGCCGCCACTCGCGTCGACAAGGCTACGAGCTTCGCCGATCAGCACCGGCAACCGGGCCAGCGCGCTGGCGTAATCGTCACCATGGTAGATCCGGTCGATCTCGGCAATCGACGTCTGCAATTCTCGCACTGTCGGCGGATCTGTCGAGACAACACCGACAGTCATCCCGCTCAAGCCACGGGCCGGAGTCAGCGCCCGCCGTAGCAGGCCAACCGCGATCTCGTCGCCATCGGCTCCGGCACCGGCCGCCGGGCTGACGTGACGGAGCCGTTCAACATCGCCGGCGGCGAAGAGGTCCGATGGCTACCCCGTAGTCGCGCAGTAGGGCTGCTCGTTCCGCGGTAGACTTCTGGATCTTCGACTAGGCTGTTGTCGTAATCAACCACTTTGACGGCTATGGCGGCAAACTGCGCCATCAGCAGCTAGACGACACAGCGCTAGCGACGCAGTACTCGCTGGCGTTCGAGGACATCTGGGATCGCGCTACCCCGCACGCGGAGTACGTGATCTAGCGCAAACGCATGATCTAGCGCAACGCATGGCTAGTCCATTTTCCGCCGCGCACGAAGCGCGTGCAGCGCTCGCCAATCGGCTTCGGGATATTTGCAACCGGGCGGGTCTCTCGGGCCGTGGAGGTTGAACCGGTGGCCGTCTACGCGACGATGCAGCGTTACGACATTGCGAGGACAGACTCGCTAACCAGCGAACGGAGCGCGCTATGCGCCTCGTCCACTCCTGGCAGGCCTTCGCCGTCGTGTCCATCGCCAGTAGAGTGGCTGCAGACGGCGGCGAGAGCTACAGCGATCGCTTCGGTGCTGGCAGGGTGCTGGCGAGCAATCGCAACCAGGGTACGTCCAACGTCAGCTCCAAACGATTGATTCTTAACGGTGAAGAGGGACACCAACCTGGCGATGATGGCTTCCGTAGGCGATGCCCGCCTCAGTGCCTCCACCGCGTGCTTCCGTACCCACCAGATGATTCCATCGTCAACAGCGATTCCCACTGCCACCTCCGCCGCCACCGGCGGCAACGACCCACCCACCGCCAACGCCCGCACCGTCTCCACCCGCACCGCCGCATCGACTTCACCATCTAACGCCAGCCTCATTGCCACCTCCACCACCACCGGCGACAAAAACCCACCCACGGCCAATGCCCGCACCGCCAACACCCGCACCGCCAGATCGACACCATCGTCCACCACGAACTCCACCAACGCCTCCACCACCACCGGCGACAAAGGCCCACCCACGGTCAATGCCCGCACCGCCGCTACCCGGTCCAATAAGCCAACGCCTGCGTTCAACACGAACCCCACCAACGCCTCCGCCACTACCGGCGGCAACGGCCCCCCCGCCACCAACACACACGCCGTCTGCCTCCGCACCCACAAGTCGACCTCTGCGTCAAGCACGAACCCCATCAGCACCTCCACCCCCGACGGCAAGAACGGCCCACTCGCCGCCAACGCCGTCAATGCACTGCCCCGCACAGGAAGTTTGGCATTATCGTCCACAACGAACTCCACCAACCGTTCAACCGCCGACGGCCGCAACACCCCACCCGCCGCCACCACAAGCGCCGCCCGACTCCGCACCCACAGTTCGACGTCAGCATCCAGCACGACCCCGACCAGCGCCTCCACCACTACCGGCGACAACGGCGAACCGGCCGCCAACGCCTCCACCGCCACAGTTGGTTCGAGCTCAGTGTCCAGCAAGAACTTCAGCGCCACCTCGACCACCGGCATCGGCAGCGACCCAACCACCGTCAGTACCCGCAACGCCGCCAGTCGCACCCACAAGTCGGAACAATCGTCCTGCACGAACTCGACCAGTACTTCCACCAGAGACGGTGACAACGACTCACCCGCTACCGACGCAGCCAAGGCCTCTAAGGCCTCCATCCGCACCAACGAGTCAACGGCTATGTCCACCGCGAACCCCGACACCGCCGGTGCCAACGACCCGCCCGCCGCCAATACCGCCACTGCCCGCGCCCGATTCAACTGATCGACGCCGGCGCCTACTACGAGTGTGGTCAGCGCTGTGTCGATGTGCGGGGTGAGTGGTCCGAGAGCTACGGCGACAGCGGCGAGCCCGGTGAACGCTGTGGGTTCAGTCTCGGCGAGAGCCGCAGCCTGCTGATCCAGGATTGCGCGGAAACGGTCGCCGGCCTTGGTGCCGGCGAGACTGCGCAGCCGTTCGAACAGGACCTCGCGGTAGCTACGGAAACGGCATCGGCTGGTCTCAGGGGTGAGCCATTCAGCTATCGCACAGTGCAGCACTGCGTCGATGGTCGCCGTCTGTAGTGGGGTATCGTCGGCCAAGACGCGGAGCATGAACAGAAAGTCGCGACCCAGCAGGTCTTCGTACCGACTCGGCGCGGCGGTCGCGGGCCAGATGGCCTCGGCCACGACGGTTTCGATCTGCTCGGTGTAGTCGGTGCCGATCAGACCCAGCGCGAGCAGGATCGGCTCGTCATAGCGGGGGTCGTGCAGCCGGCTACGGATGGCAGCGATCCGCTGCTCGGCGGTGCCTCGGAAGGCCAGGGCCCGGCCGGCGTAGTACTCCTCGAACGTCAAGTGCGGAAATCCGTACCGGCCAGGCGCCCGTTCGATGAGCAGCCCAGTGTGCCGGTCTGCTTCCTCGACGAACTCGATGACCCCGACGCCGGCATTTGTACTCAGCGGATCGGCGGCTTCCACCACGGTTGGGTCCCACTCGACGCCGTGGTGAGCAGCCCACAACGGACCCAGCACGGTCAGCAGTTCCACCTGGCTGGCCGCACCCTCGGGCCGGTGCTCGTGCATCCAGAAGCCCAACTCGGTCAGCCAACGGGTCAGCATCCGCTCGTCCGGCAGATCGGCCGCGGCTACCCCCTGCGCGGTACGCCAGGTGCGGCCCAGCGCGTTGCACACCTCCACGTACGCCTCGACCCGCCGGTGCGGCAGCCGGCCGCTGGCCCGATGGACCAGCACCAACGCGGTCAGCAGCAGCGGGTTCGCCGCCAATCGCCGTACCCCATGGTTGGTTGCCAACGCCTCGCGGATCGCTGCGGCCTCCTGCTGGCCGGCCTGCACGATCGCCGGGTCGCTCTTGTCCGGAGTCTCGGCTCGCTCCACCTCCCGGCAGTACACCTCCAGGAACCGGTCGATCGTCTCCTGGTCCATGTCCTGCAGCCGCACCGCCACGAACGGCTCCGGCAGCGGCGCTGCCTGATATCCCGCGATCCGGCTGGTCACCACGAACCGGTTGCCCTGCCGCGAATGCGCGGTGACGAACCGGGTCACCGCTTCCACCACGCCCCGACGCAGTTCGGCCGAGGCGATCTCGTCCAGGCCGTCCAGCAGGACCAGGCACCGGCCGGCGTCCAGCTCCCGCCGCAGCAGGTCGGCAAGACCAGGGGTACGGCACTCCAACCGGTTGAGGTAGCCCGGCAGAAACTCACCGATGCCCTGCTCCGGGTACCCCTGCCGGGCGTAGTCGCCGATCCGCAGATAGATCGGGAACCGCGCCGGTTTCCCTTGCACCGGCTTGCCCGATGCCAACGCCAGCGCATGCGTGAGCGCCAGGTGCTTCAGCAGGGTCGTCTTCCCGCTCCCCGGATCGCCCAGGACCAGCGACTGGGCGTGGTTGCGTACCGCGTCCAACACCGGTGCCGGCTGTGCGCGATCCGACTCGTCCGCGACGTCGAACCGGCGACCGGCCTGCAGGTGCAACCGGTCCAGGGCCGCCTCGAACCCGGTGGCGTCGAGCCGCCCCGACTCGACCATCGCGGCCAGCTTGTCGCGTTCCTGCTCGAACCAGAGCCTGGCCCGGTCGCCGGGGTGCTTCTCCGGGCGGGCACGCAGCCCGACGAACACCTCGGCCAGCGGCAGCTGCACCCTGGTCTTGCGCACCACACCGACGTTCGGCAGATAGCGGTGCTGATCGGCCAGCCAGCGCAGGTAGGCGATCAGGTCATCCTCGCCGGCCACCCCGGCCCCCGCGTGGGTGGCCAGCTGCGTTGCCGCCCGCGCCGTATCCGCGGCGTCCGTCCGCCCCAACACCACCTGCAGTACGGGCTCTCCCCGCACCTCGACTGACAGCTCGTCCAGCAACGTCGTGAACACCGGCCGCAGCAGCACGATCCGGTCGAGTCGATCGTCCTCCGATGCCTGCGGTCCCAACGAGTCGACTGCCCGACGCGCCAACCCGGCTGCAGAGGCTGCCGTCCCCGGGACCAGGACCTTCGCCAGCTCCTCGGCACCCTCGTGTTTCCAGAAGCCCGCGTTGACATCGAAGTCCGCCAGACGGCGGCCGTGACGTTTCTCGACGGTCGCAAATGCCCGTGCCAACGCCCGTGCCAGGGCCTTCTGCTCCGGGTCGCCGAAGATCCGCGCCCGCACGCCCTGCGTTGCGGAACCAGCCAGCCGCTTGGCCGCTGACGCGATGATCGACTCTGCCACCGGCACCAGCATCGACACAGGATCCACGACCGGCGAGTATAGATATCACTGTCCACTGTTGTCTTCGTGAGGATTTTTCGGATTCGCTACCTGCGTCTGAACGACCGTCGACGCCGAATTTTGGTGGCGGGTCGGCGCCGGGGTCGGCAGGATCGGGCCATGACCACCGAACCAGACCGACAGGCGGTCGGCTCACTGCGGGCCGTGGCGATCGACGCGCCGGACATCGACCGCCTGGCCACCTTCTACGAACAGCTCGCCGGCTGGCGACGCCGGCCCACCGGCGACGATGACGACGACTGGATCACCCTTGTCACCGACGACGGCTGGCAGATCGGGCTGCAACAGGCGGTTGACCACGTACCGCCGCACTGGCCCGGCCAGGACCGGCCGCAGCAGGCCCACCTCGACTTCCAGGTGTCAGACATCGACGCAGCGGCCGAACGCGCCCAGCAGCTCGGTGCCAGCCTGCTGCAACGAAACGAACGGTGGCACACCCTCGCCGACCCGGCCGGCCACCCGTTCTGCCTGTGTCTGAAAGCTGACGAGCCGCGCACCACCCTGGCGGGCGTCATGCTCGACTGCCCCGACGCCAAGGCACTGAGCCACTTCTACGCGGAGCTACTCGGCAAACCGGTGACCTATGAGGGGGACGGCATCGCCATGATCGGCGAACAGGGTGCGCAGCCCGTCCTGTTTCAGCAGGTGGAGCAGTACGCCGCGCCCCGCTGGCCGGATCCTGCGTACCCGCAGCAGATCCACCTCGACGTGCAGGTCCAGGACGTCGACACGGCCGAACGGGCTGCCCTCGCCATCGGCGCCACCCGACTCGACGGCGCAGGCCCCGGCTGGCGCGTCTACGCCGACCCCGCCGGCCACCCATTCTGCCTCGTCTGGGCGGCCTGACCAGCCGTGATCCGACGGTGGGCACAGCGCCGGTAATCACGCGAAGGAGCCTCTCCTCCGGCCAGACCTGGTCAGGCGATCAGCGGAGCGCTGGCCGAGGCGCGAGGACCTGCACCGGGATCAACTCTCTACCGGAAGCGCCATTACCGAGCTGCCCAAACTCGTTCCAGCCCCAGGCTGCCACCGTGTAGTCCGGCTGTAGCGCCAGGTTGTGTTGGTAGCTGGCGGAGACAGCTCTGATCAAGGACAAGTACTTGGTGCAAGGCGCGACCTGCCCCACCGCACACACCCGCACCGGAGTCAGGCGATTGGTGCTGGTGCCATCACCGAGTTGGCCGACCTCGTTGTAGCCCCAGGCCACGACACCACCGCTACTGAGTTGCGCGATGCCGTGGCTATCGCCGCCCGCGATGTGCCGGATCCCGTACAGGAACCGGGTGCAGGGCGCGACCTGCCCCGCCGCGCACACCCGTACGGGAGTGAGCCGACGCTCCCTGGTGCCGTCACCAAGCTGACCTGAATAATTGTCACCCCAGGTCACGGCGCTACCGTCGCCCAGCAGAGCCATGCTGTTAGACCCTTCAGCCGCCAATGCCTTCACCGCGTACAGGAACCGGGTGCAGGGCGCGACCTGCCCCACCGCACACACCGGCACCGGCGTCAGGCGATTGACGGTGGTCCCGTCACCAAGCTGACCAAAATAGTTGGCACCCCAGGCGATAGCCTGCGCGTTGTCCACCGCCGCCAAAGAGTGGGAAAGGACGGCATCGATGGATCTGACTCCGGTTAGGAACCGGGTGCAGGGCGCGACCTGCCCGACCGCGCACACCCGCACCGGAGTGACGCGGTCGACGGTAGTGCCGTCACCCAGCTGACCAGAGCTGTTGTAGCCCCAGGCAACCACAGTGCCGTCGGTCAGCTGAGCAAGGCTGTGTGCACCACCTGCGGACAGGGTCCGGACCCCACTCAGCAATCCGTCACAGGGTGGGCCCCACACCTGCACCGCGCACACCCGCACCGGACTGTATCCGTCTCCATTGGAGCGGTCACCCAGCTGACCGTAGGCGTTGTAGCCCCAGGCAACGACCGTACGGTCCCGCAGCAGAGCAAGATTGTGAAACGTGCCCGCGGCGATGGCGATCACGCCGGTGAGGAATTCGGTGCAGGGTGACCGCTGCCCGACGGCGCAGACCGGCGTCGGGGTGAGGCTCGGACGTGTCGAGCCATTGCCGAGCTGGCCCCAACTGTTCAGAGCCCCCCAAGCGACGACGGTGCCATCCGAACGCAGGGCGATACTGTGCAGGGTGCCAGCAGCGACAGCGGTCACGGAACCCAGCTCGGCCGGAACCTGTCGAGTCCCTGCGTCGCCGGCAGACACGGAAGCGGTCGCATTCTCGGCCTGTCCACTGTTCGCGTAACCGGCGGAGGCGTCACCGATCACCAAGCCCATGGCCGCAGCCAGCACCACCGCCACAGCACCGACCACCGACCACCGTCGACGACCAGTCATCACAGAAAATGAAACGTCTGACAGTCCTTGAGGGGAGTGGCAACTCATCATTTTCCTGCCTGTGATCGTGATCGACACCTGGTCGCCAATTTCACCTCCCCGCCCCACAGATAAGGCGTCAGGGATTTAGATCAGACCATAAGCCAAAACACCATGGTCAAGAAATAGGTTTCCCGAACGAGTACTTTACTCACAAGTAGGCGAGAACTGTTTTCACGTCGCCCCCAGCCCGCCGGGCTCGTCTGAGCGGCGTCGGGGTGGTCGGACCAGGAAAAATGATCACGACAAACTGGCGTACCGCTGTCACCATCAGGCCATGGCCCGGCATCGCCGACGCCAACACCCTTCGATCAGCGAGGAAGCCATGGCCGACATGTCCGGCGACCGCAGCGACGCTGCCGGTCCGCGTACCGACGAGGTAGGTCAGCCCCGGCGTGGCCGGCAGCAGGTCACCCTGCCGGCTTGGATCCGTGACCCGGAGCCGGTCCGGGTCACCTGGCGGCGGCGGGCGGCACTGGCCGCGCTGCGCCTGCCCGGCGGACGAACAGTCCGCCGGGCCTGGTGGCGCTGGCAGCGGCGGCAACGGCTACACCGCCGGTTTCCGATTCTGACAGCGTTGATCGCAGTGCCGCTGGCCTTCGTCGCGATCATGGCGCTGGTGTCGCTGGTCTACTGGCTGTGGGCCCGGATCTGGGTCATCCCGTAGGCCGACCGGCCGGCACTACTCGCAGGCGACGCCGTCGCCGTCGCGGTCCAGGTCGTAGACGTCGGGTCCGACGACCTTCACCGGCCCGCTGACGTACGCCGGACCGTTGCCGCTGCCGCCGGCACAGTCGACATCGCTGGCGAACGGCACGCAGGCGCCGGTGTAGCTGGGGTGGCACTGCTGGGTGACCTTGGTGCCGACCAGCACCACCTTGGTGACCGGCTGCTTCGTCACCTTCTCACTGATCAGCTCCTTGGCGGTCTGCACCCCGTCGGTGTACGTCACCCGGTAGGTCAGCGTCTTCACGCCGGTGACACCCGCGGTCTTCACCTTCGTCTTGCCCTTGGCGAGATTGGGGTCGTCGACCCGCTTCTCCTTGAAGGGGATCTCGCGCGTCTCGGTCACCGTCTTCGTCTCCACCTTCGGCTGCGCAACGCTCGGAGCGGCGGCCGTCGGGGACGAGGACGGGCTCGGGGTCGGGGTCGGGGAGGCGGTCGGGCTGGCCGAGGCTGAGCCGCGTGACACGGCGGAGGTGGGCGGTGCCGACCGGTCGCCGTCGGCACCGCTTCCGCTGAGCGCGGTGAGTTTGTCACCGGTGGCCTGCGGCTCCGAGGAGACCAGACTGGCCAGGAACGAACTACCGCCGCAGAGCAGGACGAAGACCGCCAGACCAATACCGAGGTAGGCGGCTGCTTTCTGGCCGGGGCCGAGCCGCCCGGCACCGGCGGCGGGCAACGGACGCTGGTTGATGTCGCGCGCTGGATAGGTCACCGGCGAAGTGTGCCGGTCGGCATCGATGGCTTACAGCAGTCGAAGAGGGACAGTTTCCTGCGACCAGGGCAATCGGGGATGTCCGATCATCCTCTCTCGGCGGCCGTCCCGCTCAGTCCAGCTCGGACCCAACGGCGGCGGCGAATGTCCAAAGCGGCAAGGTACCCGTTGGACAATCAGCCATCCTTCATGTTCAGGCCGGGACGGGCAGCGCGCCGAGGGCACGGCCGGCCTCCCGGGCGGCCTGTAGCGCTCCGGCGTGCAACTGCGCGGCCTCGTCGGTGAAGGCGTCCAGCGCGGGGTTGACCCCGACAAGGGTGAACTCACGTTCGACCACGGTGAGCTCGGCACCCCAGCAGTCGGCGATGACCCGCCGCAGGTACGGCGTGGAGTGGTCCCAGCCCTCCCGTGGGGTGCCCGGTCCGTACGCGCCGCCACGGACCGTGGCGAGCACGACCGGCTTTCCGGCGAGGAACGGGACCCCGGTCGCCCGTGGATCGGCCAGGACCACATCGAGGTACGTCTTGAAGTGCTGGGAGACGCCGTAGTTGTAGAGCGGTACGGCGAACAGGATCGCGTCGGCGGCGATCAGTTGGTCCACGAGTGTCGCGGCGAGGGCGACGGCGTCGCGCTGCTCGGCGGGCTGCTCCTCAGCCGGTGTCATGCCGGCGGTCACTGCGGCCGCCCAGACGGTCGAGGGCAGAGCGTTGACGCCGATGTGGCGGGTCACCACCGGGTCGCCGGGGTGGGCGGCGCGCCACTCCTGCTCGACGATGTCGGCGATCTCGCGGCTTGCGGAACCGTGCGTACGGATGCTGGCGTCCAGCCGGAACAGGGTCACCACTACTCCAGATGCTCGTAGGTTCAAGCTTGAAGCCCAACGGTAGCCGACATTGGTTCAAGCTTGAACCAGTTGAGACATCAGTCACTTCAACGATGAAGCCGCAGACGTACGCTTGGCCTCGTGCCGGACGAACCCCGATGGCTGACCGACCGCGAGCGCGAGGCGTGGTTGGCCCTGGCCAAGCTCATGTTCAACCTGCCCAGCGCGCTCGACGCCCAACTGCTGCGGGACAACAACCTCACGCTGTTCGACTACTTCGTGCTCAGCGTCCTGTCCATGACACCCGGCCGCACCCTGCGCCTGAGCGACCTGGCCGGTCAGCTCTCCAGCTCACTGTCCCGGCTGTCGAACGTCGTCAAGCGCCTGGAACGACGCGGTCTGCTGCGGCGCGAGCCCGACGCCGACAACCCCCGCTACACCAACGCCGTCCTCACCGACGCCGGCTGGGAGCTGGTCGTCGCCGCCGCCCCCGGGCACGTCGCCGCCGTCCGCCGGTACGTCATCGACGGCCTCACCGACCACCAGATCGACGTACTCCGCGAGATCGCCTGCCACGTCACCCGCAACCTCGCCGTGGACTAGTCCCGGTCGACGAAACGGAACAGCGTCTCGTCGAGGCGCAGACGCAACGCCGCAGGCACCCCGGCGAAGCGGTGCACGCCGACCCCGTACCCCTCAGATTTTTCGGAAAGCCAGACCTGGACGAAGCCGGCGACGGCGAACCACTCCAGGATGCGCGGCACCAGGTCCGGCTCCCGGCGGTGCCGCGTCCAGATCACCGTGCCGCCGGCAGCGGTCAGCTGCGGCGCGGCCGCGACCACCCGGGCGACATCGACGTCGGCGATGTTGCCGAACACCCCGCAGAGCAGGACCAGATCGGCGGGCACGGCACCCGCGTAGTGGGCGGATCGGGCCGCGTCCAACGTCTCCCGGATCCGGGCCTGCACCACCGCCAACCGCCGGGACAGCGCGGAGTCCGGATCCGCGTACGCCTCGTGCCAGGCACTCCAGTCAGGGTCGCCGCCCATGTCGCCAGGATACGTCCCGGTCAATCCCCCACTCTGGAGCATCGCCATACAGGCTGCGCTACCACGACGGAGCAGCAGGCAGGATTGGCCCACCCCATCCCGTCCCACATGATCGAGAGGCACCTATCGACGCTCGACAAAAACGGAGCACTATGAAAGTCCTACGCAGACTGGCCGCATTGGCCATGACCCTGACCTTGGCCGCTACCGGGCTGCTGGTCGAGACGACAGCCGCCCAGGCGATCATCGGCGGCAGCAACGCCGGCTACCTGAGGGGGCAGGTCCAGATCTGGGTCAACAGCAACTTCAGCTGCTCCGGCAGCCTCGTGCACGTACGGTGGGTACTCACCAGCAGCCACTGCGTCCCCCTCAATACACCGACTTTCAACATCGGGATCTATCTCGGCGATCGCAGGTTCGGAGAAGGGCACCGCAGCACGGTCAACTCCTGGCAGCGCCGTGGCGACGGCTACGACCTCATGCTCATCGAGCTTGCTCAGCCAGCAAGGGCGGACCAGATCATCAAGCTCGGGTACGGGTCGGCACCTGTCAATCAGGAGGTGTCGATCAGCGGCTGGGGGCAAACGAACAACGTCGGTACCGGCCCGCCTCAGGTTTCACCCGTCCTGAAGATCTGCGGCGTACGGGTCTCTGCGGAACACCAGTCCCACCACACCTACCATCTGGTCTACAAGGGCAGCGGATACCCCAGCTACGGTGACTCGGGAGCCGGGTTGATCTACCGAAACCGGGTGGTCGGCGTCTACTCGAACAGCAACCACAACCGGGACTACCAGTGGATGGGGGTCGCGTTCATGACGATCGCCCATCTCCACTGGATCCACACGTCAAGCAGAAACGAGGTAGTCCCACACGTATACGACTGACCGATATCCCTGAGCCTGCGGGGTGACCCAGCTCCCCTGCCGGGGCGTGTGCGGCCCTTGACCGGTGAGCCGGTCGAGGGCCGCTGTGTGTTGGTGGAGCGGAGGGCGTGGGATTCGAACCCACGAAGACATTGCTGCCTTACCGGTTTTCAAGACCAGCGCCATCGGCCACTAGGCGAGCCCTCCCGGTGCGAGGCGAGCCGGAGACGGTCGGCTGCCGCGCCGCTGAGCCCTAGTGTGCCATGCGCACCGCGGGCCCGCCCGGCCCCGTGGTTAACGCGGCGGTAGCCGCCCGGCAACCGGCTCGACCGGGTAAGACTTATCCCATGTACGCGATCACCGTGCCGCAGCCCGGCGGACCCGACGCCCTGGTCTGGGCCGAGGTGCCCGACCCCACCCCCTGCCCGGACGAGGTGATCGTCGACGTCGCCGCGACCGCCGTCAACCGGGCCGACCTGCTACAACGGCAGGGACACTACCCACCGCCACCGGGCGCGTCGCCGTACCTCGGATTGGAATGCTCCGGGGTGATCAGCGCGGTCGGCGCGGACGTCTCCCACCACAAGGTCGGCGACCAGGTGTGCGCGCTGCTGGCCGGCGGCGGGTACGCCGAGCGGGTCGCCGTGCCCGCCGGGCAGCTGCTGCCGGTGCCGGCCGGGTTGAGCCTGGTCGACGCCGCCGCGCTGCCCGAGGTGGCCTGCACCGTCTGGTCGAACGTGGTCAAGCTCGCTGGGCTGCGGGCCGGCGAGTCGCTGCTGGTGCACGGCGGCGGCAGCGGGATCGGCACCTTCGCCGTCCAGCTCGGTGCGGCGCTCGGCGCGACCGTGCTGACCACCGCCCGCGCCGCCAAGCATGAACAGCTGCGGGCGCTCGGCGCCCACCACACGATCGACTACACCACCGAGGATTTCGTCGCCCGCGCCCGCGAGCTGACCGGCGACGGTGACGGCGGGGTCGACGTGATCCTGGACATCGTCGGCGGCGCCTACCTGGAGCGCAACGTACGGACGCTGGCCACCGGCGGCCGGTTGACGATCATCGGGTTGCAGGGCGGCCGCACCGCCGAGCTGAACCTGGGTGCGCTGCTGGCCAAACGGGCCACGATCTTCGCGACCACGCTGCGGTCCCGGCCGCTCGCCGAGAAGGCGGAGATCGTCCGCCGGGTGCACGACCAGATCTGGCCGCTGGTCGCCTCGGGTGCGATCCGCCCGGTCATCGACCGCCGGATGCCGATGGCCCAGGCGGCGCAGGCGCACCGGATCGTCGAGAGCAGCGACCACCTGGGCAAGGTGCTGCTGGTGACCGGGGAGAGCTAGCCGCGAGTCAGCCGCCGCCGGGAAAACTAGCCGCCGTCGAGCAGGATGCGCGGGCCGGGGCCGGTGGCGGCCAGCCGGTCGGCCGGGTTGTACAGCGTGCACGACCGCAGCGACAGGCAGCCGCAGCCGATGCACCCGGTCAGGTCGTCGCGCAGCCGGGTGAGCAGCGCGATCCGCTCGTCGAGCCGGGCCTGCCAGCGCTGGGACAGCCGCGCCCAGTCGGCCTTCGTCGGGGTACGCGACTCGGGCAGCTCGTCCAGCGCTTGGCGGATCTCGTCCAGCGGCACCCCGATCTGCTGGGCGATCCGGATGAACGCCACCCGGCGCAGCTCGGAGCGTTCGTACCGGCGCTGGTTGCCGCCGGTACGCCCGGCCCGGATCAGCCCGATCCGCTCGTAGTACCGCAGCGCCGACGGTGCCACCCCGGACCGGGCGGCCAGATCGCCGATGGTCAGTGTCCGCTGCATCACACCACCCTTGAGTTGAAGTCAACTTCAACTTGCAGGGTAGGGGCATGCCAGCCTTCGTAGCCAGCCCGGTCGCGGCGCCGCACCCGCCGCCGACGACTACCGGGTCCACTGCCCACCCGCCGACGAGCACCGCAGGGTCCGCGACCCTCCCGCCGACCGACACCGGGTACGCGGCCCTTCCGCCGCTACTGCGCCGGATCACCGGCGACGAGAAACACGAGCCCAGCGCCAACTCGACGCTGGACGTGCTGTGGGTCCTCTACGACCGGATTCTGCGGATCAGCCCGCAGACCGTCGACGCCGTCGACCGCGACCGGTTCCTGCTGTCCAAGGGGCACGGGCCGGCCGCCTACTACGCCGTACTCGCCGCGAAGGGGTTCATCCCCGACGCCTGGCTCGACGACCTGGCCGGGCCGGACAGCCCGCTCGGACACCACCCGGACCGGCTGCTGGTGCCCGGGGTGGAGATCGGCTCCGGCTCGCTCGGGCACGGGCTCGGCCTCGGCGTCGGCATGCTGCTCGGCCTGCGCGCCCAGGGCCTGACCTACCAGGCCAGCGGGGCCGATCAGGCCGGCGGGGCTGGCGGGGTCGGTCGGGCCGGTCGGGTCGGCGGAGCCCGGGTCTACGTCCTGGTCGGCGACGCCGAGCTCGACGAAGGGTCGAACCACGAGGCGATCGCGTACGCCGGCAGCCGGCAGCTCGCCGAGCTGACCGCGATCGTCGTCGACAACGACTCGGCCACCCACGGCTGGCCCGGTGGGCTGGCCAGCCGGTTCAGTGTGAACGGCTGGACCACGACCATCGTCGACGGCCGCGACCACGAGGCACTGACCGACGCGTTGACCGGACACGACGGGGTACGCCCGCACCTGGTGGTCGCCCGGACCCCGGCCAAGTACGCCGCGTCGGAGCCGGGCGAGTACACCACCTCGGGTAGCAAGGAGAACGGTCATGCGTGACGCCTTCACCCGCGCCGCCACCGGCCTGCTGGACGACGACCCGCGAACCGCGTTGGTGCTGGCCGACATCTCGGCCGAGGCGTTCGCCCCGGCCGCCCGCCGGCACCCCGACCGGGTACTCAACGTCGGCATCCGCGAACAGTTGATGATCGGCGTGTCCGGCGGGCTGGCGTTGACCGGGCTGCGGGCCATCGCCCACTCCTACGCGCCGTTCCTGGTCGACCGGGCGTACGAGCAGATCAAGCTCGACCTCGACCACCAGGGCGTCGGCGCGGTGCTGGTCAGCATCGGCGGGTCGTACGACGCGGCGGCGGAGGGCCGTACCCACATGTCCCCCGGTGACGTGGCGCTGCTCGACACGGCCGGACCGTGGACGGTGCACGTACCGGGCCATCCGGACGAGGTCGGGCCGTTGCTGCGGGCGGCGGCCGGTCACGACGACGCCGTCTACCTGCGGCTGGCCGCGCGCGGTAACCACAGCCCGCATGGTGACGGGGTGTCGGGTCGGCTGGTGACGGTGCGTCGGGGCAGCGGGGGAGCCCCGGTCGTCGTCGCGGTCGGCCCGATGCTCGATGCGACGTTGGACGCGGTCGCCGGGTTGGACGTCACGGTGGCGTACACGAACACGCCGCGCCCGTTCGACGTCACCGGCCTACGGATGCTCGTCGACTATGTCGATCCGGTGGTGGTGCTGGTCGAGCCGTACCTGGCCGGCACATCCAGTCACCTGGTCGGCGCCGCGCTGGCGGACCGGCCGTACCGGCTGCTGTCGTTGGGGGTCGGCCGGGAGGACCTGCATCGGTACGGCAGCGCGGCGGACCATGACCGCTGGCACGGGCTGGACCCGGCCGGGCTGCGGGGATCGGTCACCCGGTTCGTCACCGGCTGAACGGGGCTCGTCAGCGGCTGACCGGATTCGTTGGCAGCTGGGCGGGAGACGGCAGGGCTCAGGCGCCGGGGACGGCACGCCCCTGGCGCCGGGTCCGCTCCCGACCCAGGATCCACAGTGCCTCGACCCCGTCCTTCCAGGTGATCTTCTTGCCTTCCTCGCGGCCCCGGGCCCGGTAGGAGATCGGCACCTCGTACGGGCGGATCCGGCGGCGCAGCAGCTTGCCGGTGACCTCCGCCTCCATGCCGAACCCGCGCGAGCGCACGTCGAGTGAGCGGTACAACGACAGCGGCAGCAGCTTGAAGCAGGTCTCCAGGTCGCCGATGTAGGAGTTGAACATCACATTCGCCGCCGTGGTCACGGCCTTGTTGCCCATCACGTACCAGAAGCTGTAGGCGCTGTGGCTGCCGAAGGTCCGGTTGCCGTAGACCACCGTGGCCCGACCGTCCAGCACCGGCTCGAGCAGCTTCGGGATGTCCTGCGGGTCGTACTCAAGGTCTGCGTCGAGGATCACCATGTAGTCACCCTCGGCGGAGTCCACCGCGGTCTTGATCGCCGCGCCCTTGCCGGCGTTACGCGGATGGGTGATCACCCGCAGCCGTGCGTCGTCGACGCTCTCCAGGATCGCACCGGTGCCGTCCCGGCTGCCGTCGTCGACGACCAGGAACTCGATCTCGCACGGATAGTCGACAGCGAGCGCCTGTTTGAGGGCATCGCCGACCCGCGCCTCCTCGTTGTAGACCGGCATGAGGATCGAGAGCTTCACGGTGGTCTCCGAATGCGTACGGTGGCAGTGGACCTAGACTAGCCCAACCCGTAGGGGCGTACCGGCCCGGCGAGCCGCAGGTGCACCCCCAGGTCGCCCGAAAGATTTTCGGCGGTGGTCGACTTCCACTCGCAGTAATGGTGGGCGGTAATCTCGCCCCCATGGGCGAGAAAGATGATCTGCCGGGACCGAGGAGACGGCGGCCGCCGATCTGCCCGAAATGCCTCGGTGCCGGTAAGGCCTTCACCTTCGCCCTGATCAGTGGCCGCACCCGCGAGGTGTGGTTGAAGTGCTCGGCTTGTTCCGGGTCGATCCAGTCGCCGATCGCCGGTCCGTGACCGGCTGGCCGCCGGCCGCTACGACTACGCCGCATGCCGGCGGCCGGTTACCGCCAGTCAGGCGGCGGCACCGCTGCGGGCGTCCAACGGGCGGGCCAGGAACGCGTAGCCGAACAGGGCTTCGATGTGGCTGGCCCGGGCCGGATCGCCGGCCTTGATGAGGAACCGTTCCCGGATGCCGTCGACGGCGGTGACCGCGAGCTCGACGATGCCGGCCCGCGGATCGGTGGTCCAGGTGACGTGGTCGAGGTGACGCAGTTCGCTGTTGAGGTGCAGCCGCAGCCGGCGCCACAGCAGCGTCTCCTGGGTCACCACCAGTCGCCGCCGGGTCAACAGGAGCAGGTAGTCACCCTGCATCGGCTGGTCGGGGCGTTGGCACCGGGTGACGAGCACGGTGCGTTCGTTGGGCGAGACACAGCGGCGGAACACCGGCATGTGCCGGCTGGTGGTCGAGATCGGGACGGCGGTCTCTGCCGCCGCCGGCAGGAACGTGCGGGAGAAGACGTCCATGTCGTGTTAACGACACGTCAACGCGCAATGACTCGGGGTGACGGCGAAATTTCAGCTACAGAATTTCCACGATGGTCGCGTTGGCCATCCCGCCGCCCTCGCACATCGTCTGCAGCCCGTACCGGATGCCGTTGGAGCGCATGTGGTGCAGCATCGTGGTCATGATCCGGGCGCCGCTGGCCCCGAGTGGATGGCCCAGCGCGATCGCGCCGCCACGCGGGTTCAACCGGGCCGGGTCCGCACCGGTCTCGGCCAGCCAGGCGAGCGGAACCGGCGCGAACGCCTCGTTGACCTCGTACACCCCGATGTCGGTCAGGTCGAGCCCGGACCGGCGCAACGCCTTCGCCGTCGCCGGGATCGGGGCGGTCAGCATCATCACCGGATCGTCACCGGCCACCACGGCGGTGTGCACCCGGGCCAACGGCCGTACGCCGTGCGCCCGGGCCCACTCCGACGTGGTCACCGCGAGCGCCGCCGCGCCGTCGGAGATCTGTGACGCGGAGCCTGCGGTCACCACCCCGTCGGTCCGGAACGGGGTGGCCAACTCACCGAGCTTCGCCAGTGAGGTGTCCCGGCGGATGCCCTCGTCGGCACCGAACTTGTCGGCACCGAACTTGTCGGCGTCGGGCCCGGCGGCGTCGGTGACCGGCACCGGCGCGATCTCGGCGTCGAACTCGCCGGCGTCCTGGGCGGCCGCCGCCCGCTGGTGGCTGGTCAGCGCGAACTCGTCCAACGCGGTGCGCGACAACCCCCAGCGCCGCGCGATCAGTTCGGCGCCGACCCCCTGGTTGAACGGGACGGGATCGTCCGCGACGACGCCGTCGACCCCCCGGTACCGGTCCCGCACCTGGTCGCCGAACGGCCGTCCGGCACCGGTGCTGGCCCCCATCGGCACCCGGGTCATCGACTCGACGCCACCGGCCACCACCAGGTCGGCCTGGCCGGAGATCACCGTGGCGGCCGCGAAGTGCAGCGCCTGCTGGCTGGACCCGCACTGCCGGTCGACGGTGGTGCCGGGCACCGACTCCGGCCAGCCGGCCGCGAGCACGGCGTTGCGCCCGATGTTCCAGCTCTGGTCGCCCGCCTGGAACACACAGCCCCAGACGACGTCGTCGACGTCGGCCGGATCGAGACCGGTCCGCTGGGCGAGCGCCCGCAGCACGTGGCTGGACAGTTCAACCGGGTGCACCGATGCCAGGGCACCCTTGCGTCGCCCGATCGGGGTCCGGACCGCTCCGACGATGACCGCGTCCCTCATGCCTACCTACTCCCGGGTAACTCTCGTTTCCCGAATCGTACGCCGCGATTCGCGCGACCGGCAGCCTCGCCAGGCGGCTGGCAGCCTCGGCCGGTGCGACTGGCAGCCTCGGCCGGTGCGACTGGCAGGCTCGGCCGGTGCACAGCGATCCTTGACCGGTGCACAGCGAACTCAGCGAACCCACGGAGCTGACCTGGCGGGTCGCCGGCAAGGTCCCGGCGGGCAAGATCGCGGTCGCCGTACTGATCGGCGCCGCCGGCCTGCTCCTCGGCGACGGGGATCCGGTCCGGCTGGTCCTCGCGCTGCTGGCCGCCACCGGCCTGGTCGGCTGGGCGGTCCGCGACCTGGTGGTGCCGGTACGGCTGACCGCCGGGCCGGACGGGGTCGGCGTCGTCACCGGTTTCGCCCGCCGGCACACCATCGCCTGGGACCGGATCGAGTCGATCAGCGTGGACCGCCGGGGCCACCGGGGCATCCGCAGCGAGTTGTTGGAGATCGACGCGGGCGACTCGCTGCACCTGATCGGCGGCAACGAGTTGGGTGGTGCCTCGCCGGACGACGTCGCGGCGGCGCTGCAGCGGGTGGCACTGCAGCGGTCGGCGCCGCGGAGCCTGCGCCCGGCCGCGCCCGGACCGTCAGCCGGCGTGCACCAGGGCTATCCGGGCCACCGTGACCAGGATCAGGAAGAGCAGCACGGCACCGGCACCGACCGCCTGCACGACGGTGCGGTTGGTACGCGGAGCGTAGGCCAGGATCGCCCCGATCAAACCGCCGGTGATCAGACCGCCGAGGTGACCGGCGATCGACAGGCTGGACACGGTGAAGGTCAGGATCAGGTTGATCACCAGGATGCCGACCACCGCTGAGGTGTCCCGCTTCAGCCGGCGCAGCACGATGAAGAACGCGGCGAACAGGCCGAAGACCGCGGTGGACGCGCCGGCGGACAGCGCACCCGGGTCGACCAGGTAGGCCGCGACGTTGCCGCCGAGCCCGGCGATCAGGTACAGCGCCAGGAACCGGGCCGGCCCGAGCACCGCCTCCAGGTTGCGGCCGAGCACCCACAGTGCCCACATGTTGAACAGCAGGTGCAGCAGCCCGTAGTGGATGAACATCGCGGTGATCAGCCGGTAGACGCCGCCGCCGTCGATGCCGATGAAGACGTCGCCGTACCCGGGCAGCGCCCCGGCGAGCACGGTGCCGTTGGGCCGGACGGTGACGTCCGGGCCGATGACCCCGCCGAACGCGTGCAGCCGCCCAGCCGCCGAGAAGAGTCCGGCGCCGAGCAGCGAACCGCCGCCGGAGATCGCCACCCCGATCAGTGCGACGACCGCGTTGATGCCGATCAGGACCTTGGTGACGGTGCCCTGTTGGCCGGCGGCACTGCCACCGAAGGCAGTGCGCGCCGACCGTTGGGTCCGTCGCCCTTCGGCGACGCACTCCGGGCACTGGTGCCCGACCGCCGCGTCCCGCATGCAGTCGGGGCAGATCGGCCGCTCGCACCGGGCGCACCGGACCCAGGTCTCCCGGGACGTGTGCCGGTAGCAGACCGGCACCGTCGGGGCCGGATCACTCATCACGCCACCTCACTGCGCCGGTGCCGACGACCCGCGCCGAGAGCCGGCAACCCCGGTGCTCGCTCATGAGCGCCAAGGTTACCCGGCAGGTTTCGCGCCTGCCGCCTCGTGATCGGCCGGTTTCAGCCGACCCGCTCGATCTCCACGCGGTTGATCACCACGTCGCTGAGCGGACGGTCCGCCGGGTTGGTCGGCGTGTTCGCGATCGAGTCGACGACCTTCGCCGAGTCCTGGTCCGCCACCTGACCGAAGATCGTGTGCCGGTTGTTCAGGTGGGTGGTCGCGCTGACCGTGATGAAGAACTGTGAACCGTTGGTGCCCGGTCCGGCGTTCGCCATCGCCAGCAGGTACGGCCGGTCGAAGCGCAGCTCCGGGTGGAACTCGTCGGCGAACGTGTAGCCCGGACCGCCCCGACCGGTGCCGGTCGGGTCGCCCATCTGGATCATGAACCCGCTGATCACGCGGTGCGAGATGGTGCCGTCGAAGTACGGACCGCTGCCCGGCTGACCGGTACGCGGGTCGGTGTACTCGCGGGTGCCCTCGGCGAGCTCGACGAAGTTGCGGACCGTCTTCGGTGCGTGGTTGGCGAACAGCTCCAACCGGATCGGTCCGTGATTGGTGTGCAAGGTGGCGTAGACAGCCTCAGCCACGGGTACTCCTCAGTTGTTGGTCAGTTCCATGCGGATCCTCCCATGTGCCCGATCCGGTCACACGGAGGCACCCGAAGGTGGAGGATGACGGCGTAACGACGGCACAGGAGGTAGGCAGCGGTGTTGAGGATCTCCAGGCGCGCCAGGCGGCGGGACCTCGTCCGAGCGGAGCTCGGCGAGAGCCTAGATCATTTCATGCAGGCAGCGACGCACGCGGCCGGGGGCGTGGGGGCCACCGTCGGACCCCGGATCCACGCCGCCCGGGACGCGGTGGCACCCACCGCCGACCGGGTACGCGGCTCCGCGTCCCAGGGCATGACCGCGACCATGGCCACGCTGGCACCGCTGGCGGTGGCCGCCGCCGACGGGGCCCGCCAGGCCCGCCGGGCAACCAGGAAGGCGAAGGCGAAGAACATGAAAAACATGAAGGTAGCGAAACGGACCGCGATGCCGGCGATGAAGGCGAAGCTCACCCCGTCGAAGCGTGCCAAGCACAGCCGCCGCCGCTGGCCGATGATCGTCGGCGTGCTCGCGGCGGGAGCCGCGATCGGCACCATCGCGGTACGGCGTCGCCAGGCCGCCCAGTGGGAGGAGTACGACCCGGGTCAGGCGCTGGACACGATGCGGGCGGCCGGCAGTGCCACCCACGAGTCGGTCACGCCGAAGCCGGCCGACGGCGGCAAGCCGCACGGCGACCCGATCTCCGCGATGGACAGCGACCCGACGACGACCGCCCGCAACGGGCAGGCCTGAGTACCGGCGGTCGGACCGGCGCACGGTTGGCGGGTTCAGAGCCAGCCGTTGCGCCGGAACGACCGGTACAGCACCAGTGAGATGCTCAGCATCAGGGCGAGCACGACCGGGTAGCCGAACTCCCAACCGGTCTCCGGCATGAACTCGAAGTTCATCCCGTAGATGCCGGCCAACGCGGTCCACACCGCGGCGATACCGGCCCAGGCGGCGATCTTGCGCATGTCGTTGTTCTGCGCCACGGTCACCTGCGCCAGCCGGGCCTGCAGGATCGAGTTCAGCAGATCGTCGTACGCGTTGACCTGCTCCACCACCCGGCTGAGGTGGTCCTGCACGTCCCGGAAGTAGCGGCGGATCTCGGCCGGCACGTCCTCGTTGATCTCGGCGGTCAGGGTCATCATCGGCCGCTGCAGCGGGGCGACGGTGCGCTTGAACTCCACCAGCTCCCGCTTCAGCTGGTAGATCTCGTGCACCTTGTCGCTGGCCTCGGGCGAGAAGACGTCCGCCTCGACGGTGTCCAGGTCGGTCTCCACCCGGTCCACCACCTCCAGGTAGAGGTCCACCACCCGGTCGGTGATCGCGTACGCCACCGCCCACGGCCCCTGCACCATCAGGTCCCGGTTGCGTTCCAGGTCGGCCCGCACCGGTGCCAGCCGGCAGGCGTCGCCGTGCCGCACGCTGATCACGAAGCCCTGCCCGATGAACAGCATCACCTGGCCGGTCTCCACCACCTCCGAGTCGCCGGTCAGCTTCTCGTGGTCGACGTACCGGGCGGTCCGCAGCACCAGGAAGTTGACCTCGCCGAACTGCTCCAGCTTCGGTCGCTGCTCGGCCTTGACCGCGTCCTCCACGGCCAGCTCGTGCAGCCCGTACGTGTCGGCGATGCCGGCCATCTCGGCCAGGCTCGGCTCGTGCAGCCCCAGCCAGACGAACGCGTTGCGCTCCCGACGGGCGGTGGCCAACGCCTCGGGATGCTGCCACGAGCCCGGCTGGCGGATGCCGTCGATGTAGAGCGCGCAGTCGACGACCCCGCTGCGTTCCTCGACCGGCGCCGGGTCCGGCGCGAGCGGCGTCTCGGTCGAGTTGAGCATCCGGCTGACCGCCCGGACCGGGGCCGTCCAGGCCCGCGACAACGCCCGGCTGCTCCCGCCGTCCGGCCACCGCTGCTGCCCACGGTCCTGGTCCGCCATCCGCCCGTCTCCTTCCCGGCACTCCGGCTCCCCGGCACCCGGCCGGCCGAAGCCGGCAGAGACGCCGGCCGGCTACCCCGCGCGTACCTCGTCGATCGCGGCCGCCAACCGGCGTACGCCTTCGTCGATCTGATCGACGGTGACCGCCGAGTACGCCAACCGCAGCGCGTGTTCGCCGCCGTCGAGCAGGAAGTCACTGCCCTTGACCACCGCGACACCGCGCCGCGCGGCCGCCGGCATCAGCGCGTCCACCGCCACGTCGTCCGGCAGGTCGACCCAGAGGAAGTACCCGCCGTCCGGCTCGGTGAACCGTACCCCCGGGATGTGCTTGCGCAACGACTCGGCCAGCACCCGGGCGCGCTCGGCCAGCGCGGTGCGCACCGTGGTGATCGACCGGTCCAGGTCACCGGAGACGCAGAACTGGTGCACGATCGCCTGGGCCACCATGCCCGGCGAGATGTACAGGTTGGTGGCGCGCGCCGCGATCTCCTTGATCAGCCCGGCCTCGCCGACCAGGTAGCCGACCCGGACCCCCGGGCAGACGGTCTTGGTGAAGCTGGAGGCGTGCACCACCACGCCGGCGGTGTCCAGCGAGAGCATCGACGGCAGTGCCTCGCCCCGGAACCGGATGTCGGCGTACGGGTCGTCCTCGAAGATGGTGAACCCGAACTCGGCCGCGAGCTCCAGCAACGCCCGCCGCTTCGGCAGCGACAGCGTCACCCCGGCCGGGTTCTGGTAGTTCGGGATGACGTGCGCCAGCCGCGGCCGCACCCCGGACTCCAGCAGCTTGCGCAGCTCGTCGGTGTCCAGCCCGTCCGGCTGCACCGTCACCGGGTGCACCTCGGCACCGAGCTGGCGCAGGTTGAGCAGCGTCCGGTCGTACGTCGGCCGTTCCACCACCACCGCGTCGCCCGGCTTCACCAGGTGGTCGAAGAGAAACGCGTCGGCCTGCAGCGACCCGTTCGTCACCAGCACCTGCTCCGGCGCGACCCGGTGCTTGTCGGCGATCCAGCGGCGCAACGGAACGTAGCCGACGGAGGTGCCGTAGGCGGTCACCCCGGCCGGGTCGGCGTCGAAGGCCCGGCCGGCGGCGGCCTTCAGCCCGTCGATGTCGACGATGTCCAGCGAGGGCGCCCCACGGGCGAACGAGATCAGCTGCTCGGCGCTCATGGGTGCCAGCGTACGACCTGCCCGGCCGATCACTGCCGGCTGGTGCGCCAGCACACATGCTGGTCCTGGTTCTTCCCCCGGGGTGCTCGCTAGGGTCACAGGCGTGTCCGCCCCACCCCCCGACCCTGCGGCAGCCAGCGAACCGCTGCGCTGCGTCGCGGCGCTGATCGTCGACGACGACGGCCGGATCTTCTTCCAGCGCCGGTCGCCGCAGCGTCGACTGTTCCCTGACACCTGGGACATCGCCGGCGGCCACCTCGAAGCCGGCGAGACGCCGATCGAGGCCCTGCACCGGGAGGTACGCGAGGAGACCGGGTGGACCGTCTCCCACATTCTCGCCGAGGTCGGCGAGTACACCTACGTCGGCAACGACGGCATCGCCCGGGTCGAGCTCGACTATCTGGTACGGGTCGACGGTGACCTGGCCAATCCGCAGCTCGAAGCCGGCAAGCACACCGAGTTCCGCTGGCTCGCCGCCGACGCGCTCGACGTGCTCGACGAATCGGCCCACGTCAACGACGGGCTGATCCGGCGGATCGCCGAGAACGGCTTCGCCGTACTGCGTTCCCTGGGCCTGTGAGCGCCGGCGACCAGCTGTGGCTGCCCGGTCACCGGTGCGCGGCGCTGACCGCCCCCGTCGTCGACCGGGTGCACCGGGCCGCGATGGCCGCCGCCGACACCGCCGGGGCCGAGCTGCGTCAGCGGTACGGCGGTCCGGCCGCCGTCGGCTACCTGGTCGACCTGCGGACCCGGCTGGCCGCGCCGGCCGGTCTGGTCGGCGCCGCCGGGTTCGCCGCCGTCACCCGCTACCAGGACCCGGCGAGCTGTCAGCGGGTGCTGGACAAGCAGGTCGCGTACGGGATGCTGGTGCGCCATCCGGACGGGGCGCTGCGGGCCACCGAACGCGGCGGTGCCTTCCTCACCGACCTGTACGCGCTGCATGCCACGGTCACCGGGCAGATCTGGGGTGCCGAGCACGCGGCCCGACTGGCCCGGCTGGTCGAACTGACCGGCCGACTGCTGGCCGCCGCGCTGGCCGGTAGTGACACCGTCGGGCAGGACACCGACGGGCTGGCGGCAGGCGGGCAGGACGCGTTCCGCGCGGTCGCCCCGCCGTACGAACCGGAGGGCACCCCGGCCGGGGTGCTGCTGCTCAACCGGCTCACCGTGCTGCGCTACCACCGGGCAGACGCGCACGCCGCCGCCTGGACCGCCGCCGGGCACACCGCCCGCAGCATCGTCGACCTGCCGCCCGGACCGGCCCGGCTGGCCATCGAGCAGGAGACCGACCGCCGGGCCGCCGGCCCGTACCAGTCGCTGGAGCCGGAGCAGCGGTTGACGCTGCTCGCCGACCTCGCCGCGCTTCCCGGCTGATGCCGCTATCCTCCACCGGTACCCCACCCACCCCTCACCAGGAGGACCGTCTGATGATCGGTCTCGTGCTCGCTGCCGGAGCGGGACGGCGGCTGCGGCCGTACACCGACACTCTGCCGAAAGCGCTGGTACCGGTCGACGGGGAGACCACGATCCTGGACATCGGGCTGCGCAACCTCGCCGCCGCCGGGCTCACCGACGTGGTCGTCGTCGTCGGCTACGCCGCGGACGCGGTCCGGACCCGGCAGGCCGACCTGCAGGACCGGCACGGCGTGAAACTGACCCTGGTCGACAACGACCGCGCCGAGGAATGGAACAACGCGTACTCGCTGTGGCTGGCGCGGGACCACTTCGCCGCCGGCGCGCTGCTGGTCAACGGCGACACCGTGCACCCGGCCAGCGTCGAGCAGACGCTGCTGGCCGGGCGCGGGCCGGGCATCCTGCTCGCCGTCGACACGGTCAAGAAGCTCGCCGACGAGGAGATGAAGGTCGTCTTCGACGACGCCGGGCAGCTGACCCGGATCACCAAGCTGATGGATCCGGCGCAGGCGCACGGCGAGTACATCGGCGCGACGCTGATCGAGGCGTCGGCCGCCGCCGGGCTCGCCGAGGCGCTGGAGGCGACCTGGCGTCGCGACCCCAACCTCTACTACGAGGACGGCTACCAGGAGTACGCCGACCGTGGCGGTGAGGTACGGGCAGCGCCGATCGGCGACGTCGACTGGGTCGAGGTGGACAACCACGACGACCTGATCAAGGCTCGGGACATCGCATGCCGCTACTAGCCCGTACCGTGCACACCCCGCTCGCCATCGACGTGCGCCGGGGTGCCGTCGCCGGCCTGGGCGCGCTGCTCGCCGACCGCCGGATCTCCGCCGGCGGCGAGGTCGCCGTGGTGGTCGGCCCCGGCCAGGGCGAGCGGATCGCCGAGCTGATCGCTCCCGGGCTCGGCCGGGCCGACGTCTTCACCGTCGCCGGTGGCACCCTGGAGGCCGCCCACGAGCTGGGCGAGAAGCTGCGGCAACGCTCCTACGACGCGGTCGTCGGCATCGGCGGCGGCAAGACCATCGACACCGCCAAGTACGCCGCCTCCCGGTACGCCGTACCGATGGTGAGCGTGGCGACCAGCCTGGCCAACGACGGGATCGCCTCCCCGGTGGCGTCGCTGGACCACGACGGCGGACGCGGGTCGTACGGTGTGCACATCCCGCTGGCGATCGTGGTCGATCTGGACTTCGTTGAGGACGGCCCGGACCGGCAGACCCGGGCCGGCATCGGCGACGCGTTGAGCAACCTCAGCGCGGTCGCCGACTGGGAGTTGGCGCACGCGGTCCGCGACGAGCCGATCGACGGTCTCGCCGTGACGCTGGCCCGCACCGGGGCGGAGGCGCTGATCAGCCATCCGGGCGGGCTCGGCGACGACGCGTTCCTGACCACCCTCGCCGAGGCGTTGATCCTGGGCGGGATCGCGATGGCGGTGTGCGGGTCGAGCCGGCCGGCCAGTGGCGGCTGCCACGAGATCTCGCACGCCCTCGACCTGCTGCACCCCGGTGCCGGTTCGCACGGCGAGCAGGTCGGGCTGGGCGCGCTGTTCTGCACCTTCCTGCGCGGGGACCAGCTGCGGTTCGGGCAGTTGGCGGCGGCACTGCGCCGGCACGGGCTGCCGGTACGCCCGGCTGACCTGGGGCTGACCGACGACGACTTTGTCGCCGCCGTGCTGCACGCCCCGCACACCCGGCCGGACCGGTACACCATCCTGGAACACCTGCACCTCGGTGCGGATGCCGTCCGGGAGCGGCTGGCAGAATACCTCGGTGCCCTCAGCATGCCCGCAAGGTGAACAAACAGTGTCTACCCCGTTCCTGAAAGACTTCTTTCAGGCGAACAGAGGGGGCGGGCTGTTCAGCGAGGCGGTCAGCCAGCGGCTGGGGGCGGTGTTCGCGTACGCCGCCGCCCGGCTGCGGTTGGCACCGACCGTGCTGACCGTGGCGAACCTGCTGCTCGGGCTGGCCGCGTCGGTGGTGGTGATCGCGACCGCCGACGCGGTGGCCGACGGCTCCGTCCCGGCCTGGCTGATCGGGCTGGTCGCGCTGGTCGGCTGGCAGATCGCGTACGCGCTGGACTGCGCCGACGGGCAGTTGGCCCGGGTGACCGGGCAGACCAGCGCGGCCGGTGCCCGGGTCGACGTGCTCTGCGACGTGGCCGCGCAGATCGCGCTGGTCACGGCGCTGTCCGCGGTGGCGGTGGCGCAGCTGCCGGAGACCCCGGTGTGGCTGCTCGCGGCGTTCGCCGGCACCTGGATGGTGAACCTGGTGACCTCGGTGATGCAGGCCGGCCCGAACGCGGCCAGCATGGTCACCTCGACCTCGCTGCCCGTACGGCTGGTGAAGCTGATCCGCGACTACGGCGCGGTGATCTTCGTCGCCGGGTTGGTGCTGATCGCCGCCCCGGCGCTGACGGTCTGGCTGATCGCCGCGTTCACCGTGGTCAACGGCGGTTTCCTGCTGGCCAGCATCACCTTCTCCGCCCGCTCCGCCCTGCGCTGACCGACCCTCACGGGCCGGAAGATCACCCTCGCGGGCCTGAAGATCACATGATGGAAATTCGGGATGGCACCGGCGTGTCGGCCGGTTTTTCGTCAACTGATCTTGGTGGCGACCGCGTCGTAGATCGCGAGGTGCTGCTTCATCACCACGTCGGGGTGGAAGGTGGTCTCGTAGCGGGTGCGGGCGACGCCGGCCAGCGCGGCGGCGCCAGCGCGGGCGACCGGCAGGGCGGCGGCGAGTGCGGCAGTCTCCGGCGGCACGACCCAGCCGGCAGCAGTGCCGGTGCCAGCATGGCCAGCGGTGTCGGCGCCGACCAGGTACGGGATGCCGCCGAGGGCGGTGCCGAGCACCGGCCGGCCGCTGGCCAACGCCTCGATCACCACGGTCGGCAGGACGTCGTGCCAGGTGGAGACGGCCAGCACCACGGCGCTGGCGCGCAGCGCGTCGCGTACCGCTGATCTGTCCAGCGGGCCGAGGAAGTCGATGTCGGCGCGGCCGGCGGCGGCCGAGGCGACCAGCGGCCGCAGCTCGCCGTCGCCGCCGATCCGCAGCGTGCCGAGCGACCCGTCCGGGTGCCGCTGCCAGGCGTCGAGCAGCAGGCCGATGCCCTTCTCCGGGGTGAGCCGGCCGAGGAAGAGGAAACCGTCGCCGAGCGGGGCGGGCGGGCCGGGATCGGCGATCGCGTTCGGCTTGACCACGATCCGCTCGTCGGGGATGCCGTAGTCGCGCAGGTGCCCGGCGACCGCCGAGGTGAGCGCGATGAACCGGTCGACCGAGCGCCAGGTGGGCCGGTGCAGGGCCAGGGTCGCCGCCATCACCGCGCTCTGCGCCCGGGAGCCGCGGTAGCAGCGGTGCACCACCCCGGGCAGGCCGATCGCCCGGCCCCGGCAGTCGGTGCAGATCCGGCCGTCGCGGAAGTACAGCCCGGCCGAGCAGACCTGCCGGTAGTTGTGCACGGTGTGCACCACCGGCACCCGGTGCCGGTGCGCGGTGCGGATCGCCCAGGGCGAGATCAGCGGGTACGGGTTGTGCAGGTGCAGCACGTCCGGCCGGTGCTCGGTGAGCAGCCGGTCCAGGTCGCGTTGGGCGGCCGGGGCGTAGCTGGGCGAGATCGGCAGCAGCGCCTTGCCGGTGGCCGGCAGCGCCGGGATGTCGTCGGAGCTGCGCAGGAACGGGATCACCTCGACACCGGCAGCGGCCAACTGGTCGATCTCGCTGTCGACGATGACGTTCTCGCCGGACGGCTGGGCCTGCCGGTATCGGTTGTGCGCCACGACGACTCTCACCCGGTCAACCCTCCTGCTCGACGTCGTCAGACGCTACCGTCTGAGGGTGCCCGAGTTGCCGGAGGTACAGGCGCTCGCGGCCTACCTGCGCCAGCGCGCGGTCGGCCGCCGGGTCGAGCGTGTCGAGGTGTCGGCGATCAACGCGCTCAAGACGTACGACCCGCCGCCGTCGGTGGTCGCCGGTCGGCCGGTGACCGGCGCCGGCCGGCACGGCAAGTTCCTCGACGTCGAGCTGGACGGCACCCTTCATCTGGTGGTGCATCTGGCGCGGGCCGGCTGGCTGCACTACCGGGAGTCGTTTCCCTCGGCCGCGCCGTTGAAGCCGGGCAAGGGGCCGATCGCCGTACGGGTCCGCCTCGACGACGGCTCGGGCTTCGACCTGACCGAGGCCGGTACGCAGAAGAAGCTGGCCGCGTACCTGGTGACCGATCCGGCGCAGGTGCCCGGGGTGGCCCGGCTGGGTCCGGACGCGCTCGCGGTGGACCCGGACACCTTCGCGCAGCGGCTGCGCGGTCGGCGGGGTCAGGTCAAGGGGGTGCTGACCGAGCAGGAGGTGCTGGCCGGCATCGGTAACGCGTACTCCGACGAGATCCTGCACACCGCGCGGTTGTCGCCGTTCGCGTTGACGAACCGGCTCACCGACGATCAGCTGGCGGGGTTGTACGAGGCGGCGCGGCGGGTGCTGACCGACGCGGTGGACCGGTCGGTGGGTCAGCGGGCGGCCGAGCTGAAGGGCGAGAAGCGCTCGGGGATGCGGGTGCACGGTCGAACCGGCCTGCCCTGCCCTGTTTGCGGCGATCAGGTGCGAGAAGTCTCTTTTGCAGATTCGAGCCTGCAGTACTGCCCCACCTGCCAGACCGGCGGCCGCCCACTCGCTGACCGACGGTTGTCCCGTCTTGTGCGTTAGGTGACCAAATGGGGCGCAGAAGCCCGTACGTCCCGCGCCACGGCGATCTGCACCACAACGGAGACTTCCTCGGAGACGATCCATCGGTATAGTGGCCCGGTCCCAATGCTTCAACACCACCGGAACCGCCGGTCCCCACCGTTCGGCCGGGGGGCGTAAAGTCTTTCGGGTTACCGTCCGTGTACGGGCACCGTGAGAGACTGAGCTGGTGGGCGAGCCAAGCCTTCACGGAGAGTGGGCGGCACGTGTCACGCGGGAGGACGTGGGTGAGGTGACGACAAGCCTCCAGCGCCCGGTAACCAACACCAGCCGGAGCAACAGGGTGCGCCACGTCGACAGCTTCGAGATCCAACCGCCGACACCGACACCGACCAACGGCGTACCCCGGTCCGCCTGGGCTCGGGCCCGGCGTCGCGCGTCGCGCTGGCACCGTCCGTACACCGCGATCCTGCTCGCGCTGGACTTCGCGGCGGCGGTGCTGGCCAGCTACCTGTCGATCTCGCTGTTCGAGAAGGCCACCTCCGGGTTCTCCGACGCCGATGTGGACGCCACCTGGTTCCACACCGTCACCTACCTGCTGCTGCCGCTCGGCTGGGTGGTGGTGCTCTGGGGCACCGGCGCCTACGACCGGCGCTACCTCGGCCTCGGCACCGACGAGTTCAAGCGGGTGCTGCGCGGTGGGGTGACGGTCGCCGCCAGCGTCTCGTTCCTCGCCTTCGCCACCAAGACCGACCTGTCCCGGCTCTCGGTGGCCACCGCGCTGCTCGGCGCGCTGGCGTTCATCCTGATGTTCCGCTTCCTCGCCCGGTACGCCCTGCACGTACTGCGTCGGCGGATCGGGCAGGCCACGCACCGGATGGTGCTGGTCGGCACCCTGCCGGAGACCCTGGAGGTCTTCACGGCGGTGACCCGCAGTCCCGCCGCCGGGCTGATGCCGGTCGCCATCCACCTCACCGACGGCTACGCGGCGGCCCGGGGCCTCGAGACCCCGGTGCCGGTGTACGCCGGCCGCAACGTCCTCGCGCTGGTCCGGGAGGTCGGCGCGGACACCATCGCGGTCTGCGGCTCGGCCAGCTCCGAGCCGGGCGAGCTGCGCCGGCTCGCCTGGCAACTGGAGGGCAGCGGGATCGACCTGGTGGTCGCACCGCAGCTGACCGACATCGCCGGTCCACGGGTGCACATTCGGCCGATCGAAGGTCTGCCGCTGCTGCACGTCGAGGAGCCCACCCTCTCCGGGCTGGGCTGGCTGGCCAAGAACCTGCTGGACCGGGTGGCCGCCGGGCTGGGTCTGATCATGCTGGCACCGCTGTTCCTGGCGGTGGCGATCGCGATCCGGTTCTCCGACCGGGGCCCGGTCTTCTTCCGGCAGCCCCGGGTCGGCCACGAGGGCCGGGTGTTCCGGGTCTGGAAGTTCCGGACCATGTACGTCGACGCCGAGGAGCGGCTCGCCTCCCTGGTCGACCAGAACGAGACCGACGGCATGCTGTTCAAGATCCGCAACGATCCGCGGGTCTTCCCGATCGGTCGGTTCCTGCGAGCCAGCTCGATCGACGAGCTGCCCCAGCTGATCAACGTGCTCAAGGGCGAGATGTCACTGGTCGGGCCGCGACCACTGCCCGCCGACGACGGAGACTTCCTCGGCGACGTCCGGCGGCGGCTGCTGGTCCGGCCCGGGATGACCGGGCTGTGGCAGGTCTCCGGCCGGTCCGACCTGTCCTGGGACGAAGCGGTCCGGCTGGACCTCTACTACGTCGACAACTGGTCGCTGACCTACGACCTGAGCATCCTGTGGCGCACCATCGGCGTCGTACTGGCCCGCAAGGGTGCCTACTGACCGATCCCGGATGCCGACGGATGACAGAAAGTCCGTCGAAAGCGGGCAGCCGACCGCTGACCGACCGATCGTCGCCTTCCGCTTGGCAGCACCGCCGGTAGCGGACAAGATCTGTCCGTGGCGGCAAACCTATCCGCACCACTGGCGGTCCTGGCTCTGGTGACCGCGCTGGCCGCCGCAGTGTACGCGGTCGTCCGGCTGCGCGCCCGGCGCGGGATCGCCACCGCGACGCAGCGGGCGACGTACCAGGTCCTGCACACCGCCGGCCTGGCCGCCGAACCGCTGCGCAACGGGCTGGGCGCGACCGACGCGGCCAAGGCCGTTCGGCACCTGCGGGCGCTGGTCGGCGCCCCGGGCGCGGCGCTGACCGGCAGCGAGGCGGTGCTCGCGTTCGACGGCCGCGGCCAGCACCACGCCGAGCAGTTCACCGCCGCCGCCCAGCGGGCGTTCGACGCCGGCCGCTCCCTCGTGCTGACCGCCCGGGACCTGCCCTGTGACCGGCCCGACTGTCTGGTGCGCGGGGCCGTCGTCGCCCCGCTCACCGGGCCGGACGGCGACGCCACCGTCGCGCTGGTCGCGGTGGTCGACGACGATCCGGCACCAGGGCTGGTGCAGGCGACCCTGGAGACCGCCCGGTGGGCCGGCAGCCAACTGGCGCTGGCCGAGCTGGACTCGTCCCGGGAACGGCTGGCCAGAGCCGAGGTACGGGCGCTGCGGGCGCAGATCAGCCCGCACTTCATCTACAACGCGCTGACCGCGATCGCGTCGTTCGTCCGGACCGACCCGGAACGGGCCCGGGATCTGATCCTGGAGTTCGCCGAATTCACCCGCTACTCGTTCCGGGCGCACGGCGAGTTCACCACGCTCGCCGAGGAGCTGCGGTCGATCGACCGGTACCTGACCATCGAACGGGCCCGGTTCGGCGAACGGCTCCAGGTCCGGCTGCAGATCGCCCCGGAGGTGCTGCCGGTGCATCTGCCCTTCCTCTGCCTGCAGCCACTGGTGGAGAATGCGGTACGGCACGGACTGTCGCGCAAGCCAGGGCTCGGCACGGTCAGCATCGAGGCGCGCGACGCCGGGACCGAGTGCCACATCACCGTCGAGGACGACGGGGTGGGGATGGACCCGGCGGTGCTGACCGCCGGTGCCGACCCGGTACGTCGCGGCGCCGACCCGGCCGACGACGCCGGCCAGCACGTCGGCCTGTCGAACGTCGACGAACGGCTGCGCTCGGTCTTCGGCGACGAGTTCGGGCTGGTGGTGGAGACGGCGGTGGGAGCGGGTACGAAGGTGAGCATGCGGGTGCCGAAGTTCCACCCCGACGTACGGCCGGGGGCGGGCGCGACCGGCCGGTGGGAGGTGCTGTCGTGACCCCGTTCCTGCGGGTACTCGCGGTGGACGACGAACCCCCCGCCCTCGACGAACTGGCGTACCTGCTGCGGGCCGACCCCCGGGTGGCCCGGCTGCACACCGCCGCCGACGCGACCGAGGCGCTGCGGGTGCTGCGCGACACCGACGTCGACGCCGTCTTCCTCGACATCCGGATGCCCGGGCTGGACGGCATGGAGCTGGCCCGGGTGCTGCGCCGGTTCGCCCGGCCACCGGCGATCGTCTTCGTCACCGCGTACGACGACGCCGCGGTCGACGCCTTCGACCTCGGTGTCACCGACTACGTCCGCAAGCCGGTACGCGCGGAGCGGCTGGCCGAGTCGGTCCGCCGGGTGCTGACCGCCCGGGTGGTGCCGACCCATCCGGCGGCAATCGCCCGCAACGAGGAGGACCCGGCGATCCCGGTGGAGCTGGCCGGGACCACCCGGATGCTGCCCCGGTCGGCGGTGCGCTGGGTGGAGGCGCAGGGTGACTACGCCCGGCTGCACACGGCCGACGGCTCGCACCTGGTCCGGGTGCCGCTGGCCACCCTCGGCGAACGCTGGGCCGATGCCGGCTTCGTCCGCATCCACCGGTCGTTCCTGGTCCAGCTCCGGCTGATCACCGAGCTGCGGCTGGCCAACTCCGGGTACGTGGTGGTGATCGACGGCACCGAGCTGCCGGTCTCCCGACGGCACACCCGGGAACTGAAGGACAAGCTGGTCCGGGCGGCCAAACACGACTGGAGCAGGTGACCGACGGGTCTGGCGTGCCCGGCGCGAGCCGGGGGCCGGTGTCAGCCGAGGGCCGGTGTCAGGCGGCCCGGCGGCGACGCAGCGTGGCGACCGCCGACCCGGCCAGCGTGAGCAGGCACTCCGGCAGCTGCCCGTCGGCCAGCGCGGCACCGAACAGCGCCTCCCCGGTCGAGTCGTCCGAGTTGGCGTACGCGCTGATGAACCTGGCCACCCACCGCGCGTCATAGCCCGCCTCGTCGATGCCGGGAAAGTCGAGGGCCCAGCCGCCAGCCGGTACGTCGTCGCCGACCATCGTCGCGGCCAGGCACCACGCGACGTCGTACGCCCCGGTGACCCCGCTGCGGTCCACCACCGCGTCGAAGACATCCGCGACGCCGTCGCTGTCACCGGCCAGGGCGGAGCGCAGGATCTCCGCAGCGTCGGTGAACGCCTCGTCGGACCCATCGCGTCGGTCGGTCATGAGCCGAAGGGTAGGCGGCGAGGTCAAGCCGCTGGCGGGGTCGCTGTCACCGGCAGGCCGGCTGACGTCGCGTTCCAGCCGAGGAGGCGCTAAGGTGCCCTGCGGACCTTCGGCCGATGGAGGACGTCCCCATGCTCGTGTCACGCGGCTCCCGCACCGCCGCCCTGGCGTTCTGCACAATCATGCTGGTCGGCGCGGCGAGCTGCGCCGAACCGGCGGCCACCGAGGAGTCCCAGGTCAACCCGGTGCGGCTGTACGGCACCGACGGCAACATGAGCAACTCGTTCGGGGCAGAGTTCGAGGGGCAGACCACGCTGCTGACCGGGATGAAGGGCACCAGCCCGCTCACCCCGCTGTCGGACGACTTCATCAGCAGGCTGCGCACGGTCGACCGGCAACTCAACGACTTCCTGTACGCCGGCGAGGCGTACGACGCGGTGGTGATCAGCGCGCTCGCCACCCAGTTGGCCGGCAGCACCGACCCGACCGACATCGCCGCCCAGATCAACGGGGTGACCACCGGCGGCGAGCAGTGCGACGTGGTCGCGGTATGTCTGGAGCTGGCCCGGGACGGGACGGACATCGCCTACCGGGGGGTCTCCCTGAAACGGGGTGGCTTCACCGACGCCGGGGAGCCGTCCACCGCCAGCTACGCCACCCTGCACTTCGACGGCGACGGCCAGATCAACGACGGCAAGACCGAGTTCGTCGGTGCCGGGGACGAGTCGACGACCACCACGGCCGCGCCGCCACCGGCCGAGCCGGAGACCTTCGCCACCCGCGCCGAGGCACCGCTGAAGCTGGGCGGCCTGCTGCCGCGCACCGGCGACCTGGCGTTGGCGTACCCGCCGTTGGCGGCCGGCGCGGCGCTCGCGGTCCGGGAGATCAACGAGGCCGGCGGGGTGCTCGGTGAGCCGGTCGAGTGGTTCGACGGCGACGACGGGACCAACCCGGACGTGGCCCGCCGGACCGTCGCCGGGCACGTCGACGAAGGGGTGCACGTCATCATCGGTGCCGGTGCGTCCGGCATCTCCCGCGAGGTGCTGCCGGACGTGGCGGCCGCCGGGCTGATCCTGTTCTCGCCCAGCAACACCGACGCCGGGCTGAGCGAGGTCGACGACCAGGGGCTGTACTTCCGTACCGCGCCGTCGGACCTGCTGCAGGGGCGGGCGCTCGCCGACGTGATCCTGCGGGACGGGTCGCAGCGGATCGCACTGGTGGCCCGCAGGGACTCGTACGGCGAGGGCCTGCAGGAGAACGTCCGGGCGGAGCTGGACCGGGCCGGGGTCGGACCGGACCGGCTCAAGCTGCTCAGCTACGAGCCGCCGGCTGGCGCGGACGCGCCGCCGGTGAACTTCGACAGTGAAGCCCAGGAGATCAAGGCGTTCGGCGCGGACGCGATCCTGATCATCGGTTTCGCCGAGTCGGCCGAGGTGATCAAGTCGCTGGCCGCAGCCGGGCTGCCGATCGCCGAGTAGACCGGGCCGGTAGCAGATCGGGCCGGCGGTCGCCGGTCCCCCGCCGGCCGGTCCGTCCAGCTGGCACTTTCTCGGGATCACAGGCAGGTCGCCGCTGCGTACGGTTTCCCTTGTCAGCAGCCAGGACGATCTGCGGAAGAGGCGGCAGGATGAGTGAGTGGGTCGATCCGGCCCTCGGTGACGAGGCGGTCGAAGCGGAACAGGGACTGGGCCCGAGCGGCGACCCGGGCCACGACGATGCCGGCTACGAGCCGTACGGCGACGGCCCTTACGGCGTCGAGCCGTACGGCGACGGTGGGTCCTACACGATCGTCCAACACAATCTTGACGGCTCCACCGACGTGCTGGTCGACCGGGACGGGGACGGCCTCGCCGACGTGGTCCTGCACGACGGTGACGGCGACGGGCTGGCGGAGGCCGCGTACGTCGATGGCGACGGGGACGGTCGGCTGGAGAGCATGCTGCGCGACTTCGACGGCGACGGGCTGGTCGACGAGGTCAGCGCGGACACCAACGGCGACGGCTGGATCGACGTCGTCGCCACCGACACCGACGGTGACGGCCTGATCGACCAGGTGGCGGCCGACACCGATCACGACGGACGGACGGACACCTGGGTCCAGGACACCGACTACGACGGTCGGGCGGACCAGACGCTGCGCGACGCCGACCAGGACGGCGTGCCGGAGACGGTGACCTACCTGCATCCGACGGTCAACCCGTACGCGGCGAGGTGAGGCCGGGTCGCGCCCGGGTCGCGGCCGGCCGGATGGCACCCTACTGTCGACATCCGCAGCTGTTGTGACTGAGCGATGGAGGGACCTGGGATGACCGAGGCACAGGAGTCGGTGGAGACGCGCGGTGACGATCGCGTCGATCTGCTCAAGGCCGACACCAACAACGACGGGCAGACCGACGTCTGGGTGGTCGACACCGACGGGGACGGCAAGGCCGACATGTACCAGTTCGACACCGACGGGGACGGCAAGGTGGACATCACCATGGTCGATCTGGACGAGGACGGCACCCCGGACGAGGTGGTCGACGGCGACGGCGGGCACCCGCCGGCGAGCTGAGTACGGTACGCATCGTGACGACGGCGGCCCGGCGGATCTCCGCCGGGCCGCCGTCGACGCAGTGCACGTCGACGTCCATGAAACAAGGGGCGGTGACCCCGGACGAACCGGGATCACCGCCCCTTGGCGTAGCCGATGTCAGCCACTTGGAGAGGCCAGTCAATCACCCTGCCGCTGCTGGGGAATCTGCCCCTGCAGCAGGGCACGTACTTCCGACTCCCGGTATCGGCGGTGGCCGCCCAACGTCCGTATGGCGCTGAGCTTGCCGGCCTTCGCCCACCGGGTGACGGTTTTCGGGTCGACTCGGAACATCGACGCCACCTCGGCCGGCGTGAGCAACGGCTCTGGTTCGTGCGTACGCGATGCCATCAGTCACTCCTCCACAGTGCTATAGACATCGGCCGGGGTCCCGCCGGCCGACGCGTCTCCCATGGTCCGGCTAGTCCCCGATGTCCGACATGGGCCGAACGGCCGAACGTCCTTGGATGGACGGATGAGCAATGACCGATTTTTATCCCTTTTTTGTGACAGAACATACCATAATCGGACTCTTGATCACCGGTCGTGAACGGGTGATTACGAATCTTATTCAGGATTCGCGGCAGAATCTGCGCCTAATACCCGGTGATTGAAACCGATTCGTCCTTTTGATCGACTACTAGTTGCAGCGCTCCAGTAGCTGAACGGCACGCCACCGGGCAACCAGCTTCTCGTACGCCTCGCCGGCCGCCTCGGCGTCGCCCCGGCCGAGCGCCGCCAGCCCGGCGCTCACCAGACCCGGCGAATCGTCGGCCTCCAGCGTCTCGTCCGGCAGCAGCCGCACCAACCCACCGTAGTCAAGCTCCACCACCGACCGGGGATGGAACTCCTCGAGCCACCGGGCGCTCTCTTCCACCGCCTCGGTGATCGGCGCATCCCCCACCGACTTGCGCAACACCGACAGTCCGCGCGACGCCCGGCGACGGGCCTTGGAGATCTCGGTCCGATAGCGCAGCGCCCGGCGCGCCCCAGTGACGATCAGGTCACGCTCGGCCAGGTCCACGAAGACGAACCATCGCAACGGCACCCCCCAGGTGGCGGCCTGCTCGTGCACCCGCGGCACCCCGTGCTCCAGAACCCGGGCCCCGCTGCGCCAGTCGTCGATCACCGCCCTGGCCTGACCGGCCAGTACCGGCGGGACGAACGCGTCGGCCAACACCGACGGGACACCGTCGCGCGCGCTCAACGCCGCCTCCGCTACCCGCACCCGCAGGTTCCATGGGCAGACCAGCAGCGTGTCGTCCGACTCCAGCACGTACGCCTCGTCCGGCAGGTCGGGCAGCCGGGTCCAGCCCGCGCCGAGCGCCTCGATCACGGCCGTCCGCTGCCGGCCCGGCCCTTCCAGCGGGCCGACCGCGCGGCCTTCCCGCACGTATCGGCGCCAGTAGACCTGACGCTCACGGTCGAACGCGGCCAGCGGCTCGTACACCCGCAGGTATGAGGCGAAGGAAGCGAAGAGGGACGGCACGGCGCGATCCTCCCACGAAACCGCACGACACCGCCCCTGCCGGGGGCAAACACCCCCGCAGCGGGCTGGTCCGTCGCGCTGCGGCCGATACTAGGCTCGGAGCCAGCAGGGCCCACCGGCCCGGCGCACCGGACGCACCTCACGAGGGTGCCGACACCGTCTCAGGAGCAGACATGGGCGTCTTCACCACCACTGCCGGCCCCGGCACCGCCACCGGGCACGAACAGGTCGTCTTCTGCCAGGACCAGCCGACCGGGCTACGAGCGATCATCGCCATCTACTCGACCGCGCTCGGGCCGGCGCTCGGCGGCACCCGGTTCTACCCGTACGCCTCCGAGGCCGACGCCCTGCACGACGTGCTGGAGCTGTCCCGGGGGATGGCCTACAAGAACGCGATGGCCGGACTGGACCTCGGTGGCGGCAAAGCAGTCATCTGGGGCGACCCGGAGCAGCTCAAGACCGAGCCGCTGCTGCGCGCGTACGGCCGGTTCGTCGAATCGCTCGGCGGGCGCTACTACACCGCCTGTGACGTCGGCACCTACGTGCCGGACATGGACGTCGTGGCCCGGGAGACCCGGTTCGCCACCGGGCGTAGTCGCGAGCAGGGCGGGGCCGGTGACTCCTCCGAGCTCACCGCCTGGGGGGTGTTCCAGGGCATGCGCGCCGCCGCCGAGCACCGCTGGGGTTCGGCCAGCCTCGCCGGCCGGCGGGTCGGCGTCGCCGGGCTCGGCAAGGTCGGCCGGCAGCTGACCGGTCACCTGCTCGACGACGGAGCCGCGGTGGTGGCCACCGACGTCAGCGAACGGGCGGTGGACTGGGCCCGGAGCACCTACCCGCAGGTCGACCTGGTGGACGACACCGACGTGCTGATCCGTCAGGAGATCGACGTCTACGCGCCCTGCGCGCTCGGTGGGGCGCTCGACGACGACACCGTGCCGGCCCTGCGGGCCGAGATCGTCGCCGGGGCCGCCAACAACCAGTTGGCCCACCCCGGCGTCGAGAAGTTGCTCGCCGAACGGGGCATCCTCTACGCCCCGGACTACGTGGTCAACGCCGGTGGGGTGATCCAGGTGGCCGACGAGGTGACCGGGGCCGCCACACCGTCGGCCAACGGCCGGTACGGGTTCGACTTCGACCGGGCCAAGGCCCGAGCGACCGGTATCTACCAGACCACCCGGGAGATCCTGCGCAGCGCCGACCGGGAGGGCGTACCCCCGGCGGTGGCGGCCGACCGGCTCGCCGAACGCCGGATGGCCGAGGTCGGTCGGCTGCGCGCGATCCATCTCCGGTGAGCCACCGCCAACCCGAGCGCCGCCGTCCTGGGCGCTGACTCGCCGGTCCGCCCCGGGTGGCCGTCACCGGGCGTGTGGAGAATCACCCGTACGGGTCACGAGCGGCGGGGATCGGGCTCCTTACCCCGCCGCTGCCCGTGACGGACCCCGCCGCTGCCCCTGACGATGTCGGCCGCCGATGACGCGCGGGAGCGACCCGATGCAACCCGAGGTGCCGAACCTGGGTCCGCCCATGTACCGTAAGAGCCACGAGAGATGCCTGACGTCATCGGGGCCCGCCTTCGGGCTGCCCCGAATTCTGTGCGAGGGGGTCGAGCCATGGGGCGCGGCCGTGCTAAGGCCAAGCAGACAAAGGTGGCCAGGGAGCTGAAATACCACTCCCCGAACACCGACCTCGCCGCCTTGCAGCGAGAGCTCGCCGGCAGCGGCAAGTCGGACCGTGATTTCGACGACGAGTACGATCCGTACCTCGACGACGATGACGAGGACGACCCAGCCGACGACGACCGGGGTAACTGGACACCCTCATCGTCCCGCTGAGGGTCCGACTGATCAGAGCACGCGGTCAGTGTCCGCGTGCTGATTCATGTCGACGAGGACTCCGGCCCGGCTGGTCGCCGTACGTCTGTCGGAATGCCACCATCCGGTGGTGCGTACCCCGAACGGGGTAGGCACCACCGGATGTCCGTCGCGCCAGGCGGGCGACTGATAGGTGCCGCCCTGCCCGGGGACGGGGCCGGGCAGGGCGCCAGATACGCGCTGGTCGGAGCGGTCAACGGGGGCGGTTGTTCCAGTTGTAGAAGGTCGGGATGTTCTCGAAGTGGTTCCAGGCGCAGACCGCGCCGTCGGCACCGGCTGCCTCGGCGCGACGCCGCCGGGCCTGTTCCGCTTCGGCGAGCAGCAGTGCCAGACCGTCCCGGACGGCGTACACCCGGTCCGCCACCTGATCGTCGCCACCTGCCTCGGCGACGGTGGCTCCCGGGGCCGCGCCGACCGGTTCAGGCCGCTGCCGGCTGGTCTCTGGCATGGGCCAACACTCCCTCCAGTAGATGGATCTTGCTGTTACGGCAGTGGTTGGTCTCCGTACCATCAAAACGCCCGTGTTCGAAGTAACGGTTGGCAGCGTGACCACCTCCGCAGAACCCGAAGTACGGGCAGGTGGTCCGGCATGCCTCGACGCCCGCCACGAACTCGGTGACCCAGGGTGTCCGTTCCGGCGTGGCGAGGATCTCGGCCAGCCCGCTGGCCAACACGTTTCCGCTGGTGAAGTCCCCGTACCGCGGGTCGGAGAAGCCGGCCAGCTCCGGCGAGAGCAGCACCACCGACCCGTCGTACCCGATGGTGGGGATCGGGTCGAGCTGGCGGGGCAGCACCTCGTCGGCCGTGCCGTCGAGTACGGCTGCCGCGTACCGCAGTGACCATTCCACCTCGCGCAGATGGATCCGCGGTGCCTGCCGCCAGGCTCCGACCAGTTCCGCCCAGAAGCCGGCGACGGCCCGGTCCGGCCAGCGGTTCGACCGGACGTTCACGCCCTCCGTCTCCTCGATGTTGACGCCCAGCACGTCACAGCCGAGGTCGAGGAAGAACCGGTACAGCTCGGTGGCCAGGCCGGGGCTCGGGTCGCTGACCACGCAGAGCGCCGAGAATTCGATCCCGTGCCGACGTAGCGCTTCGACACCGCTCCGGATCTGGTCGTACGCGGGCCGACCACCCCGGGTGTGCCGGCTGTCGTTACGCGCCCGCGGGCCGTCGACGCTGACGCTGACCCGGATCCGGTGTTCGCGGAAGAACTCGCACCAGGGGTCGTCGATCAAGGTCGCGTTGGTCTGCACATGGTGCTCCACGTCGGCGCTGAACGGGCTGATCAGCGCCGCCAGGTGGTCCCGCCCGGCGGCCAACGGCTCACCGCCGTGCCAGACCACGGAGAACCGGCGTCCCTGCTGCGCGGCCCAGATGTTCACCGGTCGGGCGACGGCGGCGGCCACGGGGACCGGCATCCGTCGGTTGGCTGCCCGCAGCGGCAGGTAGCAGTAGCTGCAGTCCAGGTTGCACAGCGTAGTGGGTTGCATGACGACGTAGCTCGGGACGGTCGCCACGCCGCGCATGCCGGTGGGGGCCGGCCGCCCCCCACCGGCCGGGTCCTGCCGGGTTTCGGCCCTGCTCATCCCCATCCTCCTGCCTGTGACGGATGTCGTTTCAGGCTAGGTGTCGGGGTCTGCCGAGGTGAATCGGCGGTACGGCCCGCCAGAGCGCGGCGGCGACGACCCGCCACGGTGGCGCGGCAGCGGCCCGCTGTCAGCCCCGGGTGTGGTGGCCGACCATCTGTACGGTGCCGGTGCCCTCGATGATGTCGCCGGCCTGCCAGGCGTCGATGCCGCTGCCGGTCAGGCAGGCGAGCGCCCGGTCGGCGTCCTGGGCGGAGACGATGGCGAACATGCCGACGCCCATGTTGAACGTCGACTCCATCTCGTTGTCCTCGATCCGCCCCTTCGCCTGCACCAGGTCGAAGATCGGCTGCGGCTTCCAGGTGGCGCGGTTGACCAGCGCGTCGACGTGCTCGGGGAGGATCCGCACCAGGTTTCCGGGGATGCCACCGCCGGTCACGTGGGCCAGGGCCCGGACCTCGCACTCCTCGATCAGTTTCAGGCAGTCCCGGGCGTAGATCTTGGTCGGGGTGAGCAGCTCCTCGCCCAGGGTCCGCTGCCGGCCGAAATCCTCGACCACCGTGTCCAGCCGCATCCGACCGGCGCCGAGCAGCACGTGGCGGACCAGCGAGTAGCCGTTGGAGTGCAGACCGGAGGACCGCATCGCGATCACCACGTCGCCCACCTCGACGCGGTCCCGGCCGAGGATCTCGCTCTCCTCGACCACGCCGACGCCGGTCGCGGAGACGTCGTACTCGTCCGGCCGCAGCACCCCGGGGTGTTCGGCGGTCTCGCCGCCGAGCAGCGCGCAGCCGGCGTACCGGCAGCCGTCGGAGATGCCGGCGCCGATCTCGGCGACCTTGTCCGGCACGACCTCGCCGCAGGCGATGTAGTCGAGCAGGAACAGCGGCTCCGCCCCGCAGGCGACCAGGTCGTCGACCACCATCGCGACCAGGTCGATGCCGACCGTGTCGTGGATGTTCATCTGCTGGGCGATGACCAGCTTGGTGCCCACCCCGTCGGTCGACGAGGCCAGGATCGGGTGCCGGTACTTCTGCACGTCGAGCCGGAAGAGCCCGGCGAAGCCACCGATGTCGCCCATCACCTCGGGCCGGGTGGTTTTGTGCACCTTCGACTTGAGCAGCTCGACGGCGCGCTCACCGGCGTGGATGGAGACGCCGGCGTCCGCGTACGTCACCGTGCGTTTGCGGCCGGGCCGGCCGGCGCTGGCCGTCCACGGCTGGCGGTTGACCGTCCGGGCGCCGGAGTCGTCGGCGGTCGGGCCGACGTCCGCGCTGCCGCGCTCAGTCACGTGCGTCACGGTTCTCCCCTTTGTGCTTCTCGCGGCGGGGCCGCGTCGGGTAGCTGTCGAGGATCGCTCGACTCGGGCTGCCGGTCGGACGACCGAGGCCGGTCCGGCCGGTGCTACGGGCGGTGCAGGGCCTCGGGGCCGCCAGTGCTGACAGCGAACCGTTGAGCGCCCGGGCCGGTCCGGTCGCCACCGGCCTGATAGTCCTGCTCGGTGATGTCCCCCGGATGGCCGACCCCGCCAGCGACCCGGCGGTCCACACCTTCGAGCACGTGCTTGCCGATCAGATTGCCAGCTGGCAACTCGATCGGGTACTCCCCATCGAAACATGCCCGACACAATCGTGTCTTCGGCTGCTCGGTTGCCGCTATCAGACCGGCAAGCGAGACATAACCGAGAGTATCCGCACCGATGGACCGGCGTATACCCTCAGTGTCCAGCCCGTTGGCCAGCAGTTCAGCCCGGGTGGCGAAGTCGATGCCGTAGAAGCACGGCCAGCTCACCGGCGGTGACGAGATGCGTACGTGCACCTCCAGGGCACCCGCCTCGCGCAGCATCCGCACAATCGCCCGCTGGGTGTTGCCCCGCACGATCGAATCGTCGACCACCACCAGGCGCTTGCCACGGACGTTCTCGCGCAGCGGGTTGAGCTTCAACCGGATGCCGAGCTGGCGCAGCGTCTGGGAGGGCTGGATGAACGTACGGCCGACGTACGAGTTCTTCATCAGGCCGGCGCCGTAGGTGATGCCGGACTGCTCGGCGTAGCCGATCGCGGCCGGCGTGCCCGACTCCGGCACCGGGATCACCAGATCCGCCTCGACCGGGTGCTCCCGGGCCAGTCGACGGCCGATCTGCACCCGGGCGGCGTGCACGTTCCGCCCGGCGATGGTGGTGTCCGGGCGGGCGATGTACACGTACTCGAACAGGCAGCCCTTCGGCTCCGGCGGGGCGAACCGGGCCGACCGCAGCCCGTGCTCGTCGATGGCGATCAACTCACCCGGCTCCACCTCGCGGACCACGGTGGCGCCGACGATGTCCAGCGCGGCGGTCTCGCTGGCGACCACCCAGCCCCGCTCCAGCCGGCCGAGCACCAGGGGCCGGACGCCGTGCGGGTCGCGGGCCGCGTACAGCGTGGTCTCGTCCATGAAGACGAAGCTGAACGCGCCCCGCAGGGTCGGCAGCACCTCCAGCGCCGCGGCCTCGACCGACAGGTCCGGGCGGCTGGCCAGCAGGCTGGTGACCAGGGCGGTGTCCGAGGTCGAGCCGTCACCGGACAGCCCTCGGTCGACCACCTCGCGGGCCAGCTCGGCGGTGTTGACCAGGTTGCCGTTGTGAGCCAGCGCGATCGTCGTGCCGGCGCTGGTCGCCTTGATCGTCGGCTGGGCATTTTCCCAGGTCGAGCCGCCGGTGGTGGAGTAGCGCGCGTGCCCGATGGCGAGATGGCCACGCAGGCTGGCCAGGGTCGGCTCGTCGAAGACCTGGGCCACCAGGCCGAGATCCTTGTAGACCACCACGCCGGAGCCGTCACTCACCGCGATCCCGGCGGCCTCCTGGCCCCGGTGTTGCAGGGCGTAGAGACCGAAGTAGCTGAGCTTCGCGACCTCTTCCCCCGGTGCCCACACCCCGAACACGCCACAGGCGTCCTGCGGACCGGGTCGTTGGGGATCAAGATCGTGACTCAACCGGCCGTCGCCTCGAGGCACCTGCCGCTCCCTCGTACTGGTCTGCACTGACGCCTGGCCTGCACGTGGCCTGCACGCCTCAGCGCGGGGTGTCACCGGACTACCGTCGCCGAACAGTGTACGCGAGGTTCCGGTTGGCCCAGAGTGCTCCATTTGGCCCCACACCTGCCGGGTGACCGCCGCAGCCGGCCGGCAAATCGCCGGCCCGGCTCACAGCGGCAGGTACGGCGATATATCGGACCTCGGACCACTCGCAGAGATTTGTCCGTTCGCCACGGCCGAGGCCCAGTCGAGATCGCCGGTCGCCAGCAGCACCCAGGTCACCGGGTCGATCTCCACCACGTTCGCGGGGGTGCCACGGGTGTGTCGCGGCCCGGCTACACACTGAATTGCACCGTAAGGTGGGACACGGACCTCCACCGATCGGCCCGGCGCTCGCTCGGCCAGCGCCGCCAACAGCAGGCGGACCGCATCGCGTAGCTGCACACGGGCGGGGACGGCACCGGCCGCCAGGGCGTCCCGCACGGCGGCGACCGTAGTGGACTTACTGTACGGAGAGGACACATCGGGACGATACGACTAGCTCCGGTACCAGTTGCTCCCGCCCCTGGGTCGCGCACATCCGTCCCGGCAAGGCATAGTTGCCGACGGTGTACTCGTCACGGGTGACCCCTGCCCGAATCCTGGTGCGGGGGAAGGATCAAACCGGAAGGCGGTGGACGTGACAACACACCTACGAGCCTGGCTTTCGCGGGCCGGTGTTGTCGCAGCGCTGGCTGCCGTCACACTAGTCGGCCTGCCCGCCGCGCCAGCGGCCGCCGCTGCACCCACAGTCACCATCACCAGCCTCTCCAACGCCAACCTCAGCTCCGGTGGCCGGGCCACCCTCGTGTTCAAGATCGTCAACAACAACCCGGCGGGCGAAGAGGTGGAGGGCGGGACGTCCTTCAACATCCGGGTCGCCACGAACATCAACGAGCTGCGGTGCGAAGGTCAGTGCGACTTCACCGACACGATCGAGCGGGGCGCGAGCAAGGAATACACGGTCGAGCTGATCGCCGGCAACGTCGGGACCAACCAGAACCGCAACGGCCGGGTGGAGATCGTCGCCGTGGTCGACGGGGAGAACGGCCGCGTCCAGCGCGACGTCTCGGTCCGCGGGCCGCAGGAGGCGCCCCGGGTGAAGGAGGTCGCCGGCAAGGTCACCGACGTCTCCACCGGTGAACCGATCGAAGGCGCCGTGGTCGTGATGAGCGACTCGCAGAACAACAGCTACGACACCACCACCAACGCCAACGGCAACTACCGGTTCACCTCCAGCAACGACCGGCCCATCGCCCCCGGCGACATCCGGATCGCGGCGACCGCCGACAAGTACGACGACAGCGATGTGAAGGTCGTCACCGCCGCCGCCGGGCAGTCGATCACCGTCGACCGGATCACCCTGAAGTCGAACGTGGAGCCGACCCCGTCGGCCACCCCCGAGGCGACCCCGTCGGCGACCGCCGAGGCGACGCCGAGCGGCGCGGCCACCGACGCCCCACCGGTCGACACCCAGAACCTGGCGAACGAGAGCAGCGGCGGGGGGATGGGCTCCTGGCTGCTGATCATCATGGGCGGTCTGCTGGTCGCGCTCGGTGTCGGGGCCATCGTGCTGCTGCTGGTACGGCGCAAGGATGGCGACGTCGACGACGGACCGGAGCCGGCCGACGACGACGATCCAGCTGGCGGGCGGGCCGCCCCGCCGGGCAGTCGCGGCGTCTACCACGGTGCCGACGACGCGACCCGGGTGGCGATGCCGCCGATGCCGCCCGGTCCGGTCTCCGACGCCACGATGGTGACCCGGCCGTCGCTGTCGGACGCGCCGACGATGCTGCACCAGATGCCACCGATCAAGGACGAGTTCCCCGACCCGTACGGTGCTCCGCCGCCCCCCGGCCCGAACCCGCCGGCCGGGCCCGAGCCACGGTACGGCGCGGACCAGCGCCCGGGCTGGGGTGGACCGCCGACCCAACCCGGCTACGGCTCCGGCCCCGCCGGTGCCACCAGCGTGTACGGCGCGGTTCCCGGCGCCGACCAGCCGGGCAGTGGGGCCGGGTCCGGCTACGGCGGACCCGGCGGCGCGGCCCGCCCGGGCGGCACCTACGGCGGCAGTCAGTACGGCGGCAACGCCCCGTCCTCCGGGGCACCCGGCACCTACGGCACCCCGCCCTCGTCGGGCGGCCCGTACGGCGGTGCCCCGTCATCCGGCGGCCCGTACGGCGGTGCCCCGTCATCCGGCGGCCCATATGGCGGCAACGCCCCGTCGTCCGGGGCACCCGGCACCTACGGCACCCCGCCGGTACCCGGTCAGTACGGCGAGCCTGCCGGTCGGCCGCCAGCCGACGAGGCCGGCGGCTACCGCGGCGGCCGAGGCTACGGCGACGCCGGCGGCGCGGGCTACTCCGGTGCCAGGTACGGAGCGGACTCCCCCGCCGGCGGGTACGGCACCGACCGTTACGACGAGCCGACCGGGCGCTACGAGCCGGGCAGCTACGGGCAGTCCGGCCCACCGTACGAATCCGCTGGTTACCCTGGCCCGGATCAGGGGCGGGGCGATGTGCCGCCACCACCGCGTGGTCCGGAACCGCCGCAGCCCGGCTACCGGGGCGGCAGCCCTGGCTACGGGCCGGACGGCGGCGGTTACGGCGGAAGTGCCGGTTACGGCGGAAGCTACGGAGAAAGCCCACCCCAGGCCGGCGGTTACCCCGATGCGGGCTACCCGGGCGGTGGCTACGGTGGCGACCGGGGCAGCGGATACGGCTCCGACCAGGGCTACGGGTCGCCGGGCTACGGCCCCGGCGGGTCGGCGGGCTACGGCCCCGGCGGGTCGGCGGGCTACGAGTCCGGCCGGGAACCGGGCGGGTACGGCTCCCCAACCGGTGGCGGCTACGACCAAGGTGGCGGCTACCCGCCTGCGGGCGGCGGCTACGACGACCGCCGCGTCCCGGACCAACGGGGCGGCTACGACCAGCAGATGCCGTACGGACAGCAGCCCTACGACCAGCAGCCGTACGGCGCCGAGCAGCCGCCTGGCGACCAACCTCGGCACGGTGCCACGCCGCAGGCAGGCAACCGGGGTGAGCGACGTTCCCTCGACTGGCTCGACGACTGACGGCCACTCGACGCCACATCGATGAGATGGGCCGGACCCGTTCGGGTCCGGCCCATCTCGTCGGTCAGTCAGCCTGCCGACCGCCCGGTCAGCTCTGGTTCTTCGGCTTGCCGGCGGACGGGTCGGGTCGGTCCACCGGCTGAGCCGCGTCGTCGGCGGTCGCGTCGCCGGCCGCCGTTTCCTCGGCTACCGCCTCGCTGTCGGTGACTGCTTCCGTTTCCCGCTCGGTCACCGCGGCAGGCTCGGTCACCGCTTCGGCCGGATCCGAGGACTCCCCGTCCTCAGCAGAGTCGTCACCGTCGTCCGACCCGGCACCGGCGTCCGCCGGCTCGGTCACCGCTTCGGCTTCGTCGCTGTCCGGGTCGACGTCCACCGTCGCCGTGGTCTGCTCCGGCGTACCGGCCGGGGCGTCAATCGCGACCGCGTCGCTGGCCAGCACCCCGACGGCGTCCGGATCCTGCGGGTCCGCCGGCACGTTACGCGGCCCCACCGCACTGAACAGCGCCGGCAGGGTACCGGTGTGGGCACCGCGCAGCTCGTCCAGGCCGACGCTGAACTGGTCGCGGACCTCCAGCAGCCGGGCCGCCGGGTCGGTCACTCCGATCATGGTCCAGGGCAGTCCGTGCTCCACGCAGAGCGCGGTGAATGCCTTCTCGTGCCCGCGCGGCACGGCAACCATGGCCCGCCCCGCCGACTCGCTGAACAGGAACACGAACGGCATCGAGCCGTCGGTGAACTCCGGCGGCAACGCGATCCGTGCCCCGATCGACCGGCGTAGGCAGGCCTCGACCAGTGCCTGGGCGAGCCCGCCGTCGGAGAGGTCGTGGGCCGAGGTGATGTGCCCCACTCGGGCCGCCGCACCGATCACTGTGGCCAGCACCCGCTCCCGGTCCAGGTCGACCTTGGGCGGCGTACCGCCGAGGTGCCGGTGGGTGACCCAGGCCCACTCCGATCCGGAGAGTTCCAGCTCGGTTTCGCCGAGCAGCATGATCAGGTCACCGTCGCTGTGCGACGGCGGGACGAAGCCCATCGGGACGCGCTGCGCCACGTCGTCGAGCACCCCGAGCACACCGACCACCGGGGTGGGGTGGATCGCGGCGGCACCGGTCTGGTTGTAGAAGCTGACATTGCCGCCGGTCACCGGGATACCGAGCTCGGCGCAGCCGTCAGCGAGGCCGCGAACCGCCTCGGCGAACTGCCACATCACGCTCGGGTCCTCGGGGGAGCCGAAGTTGAGGCAGTTGGTGACCGCCACCGGGCGGGCACCGGTCACCGCCACGTTGCGGTACGACTCGGCAAGGGCGAGCTTCGCCCCCTGGTACGGGTCGAGCCGGGCGTACCGGCCGTTGCCGTCGACCGACAGGGCGACGCCGAGGCCGCTCTGCTCGTCGATCCGGATGACCCCGGCATCCTCGGGCTGGGCCAACACGGTGTTGCCCAGCACGTACCGGTCGTACTGCTCGGTCACCCAACTGCGGTCGCACAGGTTAGGCGAGGCGATCATCCGCAGCAGGGTTTCCCGCAGCTCGTCCGGGGTGCCGGGGCGGGGCAGCGTCTCCGCCCGGTCGGCCTGCAACAGGATCAGGTCCGCCGGCTCGCGCATCGGCCGGGCGTAGACCGGGCCGTCGTCGGCCAGCGACCCCGGCGGTACGTCGACCACCACGTGGTCCCGCCAGCTGATCACCAGCCGCCCGGGTCGACCGTCCGGCTCGGCCGGGGTGACCTCGCCGATCGCGGTGGCCAGCACGCCCCACTTCTCGGCGGTGGCGAGCACCGCGTCGAGCTGCGCCGGCTCGACGATCAGCAGCATCCGTTCCTGCGACTCGCTGGCCAGGATCTCGTGCGGCTCCATCGACGGCTCACGCAGCGGAACCCGCTCCAGCCAGACCCGCATGCCGGTGCCGGCCGCAGCGGCGGTCTCGGTGAGCGCGCAGGTCAGGCCGGCGCCGCCGAGGTCCTGGATGCCGACGACCAGCCCGGCGTCGTACAGCTCCAGGCACGACTCGATCAGCAGCTTCTCCATGAACGGGTCGCCGACCTGCACCGACGGGCGGCGCTGCTGGCTGGCGTCGTCGAAGGTGGCGCTGGCCAGCACCGACACCCCGCCGATGCCGTCCCGGCCGGTCTTGGCACCCATCAGCACCACGACGTTGCCGGCGCCGGCGGCGGCCTTGTTCTGCAGCCGGTCCACCGGCAGTACGCCGAGGCAGAGCGCGTTGACCAGTGGGTTGCCCTGGTAGCAGGGGTCGAACACGACCTCGCCGCCGATGTTGGGCAGGCCCAGGCAGTTGCCGTAGCCGCCGACCCCGGCGACGACGCCGGGCAGCACCCGGGCCGTGTCCGGGTGGTCGGCGGCGCCGAACCGCAGCGGGTCCATCACCGCGACCGGGCGGGCACCCATGGCGAGGATGTCGCGGACGATGCCGCCGACGCCGGTGGCCGCCCCCTGGTACGGCTCGACGAAGCTGGGGTGGTTGTGCGATTCGACCTTGAAGGTGACGGCGAGGGTGTCGGAAACCCGGATGACGCCGGCGTTCTCGCCGATGCCGGCGAGCATCAGGTCACTGGCCGGGGCCTTCTCGCTGAACTGCCGCAGGTGCACCTTGCTCGACTTGTAGGAGCAGTGTTCGCTCCACATGATCGAGTACATGGCGAGCTCGGACTGGGTCGGCCGGCGGCCGAGGATCTGCTGGATCCGCTCGTACTCGTCGTCGCGCAGCCCCAGCTCGGTGTACGGCTGCAGCTCACCAGGGGTGTCGGTGGCGCGTTCGACGGTGTCCGGGCCACCGGCGTACCGGTCGACCGGTACGCCGAGGTCGGTCGCTGCCGGGCCGACGGCGGCCGACGCCTCCGACTGGGTGGTCATGCCGGCACTCCCGCGAGGTACTTGAGGATGGAGGTGAAAAAGCCCAGTCCGTCCCGGGACGGGCCGGTCAGGTCCTCGACGGCATGTTCCGGGTGGGGCATCAGCCCGACGACGTTGCCGGTGGGGTTGGTGATGCCGGCAATGTCCCGCAGCGAACCGTTGGGGTTGCCGCCGACGTAGCGGGCCACCACCCGGCCGGTCGACTCCAACTCGTCGAGGGTCTGTTCGTCGGCCACGTAGCAGCCTTCGCCGCTCTTGAGCGGGACGAGGACTTCCTGTTTCGGGGAGAACGCGTTGGTGAACGCGGTCCCGGCGGTCTCGATGCGGAGCATCTGGTCCCGGTTGCGGAAGTGCAGGTGCTGGTTGCGGGTGAGCGCGCCGGGCAGCAGGTGGGCCTCGCAGAGGATCTGGAAGCCGTTGCAGATGCCGAGCACCGGTAGGCCGTCACCGGCGGCGGCGACGATCGACTGCATGACCGGGGCGAACCGGGCGATGGCTCCGCAGCGCAGATAGTCACCGTACGAGAAGCCGCCGGGCAGCACCACCGCCTCGACGCCGCGCAGGTCGGCGTCGCCGTGCCACAGTCGGACCGGCTCCCCACCGGCGAGCCGCACCGCGCGGGCGGCGTCGCCGTCGTCGAGCGAGCCCGGGAAGGTGACCACCCCGATCCGGGCGCTCATGACGGATCACCGGCTGTCTCAGGCTGCTCGGCCAGCCGGACCTGGTAGTCCTCGATGACCGGGTTGGCCAGCAACTTGTCCGCGATCTCCCGAGCCCGATCCAGGTCGGGCTCGCCGGCGAACTCGATCTCGATCCGTCGGCCGATCCGCACCGCCGAGACGTCGCTGACACCGAGCCTCGGCAGCGCGTTCGCGACAGCCTGGCCCTGGGGATCGAGAATTTCCGGCTTGAGCATGACGTCGACGACGACGCGAGCCACGTGGCACTCCTGACCGTGTACGCGTTGGGGGTGCCGGCCTCGAACGGGCCGCGCACCGCTCAGCCTACCTGGTGGCACCGGGTACGACGCACCGGCGGTCGGAGAGCCGAATCGGTGATCGGGCCACAAATCAGCCACGAACCGATAACGACGACATCGGCCACCGCCGACGGACCGGCTCACTGGGCGGGCCGGGCACCCACGGACGGCCTGCCGCACCCCCGTTGGCGACCGCCGCCGGACGCAGCGCGGGACCTCGAGGGGCGTGGGACGCCACTGCGGGACATCAACGCATCGTATGACTTCGATTTGATTCTTGTAGATGACCATCGAAGCGCTTAACGTCTTTCGTCAAACGCCCGGTGACGACCGTCGGACGGGCGCTGTAACAAACTCCGCTGCCGGATACCCGTCCGGCGGCGTGGCTCACCGACCCGTACCCGGGTTGCCCCCTCGGAAGGAGCCCCACCCATGCGCGTTCGCCTGGCTGTGGCAGCAGTAGCCACCACCCTGATCGGCCTGCTGGCCACGCCAACCGCGGCGACGGCCGCGCCGGAGGAGATCATCGGCGGCGGGACGGTGTCGTCCGCCCCGTGGGCCGCCGCGGTCTTCAGCAACGGCTCGTTCACCTGCTCCGGCACGATCATCGCCGCCAACTGGGTGCTCACCGCGCGGCACTGTGTCAGCGGCTCGATGTCGGTCCGGATCGGCAGCGTCTACCGCTCCTCCGGCGGCGTCACCCGTACGGTCAGCTCCGCGTACGGCCGCTACGATCTGGCGCTGCTCTACTTCTCCAGCCCGGTCAGCACCAGCTACGTGACGCTGTCCAGCAGCTACCCGCCGGTCGGCTCGACCAACAGCATCTACGGCTGGGGCATGACCTGCTACAGCGGCTGCGGCGCGTCGACCCAGCTGAAGACCGCCTCGGTCCAGGTGACCAGCACCAGCGTCACCGACGCGTACGGCGGCCGGGCGATCCGCAGCACCCGGATCAACGGCAACGCCTGGCGGGGCGACTCCGGCGGCCCGCAGTTCTACAACGGCCAGCAGGTCGGGGTGGCGTCGACCGCCAACGGCGTCAACATCCAGAACTACGGCAGTGTCGCGTACAACCGGGCCTGGATCCAGTCGGTGGCCGGCGTCTGACCTGACCTGAACTGGCGTGACCTGGCCAACCGGTCCTGGCGCGTGACGGCGCGGACTCCGTGATCAGCCACGGGGTCCGCGCCGTCGGGGTTGGCGACCGGGCGTCCGCGCCGTCGGGGTTGGCGACCGGACGTCCGCGCCGTGCCGTTTCACACATGGCGCAGGCTCCACCAATGCCCGCGATCAGGGCACACTGTCGCTCATAGCATCGGTTCCGTGCTGATCGTGACGACGAACGATCTACCCGGATACGAGATCCGCATCGTGCTGGGCGAGGTGGTCACCTCGGTGGTCCGCTCGATCAACCCCTTCAAGGAAGGCGTCAAGGCGCTGCGGGGCGGCAAGTCCGACCCGGGCGGCCCGGCCAGCCTCACCAAGTACCGGACCGAGATCATCGGCAAGCTGGGCGATGCCGCCAAGAAGAAGGGCGCGAACGCCGTCATCGGGATGCGGTTCGACACCCGGCAGGTGGGCAGCACCCACATGGAGCTCTGCGCGTACGGGACGGCCGCCGTGGTGCTGCAGATCCGGCCCGACGCCGGCGACGACTCGAAGCAGTCGAAGGTCGACGCGAGTCACTCCGACGCCAGCGCCGGCAACGAGACCGGCGGCTCGGCCGGATCGGGCAGCAGGTAGGTCTACCGGATCGGGGCCGGCAGCAGCTAGGTCTACAGGATCGGGGCCGGTTGGTAGGCGGCGGCCACCGGGTGGTCGGCGACCACCGCGGCCACCCGGTCCGCTACCGCCCGCACCTGCGACGGCGCGGCACCGACGAAGCCGACCCGGTCGGCGACCACCGTGGCGATCTCGTCCCGGCTCAACCCGAGCCGCCCGTCGGCGGCAAGCCGGTCGAACAGGTCGTTGTCGGCGGCGCCCTGCTCCCGCATGGCCAGCGCCACCGCGACCGCGTGCTCCTTGATCACCTCGTGCGCTACCTCCCGGCCGACGCCGCCGCGCACCGCCGCGACGAGAATCCGGGTAGTGGCCAGGAAAGGCAGGTAACGGTCGAGTTCCCGGGCGACCACCGCCGGGTACGCGCCGAACTCGTCGAGCACGGTGAGGAAGGTCTGGAACAGCCCGTCGGCGGCGAAGAACGCGTCCGGCAGCGCCACCCGGCGTACCACCGAGCACGAGACGTCGCCCTCGTTCCACTGGTCGCCGGCGAGCTCGCCGACCATTGACAGGTAGCCCCGGATCACCACCGCCAGCCCGTTCACCCGCTCGCTGGAGCGGGTGTTCATCTTGTGCGGCATGGCGCTGGAGCCGACCTGCCCGGGCCGAAAGCCCTCGGTGACCAGCTCGTGGCCGACCATCAGCCGGATTGTGGTGGCCAGCGAGGACGGGGCGGCGGCGACCTGGGCCAGGGCGGAGAGCACGTCCAGGTCGAGGGAGCGCGGATAGACCTGGCCGACGCTGTCCAGCACCCGCCGGAAGCCGAGGTGACCGGCGACCCGGCGCTCCAGCTCGGCGACCTTGGCGGCGTCACCGTCGAAGAGGTCCAGCTGGTCGGCGGCGGTGCCGACCGGCCCCTTGATGCCGCGCAGCGGGTAGCGGTCGATCAGGTCGGTCAACCGTTCGTACGCGATGAGCAGCTCCTCGGCCGCCGACGCGAACCGCTTGCCCAGCGTGGTGGCCTGGGCGGCGACGTTGTGCGAGCGACCGGCGAGGACCAGCTCGGTGTGCTCGACGGCGAGCCGGGCGAGCCGGGCCAGGGTGCTGACGACCCGGTCGCGGATCAGCTCCAGCGACGCCCGGATCTGCAGCTGTTCGACGTTCTCGGTCAGGTCCCGGGAAGTCATTCCCTTGTGGATGTGCTGGTGGCCGGCGAGCGCGCTGAACTCCTCGATCCGGGCCTTGACGTCGTGCCGGGTGACCCGCTCGCGCTCGGCGATAGCGGCCAGGTCGACCTGGCCGACGACCCGCTCGTACGCGTCGATCACCCCGTCCGGCACCGCGATGCCGAGGTCGCGCTGGGCGCGCAGGACGGCGAGCCAGAGTCGCCGTTCCAGCCGGATCTTCTCCTGCGGGGACCAGAGAGCGGCGAGCTCGACGGAGGCGTACCGGGCGGCGAGCACGTTGGGAATCTGCTGACGCGATGTCACGTACGGCAGTCTGACATGCCGACCTGCTGGCACCGCCGGGCAGCCGGAGAGCACCGGCGGACCGCTGACCCTGTCGGCGTCCTCGTGCTCCCTAGCTGCACCGGCGCCCTGGCAGTCGGTCGCAATCCGACTGATCTGGCCGATCTAGCGATAATTGCGTAACTGGTCGCATTTTCTCTCGTTCAGCCTGTCGTTGCCGAATTCTTCCGGCCACGCCACTCCTGCTCCTGCCCGCCAGTGCGAGTCGTATCCCCACCTGGCGCGGTGTGATGCCGAAGTCCGAGACGAGGAACTGTGTGTACCACCACACGCCGCAATACATCCATGCTCACCGTCGCAGCCCTGGCCGGAGCACTCGCCAGCCTGTCTGCGTCCGGGCCGGTCACGGCAGCGGAGAGTGACGAGCATGCCATCGGCGTCCGGTTCGACCTCGCCGCCGACGTTCTCGGCACCACCGTGATCGATGCGGATGCCGTCGTCGGCAGCGCCACCGCCCCGCCGACGCCCGGCACCGACAGCGGAAACGCGCTCGATATCGTCCTGCCGACGGCCGTCGGTGTGTCGGCCAGCGGGACGGTCGAGGGGGTGTCCGTCACCAGACGGCCATACCACAGCACCGGGTCCGGCACGGTCAGCGACCTGGCCGTCAGCGTTCTCGGCGTACCCGCGCTGGCGGTGACCGCAGCCTCTGCCTCGGTGAGCTGTGGAGCGGACCGGCGGGCGGCGGTGGAGACGGCGCTCGACGGGCTGACCGTGTTCGGTGCAGCCGTCAGCCTGCCCGTCGACGGGTCACCGATCACGTCGAGCCGTTCGCTGCCGGTGACCGGGCTGACCGACGCGCGGCTGACCGCGAGCGTGACCGGAACCGAGATCCGCGAGCTCGGCCCCCGCGTCACCGCCGTCACCGCCGCCACGGCGACCTTCGAGATCACCGGCGACACGGCCGGTGGCACGGTCACGGTCTCGGCTGGCACGGTGACCGTCGCCGAGGCGGCGTGCGCGCGGCCAGCACAGCCGTCCGATCCGGCAACACCAGGACCTACGGGCGTCGACACGCTCACCGACTCCACGTATCGGAGCGCTGCCACGCCCTGGATCGACTCGGTGAACCCCGGTGAGGGAACCGCCGCCGGCGGCACCACGGCGACGGTCAGCGGTACTGGCTTCGTTCCCGGGCAAACCCGGGTGACAGTCTGCGGCCAGACGCTCGGGCCGGCGGTCGTCACGGTCAGTGGCGCGTTCAACGTGTTGACCTTCCCGACCCCCGCCTGCGAGGCCGGCGAGACGACGATTTCCGTCAGCACCCCGGCCGGCACCTCCAACGAGATCGCTTTCCGGTACATCGGGGAAGGACCGCCGGTAACCGACGAACCGGGCGACGGCACATCGGACGACGGACTTCCGGTCACTGGGCGTACCCTGGGCCCGCTCGTTGTCAGCGGCCTTCTGGCGATCCTGGTTGGCGCCGCCCTGCGGTTCGCCGCCGGCGGAAAACTCGGCCAGGGACGCGACGGATTGGCGACGTTCACCCGCCGCAGGCACTTTCGTATCAGCCGCCGACCGAGTAGATGCTCCACGGCCAATGGTCACCCTTGTCATGGCCGACGAGAGTGAATCCGGCTTGTTTGACAAGATCGTCGTAGTCCGGCGAGTAGTAGATGACGGTAATCTTTTTCTGGTTTCTTCGTGCCGCCGAAACCAGGTTGTTCATCACTGTCGTGAATACCGGCGGCCCGAATGGCGAGAACAAGTACACGACCAGATTCTCGGCAGGCACAACGAAGTCAGCAGCATCGATAGCAAGCAACTCGACCTCGGCGGCCTCCAGCGGCCCGGTGTAGCGGTGCAGGTTGTCCTCAGCCTGTTTGACGAAGGTGGGCGAGAAGTCGACACCGATGACCTTCTTGTACGGCTCACCGGCCGCCAGCAGCACGATTCGACCCTTGCCACAGCCAAAATCGATGAAGACGTGATCCCGATGATCGATGTCTCCGACGCTCGCTATCATACGCTCGAACTCACGTCTGCGGGTCGGCAGGTAGTGGGATGCCTCCTCCATGTGCGGCCCGACACCGTCGATATCAGCGAGGCCCACGATCCCGTTGGTCTCGGTGCCGAATGTCTCGTCGAAGCGCTCACGCCTCTCGTGGGATCGGATCCGGATGTATTCGATACTGTCGACAACAGATTCTCGAAACGTCGAAGTGCGCAGCGTTTGTCGAAAAATCTTCCAGTCGGTCCGCAGATCGGCGAAGATCGGCACGTCTCACCTGCAAATCAGGGTGATGGAGTCGGTTGAGCCCGGCTGCCATCTGACGGCCGGAACGCCAGTCCATGATCGGACCAGAAGGAAATGCTGTCCAGCGCGATTCACCGTACGGCCGGCCAGGAAAAAGCCACCGGACAGTGGTAGCGTACGAGCCCTCGCACGTGCATGTCCGACAAGGACACGTGCCGGTCCGACGAGGAACAGACCCAGTCAAGACCTACCAGTCCAGCCAGTCAGCTGCCAGTCCAGGCGGCGGCCGAGATGGCGTCCGGCGGGTCGCGTATCGTGGGGAAGCCGTCTGCCGCCGTCGAGGAGCTGCGACCTGATGATCTCCGCAGACCCTGCCGCTCCCGCTGGGCACCGATTGCAGGCCGCGCACCGACTGGAGACCGTTCACGGTTCGGTCGTTCTGCCGACCTTCCTGCCCGACGGCACGCGGGCCTCGGTCCGCGCGGTCGACAGCCGTGACCTGGCAACAGTGGGGATCCAGGCGGTGATGGTGAACGCCATGCACCTGGCTCAGCGCCCCGGGCTCCAGGCCGTCCGACGGGCCGGCGGGCTACACCACTTCATGGCCTGGGACGGTGTGATCGTCTCTGATTCCGGCGGGTTTCAGATACTCTCCCTTATCCGCAAACGGGGACAGATCGGGTCGATCCGATCGAACGGGGTGACTTTCCAAGAGTCGCCAGATACGAAGAAGATCGTGCTCACCCCCGAGAAGGTCATCGAATGGCAGTTCGGCCTCCGATCCGACGTGGTGATCGCCCTCGATGACTGCACCGGCCCGGAGGACTCCCCGGCTCAGCAGCTCGCTTCCACCGAGCGCACGATCCGCTGGTTCCGGCAGGCCCGACAGGCGTACGACCTCCAGTGTCGGCAGCGCCGGACGTCGGAGCCGCCCCTGTTGGTCGGGGTGGTCCAAGGCGGTACCGATCCGACGCTACGCCAACGCTGCGTCGACGCCCTCGTCGAGTCGGGGGCGCAGGGGTTCGGATTCGGCGGCTGGCCGCTGAACTCCGCTGGCGAGTTGGAGCGCGATATGTTCGCCCTGCTCGCCCGGATCACTCCACCCGACGCGCCGCTGTTCGCCCTCGGAGTCGGCCGGCCCGAGCATCTGGTCTCCCTCTGCGAACTCGACACTCGATGGATCTTCGACTGCACGATCCCGACCCGGGATGCCCGGCATGGCCGCCTTTACGCGTTCAAACCTGATATCGCCAGCCGGCAGCTCACTCCGGATCGGAGCTTCTACCAGAACATCTACATCCTCGACGAGGAGAATTCCCGCAAGGACCAGCCAATCTGCCCGACCTGCGACTGTCCGACCTGCCAGAGGTACAGCCGCAGCTATCTGCACCACCTGTTCCGGGTGAAGGACGGACTGGCGGACCGGCTCGCCACCCTGCACAATCTTCGCTTCTACACCCGCCTGCTGGAGATGATCCGGTCCGGCCAGCTGACCGGACCCACCGGACGCGAGCCGGGCGGGCAGGGATGACCGGCCGGTGACCTCACCTCCACCGGACCGGGCGCCGGACCACGATCAACCACTGGCCAGGCTGCGACCAGCAGGTGCCCACCCGCCGGGCATCGCCGCGTCATCAGCACGAACGGCCGAACCTCCCGCCGTCCACAAGGTGATCGCCCGGATCACCTCGGCCGCCAAATACCGCGACATCCACCCGGAGACGATTGTCGACCTGGTGCGGCGGGAAGGGCGGGGCACTGGCGACCCGGCCGAGCTGGAACGGCGGGTCCGAGCCCGGTTGCACAAGGTGGCTGCGTTGCATCTGCTCACTACTCGGCCACCGGCGCTACGACGGGCGGTCGACCGAGCCGATCTCGACGATCCGCAGGGCCGGCGGGACTGGTGCCGGCAGATGCTGGGCGGCCACTTCTCCACCGCCGAGCGTCTGCCCGACCTCGACGACTTCTACCCTGTCCTGTTCGGACTGGTACCGCCGCCACGGACGGTGGCGGACCTCGCGTGCGCGCTGAACCCGTTCACCTTGCCCTGGTTGAGGCAGGTCAGCGAGGCCCGGTACGTCGGCTACGACTTCAACGCGTCGTTCGTTGGGTTGGGTAACGCGTTTCTGGCGCAGACATACCCGGACTGCGAGGTCCAGCACGAGGATGTGCTCGCCGACGGCCGGCCGGTGAGCGCAGACCTGGCGCTACTACTCAAGACGTACCACTGCATGGAGGGACGCCGTGCTGGTGCCGGGCAGGCGCTGGTCGACCGACTGGACTGCCGCGACGTGGTGGTTTCGTTCCCCACCCGGGCCATGAACGGTCGAGCTGCGGTCTTCGTGTCTCGACATGTCGAGGAGCTCGCCGAGCTGGCCCGCGATCGGGGTTGGCGCATTTCACGGGCCAGCCTGGCGTCGGAGGAGCTGATAGCGATCCACAAGGGGTGAGGCGAGATGGTCTCAGTCCGCCCAGAGCCGCTCGACGATCGCGAGGGTCTGCTGCCGGGTACGAGGCCGGTCAGCCAGACCGTCCATGGCACCCCATGCGCTCGCGTACCAGGAATGCTCGGTGATCTCCCGGTCGGCGAATCGGCCGGCGAGCGCACGGCACACGCGGTCGATCCGCCCACACGCGTCTTCGACGACCGCCCCGGCGAACGCCGCCGAGGGAGTCTGGTTGTCGCCCTCGAAGAAGAGCAGCCCTTCGGCTGCCGCCGCGGCGTGGAAGGCATCCTGCACCTCGCTGTCGGCGCAGACGAACTGGAAGAGGTTGCCATTGCCCGCGATGTCGATCGGCACGCCGGTGCTGGCGAACGCCGACCGCGTGTGGGTGATGAACGACTCGCCGGCGGCGCGGATGGACCGTTGCGGTCCGCCGGTCGCCATCCGACGCAACGTAGCGGTCGCGGCCGCCAACGTGGTCGGTTCGAAGTACGAGGTGAACGAGACGTCCCGCAACGGGGTGAGCAGATCTGCGTCGCCGCCGACCGCCGCAACCGGTGAACCATTGGCCAGGCACTTCGCCACGATCCAGACCGCCGGGTCGAGCAGCTGGGTGGACAGGCCGGCCCGGTAACGCAGGCCGACCTTGACCTCGTCGGCGATGACCGGGACGTCCGCTGCCCTGGTCAGCCGGCTGAACTCGGCATACCAACGATCACCCAGGTGCATGTGGTCGGGAGAGATGACCACCGCCGCCACCTGCGCTGGGCGGCTGAGCCATTCAGCGAGCACGTCGAGATCAAAGAGGAACTCGACGATCCCGTGCCGGTTGGGAGTGAACGGCTCCTCGCAGTGCCACATCGGGTCGTACCCGTGGTATCCAGCGCTGAGGACGATCGACCGGTCCCGGATCTCTCGAACGGCGCAGGTCACCGAGCGGAGCGCGGCGGTGCCGGTTCGGTAGAGTCCGACGACGTCGCCGCCGAACACCTGCCGCAGCTGGCCGGTCAGGTCGTCCAGCATCGGGCTCCAGGAGGTGCCCACTCCGCTGCGGCCCCGGGCGGCCTGAGCGATCGCCTCGGCGATCTCCTCGTCACCGTGGCCGAGGACGACTGAGCCTCGGGCGTTGTCGAAATCGATCCACTGCCGGCCGGTCAGGTCCGTCAGGTACGCCCCCGCCCCTTCGACGAAGACCCGGGGGCGTCCGTCCGCGTCCCGGGGGCAGGTGGGCTCCTGCGCCAGTGGATTGCGCGCACCGATGTCGATGGTCATTGACTCCGCTCGTTTCGCTCCGTGCCGACAGGTGAGTAGGACAGGTCTGGTTCGATGCCGAACTCCCGGCGCAGCAGCCGGTGGGCCATCCGCAGGGCAAGGGCCTGGATGGTGAGCGTCGGATTGACCCCGCCCGGGTAGGGCATCACGCCGCCGTCGACCACCATCAAATTGGTCAGTCCGTGCACCCGCCCGTCCGGGTCGGTGACCGACGTACGCGGGTCGGTGCCCGCGCGACACGTACCGTGCAGATGGGTGCTGCCCATCCAGAAGTACGATGACTCGCGCCAGGTCAGCTCACAGCCGGCGGCCCGTAGAATCCCCTCGGCCCGCCGTTGGAGGTACTCCAGGCGGGCATGGTCGCGAGGGTGGGGCGAGTAGTCCATCACCACGTCCGGTAGGCCGAACTGGTCGACCCCTCGGCCGAGGGACACCCGGTTGTCGAGACTGGGCTGGTCCGGTACGAGGCACTCGAGTCGCAGAATCTGCTCGTCGGGGCGCATCCGAACCGCCTGCTCCGGACCGGACTCGATGATCAGACCGCCGAATCCACCAGGTGCGTCATCGGCGGTGTAGTAGTCGGTGATCGCAGCGGAGGAGAAGGGCCCCGGTCCGGCGGGGCGGTAGTCGGGCGGAGTTGCCGGCGGGTCGGCCCGCCGGTAGCCGAGCACGTACCCGCTCATCTTGAAGCACAGGCCACGACCGACCATGTCGTGATCGTTACCGAGACCATGCGGGCTCTGCTTGTCGGTGGAGCGCAGCAGCAGGGCTGCGCTCTGGACGGCGTTTCCGGCGACGACCACGTGACGGGCACGTAGGACATGCCGGTTGCCGCTGTCCATCCGGATGCACTCGACACCGTCCACGGTGGTGGCGTCCCGGCGTCGGATCCGCACGGCCTTCAGCCCGGCGAAGAGACGCAGACCGGCTTTGCGGGCCGGGTCCAGGAACACCGTGACCGCGTCGCCCTTCGCACCCCGGTCGCACTGGTTCGAGATACATGGACGTTCCCCGCCGCATGGCGGCCGACCCTGATATGCCGTCGTGGTGATGGCCAGCGGGGTCGGGAAGGGATGCAGGCCGAGCGAGCGGGCCGCAGCGCTGATCACCGCGCCCTCCGCCGTGGTCTCGACCGGCGGCATCGGGTAGACAGGGTCGCTCGGCAGGCTCGGGTCGTGCCCGCCACCGGCGATGCCGAGCGCGGACTCCACCAACGCGTAGTAGGGCTCGATCTCCGCCACGGTCCACGGCCAGCGCAACGGCAGGTCTCCATGACCCAACCGGGTCTCCGAGTCGAAGTCGACCGGACGATGACGAAACGCCGCGCCACCGAAGAAGACGGTTCCGCCGCCGACGTTACAGGTGGACCAGGGATTGCCGGTCTTCTCCCACAGACCGCTGTCCTGACGGATCCAGGCGGTCTCGGCATTCGTCTCGATGTCGTCGTAGCTCACCCAGGGATCGACGAAGGGGCCCTGTTCGACGACGACGACGTCCAGACCGGCACGTTGCAGGGCCCACGCGGTGATCGCGCCGGAGGCGCCGCTGCCGATCACACAGACGTCGGCGACCCGGGTGCTGTCCTCCGCGGTCGGCTCGGGGCCGTACCGCAGCCGGGTCATGGCATCATCGTGACCGGTACCGAGGTCGGCTGAAACGCTGATGAGAACCTCCCGGGGTCTGATCTACCTGCTGCCTGCTGTGGTCATGTCCACCGCGCCGGCTGCCAGCTCTTCGATCGTCTGCCGGACGGTGAACACCTGCCCGGTGGTCCCGCGCCGGCGGGCAACGGTGGCGGCCCAGGCCACCAGCCTGGCGGCGGCCATCGTGTCGTCTGGTGCGTCCGGGCCACCCATGTCGGTGGGGATCCAGCCCGGGTCGACCGCGTTGACGACGACGTCCTGGCTGCGCAGGGCGACTGCCAGGTTGACGGTCATGACGTTCAACGCGGCCTTGGACATCCGGTAGCCGGTGGCCTCGCCGTCGGCGGTGCTCGGGTCGGCGTCGTCTGCGGTCACGTTGACTACGGCGGCCCCACCTGCTGCCCGGAGCAGCGGCAGCAGGGCGCAGGTCACCAGCAGCGGACCGACCGCGTTGACGGCGAGCAGTTCGTGGACCGCCTCGGCGGTGATGCTCTCCGGGCCGGCGTCGCGTCCATCGAGGAAGACCCCCGCGTTGTTGACCAGGCCGGAGAGGTATCCGCCGGTGTGGGCGGCGACCAGTTCAGCAGCAGCCGCGATACTCGCCGGAGAGGTGACGTCCAGCGGTACGTGGGTGGCCCGGCCACCACTGCGGCGTAGCGCCCTTGCCGCGGCGGCTCCGCGCTGATCGTCGCGGCAACCGAGCAGGACCGACCAACCGGCATCGGCCAACAGGGCAGCAGCGGCAAACCCGAGACCACGGTTGCCACCGGTGATCAGGACATGGCTCCGGCCAAGGTCGCCGTCCGCACTCGCCGGAGCAGTACTCGGTCCCCGTCGCCCGGTCACGTTCCGCTCGCCGTCCCGGCTCCGACGAGGGCGGCGCGGTAGCAGTCCAGAATCCGGTCCCGGGTGGCGGCGAGATCGAACGTGCTCGCCGTATCGGGCTGAGCTGCGCGGAGCTGGGCGACCACCGAGTCACGGTGGGCGAGTACCCGTCGAACGACCTCGGCGAGCCCGTGCACGTCACCGGGATCGCTGAGCAGATCAGGGCAGGCCGAACCGATGGTGCTGCGCAGACCGCCGACAGCGTACGCCGCCACCGGGGTACCCGTCATGATCGCTTCGATCGCGCTGCCGCCGAGTTCCTCGTGGATCGAGGGCATGACCAGGGTGTCCACCAGGGCGAGCGCGGCCGGCACCTGGTCGTGCGGAAGGAAGCCGGTGACCACGAACTGATCCGTACGGCCGGCCTCGGCGATCTCCCGTTGCATGCGTTCCCGTTGCGGGCCGTCGCCGACGATGAGGAAGGTCGGAGCTAGATCATCGAGAAGCTCGGCCAGCCGGAGCAGGTCGGGCCAACCCTTCTCATGAGCGACCCGGCCGATGTATCCGATGAGCGGCCGCCGACCGGCCAGCCCGTACCGCTGAGCGAACAACTCCGCCTCGGTGGCCGTTGCCGGGGTGATGTCGACCGCGTCCGGGTTGACCACGATGCTGGACCGGTCCAGGCCGGTCGCGGCGCTCACCACGTCGGCGGTCCGGGCGGTCAGCGTGCTGACCCTCGCCGCGGAGCGCAGGGCCTGCCGTTCGGCCCGGGTGACCATGCGGTGCGCCATGGCGTCGACCGCCGACATCGGCTGATAGACCGAGAGTCGGGAGCAGTGCAGGGTGAGTACGTACGGCACGCCCAGAATCCGGGCCGCGACCCGGCCCGCGATCAACGGCCAGATCTGACCGTCCGCGTGAACGTGGACAATGTCCGGACGCCAGGTCCCGCGACGCAGCCGGAGACACTCACGGATGGTGGCGATCAGCCAGGCCTGTCCGAGACCCACCAGGCCGGTGATCTCGGAGCGGACCTGCGGCAGCGAGACCCGGGCTATCCGGACGGTCAGTCCCGGCTCGATCTGCTTCGTCGGTGGCAGCCCGGGGAAACCCAGGGTCAGCACAAGCTGATCGACACCCGCCCTGGCCAGGCTGCGGGACAGCGCCAGGATCTGGACCTGCATACCGCCTACCGGATCGAACTCCGCCGGCCAGTGGTCGACATAGTCGTGATGGAAAAAGGGGGTCAGCCGAAGCACACGCACGACGCCATCCAGTTCTCCTGAAAGAGCGGCGAAAGCTACTTTTGAATGACGTAGACCAGCTCGTTGCCAATCTCCAGTTGCCGAAAGCCGTATGACCGCTCCCGGGCCTGCGACTCAAAGCCCTGCGAATAGTTCTGGAACATCCCTTTCGATCGCTGACCGAGAGATCTGGTCGGAAAGGTTACCACGATAATCGGCGAGTTGACAAGGTCGATAGCTTCCCAACCGGATCCTCGGCGCTGAGTTTCCAGGCAGGGCAACGTCTTCAGCAGTAGCGTGACATCGGTCGGCTCGTCAACCCGATCCTCAAGGATGTCAGCCACCCCTACCCGGTGGTCTACACCCAATCTCGTCAGCACCGAACCCACGAAGCCGATCAGGCGGGCGTCGATGTCGGATGCGACGTACACGGCCCGCTCGGGTAGCCCCATCCACGGCGCAGCCAGCGGATTGAGACCGCAGGCCAAGTCACGCACCGTGTTCGGCTCGGGCAGGTCACGGAAGACTTCTCGGTAGAACTCCGCCAGGTGTGGGAGTCGCTCCCTGGTGGATAGGTGCACCGACATCGCACGTCGGAGGGCTTCCTGGACCGCTTCGTCGTCTCCCGCGTCGACGGCAGAGTCGATCTGTTTAAGTAACGCTGAGTAGTTAGGCGGCTTGGGTGGCAGAAAGGCGCCGTAAATCTCATGTAGCCCGCGTTTGGTGCGCTTCACCGCATCGGGAACATCGCCGCGGGCCGCGACGAGCGCGGCTCTGGCCAGGCGGCGCACGGTGGCTGGAGCCACCGTCTGGTACCGCCGACTCTTCACGATGGCCTGCTCGATCTCGCCAACTCGGTCGTTGGCCGCAGATTGTGTCATTGATCGATCCCTTTCGAACCGCTGGACCGGCATCAATCAGAGATATTCCCCGACCGATCACCGCATCGCCCCGCTAGCCATTGACTATATACTAAAAACCGATAATGCGGACATTGCGCAATATTCCGGAGTGCCCACATTAGAACCACGGCATCACGCCCGTAATGATCAGACTGTCCAGCAAGCCCGTCTTGGGGGTTTTCTTCAAGTCGACACTGGTAATTGCGTCTGGCACACTAGGCCCAGCCGATGATCCGTTGGTTGCCGCAGTCCCGGCTCGGGGAGGACCTGACGTGACCCATCTTGCCGCCAATGGCGGCCCCCCTATACGTTTGCAGCAGTGGCCAGCTTGGCCCGCTCCCGCACCCAGTGCCCTCAATGCGCTCAATGAGGTTCTCCATTCCGGTCGCTGGGCAATCAGCGGACCATATCAGGGGAAGCAGAGCTTCGAACGGCGCTTCGCGGAGGCATTCGCCGCGTACCATGAGATCGCACACTGCGTACCGACAGCCAGCGGAACGGCCAGTCTCATGGTCGCGCTCGAGGCATGTGGGGTCGGTGCTGGCGACGAGGTTATCATCCCTGGCCTCACCTGGGTCGCCAACGCCTCCACTGTGGCGGGAGTCAACGCGGTTCCCGTACCGGTCGACGTCGATCCCTTGACTCTATGCCTCGACCCGGCGGCCGTCGAACGGGCGATCACCCCGCGAACCGCAGCCATCGTCGTGGTGCATCTCTACTCGGCCGTGGCGGACCTGGACGCGCTGACCGCGATCGCGAAACGGCACGACGTCGCACTGATCGAGGATTGTGCGCAGGCCCACGGCGCCCGCTTCCGCGGCCGTCGGGTCGGCACGTTCGGTGCCTTCGGCACCTTCAGCATGCAACACAGCAAGGTGCTCACCAGTGGTGAAGGCGGTGCCGTCATCACCGGCGACGGCGTGCTCTCCCGGCGTGCCGAGCATCTACGGGCCGACGGTCGCACGTACACGGCGCACGAGCCCGCTGTGGGTGAGATGGAGCTGGACCAGACCGCCGAGCTGATGGGCAGCAATCGGTGCCTGTCCGAGTTCCAGGCGGCGGTCCTCCTCGGCCAACTCGAGCTGCTCGACGAGCAGAACGAGAGGCGGCGGGCCAACGCCGCGCTCCTCGACGACGGCCTCGGGGCGCTCGGCATCCGGCCACAGGTCTCCTCACCCGGCACCACCGAGCGGACCTACTACGAGTGGGCGGGGCGGATCGAGGACGACGAGATCGGGCAGCTCGGCGTCGGACCGATCGCTTCGGCGGTCGCGGCCGAACTATCCGGTGCCGGCATCTACACCAGCTACCCGCCCATGAACCACAACCGGCTCTACCGTCCCGCCAGCCGGAGCCGGTTCAAGGCCATCGCCGGGCTCGATCTGACCGGCTACTCGCTTCCGGTCGCCGAGGACGCCGGCCGGCGGGTGGTCACGGTCCATCACTCGGCACTGCTCGGCGACGAGTCGGACGCGAAAGACATCGTTCGGGCATTCGAGAAGGTGTTCACGCATCATCGGGAACTACGCGGCTGACCCGGCGGAATGGACGGGGCAGCCCGCCCATCCGCCGTTCAGCCGTGACAAGGAGGTATCGACTTTCGGCCTCCGCCGGTAAGGGCCCCATCCAAGGGTTGCAAGGACCCGTGACGAAGGGTTTGCGTATGAAGGTCGAGATACGTTTGGGTACGGTTCGGTATCCGTTCCGGCTCGGCACCGATTGTCTCGGCACCATCGTTGAAGACCTGGTCGACATGTCGGCCAGCCGACTTCTGATCGTCTGCGACAGCAACACCGGCCCGCTCTTCGGTGCGGAGCTGGTCGAACGGCTCTCCCCCCGAGTCCCGGCCAACCTGCTCATTCACCGCGCCGGGGAACCGTACAAGGACCTCCAGGCAGTCGGCACGCTCGCCGAGTCGGCACTGCGGCTCGGCGCGGATCGCGCCTGCGTGGTGGTCGCCGTAGGTGGCGGCGTGATCGGCAACATCGCAGGGCTGATGGCCGCTCTCCTCTTCCGTGGCATCCGCCTCGTGCACATTCCGACGTCGCTGATTGCGATGTCCGACTCGGTCCTCTCGCTGAAGCAGGCCGTCAACGCGAGTGCGGGGAAGAACCTCATCGGCACCTTCTACCCGCCCGAGTGTGTTCTCGCCGACACCGCGATGCTGCGAAGCCTGCCGTTCCGGGAGACAGTCTCCGGCCTCTGCGAGGTCGTCAAGAATTCGCTGGCAGTCCGTCCCAGCATGGTTGAAATGCTCCGGGCCTCGCTGCGCCGGGACGGAAACTACGACAACGAGACGATGTACCGAATCATCTCCGAGAGCATTCTGGCGAAAGCCTCGGTGACCATTGACGACATGCACGAGTGCCGGGCCGGATTGGTACTCGAGTACGGCCATACGGTCGGCCATGCCATCGAATACACCGCAGCCGGGGAAATTTCCCATGGACAGGCGATCGGGCTCGGCATGCTGGTCGCCGCCGAGGTGTCCCGGCGGCTGGGCCACCTCGACGACGATACGGTCGCGCTGCACCGGGAACTGCTGGCCAGAGCCGGAGCGGCGGTGACCGTTCCTTCGCATGTCGACCTCGACGAGGTGATGCACCGGCTCCGCTTCGACAACAAGCGCGGTTACCTCAGTGACCTGGCCGAGAGTAGTGCAATGGTCCTGCTGCGCGGGCTCGGCGAGCCACTGTGGCACGACGGGCGTCCACTGGTCCCGGTGCCGATGAAACTGATCGGCGAGGTAATCGGCGAACTCGCCCGCCCTGAGCTGCCGGGCTTCGGACTGAGCATGTCGACAGGTGCGGAGAAGGTACCGGACGCGGTGGGGGCTACCGATGGTTGAGCGGGTTGGTGTCGCCATCGTCGGCGGCGGATTCATGGGCGGTGTGCACGCCGACGTACTGGCCGCCGACCCCCGGGCCGAGCTGCGGTGGGTGGTGGACCGGGACGAACGCGTCGCGGCGGACCTGGCCGCCCGTACCAGCGCACGTGTCAGCACGAGCCTCGACGACGCGCTACTCGACGACGCGGTCCGGCTGGTGGTGGTGGCCACGCCGGCGGCCACCCACCAGCCGATCGCGGCGCAGGCGATCTCCGCAGGTCGGCACGTCCTGGTGGAGAAGCCGCTGGTGCTCTCGCCCGGGCACGCGCGGGAGCTGGCCGCCGAAGCCCGCAGCCACGGGGTGACACTTGCCCATGGCGGCAACTTCGGCTACGCCCCGAAGTTCGTCCGGGCGCACGAACTTGCCGCGGACCGGGATGCGTTGGGCACCGTCCACTCGGTCCGGGTCGTCTTCCGCACCTCCGGTCCGGACGCCGACTGGTTCCGGTCGAAGGCGACCGCCGGTGGCGGTGCTCTCACCGACCTCGGGTGGCATGCGGTGGAATTGTGTCGCTGGATGCTCGGCAAACCGGCCATCCGATCGATCACCGCGTGCACCCGGCAGCTCAGCGCGACCGGCGATGTCGAGGACCAGGGCATCGTACTGATCGAGTTCGCCGACGGCGCGATCGGACAGTGCGACGTCTCATGGGTCTGCCCCGGCGGCGAGCAACTCACGGTCGAGGTGATCGGCACCGAAGGTCTGGTCCGCGCCGACTTCTGGCAGGGCATGGGCGTCGAGGCCTACACCAACACCAAGTTCGGCGCGGTATGGGAGCCCAACCAGGGGTGGTTGCGGCCCGAGTGGGAGTGGATCCGCAACAGCGGATACGTGCACCAGGACCGTCAGGTGCTGGACGCGATACTCGCGGGCCGGCCGATGACGCACACCCCTGACGACGCGATCGCAGTCGTCGAAGCGCTCGACGCCGCATACCGCAGCGCGGAGGACGGACGGAAAGTGGAGTTGAATGACTGAAGGTAGCGCCCCACGAGGCGTCCTCTCGATGACACCGTTCTACCTGTACGCCGACCACCAGAAGCTGTGGCAGCCCCGGTTCGACCCGATGGGCGGCATGCACGTGCTGGGCCATGCGATCGTGACGGAGATGGCCCGACGGGGATTCCCACAACGGGTTCTCACCATGGCCCCGCCCGGCGTTCCGAAGGACCTCCAGACCGCGCCGAACATCAGCGTGCACGCCCGGCGACTGCCGGTACTGCCGATCCCGTCCAAGCTCGAGGGCTACTTCGGGCTGGTCGGAGCGTGGGCCAAGGCGAGCCTCCTCTACGTCGTTCGCAACCGGGAGCAGCTCCGGCGCGAGATCGGCGTCGTGCACGCGCACTGTGACGGGTCCGGGTCAGCGCCGGCGTACGCGTACGCCGCCGCGAAGGTACTCGACGTACCGATCGTGTCGCACATCTATTCCTGCCGGTCGTTGACCCAGCACCCGACCACGGTGTTCGAACGGGTGGTCGACCCGTTGGCGAAGTCGGCCGAGAAGTACGTCATCCAGCGCTCCGGAGCGGTTCTCACTCTCAGCGACAAGGTGCGCGAGCAGATCCGCGACGAGTTGCACGTGCCGGACGATCGTGTGCATCGGCTCGCCCACCTGGTGACCGACAAGTTCGTCGGCCACGATACGCCCGAACGCCGAGAGGAACTGCGTCGTAGGTTTGGGCTCACCGATGACAAACCGACAGTTCTCTACGTTGGACGAATATCTTCGGAGAAGGGCGTCGACTGGTTCGTCAGGACCGCGGCAGAGGTCGCCAAGCGACGTGACTGCCGATTCCTCATCGCCGGGGACGGTCCGCAACGCGCGGACATCGAGGCGTTGGCCCGCCAGCTCGGGGTCGCCGACAAGCTGATCATCACCGGTTTCCTGCTCCCCGAGTACATCCCGTCGATCATCTCGCTCTCGACGCTGGCCGTCCTGCCGTCGCTGTACGAGGAGCTCGGCGTGGTGGTACTCGAGTACATGTTGATGAGGCGACCCGTCGTAGCGCACGACGTCAGCGGAGTACACAAGCTGGTCGAGCACATGAAGACGGGTGTGCTGGTGCCACCGTTCGACCCGCCGAAGCTCGCCGACGCCATTGAGATGGTGCTCGACGACCCGGAGTTGGCTCGGCGCCTTGCAGAGAACGCCGAACCGATACCTGCACGGGAGTATTCACTCGCGTCCGCAGGTGCTCGCCTTGAGGCGATTTATCTATCCCTAATGGAGGAGTCCTGAGATGACCATCCCTGACAAGATCGTCACCGGTGTCGCCTTCCCGCCATCGTTGCTGGCGGAGACCCCACCGATCTCCGTGGCGACCCTGACGGCGTACCTTCGCGACAAGGGCATGCCGGCCCGGGGCCTGGACCTCAACGCGGACTTCAACGAGTACCTGCTGAGCCGAGTCGAGATCGAACAGGTTCAGGGCACGGAGAACATCCATGAGTTCACCAAGCCCTTCATCAAGCAGTTCTTCTTGAATCACATCACCGGCAACTACTTCACCGAAACCGACTTCGAGCAGTGGGAACTGCAGCAGCAGTGTCGGGTGGCGCCGGAGAGTCTCTCAATCTGGGACCCGCCGTTCCCGTTCTCGTACTGCGAGTTCCTGTCGATCCTGCGCGACGAACCGGAACGTGTCGCGAAGCTGGTCCGAGACCCGGATGCAAACATCTACCATGCGTTCTACCGGGAGAAGGTCGCCGGCCGGGCCTCCGAACTCGGCCTCATGGGCTTCTCGATCATGGGCTACAACCAGGTCATCCCCGCGCTGACCCTGGGCTACCTGATGAAGCAGGAGAACCCCGATCTCTACATCTGCTGGGGCGGGCCTTGGGTGACCTCCTTTGCCGACATGCTCATCCCCCGACTGGAGTCTTGTCCGGAACTGGGCGACCTGATCGACGCGTTGGTCGTTCGCGAGGGCGAGGAGCCGCTGCTGAAGATGGCCGAGGCGCTGTCGCGGGGTGAACGGCCGGTGGGTATTCCGGGCGGCTGCAAGCCGATGTCCGAGCAGAGCGTGCTCGACACGAAGCCGGTCGGCCGCAAGCTGCTCCTGGAGATGTCGAAGCCTCGGGAGAATGTCCCCAACACCCACTGGCGCACCGAGAACGGCAGCTACGAGCGCAGCGGCGACATCTCCTGGGTCGCCGACATGAACCAGATCCCGACTCCCGACTACAGTGACTTCGACCTGTCGCTCTACACCACGTTTCGCGAGGGTCAGGGCAGCCTGGTGCTGCAGGGTTCACGCTCCTGCTACTACATGAAGTGTTCGTTCTGCAACGCGATCACCAACTTTGCACCTTGGAGCTACCGGGAACGCAGCACCGAGAACATCGAGAAAGACATCGACACGTTTCTTGAGCTGTATCCTGGTGTCGTACACTTCGATTTCGCGGACGCGGTCTTCCCTGCAAAGCGGCTGGTGGAGATCGCCGACTTCTTCATCGCGAAGAAGCGACCGGAGTTGTTCTGGGAGGTCGACGTCCGCTTCGAGGGCAACATCGACAAGGCCGTACTGACGAAGATGCGTGACTCGCAGGGCACGCTCCGCTTCGGCTTGGAGACAGCAAACGAACGGCTGCTCGATCTGGTCCGCAAGGGCAACCGGATGGACGTCGTCCACCGCTTGCTCCAGGACAGCCGGGAGTTGGGCTACAAGCCGTTCCTGATGACCATCGTCGGCCTGCCCACCGAGAATCGGGACGAGGCTGAGGAACTCTACGAGTTCCTCAGTAACTACCACGACACCGTGACCTACCAGATCGCCGACTTCATCGTCGAACGAAACTCCCCCATCCAGCTACGACCAGACGAGTACGGAATCCACATCGACGAAGACGAGCAGCAGAGCTTCCATCACAATCTACATTTCAGCCGTCGCTCCGGGTACAGCGACGAGGAGGCCCAGGAGGTCTACCGCGACATCCTGGTCCGGACAATGCAGCGGTTCAAGGGTGCCCAGGAAGTCGACGTGGAGCAGGAACGTTCCCGGGTCGCGCCGGACGATTCCGTGTATCGGCTGAGCCTGCGCGCCGGATCGTTCGCGCTCGAAAACTACTGGGTGAAGCACAACAACATGCCGTTCGACGGACTTGTTCCCATCGGTTACAAGGTCCAGCAACAGTGGACCGACATGACAGACAAGGGCACGGTCTTCGAGATCGACCCGGACATCGCCCTCGGGGCCCTCGCCGGGGCAGGTAGCCGCGGATGAACCAGAATCTGGCGATCCTCGGTGGCGACCCGGTCCGGACCCGACCATGGCCCGAGTGGCCACACGTCGGTCCGCAGGACGTGGAGCGGCTCCGCGGTGTGATCGAATCCCGCAACCTCGGCGGCATCCCCTTTCCGAACACCCTGCACCAGCAGTTCGCCGAGCAGTTCACCAGCAGGCTGGGTGCCAGGTACGGGGTGCTGATGACCAACGGCACCGTGAGCCTATCGGTGGCGTTGCGGGCGCTCGGGGTGCACGCTGGCGACGAGGTCATCACTACCGGCTTCACCTGGATCGGGACGGTCGCCGGCATCGTGCACGTCAACGCGGTGCCGGTGCTGGCCGACATCTCCGACGACAACTGGTGTATCGACCCGGCCAAGGTCGAGGAGTCCATCACCGACCGGACTCGGGCAGTCATGGTCGTGCACCTGGGGAACCAGGTCGCGGACATGGATGCCCTGCTGGACATCTGCCGCCGACACGACCTGCTACTCATCGAGGACTGCGCACACGCCCATTTCGCGCAGTGGCGCGGACAATGTGTCGGCACCATCGGCGACGCCGGCAGCTACAGCTTCGAGACCAGCAAGATCATGACGTCGGGCGAGGGTGGCTTCCTGGTCACCGGCAGCGAGGAGGCCTTCCACCGCGCCATGTCCCTGGTGCACGTCGGCCGCAAGGAGGCCCCGTACGACCGGTTCCCGGGGCGGGTCTTCGGCTGGAACCATCGGGCCACTGAGATGCAGGCGGCCGTGCTGCTCGGCCAACTCGATCAGTACGACGCCCTCGACGAACAACGCACGGCGATGGCGGAGCTGCTCACCAAGGGGCTTACCGAGATCGGCGGGTTCCTCCCGCTGCCGGACGATCCGCGGGTCACCCGACGGCAGCGGTATGAACTTCTCTTCCGTTTTGACACGGACGCGTGGGAAGGGCTGCACCGGGACAAGGTGCTGGAGGCGATCCTCGCCGAGGGTGTGGAGTTCGAGGGGAACACCTTCTACCCACCGCTGCACCGTGATCCGTTGTTCCACATCACCGCCGACGACTGGCCGGCGATCCGGGAGCGGTACGGCGACAAGATCTCCCCGGACGCGTTCCATTTGCCGGTGGCCGAGCGGGTCGCCTTCGATGAGGCGGTGTGGATTCACCACTCTCTGCTGTCAGTCGAGCCCGAGGACGTACAGGACATGCTGGACGCAGTGGTCAAGGTTAGGGACAATCTGGGCGCATTACGGCAGAGCCTATGATCGGATCATGGCGCTGACTAAGCTCGGGCAGGCTGAGGCCAAGCCTGACGGGACACTCGACACCTTTCCGATCACGGACAGCTCGCAGGAGATCACGATCGACTGCCGGGAGTTCACCTGCCGCTGCCCCATCACGGGGCAGCCGGACTGGGCGACCATCCGGATCGACTACCGTCCGGGTGACCGGGGTGTGGAGACCAAGAGCCTCAAGCTCTACCTGGAGACCTTTCGGGATGAAGGCATCTTCCACGAGCACCTGGCCACGAGGATGCGTGATGATCTCGTCGCCGCCCTCGAGCCCGTCTTTCTCAAGGTGACTGTTGATTTCAACGTCCGTGGCGGCATCGCGCTGGCGGCGTCGAGCACGTACCAGCGCTGACTGTCAGCGCACCGAGTGGGGCGCGGCGAGACGGCGATGGCCCGGCGGTTCCTCAGCGGAACGCCGACCACCGCCGTCTCGCACTGTCCGGGTCAGTCCTGGGCCGGGACGAGGACCGGCTTCACCTTACGGTCCCGGTTCACCACCTGCTCGATAGTCGCTTCGATCAACATGCTCGTCCGCTCATCATCGCGCAGCAGACCCCCGAACGCCTCCTCAGCGAAGTCCAACTTCCGCTCCTGCGTCAACTCCCCACCCGACCCCGACACCAGATCCGGCCGATCCACGACCACCTGACGCACAGCCTTCCGGAACGCCGACAACGCATGATCCACCGCAGCCTCGTCAAACGCCATCGTCACCAACTGCGTACCAGAATCCTCGAAATACACTCCGTACTCATGCGCCGTCCGATAAATCTCCCAACCCAGATCATCACTCGGCAAAACCACATCAAACATCAACTCCGGCCCACCAACCCAATTCGGAATACCCTCCCCAACCAGAACATCCCGCATACCATCCGCCAACCGCCGCCCCATCGCCTCAGCATTCCCATAAACACCCGGCGTGTCCAAAACATCCAACACCGCCAACGCAGCCGCCATCGGCGGAACCTCACGCGTGTACGTGCCCTGAATCCCCGACACATCATACGCGTCGATGATATCCCGCCGACCCATCACCGCAGCCAACGAATGACCATTCGCCAACCCCTTACTCACCACCACCACGTCCGCCGGCACCCCCAACCCGTGCACACCCTTCGGACCCGCCCGGAACCCCGTATACACCTCATCCATCATGAACGGCACACCATAGCGCCCACACAACGCCGACATCCGACGATAGAACTCGACATCAAAATACAACAGCTCAGGCGAGACAAGCACCCCCGCCACCTCATCACCAAAGGCCTCCAACATCCTCCCCAAGGCCTTCTCGTTGTACCCGAAACCCACCACACCAGTCGTCTGCTGATAACCAAAAAGCTCCGACGCCAACTGCCACTCATGCCACCCGTGATACCCACAAGACAAAACCAGCTCCCGACCCGTCGCAGCCCGAGCCAGCCGAACCGCCATCGCAGTCCCCTCGGAACCAGTCTTGTGGAACACCACCTTCTCCGCACAGGCATACCGCTCGCACAACCGCTCCGCCAACTCCACCCGCGGCACCGACAACGTCGAAGCAAACGCCGTACCAAAATCCCGAATCTGCCGCACCATAGCCTCAACCACCGCAGGATGACGGTAGCCGAGGATCACCGCCGCATCGGCACCCGTAAGGTCGACGTATCGCTTACCGGACAAGTCCGTCATCCAGGCGCCCTCAGCGTGCGCAATGACCGATGGATACCGGCCCGATATATCGGACTCTTCCGCCGCAGTCGTCCGGCGGGCCCGCGCTATCAGTTCATCGTAGTTCATCTGCCCATCACGTCATTTCGCATCGTGGTTGGCGGGCGTCCGGCCAGCACCGGTCCGCCCCGATCGGATCAGAGAAATTCGTCCAACAGCTGGAAGTAGGTCAGTTTGTCCTGGTCGACGGTCGTACAGCCGTACCGTCGGAGGAAGTGCTCGGCGTGCGGCTTCCCGTAACCCCAGACGTCGTCCTGGCCGATGTTGTACAGCGCCAGTGCAAGATCCGTCCACCGATCAGCGACCCCGGCCCGATCGACATCGAGGATCCCGGCCAAGGTCAACGTCTCCGGGTCCACCAACACGTTGTCCAGGCAGAGGTCACCGTGGCACACAACGAGGTCGTCCTCGGGTGGCGGCGTCAGCCGGCTCAACTCGTCCCAGAGTTGCTGCGCCGTCCAACCTTCGTGTGACTGATCCATGTCGTCGAGGTCCAGGGCGCCGAGCGACATCGAGACCCGCGCCTGGTGGACCAGTTGGGCCAACCGCCGCTCGAACGGGCACTGCTCGACCGGCAGCCCGTGCAGCGTGCTGGCGACCTCGGCGACCACATCGATCACCCGCCACCGCTCGTCCGGATTCCAGTGGCGGGCTGCCGGACGCCCGGGCAACCTGCGGGTGACGACCCATTCCAGCTCGTCGTTGCGGCCGAGCGCCACCACCTCCGGGACAGGCAGTCCCTGCTCGGACAGCCAACGGAGACGTTCGGCCTCCCGTGCCGGGCTGAACCTGTGGTCGTCGGGATGTCTGGGTGGCGTCGTCTTCACGTAGAAGCAGGGCTCCGCACCGACACTGTAGACGGTTGCACCTGATGAGCGCTCGCCCAGGCAGACCCATTGATCGCTCTTGTTACCCCAACCAGCCACCGAAATCGGTGCTGCTACAACCATCTTGGTGGCCCGCATCAAACTACGACCCGGGTCAGTCCTGGGCCGGGACGAGGACCGGCTTCACCTTACGGTCCCGGTTCACCACCTGCTCGATAGTCGCTTCGATCAACATGCTCGTCCGCTCATCATCGCGCAGCAGACCCCCGAACGCCTCCTCAGCGAAGTCCAACTTCCGCTCCTGCGTCAACTCCCCACCCGACCCCGACACCAGATCCGGCCGATCCACGACCACCTGACGCACAGCCTTCCGGAACGCCGACAACGCATGATCCACCGCAGCCTCGTCAAACGCCATCGTCACCAACTGCGTACCAGAATCCTCGAAATACACTCCGTACTCATGCGCCGTCCGATAAATCTCCCAACCCAGATCATCACTCGGCAAAACCACATCAAACATCAACTCCGGCCCACCAACCCAATTCGGAATACCCTCCCCAACCAGAACATCCCGCATACCATCCGCCAACCGCCGCCCCATCGCCTCAGCATTCCCATAAACACCCGGCGTGTCCAAAACATCCAACACCGCCAACGCAGCCGCCATCGGCGGAACCTCACGCGTGTACGTGCCCTGAATCCCCGACACATCATACGCGTCGATGATATCCCGCCGACCCATCACCGCAGCCAACGAATGACCATTCGCCAACCCCTTACTCACCACCACCACGTCCGCCGGCACCCCCAACCCGTGCACACCCTTCGGACCCGCCCGGAACCCCGTATACACCTCATCCATCATGAACGGCACACCATAGCGCCCACACAACGCCGACATCCGACGATAGAACTCGACATCAAAATACAACAGCTCAGGCGAGACAAGCACCCCCGCCACCTCATCACCAAAGGCCTCCAACATCCTCCCCAAGGCCTTCTCGTTGTACCCGAAACCCACCACACCAGTCGTCTGCTGATAACCAAAAAGCTCCGACGCCAACTGCCACTCATGCCACCCGTGATACCCACAAGACAAAACCAGCTCCCGACCCGTCGCAGCCCGAGCCAGCCGAACCGCCATCGCAGTCCCCTCGGAACCAGTCTTGTGGAACACCACCTTCTCCGCACAGGCATACCGCTCGCACAACCGCTCCGCCAACTCCACCCGCGGCACCGACAACGTCGAAGCAAACGCCGTACCAAAATCCCGAATCTGCCGCACCATAGCCTCAACCACCGCAGGATGACGGTGTCCGAGAATGATTGTTCCGCTGGCGGCGGTAAGGTCGACCATCCGGTTTCCCTCCAGGTCAGTCAACCACGCGCCCTCGCCCGACCGAATCATAGCCGAGAAGCGGGTCTCGATATCGTACTTTTCCGCCGCAGTGACTCGGCGGGCACGCTCCACCAGCTCTTGGTTCGTCAAGTTGGCAGGCTTCATGAATCGTATACCTTCTCTCGCCGATTCGACTCGAGTCCAGGAGATCACTATGATCGATGCGGACTGTACGGTTCGGTTACCAGACGGGGTCTGCCCGACAGTCGGCGATCATCAGCCACCCTAGGAACACCGTTGGCATCAGTATAGGTCACGGCAACCGCACAGGGAATAATTTTTTCGCGTTCGACATCAGTGCTGCGGCGACTCCGCGCACAAGCGAGGTCGACCTCGACAAGCCGAGCTGGGCCGAACGGTCGGTCGCAACTCGAACGGCTCACCAACCCAGCAAAGCTGAGGGCATATTCCAATTGTCTGCGGGTCAGGAAGCAGCGACTTCGGCAGGGACCGGGTCGGCTTCCTTGCGTCCCTGATCGAGCAGTTCAACGAAGCGGCGTTGGATTCTGCCGATCCGCTCATTGTCCGTTGGCCGGATGATGAACGAGCACCCTTCGACGTCGCCGGCGGTCTGCGCCCCCACCTGGCTACTGACCTGCGCCTCGCCGGTGTACAAAGCGATGGCGGCAGCGATCATGTCGCCCGCGAATCGACAGAACTGCTCGGCGCCCGCGCCCTTGTCGGGGTCCGCGACGTGCTGCATCACGCAGACACATCCCAACGGATGACTCAGCGCCAGCAGCCCGTCTGCCCTCTCCTGGACCGCCCGCACCGTGGCCGGCAGTTCCTCCGGGCTCGCCGGATCCAACTGGGCCATGCTGTGCTCGACCAGGCGCTCGCCGGCCTCCGCAACGGTGACCGGTCCCTGTTCACGGCGCTCCGCACCTTCGACGACATACTTCGGCCAGAGCGCCATGGCCAGAGTTCCGACCCACACGGTATACAGTTCATCTGCTGCTAGGACGCCGTTTGCGAAGGCAAAGTTGAACTGGTCGAACAAGGCTGGATCGGTCAGCGGGTCGACGATGCCCCGCGACAGGCAGGTCTGGTAGTCCGGTGACCCGTAGATTGGATAGAACGGGTTGGTCCAGAATTCGACCCCGGCCAGGACCAGGTTCACGGCATCCTGAATGATCGCGTCGAGACTCTGGTCAGGCAGGCCGACAATGATCGCTGCGCTCGCGCTCAATCCGAACTTCTCGAACAATGCGACCCCGGCGGAGACCTTGTCCAGCGAGGTGAAACCCTTGCGCATCTTTCGCAATCGAGCTGCGTCGGTGGTCTCCAACCCAAGAAAGAGGTCGTCGAAGCCCGCTTGGACCATGCTTTCCACCAGGTCCTCGGTGAGTTTCACGACGGTCATGCCGTTCGGCAGACTAAGGCGGATATCCAGGCCGCGCCGGACGATCTCCCGGCAAATGGCGTGGACTCGCCCGATGTCGAAGGTGAAGTTGTCGTCCTCGACCAGGAACCGACGAATCCCGTACACGTTGACGTAGTGCTCGATCTCATCGACGACGCGCTCCGGGTCCCGGGCCCGGAACTGCTTGCCGACCGTTGCGTGCACGGTGCAGAACGAGCAGGAAAACGGGCAGCCGCGGCTGGTGATCAAGGTGACCGCAGCACCGTACCGGTCGAAGTCCAGCTGGTCGGCGGCCGGCGGCGCGAGCGAGTCGAGATCCGCAACGAACGGTGCCCGCGGACGGACATGCGGCGAGCCGGTCGTCGCGCACCCGCAGAGCGCCTCGCCACAGCGAAACGCCACCCCGAGCATCTCGGTCAAGGGCCGGCCGGTGCTCAACGCGTCAAGCAACTCGACGGTTGTCACCTCGGCTTCGCCGAGCATTACCACGTCGATCTCGGGAACCTCCAGGACGTGCGGGAAAGCGACGGTGCCGTGCTGCCCACCAAGTATGACCTTTGCGTCCGGCAGGACCCGCTTTGCCATTCTGGCCAGCTCGTAGGCGCTCTCGTAGTAGGGGGTGAACATGCATGAGATGCCGACAACATCCGCGTTACTGGCTGCCAGGGCAGCTTCGATACGCTCCGGTCGGGCGCCCCAGTGCATGATGTGCTGCCACCGTGGATGGCGGTCCAGCTTCGCCTGTTCGATCGCGGTCAGCTCGCCAGGCGGAACTACGTGGTTGTCCTCGGTATAAGCCAACGAGTCGAAGATCTCCGTGTCGTGGCCCGCCGCGCGCAGCGCGCCCGACACGTAGGCCAGACCGATAGGCACGTGACGTCCGATTTCTACCATGCATCCACGGATCGGCGGCTTAACGAGGAATACTTTCATTTGGTCACCTTCCATAATAGAAGGCGCTGGCCACCAGCGCGTTTGCCAGATCGCTCCGCGCCCCCGCTACATGATAATCGACACTGCGACCGAGGCAAATGCCCAAGTGGATCCGGCTCTGCGCATACCTACATAGTGGACTAGCTGGCGGACAATAGCTGACAGTCACCAGATACCGCCCCTCAGATGCCACTCCGCGGCGAGCGCTCGCGGTTCGCCAATTTGGCCCCTATGATTTGCAGGTGTCGCCCACAACCGGCCGAGGGGCGCAGGACGAGCCGGAGGTCATCCTTCTGATGAGAATAGCCAATGCTGATGGTTGCACGCCGTACGAAGTGGCACGGAACCTCACCCTCGTTCGGGGCGAGGGCGCGTACGTGTACGACGCCGCAGGTCGTGGCCTCATCGACCTCTCCAACTCCTTCGGAAGCGTGCTACTCGGGCATCAGGACCCCGTGGTCACCTCCGCAGTCCTCGATGCGGTACGTACCGGTCTGCCAGCGGCCGCCTCACTGGACCTGCAGAACCGGCTAGCCGCGCAGATCGCCGGAGACCTCCCCGGTGAGCAGCGGGTGGCGTTCTTCAAGACCGGCACGGCGGCGACCCGGGCCGCCGCTTCGGCCGCGCGTCAGGTCACCGGCCGACGGTTGATCGCCAGCTGCGGCTACCACGGCTACGACCTGATGTGGGAGTTCACCCCGCCGGGCCAGCCGAACTCGGAAGGCGTGCTGCACTGCTACCACCTGCCCGAACTGCTCGACAGGGTGCTCGACGAGCACGCCGACGAGCTTGCCGCGGTCATCATCGCACCGGACTACATCCATGTCTCGCCGCAGTACATCGCCGACCTGTTCCACCGATGCCAGCGGGCCGGGGTGGTGACCATCGCTGACGAGGTGAAACACGGTTACCGCATGCTCCGGGGCGCCTCGGTCAACGGAGCCGGGGTCCGAGCCGACATCTACACCTACGCCAAGGGCATCAGCAACGGCTGGCCGTTGTCCTGCGTGGCTGGGGATGAACGTTTCATGGACCCGCTCGCCGAGTTCGTCTCGACTCTCACCTTCGAGGCGCCCAGCTTCGCGGCCGCCGCAGCAACCCTCGACCGGCTGACTGAGCTGGACGTCCAGGCCCGGCTTGGCACCGATGGTGGACGATTCGTATCCGAGGCTACCAAGCTGATCGATGCCCACGACCTGCCGATCGAGATGGCCGGGACCGGCGCCGCCTTCCAGTTCGTCTGCGCTCCAGAGGTAGAGGAGATTTTCCTGCCACACGCCCTGGCCGCAGGACTCATCCTTGAACCGTCCGATCAGCAGTATCCCTCGGCGTGCTTCCGGGACGAGGTGGTCGACGACGCCCTCGACAGACTCGGCCGTGCGCTCACCGCGATGGCGGCTTCCCGGCCCGACCTCGTCGGGCGGGAGGTCACCCAGCTCGACCGGGTGCAGTCGGCCTTCTGCCAGATGGACGGGCTCCCGGGGCGGCCGGACGGTTGGAGCTTGGCGGAGTGTGTGGACTACGTGACCGGCCAGCTTTGAGTGAACCTGGTGGCCACCGGTGGCGCACGAAGGCCGGTCAATCGCCCTTCGCACCGTCGATGCTCTGCCTGATGAGGTCCGCGTGGCCGTTGTGCCGGGCGTACTCCTCGAGGATGTGCACCACCGTGGTCCGCAGGTTACGTACCACGCCCTCGTCCTCGTAGGTGTCGTCCAGGTCGCGCAGCAAGAAGGCTTTGCGGGTCAGCTCCACTTCCTGTAGGTAGAGCTCGAAGTTGGCCTGCGCATCCGCCGTGGCGACGTCGTCGAAGGCAGCGTCCGGACGCTCCTCCGTGGAGTACGGATCGTCGATCGTCTCCCCGGAGAGGAGGCTACGGAGCCACCGCTCGAGCTCGGTCATGTGGCGCAGCAGACCGAGCAGGGTCAGATTGGTCACCGGGACGCTGTTTGTCGTCAACTGCTCGGCGGTCAGGCCCGAGCACTTCAGCAGCAGAGTGTCCCGGTGGTAGTCGAGCCAGCCCGCCAGTACGGTGGCCTCGTCGCCCGATACGGGATCCGGCTTCCGGTCGACGGTAGGGGCGGTCCAGGTCATCTGATGGTCCTTCCGTTGTCGGGTCAGGAGATGCCGGTTAGCCGGCGGCTGATCTGCTCTTACGAGAATGTCGGAAACGGCAAGATCCGGGCGGTACCGTCCTGGCTGGCCGTGACGATGCGTGCGCCGGTCCGGTCGAAGGCAACGTTCCACACCGGCATGGTGTGTCCGGTCGCCAACTGCCCGATCTCTCGCCCGCTCCCGACGTCCCAGACCCGTACGGTGCAGTCCTCGGCTGCGCTGACGAGCAAACGACCATCCGGATGGAACGCCACGCCGTCCACCGCGTCGGTGTGCCCGACCAGCGGGTCGACCGCCGGCCCGTCCACCGCGCAATCCCAGATCCGAACGGTTCGGTCGTCAGATCCGCTGGCCAGAAGCCGTCCGTCAGGGCTGAAGGCGACACTGACCGTGCCCTTCGAGTGGCCGACCAGCGGTTCGCCGACCAGACCGCCGGTGGCGGTGTCGTACAACCTAAGCGCGTCGCCGGTCGATGCGATCAGGTGACCGTCCGGGTGAAAGGCCACCCCGTCGATCTCGTCCCGGCTCGCGGTCAGCGGGCTCCCCACCGGGTCGCCACCAGGGACCCCCCAGAGCCGTACGGTATGGTCGGCGCTGCCGGTGGCCAGGAGGTCTCCGGTGGGATGGAACGCCAGGCCGTAGACGCCGGCGGTGTGGCCGGTCAAGGGTTTGCCGACCTGCCGACCGGTGGTGATGTCCCAGAGCCGAGCGGTGCGGTCCTCGCTCGCGCTGGCCAGCAACCTGCCATCAGGGTGGAAGGCCACCAGCCAGACCGTATCGGTGTGTCCGCCCAGCGGGCGGCCAACCGGCTCCCCGGTACTTGCGTCCCATAGCCTGACGGTGCCGTCCTCACCGCTGGTAGCGACCAGATGGTCCGCCGGGTGAAAAGCCGCGCTGATCACGCCCCGCTCATGCCCGACAAGCATCATGGGTTCCCGGGTCGGGCTTGCTGCTGCCAGCTCCACCTGTCTACTCCGTCTTGACGTCGGGGCACGGGCCCAATCGAGACTCGAACCAGGCGGGACTACTCCTCACGGAGGTCGAAGACGACCCGAATCGTGTTTCCGGTTCGGTTGATTGCCCGGTCGATGGCCGGGGAGTACTCGTCAAGTTGGACAATATCGGTAAGAATCCGCCGAGTATCGATCGCGCCGTCCGCAATGAGGTCCACGGCCTCCCGGTACTTACCGCCCGGTCCCATCACGCCGACCATACTGGCGTACGCCAGCGGCAGCCGTGCGGTTTCCAGCGGGTGTTCGGCACCCACCTGGTAGCCCACCAGGCAGACCCGGCCGCCGGGGCGGACCAGGTCGAGCGCACGGACCACCGACTCCGGATCACCAGATGCCTCGAACACGACGTCCACCTTGTCCGCGTAGCTGGTGAGTTCCGGCAGCTCGCTGGGATGGACCGAGATGACGGCTCCGCTCTCCTCGGCGACCTTGCGGCGCTCGGCAACCAGGTCGGCGACGAGCGTTACCGTTGCCCCGGCGGCGCGAGCCGCCTGGATGAGGAGCTGGCCGATCCCGCCGGCGCCCAGTACGGCCACTCGCTCGGCAGGGCGGAGACCGATCCGGTCCACCGCGTGCAAAGCGACAGCGAGCGGTTCGGCCTGGCTCGCGGCGGCCAAGTCCATCCCCTCCGGCAGTGGATAGAGGTTGGCGAGCGGGGCTGCGACGTAGCCCGCGCAGCCGCCGTCCACGGTAAAGCCGATCTCGACGAGGTTCTCACACATGACCGGTAACCCGTCCCGGCATGGTCCGCAGACCTGGCAGCCGACGATCAGATCACCCGTGACCGCGCGACCGACCCAGGATTCGTGACCCTCCGGAGCGGAATCCACCACACCGGCCCACTCATGGCCGGGCACGATCGGGTACCGGTTACCGTGCCACTTGCCACGGAACAGCCATAGGTCGCTACCGCAGAGACAGCAGTAGTGCACCTTCACGACTGCCCAACCAGGAGGAGCCGTCGGACGAGGAAGGTCTACAATCTGGGCCTTGTGTCCACCGTGGAACTGCAGCGCCCGCATCCGTCCCCCCACACGGTCGTGAGTCGATCTCTGGAACACTTTAGATGCCGGGAGATCAAGGCTCAACAGTTTCCGCACCACAAACTGGAGCTTGACAGATGATCGAGACTCAACTAGGATTTCTCGCCAATTATATGCGGCAGCACCGATTAGGTTGGGTGACTGATCCGCACGCTGACGTCATCGCAGATCCGGAGCGGTTCCGGAGCAGATTCGGTTGATGCCGCACCAATGATCGAATACGTCCAGTTTGAGGTACGACGATCGGCATTGCGGCGGTTCTTGACGCACTGAATTCCGGCATGAATTCGCCAGGACCCGAGGTCCCGGCACGCTGCTTCACAGGGCAGTGGCGGCACGGCGCACCCGTTGCACCGGATCACGGCGAGTTGCACCGAATCAGGGCGAGTCGGCCGGCGGGGCTCCCGCCGGAGTCCTGGCCCTGATCGGGGCTCTGGCGGCACGCTGGGTATGCTTGCCAGCTGGGTAGACCTGTGCCGATAGACGAGGGTGGAAGGTGGCGGAGTAGGTGCCGACGGGGACGCGTAATGCCGTGGTGCTGCTCAGCGGCGGCCTCGACTCCACGACGGCGCTCGCGATCGCGATACACGAGGGCTACCGGGCCCACACGCTCAGTTTCCGGTACGGGCAGCGCCACACCGTCGAACTTGACGCCGCCGCCCGCGTGACGAAGGCACTCGGCGCGGCCCAGCACATCGTCGCGGACATCGACCTGCGGGCCTTCGGTGGGTCGGCACTGACCGACGACGCGCTCGCGGTACCGCACCGTACGAACGCCGACGAGATGGGCGACACCATCCCGGTCACGTACGTACCGGCACGCAACACGATCTTCCTGTCGTTCGCACTGGCCTGGGCTGAGACCCTGGACGCCTCAGACATATTCATCGGGGTGAACGCACTGGACTACAGCGGCTACCCGGACTGCCGCCCGGAGTACATCGCTGCGTACGAGGCGATGGCCAATCTTGCCACCAAGGCCGGCGTCGAGGGGCAACAGCGGCTGCGCATCCACACCCCGCTGATCCGGCTGACCAAGGCCGCGATCATCCAGCGGGGCCTGGAGCTGGGTGTCGACTTCGCCTGGACACACAGCTGCTACGACCCGGTCGACGACCGGGCCTGCGGCAGCTGCGACTCCTGTCTGCTCCGGCAACGCGGTTTCGCCGAACTCGGCATGATCGACCCTGCCCTGTCCGGCAACGGATGATCGGCGTGTACCGGGTCAAGGAGATCTTCTACACGCTCCAAGGCGAGGGTACGCATGCCGGTCGCCCCGCCGTCTTCTGCCGCTTCACCAGTTGCAACCTGTGGACCGGGCGAGAACGCGATCGGCATCGTGCGATCTGTCGCTTTTGTGATACCGACTTCGTCGGCACCGACGGCACCGGGGGCGGGCGATTCCCTTCCGCCGCCGATCTGGCCGCCGCCGTCGCCGAGGCTTGGCAAGGGCGGGCGCACCCCCGCAGCCGGCGGTACGTGGTGTGCACCGGCGGCGAACCACTGCTGCAGCTGGACGAGGCGGCCGTGACCGCCCTGCACGAAGCAGGCTTCGAGGTCGCGGTCGAGACCAACGGCACTTTGCCCGCGCCTGCGGGCATCGACTGGATATGTGTCAGCCCCAAGGCCGGCGCGGAGGTGGTGCTCACCCGGGGTGACGACTTGAAGCTCGTCTTTCCCCAGCCGGAGGCCGACCCGGCCCGCTTCGAGCACCTCGACTTCGGCCATTTTCTGCTGCAGCCGATGGACGGGCCGGACCGGGTCGCCAACACCGCGGCCGCGGTGCGGTACTGCCTGGAGCATCCACAGTGGTGCTTGAGTTTGCAGACTCACAAGTACATTGGGATTGCCTGATGGAGATCTTCCGGGAGTTCACCTTCGAAGCCGCGCACCGGCTGCCGCACGTGCCCGAGGGACACAAGTGCGCCCGCCTGCACGGCCACTCGTACCGGGTCACGGTGCACGTCAGTGGCCAGGTCGGAGCGCAGACCGGTTGGGTGATCGACTTCGGCGACCTCAAGCAGGCCTTCGCACCGGTCCGCGAGCAACTCGACCACCGCTACCTCAACGAGATCGCCGGACTGGAGAACCCGACGAGCGAAGTGCTGGCCCGATGGATCTGGCAGCGACTTGTCGGTCAGTTGCCGTTGTCGGCGGTTACGGTCCGGGAAACCTGCACGTCCGGCTGCGTCTACCGAGGCGAGGACTGAGCGGGCCGGGCTCTACGGGTGGCCGGGCCACCGCAGAGGCCGGCCCGACCACCTCCAGATGTTCACACCCGGGACTCGCTCGACCGGTCCCCTTGATCGACTACCATCCCAGCCTGCTCCTCGGTTGCCGTCACGGAATCTTCCGGCCGACCGGCGCGGCTCGCCATGGCAGCCGTTGCCATCTTTGCCTGCTCGTCCGTCTGCCTGGCCTGCTCGTCCGTCTGCCTGTCGCGCGCTTCGGGCGGCATCGGATGCAGCGGACGCAGGCCGAGAATCTGCAGCCGGCCAGGAAAGACGTTCAGTCGGCCGAAGTCGTCCAGGCGGTTGCTGGTCCTGACGATGGACCGACGGTGCCGTCTCGTCTCCTCGAGAATCCGTTCCCGAGCCAGCGGATCGAGCCGCATGCCGGTCCGCGGATCGGTGCCCGCACGGGCATGCCCCGGCTGGGCGAAGTCCGCCTCGCTAGCTCGCAGCCAGGCAGCGGTGTCCTCGCGGATGCCGTCGGCGAGTCGACGCACGGCAGTACCGTGGCTGGCCCCCGCGTCTCGGTCCTGCCAGTAGCGGAGAACCCGGGATGCGTGACCCATCATGCCGGTTGCGGAGCCCCCACTGAGCAGGAAACTGCCGTTTCCGAACGAGTCTCCGGCGACCACGCAGTTCGGGGCAACCAACGCGTCCCGCCCGATCCGCTCTACATTGCTGACCAGCTTCGGGGTGGCGAGGCTGAGGGTACGAACAAGCTCCTGGCGGGGAATTTCGGTAAGCAGCGGCACCTGGTCCAGGAAGTAGTCCCGGATCAGGTAGCGGTGCGCTCCGAAGTACTCAGCGGAGTCCTGACGGGTGATGGCCGGCACCATGCCCGCCTGGATCGGATCGAACGTCCGGTAGTCCGGTACCTCCAGGATCGTCCAGCCGGTTTCGCTGAAGCCGTCGTGCCCGAGCGTGATCTGCCGCACCCAGTACTCGTTGCCCTGCTTGTCGAAGGCCGAGGCGATGCGCTGACGGGAGTTCGCCCCGACGTTCACCGCGATCAGTCCGACGATGTAGTCGGCTTGAGCCACGACCGGACCACGTCCGTCCTGGTGGTCGATCGTCACGATCTCCTGGGTGAACCCGAGTCGACTGGCGTCGGCGCTCTCCACTCCCTCAGCGATCATGATCAGACCGGGGGTGCCGAGATCGATCGGTTCGGTGCCTCGGGCCCGGATCCGCCGGTAGCTACCCTTCTCGTCGATCTCCCGGATGGCCTCGATCTGAACCCTCAGCCGACCGTCCGGGCTTCGGACGAACCCATGGTCCTGAGCCGGTTCCCGGCGAAGCCAGCGCCGCCATCCGCTCGGCCGGCTCGGCTCTGCCACTCGGTGGTAGGTGAAGAGGCGGCACCTTGGCTCCCGGCCGGCCGCCAGGTCCATCCGCTCTATCTCCTCCAGGTACCGACGTAGCATGATCAGCAGATCCTCCGCGTTGACCTGGAAGGCGGGGGACTCCGCGAAGACCTCGTCCATCTTGCGTCCGACGGTTTCCGAATCCGGGCCCAGGTCCAGGGAAGGCACTGCCGGGTGTGTGACGGTGACGGCCCGATGCGGCTTTCCGTCCACCCACCTGTCGTCCACGAACTCCGCTGTGCCGACGTGTCCCCCGACGCACGAGTCGGCCCATCCGTACAGGATCTCGTCGGCCCGGGCCTCGGCGCCGTCCTCGGCATCGGGCCGGTAGAAGACCTCGTGGAGGATGAACGGGTTCCCGTCGATCCGGCGTGGAATGCCCTCCGGGCCGTAGCGCTCCCGCATCATCCGGTCGATGACCGCGAGATGGTGGTAGAGGTCGGCCCGGACTTTCCACTGCATCAGCGTCAGGTACGGGTCACCCCGCAGCTCGACACCGACCGCCCGCCGGCCGCTTGCGATCGACCAGAGCATCGCCATCATGTTGGTGCCGCCCAGGCCCACCGCGAGGAAGTCCGGATCGGCAGCGCCGGTCGGGTCGACCTGCCGGTTCGGCGGTGTCGATGCCGTCTCGTCCAGCGAGTCGGGCGCAGTCCTGGGTACCTCGCTCTCCACCGCGAAGGCGGCGAGCAGCATGGCTACGGCCATGGTGCCGAAACCGACCAGGAATGCCATCTGGAAACCGTCGGTCAATGCGGCAGCCGTCGTCTCACCTCGGGCGATGGCTGACTGCGTGATGTTGGCCGCTACTGGGGCCAGCACCGCCAGTCCGATCGCGGAGCCGAGCTGCTGGGTGGTGTTGAGCAGGCCGGACCGAACCCCACTGTCCTTGAGCGTGGCGTCGGCCAGGGCGATCCGCAACACGGGGGGTGTCGCAAGGCCGGAACCGGTACCGATCAGCAGCAGTGCCGGGAGTACGTCGATCCAGTAGCTGCCCTCCGTCGGGATTCGGGCCAGCAGCAGCAGACCGATGGCCATCAGGCCCATCGCGGGAAGAAGCAACGTCTTCGCGTCCCGCTTGCGGGCGAGCCGGGGAGCGATCTTCAACGAGCCGACCCCGATCGCGACGGCGGCCGGCACGAACGCGAAGCCCAGTTCCAGCACCGTGAAGCCGAGGACGTTCTGCAGATAGAGGGCGCAGAGGAAGAACATGGCAGTCGGCCCGGCGACCATCAGGGCCAGGACGATGTTCGACCAGGCGACGTTGCGGGCGCGAAGTATCGCGCCGGGCATCAGCGGATTTCGGGCCCGCCGCTGCCAGCGGACGAACACGGCCATCAGCAGCAGCGCCGCACCGGCGAGCAGCGTTGTCCGGAGCTCACTGAAATCGGCCTGCACGATGGCGGAGACCGCCAACATCAACGAGCCAACCAGGGCCAACGCGCCGATCCAGTCGATCCCGTCACCGGCCGTCACGTCGCGGACGTTGTCCAACAGCCGGACTGCCGAAAGAATGGTGACAAGCCCAATCGGAACGTTGACGAAGAAGATCCAGTGCCAGCTCAACGACGCAGTCAGCGCTGCGCCGGCCAATTGGCCGAGCGCGGCTCCGGACGCCGCTACAAAGGCGTAGAAGCCGAGTGCCCGGGCCTGTTCCCTGGGTTTCGGAAACATGGTCACGATCATGCTGAGCACGACCGCGGTGGTGAACGCGCCACCCACCCCCTGCACGAACCGTGCTCCGATCAGCACGGCCTGGTCATTAGCCAGCCCACAAACGACCGACGCGGCGGTGAACAGGCCGAGACCACTGAGGAAGACTCGCTTCGTACCGATCAGGTCGCCGAGCCGGCCGGCGAAGAGCAACAGCCCGCCGAAGGGAATGAGGTACGCGTTTACCACCCAGGCCAGGTCGGCCTGGGAGAATCCCAGGCCGACCTGGATGGACGGGAGGGCGACATACACCGCAGAGCCGTCGACAACGGAAATCAGCACGCCCACGCAGAGCACGACCAGCGCGAGCTGCCGCTCCCGCAGGCTCCGCAGCGGCCGTACTGTTTCACGCACGACGACCGTCTCGCCCGAACCGCCGTAGGAGTCGCCGCGGGGTTGGCTGAGCAGGCTCACGATTCCGAACCGGCCCCGACCGCGACGGTCTCCCGGATGTCGCCACCCGTCGACGCGCCATCTTCGGTTGCGGACATGACCCGCCGCTGTTCAGGATGGGTCGTCATCAGCGGCGGTAGTTCACTGCTGTGCAGGCGGCCGCTACGTACCGAGAGGCGTCGCCAATCTGACGGGTCGAGCGGCACGAGCGAATGCCGGTGCCGGCGGGTCGCGTCGATCGTGTTCGCCCGTTCGCTGGAGGCACGTCCGCTCTGTTTCTCGATTTCCTTGATCCGCTCCTCGCCGAAGTTGATCGGCACGGCTTGACTGAACTCCTGGGCACTGGCCTGGAGCCAACCGAGGGTGTCGGCCTTGATCTGGTCCGCCAGGGCCCGGATCGCCGCTGGCCGGTCCATCCCGGCGTCGCGCGCCTGCCAGTACCGCAGCACCCGGGAGCCGTGCCCCACCATGCCGGTGATCGCGCCGCCGCTGGTCATGAAGTGGCCGTTGCCGAAGGAGTCGCCAGCTACGACGCCGTTGGCGGCGACCAGTGCGTCGGCGCCGATCCTCTCCACCAGGCTGAACAGCTTCGGACCGTAAGGAGCTTGGACCTTGTCGAGCTCCGACACGGGGATCTCGGTGATCAGTGAAACCTGCTCCAGGTAGAACTCGCGCAACAGCTGCTGATACGCGTTGAGGTACTCCTTGGCCCGTTTCGGTGTACCGGCGGGGACCAGCCCGGCCAGGATCGGGTCGAAAGTCTTGAAGTCCGGCACCTGGACCAGAATCCAGCCCACCTCGGGGTCGTCCTCGTGGCCTACCGCGATCTGGCGAACCCAGTACTCGTTCCCCTCGCGGTCGAACTCGGACGCGATCCGCCGCCGCAACCGGCCGCCGACGTGCAACTCGAGGTAGCCCGCGAGGTAGTCGGCCTGGGCGACGACCGGCCCTCGACCGTCGTGGTGATCGACCGCGACATCCTCCTGGCGGAAGCCGAGGCGGTCGGCGTCGCTGCTGTCGAAGCCTTGCGCGATCATGAACAACTCGGGGACGCCCAGGTCGATCAGCGGGGTGCCTGGCTTGCGGATCCGGCGGTACCGGCCGCGGTAGTCAAGCTCCTGGACCTCCTCGATGATCAGCCGTTTGCGCCCGTCCGGCAGACTGACGAACCCGTCTTCCTGCCGCATCCATTTGAGGAAGCCGTCGCCGTCCCCCTCGTCGCCGATCGCGACCCGGTGGGAGAGGAAGAGGCGTACCCGCGGCGGGACGCCTGCGGCGATGTCCATCTCCTCAATCAACTCGAGGTAGCGGCGCAGCATGATCAGCACCTCGGAGGCGCCGGCCTGGAAGGTGGATGGACCGTCGAGGACCTCAAGGACATCCCGCCCGACCTTGCTCGGGTCGTGCTCGGCTGGTGGTTTGGCGGGCTGCAGAACGGTCAGCACCCGTTCCGGTTTGCCCGCCGACCACCGGTCGTCGATGAACTCGGTGTGGTGAATGAGCCCCGATACGTGCGAATCCTCGCCGCCGGCGATGATCTCGTCGGCGTACACGTCACCGGGCTCGGTGACGGCACTGTAGAACGTCTCCCGGAGCTTGAAGAGCCGGCCGTCGCCCTTGCGAGGGATGCGCTCCTCGCCGTACCGATCCAGCATCAGCTGGTCGATCAGGCCGAGATGATGCCAGAAGTCTTCCCGGATGTTCCAGTGGACACCGAGGGAAGGGTCGCCGCGCAACTCGACGCCGACGCACTGGCGGCCGTTGGCCACCGACCACAGCATCGCCATCATGTTGGTTCCGCCGAGCCCGAGTGCGACGAAGTCCGGGTTGTGAATCCCGGTCCAGTCGATCTCGGTTTTCGTCCCACGCGACATCCGGGAACGCTCCGTCGGGTCGAGCGCGGTCGGCGGCCCTCCGCGCGACATACGTTCGACCAGGGAAGCTAATCGGAAATTCTTCATGGCCATTTCCCTCGACTCTCGAAATCAGATGTGACCGGAACAGTCAAGAGGACTTTCGTTGGCCAGGGCGGCGATGGCACATTTTCCCAAATACACCGATCGACTACCCTCGGTCTACGTGCGCCCTCCGGTCCACGCACGGCACTGTGAGGCGGGCGTGAATGATGCGCTCAACGTCATGCACATGCACATCGGTGGCCAGGTAGCTCGGTACCGGCCAGCGGCATCGCCATCGGTCGATCGCATCGCCACCCAACGTTACGAGGCGTACACCCGGCCCTGACTTTAACAGCGGGATTGGGAAACGTCCACATGAGCAGTTTAGCCGGCCGACTCAACCCGGAATCGGCGGTCTGCCCGCACCCACGTGGACGCGTCCGATACTTAACGTATTCCCGACTGCTCCGGCATTCCACCATCACCACCCTGGCCCCGGCATGCCGCGCGGTCGACGCACCCACCTGGCCGGCTGCGGCGCGGCCTTGGCAGGCTGCGGCGCGGCTTGGACGGCAGGCGTCACCCACCGCGCCGACAACCGGTCGCTGCGGACGGGCGCACCCGGGGCCACTGCGCCGAAACGGCTTCCCCAGGCGCCAGGAGTGGCCGGCGGCACCGCTCCCTGGCCGCACAGTCCAGGCAATTGACGGCAGCGGGCGCGGATTCGGTGCGATCGGACCGAGGCGCACCGCCACCAGTGCACATTCCACATCGTACCGAAGCTTTGCCTACTGGACCCCACCCAGGCGCTCGAAGACGTACGGAGCCGCGCGCCCAACCACCCCGCCGAAAGATCCGCACCAATTCCACTCGGACGGACATACCGGCGGATATGCGTGAACCGCCCATATCAGACACCGACAAAGCCGCCATCGGATTGCTTGACGGTCATTCGGCTCCATCTTAGTATCAAACCCCGCCGGAACTTCCGCCACCGCACGACAAAGTCGACCTCGCTTGGGGATATCCGCTGCCACAATCGCTTCAAACGGTCCAGCCCGGCCTCCGCCCACCATCCCTCGAAAGGGCGCCGAATGCCCGACCAGGACTACTCGGCGATAACGGACATCGTCGTCTCGCCGCATTTCGACGATGGCGTACTCTCGGCAACCTCGGCACTGCATGCCGGGCACTCCACACTCCTGATCACCGTGTGTGGCGGCGTGCCGGCAGAGAACCAGGAGAGGAGCCATGAGGAGTGGGACCGTCTGTGTGGCTTCGAATCGGGTCCCGCCGCTGCCAAAGGACGGGCCGCTGAGGATCGGGCCGCCGCAGCGGTCGCCGGCAACTCGGTGATGCACCTTCCGGTCCCGGATGCTCCGTACCGCAGCGGCTTCCCGTCGGAAATGGTGGTGTCGGCACTCGCCTGCCTGATCCGGCGGGACGTGCGGTTGTGGATCCCGGTCGGTATCGGTGACCACCCAGACCATGTCGGCACCCGGGACGCCGTTCTGGCCGCTGTCGCCGGAGCCGATACCGATTGCCCGCTGATTTTCTACGCCGACTGCCCGTACGCGTTCGGCTCCGGCTGGGACGCACCCGACTCCGAGCGACCCATCGCCGACCAGTGGGAGCCGCAGCTCGCTGCCCTGGCCCACCTAGTGGACGTGGCAAGCCCGCGGATCGCCCGCCTCGACGACCCCACCATGCGGCTGAAGATCGCCATGCTCCGCTGCCATGCCTCGCAGCTGGCAGGTCTCGCCGTGGACCATCCCCACTTCCTGGCCTGGGAGGGGCCACTACGCCAGGAGGTCTTTTGGTCAACCTCCGCCTCCATCCCAGCTCTGGAACCAACTCCCGGGAGTAGCGCATGATCGTCGGTGGTTCAGCCATTCACCCGGAACGTGCCGACGCGGCGGCACTCCAGCAACTCGGCGACGCCATGCGGAAGGTGATCGGCGGCGAGCGGGAGACACCTCTGGCCGACCTGCTCTGCGGCACCGCGGTCGACCCGGACGAACTGGCCGCGGAGATCGGTGCGGACTGCCGACGGGTGCTGTTGGACAGTGGCATCGCACTCGACGACGGTCGGCATCTGTCGTCCCCGCTGCGCGGCCACCAGTTGCACGGCGTCGTGGTGCTGACTGACCCAGACGTCGATGAGGACGTGCAACACCGCTGGTACATCGACCCGCTCTGGGAAGCGGACCTGCTGATCCGGCTGATGCTCGGCCGCGGCGGTAGCCGCGCGCTGGACATGGGTTGCGGCTCCGGGGTGCTCTCTCTGGTACTCGCCGACCGGTACGACGCAGTTCTCGGGCTGGACGTCAACCCGCGTGCCGTCGCCCTGTCGCGGCTCAACGCCGCACTCAACGGGCTGACAAATGTCACCTTCGACGAGGGGGACCTGTTCGAGCCAGCCGAGGGGCGGTTCTCCCGGATCGTCTTCAACTCACCGACGAACGAGGAGGGCAACGAGTTCGTTGACCTCCTCGAGGCCGGTGAACCGATCCTGCAGAAGTTCTTCCGGGAAGTGCCCCGGAAGCTGGAGTCCGGTGGTGTCGTCGAGGTCAACCTCGCGATGAACGACTATCCGGGCGACCCCTTCCGGGACCGGCTCGCCGACTGGCTCGGGCTGACCGAGCACGGGCTGCGAGTCCAGATCTTCGTCTCCCAGCGGCGGACGACCGGCGGCGGCGTATGGAAACGGGGATGGCTGGTGATCGCGCCGGGCCCGGTAGGCCTTGTCGAGACCGAGTGGCCGTACCACGACCGCTACGAGGAGGACCCGGGATCGCTACTCGGTGCGACGGACCAGCTGCTGGCGCGCTGACCTGCCCGATCTGCGTCAGGCCCCACCGGCCAAACCTACCGACGCGTAACATTACGCTAAGGTAGGCCCGACGTTCCGATCTGGAGGGTATGCGATGACCGAGTTCGACCCGGCCAACTTCGCGTCCATCGACGCCAAGGAGTTCAGCAAGCTGGTCAAGACCACCCCGGATTCCAAGATCGCCGAGGTGATGCAGGGCGACCTGCGCGGCAAGGTCCTCGACGAGGTGTTCAACCGGATGCCCGTCCTGTTCCGTCCGGAGAAAGCCGGCGCCACCAGCGCGGTGATCCACTGGAACATCACCGGCCGGCCGGACGGCGGCACCGACACCTACGAGATCGTCGTCGACAACGGCACCTGCGTGGTATCCCCGGCCGCCGAGCGCGAACCGCGACTGAGCCTGACCCTCGGACCGGTCGACTTCCTCAAGGTCGTCGCCGGCACCGCGAACCCGATGATGATGTTCATGACCGGCAAACTCAAGGCTAAGGGCGATCTCGGACTTGCCGCCCAGATCCCCAACCTGTTCGACATCCCCAAGGGCTGACCACCGATCCGTAGCCCCGCCCGATACGTGTCCTGTATCAGCGGGGTCGACCATCCCTCCGACCGGTCACGCCCGCAGCTGGGGGTGTGTGTGCCGGTGGACCTGCCGTTCCTGATTTCCACGCTGACCCGACGCGGGGTGCTCACCCCCGGCTCGCCGGTGCGGACCGTCGCCCAACTCGCCGCGCTGCGTCGCTGGGGGTTCACCCTCGTCGGCGAACTGCGCCAGGCCGCCGCCCGCGATCCGCGCCGGGTCGCGCTCATCGACGACAGCGGACAACAGCTGACCTACCGGGAGCTGCTGGACCGCGCCGAGCGGTTGGCGGGCGCGCTGCGTACCGCGCTGGACGTCTCCGCCGGGGACCGGATCGGCCTGCTCTGCCGCAACCACCCCGACATGGTGACCGCGATGGTCGCCGCCGGGCTGCTCGGCGCGGACACCGTACTGCTGCACACCGGGCTGGCCGGGCCGCAGCTCGCCGCCGTCGCCGACGAGCAGCGGCTGCGGGTGCTGCTGCACGACCGCGAGTTCGGCGAACAGGTCGTCGAGGTCGACACCGCAGTGATCCGGGTCGACGAGACCCGGGTCGCGCAGCTGCTGCGCGACGCACCGACGGACACCCGGCTGGAGCCGCCGCGCCGCGACGGCCGCACCATCGTGCTCACCTCCGGCACCACCGGCACCCCGAAGGGCGCCCGGCGACGGACCCCGACCGGGTTCGGACCGCTGGCGTCGATCATCGACCGGATCCCGCTGCGGGTCCACGACCGGATCATGATCGCCACGCCGGTCTTCCACACCTGGGGGTACGCCGCCCTGCAGATCGCGTTCGCGCTGCGGGCCACGGTGGTGCTGCACCGACGATTCGAGCCGGCAGCCGCGCTGGCCGCCGTCGACCGGCACGACTGCACCGCTCTGTTCGCCGTGCCGGTGATGCTGCAACGGCTGCTGCACGACGTACCGGAGCCTCGGCAGCAGCCGACCGGGCTGCGGGTGGTCGCGGTCAGCGGCTCGGCGCTCGGCGGCGGCATCGCCACCCGGTTCATGGACCGGTACGGAGACGTGCTCTACAACCTGTACGGGTCGACCGAGGTCTCCTGGGCTGCCATCGCCACCCCGGCCGACCTGCGCCGGGCACCGAACACTGCCGGCCGGCCCCCGTACGGCACCCGGCTGGCGGTGCTCGGGCCGGACGGCGAACCGGTGCCGACCGGGCAGGTCGGGCAGATCTTCGTCGGTAACGAGCTGCTCTTCGACGGCTACACCACCAGCGACGACGGCACGGCCGAACGCCGGCACGGGCTGCTCGGCACCGGCGACCTCGGCCACGTCGACGCCGACGGGCTGCTCTTCGTCGGCGGCCGGGCCGACGACATGATCGTCTCCGGCGGGGAGAACGTCTTCCCGTCCGACGTCGCCGACCTGCTGGCCCAGCTACCGCAGGTACGCGAGGCCGCGGTGGTCGGCCTGCCCGACGCGGAGTACGGCCAGCGGCTCGCCGCGTACCTGGTGCTGCACCCGGAGGAGACGCTCGACGCCGAGGCGGTCCGGGAGTACGTGCGCCGCTACCGCGCCCGGTTCGCCGTCCCCCGGCATGTGATCTTCCTGTCGGCGCTGCCACGCAACGCCGCCGGCAAGGTGGTCACCCGGGACCTGCCCCGGCCGACGGGCAGCTGACCGGACCCGGGCCCCGACCCGGACCTGGACCTGGACCCGGACCTGGACCCGGACCCGGACCAGACACTCGGCGCACATCGGGCACTCACCCGGCACTCACGGTTGGCGCAGATGCTGGGCCACCCGCTGGTGGTCCCGGAACCGCGCCCGCGCGGCCCGCTGGGCCGGGTCCTGCTCCGGCGCGGCGTCGATGTGCGCCGAACGGGCCGCCTCCGTACGGTTGGCGTACTCGACGGGCGGCAGGCCGCGCAACGCGCGTACCACGCCGGGGCTGGCACCGACCCGCCGCGCCTCCGCGACAATCTGTTCCTTGTCGGCGGGAAAGTCCAGCTCGTTCAGGCTGTCCAGTACGTCCTGGTAGCTCGTCCCCATGCGCCGGGGCGTACCCGCCGGGCGGGCCGCTATCCGGCCGGCACGGGGTGATCCGGCACCCGGGTCAGGGCAGGGTGATCCGGCCCTCGGCGGCGGCCAGGGCGATGTCCGCCCGGAAGTGCCCGCCGGGCAGGTCGACCCCGGCCAGCAGCCGGTACGCGGCGTCCCGCGCGCCGGCCAGGTCGGCACCGACGCCGGTGGCGCTGAGCACCCGACCACCGGCCGAGACCAACCGCCCCGTGGCGTCGCGGGCGGTGCCGGCGTGGCTGATCCCGGCCTGTCCGGCACCGGTGATCACGTCGCCGGTGCGGGCCGCCGCCGGGTAGCCGGCCGACGCGAGCACCACGGTCACCGCTGCCCCGTCCCGCCAGCGCAGCGGCGGGTGGTCGGCGAGCGTACCGGTCGCCGCCGCGTGCAGCAGGCCGGCCAGCGGGGTCTCCAGCAGCGCCAGCACCACCTGGGTCTCCGGGTCGCCGAACCGGGCGTTGAACTCGATCACCCGGGGGCCGGCGGCGGTGACCGCCAGCCCGACGTAGAGCAGCCCGGCGAACGGGGTGCCCCGGTGGCGCATCTCGGCCAGCGTCGGGTGCACCACCTCGGCCATCACCTGGTCGACCAGGTCCGGCGGTGCCCACGGCAACGGCGCGTACGCACCCATGCCGCCGGTGTTCGGGCCGGTATCGCCGACGCCCACCCGCTTGAAGTCCTGGGCGGGCAGCAGCGGCACCGCCGCCGTGCCGTCGGTGACGACGAACAGCGACACCTCCGGCCCGGCCAGGTACTCCTCGACCACCACCTGCCCGCAGGATTCGGCGTGGCCGAGGGCGGCGGCCCGGTCGTCGGTCACCACCACCCCCTTGCCGGCGGCCAGCCCGTCGTTCTTCACCACGTACGGGGTGCCGAACGCGTCCAGCGCGGCGGCCACCTCGTCGGCGCTCCGGCAGGTCACGGCGCGGGCGGTCGGCACCCCGGCGGCGGCCATCACGTCCTTGGCGAAGCTCTTGGAGCCTTCCAGGACGGCGGCCGCGCCGGACGGCCCGAAGCAGGCGATGCCCTTGGCGCGTACCGCGTCGGCGACCCCGGCGACCAGCGGCGCCTCCGGGCCGACCACGACCAGGTCGGCCGCCACCTCGACGGCGAGCGCGGCGACCGCCTGCGGGTCGGTGGCGGTGACCGGGCGCAGCTCGGCCACCTCCGCGATGCCCGGATTGCCCGGAGCGGCGATCAACTGGTCGACGGCGGGGTCGGCGGCCAGGCCGGACGCGAGCGCGTGCTCGCGTCCGCCACTGCCGATGAGAAGTACGCGCACAACGGCCGATCCTAGACGCCGGCCTGCGCCATCCGGGAACCCCGCCGCAGATAGGCGAACCAGGTGACGGCCAGCATCACCACGAACAGCACGACGTAGAAGCGCAGCGCCGGCTCGATGTTGCCGTACGTCGACTTGGCCCAGGCGTAACAGATCGGCACCAGGAAGCCGCCGAACGCGCCGACCGACGAGATGATGCCGAGCGCGCCGGCCGCCTCCCGGCGCATCCGCAGCATCGTCTCCGCAGAGCCGCCCCGGTCCTCACCCTTCACCCGGAAGATCTTCGAGATCATCCGGTACGTCGACCCGTTGCCGACGCCGGTGGCGACGAACAGCACCATGAAGCTGACGAAGAAGACGCCCAGGTTCTGCTGCTGCACCGCCCACAGGGCCGCGTAGGCGCCGGCGGCTAGGACGACGAAGCTGGCCGCGGTCACCCGGGCACCGCCCATCCGGTCGGAGAGCCGACCGCCGAGCGGCCGGGCGACCGAGCCGATCCCGGCGCCGAGGAACGCCCAGCCGAGCGCGATGTCCGGCCGGTTGAACACCGCGTTGAGCAGGGTCGGGAACGCCGCCGAGTAGCCGATGAACGAGCCGAACGTACCGATGTAGAGCAGCGACATGATCCACGTGTCGGGGTGGCGCAGCGACGACCAGACCGGTTCGACGTCCGCCTTCGCCTCGGCCAGGTTGTCCATGTAGAGGTAGGCGCAGACCGCCGCGATGACCGCCAGCGGGATGTACATCAGGCCGGCCCGGGACAACGCCAGCCCACCGCCGAGCACGATCACCTTCGGCACCAGGAACTGCACCACCGCGACGCCGATGTTGCCGCCGGCGGCGTTCAGGCCGAGCGCCCAGCCCTTTTCCCGTTCCGGGTAGAAGAACGAGATGTTGGCCATGCTGGATGCGAAGTTTCCGCCCCCGAATCCGGCTGTCGCGGCGATCACCAATAGGGCGCCGTACCCGATTTCCGGATTGTTGACCGCCCAGGCGAGACCGGCGCACGGGATGATCAGCAACAGGGCGGAGACGACCGTCCAGTTGCGGCCGCCGAAGATCGGCACCGCGAAGGTGTACGGCAGCCGCAGGAACGCCCCGACACCGCTGGGTACGGCGGTCAGCCAGAGCGTCTGGCTGACGCTGAGGTCCCACCCGGCGCTGCTCAGCCGCACCACCACGATGCTCCAGAGCAGCCACACCGAGAAGCCGATGTGTTCGGCGAAGATGGAGAAGATGAGGTTGCGTCGGGCCACCGGCCGGCCCACCGTACGCCAGAAGGTGGGGTCCTCCGGCTCCCAATGGGCGATCCACCGTTTCCGGTTCTCCTGGGGGCGGGTCTCGATGGTCTCCGCGTTGACTGTCTCGTTGGCCATCAGGTTGGCTCCTTAGCCATCGGGTGCCGTAGGGTGGCGATCGAGATGCTGCCGAGCGACGTTTGCGGATCGGCGATGATCGGGCGTCGGCCGGGGTGGCATTGGGGAGTCAGGTTATGAACCGAATGTTTCCTGGCGTGGAAAACGGTGATGTCGGGGCGTGGTCATGGTTCGCACCGGGCCGGCCCCGACGTTGTGAGATCTACCGGCCGTCGCCACCGGCAGGCGGTGCCGAGGCCCGTGCCGCCGGTGCCGAGACCCACACCGTGCCGGCCGGGTCCTGCCGGACCGGATAGCTGCGCAGTGCCGGCTGCCCGCTCCGGGAGCATCCGGTCGCCAGCTCGAAGACGTGCTGGTGCAGCGGGCAGACCACCACCTCGGCGTCGATCAGCCCGTCGGCGAGTGGACCGCCGGCGTGCGGGCAGACCGCCGACACCGCCCGCAGCTGCCCCGACGTCAGCCGGAACACCGCCACCAGCTCACCGGCGACCGGGTAGGCGCGGCCCTCGCCGGGCGGGATGTCGCCGCCGGGTCCGATCCGGTGCTCGACCAGCCGGCCGTCGTCGACGGCGGTCACGGTGGAACCGCCGCCGACCGGCCCGTCAGCGGTCGGTTGGCCACCGTTCACGGCGGTCACGACCGGCTGCTCTCGGCGCGGACCGGCACCGCCGGCAGCGGCACCAGCGGCAACGCGGTCCGGAACTGCCCCGGGGTCGCCGGGGCGTCCCGTTCCCGCCACGGGTCCCGGTAGCCGGCCACCGCCGCCGCCATCCGTTCGTCGAGTCCGGCACCGAGGCCGTCGACGTCGTCGACGATCAGCTCCCGCAGCCGGTCGACGCCGACCCGGGGCACGAACGCGTAGGTGCGTTCCAGCCAGTTCGCGTTCTCCCGGTAGTACTGCAGGAACCGGCCGGTCAGCGTCATCACCTCATCCGGTGTGTCGACGGTGGCCAGCAGGTCGCCCTTGCGTACGTGGGCACCGGCCGCGCCGCCGACGTAGATCTCCCACCGGCCGCCCTCGATCGCGACCACGCCGAGGTCCTTGACGTACGCCTCGGCGCAGTTGCGCGGGCACCCGGTGACCGCCAGCTTGAGTTTGCCCGGCGCCTCCAGCCCCTGGAACCGTTCCTCGATCGCGATGCCGAGCGCGGTCGAGTCACCCAGGCCGAACCGGCAGAAGTCGCTGCCGACGCAGGTCTTCACGGTCCGGAAGCTCTTGCCGTACGCGTACCCGGACGGCATGTCCAGGTCGGCCCACACCTGCGGCAGGTCCTCCTTGCGGATGCCGAGCAGGTCGATGCGCTGCCCACCGGTCAGTTTGACCAGCGGCACCTGGTGTTTCTCGGCCACGTCGGCGATCCGGCGCAGCTGGGCCGGGGTAGTGCAGCCGCCCTTCATCTGCGGCACCACCGAGAAGGTGCCGTCGCGTTGGATGTTGGCGTGCACCCGGTCGTTGATGAACCGGGCGCCGCGCTCATCGACGTACTCGTCGCCCCACATCATCCGCAGCAGCGACACCAGCCCCATCTTGCTCCTGGCGTCCTCACGGCCGTCGGCGAGCGCCTCGAAGACCGCCGACACGCTGCGCAGCCCGCGGGCGCGGATCTCGGCCATCAGGGTCGGCTTGTCCATCGGCACCCCGGGCACGTACCAGTTGGCGGCCGGGTCCTCCGCGACCTCGCCGCCGGCGGCCCACTCGACGATCTGGCCGACCAGGCTCTTGCACGAGCCACACCCCTTGCCGGCCCGGGTGGCGTCCATCACCCCGCTCACCGTGCGGACCCCGCCGGCGACGGTGGCGACCAGCGCGCCCTTGCTGACCCCGTTGCAGTTGCAGACCTGGGCGTCGTCGTCGAGTTCGGCGGCGGACACCTCGGCCGGCGGCCCGCCCAGGTCGAACAGCAGCCGGACCCGCTCCTCCGGCAGCGGCGAGCCCCGGTCGAACGCCTGCATCAGGAAGCCGACCTTGCTCACGTCGCCGACCAGGGTGGCACCGATCAGCCGGTCGTCGCGGACCACCACGCTCTTGTAGACGCCGCGCCGGGGCTCGGCGAAGACCACGAACTCGTCGTCGTCGCGTTCCGGCGCGGTCACCCCCATGGCGGCCACGTCGACCCCGGCGACCTTCAGCTTGGTCGCGGTCCGCGAGCCGTGGTACGCCGCCGTCGGGTCGGTGCCGGTGAGCTGCCCGGCGAGCACCTTCGCCTGGTCCCACAGCGGCGCGACCAGGCCGTACGTCTGGCCACGGTGCTGCACGCACTCCCCGACCGCGTAGATGTCCGGCTCGTCGAGCACCCGCAGGTGGTCGTCGACGACGATCCCTCGCTCCACCGGCAGGCCGCTGACCTGCGCGAGCGTGGTGTTGGGCCGGATCCCGGCGGCGATCACCACCATGTCGGCGGCGAACGTGCGCCCGTCGGCGAGCCGGACCCCTTCGACGGCGTCCCGGCCGAGGATCCGCTCGGTGCGGGCCTTGGTGACCACGTCGATGCCGAGCCGTTCGACGCTGCGCCGCAGGATGTCGCCGCCGGTGGCGTCGAGCTGCGCGTTCATCAGATGCCCGGCGGCGTGCAGCAGGGTCACCGACACGCCGTACTGCTGCAGGCCGCGGGCCGCTTCCAGGCCGAGCAGCCCGCCGCCGATCACCACCGCCCGCTGGTGGTCGCGGGCGTAGCGGATCATCGCCCGGGTGTCGTCGAGCGTGCGGAAGGTGAAAACTCCCTGGTGGAAGCCGCGGCGCGGGTGGTGGGCACCGTCGATCGGCGGCACGAACGGCACGCTGCCGGTGGCGATCACCAACTTGTCGTACGGGGTGGTGGTGCCGTCGACGGCGTGCACCACCCTGGCGAACCGGTCGATCCGGGTGACCTCCACGCCGGCCCGCAGGGTGATGCCGTTCTCCTCGTACCAGGGCAGGCTGTTGAGGAAGATGCCGTCCTCGGCCTCGACGCCGGAGAGCACGTTGGACAGCAGGATTCGGTTGTAGTTACCGTACGGTTCGGCGCCGAACATGGTGATGTCGTACCGGTCCGGGCCGACCCGGTCGATGATCTCCTCGACGGTACGGGCACCGGCCATGCCGTTGCCGACCACCACCAGCCGCGGTCGTCGCTGCGTCAACTCACACCTCCACCAGGCCGAGATCGAGCACGACGGTGCCGGTGGTGCCGGCCGGCGCGGCGACCTGCAGCTCCACCACGGTGCCGGCGGCCAGGTCCTCGACGACCCGCAGCGGCACGTGCACCGCGTCGCGGGCGCCGATCGGGAAGTAGCGCATCGGCTCGCCGTCGCGTAGCAGCAGGACGTAGACCAGCTCGCCGGAGCTGTTCCCGCCCCGGAAGTAGACGGTCTGCGCGACCAGCCCGTCCGGCACCGTGTAGCGCAGGCTGCCGTCCAGCGGCAGCGGCGTGTCCAGCCCTTTGCCGTCGAACGCGAACACTCCTTGCAGGAAACGTGGGGTCGACTGCATGGTGGGTCCCTTCGTCAGGTGGCGGAATCGTCCGGGGCGGCGCTGCTCGGGCCGGCTCCGGCCGGTCCGGCGAGGCGGCGGACCGCGACCGCGCAGACCTTGAACGCCGGCATCCGGGAGTGCCGGTCCAACGTCGGATCGGTCAACGCGTTGGCGCTGGCCAGGCCGCCCCAGTGGAACGGCACGAAGACGGTGTCGGGGCGGATGTGCTCGGTCAGGTACGCCCGGAACACCGCCCGCCCCCGGCGGGTGGTCAACTCGACCAGGTCGGCGGTGCCGATGCCGAGCCGGCGGGCCAGGTCCGGGTGGATCTCCGCCTTCGGATCGCTGGCCGTACTGCTCAGCGACGGCGAGCGGCGGGTCTGGTTCCCGCTCTGGTACTGGCCCATGATCCGGCCGGTGGTGAGCAGGTACGGGTAGCTGCGGTCGGGCAGTTCGGCCGGATCCCGGTGCTCCACCCGGATGAACCGGGCCCGCCCGTCGGCGGTGGCGAACCGTTCGGTGAACAGTCGCGGCGTACCCGGATGGTCGTCGGCCGGGCACGGCCAGAACACTCCGTCCTCGGCCTCGACGCGCTGGTAGCTGATGCCCGCGTAGTCGGCGATCCCGCCAGCGCTGGCCCGGCGCAGCTCGTCGTAGACGGTCTGCGGGTCGGCGGAGAAGTACTTGCCCCGGCCGAGCCGGTCGGCGAGCGCGGCCAGCACGCTCAGGTCGTCGCGTACCCCGTCCGGTGGCGGCAGCACCCGGCGGCGGCGCAGCACCCGGCCCTCCAGGTTGGTCATGGTGCCGTCCTCCTCGGCCCACTGGGCGGTGGGCAGCACCACGTCGGCGACGGCGGCCGTCTCGGACCGGAAGATGTCCGACACGGCGAGGAAGTCCAGCGCGGCCAGCCGGTCGGCGACCCGGTCCCGGTCGGGCGCGGAGACCAGAATGTTGGAGGCGAACACCAGCATCGTGCGCACCCCGCCGGGGGTGCCGATCCGGTCGATCATCTCGGTGGCGGAGACCCCCGGGCCGGGCAGTTCGCCCGGATCGACGCCCCACACCGCGGCGACGTGGGCGCGGGCGGCCGGATCGTCGAGACGCCGGTAACCGGGCAGCTGGTCGGCCTTCTGGCCGTGTTCCCGGCCGCCCTGGCCGTTGCCCTGCCCGGTGATGGTGCCGTAGCCGCTGCCGGACCGGCCGGGCAGGCCGAGGGCGAGCGCCAGATTGATGTACGCCTGCGCGGTGTCCGTACCGCTGCTGTGCTGCTCGGCACCGCGGGCGGTGAGGATCATCGCGGTCGGCGCGGTGGCCAGCGCGTGCACCGTACGCTGCAGCAGCGCCTCGGACACCCCGGTGATCCGCTCCACCCGGTCCGGCCAGTAGCCGGCGACGGCGGTGCGGACCGCGTCGAACCCGGTGGTGCGCTCCCGGATGTACGCCTGGTCGACGTAGCCGGCCCGGACGGCGATGTGCAGCAGCCCGTTGGCCAGCGCCAGGTCGGTGCCGGGGGCCACCGGCAGGTGGATGCCGGCGCCCCGGGCGGTCGCCGAGCGGCGCGGGTCGGCGACGATGTGGACCGCGCCGGCGGCCCGGCCGGCATCGAAGTACTGCATCGCCGGTGGCATGGTGTCGGCCGGGTTGCCGCCGACGACCAGCACCGCGCGGGCGTCGGCGATGTCGGCCAGCGGGAACGGCAGGCCTCGGTCGATACCGAAGGCCCGGTTGCCGGCGGTGGCCGACGACGACATGCAGAACCGGCCGTTGTAGTCGATGTGCGGGGTACGCAGCCCGACCCGGGCGAACTTGCCGAGCTGGTACGCCTTCTCGTTGGTCAGCCCGCCGCCGCCGAACAGGCCGACGCTGGCCGGTCCGTACCGGTGTTGGCTGGTCTGTACAGCGGCGGTGATCCGGTCCAGGGCCTCGTCCCAGCTGGCCGGGCGCAGCGGGCTGCGCCGGTCGGCCGGATCGGTGCGCACCAGCGGGGTGAGCAGCCGGTCCGGGTGGTCGAGCAGTTCCGGCGCGCTCCAGCCCTTGGCGCACAGCCCACCCCGGTTGGTGGGGAAGTCCGCTGGCTCGATGACGGGCGGTCGGGGCGGCGCCGGCCGCATCCGTACCCCGCACTGCAGGGAGCAGTACGGGCAGTGGGTCGGCACGCTCGGGCCCAGGTCGGGACTGCCGTGGTCGCCCATCGCCCAAGAGTGGGAAATCGACGTTGCGCTATCGTATTGCCCACGTCACATCGGTGTTGCCAACACCTGTTCCGCTGGCCAGCGTCGATGTGATCACCAGGTCAGTCGGTCAGGAATGCGTCGATCTGGGCCAGGAACTCCGGCCAGGCCGGCTCGGACGCGGTAAGCAGGTGGTTACGGCTGTCCAGCAGCACCAGTTGACTGTCCGGGATGAGGGTGGCCAGCTCGCTGGCCTGCGAGGTCGGCACCCGCAGGTCGTCGCGGCAGTGCAGGATCAGCGTCGGGCACTGCACCCGGTGGGCGATGTCCGAGACGTCGATCCGGGCGAACTCCTCCAGGAACCGGACCCCGTTGGCCGCCGAGGTGGTCCGCCGCTGGAAGCCGATGAAGTCCTCCAGCTCCTCCGGGGTGCCCTCGGGCAGGAACTGGGAGGCGAAGACGCCGAGGAAACTCGGGTCCTGGTGCGCCCAGCCGACCCGGGCCAGGTTCAGGTCGAGGGCCGCCTCGTCCCGCTCGGCCTGATTGCGGGCCCGGACCTGGCGGCCCCGGGCGTACGCGCCGGCGAGAATCAGCCGGCTGACCCGCTCCGGTCGGCGGACGGCGTAGGCGACCGCCACCGCACCGCCCTGGGAGACGCCGAGCAGCGGAAACCGGTCCAGCCCTACCGCCTCGACCACGGTGTCCAGGTCGTCGACCCAGTCGTCGAAGGAGAAGCTCGGCACGTCCCAGTCGGACAGCCCGCACCCCCGCTCGTCGTAGCGGACCAACTGCCGGTCCCGGGCCAGCCCGTTGAGCCAGTGCGACCACACTGGGGTGGTCCACTCCAGATCGAGGTGGGTCATCCAGTTGGCCGCCTTGAGCAGCGGAGGACCGGACCCGACGGTGGCGTAGGCGATCCGGGTGCCGTCGTCGGCCCGGCAGAACCGGACGACCTGGCGGTCCGCGCCGCTCGTCTCCCCGGCGACGACCGACCGGGCCGGCGCCGGTCGGGTCGGGTGTGCGGCCGGCTCCGACCCGGGGTCGGCGGGGTCACCGGCGCGGGTGACCGTCACCGGCATCGCGAACTGGTACCCCCGCCGGTGCACGGTCCGGATCAGCCGTTGGTGACGGCCGGTGTCACCGACGGCGATCCGGGCGGTACGCAGCCCGGTGGTCAGCGCCGCCTCGCTGACGAAACGGTCGCCCCACACCTTGTCGAGCAGTTCGTTCTTCGACACCACCCGGTCACGGTGCTCGATCAGGTACTGCAGGAGGTCGAGCGCCCGGGGCTCCACGTGGACCGGCTCACCGGACCGCCGCAGCTGGTAACGGGCCATATCCAGTTCGTACTCGCCGAAGCTGTATGTGTCGCCGGCCATCGGGTGAGCGTACCGCCCGGTCCGCGCCCGACCCTCGGCGGACGATCTTGAGCTCCGACTGGCCTGGGCCTGAATGTGCAGGTCAGCGGCACCTCTTACGTCGGACTGTTTGAGACCCGACAGAAATGGTGTAGCGTTCCGGTCAGAATTGGCGTTGCGGTGATCACATAAATCCACTGTACGGGTCACCGACCGCAATCCTTCCTCACATTCTCCTCAGTGAATCCTTTGATCGCCACCAAGTCTGCGCGGTTCCGCGCTGCAAGGCTTGGTGCTCATGACATTCCTGCAACACCGTCGGATGTTCCGACACGCCCGCACCGCGACCGTCCTGTCCGTACTGATGCTGGGTCCGATGCTCGCCGCGAGCACTCCGGCCGCCGCCTCCTCCACCGTGCCCACCGCGGAGATGGCAGACTGCCTGCTCTACGAATCGTCCGACGAGCTGGCCTGCTACCGCGACTTCCAGACCGCGATGAAGGTGGCGACCGAGGGGGCGGTCTCCGACGCCCCGCGCGACGGCAGCCGACTCGACGCGGCGACCACCGAGCGGATCGCCGACGCCGGCGAGACCGCCACCCGCGCCATGGCATCGGGTACGTCCGCAGCCGCCCAGGTCGTCCTCGGGATCGCGTACCGGGACGCCAACTTCTCGGGCGGCTCGCTGAGCATGATCTCGCAATCCGGCACCTGCAGCGGCGGCAAGTACTTCTACTTCAACAACCTCGCCGGCGCTGGCTGGGGCGACGTGATCAGTTCATACAAGAACGTCACCGACTGCGCCAGCAACTATTACGTCAACACCAACCAGTCCGGCACCCCCCACATGTGGTACTCGCACGACCAGCTCGCGCGGGTGCCCGCCGACAACCAGTACAGCTCGGTCAGGTTCTGGGACGGCCCGTCCCGCGCGGAGCTGTTCGAGCACTGCGACAGCCGGGCCGTGTCCTGCCGGTTCGTTCCGGGAACGCCGGTGACCGAGACCACCGCTCCCTTCCACGAGGTCGCCTCGCACTTCAACTGCACCCCGTACGACAACAGCCTGTCGGTCGAATGGTCCGACACCACCGGTGGGTCGATCAGCATGACCGCCAAGGTCCCCGCGACCACCTTCGGCTCCAGCGCGCTGAGCAACGTGTCGACGAGCATCAGCCAGAGCATCGGCCGGCAGTGGAACTGGGAGTCGACGGTCTCCCGGACCACGTCGCTCAACGCCGGCCCGTCGGGCTGGGCCGCGCTGGACCGCAGCCCCAAGCTGCAGACCGCCCAGGGCACGATCGAGATCAAGCTGAAGAACAAGGCCTGGGGCCGCAAGGAGTGGTACATCTGGGACTTCGAGGCGACCGTCGAGGTCCCCGACCACCTGGGCGTCACCCGGTCCCGGGGCGGCCCGATGACCGAGGCCCAGATCGCTGAGCTCTGCTCCGACCCGGCCCGCCGCGCCGCCGCGCCGACCCGTTTCGAGACCCGCCGGGAGCTCGCCAGTAGCACGCCGGCCACCGGAAGCTGACCCCTGCGCTGCCTTTCCCGCCCGGGGTGCCCACCAGTATGTCGGCGGACAACCCGGGCCGTGGCGTACCCGCCGTCGCTATCGCTGTGCCTCAAGTCAGCGCCGCCACCGCCGCGTGCAGCCAGATGGTGGCCGGCGCGTCGGCATCCTTCGGCTGCGGTACGCCGTTGATCGTCGCCGTCGACGAGTGGTACCTGCCGAGCAGCTCGGCGTGCCGGCTCACCTGCCGACCAGGATCGGCGGCGGCCAGCTGACGCCGGACGGCGGCGGGATCCGGATCGTCGGTGCGCGCCGCTACCGACGCCACGTACCGACCGGCCAACTCCCGGGCCTGCGGCGAGTCGACCGGCACCCCGGCCTCGGCCGCCGCCCTGGCCTCGGTGAGCATCGCCACCAGCTGCGTCACCTCCGCGTCCGCCTGCGGGTCTGCCTCCGGGTTCGTCCCCACGGCAGGTGGTTGCGGCTGCGCACTCTGGTCAATGGGTGGCCCGACGAAGGTGTCGCTGAAGAACCGGCGGACCGCCTGCCGGAAGTCGGCATCCTGCATTAGGTCGGCCAGCTCGATCCACGCTTCGAGCTGCTCGCTGGTCGGATCCGCCGGCAACCGGGGCCGCCACGGGCGCAGATAGTCGACGAAGTCGTCGATCCCGAGATCGGCGGTGACCTCGATCCAGAACTCGTTGACGAGCTGAGGCTCACCTGTTCGGTCGTACCGCGTTGTCTGACGATCGCGCGAAGAACGGCCCGGCGGGCCCGGAACCGGCTCAGCTGGCGGTCGACGACCGCCAGGTGCGCGGTCGCAAAATCACCCAGCGTGATCTCTTCGGCCAGCAGCTTTCGGATGTCGTCGATGCCCGCGTCCAGCTCGCGGAGGGTACGGATGAGTTCGAGGCGCGCGATTCCGTCGACGTCGTAGCGCCGGTAGCCGGCGTCGGTGTGCTCGGCGGGGGTGACGATCCCGGCGTCGGAGTAGAACCGGATCGCGCTGACGCTCAGGCCGGTACGCCTGGCGACCTCGCCGATCAAGTAGAGCTCGTCCATGGCAGCGACTATGGCGTCTCAAGCAACCTGAGAGTCAACCCGCCGACCACAGGCCAGACAGATCACAAGCAGGGAGTCGGACCTGCTGGCCGGGCCTGAGGCGATGAACCGAGCGCGACCTCGTCGGACCATCGCAGAGATCAGACCTTGTGTTGATCACAGTGGACACATACGGTGGCTGTCAGGAGTCAATCAAGGGCCTGCCTATGCGATTGTTGGCGTCCAATGGCGTGCTGGAAATTGCAGCTGACGAGGTCGGTGATCGCCTGGCCCAGGATGGATACGTGCTGATCAGTCAGGCAAGCGCCGCTGAGGTGAGCAGGTTGCTCATGGACTGGACTCGACCAGTTGATCACCCCCACCAGTCTCAACCAGGAGTAACAGTGATCGATCCCTCCAGAGCACCTGCTGATGGTTTGAACGCTGTCGGATTCACCCGAATCGCCCTCCTACCGCATACTGACCGAAGCCTGCACCTCGAACCACCCAGTTTGCTGGCTTCCCTGACAGTCGTCCCCGCCGCTAGCGGCGGAGATGGCGTAGTGGTCGACGGAGCATACGTAGCGGCGCAACTTCGAGATCAGTTTGGCGCCGAGGCGGTTGCCGAGATGTCATTGTCGGTACCGGGAGGAGAGAAAGCGCAGGCGATCTTCGGTTCGCGTGATGGCTACCAGCGGATCCGCTACCGCGACGACGAGATCGCCTGGCCATGTCATCCCGATCGAGCCGCGCAGATCACCGCCAGGCTTCGACAGTTGATCAAAGGTGCGTCAGTGCCCCTGGCGCTCGGCCAAGGCGACGGTTACCTGCTTCACAACCACCGTACGCTGCATGGACGTTCGGCGTTCACCGGCAGGCGCTGCGTCATCCGATTCCTGGCGACAGTCGAGGTGAGCCACCCGTACGCTTGGCTCAACAAGGGGTTCGACTGTGCGGATTCCTGAAGCCAGGCGCAGCGCTGAAGATCGGCGACGCAGGTCGTTGCTGGTGCAGGCGCTGTCGAGGACGCCCTCGGCCCAGGATGCACGCTTCCCTCACGTGATCCGGGACATCCTGGAAAACGTCGATGAGCCTTTTCCAAGCTGATCTTGCAGGTCAGGGCGGGCGCAGCAAGCCCGGAGAGCGATGAGGGCGAGGCTCCAGGTAAGACAGCAGTCGACCAAGATCCGATGCCCCGACCGGGAGCCTCGCCCGTGCTGTCTTACCCCTCCACGATCCCGCTGTCCAGCCGCACCCTCAACCACCTCACCGACCTCATCCGAGCCCACCGCAACCAGCATCGATCCCGATGGCGGCGCCTCGACCCCGGCCGCCAGGCACTACTCGCCCTGGCCCACCTACGCAACGGCGACACCTACACCCGGCTCGCCGCCGGGTTCGCCGTCGGCGTCGCCACCGCCTGGCGGTACGTGCAGGAAGCGATCGCCCTGCTCGCCGCGGTCGCCGAGGACCTGACCACGGCGATGCGCCGCATCCGACACCTGGCGTACACGATCCTCGACGGCACCCTGATCCCGATCGACCGAGTGGCGGACCAGAAGCCGTACTACTCCGGCAAACACCAGCGCCACGGCGTGAACGTGCAGGTCATCGCCGACGCCGCCGGCCGGCTCGTCTGGGCCTCCCGGACACTGCCGGGCTCGGCGCACGACCTCACCGCCGCCCGCGTCCACGGCATCACCCACGCGCTGACCAGCGCCCAGGTGATGACTTTCGCCGACAAGGGCTACCAGGGCGCCCGAGGCACCGTCCGCACCCCGTTCAAGCGCCACCGCTTCCGACCGAAGCTGTCACGCCGACAGAAGACGATCAACCGGGCGCACGCGAAGATCCGAGCACACGGCGAACGGGCCATCGCCACGCTCAAGACCTGGAAGATCCTGACCAAGCTGCGCTGCAGCCCACACCGCGCCACCGCGATCGTGCAGGCCATCCTCGTCCTGCACCACGTCGAAGCCAACCCCTACACAGGATGAAAATGGCTCGATGATCCAGAGAACGATCTGCACGCCATCGTCGAGACTCCCGGTCTGCCCCGCCAGGTTCGGTTTGCTGCCCTCTATGCGCTGCTGCTGCGTCTGCGACGGGAGGAGCGACACGGCGAGTACGCCGCCGTGGTTCGACGGTACGAGAACCAGTTCGGCACTGAACCATATTTCCATACATTCCGGGCGATCTCGACCCGAATGCGTGGCGACCTTGCCTCTTTACGCAGCTCAGTGGAGTTCTCCAGACAGGCCGTCGACCTGATGCCCGATGTGCCCGCTGTAGTGCATCAACTCGCGGCGTTCTGGGTCGAGTACCTCGAACGCCTGGACAAGGGCGCCCCCACACAGGATCTTGACCAGGTCGAACGACATGTCGATCGAGCGATCGCTCTCTCGCAGGGCAAGTTGGCACACTACTTCGAGACAAAGGGCCGGGTCCTGGCGCTGCGCGGAGAGTTCGAGGCGGCCAGGGTATCCCTCGCTCAAGCGATCGAGCTCGAACCTCGCACCTCAAGGGACTACCTGCGAAGACTCACTCAGTACCAGGCAACACGGGTCCGAGTCGATCTTCTGGAGGAACGATCAAGATGGTTCCAGGCACAGGACCGGCTACGTAAGGAGCTGACCGAGTTCAAGACACAGCAACTACAGCTACTCGGGTTGTTGGCAGCGGTGGTTGCGTTCGTAGCGACTGCTGGTAATGTCGCCAGCCAGAGCAAGGGAGCCGACGGGATTCGCCTCATGTTGGTCGCGGCCGGCGCGATTGGCCTGGTCTTCGGCACCTTCTCGCTCATCAACAACAGCAGCGTGTGGCGTGTTGGAGTTGTCGCCACGCTCGCATCTGGCCTGATCGCGACCGGGATGTTCGTGCCGGATTCGTGGATGCCATGAAAAGGATCAAGATGAAGGTACGCGATTCGGTCACCACGGCCGGCGGGTCCAGGTCGAACGAGGACCGGGTGGGCCACGCGGGACCGCTGGCCTGGGTGATCGACGGTGCCACCGACCTGTACGACGACGCTGCCCTGCCCGCAGAACGTGACGTCGTATGGCTCGTCGACCTGGTCGGATCGCTGCTGACAGATGCCGGAACGGACGGTTATCAGGGCAGCGGTGCCGACCTGTTGGAACGGATCGCCGTCGAGGTGCAGCGGCGGCAGGAGGCGTACGGCTTCCCGCCGGACCGGACGCCGCCAGCCTGCTCGATCGGACTCTGCGTCGACCAGGGCGACGGCTTCGAGCTGACCCGCATCGGCGACGCCACCGCCGTCATCGACGGCGACACCACCCGTGTCCTAGCGACCAGCTACTTCGACGGGCGCGAGGCGGCGGCGGTACGGGCCCGCGAAACCGACCCGGTGAAGGTCGTCGCGGCCATGCAGCAGCGACGCCGGCACACGATGACCTCCGGTGACGTCGAGTCGGTCTTCTCCGGCCACCCGCAGCGCCGCCTCGTCCCACACCGGATCGTCGCAGACTGGGCAGGCACCAGCCACATCCTGCTCTGCACTGACGGCTTCGCCCGGCTGGTCACCGACTATCAGCTCTACCCGGGATGGTCCGAGGTCGTCGCCGAGGCCCGGGAGCGTGGGGTGGCGTACCTGGAGAAGCTGATCCGGCAGACGGAGAGCGACCCGGCCGTCGGCGGTGACCGTTTCAAACGCGCCGACGATGTCGCCGCCGTCCTGATATCCGCAGGCTGAGGCCGTACGGATGGGAGCACCTGCCGTGCCCGACCGGCCGCCGTACCTCGTCGAACGCAACCCGGGCTACGTCGAGTACCAGTTGCCGATCTCGGTAAAGCTGGTCGTCGACCACCACGGTCAGGTGCCGCTCCTAAAAAACGAACGCGACGAGTGGGAACTGCCCGGCGGCAAACTGGAGGTCGGCGAGTCCCCGGAGCAGGGCGTCTGCCGGGAGGTCGCCGAGGAGTTGGGCCTGACAGTCACCGCCGTGCAGATCATCGATTCGTGGGTGTACGAGATCACCCCTCTCCGGCACGTCTTCATTGTCAGCTTCGGCGCGGTCTACACCGGTGCCGAGGAGTTGACCTACACCGACGAGCACAAGGAGCTCGGCGTGTTCGGCTACGACGAGGTGCCCGACCTGCACATGCCGGCACCGTACAAGGCGACGATCGCCCGCTGGCGCGACCTTGTCTCCGGTTCGACGTCACCCGCGTCGGCATGACCGAGCGGGAAAGCCATCGCTGCTGGGGTAGCCGGCCCGCTCGGGTGGTCCTCGCCGTCCTGTCCGCCGCAGTGAGCTTCGGCTGTACGCCGAGTCCGCCGGTCTCCGTCGCCGAGTCGGACCCGACGCTGCTTGTCCACGACGTCCGACGTGGCGGCGACGACGCGCAGATCGACGGATACCTGCGCCACCTCGCCGACGCGGACTGCTTCGTCCTCGAACCGGACGCGACGACCGGGCCGGACGGGATGCGCAACGTCGCCGTCTGGCCGCCCGGCACGAAGGTGTGGCGGGACGGCGGGCAGGTCGCCGGGGTCGACGTGCCGGGCCGGGAGCCGATAGCGATCGGCAGCCGGCTCGTCGGCAGTGGCGGCTACGCCAACCCGTCGACCAGCGACCTCGACCTGCCCGACGTGTCCCCCGACTGCCTGACCGGCGGCGGCGAGTTCGCCATGCTGCACACCATCATCAGCGTCACGCCGTGAACGGCAGGATCTCAATCGACCAACCGGCTCATGGCTTCGCCGCACAGGCGCTCGATCAGCGAGCGCTTCCGCTGCGGCGGCCTACATGAGTGACGGTCGGCTGAGGATGCCGTCGACGGCTTCGATCAGCTCGGCTGTGCTGCGTACGACGTGGACGCCCGGCTTGGTGGCGAGGGCTTGCGCCCATTTGCTTTGCATGGCGTGGCTGGTCAGGATCACCGGCCGGCCATGCCCGAGGGCAAGGCGAGCCTGGATCCGGGCGCCGCTGGTCTCGCCAGCTTCGACGACGAGGGTCGCTGCCGCGTACCCGCTCATCACCGCGTTGCGCATCGGGAAGCTCTGCCTGGTAGGGCCGGCGTCGGGCCAGAACTGGCTGACCACCAGGCCGACTTCGGCGATATGGTCCTGCAGTCGCCGGTTGGCGGGCGGATAGTAGTTGCGGATGCCGGTGCCGATGACCGCGACGGTACGGCCACCAGCGTCAAGGGCTGCGGTGTGCGCAGCGGTGTCGATGCCGTGAGCCAGCCCGCTGGCGACCGTCACTTCCCGGTTGACCAGCGTCTCGGCTACCGATCGCGCGATGCCCAGTCCGCGCGCTGACGCCTTGCGGCTGCCGATGACGGCTACGGCCAGGTCGTCGACCCTCAGCTCGCCACGGGTGAACAGCAGCGGAGGAGCCTCCTTGATGCCGCGCAACTGGGCGGGGTAGCTGTCGTCGGAGAAGGCGTGTACCCCGATCCCGTCCGCCCGCCACCCGGCGATCTCGTCGGCAGCGGCGGCGACCAGTGCCGCACCAGAGCTGGTCGTGGCCGGAAACAGAGCCTCGGGTTGGCGCAGCGCCGGGTCGAGCATCGAACCTCCCACGTTCAGTCAACGGCTCGGCCGGGTACCGGGCGGCTTCGATGAACTCCGCCCAGTCGAGCACCAGCCGGACGGGTCGGACCGCCGCTGGCGGCCGTCGGTGACGGCCAGCCAGCGGCGCAAGGTCGATGGCGGTACGCGGAGCAGCCGGGCCGCCGCCGATTCGGTGAACACGGCTATTCGGTGGCGGGTACGAGGACTTCCGAGCCGGACCAGTTGATGTCGAGGTTGCCGAGGTCGCTCTCGGGTTGGTCGTCTTCGTCGAGGGTGCTGAAGGCGGCGTGGTAGCAGCCGAAGCCGTGTCCGCCGGCGGCGAGGGTCGCGACCGCCCAGCCGCGCAGGTTCTCCCCCAGCTCCTCCGGCTGACGTGGGTCGACGGCGACCCGGATGACTCCGAGCAGGTCGTACGTCTGGTCGCGCGTGCCGGCGTTGTCGATGCGGCACAGCGAGAACCCGTACCGCTCGCCTTCCTCCTGCTGGTAGATCAACTTTCCGAATCGGTACACGGGAACCTCCTCGTTTGCGGCGGGACTGCCGACCCTGACTAGCATCAGGGAAGTCGTTTGTTATATCAACCCCCTAGTCTGTTGTGACTTCCTGAAGTAGGCTCACCCTGCTATCCGGTCCTGTAAGGAGTGAGGAACATGACCCAGTCACCGACGGGCCAAGAGGCAACCGACGGCGCAGACGTCTCGCCCACCGTGCAGGCATGGGAACTCGGCATCAGGCTGCGCCAGCGCCGTGAGGAGTTGGGCATGACAGCGGTTACTGCCGGCAAGGCGACCGGCATCGCCCAGGCATACATCTCGGGCGTCGAAGCCGGCCGGGTCAAACTGCCAGCCGGTCGACTGGCTCAACTTATCGAGATCTATGAGATCGATCCGGAAGACGCCGCCGAGCTGGAAGAGCTGCGGGTGGGAGCAACCCGTCGCGCCTGGTGGCACCAGTACTCTCAACTCTTCCCCGCTGACTTCCTCCGCTTCCTCGGTTACGAGGCCGGCGCGGATCACGTCCGCAGCTACGACAACGAGCTACTCCACGGGCTGCTCCAGACCGAGGACTACGCCCGTGCCGTGATCCGTGGCGGCAACACCTACGTCCGGCTGACCGAGATGACCAGGCGAGTGAAGGCGCGCATGGCACGGCAGGCTCGGTTGACCGGTCTCAACCCCTTGAACGTGAGCACCGTCATCAGCGAGGCAGTCCTCCGTCAGCAGATCGGCGGTCCAGCGGTCATGCACGACCAGCTCAACCACCTGGCCGAGCTGGTGTCCTCGCATCCGGATCAGATCCGAATCAGGGTCGTGCCGTTCACCGCAGGAGCGCATCCAGCGCTCGGCGGGCCGTTCCAGATCCTCTCGTTCCCATCGCCCCGGCTGCCTGACCTGGTCTGGCAGGAAGTCCTGACCTCCAGCGACATCATCGACCAGTCCGCTCGCGTAGCCGACTACACAATGACCTTCGCTGAGGCTGAGGAACGCGCGTTAAGCTCGCAGGACTCACTCGCGCTGATCCGCCAGATAGCCAAGGAGATGGGATGACCCCGCAGGTCGGCACCCCTGACCGAGACTGGTTCAAGTCGTCGCGCAGCTCCAACAACGCCGCCTGCATCGAGGTCCGCTTCGCTGGCGGCCAGGTGGACGTACGCGACACCAAGGACCGCACCGGCCCGACGCTCGCCTTCGGCCCCACCACCTGGGCTAGCTTCGTCACCGGCCTCAAGCACACCCCCACCCAGCCCTGACCGCAGAACCTTGCCGGGCTCCACGGCTGCGCCGGACTCCATGATCGGATGCGCTCCATCTGCTGCGCGCTCGGCGTGTCGAGCAGATGGAGCGCATCCGATGCTCAACCGAGGCACACGCTCCGCACACGGCCTCGACGCACACTCGGTCTGCTCTCGCAGAGGTTGCCAATGACCGTCACGCAGGTTGACCTGGACGACGAGGCACTAGCAGATGCCATGCGCCTCTCCGGATCCAGAAGCGAGCAGGAAACCGTCAACCTTGCGTTACGCGAGTACGCCGCTCACCATCGGCGTATCGCGGCCTTGTCGCTGCTGCCCAAGCCCAGACGACGGATATTCATCTTCCTGAGGCTTCACGCAATAAGACCTGACCTCAGCCGGTAATGACGGTGATCAGGCCTGTTGGATCAGTCGGCGGAGGTTGGCTGCGCGGTCGTCCTCGAACTGGCTGAGCAGCGTCAACGCTTCCTGCCGTACCGGCAGCGCTTCTGCTTTGCTGCTGGTCGCAGCAAGGGCTGTCGCCAGGTTGTGCAGTGCGACGGCGGTTTGCCAGGAGTCGCCGAGCCGGCGGTGCACTCCGGCTGCCTGTCGGTGGAAGTCCACGGCTTCCGCCGGCCTGCCAAGATCCTGATACGCCTCGCCGGCACCGTCGATTGCGGTTGCTTCCCGGCTGCGGTCACCGATTCGTCGTTGCAGCGCAGCGGCACGATGCAGGATGTCGAGGGCGGCGGCGGGATCGCCGATGGCCCGCCGCACCCGGGCCAGTTCGACCAGCCAATGGCCCAGCCACAGCGAGTTGTTCGCCTCCTCGGCAATCGCCACCGCAGTCTCGATGTGGGCCTGTGCACTGGCAACGTCGCCCGTCTCGCGCTCGGCCCTGCTGAGGAAGAACAACGCGTTGCCTTCCTGGCCTCGGTCGCCAAGGTCGCGTAGCTCAGCGAGGGCCTTCCGGAGCAGTTCGGCGGCCTCCGGCAACTGCAGCATCTCGTACCGTGTCTCACCCAGATTGCTCAGCGCAAGCGCCCGCCAGCGTCGGTTGCCGAGTCGGGTGACGATCTCCAGGGCTTCGGAGAAGTAGCGGACCGAGTCGGTCAGCCGGCGATGCCGCAGCCCCAGCAGGCCGAGCGCGTTGATCGAGACAGCGGTGCCGAACTCGTCACCGATCTCGCGGCGGATCGCCAGAGCGGCCTGGTGGCACTCTGCCGCCTCGTCGAGTTGGCGGGCCTGGAAGTGTGCCTTGCCGAGACTTTCCAGGGTTTCGGCTTCCCCGCGCCGGTCACCGACCGACCGGGCTGACGCCAGCCCGATCCGGGCGGTGGTCGACCACTCGTCGAAGGCGTTCTGATGCATGTAGACGCCGCGCAGCACCGCCGCCAGATGCCAGGCGACCTGGTGAGCGCCGCACTCGCTGGCGAGGCGGGTCGCCGCGACCAGGTTGTGCCGTTCGGTCTCGAACCATTCGGCCGCGGTCGTCGATGCGCTGAACACGATCGCCTCGACGTCTTCGGCCGGGTCCAGCGGCACCGTCTGGTTGAACGGAAGCATCGCCGTCACCGCAGCGTCGGCGCTGTGCAGGTACCACCGAAGCACACGCAGCTGCGCCGCTTGGCGTTCGTCGTCCGACTCGCGCTGGCGCACCTGATCGATGGCATACGCGCGGAGCAGGTCATGTAGTTGGTACCGGTCCAGCCCGACGTGCTCCAGCAGGTGGGCGCCAACGAGTTGATCGAGCAGATGCCGGATCCGGCGCGCCGGGGTGCCGGACAGCACGACCGCCGCCGCCGCGCTGAAATCCGGGCCGGGGTGCAGCCCCAGCAGCCGGAACAGCCTCGCGGCCTCGTCTGTCAACGCGCGGTACGACCAGGCGAACACGGTCCGGACCGCGCCGGACTCGTCGCCGTCGTCGGCCGTTAGCGTGTCCCAGAGCGCCGATTCGTCGCGCAGGTCCTGGATTAGTTCGTGTAGGGCCATGAATGGCCGGCTGGCAGCCCGTTCGCCAGCGATCCGCAGCGCAAGCGGTAGCCGCGCACACAGCCGGGCCAGCTCGACCAGCTCCTCCTCACTGTCCCCCTGGCGATAGCCGTCCATGACAGTCCGCAGCAGCTCGACGGCGTCGTGCTCCGGCAGGATGTCGAGCGTTAGGCGCTGGCCACCGTCCCTGGCCACCAATGCGGAGAGCCGGCTCCGGCTGGTGACGATGACCGAGCAGGTGTCCGTTCCGGGCAACAGCGGCCGGACCTGACCAACCGACGCGGCGTTGTCCAGCACGACGAGGATCCGCCGATCGGCGAGGCGAGACCGGTACATCGCCGCCCGTTCATCCAGGTCCGCTGGAATGGCGGGAGGTGGTACGCCAAGCGACCGGAGGAAGCGGTCAAGCGCCTCCGCTGGGTCGACCGGCGGTCCGGGGTCGTACCCGCGCAGGTTCACATAGAGCTGCCCGTCCGGGTAGCGCGCCTTGACCCGATGCGCCCAGCGAATCGCGAGCGATGTCTTGCCGACCCCGGCCGTGCCGGCGACGACGAGCAAGGTCACCGTAGGTGCGGTGTCGTGGGCATCGGTCAGCAGGCGGTCGAGCGCCGAAAGCTCACGGTTGCGGTTGAGGAAGCCGGCGACTCCACCAGGTAGTTGCCGTGGCGGCGGATCGGCGGGTGCCGGGTCGAGGCCATGAAAATGTACGCCGCCGTGCACGTCACGGGCCTGCACCAAGTCCGCGCTGCCGGAAAGCTCGGTCCGGTTGACGTGTCGGGAATCCGGGTCGTCGGACGCCGCGCTGCCGTGAACCATGTCTCATGTTCCCGTAGGCGGCTCCAGTGTGGCCACTTCCCGATCAAAGAACGTGTCCAGCGGCTCGCCTTGGTTGTAGAGCCCTTCGATGAGACCTTGGCACCGGGCAATCAGCTCAGGGTCGGTGAAGCGACGGGCGGCGGCGAGCACACCCGTGTCGTCGTAGACCGCCTCGTACATCACGTCGAAACCGAGCGTGTAGATCTCCGGCAGCGGACCCCCGTTCTCGTACGGAGCGACCTGCTCCGGACCGACGACGTTGGTCAAGCCGCCGTACTCCTGACGGAGCCGGAGCAGGTGCAGCTCCCATTGCAGGTACGGGATGATCGGCTTCTCGACGACCCGCACCCGCCGGTTGACGAAGCCCTGGCGCGCGATCCGACCGTAGTAGTCGGCGAAGTCGTCGCGCTGCTCGTCGATCAGCCGAAGCGACTCATCCCACCGACCGTCGATGAAAGCCTCCCAACTCTTGTTGCCGGGCTCCTTGAAGAACTGCTGCCGCTCCAGCTTCCAGAAGCCGACCGACTCTATCCGCCAGAAGTGCTCGTAGAAGTCGGTCAGGTAGTCGTCGAGTGTCAGCAGCTCACCTGGGTCACCGCCGAGAATCTCATGCATCAGGTATGTCCGCCCTTGCCGCGATCATCGTCGAACGAGGGATGATCACAAGGCGCTCACCTGGATCGATCGACACGCCTTCTGGGAGTTGCTGGTGGTAGGTCTCGGTCAGATCATGGCCGATCACTGCGATGTCGCCGTTGGATAGCTCCCAGATATCTGGGCAGCTCGTGTCGCCAGAGGTCGTCCCGAGCTCATGCGCGGACTTGCCCCAGCGCCTGATCAGGGTGGCTGTCGGATCGGCTTCCCACTTTGATCCACTCATGATGACCTTCCAAGGCTCGCTTGCCGGTGTAACATAAGGTAACATCGAGAAATCTGGATCAAGCTCCTTTCGTGCCCGATGTCGCCAATAGGGATAATCCTCAGATTGGGAGTTCCGGTGACTGAACCGATCATGGTTACCGTCGTCTCCGCACTCGTCACCTGGGCGACGACCGCCGTCGCCCAGGGCGGCAGCAACGCCGTCAAGTCGTGGGCGCAGCTGATCCGCAATCGTTTCCAGTCGAGACCAGCCGACCTCGTAATCGTCGAAGGCACACTGTCTACGCAGGTCCAGCCCGCGCAGACGACCCAGGCCGTGGAGCTGCTGCGACAGGAGGCCAAACGGGACCCCGAGTTCGCTCGCCAACTGATCGCGCTCTGGCGGGCAGTGGGCACCTCCGGCTCCAGCGACGACTCCGTGACCAACCAGGTTTCCGGCGACGTCGAAGGCACCGTCATCCAGGCCCGCGACGTCTTCGGAGGAATCCAGATGCACGGCCGCACCGACTGACTGAGTCGGCGACCGGCAAGCGGACACGATCACGACTACTTGCTGTACCGGCGGACGATGCGCAGAAAATTGCGAAGCTTACTCACCTCGCTTGGCTTTACCGGGTCCGGGTTGAAGTGCATCACGTTGTTACGCACCTTACGAAGCTCGTCGAGGCGCTTGATGAACAGTTTGCGATCCAACGGCCAACCCAGTTGTGCCCAGCAGCTTGGGTTGTCCAGGACCGCTTGATACTGACCGACGGACATGCTGTTCAAGGACCTGAAGGGCTGATTTGCGGCACTACAGGCATCCCTGATCATGTCTTCATCGAAAGTGTTCTGCAACAGCTGGCGAAGCTCCTGGTCGATCTCGCCGATCAAGAAGAAGGGAGTCGCCGTCTCGTCATATTTGTGGACAACGTCTGCAGCCGTGATAATACCGGTAATCTTTCTTTCGAAATCACGGACAAAGATGAAGCCGTCTCGCCGTAGCGTGCCAATAACGTCAAGGAGGCGTGTGTCATAGTCAAAGACTCGGTCTTTTGCCCGCCGATCGATGGCGTCATTGAACGTCGCGTTCGGGTCCCGATGCTTCGCCGCAGCTACCGATTCCCAGGAAACGGCACCGTGCACGGTGTACGGGTTCGCCAACACCGCGACTTGCGAATAGTCGTTGATCTGCATGGCCGTGATTGCCTCCTCGAAGGTTGCCGAGGGAGAAACCGAGACCAGCGGGCTGTCGTCTTGCAGCAGGTTACCCAACGTCAGGCCGATGTCCGTACTGTCCTCGTCGTTCGTGTCGTCGGCTGACTCGTCGCGCTCAGGGGCACGGTGGTCAGCTACCTTCACCGGCGCTTCATCGCTCTCATTCGGCGTCTCTAGCCGCAGGGTGAGATGCAGACCGACCGCTCGGAAATCGGGGACGGTAACCAGTCCATGGTTGGCGAGATCTGCATCGATCCGGGCGCTGGCCTCACGATCACGGTCCTCGACGCCCCATAGCCGGATGAACTCACGGACGGTCAAGCTTTGCGGCTTCCCCGCCTCCGCCTTGGCACGAGCCTCTTCCAGATACTCGAAACGACGACGCGCGGCCTCTGCCTCCTCCGGAGGTGCCTGATGTTCGGATGCCACCTCCTCGGCAACCGCCTTGAGCAACTGCTGGCGTAGCTCGTGCAGCGAGGCTCCGGTTGGGCTCACTCTCCAAGCGGACCAACCGGCCAGAGCACGAATGTCAGCAGCAGCAGCGCCAGCCGCTGAAGGCGTGGAGAACTCCCGACCGTCAGCCAGCCGGAGATTCCCACGGTCCGTTACGACGGATTCGTACGGCGGCTCACCGTAGCGAGGCGTGTAGTAGAGCTTCTGCCCAGGCTGCAGCAACTCGGCTTCCATGAGGTCGGATATGCGGACTCGTCGACCGTTGATCAGCAACTCGCGACGAATACGGGATGGACGCTTTGGTGACATCTCAACTCCAGAATCAGAATAGGGCGTCGGGGCGGGGGAACACGGCGTCGTCGAAGGCAGGGAGTAGCGGCTCCGGCTCCTGTGGCCCTCGGGGTCGCGGGACCGACTTGGTTGACCTGCGTGGTGTGTCAAGGATCTCGACCCGCACCGCCGGGTCGATGGTGTAGCGGGCGCCCTGCCGGGTCTCGTGGAAGCCGTGGTTGAGCCGCAGGTCGGACCAGCCGTACGCCTCGGCAATCGCCTCGTCGATCTCGACGTGGATCTCCCGCAACCGCCAGTGTCCGCGCTGGTTTCGGCGCTGGCGACTGCACTGCGGATCACCTGCGCCGCCACCCACCTGCGGTTTCGTACCGTCACCAGTTGGCCTTCGGTCGGCACCGCCGGCTGGTCCGTCACGGTTTGGTAGCCGACTCGGGGCGCTGACCATCGTCGATAGTTTGGTGCGAAGTGTCCGAACGGCCCATTCCATACGTACGTGCCTCCACTCTGCACCTTTCGTCGTTTCCTGAGCCCGGAGCCGCTGCGTAACATGGGCTCTCCGCGAACGCAGGCGTGCAGGTTAGTGGAATCTCCCAAGACAGTCGACAGGGGATCTGACAGTGGCCAAGCTCGGTATCGCCAAAGACTTCCTTGCCGACTACGCCAAGCTGCAGAAACCGGTCCAGAAATCGGTTTCCGCCGTGATCGACAAGTTCGCGGCACATACTCACGCCGGCATTCACCTGGAGAAACTCGCCAACGCCAAGGACTCCCGCATCCGCACCATCCGGATCACCCAGTTCTATCGGGGCGTCGTACTCGCCCCGACCAGCGGCGACGAGTTCCTGCTGCTCACCGTCCTGCCCCACGACGACGCCATCGAGTACGCCAGCAGCCGCCGGTTCACCGTCAACCAGGCCCTCGGCGTCCTCGAGGTCCGCAACCAGCAGGCGCTCGACAGCATCGAGCCGGCCCTGCAGCAAGCCGCCAGGGCCAACCCGAGCATGCTGTTCGCCAGCGTCAACGACGCCGACCTGATCCGACTCGGCATCGATGCCGACGTGCTGCCCCTGGTCCGGCTGCTCACCACCGACGCGCACCTGGAAGCCCTGGCGAACCTGCTGCCCGCCGCCCAGTACGACGCCCTCACCGGCCTCGCCGCCGGGTACACCCCGGAGCAGGTGTGGGCCGAGGTCAGCGCGCACCTGCCGACCAGCACCCCCGCCGAGCCGGTCGACCCGGACGACCTGACCGCCGCCGCCGCCCGCACCCCGGACCGGTTCCACCTGGTCTCCGGCCCCGACGAACTGGCCAGCATCCTCGCCCACCCGTTCGACGCCTGGCGGGTCTTCCTGCACCCGGCGCAACGCGAGATCGCCCATCGCCCGTCGTACGCCGGACCGGCGCTGGTCACCGGCGGCGCCGGCACCGGCAAGACGGTGACCGCGCTGCACCGGGCGGTGTTCCTCGCCGAACGGATGGCCGGCGGCGCGGGCCGGTTGCTGCTGACCACCTTCACCCGCAACCTCGCCGACGCGCTCGACCGGCAACTCGGCCTGCTCACCGACGACCCTGCGGTCCGCGACCAGATCGACGTGCTCAACGTCGACCGGCTCGCCTACCGGATAGTCGCCGAAGCCCTCGGCCGCCAGCCGGTCATCGCCGACGCCAAAACCGTCACCCGGCCGCTGCGGGAGCAGGCGGCCGCCGCCACCGGCGGACAGCACAGCGCCACCTTCCTGCAGCGGGAATGGGAACAGGTGATCCTGGCCCAGGGCATCACCGAACCGGCCGGCTACCTGGCCGCCCGCCGACACGGTCGGGGCGCGCCGCTGCGCGCCGACCAGCGGCTCGCCGTCTGGGAAGCGATCCGGCAGGTCACCGACGTACTGCGACAACAGGAGCAGCACACCCACCTGCAGTTGGCCGACCAGGCGGCGAAGATCCTCGCCGAACGGCCGGACCGCCCGTACCGGCACGTCATCGTCGACGAAGGCCAGGACCTGCACCCGGCGCAGTGGCGACTGCTGCGGGCCGCCGTCGCCGCCGGCCCCGACGACCTGTTCATCGTCGCCGACCCGCACCAGCGCATCTACGACAACCACGTCTCACTGGGCAGCCTCGGCGTCGGGATCCGGGGACGCAGCCGCAAACTGACCATCAACTACCGCACCACCCAGGAGATCCTCGCCTGGTCAGTGCGGCTGCTCACCGGCGTACAGCCGACCGGGCTGGACGACCAGCCGGACAACCTGGCCGGCTACCGGTCCCCGATGCACGGCCGCCGGCCTCGGGTGGCCGGTCACCCGGACCGCGACGCCGAGCACGACCAGCTCGTCAGCCAGGTACGCAGCTGGATCGGCGACGGAGTCGAGCCGCACGCGATCGCCGTCGCCGCACGCAACGGCCACCTCGCCCGCGCCGCCCGCGACCGGCTCGGCACCGCCGGCATCCCGGTCAGCACCCCCACCGCGACCAAGACCAACGCGGTACGGGTCGGCACCATGCACGCAATGAAAGGGCTCGAATTCAGCTGCATCGCGGCGATCGGCGTCGACGCGGACACCATGCCGGCCCGCTCGACGATCACCGCCGCTGACGACGACCCCACTGCGCACCGGCACGACCTGCAGCGGGAACGGTGCCTGCTCTTCGTCGCCTGCACCCGCGCCCGGGACTCGCTCTACGTCTCCTACGCCGGTGCCCCCAGCCCGTTCCTCGACGCCCAGCCCACCCACTGACCACCATCGACCCCCGCGAGGCACCCCGACATGCAGGCACACACCCTCACCCCGACCGCGATCTTCGGCAATCAGGTCCGGCACGTCGTGCCGCTGTTCCAGCGGCCGTACGTGTGGAACGAGCAGGACCAGTGGGCTCCACTGTGGGAAGACGTCGCCCGGGTGGCGGAGGACGTGCTGACCGCACCGACCAGCTACGGTGCCCCGCCGGTCGCCCCGCACTTTCTCGGCGCGATCGTGCTCGATCAGCCCGCCGGCCCACCCGGCTTCCTCACGATGCGCCAGGTCATCGACGGTCAGCAGCGGCTGACCACCCTGCAGCTCATGCTCAACGCCGCACAGCGGGTCGCCGAGCAGCACGGCAGTACCCTGCACGCTCAGGCGCTGCAGGTCCTGGTCCGCAACCAGCCCGCGATCCTGCAGGACCCGTCGGAGGCGTACAAGGTCTGGCCGACCGACCGCGACCAGGACGCCTTCCGGGCCGCCATGGACGGCGACGGCACGCTCGGCGCGGAGCTGGCCGGCTCCGCGCTGGTGCGTGGCCACGACTTCTTCGTCACCGCCATCGCCGAGTGGGCCGACGTCACCGGTGATCCGGACAAGGCCACCACCCGACTGCAGGCGCTGACCCAGGCGCTGCGCGACCATTTGAAGCTCGTGGTGATCCAGCTGGAGCCGGGCGACAACGCGCAGGTGATCTTCGAGAGCCTCAACAGCCGGGGCATGCCGCTGCTCGCCGCCGACCTGATCAAGAACCTGGTCTTCCAGATCGCGCAGCTGCGGCAACTCGACGTGGCTGGCCTGTACCGCAAGCACTGGGAGCAGTTGGACACCGACCACTGGCGGCTGCGCGTCGCCCGTGGCCGGCAGTACGTGCCCCGGATCGACATCTTCCTCCACCACTGGCTGATCACCCGGACCCTCAGGGAGGTGCCGGCAGACCGTCTCTACCTGTCCTTCAAGGAGCACCTACCGGCGCCGGAGCAGCTCGACCTGCCGGCGCTGCTCGCCGACCTGTCCCGCGACGCCGCCAGCTATGCGGCCCTGGACAAGTGGCCGGCCGACTCGGCTGTCGGTAGGTTCCGCTACCGGGTGCTGCAGGCGATGGACTCGGCGGTGGTCACCCCGGTCCTGCTGTGGCTGCTGCGCTGGACCGACCAGGAGCTGCCCACCGTCCAGCGGGACAAGGCCCTCGCCGCGCTGGAAAGCTGGCTGGTGCGCCGGGCGCTGTGCCGGCTCACCAGCAAGGACATCAACCGGCTGACTCTCGACCTGCTGCGCAAGCTCGACGAGACCGGCCCGGCGACCGCTGGCGACGTCACCGAGACCTTCCTTGCCGGACAGCGGGCCGACTCCCGGTTCTGGCCCTCCGACGATCAGGTACGCGATGCGCTCACCACCGCGCCGGTCTACCGGACGCTGCTGCGGGCCCGGCTACGAATGGTTTTGGAAGCAGTCGAGGAGCACCGGCGTACCCCCAAGGCCGAGCAGCCGCACTGCCCACGCAATCTCACCATCGAGCACCTGCTGCCGCAGGGGTGGCGGACGTACTGGACCGCCGGGCTCACCGAGGAGTTGGCCGCTGAGCGGGACAAGCTGCTGCACACCATCGGCAACCTGACCCTGGTCAACAACAAGCTGAACCCGTCCCTGTCCAACCGGCCATGGACCGACGAGCAGGCCCAGTCGGTCGGTGCCGCCGACACCGGCAAGCTGACCGAGCTCCAGAAACACACCACGTTGAAGATCAACGCGGATATCGTGCTGACCGCACCGCACAGCTGGGAGGTCGAGCAGATCCGCCAGCGGACCGCCGAGTTCATTGAGCGGATCATCCAGATCTGGCCGGCACCGGCCGTCAGCGCCGCCGTCGCGGCCCTGGCCACGGCAGAGAAGGAGAAGGTGCCAGCCGAGGGAGTCAACGAGACCGAGGAGGAGTCGGCTCCCGGCCAGTCCATCGCGCTGACGGGCAAGTACCGGCCGCTGACCGACTGGCTTCTGGAGCAGGACGCGGAATCGCTGCCGGTCACCTTCGACGAGCTGGAAACCGTCATCGGGGGTCCACTGGCACCGTCGGCCCGCACCGGCTCGGGGTACTGGTACTCGCAGTCCAACTCGCTGAGCAAGGCGATCGCGGCCGGTGGCTACCAGGCGACGCGCGCCCAAATCGTCGACGAAACCGTTGTCCTGGTCCGCCGGTAGCTGACGGGTGCTCGCCGGGTAAGCGAGATCATCAGCTCCACGGTGGGGACCGCCCGTCGAGCCCGCCTCAACACTCGGCTGTCGAGGCGGGCTCGACGCAGACGGTGAGCCGGTGCGGGAAGTCGATCGAGCGAGCGCCCCCGGTCGACTGGTAGGTCACCGTGACGGGTGGGGCCTCCCACAGGCCAGGCTGGACGGCCGTGATCTTGAATACGGCAGAGTAGCGTTCCCGGCTGGAGTCACTCGGCAGGATCTCGGCCGAGGCCGGGTCGACGGCGGTCAGACCAGGTGCGAACACGGGAGGAAACCGGTCGGTGAGGCCGACGCCGTCGGCCTGGTCCGGCACCAGTGCCACCAGGCCGACCCGGTCCACGCTCACTACCGCCGAGTCATCTGCCGCCATCTCGACGGAGATCAGCTGGACCGGAGAGCCTGTCACGTTCCGGAAGACGACCAGGCCGTCGTAGCGGCTCTGGCTGACTTCCAGCTGTGAGCTGTGCTGGCTGCCGCGCCCGGCCCATTCGAGGGCGTCACCCCGATGATCGTCGTCGGCTAGGCCTACGGACGACGACTGCGTAGGCGCCCCGCCATCCGGGCCGTCCGAGTCGCCGGTGCACCCTGCGACGCCGCATGCCAGGACCGCAGCGAGGCCCAAGGCGGCAGGCAGCCTACCCATGTCTCCCCACGTCACCCCTTATTAACACCCGCCCTGCGGGTTCGGATACCACCAGGCCGTCGCCGGGTAGTCGTCCCGCTTCCAGCAGTAGTAGTTCGAACTGTGTGACGCGAGTGGGGCGTACGCCACCGCGTCAGCCGACGTGGTGGCCGTGCAGTTGGTGTTCAGCCGGTGCTTCCTGAAGCCGAACAGCCGGCCTTCTTTCGTCCGTACCAGTCGGGACGTCACACCGGACGACAGCGGGATCGAATGGCTCCAGCTGGTCGTGTGGCTCGAGCCGACGGTGAGGTCGACACCGAAGGTGGTCTCAGCCGATGCGACAAGAGCACCGGCCGAGACCGAAAAGCTCGCCGACGTGGTGACCGAGATGTCGATCGTGCCGCTACCGGTGAAGTCGATGGACCCGGGACCGGTCTGCCAGTCGCTCGCGGTGTCGGTGGAGATCCAGACCTTCTGTGGCGACCAGACCTCGTAGGTCTCCTCGATCGGACAGGCCTGGGGAATGATGTCGGCGGCCCGCACCGGAGCGACCGCGAGCAACGACAGCGCCGTGCCGGCCGCCACGACCATGGCGGCCCGTACCCCGCTCGGCAGGCACCCCCGCCCCACCAACAACAATGATCGGGACATATCGATACGGTAGGTGGGCCGGTCCACGGATCACAAGGCGGACCCGGGCAGCCCGGTGCAAGATCTCCGACAGACACCTCGGCACTCAGGTCAGGCCGGGGGTGAGCAGGCCGCTTTCGTACGCGAGGATCACCAGTTGGGCGCGGTCGTGCGCGTACAGCTTGGTCATGATCCGGTTGACGTGGGTCTTCGCCGTGTGCGGCGAGATCACCAGGTCCTGGGCGATCTGCTGGTTCGACCGGCCGCGCGCGACCAGCAGCAGCACCTCGCGTTCCCGATCGGTCAACTGGTCCAGCGCCTCGCTGGCCGGGTTCGGCCGGCTCACCGTGGCCGGTGCGGGACCTGGTAGGACGTACCGCTCGATGAGGCTGCGGGTCGCGGTGGGTGACAGCAGCGCGTCGCCGGCGTGCACCGCGCGGACCGCCCGGACGATCTCCTCCGGCTCCGCCCCTTTGCCGATGAAGCCGCTCGCGCCGGCCCGCAGCGCCGCCACCAGGTACTCGTCCTCCTCGAACGTGGTGAGGATCAGCACCCGGGTCCCGGCCAGCGCCGGGTCCGCGCAGATGGCCGCCGTCGCGCCGATGCCGTCGAGTTCCGGCATCCGGATGTCCATCAGTACGACATCGGGACGCAGCGACCCGGCGAGCGCGACGGCCTGCGTACCGTTGACGGCTTCGCCGACGACGCTGATCTCGTTGTGGTCATTCAGGATGTCGGTCACGGCCTGCCGGATCAGTGGCTGGTCGTCGACGACGAGCACGCTGGTCACCGGGGATCCTCCTTGGGCAGTGGCAGGGTGGCGGCGAGCCGGTAGCCGCCCGGGGACAGGCCAGTTTCGACGACGCCGCGGACCGAGGCGACCCGTTCCCGCAGGCCGACCAGTCCGTGCCCGCTACCGGGCACGGGCACCTCGGGCCGGTCGTCGGAAGACCGACCGGACACCGGGTTCGTGACCACCACGTGGATCCGATCGGCGTCGACCTCGATCAGGACGTGGGCCCGATGCTCGGCGCCGTGCTTGTGGGCGTTGGTGAGACCTTCCTGGAGCACCCGGTATGCGACCACGTCGACCGCGCCGCTGACTGCCGACAGGTCCCCTTCGGTACGCAGCGACACGTTGAGGCCGGCCCCGGTGAAGCCGGCGACCAGCTGGTCGAGCCGGTGCAGACCGGGCTGCGGGGCGGTCGCCGCCCCGTTGGCGGGGTCGTCGTCCTCGGTCCGCAGCACCCGCAGCAGGTCGCCGATCTCGGTGAGCACGGTCCGGGCCGCGCCCCGGATGACGCCGAGGGCCTGCTGGGCCCGGTCGGGGCGGGTTTGCAGCGCCGACGAGGCCACCCCAGCGTTGAGGCTGATCACCGAGATCTGGTGGGCGACGACGTCGTGCAGGTCACGGGCGATCCGCAGCCGCTCCTCGGTCACCCGTCGGCGCGCCTCGGATTCGCGGGTCTGTTCGGCGCGTTCGGCGCGCTCGATGATGGCGAGCAGGTACTCCCGACGGGAGCGGGTGGCGTCGCCGGCGGCAGCCGCGAACGCGACCAGGACGATGACCTGGAACGCCCGGGGATCGAACACGCTCCCGATCGCGGTCAGGAGGTTGAGCAGGGTCGTCGCGACGACGGCGGCGCAGGCCGTGGTGAGCGTGGTCCGCCGGTCTGTACGGTTCGCCGCCCCGAACATGGCGATCGACACCGCGAGTACCACGCCCGGCTCCAGCGCTCCGGTGGCCGCCACCAGACCGTAGATCGCGATACAGCCGGCGAGCACCGGCAGCGGCCAGCGCCGCCGCAGCGGCAGCAGCACGGCCGGGACGATCGCCAGGGCGACGGTGACGGGTCCGGCCTGTTCGTGCTCGGGGACCTTGAACGGGGTGAGCGCCGTGGCGACGATGATCACCGCCGCGACGAGGTCACCGACCCACGGCGGTACGCGCGGACGCCGGTGTCTCGGGTCCACCGGCCCCGCCGCAGTGGTCGTCATGGCCCCAGTCTGCCGGCCGCCGTGACCAGGCAGGTCCACCTGTCGCGGTAATCCCCGATACCGCGAACGCGGTACGCAGGTGCCCGCCCCAGAGTGACGTGCCGGGCCCGGCCGTCGGCAACGATGAAAGACATGGGCCGGAAAGCGGCCTGTTCGGCGAATACGAGGAGTCCGATGGAAAGCCCTGTCATCTCGGCTGTCGACGTACGGAAGACGTACGGTCGGGGCGCGAACAGCTTCGACGCGCTGAAAGGCGTCAACTTCGACATTCATGACGGCGAGAGCGTCGCGATCCTCGGCAAGAGCGGATCGGGAAAGTCGACCCTGATGCACATTCTCGCGCTGCTGGACGCCCCGACGTCGGGCACGATCACGCTGGGCGGGGTCGACACCCGTACGCTGCGGGGCAGCCGGCTCAACCAGGCCCGGAACAAGACGTTCGGGTTCGTCTTCCAGCAGTTCTTCCTCACCCCGAACATCTCGGTGCTCGACAACGTCGTACTGCCGATGAAAATCGCCGGCGTGGGGCGCACCGAGCGCAGACGGCGCGGCATGGCCGCCTTGGAGCAGTTGGAGCTCGCCGACAAGGCGAAGAACAAGGCTGCGAACCTCTCCGGCGGGCAAAAGCAACGCGTGGTGATCGCCCGGGCACTGGTGAACAATCCGCGGATCATCTTCGCCGACGAGCCGACCGGCAACCTCGACTCCGCCACCGGCGCCGTGGTGGAGGACATTCTCTTCGGCCTCAACCGGCAGCACGGCATCACCCTGATCGTCGTCACCCACGACGAGGAGCTCGCGTCGCGCTGTGACCGCCGCATCCTGGTCCGGGACGGCCACCTGGTCGGCGACTCAGCGGCGGTGGCGGCGGTGCCGGCATGAAGATCTCCGACCTGGTCGGTTCGGCCACCGCGAACACCTTCCGGTCCAAGACCCGTACGCTGCTGACGATTCTGGCGATCTTCATCGGCGCGTTCACGCTGACCCTGACCAGCGGGCTCGGCACCGGCATCAACGCCTACATCGACGACACGGTGACCGCGATCGGCGCCTCTGACGTCATGACGGTCGTGAAGACCTCCGAGCAGGGCGACGGGTTCGGCACCGCCGACAGCGGGCCGGCCGAGTACGACCCGGACAGGGTGTCGAGCGGGCAGGACGGGCCACCCGGGCAGACCGTCGTCGCGCTCACCCCGGCCGACATCGACACGCTGGCCGACATCGACGGCGTCCTCGACGTCCAGGCCACCAGGTCGATCAGCGCCGACTACATCCAGGTCGGCGACGGCACGCGGTACGTCGTGAACGTGGGCGGGCTGGTCGCCGGGCAGCGGACCCCGCTGGCTGCCGGGGCCGAGCCGGACAGCTCGTCGTCGCAACTGCAGCTCGCGCTCCCGACGTCGTACGTCGAACCGCTCGGCTTCGCCGACGACGCGGCGGCAGTCGGGCAGACCGTCTCGATCGCGGTCACCGACGCGCAGCGCACCCAGCAGGTGATCGAGGCGACGATCGTCGGGGTGGCCGAGGAGACCCTGGCGACCGGGGACGGTGTCGTGCCCAACGACGCGTTGACCGACGCGCTGTTCGACGCGCAGAACACCGGCATCCCCGCCGCCGAGGCGCAGCGGTACGCCCAGGCGAGCATCTGGTTCGACCCGGCCGCGACCGACGAACAGATCAGCGCGTTGAAGAATCGGCTGGCCGATGCCGGCTACACCGGGAGTACGGTCGCCGACCAACTCGGGGCGTTCCGGACCGTCATCGACGGCATCGTCTGGGTGCTCAACGCCTTCGCGGTGATCGCCCTGCTGGCGGCGAGCTTCGGGATCGTCAACACCCTGTTCATGTCGGTGCAGGAGCGCACCCGCGAGATCGGCCTGATGAAGGCGATGGGCATGGGCTCCGGCAAGGTGTTCGGCCTGTTCAGCCTGGAGGCCACGGTCATCGGATTCCTGGGCAGCGCGATCGGCGCGGTGCTGGCGATCGCGGCGGGCACCGCGATCAGCAGCGCGCTGGCCGGCGGCTTCCTGGCGGACCTGCCCGGACTGACGCTGATCGCCTTCGAGCCGATCTCCATCATGGTGATCATCGGTCTGGTGATGGCGATCGCGTTCCTGGCCGGCACCCTGCCCGCGTCGCGGGCGGCCCGGGCCGACCCGGTCGAGTCGCTGCGCTACGAGTAGCGGCGACCGGGCCGGTCGACGGCCGGCATGCACCACGTGCCTGGCGGGATCCGTTCCCGCCAGGCACGTCGCTGCTGCTACTCAGGCTCCGCGGGTCGGTCAAGACGGGAAGTACGAGTTGGTGGTGGCACTGCTGTACGGGGAGTAGTTCCAGTAGTGGTACATCAGGCCGAGCTGGCCCCACTTCGACCGTACGTAGTTGCCGGTGCCGACCCAGATGCCGGAGTGGTCGTCACTGGCGTACGACAGTTTCATGTTGGCGAACCAGATGTACGGCACCTGCCAGCGGGTGTAGCTGCCGTCCTGCCAGTAGCGGTCGTCCCCGGGGGTGTTCATCCACCGGTCGTTCGCGCTGGAGGTGCTGTACCAGGCGTACGAGTGGCAGTTGTACTTCCGCGACGCGTTGCGTTCCCGGGTGGCCGACGGATAGTTGGTCGCCACGTAGTTGTTGGCGCTGGTGATCTGGGCGCTGGTCAGCTCGTACGTCATGGTGATCACCGAGACCGCCGAGCCGTTGGGGGTGTAGACGGTGCTGGCGTAGTCCAGTGTGCCGAGGCCGTCGCTGACCGGGTGCGCGACGCTGGGGTCGGCCAGGTGTGCCCGTACGGCCGCGACGGTGGTCTCCACCGCGCCCGGCCGCAGTTGCAGGCCTTCGCGCAGCAGCTCCGAGCGGGACCAGTCCCAGTTCTCCCGGGTGGCGAGCGCGCGGCCCAACAGCACCGCGGTCGGTTCCAGGCCGGCCTCGCCGTACGTCGCGGCGTCGGCCTGCTTGGCCCGGTGTACGGCGAGTCCGACGTGCAGCAACTCCGTGGACTGTGCCGTGGTCAGGGTGGCCAGCACCTGCGGCTGGGCGAGGATGGTCTCCAGTTTCCACGCGGTCATGACCCGGTCGCCAGCGTCATCGAGCGTCTCACCGGGTCGGGGCGCAACGTTCAGGGTCCGGTAGCGCTTCAGCAGTTCCTGGCCGGCGTCCGGGCGACGGAGCAGTTCCTGGAGTCCGGTGAAGCGGGCGGTGACGGTCTCGAAGCCGTGTTGGACGCTGTCGAAAGCCAGGGCGTCGGGCAGCAGCGGGTACGCCAGGACAGCGTCGACGAGCAGCGGGGTCCGCAGGGCGGCGGCGGTCTTGTCCGGCATCTGCACGGCGTCGACCATCTCCTGATGGCTGCTCAACGCGCGCCACTGCGCGGTGCCGGGGGTCACCTGGTAGGTGAAGGGTCGGTCGGCGGCCGCGACCGGGGTGCCAGGCGTGAGGGTGGCGACGAGGGCGCCGGTGACCGCTGCGACGAGGGCGCGTCGGGTGAGGCGGGCAGGACGGGACATCCGTGATCCTCTCAACGAGAACTGGATCGAGACAATGAACACCAAGATCGAAATAGATCGATCTGTGCCGACTTGAAACGTTACCAGGATCCACAGTTGCGGAATGGTCGCAAGTTCAAGCAAGAGACGGTCAGTGTCAGTAATTCATTGGACACCAGACTGACGGTGACATGATCACCCGATGTCGTCCTCGCTCGCCGAGCCGGCACCGGTGCGCTGGACGCTGCGGCCGTCCGGCGACGGCGGCTGGGTGCCGGACTGGGCGGACAGCGAACCGGATCCGACTCCGGTGCCGACGATCGCCTGGCCCACCTGGCACATCGGCTGGTGGTGGACCGTCGCCATTGACCACGTCGAGAGCCGTACACCCCACGACCGTGCGGACATCCGCTGGCCGGGCAGCGGTGCGGCGACCATCGGCTGGCTGCGGGCGTTGCGTACCACCTGGACGACGATGCTGGACCGACTCGCCGACACCGACGCCGACCGGACCACCTTCTGACCAGTGCGGGACCCCGCCAAGTCAGACAACTGTCAGAATTGTTTTTCATATTGGCTATTGTCTAAGTAATCTTGACATGTTAGCGCTTGCATCAACATCGACATCCAACAAAACTGTCAATATCCAGTAAGCCTGAGATCCCCAGTCCCATTCAGGAGGGAACAGTGCGGATCAGCCACACGACCAGCCGGGCAACCCGGCTGCTCGCCGTCGCCGTCGGCGTACTCACCGCCGGCGCGCTCGCCCTGCCATCCGCCGGTGCCGCCGCCCCGGTCGTCTACACCGCTAGCGAACTAGCCCAGGTCAGCGACCTGGTGGAAGCCTCCGGCGTCGAAGGGATCGCCTGGCACGTCGACAGCGCCTCCGGCCGCGTCGTGGTGACCGCCGACACCAGCGTCTCCCGCGCCGAGATCGCCAAGATCCGGCGGACCGCGCGCGGCAAGGCCGGCGCGATCCGGGTGGAGCGTACGTCCGGTGTCTTCACCCGGCTGGTCTCGTCCGGCGACCCGATCTACGGCAGCGGCGGCCGGTGCTCACTCGGCTTCAACGCGGTCCGCGGCAGCACCTACTACTTCCTCACCGCCGGGCACTGCGGTGAGGTGGTCAGCACCTGGTACAGCAACTCCGCGCAGACCAACCTGATCGGCCCGACCATCGACTACAGCTTCCCGGGCGACGACTACGCGCTGGTCCGCTACGACAACCCGGCGCAGAGCCACCCGGGTGGGTTCAGCGTCGGCGACGCCTTCGTCGGGCAGTCGGTGACCCGCACCGGTTCGACCACCGGCACCCACAGCGGTACGGTCACCGCGCTCAACGCCCGGGTCCGCTACCTGGGCAGCGGAGTCGTCCGCGGTCTGATCCGGACCGACGTCTGCGCCGAGCCGGGCGACTCCGGCGGCCCGCTCTACTCCGGATCGACCGCGCTGGGCCTCACCTCGGGCGGCAGCGGCAACTGCCGGACCGGCGGCACGACCTTCTACCAGCCGGTCCGCGAGGCGGTCAACGAGTACGACGTGACGATCTACTGATCGGCCCGGGTGGCCGTCGCCGCTGATCGCGACCGGCGGCCGCCACCAGTGGTCGGACTGCGGCCGGGCCGGTCGCCGGAGAGCGTGCTCTCCGGTGGCCGGCCCGGCCGACGTCGGTTGGCCAGCAGCACCCGCAGCATCATCGCCGGAGTCGCCAACGACGCCGGCCGGGCCAGCAGATGCTGCACCAGCAGCGCCTGCCGGGCCACTACCGGCGACGTGTGACAGGCTCGCGACACCAGGCTCCGGTACCGGTTGGCCAGGCCGGTCCCGACCGGCCGATGGCCGGTGGTCCGGGGGTCGGCGAAGTCGGCTCCGACGGCGGTACGCCACAGTACGTCGACCGCCCGGCCGGCCCGACCGTAGAAGGCACCGGGCAGCCGTGGCGAGGTCGGCCCGTACCGCCGCAGCGCCCGGTCCAACGCCCGGGCCTGCAGCGCGGCGGACGTCATTCCCTGCGCGTGGATCGGGTTGAGACTGCAGATCGCGTCGCCCAGGACCAGGAATCCGGCCGGGGTACGCCGCAGCCGTTCCACCTGCCGGCGCTGATCGGTGGCGATCCGGTGGGTCAGCACCGGGCTGAGCGCTTCGGCCTTGGCCAGCACATCGGCGATGGTGGACGACGGGAGCTCCCGGGCGAAGGTCTCGAACTCGCCCGGGTCACTCGGCGGCACCTCACCGTGCCGGGAGCCGATGGTGATCAGCCAACGGTCGCCTTCCACCGGCACCATGGTGCCGGTCCGGTGGCCGCCGGCCCGGTCGTCGACCACCACCGCGAGGGCACCGTCGAGGTCGTCCGGACCACGCCGGACCAGCTGTGACGCGTACGCCGCGTCGACCCGTACCGCCGCGACCTCGGGTGCCGGGAAGCCCAGCTCGGCCAACTGGTCCAGAAAGTGGGTGTTGCGCCCGGTGCAGGCGACGACCAGGTCGGCCCGGTGCTCGACGCCGTCCACCCGGACCCCGGTGATCCGGGCACTGTCGACCTGGGCACTGTCGACCCGGACCGCGGCGATCTGGTCGGTCGCGACCACCAGCCCGTCGACCGCGGTCTGGTCGACGACGGTGACGTTGCGCCGCTGCCGTAGCAGGCACCGGCGGACGGTGTCCTCCAGCAGCGGCCGGCTCGCCGACATGGTCAGGAAGCCGAGGTCGGGGCGGGTCCGGTAACCGCCGCCCTGATGCCACACCAGGTCGGCGCCGTGCAGTGGGACGGCACCGGCGGCGGCCAGTTCCCCGGTCAGCCCGGGGAACCAGCCGTCAAGGAGCCGCCGACCGGCCCCGAGCAGCAGGTGGCCGTGGCGGCCCTGCGGGACGCCCCGGCGTGGCACCGCGTCGTCGGGCAGCCGGTCCCGTTCCAGGACCGTCACCCGATCGACGTGGTCGCTCAGCACCCGGGCGGTGACCAGACCGGCGATCCCCGCCCCGATCACGATCGCGTTGGTGCCGTCGCTGTCGCTCACCCTTGATGCGCCCTTCCGGGTCGAACCCGCCGACCCGCCGACGGGTCCTACGATCATCTGGCCGCGACCGGACACGGCGCGTGATGAAGATCTGAGGATTCTCTGAGGAAGGGCTGAGCCCCAGGGTTCAGCCCAGGCCGAAGCGTTCGGCGTGGATCTGAGCGTTCGGCACGCCGATGGCCCGGACGCTGTCGACGACGGCGGTGGTCATCGCCGGCGGCCCGCAGACGAACACCTCGCGCTCGGTGATGTCCGGCACCCGGGCGAGCAGGTTCTCCGGGTCGAACGGCCGGTTCGGCGGCGAGCCGGACCCGGTGCGCCCGGTCAGCACGTGCAGTTGCGCGCCCTGCGCGGCGGCCAGCCCTTGCAGTTCGCCGAGGAGCACCGCGTCGGTTTCCTTGGCCGCCCGGTAGAGCACCACCGTCGAACCGCCCGACTCCTCCAGCAGCGCCCGGATCGGGGTGACCCCGACGCCACCGGCGACCAGCAGGGTCTTGTCCAGTTTGCGGTGCAGGTTGGTGAAGGCGCCGTACGGCCCCTCGATGAAGACCCGGTTGCCGACCTTCAGGTGCCGCAGCCCGGCGCTGGTCTTGCCGGCGGCCTTCGCGGTCAGCCGCAGGGAACGCCCGTCGGGTGCCGCCGACAGCGAGAACGGGTTCGCCTGCCACCAGCGGTTGTGGCCGGGGAACCGCCAGATGCAGAACTGGCCGGCGCGCGACGGCAGCCGGTCCAGGTGGCGGCCGGTGACGTACACCGAGGTCACGTTGTCGGCCTCGGGCACCACGGCGGCGACCCGGAACTGGTGGTACGCGTTGCGCCACAGCGGGACGATCGCCCGGTTGACGATCAGCGACCCGATCACCAGTGCCCACAGCGTCCACCAGTAGATGTTGGCCGGGGCCGAGTCGAAGGTGGTGGTCTCCATGAACTGGTGCACCAGGCCGGCCAGCAGCGCGAGGTAGATCAGCACGTGCAGGCTGTGCCAGGCCTCGTACGGCAGGCGGCGTCGGGCGTACCGGATGGAGGCCCCGACCACGACGATCATGATGCCGGCGGCGATCATCCCGAGCAGCGAGGCGGTCACCCCGGCCAGGCTCAGAAACGTCTCGCCGAAGCCCATGTCGTACAGGGTGGCGTAGCCGGCGATCACGAACACGGCGTGCAGCATCACGGTCCAGAACAGACCGAAACCGATCCATCGGTGCCAGGCAGTGAGCCGGTCCATCCCGAGCCGCCGGTCCAGCCAGGGAATCCGGGCCACCAGGGTCAACTGCAGCATCATGATCATCGCGGCGTGCAGGCCGAAGAACTTGGCGACGGTCAGCACCGGGTGCTTGCCCTGGCCGTACGCGAAGAAGGCCACTTCGAGGATCAACAGGTTGGCAGCCAGCACACCCCACAGGGTCCAGCGCGCCAGGGTCATCGGGGGGATGCCGGTCGGAGGGGTCGGGGTGGGGGTGGCCTCCATCGCGTCTCGCACGCGATTGGGATCGCCGTACAGCCGGCTCACTGCCTTGCTCCCTGCTATCAGTTACTATCAATCGAATACCGGGAAGGGTGCCCCGCCGCCGGCGCTTGTGGCAACCGGCGGACGTTCGGGCCCAGTTCGATCATGAAGCAGGCATGCCCCGCCACGCTTGGCGGAGATCTGAGGATTTTCTGAGGATCCGCGTGGGGCAGGCACGGATACCGCTCAGAGCAGACGGAGACGGCTCAGAGCCGATGGGTACGGCTCAGAGCAGCTCGTGGCGTACCACGTTCTCCTCCCGGCCGGGACCGACGCCGACCACACTGACCCGGGCCCGGCACAGCTCCTCGATCCGGGCGATGTAGCGCCGGGCGTTGACCGGCAGCTCCGCCTCGGTGCGGGCCGCGGTGATGTCCTCCCACCAGCCGTCGTGCTCCTCGTAGATCGGCGTGGCGTGGTGGAAACCGGTCTGGGTCATCGGCATGTCGTCGAACCGCTCGCCGTCGATCTCGTAGCCGACGCAGATCGGCACCTTCGCCAGCCCGGTCAGCACGTCGAGCTTGGTGACGACCAGGTCGGTGATGCCGTTGAGCCGTACGGCGTACCGGCCGACGACCGCGTCGAACCAGCCGCAGCGGCGCTCCCGGCCCGTGGTGGTGCCGTACTCGGCACCGATCTTGCGCAGATGGTCACCGGCGGCGTCGAACAGCTCGGTCGGGAACGGCCCGGAGCCGACCCGGGTGGTGTACGCCTTGGTCACCCCGATCACCTTGGTGATCGCGGTCGGCGGGATGCCGGTGCCCACGCAGGCCCCGCCCGACGTGGGGTTCGACGAGGTCACGAACGGGTACGTGCCGTGGTCCATGTCGAGCATGGTGGCCTGCGCGCCCTCCAGCAGCACCGTGTCGCCCCGGTCCAGCGCGTCCCAGAGGATCGCCCGGGTCTCGGCGATGTGCGGACGCAGCCGCTCCGCGTACGCCAGGTACTCCTCGACCACCGCGTCCAGGTCGAGCGCCTTGCGGTTGTAGACCTTGAACAGGATCTGGTTCTTCTCCCGCAGCGCCAGCTCCAGCTTCTTGCGCAGGATGCCGGGGTCGAGCAGGTCCTGCACCCGGATGCCCATCCGGGCCACCTTGTCGCCGTACGCCGGCCCGATGCCGCGCCCGGTGGTGCCGATCCGCGACGATCCGAGGTAGCGCTCGACCACCCGGTCCAGTGCCCGGTGGTGCGGCATGATCAGGTGCGCGTCACCGGAGATCCGCAGCCGGGAGACGTCCACGCCGCGTTCGGCGAGTCCGTCGATCTCGGTCAGCAGGACCTTCGGGTCGACCACCACCCCGTTACCGATGATGATCATCGCGTTCGGGGAGAGCGCACCGGACGGCATCAGGTGCAGGGCGTACTTCTGCCCGTCCGGCGTGATCACGGTGTGCCCGGCGTTGTTGCCGCCGGAGAACCGCACCACGTAGTGGACCCGCTCGCCAAGCAGGTCGGTAACCTTGCCCTTGCCCTCGTCACCCCATTGCGCGCCGAGCAGCACGATCGCTGGCATCTTGTGTAACCCGCCTCCATGGGGCTCGGGTGCCAGGTGGCGACCGCGTGGCAAGCCCGAGGAGTCAGGCTAACAAGGGTCACGAACCTGGTGGACGTGGCCGCAGAGATCGGCGAAAGGCGGCGACGGTGTACGACGTGGTGCTGCTGACACTCGGCAGCCAGCCGGACGCGGGCTGCGACGGCGGCTGCGGTGTCAGCTGTGGCACGGCACTCACCCGGGCGAAGCCGGACTGCGCCGAACCGGTCCGGGTGCCGGTGCTGACCTGCCGGGACGCGCTGGTCGCCGCCGGCGCCCGAGTCGAGACGGTGACGGCGCGGTCGGACCGGGAGATCGACGACGTCCTCGCCCGGTTGGACGGCCCGGCCCGGCCGGACGGTCTGACCTGGCCCGACGACGACGGCAAGACCCGGCTGATCGTCGCCACGGCCACCGACGGGCAGCTGCGGGCGGTGCTGCGCCGGATGGTACGCCGCTACGCGCCGCCGCCGAGCCGGCGACCCGCCGACCTGGCCGACTCCCGGACCCTGCCGGATCTGCCGGCGATCGGGGTGCTGCCACTCGGCCCAGGCGGTTCTGCCGACACCCGGCGGTCCACGGCAACCGGTACCCCGGCAGGCGACGCCCCGCCGGCCGACCTGGCCGGCCGGCTCGGCCTGCCCCGGGAGCCGGCCGCGGTCGCCGCCGCGGTCCTCGGCGGCCGGCAGCGCCGGCTGGACCTGCTGCGGACCGACAGTGGTTCGGTGACCCTGGACGGCGCGCTGCTGGGCGCCGCCGACGAGCACGATCACCCGCTACCCTGGCGCGGACGGATCGAGGTCGATGACGCCGTGCTGAGCGCCGGCGACGACCCGCTGTTGGCCTGCGTGGTGGCGAACGCCGACGGGTACGCCCGGCTGGCGGAGGTGGAGCTGGTGGCCCGGGCGGACCCGGCGGACGGGGTGCTGGAGGTGGCGGTGGCGGTACCGGTGAAGACCAGGTCGTGGTGGCGCGGCGAGCGGGTACGCATCGAGATCCGCCGGGCCCGTGGTCGCGCGACGGCGGTCACCCCGCGCGACGGCGAACTGCCGTTCCTGGACGACGGGGTGGTGGGCGGCTTGACCCGGAAACGCTCCTGGTGGGTGGAACCGGGCGCCTGGGCCGTGTACACATACTGACCTGGTATGCGACGCTAAGTAGCGACTGACCTGCACATCCTCGGGTTGTCCACGGGGGGCGAGGGGGAGGTACGCAGTGCACGACAACACCGATCCGGGGCGGTCGACCGGCACCGACGGAGGTCAGGTGGAGGAGCCGTTCTGGCCGCCGGACGAAGTAGTGGCAACTCCCCGCAGCGATCAGACCATCGCCGTACCGGTCATTCCGACGGTGACGTCCGGAGCCGAGGTCCGGCCCGGCAACGGCCAGCCACCCGGCGACGGCAGGCCGGCGGGCAACGGCCAGCTGAGCCGTACTGGGCAGGCCGGCGCGAACGGCAGCGGCAGCGCCAACGGCAGCGGTGGTCTGCCCGCCGACCGTGATCCGGAACTGCCGCATTCGCCCGCGTCGCCGTGGGCGCAGCCCCCCAGCAGATTGACCAGCCGCTCGACCGGTGCCGCTGGCACCGCCGGCGATGCTGGTCCGTCCGGCGCTGTGCCGCCGGCTCCCCGGCGGTCACCGGAGCAGCCCGTACCGCCGACGGAGGCGCCCGTACCGCTCACGCCCGTACCGCCGACGGACGCGGCCACGCCCACGTCGGAGGCTGCCGGCCGGCCGCACCCGACGCCACCTCGGCCCGGCCCGACCCACCCCCGCCAGCCACATCCCGGCCCCAGCCGGCCCGCCCCACCACCCGGTCAGACGCCGACGCCGCCCCCGCTGCCACCGACCGGCCCCGGCCGGCCGAGCGAGCCTCAGGAAGAGGCGACGGAACCCGCGCCGGGCCAGCCCGCCGACCCGTGGGCCCCGCCGGCCGCCGGCCCGACGGCGACATCGCCTGCTGTGTCGGCGCCCACGGCGACGCCCGGCTGGGACGAGACACCCGGCTGGGACGACTGGACTCCGACGGACGGCGGGGCCTGGTCACCGCCACCGTCGGCGGCACCGGCGTACCAGCAGGTGAGTCCGGGCGTGACCGAACTGCCCCGACAGCCGTACCAGGAAGCGCCCGGGGTGCACCGGATGCCATCGCCTCCCGGGCCGGGCTCACCGGGGCCGGACACTCCGGGGCCGGGCTCACCGGGGCCGGACGCTCCGGTGCCGGGCTCACCGGGGCCGGACGCTCCGGTGCCGCCGCCACGGTCGGCGATGTTCGACCCGGGCTACCCGGTGCCGCCCGGGGTGCTCGGCGCGGTGCAGCAGGGTCCCACCCAACAGGGTCCCGCGTACCAGGATCCCGGGCAGCAGCCGGCCGCGCCGGCGCACCAGCAGGCGAGCCCGCCGGCCGGCGGCAGCCAGCTGCCGGCGGGCTGGACACCCGACTCGTTCGTGCCGACCGCCGAGGAGTTCGCCCTGCGTCGGGCGGCGAAACCGGCCAACCCGGTCGCCACGATGGGGGTCCGGGCCGCGCTCAACCGGACCACGCTGGGCCTGGTCAAGCTGCCGCCGGGGCAGCACGAGCAGGAGATCCGGCGGGACGTCGAGATGGTGCGCCGCAACTTCGGTGGGCTGCGCCAAGTCACCGTGGTCAACCCGAAGGGCGGTGCCGGCAAGACCGTCGCCATCCTGATGCTGGCCATGACGTTCGGGCAGAAGCGCGGCGGCTACGTGCTGGCCTGGGACAACAACGAAACCCAGGGCACCCTCGGCATGCGCGCCCAGCAGGACTTCCACTCCCGTACGGTCCGGGACATGCTGCGCGACCTGCGCCTGTTCCAGGGGTCACACGGCCGGGTCGGCGACCTGTCGCAGTACGTGCGGGCGCAGGGCGAGGGCATGTTCGACGTGCTCGCCTCGGACGAGTCGGCCACCGCCGGCGAGATGCTGACCGCCGCCGCGTTCGCCGAGATCCGCGAGGTGGTCAGCCGGTTCTACAAGTTGATCTTCGTGGACACCGGGAACAACGTACGGGCACAGAACTGGCAGGCGGCGATCGACGCCACCGACCAGCTTGTGGTGACCATGTCGGCCCGCAACGACTCCGCCGAGCCGGCCGCCCGGATGCTCGACCACCTGGAGCAGACCGGCCGGCAGCGGCTGGTCCGGCAGGCGGTCACCGTCATCTCCATGCCGCCGTCCCGCCGGGAGATCGACCTGGCACCGATCCACCGGCACTTCGCCGCCCGCACCCGTACGGTGCTGCTGGCACCGTACGAGCGGATCATCGACAGTGGGGAACCGATCCGGTACGGACAGTTGTCCGCGACGTTCCGGCAGGCGTGGCTGAAGATCGCCTCGGCGGTGGCCGAAGGGCTCTGAGCCGTCAGCTGCTGGCGAGCGCGTCCCCGGCGGCCGGGTCGCAGTCCCGCAGGAACTGCGCGCACCGGGCGGCCTCGTCGCTCTCACCGATCTCCCCGGCTGCCCGGGACAGCAGGTGCAGGCAGGCCAGGAAACCCTGGTTCGGCCGGTGCGACCAGGGCACCGGGCCATGCCCCTTCCAGCCGCTGCGACGCAGCTGGTCCAGGCCCCGGTGGTAGCCGGTGCGGGCGTAGGCGTACGCGGCGACGACCTCCCCCTTGGTGAACGCACGCTGGGCGAGCACCGCCCAGGCCCGACTGTAGGTGGGGTGGCGGCCGGCGGCAGCGGCGTACGCCTCCTCGGTGTCCACCTGGGCAGCCTCGGCGAGAGCCGCCTCGGCCTGCTCGTCGCCGGGCAGCATGGTGGCCGGCGGTTCGGGCAACAGGTTCTGCATTTTGCCCATTCAACCTGGATTCGCAGCGACATGGTGTCTGAACGGATGAGTCCTTCGTCACGCGTGCGGCGGGTGTGCCGATGCCGGTACTCGACTAGAAATAGAGGTCCGGAGCCTCCCCAGGAACCGGTTTGGGAAGCCCGGTGGCCTCGTGCCACCGGGCTTCGCTGTGTGACCGGGCTTCGCTGCGCCACGCCCCGCCGGTTGCGGCGGTACGGAAAGATGGCCGAATGCCCACGCCACCCCCCGCAGCGCTGTCCGGCGACTACGACTCCACCCCGCACGAGGTGGAGTCCCGCGCCGAGCTCGACCATCATCTGCGCGCCGGCAGCCTGGCCGGGCTGACCGTGCAGGGCCTGCAGTTCGACGTGCCGCCGGTGCCCGACCTGACCGACATCGACCTCACCGACACGCTGTTCCTGGGCTGTTCGTTCCCGTCGGCGGCGGCGGAAGCGGAGCTGGTGCGCCGGGGCGCGCACGTGGTCCCGCCGTTCGCCGGGCTGCCGTACCCGAGCCACCCGCCCCGGCTGTACACCCCGGCCGACCTGGCCGCCGGGTTCGCCGAGCACGGCGCCGACGGAATGTACGACAACCTGGTCTACCGGCATTTCCGCCGGCACGGCGGCGCCCAGCCGCAGATCCGCGAGGCGCTGGCCCAGCGGCTGCACGACCACGGCATCGACAACGCGCTCACCGACGCCACCCGGGCCTGGATCGACCGGTACGGGCCGGCCTCGGTGATCGGGGTGATGGGCGGACACGCGGTGCCGCGCGGCACCTCCGCGTACCGGCTGGCCGCCACGCTCGGCTGGGAGCTGGCCCGGGCCGGCCGGCTGGTGGTCACCGGCGGCGGGCCGGGCGTGATGGAGGCGGCGAACCTCGGCGCGTACCTGAGCAGCCGCGACGCCGAGGAGCTGACCGACGCCATCGACCTGCTGGCCGGCGCGCCGGACTACGCCGACCAGCAGCCGTACACCGCCGCGGCGCTGGCGGTCCGCGACCGGTACCCGGTCGACGAGGCGGTGACCGACGACAGCGGCTCCGGCTGGGCGCGGGCCGGCGGGCTCGCCATCCCCACCTGGCTGTACGGGCACGAGCCGGCCAACCTGTTCGCCGGTCGGATCGCCAAGTACTTCTGCAACGCCGTCCGGGAGGACACCATTCTGCGGCTGGCCCGGGGCGGCATCGTGTTCGCGCCGGGCCGGGCCGGCACCGTGCAGGAGGTGTTCCAGGCATCCACGAAGACGTTCTACGGCACCGACGGGGCCAGCGGCCCGTACGTCTTCCTGGACCGCGCCTTCTGGACCCAGACACTGCCCGTCGAGGCGATGCTGGCGCCGCTGCTGGCGCTGTCCCCGGCCGGCGACCTGTCCCCGCTGATCCGGCTCACCGACGACGTGCACGAGGCGGTCGCGCTGCTCACCGCCGCAGCGCTGCCGCCGGTCGTACCGCACCAGGTCACCCGATCGAGCTGACCTGCGAGCCAGGTCAGGCGACGGGGCGGCGGCGCCAGGCGACGATCGGCAGCTCGACGTCGGGCTCGGCGGACAGGCCGTTCTCGTCGAGGGCGTTCTGGACCGCCAACCGGGCCCCGTCGAAGAGGAACTCGACGGCGTGCAGCACGTGCGGACGCCAGTGCGACGGCATGATCCGCTCGATCACGTTGACCGCCCGCAGCGGTCGGCCCCGGGCCGGCAGGGGTGCCGGGTGCCGGTCGCTGTGCCAGTCCAGCCGCAGGCCGGGCAGGTCCAGCGGCATGGACATGTCGACCTGGTTCCAGGTGATCGCGCATTCGTCGAACTTGCGGTGGGTGACCTCGACGTTGACGTCACCGAAGCCGAGGATGACCGGGCCGTTGGCGTACCAGGTGTCCAGGTCGAGGTCCCACATCAGCCAGGTGTCGACCAGCGGGCGTCCGATGATGCGGGAGAACCGGGCCCGGTGGGCGGCGGCGAGTGTCGCGGCGTCGTGGCACCACTGTGGCTCGTACCCATCGATGCCGAGCACGACCGACCTCCGCAGCGGACCACTCTGAATCGGTAGATCCTACCGGTGTGGTTCGTACGACGGCGACGCGCGGCCGGCCCCGGGAGTACGGGACCGGCCGCGCGTCGGGTGGTTCGGTGGGTGTTACTTGGCCAGCGTGGTGCCGGTGGAGCGCAGGTGCTCGCAGGCGTCGACGACCCGCTTGGCCATCCCGGCCTCGGCCGCCTTGCCCCAGGCCCGGGGGTCGTACGACTTCTTGTCGCCGACCTCGCCGTCGATCTTCAGCACCCCGTCGTACTTGGTGAACATGTGGGTGACGACCGGGCGGGTGAAGGCGTACTGGGTGTCGGTGTCGATGTTCATCTTGACCACGCCGTAGTCCAGTGCGGCCCGGATCTCCTCCAGCAGCGAGCCGGAGCCGCCGTGGAAGACCAGGCTGAGCGGCTTCTCCTTGCCGTACTTGGCGCCGACCGCGTCCTGGATCTCCTTGAGGATCTCCGGCCGCAGCTTGACGTTGCCCGGCTTGTAGACGCCGTGCACGTTGCCGAAGGTGAGCGCCGCCATGTAGCGGCCCTTCTCGCCGAGACCGAGCGCCTCGACCATGGCCAGCCCGTCCTCGACGGTGGTGTACAGCTTCTCGTCGATGGCGCCGACGACGCCGTCCTCCTCGCCGCCGACGACGCCGACCTCGATCTCCAGCACGACCTTGGCGGCGGCGGCCTCGGCCAGCAGCTCGGTGGCGATCTCCAGGTTCTCCTTCAGCGGTACGGCGGAGCCGTCCCACATGTGCGACTGGAACAGCGGCGCGCCACCGGCGGCGACCCGCTCCTTGGAGGCGGCCAGCAGCGGGCGGACGAAGCCGTCGAGCTTGCCCTTCGGGCAGTGGTCGGTGTGCAGCGCGATGTTGACCGGGTACTTCTTGGCCACTTCCTGGGCGAAGGCGGCGAAGGCCAGCGAGCCGCTGACCATGTCCTTGACGGTCGGGCCGGAGAGGTACTCGGCACCACCGGTGGAGACCTGGATGATGCCGTCGCTCTCCGCCTCGGCGAAGCCCTGCAGCGCGGCGTTGAGGGTCTGCGAGGACGTGACGTTGATGGCGGGGTACGCGAACGCGCCGGCCTTGGCGCGGTCAAGCATCTCGGCGTAGACCTCGGGAGAGGCGATGGGCATCTCGAACGCTCCTTTGTACCGGTTCGGCCCGTCGACGGGCCGGATTCCATGCTCAGCTCACTGCGCTGGACCGCGCTGTCCTCCGTTAGGCAGTATCCCGCAGCGGTACCGCCCCGGCGACATCGGCCCTGTCTGTGGGCACGGTCAGCGGCGGTCGTACTTGTCGGGGATGACCAGGCTGATCAGCCAGCCGACGACGGCCATGACGATCGCTCCCCAGAATGCCGGCCAGAACCCGTCGATGGCGAACGGCAGATCCAGTTGTTGCGCCAGCCAGTCGGTCAGCAGGAAGAGCAGGGCGTTGACGACCAGGGCGAACAGGCCGAGGGTGAGGAGGTAGAAGACACAGCCGACGACCTTGATGACCGGTTTGAGGACCGCGTTGACCAGTCCGAAGATCAGCGCCACGATGACCAGGGTCAGCGCGTTGTTGGTCGCGGTGTCACCGGTGACGTCGATGCCGGGCACGATCAGCGTGGTTATCCACAGGGCGACCGCGTTGACCGCGAGCCTGATCAGGAATCCCATACTGCCATCCTGCCACCCGGAGTAAACCACCGCGCCACAAAAACGGACAAGCCTCCTATCTTGGACGGTGGTCAGCGGGCGCCCCGGTTGACCCGTACCGTGGTGGGAGCACCGGTACGACGGACGGACGGAGGGCGACATGACCTACCCGGACGAGGACATCGCCCCAGGGGACCACCTCGCTCCCGAGGAACGTGACCCGGAGGCGCCCGCCGACGACGCGGTCGAGCAGTCGGTCGTGGCCAACCCGGTCGAGCAGCAGCCCGAGGTGCACCGTGGTCTGGAGGTCGACGACTGGGACGCGGTCGAGCAGTCCCGCATCGTCGACCTCGATGACGACGACGGCTACCGCTGACCGCTGACGACGGCGCGACGGCCACCGCGCATCCGCGATAACCGGTGTCGACCGGTGGCGGCCGGCTGGCACCATCACCCGGGTGCTGATGACCGTGACGACGACCCACCGGCCCGCCACCGACCTCGGCTACCTGCTGGTCAAACATCCGGACCGGATGCAGTCGTTCGACGTACCCACCGGCACCGCGCACGTGTTCTACCCGGAGGCCACCGAGCAGCGCTGCACCGCCGCGCTGCTGCTCGACGTTGACCCGGCACGCCTCGCCGCCGGCGGCCCGCGCCGTGGCCGGCGCACGGCCGCGATGCCGGAGAGCTTCACCCTCGGCCAGTACGTCAACGACCGGCCGTACGCCGCGTCCAGCCTGCTCGCCGCCGCGCTCGCCAAGGTGTTCCGGTCCGCGCTGCGCGGGGAGAGCCGGGACCGCCCCGACCTGCCCGGCACCGCCCTGCCGCTGACCATCCGGGTGCCGGTGCTGCGCTGCCGGGGCGGCGCGACTCTCGCCGAGCGCCTGTTCACCCCGCTCGGCTGGACGGTGACCGCCCGACCCATCCCACTGGACGAGCGCTACCCGCAGTGGGGGGACAGCCGCTACGTCGACCTCACCCTGACCGGCACGCTGCGGGTCGCCGACGCGCTCAACCACCTGTACGTGCTGCTGCCGGTGCTGGACGACGCCAAGCACTACTGGATCGCCCCGGACGAACTGGACAAGCTGATCCGGGCCGGGGAGGGCTGGCTGGCCGGCCACCCGGAACGCCGGTTGATCACCCGGCGCTACCTGGCCCACCGCCGGGTGCTCGCCCGACGCGCCGAGGACCGGCTCGCCGAGGCGCGGGCCGCCGAGCTGCGGCTCGCCGACGCCGACCCGGGTGCCGACGCCGACCCGGGTGCCGACGAGGACGCGGGGCTGCCGGCGGCGGTCCGGCCGCGACCGCTGGCCGCGACCCGCCGGGCCGCCGTGCTCACCGCGTTGGCCGAGGCCGGCGCCACCCGGGTGCTCGACCTGGGCTGCGGCGGCGGTGCGCTGCTCACCGAACTACTCGCCCAGCCCCGGTTCACCGAGATCGTCGGCACCGACGTGTCGGCCAGGGCACTGGAGCTGGCCGCCCGGCGGCTGCGACTGGACCGGCTCCCGGCGCGCCAGCAGCAGCGGATCCGGCTGTGGCAGTCGGCGCTGACCTACCGCGACGACCGGCTGCGCGGCTACGACGCCGCCGTACTGATGGAAGTGGTCGAGCACCTCGACCCGCCCCGGCTGCCGGCTCTGGCCGAAGCGGTCTTCGGTCACGCCCGACCCGGCACCGTGCTGGTGACCACCCCGAACGTGGAGTACAACGTGCGTTACGAAGGACTCGCCGCGGGCGCGCTGCGACACCCGGACCACCGGTTCGAGTGGAGCCGCGCCGAGTTCGCCGACTGGGCCGGCCGGGTCGCTGCGGCGTACGGCTACCGGGTCGGGTTCCGGCCGATCGGCGAGGTCGATCCGGACGTGGGGCCACCGACCCAACTGGCGGTCTTCACCCGCGACGGCGCGGGCTCGGACAGCACCGGCCCGGACGGCACCAGCGCAGTCAGCACGGGCACCGGGGGTGCCCGGTGAGCGTGCTGGAGATCCCCGAACTCGCCCTGATCGCCCTGGTCGGTGTCTCCGGCTCCGGCAAGTCGACCTTCGCCCGCCGGCACTTCGCCGCCACCCAGGTGCTCTCCTCGGACACCTTCCGGGCGATGGTCGCCGACGACGAGAACGACCAGTCGGCGTCGGCGGACGCCTTCGACGCGCTGCACTACGTCGCCGGCAAGCGGCTGCGCGCCGGTCGGCTCACCGTGGTCGACGCCACCAACCTGCAGGAACACGCCCGGGCCGGGCTGGTCGCCGTCGCCCGGGAACACGACGTACTGCCGGTCGCGGTGGTGCTCGACCTGCCCGAGCAGCTCTGCTGGGAACGGACCCAGGGCCGGGCCGACCGCACCTTCGGCCGGCACGTGATCACCCGGATGCAGCGGGATCTGCGCCGCTCGGTCGGCCGGCTGACCCGGGAAGGCTTTCGGCACGTGTTCGTGCTGCGCGGCACCGACGAGATCGACGCCGCCGAGATCCGGCTGACCCGGCTGTACAACGACCGGCGGGAGCTCACCGGGCCGTTCGACATCATCGGTGACGTGCACGGCTGTCGCGCCGAGCTGGAGGCGCTGCTGACGAAGCTGGGTTGGACGATCGACCGCGACGACGCCGGTCGACCGGTCGATGCCCGGCACCCGCAGGGGCGTACCGCGGTCTTCGTCGGTGACCTGGTCGACCGCGGCCCGGACTCACCCGGGGTGCTGCGCCTGGTGATGGGGATGGTGCGGGGCGGCACCGCGCTCTGCGTGCCCGGCAACCACGAGCAGAAGCTGCTACGCAAGCTGCGGGGCCGCAAGGTGACCGTGTCGCACGGTCTGGCCGAGACCCTGGAGCAGCTGGCCGCCGAGCCGGCCGAGTTCACCGACGACGTCGTCAGGTTCATCGACGGGCTGGTCAGCCACTATCGGTTGGACGGGGGCGCGCTGGTGGTGGCGCACGCCGGGCTCAAGGCCGAATACCAGGGTCGGGCGTCCGGCCGGGTGCGCAGCTTCGCGCTGTACGGGGAGACGACCGGCGAGACCGACGAGTACGGCCTGCCGGTGCGCTACCCGTGGGCCCGCGACTACCGGGGTGCCGCCACCGTGGTCTACGGGCACACCCCGACGACTCGCCCCGACTGGGTGAACAACACCATCTGCGTCGACACCGGCTGCGTCTTCGGTGGCCGGCTGACCGCGCTGCGCTACCCGTCGCGGGAGCTCGTCTCGGTGCCGGCCGACCGCGAGTACTACCCACCGGTCCGGCCGCTGACGGCCGAGCCGGGTGCCGCCGACGGCACCGGTCCGGTCACCGACCGCCCCGACGACGTGCTGGACCTGCGCGACGTCACCGGCCGCCGGCACATCGACTACGGCTACGGCACCACGACGGTCCCGGCCGAGAACGCGGCCGCCGCGTTGGAGGTGATGAGCCGATTCGCGGTGGACCCCCGCTGGCTGGTCTGGCTGCCGCCGACCATGTCGCCCTGCTCGACGTCGACCCGGGACGGGTTCCTGGAGCATCCGGCGGAGGCGTTCGCCGACTATCGGGCCGCCGGCGTCGACCGGGTGGTCTGCCAGGAGAAGCACATGGGCTCCCGGGCGGTGGTGCTGGTCTGCCGCGACCCATTGGGCGGCCCACTGTTCGGCCCCGGTGGCGGGGTGGTCCACACCCGCACTGGGCGGCCGTTCTTCAACTCGGCCGCGCGTACCGAGGCGCTACTGGCCCGGATCCGGGCGGCGGCCGAGGCGGCCGGGCTGTGGCAGCGGCTGGCCACCGGCGCCGGGCCGGCCGGCTGGCTGCTACTCGACTGCGAACTGCTGCCCTGGTCGGCGAAGGCACTCGGGCTGATCCGCGAGCAGTACGCCAGCGTCGCCGCCGCCGGCCGGGCCGCGCTGCCCGCCGCGTTGGACGTGCTCGACGCCGCCGCCGGTCGGGGCCTGCCGGTCGGCCAACTGCGCGAGCGGCTGGCCCGACGGGCCGTCGACGTCGACCGGTACGCCGACGCCTACCGGGCGTACGTCGGTGATCCGGACGCGGTGACGCTGGCGCCGTTCGCGGTGCTGGCCGCCGACGGCCGTTCGTACGCCGACCGAGACCACGGCTGGCATCTGGAGTGCGCGGACGCGCTGGTGGCGGCCGATCCGCAGCTGTTCACCACCACCCGACGGCGGGTGGTCGACCTGACCGACGACGCGGCGGTGGCCGACGCCACCGAATGGTGGTCGGAGCTGACGGCGGCCGGCGGGGAGGGCATGGTGGTCAAGCCGTACGCCGGACTGACCGCCCGCAGCGGCACCGGCCGGCTGTTGCAGCCTGGCGTCAAGTGCCGGGGCCGGGAGTATCTGCGGATCATCTACGGTCCGGGGTACACCGAACCGGAGCGGCTGGCCGAGCTGCGCCGGCGGTCGTTGGGCCGCAAGCGGTCGATGGCGCTGCGCGAGCACGGGCTCGGTCTGGCGGCGCTGGATCTGCTGGCCACCGGCGCGCCGCTGTGGCGCCGGCACGAGTTGGTCTTCGCGGTGCTCGCCTGCGAGTCCGAACCGGTCGACCCCCGACTGTGAACACTGGCCCGGTATGGTTCTGCAAATGTCAGTGCGCGAACGTGTCGGCCATGTGTTCCGGGGTGCGGCGATCGGGGTGGCGGAGGCCGTCCCGGGGGTCAGCGGTGGGACCATCGCCCTGGTCACCGGCGTGTACGAGCGGCTCATCGCCTCGGCCGGGCACCTGATCAGCGCGGTCCGGTACGGAGTCACCGACGTGCCCCGTAAGCAGGGCTGGGCGCGCAGCCGGGAGCAGTTCCGGCAGGTGCACTGGGGAGTGATCATCCCGCTGGCGCTGGGCATGCTGCCCGGTCTGCTGCTGGCGGCCCGGCTGCTGGAGCCGATGCTGGAGGAGTACCCGGAGCACACTCGGGGGCTGTTCTTCGGCCTGGTGCTGGCCTCGGTGCTGGTGCCGGTCTCGATGATCGGCCGGCCGTGGCGCGGCCGGGACGTCTTCGCGGTGGTCGCCGCCGGGGTCGCGGCGTTCGTGCTGACCGGTCTGCCGTCGGCCAGCATCGACCCGAACCCGGTGGTGGTGCTGCTGGCCGCCGCGGTCGCAGTCTGCGCGCTGGTGCTGCCGGGCGTGTCCGGGTCGTTCCTGCTGCTGACCGTCGGGCTCTACGAGCCGACGATCGAGGCGGTCAACGACCGCGACGTCGGCTACCTGGCGGTCTTCGCCGCCGGCATGGTGATCGGCTTGACGCTGTTCGTGAAGCTGCTGCAGTACCTGTTGGAGCACCACCGGCGGGTCACCCTCGCGGTGATGACCGGGGTGATCGTCGGTAGCCTGCGGGCGCTGTGGCCGTGGCAGACCGAGGAGCGCGGGCTGCTCGCCCCCGACGGCAATGTGCTGTCGGTGGCCTTGCTGCTGGTGCTGGGGGTCGTCATCGTCACCGCGATGGTGGTCCTCGAGCAGCGCCGGTTGCGCCGCGCGGCGGTCGATGTCACCCAGGAGGAGTCGCCGCAGCTGCCGACCCACCACTGAGCTGAGTCCGCCGGCCGGTTGGCCGACCGGTCCAGCGGGCCGGTCTGTCCCTCATCGGGGCGTCCGGTCCAGTCGGGTCAGACGGTGCCGTGCTCCGCGTCCGGCAGCTGGTCGAGGTAGTCGGCCGGCAGCGGCGTCAGATCGTCGAGCCGACCGATGGCCAGTGCCCGGTAGGTGAGCCGGGCGGCCTCTTCCAGGTTGACCGCCCGTTTGTGGGCGAGCTCCACCGACCCGGCCAGTACGGAGCAGCCGTGCCGGGACAGGATCAGGCAGTTGGTGCCGTCGGCGGCCGCGTCGGCGGCGGCTCGGGCGAGCCGCTGTCCGCCGGGCGGCGCGAACGGCACGGTGACGACGCGCCGCAGGTAGAAGGCGTGGTCGGTGGTGACCAACCGGATCGGTACGCCGAGCGCGTCCAGCAGCAGCATGCTCTGCGGGTGCAGGTGCACGATGGCGCGGACGTCGGGGCGGGCACGGTAGACCGCCAGGTGCAGCGCCAGCTCACTGGTCGGTCGGATCTGCGGTTCGTCGGGCAGCGTGCAGCCGTCCGCGATCCGCACCCGGGCGAACGATGCCGGGACGAGCCGGTCCAGCCAGGTGCCGGACGCGGTTACCCAGCATTCATCGCCGCCCGGCAGGCGGGCGGAAAGGTTGCCACCGGAGCCCACGACGAGACCGGCGCGCACCACGTCGTGGCCGACGTGGGCAAGCTGGTCCCGCAGATCGCCAGCGACGTACGTCACGCGGCGACCTCCGTAAACCTTGGGCACCTTGCCTGGCAGCTCCGCCTCCGCGAGTCGACCAGGCAAGGTGCCGTCAGGTCAGCGTGCCTTCTTGGTGGCGCGCTTACGCGGCGGGGTCAGCAGATCCGCGATCGTGGCGATCGCGGTCGGCACCAGCCGGTAGTAAGCCCACACTCCGCGCTTCTCCCGCTCCAGCAAGCCGGCCTCGGTGAGGATACGCAGGTGGTGGCTCACCGTCGGCTGGGAGAGCCCCAGCGGAGCGGTGAGGTCGCAGACGCAGGCCTCGCCTTCCGGCGCCGACTGGATCAGGCTGAGCAGCCTGAGTCGGGCCGGGTCGGCGAGCGCCTTGAGGACTCCAGCGAGTCGCTCCGCGTCCGCGCGTTCGATCGGCTCGCCGGCAAGCGGCGAGATTTGAGGCATGGTCATTTCAGCCAACGCAGTTCCCACGAAACCCATCCTTCCACCAAACAGCATCGATCCGCCTGCATATCAGCAGATCCGAATCGGCAAACTTTTAGGCCGGAAGGCCGAGGTCAGCCAACGTATAGGCGGCCCGATAGGCCAGTCCGGCTGCCCGAACCGCGTCACCGGCCCCACGATCGACGATCACCGCCACGCCGACTACCTCAGCTCCTGCCTCCTGTAACGCCTCGACAGCGGTCAGTACGCTTCCGCCGGTCGTCGAGGTGTCCTCCACTGCCAGCACCCGCCGGCCGGCCACGTCCGGCCCTTCGATCCGTCGCTGGAGTCCGTGCGTTTTGCCGGCCTTGCGCACCACGAAGGCGTCCAGTCGCCGTTGCTCCGCCGCAGCGGCGTGCAACATGGACAGAGCCACCGGGTCCGCTCCCAACGTCAGGCCACCAACCGCCTCGTACTCCCAGTCCGCAGTGAGATCGAGCAGCACCCGTCCCACCAGCGGTGCGGCGGCGTGGTGCAACGTCACTCGCCGCAGGTCGACGTACCAGTCAGCCTCGCGACCTGACGACAGCACCACCCTGCCGTGCACCACGGCCAGATCAGTGATGAATTTGCGCAGGTCGTCGCGGTCGCCCATGTCACAAAGAGTACTGCCCGTCACTGGGTCCCCATCCGCCGGCCCGGCAACTCGCCGATAACGCCATCCACGTCGCTAGCTGCCCATACACCACAAAACTCCAGGTCACGGCAGCAGGAAGCGTTTCGACGGGCACGCTGGTACGCTCTCCGGCTCACTCGCGACCCTTCGGCCGGCCGGCGGCTAACCGGAGCAGTCCATGCGGAGCGTGACGCACCACAGTGGCGAGCGCCTTGTAGCGCCAGTCCGGGACACTAACCGCCCGCCCCCTGGCCAGGTCCCGCAGACCATCGGAGACCACGTCGTCGGCCCGCAGCCACAGCCAGGTCGGCGAGCCGGAGGTCCGGATGCCGGCGCGTTCGTGGAACTCGGTGCGGACGTAGCCCGGGCACAACGCCATCACCCGCACCCCGAGGTGGCGGACCGACATGTCGATCGACTCACTGAAGTTCGTCACCCAGGCCTTGCTCGCCGAATAGGTCGAACCAGCCGCTAACGGACCAAAGCCTGCCACCGACGAGACATTAATCACTCTGCCCTGTCGGCGTTGCACCATGCCGGGCAGGACGGCATGCGTCAACCGCAGCACCGCCTCCACATTGAGCCGCAGCAGCCGCAGCTCGTCCGCCTCGTCGGTGCGCCGGAACGACCGGTTCAGGCCGATGCCCGCGTTGTTGACCAGCAGGTCGACCGGTGCGTCAACGGACCGCAGCCGGTCGGCCACGGCAGTCACTCCACCGTCAGTAGCCAGGTCGGCGTCGAGCACCTCGACGGTCACGCCGTGCCGGTCGGCCAGTTCGTCCGCCAACGTGGTGAGCCGCTGCCGGTCACGGGCGACCAGCACCAGCCGGTACCCGTCGGCGGCGAGCCGACGGGCGAAGCTGGCACCGAGGCCGGCAGTGGCCCCGGTGACCAGTGCGGTACGCAGGGCAGGCTTGTCCCCCACGTCGTCACCTCCTACGAGGACCGGGTCTCCCCGTACCGGCGGGTCGGTCCGCACGGGGCGGACCGACCCGGTCATCGACTGGTCGTCAACTGGTCGGCGGCGGGGGGTTGCCCGGCGGGTTCTCCGGCGGCGCGCCAGGGGTCGGCGGCGGACCGGGCGGGGTGGCCGTCGGCGGTGGGCCGGCAGCCGGCGGTGTGCCGGGAGCGGCGGGGTAGCTCGGGTAGCTGCCGCCCGGCATCGGCGGTACGCCGTACCCGCCGCCCGGCACCGGCGGCTCCCAGGCCACGGCGGGCTTACGGAAGAAGTCGTTCGACGGCGGCAGCGCCAGCAGGATCAACGCGGCCAGCAGGGCCAGGACGGTCACGACGCCGAGCAACAGGTTGACCGGCTCGTACCAGCCGGGCAGCGCGGCCTCCAGATCCCGTTGCACCTGCGCCGGGTCCGGCATGTTCGGGTCGGTGCTGGTCGGGCCGGTGGGCAGCGCGCTGCCCGCCGCGCCGAGCGCGAGCCCGCCCCCGGAGCAGCAGAGGAAGATGCCGCCGAGCACCCAGGTGACGATCCGGGACGGATTCTTGCCCCGGTTGTTGAGCAAGGCGAGCACCACCAGGCCGGCGGCGATCAGCAGGCCGAAGATCGCGCCGGCGATCAGGGAGATCGTCGTGAAGGTGCTGACGGCCTCCATGTCGGTGCCGGCGTAGGCGTCCTCGTAGACCTGTTGCATCGTGCCCATTACCGACAGCGCGACGATCAGGCCGACCAGTTGCAGCGCGGCGATCAGGAACAGCAGGTAACTCGATATGGTGACGGTGCTCGGCCGCGCCTTGACCGGTGGCGCGGCCGGATTCGGATCCGACACGGCTCTCCTTCCCGAAGCTTCGGAAGATCACCGTAGCGGTACCCCGCCAGTCACATGGGGCAAACGACGCCGCGTCGACCTCGTGTTTCACCGCCGAACCCGGCCCGCGCCGACGGGCCGGGAGATCGACGTCACTCAACCGGACTGCATCGACGACGATCAGCCGGCCTGCACCGCCAGCCCTTCCTTGTCGTCGGCGAGCTGCACCCGTACGGTGTCGCCGTCACGGATCTCGCCGGCCAGCAGCGCCTTGGCCAGCTGGTCACCGATCGCCGACTGGACCAGTCGACGCAGCGGCCGGGCCCCGTAGATCGGGTCGTACCCGTGCTCGGCCAGCCAGCTCCGCGCGGTGTCGTCGACGTCCAGGGTCAGTCGCCGATCGGCCAGCCGGCGCCGCATCCGGTCCAGCTGAATGTCCACGATCGACCGCAGCTCGGCGCCGCTGAGCATGGCGAAGACCACGATGTCGTCCAGCCGGTTGAGGAACTCCGGCTTGAAGTGCGCCCGGACCACGGCCAGCACCGCGTCGCGGCGCTGCTCCTCGGTCAACGTCAGGTCGTTGATCAGCGTCGAGCCGAGGTTGGAGGTGAGGATCAGGATCGCGTTGCGGAAGTCCACCGTACGGCCCTGCCCGTCGGTGAGCCGACCGTCGTCGAGCACCTGCAGCAGCACGTCGAAGACGTCGGGGTGGGCCTTCTCCACCTCGTCGAGCAGGATCACCGAGTACGGCCGACGGCGTACCGCCTCGGTCAGCTGACCGCCCTCCTCGTACCCGACGTAACCGGGTGGGGCACCGACCAGCCGGGCCACCGAGTGCTTCTCGGCGTACTCGCTCATGTCGATGCGGACCATGGCCCGCTCGTCGTCGAAGAGGAACTCGGCCAGGGCCTTGCCCAGCTCGGTCTTGCCGACGCCGGTCGGGCCGAGGAAGAGGAAGCTGCCGGTTGGCCGGTCCGGGTCGGCGACGCCGGCGCGGGCCCGGCGGACCGCGTCGGAGACGGCGGTGACGGCGGCGGCCTGGCCGACCACCCGGGCGCCCAGCGAGGACTCCATCCGCAGCAGCTTGGCGGTCTCGCCCTCCATCAGTCGGCCGGCCGGGATGCCGGTCCAGGCGGCGACGACAGCGGCGATGTCGTCCGCGCCGATCTCCTCCTTGAGCATCGCGCCGTCGGCCTGCAGCGCGGCCAGCTCGGTCTCGGCGCGGGCGAGCTCGCCCTGCAGCGCCGGGATCCGGCCGTACCGCAGCTCGGCGGCGCGCTCCAGCTCACCGTCGCGTTCGGCCCGCTCGGCCTCGCCACCGAGGCGTTCCAGCTCCTCGCGGGCGGTGGAGATCCGGGTGATGTGCCCCTTCTCCAGCTGCCAGCGTTCGCTGAGCGCGGTCAGCTGCTCGCGCTTGTCGGCCAGCTCCCGGCGCAGCCGCTCCAGCCGCTGCGCCGAGCCGGGGTCGGGCTCCTTGGCCAGCGCCATCTCCTCGATCTCCAGCCGGCGTACGGCCCGCTCGATCTCGTCGACCTCGACCGGCCGGGAGTCGATCTCCATCCGCAGCCGGGAGGCGGACTCGTCGACCAGGTCGATCGCCTTGTCCGGCAGGAACCGGTCGGTGATGTAGCGGTCCGACAGGCCGGCGGCGGCGACCAGTGCGGCGTCGGTGATCCGTACGCCGTGGTGCACCTCGTAGCGCTCCTTGAGCCCACGCAGGATGCCGATGGTGTCCTCGACGGTCGGCTCGCCGACCAGCACCGGCTGGAAGCGGCGCTCCAACGCCGGGTCCTTCTCGATGTGTTCGCGGTACTCGTCGAGGGTGGTCGCGCCGACCATCCGCAGCTCGCCGCGGGCCAGCATCGGCTTGAGCATGTTGCCGGCGTCCATCGAGCCTTCGCCCTTGCCGGCACCGACCACGGTGTGCAGCTCGTCGAGGAAGGTGATCACCTGGCCGTCGGAGCTCTTGATCTCCTCCAGGACGGACTTGAGCCGCTCCTCGAACTGCCCCCGGTACTGTGCGCCGGCGACCATCGCGCCGAGGTCGAGCGAGACCAGCCGTTTGTCACGCAGCGATTCCGGTACGTCGCCGGCGACGATCCGCTGGGCGAGTCCTTCGACGATCGCGGTCTTACCGACGCCGGGTTCGCCGATCAGCACCGGGTTGTTCTTGGTACGCCGGGACAGTACCTGGATCACCCGGCGGATTTCGGCGTCCCGGCCGATCACCGGGTCGATCTTGCCGTCCCGGGCGCTGGCGGTCAGGTCGACGCCGTACTTCTCCAGCGCCTGGTAGGTCTGCTCGGGGTCGGCGGTGGTGACCCGGCGGTCGCCGCCGCGCACCGACGGGAACGCGGCGACCAGGTTCTCCTCGGTGGCTCCGGCGTCCTTGAGCAACTGGGCGACCGCGCCGCCGACCCGGGCCAGGCCGGCGAGCAGGTGCTCGGTGGAGGTGTACTCGTCGCCGAGTGGGCGGGCGATCTGCTCGGCCGCGCCGATCGCGTTGGCGAACTCGCGGGACAGGCTCGGCTCGGCGACGCTGGAGCCACGGGCGGCGGGCAGGTTCTCCACGGTCCGTACGGCGGAACGGCGGATCTCCACCGGGTTGGCGCCGACGGCCCGCAGCAGCCCGGCGGCGGTCGAGCCGCCGGTGTCCAGCAGGGAGAGCAGCAGATGCCACGGTTCGACCGTGGCGTGGCCCCGCTGGTTGGCGATGGCGACCGCGGCGGTGATGACTTCGCGACTCTTGGTGGTCAGACGTTCGGCGTTCATGTGCTCCCCTGTACGGCAGGTGGTCCACGGGTAAGGACGCCACCAAACTTGAGTCTATTCCACTCAACTCCGTTCGACGAGTCGACCGCCAAAGCCCTACCCCACCGGGCTACCGTCCGGCCGGCAGCAGGAGAGCCCGCCGGCTGACCGTCGTCGCGGGCCTGCGTACCCGATCTCGCATCTGCCGCCTCCCGTCGCTCACGCACCCGTTACCTCAGTCTGACCGGAACCGGCGCGGCCGGTCGCTCCGCGACGGCGTAGCGTGGACGGTGTGCGCGCACGTGTGGAACAGGTCGACCTGCCCGGCATCGGGGTACGCCACGACCTGATGACCGAGTCAGGCCGACGGATCGGCGTGGTGAGTCACCGGTCAGGGCGTCGGGACCTCGTCCTCTACGACCGGGACGATCCGGATGCCTGTGACGCCGACATCCCGCTGACCGACGACGAGGCGGAGGCGCTCGCCGACATCCTCGGCGCGTCGCTGATGCTCAGCCAGCTCGCCGGGCTGCGCGACCAGGCCGCCGGGCTGCTCACCGAGCAGGTACCGATCTCGGCCGGCTCGCCGTTCGTCGGCCGTACCCTCGGCGACACCAAGACGCGGACCCGTACCGGGGCGTCGATCGTGGCGGTGCTGCGCAACCGGGAGGTGCTCGCCTCCCCCGGGCCGGAGTTCCGGTTCGCCGCCGGCGACGTGGTGGTGGTCGTCGGTACCAGGTCCGGGCTGGACGGCGTCGGCGGCATCCTGGCCAACGACGACCCGGCCGGCTGACCCGGCCATGCACGACAGCGCACTGCTGCTGATCGAACTCGGCGCGCTGCTGCTGCTCCTCGGGCTGCTCAGCCGCCTGTCCCGGCGCTACGGGCTGTCCCCGATTCCGCTCTACCTGCTCGCCGGGCTGCTGTTCGGTCACGGCGGGCTGCTCCCGCTGCACGACATCCAGGACTTCTTCGCCGTCGGGGCGGAGATCGGCGTGGTGCTGCTGCTGGTGATGCTCGGGCTGGAGTACTCGGCGAGCGAGCTGATCGGCAACCTGCGCCGGGCGGCACCGGCCGGCCTGATCGACGCGCTGCTCAACGCGCTGCCCGGGGTCGCGTTCGCCCTGCTGCTCGGCTGGGGGCCGACCGCCGCCGTGGTGCTCGGCGGGATCACCTGGATCTCGTCGTCCGGCGTGATCGCCAAGATGCTCGGCGACCTGGGCCGGCTGGGTAACCGGGAGACGCCGGTCATCCTGTCGATCCTGGTCGTCGAGGACCTGGCGATGGCGTTCTACCTGCCGGTGCTCAGCGCGGTGCTGATCGGCGCCGGGCTCGCCGCCGGCAGCGTCGCGGTCGCGGTGGCGGTCACCACGGTGACCGTCGTGCTGCTGGTCGCGGTCCGGTTCGGCCATCAGATCTCCGCTCTGCTGTCGGTACGCGACCCGGAGGCGCTGCTGCTCGGCGTACTCGGATTGACCCTGCTGGTCGCCGGGATCGCCGCCGAACTGCAGGTCTCCGCGGCGGTCGGTGCGTTCCTGGTCGGCATCGCGCTGTCCGGGCCGGTGGCGCACAGCGCCACCGAACTGCTCACCCCGCTGCGGGACGTGTTCGCCGCGGTCTTCTTCGTCTTCTTCGGGCTGGTGACCGACCCCCGGGACATCCCGCCGGTGCTGCTGCCGGCCCTCGGGCTGGCGGTGGTGACGATGGGCACCAAGGTGCTGACCGGTTACCTGGCCGCCAAGCGGGCCGGAATCGCCGCTCCCGGTCGGTGGCGGGCCGGGCTGGCGCTGATGCCGCGTGGGGAGTTCTCCATCGTGATCGCCGGCCTGGCGGTCGCCAGCTCCGGTATCGAGCCGGCGCTCGCGCCGTTGGCCACCGCGTACGTGCTGATCACCGTGGTGACCGGACCGGTGCTGGCCAGGATTCCGGATTCCCGCTGGTTCAAGCGTCGGCTGCGGGGGCGACGGGTACCCGTCGCGGCCAGCGGAGATCACCCGGCGGAAGCGGACCAACACGTACCGGCTTCGTGAATGGCACAACCAGGGACTTCCCCGATCACCCTCCGACACGCTACCGTGGCGCGGCAGTAGCTAGTGGTAGGCCCGGGGCCAGCTGTGCCCTGTCGGCCGCGAACGGGAGGGTCCCCGTTGAGCGTGCAAGAGTCGGCGTTCCGCGGCTTCGCCAACCCGGTGGATCCGTCGCCCGCCGAGCTGCGCGCCTGGGCGTACCAGCCGGACTCGGTCCCGCTGCAGTCGATGCCGCAGGACTGGGACCTGCTCGTCTCCGGTGACCGGTTGATCACCACGCTGTTCGACCTGGCGATGGATTCGACCTGTCCGGCCCGCCGGTTCGCGCTGCACTGCCTCTACATCTACGCGGCGGACGGCATCCGGACCAACTTCCGCGCCCACCCGAAACGGCGGCTGCGCAAGCTGGTCGAGCAGGCTGAGCAGGACGGCGACGAGCTGATGTCGGTCTGGGCGCACAACACCCGGGTGCTGCTGGCCAAGCCGCAGCTGTTCGACTACCACGACTGGTGCGAGGGCGGCCTGGTCCGCAAGTCCCGCCGGCTGAGCTAGCATCCGCGAGTCCCGCCGGCTGAGCTGAGCGCCTGCCGGACCGTCAGGCTCCGGGTGGGCCACTGGTGGCGGCGAGTCCCGCGATCGTGACCTGCATCGCCCGCTGCAGCCCGGCCAGCAGTTGATCCTGGTCGACCAGGATCGCCTGCTCCGGTTCGGGCAGGTCGGCGAGGAGTTGCATCATCACCGCGACCAGCGCGCCGACGAACGATCCGACCATCGCCGCGGCGGTGACCTCGTCGAGCTCGTCCGGGAAGGATTCGTGCAGCCCGCGGGCCAGCTCGGTCTGTCCACTGAGCAGCAGCCGTAGCGCGTAGCCCTGCAGCGCCGGGCTGGCCAGGATCATCCGGACCCGGACCGGCGCCAGCCGGGCGAACAGCTGGTTCGAGAAGGTGCTGGTGGCGAAGATCCGCTGGGCGGTACGCAGCAGCACGTCAGCCGGGCTTTCGCCGGGGTGCCGGAGCCGGATCTCGGCCTGAGCGATGCGCAGGCGTTCGGCGTTGTCAGCGAAGAGGACCTCTTCCTTGGTCCGGAAGTAGCTGAAGAAGGTCCGGGTGGAGACCTCGGCGGCGGCGGCGATCTCGGCGACGGTCGTCTCGTCGTAGCCCTTGCGGTCGAACAGGTCGGCCGCCGCTTCGATCAGTGCCGCCCGGGTGCGTTCCTTCTTGCGCTCCCGCAGGCCCGGTTCGGTCGGCATGCAGACACCTTACGCCGCAAGCCAACTTAACTTCACTTGTTGCAATTTTGCACTGACTGCAGCCATGCTGGTGGCATGGAACGCACGCTGGAACGACTCGGCCAGGCCTGCGCCGCCCGGCCCTGGCACACCATCGCGGCCTGGTTGCTGGTCGCCCTCGCCCTCGTCGGCATCGGCCAGCTCGCCGGCGGCAGCTTCGTCAACGACTTCCGGGTGCCCGGCGCCGAGTCGCAACGCGCCGCCGACCTGATCCAACGGCACTTTCCGGCGTACGGCGCGGACAGCGCCGAGATCGTCTGGCACGCCGCCGACGGTGACCTGCGCGAGGCCGATCGCGCCGCCGCGATCACCGCCGCCATCGGGGCGATCCGTGAGCAGCCGTCCGTCGTCGACGCCGACAACCCGTTGCCCGACGCCACCGACCCCACCTCCGGTGGGCTGCTCAGCCCGGACGGTCGCACCGCCACCAGCACCGTCCGCTACGACCGGCACGCCGGCGAGCTCGGCCCGACGGCGTACCAGCGACTCGACGCGGCGGTCGCGCCGGCCCGCGCCGCCGGCATCGACGTGGATTTTCGCGGCCTGGTCGTCGACGTGGCGTTCGAGCCGACCACCGGCAGCGCCGAACTCGTCGGCCTGGCCGCCGCCGCCGTGGTGCTGCTGGTCTCCTTCGGCTCGGTGGTCGCGGCCGGACTGCCGATCCTGGTCGCCCTGGTCGGCCTCGCGGCCGGCACCGCGCTGGTGCTGATCGCCGCAGCGGCGGTGGACATCCCCAGCTCGGCACCGATCGTCGCGGTGATGCTCGGCCTGGGCGCCGGCATCGACTACGCGCTCTTCGTCGTCACCCGGTTCCGCGCGGCCCTGGCCGACGGGACCACCGACCCGGTCACCGCCGCCGGCCGGGCCGCCGGCACCGCCGGGCACGCGGTGCTGTTCGCCGGCGGTACGGTCGTGGTGGCGATCCTCGGGCTGCTGTTCACCGGCATCCCGTTCGTCGGGGCGATGGGGCTGGCCGGCGCGCTGACCGTGACCGCGACGATGGCCGCGGCGCTGACCCTGCTACCGGCGGTCCTCGGGCTGCTCGGCGGCCGGGTCGACGCGGGTCGGCTCCGCCGACGTCCCCGCGACCAGATGGCCGGATCCCGCTGGCCACGCTGGGGCCGCCACGTCGAGCGCCACCGGCTGGCGTACGCCGTCGGTGCGACCCTGCTGCTGCTCGTCGTCACCGCACCGGTGTTCACGCTGCGGCTCGGCACCCCGGACGACGGCAACCAGCCGGCGCACTGGCCGCAGCGGCAGGCGTACGACCGGGTGGCCGCCGCTTTCGGGCCGGGCTGGAACGGGCCGTTGGTGCTCGCCGTACCAGTCCCGGCGGCGCTGTCGGCGACGGAGGCAGCCGATGCGTCCGACGGTCTCGCCCGCCGACTCGCCGCGGACCCGGCGGTCGAACTGGTCACCCCGGCCCAGCTCAGCGCCGACGGTCAGGTCGCGCTGCTCACCGTGGTGCCCCGGTACGCGCCCCAGGACGACCGGGTGGCCGACCTGGTGCACCGGGTCAGGTCCGACATCGGCCCGGCGACGCTCGACCGGTACGGCACCGAGGTGCTGATCGCCGGCACCACCGCGTTCATGATCGACATCGCGGACGCAGTCGCCGACCGGCTGCCCTGGGTGGTGCTCGCGGTGATCATCGCGGCCGGGTTGCTGCTGGTGGCGATGTTCCGGGCACCGCTGATCGCGGCCAAGGCCGCCGTGCTGGCGCTGCTGTCCATCGGCACCGCGTACGGCGTACTGGTGGTGATCTTCCAGTGGGGGTGGGGACTGGGGCTGATCGGTGTCGACCGCCCGGTGCCGATCATGTCCGTGGTGCCGATGCTGCTCTTCGCCGTGCTGTTCGGACTGTCGATGGACTACGAGGTGTTCCTGCTCTCCGCCGTCCGCGAGGAGTACCGCCGCAGCGGCGACGCGGGTGCGGCGGTGGTGGCCGGGCTGGCCGGCACCGGTCGGGTGATCACCGCTGCGGCGACGATAATGGCGGTGGTCTTCCTCAGCTTCGTGTGGATCGACGACACCCTGGTCAAGATGATCGGCATCGGGCTGGCCACCGCCGTGGTCATCGACGCGACGGTGATCCGGGTGGTGCTCGCCCCGGCGGTGCTGAGCCTGCTCGGTCACCGCGCCTGGTGGCCGGTCCGCAGGACCGGCTAGCCGGTCTGCTCGGAACCTGGGCGGGCCGGCCGGTCCCGGCGCTGGGGCCGCCACACCACCAGGGCGGTCGAGGTGCGGCTGGTCGGGACCAGGTCACGTCGCGGGTACGGGCCGACCGACTCCAGCTCGGCGATCCGCTGGTACGCCTCGGCCAGCTCGGCGCGCAACCCGTCAACCTGCTGCTGCAGGTCGCCGACGAGCTGCTCCAGCCCGATGATCCGCTTGATGCCGGCCAGGTTGACGCCGTCGTCCTGGCTGAGCCGCTGAACCTCGCGCAGCAGCACCACGTCCCGGACGCTGTACCGGCGGCCGCCGCCGGCCGCCCGGCCGGCCTGTACCAGGCCCAGCCGGTCGTACTGGCGCAGCGTCTGCGGATGCATGCCGGCCATCCGCGCCGCCACCGAGATGATCAGGACCTTGGCGTCGGAGGCGGCCTCGAACGTGATCAGCAGCTCCTCGTCCACCCCTCACTCACCTCCCGTCTGTCCCTCGCGGCGACCCGGCGGCCTGCTCCTCGTTGCGACGCAGCCGGGCGGCGAGACGTTCCCGGTCGGCAGCGGGGGTGTGCTCCGCGAAGGTCCGCAGGGCGGCCTGTGCCGACTCGTCCACGGTAGCCGGAACGACGACCTCGACGGTCACCAGAAGATCGCCGGTGGTGCCGTCCCGGCGGGGCACGCCCTTGCCACGCGCCCGCAAGGTACGCCCACTCGGCGTACCCGGTTGCACCCGCAAGGTGACCGCCCCGTCCATGGTCGGGACCCGCAGGTCGGTGCCGAGCACCGCCTCGGCGTAGGTGATCGGCACGGTCAACGTGAGATCGTCGCCGGTCCGCCCGAACAGTTCGTCGTTGCGGACCTTGACCAGCACGTACAGGTCACCGGCCGGGCCACCCCGGTCGCCCGGCTCGCCCCGCCCGGCCAACCGGATCCGCTGGCCGTCCGCCACGCCGGGTGGGAAACGGACGTTCAGCGTCCGGGTCTTGGTCACCCCACCGGAGCCATGACACTCCGGGCACTTCTCGTCGACGATCGTGCCCACCCCCTGGCAGTCACGGCATGGCTCGGAGAAGCTGAACGACCCCTGGTTGCGGGTGGTCAGCCCGGACCCGGCACAGGTCGGGCAGGTCCTCGGCACCGAGCCTGGCTTGGCACCGTTGCCGTGGCAGGTGTCGCACACCCCGGGTGCCCGCAGGCTCAGCGGCAACGTCGTGCCGCGTACGGCGGCGCCGAAGTCCAGCACCACCTCGGCCTCGACGTCGCGGCCACGGGCCGGTCCACGGGTACGCATCCCGCCCCCGCCCCCGCCGGAGAAGATCGAGCTGAAGATGTCGGAGAACCCGGCCCCGCCGAACCGACGGTCGCCGGCACCGCCGGCACCAGCGAAGCCGCCGAACAGGTCGGCCGGGTCGAAGCCCGGCCCGCCGCCACGCGCTCCCCGACGGAACGCACCCGAGCCGAACAGCGAGCGCATCTCGTCGTACTCCTTGCGCCGCCGATCGTCGGCGAGCACGTTGTACGCCTCCGACACCGCTTTGAACCGCTCCTCGAAGGCCGAGTTGCCGGGGTTGTGGTCGGGATGCAACTCGCGGGCCAGCTTGCGGTACGCCTTCTTGATCTCGTCGGCGGAGGCTGTCTTGGGCACCCCCAGCACGGCGTAGAAGTCCTTTTCCAGCCAGTCCTTGGAACTCACCCTGTCCTCCTCCTGTCCGTCACCGGACCCCGACCCTGACCGCCCTGGTGCCAGGTGGACGACCGGCCGACCACTGCGGGCCCGGCCCACGCGCGGCCGCCGGTACCGCGGTGCCGGCGGCGGGACGCACTCCGCGTCCCGCCGCCGGCCGTGATGTGCGCCGGTGGACCACCGGCGGCGGTCATTCCGGGTCTGCGACAGCGACCAGTGCCGCCCGCAGCAGCCGGTCCCCGAGCAGGTAGCCCCGCCGCATCACGTCGACGCAGGTGGGTTCGGTGACCTCGGCGGAGGTCAGGTGCGCGACCGCCTCGTGCTGGGTGGGATCGAACGGGTCGCCCTTCTCACCGAAGCCGGTGAGCCCGAACTTGCCCAGCGCCGCGCCGAGTTGCTCGGCCACGGCGCCGAACGGACCGACCAGGTCGCCGTGCTCCCGCGCCCGGTCCAGGTCGTCCAGGATCGGCAGCAGCGCGGCGAGAACCGCACCGGTGGCCTGATCGGCGGCGACCCCTTTGTCCCGCTCGACCCGCTTGCGATAGTTGGCGTACTCAGCGGTCACCCGCTGCAGGTCGCGGGTGCGTTCGTCGAGATCGGCGCGGAGCGCCTCCAGCTCGGCGCCGAGCGGACCGGAACCGGTTACGCCCCCGGCCGCCTCCTCGGCGTCCGACTCCGGTGCCGGCTCCACCACTTCGCCGACCACCGGCTCGTCGACGACGGCGGCGTCCGACGAGTCGGGCTGAACGGCCCGGTCGGTGCCGGCCCCGGTGCCGGTCGCGGACCCGCTGCTCGTCGCGGACCGGCTTTCGGTCGCGGACCGGGTCGGCTCGTCCTTTCCGGTGTCGCTGGCGGCCGGCCCGTCAGCGGACCTGTCGTCGGCTTTCCCGCTCACTGGCTCCTCCTCCATGCCCGACCGGGCGTGCCGCCCGGTCGGACGATGGTCGGTGGGGGGTGCCGCACCCGTCGGCTCGGCCGCCGCGTGCCGCGCGGTCCGGGGCCGCGTCCCGGTCGGGTCGATCCGACGCTTGTCCCGGATCACCAGGCGTTCGGTGGAATCACCGTCCGCCTGCCCGGCCGGTGCCGAGCGGCGCCTCGGCGTACCGCTGCCGGTCGGGTCAGCGGCCCGTGACTTCTCCGTCATGTGGCTACCTCGCTCCGTGCGGCAGTTCGAGGGAAGATCATCGCTGGTCCTCGGCCTCGACGAAGACTCACTTCTTGTCGTCCTCGATGATCTCCGCGTCGACCACGTCGTCCGGACCGCCGGCGGCGCCACCCGACGCGGACGCCCCAGCGGCGCCCGGTCCGGCGGTGCCCGGTCCGGCCTCGCCGGGGCCGCCGGCAGCGCCCGGCTGACCCGGCTGCTCGGCCTGCTGGGCGTAGAGCTGCGAGCCGGCCTGCTGGGAAACCTGCGCCAGCTTCTCGTGCGCGGACTTGATCGCCTCGATGTCGCTGCCGGCCAACGCGCCACGCAGTTCGCCCAGCGCGTCGTTCATCTGGTCGCGGGAGTCCGACGGCAGCTTGTCGCCGCTCTCGGCGAGGAACTTCTCGGTCTGCCACTGCAGCTGCTCGGCCAGGTTGCGGGTCTCCGCCTCCTCGCGACGTCGCTTGTCCTCGTCGGCGTGGTCCTGCGCGTCGCGCATCATCCGCTCGATGTCGTCCTTCGGCAGCGCCGAGCCACCGGTGATCGTCATCGACTGCTCCTTGCCGGTGCCCAGGTCCTTGGCGTTGACGTGGACGATGCCGTTCGCGTCGATGTCGAAGGCGACCTCCACCTGCGGCACGCCCCGCGGCGCCGGCGGAAGCCCGGTCAGCTCGAAGGTGCCGAGCTTCTTGTTGTACGCGGCGATGTCCCGCTCACCCTGGAAGACCTGGATGAGCACCGACGGCTGGTTGTCGTCAGCCGTGGTGAACACCTCGGAGCGCTTGGTCGGGATGGTGGTGTTGCGCTCGATCAGCTTGGTGAAGATGCCGCCCTTGGTCTCGATGCCCAGGCTCAGCGGGGTCACGTCGAGCAGCAGGACGTCCTTGACCTCGCCCTTGAGCACACCGGCCTGCAGCGCGGCACCGACCGCGACCACCTCGTCCGGGTTGACGCCCTTGTTCGGCTCCCGGCCGGTCAGCTGCTTGACCAGGTCGGAGACGGCCGGCATCCGGGTGGACCCGCCGACCAGAATGACGTGGTCGACGTCGGCCAGCTTGACGCTGGCGTCCTTGATCGCCTGCTCGAACGGGCCCTTGCAGCGGTCCAGCAGGTCCTGGGTCATCCGCTGGAACTCGGCGCGGGTCAGCGTGACGTCCAGGTGCAGCGGCGCCGACGGGGCACCGTCCGACCCGGCCGGGCCGGCGGTGATGTACGGCAGGTTGATGCTGGTCGTGGTGGCGGCGGACAGCTCGATCTTGGCCTTCTCCGCGGCTTCCCGCAGCCGCTGCATCGCCATCTTGTCCTGCGCGAGGTCGACGCCGTGCTGGCCACGGAACGTCTTCACCAGGTGGTCGATGATCCGCTGGTCCCAGTCGTCACCACCGAGCAGGTTGTCACCACTGGTCGACTTGACCTCGATCACGCCCTCGCCGAGCTCCAGCAGCGAGACGTCGAAGGTGCCGCCACCGAGGTCGAAGACCAGGACGGTCTGTTCCTTGGAGCCCTTGTCCAGGCCGTACGCCAGGGCCGCCGCGGTCGGCTCGTTGACGATCCGCAGCACGTTGAACCCGGCGATCTCGCCGGCTTCCTTGGTGGCCTGACGCTGCGCGTCATTGAAGTACGCCGGGACGGTGATCACCGCGTCGGTGATCCGCTCACCGAGGTAGGCCTCGGCGTCCCGCTTGAGCTTCATCAGGGTACGGGCGGAGATCTCCTGCGGCGTGTACTTCTTGCCGTCGATGTCGACGGTCCAGTTGGTGCCGATCTCCCGCTTGACCGACCGGATCGTCCGGTCCGGGTTGGTCACCGCCTGCCGCTTGGCGACCTCGCCGACGAGCACCTCACCGTTGCGGGCGAACGCGACGATGGAAGGAGTGGTCCGGGAGCCCTCCGCGTTGGCGATGACGGTAGGCTCACCACCCTCCAGCACACTGACGCAGGAGTTCGTCGTGCCCAGGTCGATACCGACCGCACGTGCCATGGTCGCTTCCTCGCTTCGTTCGTAGAGCAGGTGCCGGGGCACCGCCCCGCCGTACACCCACCACAAGTTGAGTGGACTTGACTCAATACTGCCACGATCGCAGCCACCGTCAAGTCAGGTTGAGTCGGAGTCGCGCAACTAATGCTCCCACCAGCACCGATACCCCCTCGGGCCGCGTCGCCCACAGTGTCATCGGCAGCCACGCCGGGCCGGTTCAGGTTGTCTGGCATGCATTGATCGGGCACGCTTTACCCGTGACCACGCAGGGCGGACCGGCCGCGCCCAACCCCGGCGCACCCGAACTTCCCGCTGCGCTCAAACGACTACGCTCCGCAATCGCGGCGATGGCGTACCCCCTCGTGCTGCCCTCAGCCGAGGAGGGCCGCGAGGTCGGTGCCGGCCTGATCGCCCAGCTGGACGACTATCTACTGCCCCGGCTCGCCCGACTCGACGCACCGCTGCTGGTGGTGGTCGGCGGCTCCACCGGTGCGGGCAAGTCGACCCTGGTCAACAGCATGGTCCGGGCCCGGGTCAGCGCCACCGGCGTACTGCGGCCCACCACCCGGTCCCCGGTGCTGGTCAGCCACCCGGCGGACGCCAGCTGGTTCCGGCAGGGCGAGCTGCTACCCGGCCTGACCCGCACCGCCGGCCCCACCGACGCATCGGACGCGCTGCAGCTCGTCGCCGCGCCGGCGCTACCCCCCGGGCTGGCCTTCCTCGACGCGCCGGACATCGACTCGGTGGTCGACGCCAACCGGGCGCTCGCCGTCCAACTGCTCGCCGCCGCCGACCTGTGGCTGTTCGTCACCACCGCCGCCCGGTACGCCGACGCGGTCCCCTGGCAGCTGCTGCAGACCGCGCAGCTGCGCGGGACCATGGTCGCGCTCGCCCTGGACCGGGTGCCGACCGAGGCGGTCGACGAGATCACCGCGCACCTGCGGGAGATGCTCACCGACCACGACCTCGGCGACGTACCGATCTTCGTGGTGCCGGAGACGGTGGTCGGCGGCCAAGGGCTGCTGCCGGAGATCGTCGCCGCGCCGCTGCGCGAATGGTTCGGCCGGCTCGCCGGGGACGCCGCCGCCCGCGCCGCGGTGATCCGGCAGTCCCTCGACGGGGCGCTGAGCGCGCTGGCACCGACCGTCGAAGGGCTGGCCTCCGCCGCCGACGACCAGCTCGACGCGGCCCGTACCCTGACCGACCGGGTCCGGGCCGCGTACCGCAGTGCCGCCCGCAACGCCGAGCAGGCGGTGCAGGACGGCCGGCTGCTCCGCGGCGAAGTACTCGGCCGCTGGCAGGACTTCGTCGGCACCGGCGAACTGTTCCGTTCACTGGAGGCCAGGGTGGGGCGGCTTCGCGACCGGGTGCTCAGCGCCGTCACCGGGCGGCCGGCACCCGCCAACCAGCTGCGGACCGCGATCGAGTCACAACTGGTCACCCTGATCAAGGGCGCGGCGACCGAAGCCGCCGACGCCGCGCACCTCGCCTGGCGGACCCACCCGGCCGGCGCCGCGCTACTCACCCCGGACCTCGCCCGGCCTTCCGCCGACCTGCCGGAGCGCGCCGAGCGACTGGTCCGCGACTGGCAACGCGACGTGCTCGAACTGGTCCGGGCCGAGGCCGGCGACAAGCGGTTCGTCGCCCGCACCGCCGCGTACGCGGTGAACGCCACCGGGCTCGCCGTCATGATCGCGGTCTTCGCCTCGACCGCCTTCATCCCGACCGGGCTGGAGGTCGCCGCCGCCGGCGGCACCACCATCGCGGCGCAGAAGGTCCTCGAGGCGATCTTCGGCGACCAGGCGATCCGCAACCTCGCCAACCGGTCCCGGGAGGGCCTGCTGCGCCGGATCCGGGCGCTGCTCGACGAGGAGGCCGGACGCTACCTGCGGCTGATCGAAGCGGCCGGGGTCCCACCGCAGGCCGTCGACGCCACGGCCACCGCACCCGGCGACCGGCTGCGCGCCGCAGCCGTCGAGGTCGAGCAGGCCCGGGTGGCCGCCGGGTTGAGCGGCGGTACGCCGTACCGCTTGCCGGAAACGCTGCCCGGCGCGACCGGACCGCTGCCGGGAGCGGTCGCGTGACCGGCTTCGTCGACCGGGTCCGGCACCTGGTCCGAGGGAACTCACGGGTGGACGCCGACCTGCTGGTCGACCGGCTCGACGCGCTCGGGCGGTTCCTGCGCGCCGCCGACGGTCGGATTCCCGACGACCGTCTCGGAGCCGCCCGCACCCTGGTCGAGCGGGCCGGGGCCCGGCTGGCGCTGTCCCGGGAGCACACCGTCGTGGCGCTGGCCGGCGCCACCGGCAGCGGCAAGTCCAGCATCTTCAACGCGCTGGCCGGGCGGGACCTCTCTCCGGTCGGCGTACGCCGGCCCACCACCGGGTACGCGCACGCGTGCGGGTGGGGGGCGGTCGACGGGGCGAGCGGACTGTTGGACTGGGTCGGGGTCCTGCCCCGGCACCGGTTCGTCCGGGAGAGCGCCCTGGACGGCACCGACGAGGCCGGGCTGCACGGGCTGGTCCTGCTCGACCTGCCCGACTTCGACTCGGTCGAGTACGGACACCGGCTGGAGGTCGACCGGCTACTCGGCCTGGTCGACCTGGTGATCTGGGTGGTCGACCCGCAGAAGTACGCCGACCGGGTGATCCACCGCAGCTATCTGCGGGAGTTCCATCGCAACCGGGACGTCACCGTGGTGGTGCTCAACCACGCCGACCGGCTGGACCGGACCGAGCTGCCCCGGCTGCTCGCCGACCTGCGCCGGCTGCTCGACGCCGACGGGCTCGACGGAGTCCCGCTGCTGGCCACCTCTGCGCTGGTGCCGGCCGCGATGACCGAGCTGCGCCGGCTGTTGGAAGGCACGGTGGCCGAGCGGCAGGCGGCGCTACGGCGACTCTCCGGTGACCTGGACTCGGTCACCGACGGCCTGGCGGAACTGGTCGGCCCGGCCGGCGAACACGCCGAGGAGGAGATCAACCGCGGCACGGTGCGCCGGCTCAGCCTGGCGCTGGCGGCGGCGGCCGGGGTGCCGAGCGTGGTCGACGCCGTCGACTCGGCGTACCGGCACCGGGCCGGGGCCGCGACCGGCTGGCCGCTCACCCGGGCCTGGCGCAGGCTGCGGCCGGATCCGCTGCTACGGCTGCACCTGCTCGGCTCCCGCCGGGTCGGCGGGATCGACCCGGCCGACCAGCCAGCGCCGGTGACCGCGCCCGATCGACCGGGGCCGCCGTCGCTGGCCGGTGCTGGTGGACCGGTGCCGGTCACCTCGTTGCCGGCACCGAGTGCCGCGCAGCGCGCCGCGGTCGATCTGGCCGTACGCGGCCTCGCCGAGCAGGCCGGCAGTCGGCTGCCGACCCCCTGGTCGGCGGCGGTCGCCGCCGCCGCCCGGTCGCAACGGGCCGAGCTGCCGGACGCTCTCGACCGGGCGATCGGCGGCGCCGATCTGGGCCTGGACCGGCAGCCGATGTGGTGGCGGCTGGTCGGCGCGGTGCAGTGGGCGGTCACCGCTACGGCCGCCGTCGGGCTCGGCTGGCTGCTGGTCGGCTTCGTCATCCGTACGCTGGGTCTGCCGGCCCTCGACTATCCGACGGTCGGTGTCCTGCCGGTGCCGACCGCGATGCTGCTCGGCGGCCTGCTCGGCGGGATTCTGCTCAGTCTGCTGATCCGGCCGGTGACCGGGTGGGCGGCCCGGCGGGTCCGCAGACGGGCCGAGGACCGGCTGTACGACGTGGTGGCCGAGACCGCCCGCCGGCTGGTCGTCGCCCCGGTCCGGGCGGTCCTGCAGGCGCACGCCGACGCCCGTGACGCGTTGGACCGTGCCCGGTCGTCCCACCGCTGAGGACCCCGTCCGGTCTCCCGGTGGGAGCGCGGCCCACCGCCTGGCTGGACGGGGCCGGAGTCCACCCGCCCGGCGTGCCCGACATGTAACGCACAGGTGATGCCAGCCGCCGCAGCACGGCGTAGGGTCGATTCATGGCCACGCCTGAAACCCCCTACGAAGCGGTGCTCGCCGCCGCCCGTGACGTGACCAAGTTGGAGTGTGCCCTCGACGCGGAGATGCTCGGCGCCGCCCTGCTCGGCAGCGTGTACGCGGTGGCGGAGACGGACCGGGCCGACGCGGTCCGGGAGTTCGTCGGCGGCTTTCTCGCCGCCACCACCCGCCGGCGCGCCGCCGCCGCGACCACCATCCGTACCGTCTTCGCCCGGCTGGTGCCGGAGGCGGCAGGCGCCGCCGCGGTGAAGGTCGGCAAGACCGCGCCGCCCTGGTCGGACCGGTTGGGCCGGGTCCGGCTGACCGGCAGCTACGCCTACGGCGACGTGTACGGCGACCAGACCTCGTACCTGGCCACCTTCGCCTACGACGACGAGCTCGGCGGCCCCGAGCACGCGATGGTGGCGCTGGTCGACCACAACATCGGCATCACCAAGGACGTCTTCGTCGGTGGTCCGGCCGAGCGGGTCCTCGGTCAGGTCCGGCAGATGTGTGCCAACGACGAGCTGACCTGGTTCCGCGAAGAGGATCCCCGGGTGCTGCGCGGTGAGGTGAGCCGGCACCTGGCGATCACCGACGGCCTGGGCGAGTTGCCCGGCGAGGGGTCGCTCGCCACCGACCGGGCGTTGGTCGGCGCGCGGCTCGCCGTACTGCCCGCGCCGCTGCGGACCGTGGCGCCGGCACCGGACGACCCGCTGCCCGCCGACCGGCGGACCGTTCTGGTGCGGGAGTTCCTCGCGTCCGCCGAGGCCAAGCGGTTCGGGCTGGACGCGGCCGGCGACGCCGACCTTGCCTCGCTGCACTTCTGCCTGAGCCTGGTGCTCGACCACTCGGCGAGCCTGCTCGACCCCGACCCGATGCGCTGGAGCCCGGCGGTGGCCGGCATGTTCCTGCTCGACTGGGTGCACCGCCGGGCGGTGCTGGACATCGACGACGCGGCGATGCTGCCCGGCGTGGTCCGCGGCTGGTCCGCGTACGCCGGCCGGCAGCGCGGTCTACCGGCGGCGGCGTTCAGCCAGACGGACGCCGCGATCGCCGAGATGGTGCCGGAGTTCGTCCGCCTCTACACCACCGGGGAGCGCCGCAGCCCGGCCACGGCCGCGGTCGCCCAGCTCCTTGCCGAGGGTGTCGACCTCAACGATCCGCAGGCGCTCGACGCCTGGATCGAGGCCAACCGGCAACGGCTCGCCGACGAGCAGGGCGGATCCTGACGGGTCTACCCGGTCATGCCGCGTCCGATGGGTGCGGACTGCAGGACGGATCCGGATCCACGTCGGGGTCCGGGGTCGGGGTCGGCGTCGGATCGGGGTCCGGCGACGGGTCGATGTCCGGCGACGGGTCGATGTCCGGATCCACGTCTGGATTCGGCGACGGCGTCGGGGACGGATCGGGATCCGGGGACGGGTCGATGTCCGGATCGATGTCCGGATCGATGTCCGGGTCCACGTCTGGATTCGGCGACGGCGTCGGGGACGGATCGGGATCCGGGTCGATGTCGGGGTCGACGTCGGTGACGGGCGGCGGGTCGTCAGGGTCCGGCGAGTCGTCCGGAGTGTCGGATGGTGGCTGTTCGGACCCAGGATCGCTGGGGGTCGTCGGTGCCGGACCATCGGAGTCCGCTGGTGCGCCCGGTGCCGGCCGGTCACGATCCGACGACCCGCTCCCGCTGTCGCGCTTCGTGCCGGTGGAGGGTCCGTCCCGGCCGCCGGCACGACGGTCCGTCGACGCTTCCTGCTCCGTACCGTCCCCGCCGGTCGGCTCGACCGGTCCGGACGGGGTCGGGTGCGGCAGCGGCTGCACGATGATCGGTCCGCCGCCCGGCTGACCGATCAGCGGCAGCACGGTGGCCGGGCCACCTCCGGCCACCGTCGCCGAACCCGCGCCGAGCGTCGCAAGCAGCGGCAACGAGGCGGTCAGCACCAGCAACGCCACGATCAACGCGAACCGCCGGGCAGGTCCGTCCACCCCGGTGGGCCGGGCCACGCGATCCTGCGGCAGCAGCACGGCTCGTCTCCTCATCGGTATGGCCTCCGGTCGATCCACGGTCCCACAGATCACCGGCTCTGGATACATCGTGAAGCAGTGACAGAAAGTTTTCCAGTTCAATACATCGTGTTATCAGAACCGGACGGATGAGTCACACTCGGCCGAACGCAGCGCGAGGCTACAAGTTCCGCGCAACGCGGACATCGCACCTGCACGACCGGACCGACCTATGACACCCCTCACCTCCAATGCGAATATGGACCGGACGGCACCGCAGCCGCTGCCTCCGCCTCTACCGCGGCGGGCACGACTCGATGACGTCCCTCCCGGACCGGGTCCAGCCAGAACCCGGCCCGTGCCGCGCGGCAACCCTGACCCGGGCCAGGCGCGGCGAGAGGACCTGCACCGGCAGCAGCCGGCAGCGGGACGAGCTGCGCGGTCGGGACACCCCCGCTGCCACGCACGAACGATGGGAGAGACGGATGGCGAAAGGCGAGCGCGGGACAGCGACCCGTGCCAGACCGGCCGCGGCTCGACGGCGCGTCAACAGGAACGCCGCCGATCCGGAGTTGGTGCAACTACTGACTCCGGACGGCGAACGGATCGACCGGGTGACCGGCCCCGACGGCACGCAGTACACGGTCGACTTCACCGACGCCGAGTACCGTGCCCTCTACCGGGACCTCGTCGTGGTGCGGAAACTCGATGCCGAGGCGACCGCCCTGCAGCGCCAAGGTGAGCTGGGCATCTGGGCGAGCCTGCTCGGTCAGGAGGCCGCGCAGGTCGGTTCCGGACGGGCGCTGCGCGCTCAGGACATGGCGTTTCCCACCTACCGCGAACACGGTGTGCTCTACTGCCGCGGCATCGACCCGATCATGCCGCTGGGGTTGTTCCGCGGGGTCGACCAGGGTGGCTGGGATCCGAACGAGTTCAAGTTCAACATGTACACGATCGTGATCGGCGCCCAGACGCTGCACGCCACCGGCTACGCCATGGGCATCACCATGGACGGCAAGGTCGGCGGCGACGACGGCGAGGCGGTCATCGCGTACTTCGGTGACGGGGCGTCCGCACAGGGTGACGTCAACGAAGCCTTCGTCTGGTCCAGCGTCTTCAACGCGCCGATCGTCTTCTTCTGTCAGAACAACCAGTACGCCATCTCCGAACCCCTCGAACGACAGACCAGGATCCCGCTCTACCAGCGGTCGTCCGGCTTCGGCTTCCCGGGCGTACGGGTGGACGGCAACGACGTGCTGGCCAGCTACGCGGTGACCCGGACCGCGCTGGACAACGCCCGGCACGGGCAGGGCCCGACGCTGATCGAGGCGTACACGTACCGGATGGGGGCGCACACCACCTCCGACGACCCGACCCGGTACCGGATCGCCAGCGAGGTGGAGGCGTGGCAGGCCAAGGACCCGATCGCCCGGGTCCGCGCCTTCCTGGAGAAGCAGCAGATCGCCGATGCCGACTTCTTCGCCGAGGTCGACGCGCAGGCCAAGCAGGACGCGGTGCAGCTGCGGGAGCGGGTGCTGAGCATGCCCGACCCGCAGCCCGGCGCGCTCTTCGATCACGTGTACGCGCACGGCTCGCCGCTGCTCGACACCGAACGGGCCCAGTTCGAGCGGTACCTGGCGTCGTTCGAGGGAGGGTCGCACTGATGCCTGAGACACTCACTCTCGGTAAGGCGCTCAACGCCGGGTTGCGCAGGGCGCTGGACAGCGACAACAAGGTCGTCCTGATGGGCGAGGACGTCGGCAAGCTCGGCGGCGTCTTCCGGATCACCGACGGACTGCAGAAGGACTTCGGCGAGGACCGGGTGATCGACACCCCGCTGGCCGAGTCCGGGATCATCGGCACCGCCGTCGGTCTGGCCATCCGCGGCTTCCGTCCGATCTGCGAGATCCAGTTCGACGGCTTCGTCTACCCGGCGTACGACCAGATCGTGTCCCAGGTGGCCAAGATGCACTACCGGTCGCAGGGCAAGGTGAAGCTGCCGATCGTGATCCGGATCCCGTTCGGCGGCGGTATCGGCGCGGTGGAGCACCACTCCGAGTCGCCGGAAGCGTACTTCTCGCACACCGCCGGGCTGAAGGTCGTTGCCTGCTCCAACCCGCAGGACGCCTACACGATGATCCAGCAGGCGGTGCTCTCCGACGACCCGATCATCTTTTTGGAGCCGAAGCGGCGGTACTGGGAGAAGGCACCGGTCGAGCTGGAGACACCGCCGGGTACGGCGTACCCGCTGCATGCCGCCCGCACCGTGCGGCCCGGCAGCGACGCGACGGTCCTGGCGTACGGACCCATGGTGCGCACCGCACTGGACGCGGCGACCGCCGCCGCCGAGGAGGGCCGCGAACTCGAGGTGATCGACCTGCGGTCGCTGTCCCCGCTGGACCTGGCCGGTACGTACGAGTCGGTCCGGCGGACCGGTCGTTGCGTGGTGGTGCACGAGGCACCGACGAACCTCGGTCTCGGTGCCGAGATCGCCGCCCGGATCACCGAGGAGTGCTTCTACTCCCTGGAAGCGCCGGTACTGCGGGTGGGCGGCTTCAACACGCCGTACCCGGCTGCCCGTCTGGAGGAGGAGTACCTGCCGGACCTGGACCGGGTACTCGACGCCGTCGACCGCGCGTTCGGTTGGTGAGCGCCGATGTCTCGGATCAAACAGTTCGACCTGCCCGACCTCGGCGAAGGCCTCACCGAGGGAGAAATCCTCAAGTGGCTCGTCCAGGTCGGCGACGTCATCGAGCTGAACCAGCCGATCGTCGAGGTGGAGACCGCGAAGGCCGCGGTGGAGATCCCCGCCAAATGGGGCGGGCAGGTGCAGGCCATCTTCCACCCGGAAGGCGCCACGGTCGAGGTCGGCACGGCGATCATCGCGATCGACACCGAGCCGGCCGCCGGCCCCGCCGCTGAACCGACCGGCCCGGTGCCGGCACCGTCCCGACCCGAATCGCCACAGCCGGAGATCCCGCCGCCCGGCGGTGCGATCGAGCCGGGCATGATCGGCGGGCCGGCCCCCGGTGGTCGGACCGCCGTGCTGGTCGGCTACGGCCCGCGTACCACCGCGGCCAAGCGCCGGCCGCGCCGCACCACGGGCGAACTGGCCCAGCCCGCCGAACCGATGCCGGTGTCGACCGGCCCGCTGACGGCCCAGCCGGCCCAGACTGAACCGGCCCAGACTGAACCGGCACCAGCCGGACCAGGCCCAGCCGGACCGGTGGCGAAGGCGCTGGCCAAGCCGCCGGTACGCAAACTCGCCCGGGACCTCGGGGTCGACCTGGCCGGGCTGCACGGCAGCGGTCCGCTCGGCTCGGTCACCCGCGACGACGTGCTCCGTGCCAACGAGCAGGCCGGGTCGACGCAGGCCGGGTCGGCACAGAACGGGTCGGCACAGAACGGGTCGGCCGCACTGCCGCCCGGCCCCGACCGCGAACAGCGGATCCCGGTCAAAGGGGTACGCAGGTTGACTGCGGAGAACATGGTCGCGTCGGCGTTCACCGCGCCGCACGTCACCGAGTTCCTCACCGTCGACCTGACCAGATCGGTGAAGGCACTGGACCGAATCCGGAGCCAGCCCGACTGGCAGGGGATCAAGGTCTCGCCGTTGCTGATGGTGGCTCGGGCGATGCTGCTGGCGGCACGCCGGCACCCGTTGGTGAACTCCACCTGGGCCGGCGACGAGATCGTGGTCAAGGAGTACGTGAATCTCGGCATCGCGGCGGCGACCGAGCGGGGCCTGATCGTGCCGAACATCAAGGACGCTGGGCGGCTGACCACGCGGGAACTCGCCGAGGCGATGGCCGATCTGGTTCGGACCGCGAAAGCGGGGCGGACCGCGCCGGCCGACATGGCCGGCGGCACGATGACCGTGACCAACGTCGGGGTGTTCGGAGTGGACAGTGGCACTCCGATCCTCCCGCCGGGCGAGTCGGCGATTCTCGCGATCGGCACGATCCGCAAGGCACCCTGGGTACACAAGGAGAAGATTCGGATACGCCAGGTAGCGACCCTGGCGCTGTCGTTCGACCACCGGATCATCGACGGCGAACTTGGCTCCGCCTTCCTGCGCGACGTCGGAGCGTTCCTGACCGACCCGGAGGCGGCACTGCTCGCCTGGACCTGACCGCCGAGACCCGACGCGACTACGAACGGCGTCGCCACCGTCACTGGTGGCGACGCCGTTCCTCGTTGTCACCCTAATCATCATCGGACCAAGCCCGCTCAGATCACGGATTCTTAGGCAAGTGGCGGCTCTCACCTAAGAATCATTGGCAACTCAGGGGGTCGGTGCGCTTCACTTGAGTTGACCGCCGAAGCGGTCGACAAGAGATCCACAGGAGAGCACCATGTCCATGATCGATCGCATCCGCCGCCACCGGGAAGCCAGCCGACGGACCCGGGCCCTGGAGCGCGCGCTGCGCTCCACCGACTCGGCCGCCGTACGCGACGAGATCCGCGCCATTGCACAGCGCTACCACAGCTGAACGGACCGCCGTCACGGTCCGCTGTCCCGCGACACCTCCGCCACTTCGACGGCACCAGGATTCCTCCGTTGCGGGATGGCCCGGTACGGTGGGCTCGGTCGCCGTCGGGTCGATCCGGCGCGCTGGAGACCAGAACCGGTCGGCAGCCGCCGGACGACCAGCCGGCACACCCAGGCTGGTAGTGCAGAGAGCCAGCCGGGCCCGCCTGGCCACGGTGGCAGCAGAGCCGCCGCAGGTCGGGTGAGCCCGCCCGGCCGGTCCACCGGTGTCCCTGGTCGACCGACCAGCCAGGTCGGCGGCACCGGCGCGGCTGACATGTCATGGAGGAGGCGCACATGACGTCCGAGGGCACGCAGCATCCCGGCCAGGAGCCGGACGAGGCGGGTGTCGGCGGACCCGCGCCATACGGCAGCAGCCAGCCGCAACGCGGCGCGGCACCCGATCCCGGCGACCCCGGCTCCGGACACCAACCCGAGCAGTGGGCACCGGCCGGTGGCGGTTGGCGGACCGGATTCGGCGACCAGCCGGGCGGTGCCGGCTACCCGGCGCCGCCGCCCTACCCAGCCCCGCCCGGCATTCCGGCGCCCAGCATTCCGCCGGCCGAGCCCTGGTCTCCCCAGCAAGCCTGGCGGACCGACCCGGAGCGGCCCGTGACGCCGGCTCCCGCGCCGCCACCCCCCGCCGTGCCGCCGGCCGCCGCAGGGTTCGGGGAACTACCGCAGCGTCAGCCGGAGCCGCAACAGCAACCCGAGCCGTTCCGCCGACCGGAAGCGCAACAGCAACCCGAGCAGCCGGAACCACCGCGATTCGCTCCGGGTCCGCCGGCGGAGTCGCCACGGCCGGGCGGGGCGCTACCGTTCTCCCCCTCCGGCCCCACGCCGCTACCGCCCCAGGAGACGCGGGTGCCCGGTGCGTCGCTGGCCGCCGCGCTTGGCGGCGCTCCGATGCCGCCCGATCCGATGCAGGCTCCGCACGTACCGCCGCAGCAGGCTCCGCACCCACAGCAGCAGGCTCCGCACGTACCGCAACAACGTGGTCCGTACCCCGATTCGGCACTGGCCGACGCCCACCCGGGCTTCCCCGGGTCCGGGCAACCCGGCGGCGAAGCCAGCGGCCCGGAGCCGGCCGCCGACCGCCCGGCAATGGCCGCCGGGCCGTCGGTACCGGCTGGTCCCGGGGTCGAGCAGCACCGCCCAGCGGCCGCGACAGCCGGCAGCACCGGCCGAGCGGTGACCGCCACCGCAGCCGTGCCCAGCACCAGTCGGGTCGCCCCGCCGACGGATCCGGCGGCGCTGCCCGCCGGTCGGGCGCCGGCCCAGCCCCGCGTCTACGGCCGGCCGGTCGGTGGCGCCGCACCGGCCGCCGAGCAGCACCCCGAACCGTTCGGCCAGCGGCCCCAGCAGCCCGGCCAGAACGGCGTTCCGTTCGCACCCCCCGGCTCACCGGTCCCCATGCCGGAGCACAACCCCGGGCTGCCTCCGCTGACCCCGCGCCGACCCGGACAGGTCGCACCTCCGTTCGGTGCCCGTCCGACGCCGGACGGGGCACCGGACGGCCCCGGCCCCGACGCTGCTGCGCTCGCACTGCCGCACCTGAGCGCCGGGGCGCACATCCAGCCCAGCTCACCGCCGGAGCCGGCGCAGGGCTACCGGCCAGCCGGTGCGCCGCCGTACGGTGATCTCGTCGACTCCGGCAACCCCGGGGCGGGTCACTGGAACCACCCGGACCTGGCCGGCCGGCAGCACCCGGCCGGCCCCGGCCAGCCAGGAGCGACACCGGCTGCCGACGGCGCCCCGCCGGCCGGCCAGTGGGGGCCGTCCGATCCGGAACAGAACCGGTTCGACGCGTTCCGGCCGGATGCGGCCGAACCAGCAGCCGACGAGGCCAAGCCGGAGCCGGCCCCTCAGGTCCGCAACGGACGGGTACTCGTCGCGGTTTTCGTCGCCGCCGTGCTGCTGGTGGGAATCCCGATGTCACTGGTCTGGCTCATCACCCGGCCCGGGGAGCAGCCGTTCAACCCGGCCGTCGGCGACTGTGTGAAGCAGTCGGGCAACACCGCCGCACCGGCCGACTGCGCTGAGCCGGGCGCGTACCAGGTCATCGCCAAGGTCGACCAGCTCGACCAGTGCGACGACCCAACCGCCCCGCACATCGAGATCCCGGCGGACTCGGGCCGGGCCCAGGTCCTCTGCCTGCAGACCGCAGCGACCGAACCGGACCCGCAGAGCAGTGCCGACACTGGCGAGGAAGCCACCGAGTGACCGCACCCCGCGTCCGGGCACCAGAGCTCAACGGTCGACAGTGGCTGAACACCGGCGGCCGTGAACTCAGCCTACGGGAGCTGCGTGGGCGGATCGTCCTGCTGGATTTATGGACCTTCTGCTGCGTCAACTGTCTGCACGTGCTCGACGAACTTCGGCCGCTGGAGGAGAAGTACGCCGAGGTCCTGGTGGTGATCGGGGTGCACTCGCCGAAGTTCGCCCACGAACGGGAGCCGGCAGCGGTGGCGGCCGCAGTGGAGCGGTACGGGGTGAGCCACCCGGTGCTCGACGACCCGGAGCTGGACATGTGGCAGCAGTACGCCGCCCGGGCCTGGCCGACCCTGGTACTGGTCGACCCGGAGGGCTACGTCGTCGCCACCATGGCCGGCGAGGGACACGCCGACGGTCTGGCCAGGGAGATCGACCAGCTGATCCGGACGCACGAGGCGAAGGGCACGCTGCACCGAGGCGACGGCCCGTACCTGCCGCCGACGCCGGCCGAGACCACCCTGCGCTTCCCCGGCAAGGCGGTGGCGCTCGACGACGGTGCCCTGCTGGTCTCCGACTCGGCCCGGCACCAGCTGGTGGAGCTCGAACCGGACGGCGAGACCGTCCGTCGCCGGATCGGCGCCGGTGAGCGCGGCGGCGCTGACGGGTCCGCCCGGTCCGCGATGTTCAACGAACCGCAAGGGCTGCTCCGGCTACCGGCCGACGTCGCTGCCGTGGCCGGGTACGACATCGTGGTCGCGGACACCGTCAACCATCTGCTGCGTGGCCTGGAGTACGCCACCGGGGAGGTACGCACGGTCGCCGGCTCCGGCCGCCAGTGGCGCTCGACGGTGGACTACCACCCGCACGACGCCCACGCCGTCGACCTCTCCTCGCCCTGGGACCTGGCCTGGTACGACGGCAAGGTGATCGTCGCCATGGCCGGCATCCACCAGCTCTGGTGGTTCGACCCGGTGACCCGCACCGCCGGCATGTACGCCGGCACCACCGTTGAGTCGCTGCGCGACGGCCCGATCCCGGATGTCTGGCTGGCCCAGCCGTCCGGCCTCGCCACCAGCGTCGACGGCGACCAGCTGTGGATCGCCGACAGCGAGACCAGCGCGCTGCGCCGGCTCGCTGACGGCGAGCTGCGTACCGTCGTCGGGCAGGGCCTGTTCGACTTCGGCCAGGTCGACGGGGCGGCGACCGACGCGCTGCTGCAGCATCCGCTCGGTGTGTGCGCACTCGCGGACGGCTCGGTGCTGGTGGCGGACACCTACAACGGCGCGGTCCGTCGCTACGACCCGGCCACCGACCGGGTGTCCACGGTGACCGACGGTCTGGCCGAGCCGAGTGACGTGCTGGTGACCGCGGACGGCACCGTATGGGTGGTGGAGTCGGCGGCGCACCGGCTCACCCGGCTGGCCCCGGGCGCCCTGTCGGCGGCCGGCGCCACGATCGTCGGTGCCCGGCGCCGCGCCGAGCGTCCGCCGACGCTGATCGCGCCCGGTGCACTGTCGCTCGAGGTGGTGTTCACTCCGGCGCCCGGTCAGAAGCTGGATGCCAGTTTCGGTCCGGCGACCCGGCTGGAGGTCTCGGCCGACCCACCGGAGCTGCTGCTCGACGGGGCAGGCAGCGACACCGGGCTGACCCGGCGGCTGGTCATCGACCCAGCGGTGGCCGCTGGCGTGTTGCAGGTGGTCGCCCAGGCGGCGACATGCGACGCGGACGCCGAGCACGCCGCCTGCCACCTGACCCGGCAGGACTGGGGAGTGCCGGTACGGATCGATCCGGCCGGGGCCGGTCGGTTGCCGCTGATCCTGCGCGGAGTCGACGCACACTGACCGCTACCGCTAGCGCTGCCGGGCCGTCAGTCAGACGAAGGCGGCGAGGCGTTGACCGTCCGCGCGGAGTGCGGCGCGGATCCGTCCGGCCAACTCGACCGCGCCGGGAGTGTCACCGTGCAGGCAGATCGACTCGACCGGGCAGGCGACGATGCTGCCGTCGGTCGCGGTGACACTGTGCCGCCGGGCCAGGGACACCGCCTGCCCGACGACCCGGTCGGGGTCGCCGAGCAGCGCGCCCGGGTCCGATCGGGGCACCAGCCGACCGTCGGGCAGATAGCCGCGGTCGGCGAAGCCCTCGGCGACGGCCCGCAGCCCGGCACCGGTGGCGAGCTGTCCGAGGACCGAGCCCGGCAGGCAGAGAACCGGCAGCGCGGGGTCGTAGTCGGCCACCGCGGCGACGACGGCGGCGGCCTGCGTCTCGTCCACGCAGGCCGTGTTGTACAGCGCGCCGTGCGGCTTGACGTAGCGGACCCGGGTCCCGGCCACCCGACAGAAGCCGTCCAGCGCGGCGAGCTGGTAGAGCACGTCGTCGCGCAACTCGTCAAAGCGGTAGTCGATCCGCCGCCGCCCGAAGCCGGCCAGGTCGCGGTAGCCGACCTGGGCTCCGACGGCGACGGCCCGCTCGGCGGCGGCGGCGCAGATGCGGCGCATCGTCAACGGGTCGCCGGCGTGAAAACCGCAGGCGACATTCGCGGAGGTCACCACGTCCAGCAACGCCTCGTCGTCGCCGAGACGCCAGACGCCGAAGCCCTCACCGAGGTCCGCGTTGAGATCCATGGAACCGCACAGTAGTACCGGGCCGCGCCTGGGCCAGCGGGGTGACGTCGTCGACGACGCCGACCACCGGGTATCCGCCGGTGGTCGGATGGTCGGCGAGGAAGACCAGTGGCTGGCCGTCGGCGGGGACCTGGACCGCGCCGACCACCAGCCCTTCGCTGGGGAGTTCGTCGCGGACGGACCGGGTGAGCGGCGCGCCGGTCAGTCGGACACCGATTCGGTTGCTCAACGGGCTGACCTCGTATTCGGTGGTGAGCAGCCGCTGGACCGCCTCGGCGGTGAACCAGTCCGCCCGTGGCCCGAGCCGGACGGTGAGCCGGACCGGGACGGCCGGCGCGGACCAGGGCACCGCGTCGGCCGCGGCCCGGCTCAGCGCCGCTGGCGGCGGTGCGGTGCCGACCGGCAGCAGATCGCCGTCGCGTACGGCCGGCGGTCCGATGCCGGCGAGTGTGTCGGTGGACCGGCTACCGAGCACCGCCGGTACGGCGATTCCGCCGGCGATCGCGAGATAGCTGCGGACGCCGTACCGGGCCGGGCCGACCTCGACCACGGCGTCCGGCGGCACCGGTGTTGGGGTGAGGAAGCCACCGGACCGGCCGGCGATGCGGACCGTTGCCGGTGCCCCGGTGAGCGCGACCCAGCCGCCGGTGCGCAACCGAAGCGTGCAGCCGGTCAGGGTGACCTCCAGACCGGCGGCGTCGGGCGGGTTGCCGACCAGCCGGTTGGCCAGCGCCAACGCCGGCTGGTCGAGCGCACCGGCCCGAGGTACGCCCAGGTGCGCCCAGCCGTACCGGCCGCGGTCCTGCACGGTGGTGAGCGCGCCGGCCCGGATCACCTCGATCATCGGTCCGCCCCGGTTCCGGCCGGTGCCTGCGGCGCGACCGGCCCGGTGGCGGTCGGCCCGGGTGCGGTTGGCCCGGTGGCGGTCAGCCGGACCCGGGTGCCGGGGGTCAGCGTCGCGGGCGGCTCCCGGTCCAGGTCGAACAGCACCAGGTCGGTACGCCCCACCAACTGCCAGCCGCCGGGCGACGCGGTCGGGTAGATGCCGGCGTATTCACCGGCCAGGGCAACCGAGCCGGCCGGGACGGCGGGGCGGGGTGTGGCTCGGCGGGACACGCTCCACCGCCGGGGCAGGCCGGTCAGGTATCCGAAGCCGGGCGCGAAGCCGCAGAACGCCACGGTGAACTCGATCCGGGTCAGCCGGTCCACGACGTCGGCGACGGCGACCTCCCACTGCCCGGCGACGTCGATCAGGTCGGGACCGTCGAACCGGACCGGTACGGTGATCCACCGTCCGGTGTCGTCGACGGCCTCGGCCGCCGCCGGTTGCCAGCCGGCCAGTTGGCTGGCGGTCAGCGCGGGGTCCGGTAGGCCGTCGAGCAGGATGGTCCGGGCTCCGGGGACGATCTCGGCTACCCGCAGTTCGCCAAGTTCACGGCGCCGGCTCAGCTCGGCGCGCCAAGCGTCGACGGGGCCGCGTTCGCTGCCCCTGAGTTCGCTGTCTTCGAGTTCGCTGTCCCCGGACGGCACGGTGCCAGCCGGCGCCGCCCATTCGAGCAGTAGCGCGTGCCGGCCGACGGGGTGGATCCGCATGGGTCCATTGTCGGCCGCCGAGGCGTCAGCTGGACGTTAGGCGGACGTGAGGCGATTCACTACCAGCGGGTAACCTACGGTGCCGTAACCTTGTCTGGTGACCACCGAAGCGCCCCTTCGCCTCAAGCCGGTCGACATCGGCAAACCCCGGATGCGCGGCTGGCTGCACACGTACGCATTTTTCGTGGCCCTGGTCAGCGGCATTGTGCTCTGCGCACTGGCCGCCACCCGACCCGGCTGGACCGCGCTGGTCAGCTGCGTCGTCTACAGCCTGACGGTATGCGGCCTGTTCGGCACCAGCGCGCTTTATCACCGCCGGGTCTGGTCGGAACGGGCGTACCAGATCATGCGCCGCCTCGACCATTCGATGATCTTCGTCTTCATCGCCGGCACCTACACACCGTTCTGCCTGCTCCTGCTGCCCGGGCGTAGCGCCGCCACCCTGCTTACCGTGGTCTGGGTCGGTGCGCTGGCCGGGGTGGCGATGAAGCTGATCTGGCCGCATCTGCCGCGCTGGGCCGGCGCCCCGCTCTACATCGCCCTCGGCTGGGTCGCGGTGGTGGTACTACCCGACATCCTGCAGCACGGTGGGGTCACCGCGCTGGTCCTGCTGATCGTCGGCGGTGCGGTCTACAGCGTCGGGGCGATCTTCTATGCGCTGCGCCGCCCCAACCCGTGGCCCACCGTCTTCGGCCACCACGAGTTCTTCCACGCCTGCACCCTCGTCGCCGCGCTGTGCCATCACATCGCGATCTACTTCGCGCTCTACGCCTGACCCGCCACCACCCCGGCGGGGACCGCCCGGTTCGGGATCGTCGGAGATCCTGTTCCGTTCGTGGCAGATCCTGATCCGTCGGGGGGTGGCGGTCTGCTCGGGGTCCGGATCACCGCCGCACCGGGCCGCCCGGGCGACGCACCTCGCGGTACTGCTCCTCCACGACCCGGTCCGACTCGACCGGGGCAGCCGGTGCCGGCTCGTCCTGCGAGGTCCCGGACACCACCGTACGGCGGCGGCTCTGCCAGAACCACAACGTCAGGGCCAGCCCGAACACGCCAGCCACCATCAACACCCAGCCGACCGTGGTCAGGTCGAGAAAGCCCAGTTCGGCCTCGACCGCGAAGGCCAGGATGGCGCCCAGGGCGATGAGGAAGATGCTTCCGCCGATACCCACTTCGTACCTCCTTGGCTGTTGCCGGCACCCTCGTGCCGGCCGGATGCCGCTTGTGAGGTAGCGGCGGGCACGGATGTACCCAGGCGCTTGTGAACTCAATCAGGCAAGCTGAACCGATGACCCGACGCAGCATCGTGCTGCTCCGGCACGCCAAGGCGGAGCAGCCCGAACAGATGGCAGACGAGCAACGCGGGCTCACCCCGCACGGACATTCGGACGCGGCACACGCCGGGCAGTGGCTGGCCGAACACCAGCTCTGGCCGCAACTGGTGCTCTGCTCGCCAGCCCGGCGTACCCGGCAGACCTGGCAGGAGGTGTCCGCGGCGGGTCCGCCGGCACCCGCCCGCTTCGAACCCCTGTTGTACGGCGGAACCGCAGTCGACCTGCTCGGCCTGGTGCGGCAACTGGACGACTCGGTATCCCGGGTGCTGATCGTCGGGCACAACCCGACGGTCTCCTACGCCTCAGCGCTGCTCGACCCGGTCGGTGCGAGCGACAGCGGACTGCGGACCTGTGGGATCGCCGTTCACGAGTTCACCGGCGACTGGACGGCGTGTGGGCCGCAGACGGCTCCTGCGACCCACACGTACACCGCCCGGGCGGCCCGAACCAGCTGACCACGCGGCCCCGATCTGCTCGACCGACGCGGCCAGTCAGGTAGGCGACGTGGTCAGTTGGGCGGCTGCGGCGGTTCGGCTGGCGGCGGCACCATCTGCGCCGGATGGGCCAGCTTGTTCTCCTCGACGATGACCGTCCGGGCCCGGCGGCGGCGATCGTTCCAGAACCAGAGCACGGTGAGCAGGATCGCCAACCCGGCCAGGATCAGCACCCAGCCCACGGCTCGCACGTCCAGCCACCAGACGTCGGCCCGGACGGCGTACGCCAGGATGGCGCCTATTGCGATGAGGAAGATTCCACTGCCGATACCCATGCGTGCACTCCTTGTGCGGTGGCTACAAGTTGTGCGGTCGCCTGCTGATCTACCCGCCGGGGAGGGCCCGAAACGGTGGCGGCGGAACCTCCGGTCAGCGGCTCAGAAGGCGTCCTCGGGTAGGTCCATCAGGTCGAGTCCGGTTCCGGCGATGATTCGACGGTCGGCACCGATCCGGGGCAGCACCTCGCTGGCGAAGAACCGGGCGGCGGCCACCTTGCCCTGGTAGAAGCTCTGGTCGGCGTCGGAGACCCCGTCGCCGCCCAACGCGGTCAGGGCGACCTCGGCCTGCCGCTGCAGCAGCCAGGCGATCACCACGTCGCCGAGCGCCAGCAGCAGTCGCCGGCTGCTCAGGCCGACCTTGTACAGCGAGCGCGGCTCGCCGCTCTGCACCTCACCGAGCCAGCCGGTCATCACGCCGAGGATGTTCTGCACCTCGCCGAGTGCCCGGCCGAGCGCGGCGCGCTCCTCCTTGAGCTGGCCATTGCCACCTTCGGCGGCGATGAAGGCCTGAATCTCGCCGGCGATCGCCATCAGCGACTGGCCGTTGTCCCGGACGATCTTGCGGAAGAACAGGTCGAGACTCTGGATCGCGGTGGTTCCCTCGTACAGGGTATCGATCTTGGAATCCCGGACGTACTGCTCCAGCGGGTAGTCCTGGAGGAAGCCGGATCCGCCGAAGGTCTGCAGCGACTCGTGGCCGAGCAGTTCGTACGCCCGTTCCGAGCCACACCCCTTGACCAGGGGCAGCAGCAGGTCGTTGACCCGCTTGGCGAGCTCCACGGTCTCCTCGTCGCCGGCCGCCCGGGCGATGTTGATCTTGTCCTGCCAGCTGGCCGTGTAGCAGACCAACGCACGCAGGCCCTCGGCGTACGACTTCTGCAGCATCAGCGACCGACGGACGTCGGGATGGTGGGTGATCGTCACCCGGGGGGCCGCCTTGTCGGTCATCTGCAGCAGATCGGCGCCCTGGACCCGGTTCTTGGCGTACTCGAGGGCATTGAGGTAGCCGGTGGAGAGGGTGGCGATCGCCTTCGTGCCGACCAGCATCCGGGCGTACTCGATGATCAGGAACATCTGCCGGATTCCGTCGTGCACGTCGCCGAGCAGCCATCCCTTGGCCGGCACGCCGTGCTCACCGAAGGTGAGCTCGCAGGTCGTGGAGACCTTCAGGCCCATCTTGTGCTCGACGTTCGTGGCGAAGACGCCATTGCGCTCGCCCAGCTCACCGGTTGCCCCGTCGAAGTGGTACTTGGGCACGACGAACAGCGACAGGCCCTTGGTGCCCGGACCACCGGCGCCCTCGACGCCGACCGGACGGGCCAGCACGTAGTGGATGATGTTCTCGCTGAGGTCGTGCTCGCCGCTGGTGATGAAGCGCTTGACGCCCTCGATGTGGTACGAGCCGTCCGGCTGCGGAATCGCCCGGGTGCGCCCGGCACCCACGTCGGAGCCGGCGTCCGGCTCGGTCAGCACCATCGTCGACGCCCACTGCCGCTCGACGAAGAGTTTGGCCCACTCCTTCTGCTCCGGCGTGCCCTCGACGTAGAGGGTGTGCGCGAAGGACGGCCCGGAGGCGTACATCCAGACCGGCGCGTTGGAGCCGAGCACCAGGTCGGCCAGCGACCACCACAACGCCCGTGGCGCGTTGGTGCCGCCGAGCTCCTCCGGCAGGTCCAGCCGCCAGAACTCGGCCTGCATGAAGGCCTCGAACGAACGGCGGAACTCGGGCGGCAAGGTCACCGAGTGGGTGGCCGGGTCGAAGACCGGCGGGTTGCGGTCGCCCGGCACGAAGCTGGGCGCGAGCTCCTCGCGGGCCAGCCGCTCGACCTCGCTGAGGATGCTCCGGGCGGTGTCGACGTCCAGGTCGGCGTAGGGCGCCTGGCCGAAGGTGCGGTCGGCGCCGAAAACCTCGAACAGGTTGAACTCGAGGTCCCGAAGGTTGCTCTTGTAGTGGGTCATCGCGTGGTGGCCCCGCTTCCGGACAGCTGTTACTGGTCAGTAACCACCACTGTATTACTCCCGGGTAGCCAACGACAAGCGCGCCGTCTGGCAAACCGAGGACAGCAACGGGGCAGCTGACGGCCCACCAGCCGTCACCTGTCCGGAATACGGTCGTTTTGCCCGGTGCAAGAGGCAAAAATTGGGCAAAACCCAAGAAGCGCCGCAGTTGCCATCAGGAGGCACAGATGTCCGTCACCCGCCTGCTCAACGCACTGGTCGAACCGATCGCCAGCCGTCGCTACGTCGGCCGGCACCGGGCCCTCGGCGGCACCAGCTTCCTGTTCGCGATCACCCAGCCGGTCTGACCCGCCCGGGGCCTCGGCACCACCTGCCGTCAGTGCTCCGCCCCGTCGGGCGATCCGGCCGGTCAGCCGCCCGGCGCGCCGACTTCCCAACTCGGCACGGACGGAGCGGGCACCACCCCGGAGCCCGAGTACTCCATCAGGACCAGGGCGATGTCGTCGTCGAGCCGCCCGTACACCCACTCGACCAACGCCGTCTCCAGCGACGCCAGGCCGTCACCGACGGTGCCGTGACCCAGCAGCCGCCAGGCCCGGTCCGCGGTGGGGAAAAAGGCACCGTCCCGACGTGCCTCGCCCAGTCCGTCGGTGAACAGCAGCAACCGGTCACCTGGCTCGAGACGTTCGACCCGGGGACGTACCACCGGCATGAACCCGAGCGGCGGCGCCGGAGCCGGCGGTTCCAGCGGGATCACTTCGCCCCGGCGCAGCAGCAGCGGCGCCGGGTGCCCGCAGTTGACGATGGTCAGCGTTCCACCGCGCTCCTCGACCAGGGCGGCGGTGACGAAATCCTCGTCGCCCACGCTGCGCGCCACCGCCCGGTCCAGGTCGGCCACGATGGCCCGTAGGTCGGCCCGCTCATAGGCGACGTGCCGGTACGAACCCAGGACGATGCTGGCTAGTCGGACCGCGTCCAGGCCTTTGCCCCGCACATCTCCGATGATCATGCGTACGCCGTACGGCGTGTCGAGCGCCTCATACAGGTCACCGCCGATGTCCGCGGCGGCGGTGGCGGAGATGTAGCGTCCCGCCACGGCGAGCGTGCCGACCTGCGGTCCGAGCGGACGCAACACCGCCTGCTGGGCCACCGACGCCAGCCGCGAAAGCTCGGCGATCTGCTGTGCCTGCCGTTCCCGGATGACCGCCACCGCCGCCGCCAGCCCGGTGGCCAGCGCGATACCGACCACGTTCACCGCGGTCGCCAGCGAGAGCATCTGACCGGTCAGCGCGAAGATGCCACCGACCAGGGTGGCCAGCACCCCGGTGGAGAGCACCACCCGCCACGTCGCGAAGGCCGCCGCGAGGAACGGGGCAGCGGCGACCAGACCGACGTAGTTGACACCGGACCCGTCCGCGATCTCCACCACGGAGACGAGCGCGAGCAGCACGAGGGCCGCGCCGAGGCCGACGCGGGAACCAGCGCTGAGTGGGCGGCGGCCGCCCATCGGGATGATGTGCATGGGTACGCGAAACAGCATGACTCATCGGTGGCGGTGGCCCAACGGAGTTGGCCTGTCGTCTGATCCGGATATGGCCACCCGGAGTATTGGACAACCTTGGCACCCTGGCTATCCCCCGGGCGGGCGGCGAGCGGTTGCTCAACCTGTGGGCAAACCTGGAAATGGCATATCACGCCGCTGACCAGCAGCTCGACACTGAGTGGCAACTCAGGATCGCGGTCAGTCGCCGAGAATCTCGTAGCGGACCTGGAGGTGACCCAGGTCAAGAGCCGCAATCTTCGCGAAAGCGGCACGGGCCAGGTCGAGGCACCGCCCGTCGACGAACGGTCCCCGATCGTTGATCCGAACCACCACGCTGGCACCGGTCTGCGGGTTGGTCACCCGCACCTGAGTATCGAACGGCAGGGTACGGTGCGCGGCGGTCATCCCCGACGGGTCGAACGACTCGCCGTTCGCGGTGACCTGTCCGCTGGCGTAGTACGACGCACCACAGGTGCCGCTCTCCACCACCTGGCCACCAGCCGGGGCCTCGTTCCGGGTCGGGGACGGCCCGCCGGTCGGGGACCGTTCTGGCGTCGGGGACGGTTTCGGCGTCGAGGCGGCCCGGTCGGCCCCACGTGCCGCCCGGGTCGACGCGGTCGAGCGGTCCGGCACAGGCGAGCCGGACGCCGCAGCCGTGGACGGCGTGGCCGTGGGCGGCGTGGCCGTGGGCGGTGTGGCCGTGGACGCCGCACGCGGTGTTGTCGACGTACCGGCGGTCAGTTCGAACGCCATGGCCGTTCCGCCCGCCAGCACACCGGCCAGCAGGACCACCGCCAACCACGGTGCCAGCCGCAGACGGTACGGGCGCGGGTTGCGATGGCGCGCGGCCATGACGTCTCCTGACGAGCTGACAACATAATTTAGCCGCCGCACCGTAGCCGGAGCAGGCCGTGTCGTGTCAAGTGTGCCCGGCAGATTCACCGGCGAGGAGTCCCGGCATACTCGGCCGGTGACCGACGCCGCAGCCGCTCACCCGCACCGGTCCCGCGCGGCCGCAGCCGGCAACGTGCCACGCCCGGCCGCAGCCGGCGACGTGCCGGACCCGGTTGAACTTCGGCGGCTGCTGATCGACACCTTCGTCTGGCACGACCCCGGCCCGGCCAGCAGCCACCTGGTGAGCGACCTGTCCGGGTGGTGGCGACACCCCCGGATTCTCGCCGGGATCGGCCCGGCCCTCGCCGATCTGGCCAGCGCCGATCTGGCCGACGCGGACCGACCGAGCACGGTGATGACCCCGCAGGTCACCGGGCTGCTTGTCGGCCCGCTGGTGGCGACAGCGCTCGGCGTTGGCGTCGTACCCGCGTACAAGGAGGATCCGCAGCGGGCAATCGCGGACGCGACCACCTGGACCACGACGGCGCCCGACTACCGGGGCCGCACGCTGCGGCTCGGTGTCCGTGACCGGCACCTCGGCCCAGGCGACCGGGTCCTGCTGGTCGACGACTGGGTCACCAGCGGCGCGCAGCTGCGGGCCATGGCGCAGCTCGCCGCAGCTCGCGGGGCGGTCGTCGTCGGCAGCGCGGTGATCGTCGCCGACTGTCCGCCCCCCGTCGTCAACGAACTCCGGATCCGCAGCCTGATCCACAGCAAGGACCTGTGAACCGCCGGGGTCGGATCGGCTACGGCGTCGCCTCGTGTCCCGGTCGGCCGACGGTACGCCGGGCCTGCTTCATCTCTGCCTCGTGGATGTGCCGGCGGCCGCCCACCAGCGCCTCCCGGGCCGCCCGCTCGACCGCCTGGAAGGTCGCGTAGTAGCCGTCGTCGAACTCCTCGACGATCTGGAACGTCCAGCGGCCCGGCAGGACGTTGCGACCGATCAGCTCCGTCTCGATCCGGTCAGCCATGTGCCGGTGACCGGCCCCGCGCAGCAGCTGGACGACCCGGTCCAGGGTCGCGTCCGCGCCGCCGATCAGCTGGTGCATCGAGTAGAGGTGGCCACGGGCCCGGTGCACCGTCTCCAGTGCCTTGCTCAACTCGCCGAGCGCCGCGACCGTGGCGTCGTCCACCCCTCGAGGTCGGGCGTGGTCGGCATCCACAGCCGGCAAATCCTTCGGTTCCGACATGGAACATTCGTACCAGAGACCGGAGCGCCACAACGCTGGGTCAACGATCAACAACCCATAGTAGAGTCGGAGCGATGCGCCGGCCCCCGCAGACCATCTCGGTGGTCACTCCTGTCCATCCCGCGAGCATCCCGTACCTCGCTGACGCGTACGCCTCGCTGCGGGCGCAGCGGATGCCGCCTGGCTGGCAGTGGCGCTGGCTGGTGCAGGAGGACGGGCAGACCGGTGAGGTCGCCGCCGCGCTGCCTCAGGACCGACGGATCAGCGCCGGCCACAACCGCCCTGGTGGCCCCGGCGTCACCCGCACCATGGCGCTGTCCCGCGTCGACGGGCCGCTGGTCAAGGTGCTCGACGCCGACGACCGGCTGACCTCCGACGCGCTGGCCCGCGACATCGCGGTCCTCACCGCCGACCCGACGGTCGGCTGGACGACGGCGGCGGCGCTCGATCTGCTGAGCGACCACAGCACGGTACGGATGGCCACCGATCCACCGGGCGGCCGGTTGCCCGCCGGTACGGTCCACCGGTGCTGGCAGGAGGACGCCTACCGGCTGCCGGTGCACCCGGCGACGCTGTGCATCCGTACGGACCTGCTGCTGGCCCTGGGCGGCTGGCTGGCGCTGCCCGCCTCCGAGGACACCGGGCTGCTCCTCGCCGCGAGCACGGTCAGCGACGGTCACTTCATCGACGAGCCGGGGTTGCTCTACCGGAAATGGCCCGGGCAGGTGACCAACCAGCAGGCCCACTGGTCCCCGACGGAACGGGCCGACCGGATCCAGGTGATCGAAAGCCGGGTCGCCGCGCTGGCGCTGCTGGGTATCGGCCCGACGTCGTCCGCACCGCAAGGTCGATGATGACGCGCGACGGTCGTTGCACGCAGTGTGACCCTCTCGGGCCAGGGGTTACCTGTTCAGCTTGATGCCAGAGGTGCATCAGGATGCACCTGCGGCATCACGTCCGCGGAGGCAGCATGGGTTCCGAGGCGGGCAACTGGCAGAGCTGACCAACCGCAGCCCCAGCGAGTTGATCCGCGAGGTGCTTCAGGCCGCGTACCCGCGAAAGTAGGAAGCTGGCGGCGATCCCGCGCGCCTACGACGAAAGCCCTGGTTGGGATTGTGGTCCTGACCAGGGCTTTCGGTGTGGAGCGGGTGACGGGAATCGAACCCGCACTGTCAGCTTGGGAAGCTGATGTTCTGCCATTGAACTACACCCGCGAGCGGCCCCACTCTACCCGGTCCGCCCGGTCACTGCGCAACAGGCCCGGCCGCCGGCCGAGCACAGCACGGGGTACGGCTCGACACCCGTCGACCGAGCGTCAACGGGTAGCGCGTCGACGCGTCGGCCGGTGCACGCGGCGGGTCAGCAGGCGACCGGGGTCGGCACCGGGTGGGAGACGCTGCCGCTGGTCGGGTCGAGCCAGACCTGGACGGCTGGTTGCCGTGGCGCCGCCGCCGCGTAGTGGCCGGTGCTGCCACCGCGTTGCGCCACCATCGCCACGTCGACGGTGAACTCGAACAGTCGCCAGTCGACGTGCGGCACGGCCCCGAGATCGCTGGCGAGCCGACCCACCTTGGCCGGATCGGTGACCGGATGCGCCCGACCTGCCAGGTACGCCTCGTCGTCACTCTCCTCCGGCGGGAACGAGTGCAGCGCGTACCGACCGTCCCGCTCCAGGTCACGCCGCTTCGGCGAGTCGATGATGAAGCAGAACAGCCCGCTGTCGGTGATCACCGGGGAGACCGGGTGCACCCGGGGACCACCGTCGGCTCGGACGGTGGCGAGGTAGCCGAGGCCGGGACCGTACTGCTGCATGAGGAGTCGGATCGCCGTGGCCAGGCGGGGCTCGTCGGCTGCGAACTCGGACCAGGTTGCCATGCGATGATTCTATCGAACATGTGTACGAAGAGATAGTCGGATCGCCCGGCCAAGCCGATCCGGGTACGTTCCGGCCAGGACACCGGCCGCGCGGTCGCACCGGCCGCACGGTCGCTATCGTGTGACGATGCTCCTCTCCGACCGGGACATCGTCGCGGAGACCAAGACCGGCGGCCTCTCCCTCGAGCCGTTCGAACCCTCGCTCATCCAGCCGTCGAGCATCGATGTCCGGCTCGACCGGTATTTCCGGGTCTTCAACAACCACCTGTACACCCACATCGACCCGGCCACCCGGCAGGACGATCTGACGTCCCAGGTCGAGGTGCCCAGCGGCGACCCGTTCGTCCTGCACCCCGGTGAGTTCGTCCTCGCCTCCACGCTCGAGGTCGTCTCGCTCGGCGACGGCCTGGCCGCCCGACTGGAGGGCAAGTCGAGCCTGGGTCGGCTGGGCCTGCTGACCCACTCCACCGCCGGCTTCATCGACCCCGGCTTCTCCGGCCACGTGACGTTGGAGTTGTCCAACGTGGCGAACCTGCCGATCAAGCTCTGGCCCGGGATGAGGATCGGCCAGTTGTGCATCTTCCGGCTCTCGTCGACGTCCGAGCATCCGTACGGGTCGGCGGTCTACGGATCCCGGTACCAGGGGCAGCGTGGGCCCACTCCGAGCCGGTCCTGGCAGCGGTGGCGCACCTGGCCGACCAGCTGAACCGGCTGGGCTGTTGGAGAGCCGGCGCACCGGCGGCGGGGAGGCGAAAGGCGCCCTCCCAAGCCGGGGGGAGACATGGGAGGGCGCCTTTCCGGTGGCCGGTGCTGCCGCTTGACGGGGGGATCAGCGGCACGCGCCAGGCCATGGGGAGGAGTGAGGTCTAGCCGGGCCTGCCGTAACTGTGCACACTCGAACCGATCTTGCGCATCTGCACCGGTTCGCCCGCCTGGGAGGCGTGCACGATCCAGCCGTTACCCACGTACATGCCGACGTGGGAAAGCCCGCTGTAGTAGAAGATGAGGTCGCCGGGGCGCAACTCGTCCCGGCTGACGTTGGCGGTCACCTGACGCTGCCGGGCGGCGTTGTGCGGCAGCGAGACGCCGGCCTGCGCCCAAGCGGCCAGGGTGAGACCCGAACAGTCGTAGCTGCCCGGTCCCGCTGAACCCCACACGTACGGCTTGCCGATCTGCGCGCAGGCGAAGGTGACCGCCTTGCCGGCCGCACCGCCGGGGTAGGTCGCCGGGCAGGGCGCGGGACGCAGCGAGCCGAGGGTGTTGGTCGAGCCGTACGCCTCCAGGCGCAGGTCCTGCAGCCGGTCAACCTCGGCGTCGATCTCCTTGGCCTTCGCCGCCAGCTGAGCCTCGGTGCTGGTCAGCTCGACGATCAAATCGTCGAGCGGGGCCTTCTTCGCGGCGTACTCGTTCTTGAGGTCGACGACGGCCTGCACGTCGCGTGCCTGCCGCCGGGCGAACTGGTCCAGCAGCTCGAGCTGGTCGGCGAGGTGGGTCGGCTTGCCGTTGGTCAGGATCGCGTTGAAGACCGACGGACTACCGCCCTTGTACGACCGGGCGGCGAACTCGCTGACCCGGTCCATCGCCAGGTCGATCTGGATCTGCAGCGGCTTGATCTTCTTCTGCAGTTCGTCCGCCTGCTTCTTCTTGGCGGCGAGGTCCTGCCGTACGGCGTTGTGCCGTTCGATCGTCGGTTCGAGCTCGGCCCAGACCTCGTCGATCTGCGACTCGATTTCGGCGACGGTCGGCTGCGCCTGCGCCGGCGCTCCGACCAGCAGCAGACCGACGCCGGTGGTGGCGGCGATCAACGCGGTGAGTATTCGGCTAGGGTCGTGCGGCGTTTTTTGCCGATGGTCGCGGCTGGACCACCGGAGGTATCGCCGAGGGGCGCTCGTAGCCACCGGACTCCTTCTCCCCAGACCGCCTACCGGGTTAGCTGACGGGTTCGGGCGGAAAGGAGACGCCCTACCGCAGGTGGCCTGCGGATTCACCCCGGAAGTGCCGTGGGTCCCCGGCTCGCCGTCAGACGGCGATTAGGCGGTGTCAGGCCGAGGTCAACCCGGCTGGTTGACGTCCTCCCGACTCGACGATCCCCAAGGGTAGAGAGCGGCGTTCTCGCTACGCAAGCGAGAACATGGACTATCTCATTGAGTACGCAGGCGATTGCGTATCGTGCATAGGCTGCCATCGTTCAAGCGTTCGAATCTTGCCGGGCGGACCGGCCCGTTCATACCGGTCCGCCCGTACGTTCGGCCGACCAACGCGCGCCACTCAGATTGCCTCGGCGGGCTGGCTGACCTGCCGCGATCAGCCGACCCGCTTGAATCCGGCGAGCGGCATGTTGTCGATGTTCTCCATCTGCACGGGTTGACCCGCGCGGGGAGCGTGCACCATCAGGCCATTACCGATGTAGATCCCCACGTGATGCAGATCACTAAAGAAGAATACGAGATCCCCGGGTTTGGCGTTGGCGCGGCTGACCGAACTGCCCTGATTCCACTGAGTTCCGGTGTAATGCGTGAGGCTGACACCGGCACTTGCCCAGGCGTACTGGGTCAGGCCGGAACAGTCGAAGGCGTTCGGCCCGGTGGCACCCCAGACGTACGGCTTACCGAGCTGTGCGCACGCGGTGCGGACCGCGGTTCCGGCGGCTCCGCCGACCGACACCGCCGGGCACGGGCCGGAGGCACCAGATCCGCCGGTGTAGCCGGTGGACTGGTACGCGGCGTTGCGCGCCCGCTCCAGGCGCTTGATCTCGGCGTCGATGGTCTTGCGCTGCTCGGCGAGCGTCTTGTCCTGTGCCTGCTGCTTCGTGATCAACTCGTCCAGCGTCTGCCGTTCGGCGAGATAGCGGTCCCGGGTCTCCAGAACAGCGGTGATCTTTTCCTGCCGACGCTTGGAGATTCGGTCCAGCACCACGAGCTGATCCGCCAGGCTGGTCGGTGATCCGGTCCGGAGCAGGGCGTTCAGTTCGCTCGACGGCCCGGTCCGGTAGTAGCGGTTGGCAACCTCGCCGATCTCATCCGCCGCCAGGTTGGCCTGCAGGGACAGGGGGCGGATCTTCTCGTCGAGCGCGGCCGCTTTCTTCTCGTTGGCCTTGAGCTCGCTGTGCACCTTGTTGTACTGCTCGATGACCGGTTCCAGTTTCAGCCACTGGGCATCCAACTCGGCTTCGATCTCAGCCAGCGTCGGCTCGGCGTGGGCCGGCCCAGCCGGGGAGAGCAACGCGATTACGGCGAGCAACAGCGTGATCGCACTATGCCGCAAGAGCCGTAAAGGCCGATGCTCTCCGCGTCGATATCGGGACCCACTGTGACGATGGATGTGCGAATTTGCGAGCGCACGTGCCATTGGCAGCGACTCCTTCAATGGTTCGATCGCTGGGGCCTCACGGGCGGGGGTACGGAGGCCGACATCCGCAGCGGTCGGTGCATCACCTTATTGGAAAGCGCGGTGTTCGTTCAAGACCGCCTGCCGCCTCTGCTTCCTCCGTGGCAACCGCTCGGCGCCGCCCGCAGCACTGCTTCTCCCGTAGCAGCTGCTTCTCCCGCAGCTACCGCTTATCCTGCGGTCACCGGTCTGGGCGGTTAGCGTGATGACATGGAGTCGCTCAGCCTCGCGGAGGAGCTGGTCCTGCTCAGCTATGACGATTCCGGGACCGCGACCGTCGCTTCCCCAGAGCTCGACTACGCCGTCGCCGGGGCGGTGTTGTGCGACCTCGCCGTCGGCGGCCAGATTGCGATTGACGCAGACGGCCGGGTGCTGGCCGACGACAACCCGACCGGCGGCAACCCAGCCGACGACAGCCAGGCCGACGACGATCCCGCCGGCGGGTACGCGCCCGGCGGAGCCCCGGGTCGAGGCCACGGTCGGGAGCTGCTCGACCAGGTACGGACCAGGATCCAGGCCGAGCCTGGCCGCGCGACCCGCGACTGGGTGGTCGATCTGTCCCACGGTGTAGTCGACGAGGTACTCGACGGGCTGGTCGCCTCGGGGGTGCTCCGCCGGGAACGGGACCGGGTGCTCTGGGTGCTGCCCCGGACCAGGTTCGCTCCGCCGGACGGCGTCGAACCGCCCGCCGAGACGGAGACCCGGCGACGGCTGGCCGCCGCCGAGCGCGGCGCGGGACCGGTCGGACCACGTACCGCCGCGTTGGCCTGCCTGCTGAACGCACTCGACGTGCCGGACGTCGGTGCTGCACGGCCTTCGGACGCGCGGCACCGGCCGCCCGCGGTGCTCGGGCCGGCGGCCTGGCCGATCGCCGCGACCACCGACGTCGTCGACGGGTACCGGGCGACGGTCGCCCGCAGCGTCTTCACCGCCACCGACGTCGCGACTGGCAGCTAGCTGACCCCGGTAGGCGACGGCGCGAACCGCCGCCACAGCAACCGGACCACACCGCCGCCGACCGCCCCGATCAGCGCCCCGGTCGCGTTGTTGACCCAGTCGTAGCCGACACACTCGCGGCCGACGCCGAGCACCGCCTGGGCGACCTCGACGCCGGCCGGGGCCAGCACGAGCAGCCCGGTGGCCAGCGCTGGCCGGTGGACCGCCAGCACGGTACAGAACGCCAGCGGTACGAACATCGCCACGTTGCCGACCCGTTCACCGAGCGAGTCGACGGTGACCAGCCCGGACCACAGCACCGCCGGATCGGTGAGCGACCGGAGGCACGCGGCGAAGACCTGGCCGTCCGGGCCGGAAACGGAGACCCCGGGGGCGAGCGGTACGCCGGACCCGGTCGGTGCCGGTGGCAGGGTGAGCGCGGCGATCGCGGCGGCGCTGAGAAGCATCCCGAGCGTCGGCCAGCGCGCCCAGCCGAGCCGTACGGCGAGCGGCCGGTGCACCAGCAGGCTCACGCCGGCCAGCACCGCCAGGGTGAGGAACGGCCAGGGCTGGGAGAGGAATTCGCGGGCCCAACCCAGCACCCGCTTCTCCCTACTCCTCGGCCGACGATGACGATGACGCCGACGATGCTACCGCTGGCTTGACCGACCTGAGCAGCACCGTCGCCACATCGACGACCTCGACGTTCTCGCCCGCCGCGCCACTGGACTGCTTGCCGGTGACCCCGTCGCCGAGCATGGTGTAGCAGAACGGGCAACCGACCGCGATGGTCTGGGCCCCGGTGGAGAGCGCCTCCTCGACCCGGTCGACATTGACCCGCTTGCCGATCCGCTCCTCCATCCACATCCTCGCCCCGCCGGCACCGCAGCAGAACGAGCGTTCGGAGTTGCGTGGCATCTCCCGCAGCTGGGCCGCGTCGCCACCCGCCTCGGCACCTGCGGTCAACGCGGCACCGAGCACCTCCCGGGGCGGGCTGAACACCCGGTTGTGCCGGCCCAGGTAGCACGGGTCGTGGTAGGTCAACCCACCGTCGACCGGGGTGACCGGGGTGAGCTTGCCGGCGGCGACCAGGTGGGCCAGCAGCTGGGTGTGGTGTACGACGTCGAAGTGGCCGCCGAGCTGGCCGTACTCGTTGCCGAGGGTGTTGAAGCAGTGCGGGCAGGTCGCGACGATCTTGCGTTTCGCCGGCTCCCGGTCGCCGAACGCCTCGTTGAGGGTCTCGACGTTCTGCTGGGCCAGCATCTGGAAGACGAACTCGTTGCCGATCCGCCGGGCCGGGTCGCCGGTGCAGGTCTCGCCCTCGCCGAGGATGGCGAAGTCGACGCCGGCTTCGTGCAGCAGGGTCGCCACCGCGCGGGTGGTCTTCTTGGCCCGGTCCTCGAACGCGCCGGCGCAGCCGACCCAGAACAGGTACTCGAAGTCGTCCACCTCGCCGACCCGGGGGACCGCGAAGTCGAGCCCCTTGGTCCAGTCCTCCCGGGTGTTCGGCGGAGCACCCCACGGGTTGCCCTTGTTCTCCAGGTTGCGCAGCATCACGCCGGCCTCGCTGGGGAAGCTCGACTCGATCAGCACCTGGTAGCGGCGCATGTCGACGATGTGGTCGACGTGTTCGATGTCCACCGGGCACTGCTCCACGCAGGCCCCGCAGGTGGTGCACGACCAGAGCACGTCCGGGTCGATGACGCCGCCGTCGTCGGCGCCGCCGATCAGCGGGCGGTCGGCCTCGGCCAGCGCCAGGGCGTCGACCTTGGCGAGCTGTTCGGCCGTGCCCTTCTCCTCGCCGGTGAGGTCCTTGCCACCGCCGGCGAGCAGGTACGGCGCCTTGGCGTAGGCGTGGTCACGCAGCGACAGCACCAACAGTTTCGGTGACAGCGGCTTACCGGTGTTCCAGGCCGGGCACTGCGACTGGCAGCGGCCACACTCCGTACAGGTGGTGAAGTCGAGCAGGCCCTTCCAGCTGAACTGTTCGACCTGGGCGACGCCGAACTGGTCGGACTCCGGGTCGGCCTCCTCGAAGTCGAGCGGCTTGCCGTCGCTCATCATCGGCCGCAGCGCGCCGAGGCCGGAGTTGGGCCGGCCGGGGTCCCGCTTGAAGTAGATGTTGAAGAAGGCGGCGAACCGGTGCCAGGCCACCCCCATGGTCAGCGTCAACGCGATGACGATCAGCCAGGTCATCGAGATGAGGATCTTGACCAGGGCGGTGATGCTGATCGCCGATTCGGAGGCGGGCAGGACCGCACCGAGGGCGTGGCTCACCGGAGTGGCCCAGACCGGGAAGTCGAAGTGGTCGGTGGCCACCCGGAAGCCGCGGATCAAGAAGCCGCAGATCAGTACGGCGAGCACGACGGCTTCGACGAAGTAGCCCTGCCACATCGTCGAGCCGGTGAACCGGGACCGGCCGCCGGTCCGGGTCGGCCGGTTCGCCAACCGGATCCCGATGAGCACGCCGATACCCGCCATGCCGAGGATCGAGATGAGCTCGGTGACCAGCCCGTACAGCAGCCAACCGCCGATCACCGGAATGCCGCCGCCGGCGTCGACCACCTCGAAGTACGCCTCCAGCACGAGGATGGAGAGCACGATGAAGGCGACCATGACGAACCAGTGGGCCGCCCCGACGACGCTCCATTTGAGCATCCGGGTGTGGCCGAGGGTCTCGCTCAGCATCACCTTCGCCCGGGTGGCCGGGTCACCGGTGCGGTGCGGGTCGGCCTTGCCGAGTCGGATGATCGAGACGAACTGCCAGACCGCCCGGCCGGCGAGCACCACCGCGACGGCGGTGACGATGGCGGCGACCACCGTGGTGACGATCTGGACCGTACCCATTCGTTGGCCTCCCGGTGTGCTGCGGACGAGCGGCAGAGTGACCGGAAGGCCGGCCACGGAGCTTCAGCCTACCGCCAAGTTACCCATGGGTAATGTGACGAGCGTCGCACCGCACCGGCGACCGGTACTCGCCACCCTATGGCAGCGTCGCCGCCACGCCAGCGCCCGGCCCCCGACAAAACAGCAGGTCGGCCGGCATCCTCGTGGACACCGACCGACCTTGGGTGGCTCTGACGGGCCGACTGCGGACCGACTGTGAACCGGGTCAGCGCCAGCGGGAGAGCAGGATCAGCGAACTCACCATGGCACCGAACCCGATCGCCAGGTTCCAGTAGCCCCAGGAGGCGACCGGGTAGGCGGTCTCCGACAGGTAGTAGACGACCAGCCAGCCGATGCCGAAGACGATCAACGAGACGGCGCTGATCGGCAGCCAGACCGGACTCGGCTTGCGGGTGGCAGCCGTCTGGGTCGGGCGGACGTCGGTCGGCGGGGTGTAGACCTTCTTCTTGCGAACCTGCGACTTGGGCACGACGCTCTCCTGGTGGCTATCATCCGGCCCGGCAACCGGACGCAGCGGCGACGGTCCATGGCCAATAATGTTCAAGAGCTAGCGTAGTCAAGTTGCCGCGATCCGGCCACGGGCCGCAGCACGGCAGCAGCGACATTTGGGCACAACCAGGTCCACCAGGTGCGATAGACCGCCCAGGTGGCCCACTATGCGGACACTTGTCGATGGCTGGCAGGCGGAGAGGGGGCCGAGGTGGAGTACACCTCCGGCAGCGCGTCCTGGCGGGACGTGGTCCGGCGTGCCGTTCGCGGGCTGCTACGTCGACGGCGCGGCGCGGAGCAGCCCGGCTGGTCCGCCGGCGTACCGCTGATCGCGCTGCTCGCCGGCCTGCTGTTCACCACGACCGCCACCACCGCCAGCGGCACCAGCCTGCGGGAGGACCGTCGACCACAGCTCGCGCAGCTGATCGACGACCGACGTACCCAGCTCGCCGCCGCCGAGGAGCGCGCCGCCCAACTGCGCGACCAGGTCGACCAGCAGACGGAGCTGGTCGCCGGGTCGGACGAGCCGATCGCCCGGCAGCAGGCCCGGATCGACGCGAACCGGTCGGCGGCCGGCTTCACCGCGCTGGCCGGCCCGGGCGTCATCATCGAGCTCGACGACGCGCCGCGGCTGACCGACCTGCCGGACGGTGCCAGCAACGACGACCTGGTGGTGCACCAGAGCGACGTACAGGCAGTGGTCAACGCACTGTGGGCCGGCGGCGCCGAAGCGATGTCAATCATGAATGTACGGGTGTTGGCGACCAGCGCGGTACGCTGTGTCGGGAACACGCTGTTGTTGCACGGCGGGGTCTACTCGCCCCCATTTCGGATCGCCGCGATCGGTGACCCCAGCGCCCTGCAGCAGGCGCTGGCCGACTCCGAAGGGGTGCAGTTGTTCAGGGACGCCGTGACCCACTTCCAGCTGGGCTACCAGGAGACCGTCGAAGCCGAGCTGACCGTGCCGGCGTTCGACGGATCGGCAGCGCTGCGGCACACCACCGTTCCGGAGTCGGCGCGATGACCCGGCCCGGGGTGCCCGGCCGTCCAGGGGCGCCCGGCCATCCCGACCAACCGCACGACTCGGGCCGGCACCGCGCGTACCACACCGACGACTCGACCACGGTGCTTCCCCGCTTCACCGGGCTGAACCCGGCAACGGCGCCGGGCCCGACACCCCCGGCGCATCAGCACCCGCCCGGCTACTCGCCCCAGCAACTGGCCCAGTACCAGCGCCCCCGACAGCCGGAGCGCGACGATGCCGCCCGCACCGCTGTCATCCCCGCCTACCCGGCCGAGCCGGCCGCGTCCACCACCGTGCTACCGGTCGTGATCAGCAGCTACCAGCCGCCGTCGAACGGTGAGTCACCGACCGGCGCCGGGTGGGATCCTGACCCCGGCGAGCGCGACGGTGCCGCACCCCGCCGCGGTGAGCGGGTGGTCAAGTTGCGACCGGAGCGCACCGACAGCGGTTACAAGAGCGTGTACTCCGAACTGACCCGACCGACCATCTGGACCGCGCTGCGCGCCACCGCCCGGGTCACCGGGGAGCTGCTGATCACCTTCGGCATGGTGGTACTGCTCTTCGCCGGCTACGAGATCTGGGGCAAATCGGTCATCGTCAACGCCCACCAGGACGAGCTCAGCGAACAGCTCGCCCAGCAGTGGGCCGAAGTGCCCGAGCCGGTCGTCAGCGACGGCCCGACACCCGAGCCCGAGGCATCCCCCACCATCCAGGTGCAGGGCACCCCGGTCGCCGGCCTTTACATTCCGAAGCTGGACAAGAACTGGATCGTCGTCGAGGGCGTCGGCCAGGACGACATCCGGTACGCACCGGGTCACTACCCGGACAGCGCCGGACCCGGGGAGATCGGCAACTTCTCGGTGGCCGGGCACCGCAACCGGGCCACCTTCTGGCGGCTGGACGAGCTGGGCGACGGCGACACGATCGTCGTCGAGGACCGGGACACCTGGCACGTGTACGCGGTCACCCGCAACCACATCGTGCTGCCGAACCAGACCGAGGTGGTCGCCGCCGTACCCGGCGACCGCAGGGCGCAGCCGACCGAGGCGATGCTGACCCTGACCACCTGCCACCCGAAGTTCGACAACTACCAGCGGCTGATCGTGCACGCGGAGCTGGTCCGCAGCCAGCCCAAGGCCGATGGCCGACCGGCGGAACTCGGCGGCTGAGCCATGTACGCCTGGATCTGGCGCAAGCTCCCGTTCGGCACGCCCGGCAAGCTGATCGGTTCGGCGCTGCTCGCCGGGCTGACGGTCGTCCTGCTCTGGTACGTGGTCTTCCCGTGGGCGGAGCCGCTGCTGCCGTTCGACGACGTCCAGGTGACCGAGGACGGCGGCGGCACCGGTACCGACCCCGGTGACGGTGGTCCGGCCGACGGCGGCACCGACGGCGACGGCGGCGATCCGGACGGTGGCGGCGCCGACGACTACGAGCTGCCGTACGACACCGAGACGAACAACCCCGTACCCGATGAGAACGGCGACTAGAGTCAGGTGTCCGCGTGCGCGTACTGGTGATCGACAACTACGACTCGTTCGTGTTCAACCTGGTGCAGTACCTCGGCCAACTGGGTGCCGACTGCGACGTCCGGCGCAACGACGAGATCTCCGTCGACGAGGTCGGCCGGCTCGGCGCGGCCGGTGTGCTGCTCTCCCCCGGTCCGGGTGCGCCGGACAGCGCCGGCATCTGCCTGGAGGTCATCGAGCGGTACGCCGGACAGCTGCCGATCCTCGGTGTCTGCCTCGGTCACCAGGCGATCGGTGCCGCGTTCGGCGGAGTCGTCGAACGCGCTCCCGAGCTGCTGCACGGCAAGACCTCGCTGGTCGAGCATCGGAGCGTCGGGGTGCTGGCCGGGCTGCCGGACCCGTTCACCGCCACCCGCTACCACTCTCTCGCGGTACGCGAGGACAGTCTGCCGGCCGAGATCGAGGTCACCGGGCGTACCGCGTCCGGGGTGGTGATGGCGATGCGGCACCGGAGCCTGCCGGTCGAGGGGGTGCAGTTCCACCCCGAGTCGGTGCTCACCGAGGGCGGCCATCTGATGCTGGCGAACTGGCTGGCCGGGTGCGGTCTGCCGCAGGCCCGGCAGCGGGCACCGCGACTCGCCGCCGAGGTGGAGACCCGGCGGCGGGCCGCGTTCGTGTCGGCCTGAGTCCAGGCCCGGCCGCTAGGACCGCCAACCGCGACTCAGTCGAACAGCCGGGTAACGGTCGCCGTGGGCAGCAAACCACCCGTCCCACCGCCGGTCCCGCCGCCCGGGGTGCTGGAGCCGCCAGCGGAGCCACCACCGCCGTCACCGTCGCCCGGCGGCGGACTGGTCGTCGGAGGCGATCCGGTCGGCGACGGGCTGCCGGTCGGGTCCGGCGACGGCTCCTCCTCCTGCCGGGGCTGGGAGACCACGATCTCCACCCGGGAGTTGACCCGGTGTTCGCCGTTGTTCGGGCTCTGGCTGGTGACGATACCGGCATCGGCCGGGTCGACTTCCTCCCCGTCGATCACCCGGGGGTCGAAGCCAGCATTCTCCAGCCGCGCGACCGCTTCGGCTTCGGTGCGGCCGACAACGTTCGGTACGTTCCGCAGGTTGTTGAGCGAGACGAGCACCTTGACCTCGCTGCCCACCTCCACCATCTCGCCGGCGCTGGGCACCTCGACCACCTGGTCCTTCGCAGCCGAGCTGTCCACCTCCTCGAAGTCGGCGATCAGCTCGAGGTCGGTGAGCCGCTGCTCGGCCGCGCTGCGGGTGAAGCCCTTCACATCGGGGACCTGGACCGTGCCCGGGCCGGCGCAGACGGTGAGGGAGACCTCGGAACCCGGCTCGACGGCGCCCGGCTTCGGTGACTGCTCGACGACGGTGTTGAGGGTGCAGTTAGCGTCGTCGCGGCTGGTGACATCCGCTGTCAGCTGCAGGTTGGTGAGGGTCAGCTGGGCCTGCTCGATCTGCTCGCCGACCAGGTTGGGCAGATCGACGGTGACCGGCTCGTCGGGACCTTGGTTCATCCAGATCAGCCCGGTGGCCAGGGCGATCACCGCGAAGACGCCCAGCGCGCTGAGCCCGGCGATGACCGCCGGCGAGGTCCGCTTCGGCGGCGGGCCGCCGACGCCACCGGGGATCCGCTGGGTCGAGCCGGTACGCCCGGTAGCGCCCATCGCGACGGTTTCGTCGTCGCGCAGCACCGGGGTGGCCAGCACCGGCCGGCCGGAGGCGGCACGCAGCAGGTCGGCGCGCATCTCGCCGGCGCTCTGGTAGCGGTTGACCGGGTTCTTGGCCAGCGCCTTCAACACGATCGCGTCGATCGCCGGGGTGACGTCCCGGTTGATCTCGCTCGGTGCCCGCGGGTCCTCCCGGACGTGCTGGTAGGCGACGCTGACCGGGCTGTCGCCGACGAACGGTGGATGGCCGCAGAGCAGCTCGAACAGCACGCAGCCGGCCGCGTAGACGTCGGACCGGGCGTCCACCGACTCGCCCCGGGCCTGCTCCGGGGAGAGGTACTGCGCGGTGCCGATCACCGCCGACGTCTGGGTCATCGTGGTCGCGCCGCTGGCCAGTGCGCGGGCGATGCCGAAGTCCATCACCTTGACCTGGTCGGTCTGGGTGAGCATGACGTTGCCGGGCTTGATGTCCCGGTGGATGATGCCGTGCCGGTGGCTGAACTCCAGGGCGGCGCAGACGTCGGCGCAGTATTCCAGGGCCCGACGCGGGTGCAGCCGGCCCTCGGCGGCGAGCACCTCCTTGAGGGTGCGGCCGTTGACGAACTCCATCACGATGAACGGCAGCGTCTCGCCGGTGGCGGCGTACTCCTCGCCGGTGTCGTAGACCGCGACGATCGCCGGGTGGTTGAGCGAGGCGGAGTTCTGCGCCTCCCGCCGGAACCGTTCCTGGAAGGTCCGGTCCCGGGCCAGATCGGTGCGCAGCATCTTGATCGCGACATCACGGCCGAGCCGCAGGTCACGGCCGCGGTGAACCTCAGCCATTCCGCCGTAGCCGAGCAACTCGCCGACCTGGTACCTGCCACCTAGCAGGCGGGCCTGCGCGGTCATCGTCCTTGTCGTCCTTCGCTCGTCTGGTCGTCATCGGGTCGGACCAAGTCGGGTGCTTCCATCGACGGTACGGGTCCCACGCTGGTTTCGACGTGTCCGGCTGCCATCTGGTTCTCAGCCGTAACCAATCGCACCACGGGTTGCCCCAGGGCGGTCGAGTTGTTGGCGCTGTCGATGATCCAGTAAGCGACCAGCCCGGTGCAGAGCAGCACGATCAACGCTCCGAGGATGATCGCCAGGACGGTGAACACTTGCCGGTGCAGGCCACCGGACCGCTGGGGCGGGGCTGGTGGCCGGTTGTAGCCGTACGGGTTGGGTGGACGACCCGACGCGGGAAGGGGCTGCCGCGCCGGGGTGGCAGGGTGATGGTAGCCGGCCGGATACCCGCCCGGCATCATCGGCGCGGTGGCCGGCCGGTAGCCGGGTGGTCCGGGCATCGGCTGCCCCGGCGGCGGCCGCTGACCGGGCGGCACCGAATTGGGCGGCACCGAGCCGGGGTGCATCGGCCCGGGAGACATCGGGCCCGGCGACATCGGGCCGGGGGACATGGGTGCAGGGCCGGACGCCATCGGCGAGACCGGCGCTGCCGAGGTGGGCCGGGGCGCGGCCGGGTGCTGGCCGGGATGCTGCTGGGCAGGATGCTGCTGGCCCGGGTGCTGCTGGCCCGGGTGCTGCTGGGCGTGTGGTGGCCGGGGCGGGCCGGCCGGTGGCCGGCCCTGGCCGGCGAGCGTGGTGGCGGCCTGCCGGGAGACGGCGGCCATCGTGGCGGCGCTCTGCCAGCGTGCCGCCGGATCCTTGGCGAGCGCGCGCTCGACGAAGCTGCGGACCACGGGTGGGATGTCCGACGGCAGCGCGCGCGGCACCTCACGCACGTGCTTCATGGCGATTTCCAGCGGATTGTCGCCCTCGAACGGCCGCCGACCGGACAGACACTGGTAGGCGACCACGCCGAGCGCGTACACGTCGGAAGCCGGCGTCGCGACCGCGCCGGACGCCTGCTCGGGGGAGATGTACGAGGCGGTGCCGAGCACCGAGCCGGCGGCGGTCAACTGGCCGACGATCTCCGAGCGGGCGATGCCGAAGTCGGTCAGCACCAGCGTGCCGTTGGGCCGTACCAGCAGGTTGCCCGGCTTGACGTCGCGGTGCACGATGCCCTTCTCGTGGGCCGCGTGCAGCGCGTCGGCAGCCTGGGCGATCAGCGCCATGGTGCGGGCCGGGGTGAGCCGCCCGACCCGGGACAGGGTGCGCGACAGCGCGTCGCCCTCGACGTACTCCATCACCAGGAAGGCGATGTGCTTGTCGCTGCCGTAGTCGTAAACGTCGACCACGCCGGGATGGTTGATGGTGGCCATGGTGCGGGCCTCGCCGCGGAACCGCTCAGCGAAGCCGGGCTCCTCGAGCAGCGCGGGAAGCAGGCTCTTGACCGCGACGGTACGGCCGAGCACCTCGTCGGTGCCGCGCCACACGTCGCCCATCCCGCCGCTGGCGATGCGCTCGTCGAGCCGGTAGCGGCCGCCGAGCAGGACTCCGGAGCTCAGCATCTCAGCGCCCCTCACGCTCGGCGACGAGGGCCCGCATGATCTGCCCGGCGATCCGGGCCGCTTCCCCGCTGCCGCCGCTGCCGGCACCTTCCAGCAGTACGCAGACCGCCGAGATCGGCTCACCGTCCTCGGACGTGACGAAACCGATGAACCACCCGTGGTCCTCGTCGCCCTCGCCGGCCTGCGCGGTGCCGGTCTTGCCGCCGACGGTGTAGCCGTCGATCCGGGCGTTGCGGCCGGTGCCGTTGCGCACCACGCTGACCATCATCTCCTGCAGGTCGGCGGCGACCGACCCGCTCACCGACTGGCGCAGCTCCCGCGGGTCCGCGGTGTAGTAGCTGCTGGTCCGGTCGGCGTGCAGCAGCTGCTGGATCACGTACGGACGCATCTGGCTGCCGCCGTTGGCCACCGCCGCCGCGATCATCGCGCCTTCCAGCGGGGTCATCCGGACGTTGTTCTGGCCGATCGACGACTGGGCCAGCGCCGCGCCGTCCTCGCTGCCGTCCGGGTTGGCGATGTCGCCGGTCCGGCTGGCCGCGACCGGCAGGCCGTCGTCCCCGCTGGTCCGGCCGACGACCAGCTCCTCGTCCTCGAAGCCGAAGTCGCGGGCCTTGGCCTTGACCGTCTCGGCGCCGAGCTCCACACCGAGCTTGGCGAAGCCGGTGTTGCAGGAGTCGGTCAGGGCGGTGATCAGGGTGACCTCGTCCTGTGGGCAGATGGAGTCGACGGCGTTGCGGATGTCGGTGCCGGAGTCAGGGTGCCGGTAGACCGGGCCAGCGGAGATCGGCGTCTCCGGGGTGGTGCCGTTCTCCAGGGCCGCCGCCGCGACGACGACCTTGAAGGTGGAGCCGGGCGGCAGCACCTCGCCGAGGGCCCGGTTGTTCAGCGGACGGTTCGGGTCGCTGTCCAGCTCGTTGAAGGCCTCCTGCGCCGCACCGGTGTCGTGGCTGGCCAGCGGGTTCGGGTCGAAGCTGGGCAGCGAGACCAGGGCCTGCACCGCGCCGGTACGCGGATCGAGCGCCACCGCCGCGCCCACGTCGACGCCGACCCGGTTGTCCAGCAGCTGCCGGTACGCGGTCTCCTGCGCCCGCCGGTTGATGGTGAGCAGCACGTTCCCGCCGCCGGTCTCCTCCCCGGTGAACAGGTCCCGGACCCGGTCGGCGAAGAGTTGGTCGCTGGTGCCGGCGAGGAACTCGTTCTCAGCTTTCTCCACGCCGGTGGCGGCCAGGTTGACCGGCTTGTAGCCGATCACGTGCGCGTAGAGCTCGTTGTCCGGGTAGGTGCGCAGGTACTGCAGTTCGCCGTCGGTCGGCGTGCTGGTGGCCAGGGCACGGGCACCGGCTTCGATGTTGCCGCGTTGCCGGTCGTACTCGGCGACCTGCACCCGGCCGTTGTAGTCGCTGGTGCGGTACTCCTCGGCCTTGTAGCCCTGGACCCAGTTGAGGTTGACGAAGAGCAGGCCGAACAGAACCATGATGACCACGCCGACTCGGCGCAGCGGGGCGTTCATCGGCGGATCACCTCCGTCGGCGCGCCGTGCAACTGGGCAGGTGGTCCGGCCGGCGCACCGGGCGGCCGGGGCTCGGCGCCCACCACCGGCCGACGGCCGGCGTCGGAGATCCGCAGCAGCATCGCCACCAGCAACCAGTTCGCCATCAGCGAGGAGCCGCCGGCGGACAGGAACGGGGTGGTCTGACCGGTCAGCGGGATCAGCCCGCTGATCCCGCCGACGATCACGAAGACCTGCAGGGAGAGGGTGAACGCCAGGCCACCGGCGAGCAGCTTGCCGAACGAGTCGCGTACCGCCAGACCGGCCCGCAGCCCGCGCTCGGCGACCAGCAGGTAGACGACCAGCAGTGCGGAGAGCCCGAACAGGCCGATCTCCTCGCCGAGGCCGGCGAAGATGAAGTCGTTGTGCACCTCCGGCACCTTCAGCGGCTGGCCGCCGCCGGGTCCGGCGCCGAACAGCCCGCCGGTGCCGAGCCCGAGCAGGCCCTGGACCAGTTGGTAGCCGTCGTTGTACGGGTCGGAGAACGGGTCGAGCCAGATGTTGGCCCGCTGGTAGAAGTTGGCGAACGGGCCGCCGACGATGTTGCCCAGGTGGTACGCCAGGAACGCCCCGCCGAAGAACAGCAGCAGACCGATGATCAGCCAGCTGACCCGTTCGGTGGCGACGTAGAGCGTCACCACGAACATGCCGAAGTAGAGCAGCGACGTCCCGAGGTCCTTCTGGAAGACCAGGACCAGGACGCTGAGCAGCCAGACCACCAGCACCGGGCCGAGGTCGCGGCCCCGGGGGAAGTCGATCCCGAGCACCCGCCGGCTGGCCAGCGACAGCACTTCCCGCTTGCGGACCAGGTAGTACGCGAAGAACGACAGCAGGGCCAGCTTGGCGAACTCGCCGGGCTGGATGGAGAAGCCGCCGATCAGGATCCACAGCTTGGCGCCGTTGACCTCGGAGTACCGCGCCGGCAGCACCGCCGGGATCATCACCAGCACGATCCCGGCCAGACCGAGGGTGTAGGCGTACCGGGCGACGATCTGGTGGTCACGGACCAGGACGAGCAGCCCGGCGGCTAGCACCACGGCGGCCAGGGTCCAGGCCAGTTGCCGCCCGCCGGTGCCGGCGAAGATCGGGTAGTCGATCCGCTCGGCGGCGGCCACCTGGGCCAGGTCGTAGCGGCGCAGGAATCCGACGCCGATGCCGTTGAGCAGGGCCACCGCCGGCAGCAGGGCCGGGTCGGCGTGCGGGGCGAAGAATCGGATGACCAGGTGCAGGCCGACGAAGACCGCGCCGACCACGGCGGTCGGCACCCAGAAGCCGGGCCGGATGGTGCCGAGCACGGCCGCTTCGGCCGCGGCCGAGTAGAGCGCGACCACGGCGAGCGCGAGGGCCAACAGGCCGAGTTCGGCGTTTCGCCGCGTCCTGATGGGGCGGATCCGCGGCATCTCACCGGTGATGGCCGGCGGGGCGGGTCCGACTGAAGCGGTCACTGGGTTTCCTTCACCTCGCTCGCCGGCCTCAGCCGACCGTCCGGCAACCGGCCGGGTTGGTCACCGGCGGGACCGGCTCGACCGGCGGGGCGTCCGGGGAGCTCTCCGGGGCACCGGACGGGCTCGGGGTGCCGCCCGGTGACGGGCTGTTCGCCGGGCCGGTCGGTGATCCGGAGACGAGGCCCTCGGGTGTCGCACCGGGCGATCCGGTCACGTCGGCCTCCGGTGACGGCGTGGGCGTCGGCGACGGGGTCGGGGAGGGCGACGGCGGGCAGATCGGCTTCAGGTTGGGGTTGCCCGGGTCGTCCCGGGTGAGTTCCAGCAGGTGCCGCTGCGCCTCGGCTTCGCTGCCGGCGTGGATGCCGCGCTTGACCCGGTCCTGGGCGACGGTGGTCAGGTCGTCCAGGGCGAGGTCGCTGGTCTGGTGCACGGTGGAGAGGCTGACGCCGGCCACCTCGCCCGGCATGCCCTGGAAGATCGCCAGCTGACCGTCGCCGGTTGCGCCGACGTAGTACTGCCGCTGGGTGTAGGCCCAGCCGGCCCAGACTCCGCCGCCGAGGATGCCGACCAGCACGACCAGCACGATCGCCGCGCGCAGCGGCCGGCGGCGGGGGCGTTGCGGGTCGTCGTCCGGGGCGGCAGCAGCGGCGTCGGCCGGCTCCGGCACGGCGGCCCGTGGCGCGGACAACGCGGAGGCCCGGGCGGCCGGGGTGGAGTCGTCGGCGGCGGTGGCCATGCCCCGGTCGCGGGCGGCGGCACCTCCGACGATCGGGGCCTGCTCGTGGATGCTCTGGTCGGTGGCGTCGGCGACGACGACAGTGATGTTGTCCGGGCCGCCGCCGCGCAACGCCAACTGGACCAGGCGTTCGACGCACTTGCCCGGGTCGGTGTACTCGCGCAGCGTCTCGGCGATGGTGTCCGGGCTGACCACGCCGGACAGCCCGTCGCTGCAGATCAGGTAGCGGTCGCCCGCGACGACCTGGCGTACCGAGTACTCCGGGTCGATGTCCCGGCCGTCCAGCGCCCGGGTCAGCAACGACCGCTGGGGGTGGCTGCTCGCCTCCTCGGCACTGATCCGGCCCTCGTCGACCAGCATCTGGACGTAGGTGTCGTCCTTGGTGATCTGCGCGAACTCCCCGTTGCGCAGCAGATACGCCCGGGAGTCGCCGATGTGCACCATGCCGATCTTGCTGCCGGAGAAGAGCGTCGCGGTCAGCGTGGTGCCCATCCCCTCCAGATGGGGGTTGGCGTCGACGGTGTCCCGCAGGTGCTGGTTGGCCAGGCCGACGGCTCCGCGTAGGGCGTCGACCATGGCGTCGCCGGGAACGTCCTCGTCGAGCGGGGCGAGTGCCCCGATGACGAGGTTGCTGGCGACGTCACCGGCGGCCATCCCGCCCATGCCGTCGGCCACGGCGAGCAGCCGCGGCCCGGCGTAGACGGAGTCCTGGTTTCCGTCACGGATCAGTCCGCGGTCACTGTGGGCGGCATAGCGCAGGGTCAGAGTCATGGCCGTAACTCAAGAGATGTGCGGCCGATCCGGATCGGCACGGCGAGGGGTACGGGGGTAGGTCCGGTGACCTTAGCGCGGTCCAGGTAGGTCCCGTTAGTGGAACCCGTGTCTTCGATGAACCACTGGCCGTCCCGGGGCATCAGCCGGGCGTGTCGCGCCGACGCGTAGTCATCGGTGATCACCAGGGTGGAGTCCTCCGCCCGACCTATCGTAATCGGAGACTCACCCAAAGTAATTTTAGTCCCGGCCAGCTGGCCTGCGGTCACTACGAGCTGATGAGCGGCCCGCCCCCGTTTGACCTTGGCCGGCCGGGCCGGTGCCGTACTGCTGCTGACCCCGCGCGGAGCCGCGACCAGGCGGCTGGACCGGGCACCGGCGAACAGATCCCGACGGATCACCCCCACCACCGTGAACACGAAGATCCACAGCAGGACGATGAAGCCGACCCGGGCGACGGCAACGACGAATTCGGGCAAGGTTAGCCATCCACTCGGAACGTGAGCGTGGTCGTCCCGAGCTGGATCATGTCACCGGGGTTCAGGGCCACCGCGGAGACCCGCTGCCCGTTGACCATGGTCCCGTTGGTCGACCCCAGATCGGTCAGCACCACTTGGGCACCGTCGAAGTCGAGCCGGGCGTGTCGGCGGGAGATCCCCACGTCCGGCAGTCGCAGATTGGCCTGGTCGCCTCGGCCGATCACGGTCGAACCCATCTGCAGCGGATAGGTCCGCCCGTCACCCGAGACCAGCCGTACGTTGCGGGCGCCGGCCGGCGAGTGCGGCGGTTGACCGTACCCCCCGCCCTGCTGGTCGTACGGCGGATAGCCGCCCTGACCACCGCCGGGCATGTCGTACCCGGGCTGCTGCACCGGCGCGACGTCGCCGCCGGTGAAGACTTCGGCGGTCACCCGGAACATCCCGGTGTCCAGCCCGTCGCCCCGCTCGATCTCGACGATCACGTCGCCGTAGACCGTCCAGGCCTGCTCACCGATGAACTCGGCCTGCGACTGGGCGAGCTCCTGGGCCAGGGCAGCCGCGTACGGAGCCAGCCGGCTGTGGTCATATGGCGAGAGATCGATCACGTAGCGGTTGGGCACCAGCGTGCGCCCACCAGCCAGGATCGCCTTGTGGGCCTCAGCCTCCCGCTGCATCGCGTTGAGGATCTCCACCGGGTGCACGACACCCTTGAACACCTTGGCGAAGGCCCCTTCGACTAGGCCTTCCAGACGCTTCTCGAAGCGTTGCAGCACGCTCACCGGCTCCTCCTCGGGTTCCGAGGACATGATGGTATCCGGCCGTCGCCCGTGCCACCCGCACGCCGATCGACCACCGCTCCCGGCCTGTCCCGAACGACCGACCCGCCCCGTGCTACTCTTCGCCAGGCGTCGCGGGCGATATTTAGCTCGGGGCGACCAGGGACAGCGTAGTATGTCCCGGCACCTGCCAGCGGGTGGCCCCGACCGACACCCCCACCGGGATCGGGAAGGACCGGCCGGGTTAGTCTTCTACCGACTGTCCCGGACAGCATCCGGGGAAGTGGCGGAATGGCAGACGCGCACGGTTCAGGTCCGTGTGCCCGAAAGGGCGTGGGGGTTCAACTCCCCCCTTCCCCACCAGCAGGTCGGGCGGCATCAGCCGCCCGCACCGGCTAGCAACGATCAAGAAGGCTCCGCCCGACGGCGGGGCCTTCTTCACATATCGCCCGGATATCCTGTTGACCGTTTACTCCACCCCCCAGCTCAGGAGTGTCGTGTGAGCGTCGCGTTGGTTACCGGTTCCGGCGGTCTGATCGGATCGGAGGCGGCCCGGCACTTCGCCGGACTCGGCCTGGACGTGGTGGGCATCGACAACGACATGCGCCGCGAGTTCTTCGGCCCCGAGGCGTCCACCGCCTGGAACGTCGAGACGCTGCGGCGCGACCTCGGTGCGGCGTACACCCATGAAGCGGTCGACATCCGCGACCGCGACGCCCTGGCGGGCCTGTTCCGGCGGTACGGCCGGGACATCGCCGTGGTGATCCACACCGCCGCCCAGCCGTCGCACGACTGGGCGGTCCGTGACCCGTTCACCGACTTCGACGTCAACGCCGGCGGCACGCTCAACGTGCTGCAGAACGTCCGGGAACACTGCCCGCAGGCGCCGGTGATCCACTGCTCCACCAACAAGGTGTACGGCGACCGGCCCAACAGCCTGCCGCTGATCGAGCAGGAGACCCGCTGGGAGATCGCCCCGGACCACCCGTACGCGGGTGGGATCACCGAGGACATGTCGATCGACGCCTGCCTGCACTCGGTGTTCGGCGCGTCGAAGGTCGCCGCCGACATCATGGTGCAGGAGTACGGCCGCTACTTCGGCATCCGTACCGCCTGCTTCCGGGGCGGCACGCTGACCGGGCCGGCGCACTCGGCTACCGAGCTGCACGGCTTCCTCGGCTACCTGATGCGCTGCAACATGGAGCGACGGACCTACAAGATCTTCGGGTACGGCGGCAAAATGGTCCGCGACGCGATCCACAGCCACGACGTGGTCTCCGCCTTCGAGGCGTTCTTCCGCGACCCGCGCCCGGCGGCGGTCTACAACCTCGGCGGCGGCCGGCACTCCAACTGCTCGCACTTGGAGGCGTTCGCCCTGGCCGAGCAGATCACCGGCCAGGAAATGATCACTGAGTACCAGGAGGCGAACCGGGTCGGCGACCACCAGTGGTGGATCGGCTCGAACGCCGCTTTCCAGCGTGACTACCCTGGCTGGAAGCAGGTCTACGACGTACCGATGATCCTGCAGGAGATCTACCAGGCCAACGTCGACAAGTGGGTGCCCGGGAAATGATCGACCAGGGCAAACGCAACCTGCTCGGGGTGCTGGTCGACGCCGTCGACTACGAGGCCGCCACCGAGCGGGTGGTCGACGCCGCCCGGGAGCGCCGGCCGCTGGCGTTGACCGCGCTCGCCGTACACGGGGTGATGACCGGGGTGCTCGACCCGGCGCACAACGCCCGGCTCAACTCGTTCGACCTGGTCACCCCGGACGGCCAACCGGTGCGCTGGGGACTCAACCTGCTGCACGGAGCAGGTCTTACCGACCGCGTCTACGGGCCGACACTGACCCTGCGGGTGCTGCAGCGCTGCGCCGACGAAGGGCTGCCGGTCTACCTGTACGGATCCACCGAGGAAACGCTGGACCGGCTGGTGCCGAAGCTGGAGCAGATGTTCCCGGCGTTGAAGTTCGCCGGGGTCGAGCCGTCGAAGTTCCGCTCCGTCGGCCCTGGTGAGGATGTGGAGATCGCGGACCGGATTCGGGACTCCGGGGCCCGGCTGGTGCTGGTCGGGCTGGGCTGCCCGCGCCAAGAGGTCTTCGCGTACGCGATGCGCCCGCTGCTGGACATGCCGCTGATGGCGGTCGGCGCGGCCTTCGACTACCACGCCGGCCTGCTGCGCAAGCCGCCGTCCTGGATGCAGCGGTACGGCCTGGAGTGGCTGTGGCGGCTCGGGCTGGAGCCGAAACGCCTGTGGCGCCGCTACGTGATCCTCAACCCGAAGTACCTGAGCCGGCTGGGCGCACAGAAGGCCGGACTGTGGCGAGCTACCCCGCCGCCGGCAGCCACCGACCGCCCCGCCTCCTTCGCCGTCTGACCCCCTGACCCAGCTCCAGGATCGCTGTCGCCCGCCGCGCCGAGTTGTCGCCGGGCGGGTTCATCACCGAGGTGAGGATGCTCGCACCAACCATCGAGACCAAAGTTCGCCATGCTGGTGACGGCCACCGCTTGCTACCAGTGCCTGGAATCGCCCCTAGTCACGCAACGCGGTCGCCACATCGAGGCGCGCCGCGACCAGCGCCGGAATCAGTGAACCGACGACGCTGGTGGCCGCAGCGGCGGTGATCCCCCACAACACAGCGTTCCACGGCAACGTCGGTGTCTCGATCGCGGTCGCCGCGTCGATCCGCCGGGGCACCCACCACTCCACCCCTAGCCAGGCGGTTAGGACCGCCACCACCGCCGCCAACAACCCGACCAGGACGGCAGCGGTGAGCACCTGGCCGACGAGTGCTCCTCGGGTGGCACCCACCGCTCGCCGAATCACCAACTCCCGTGTCCGCTCGTGCACGCTGGCCAGACCGATGTTCAAGATCCCGAGCGCCGAAACGAGCAACGCAATCAAGGCTACGGTCAAGAAGGCAAATCGCTGCGACGCCAGCTGCTGCAACAGATGTTCGACCTGGTCACCGCGGTGCAGCCCGAGAGCCTGCGGGTCGCCCCCGGCAGCCCGCACCATCCGCTCGCCGACCGCGTTGAGGAACGCCATGTCGCCACCAGAGTGGTGTAGGAGAATCCGTGACGTCGTGCCGGTCAGGATGGTCGGACGAAGGTGAAGCAGTGCCGGCAGGGAGGCGAAGATCGTTGATTCTCCCTCACCGTCGGCAACCACCCCGACGATGGTGGCCCGGACGGCGGGTTGATCCACGGTGGCCAGCACGGCGAGGGTCGTCCCTGGACCGCCCCAGCGTTGAGCACCGGCCTGGTTGACTACGAGTTCGACGGGGAACTCAGCATGTGTGTTCAGCCAACGGCCACTGAGGATCGGTAGCCTGCGTACGTCGTCGAGATCGCCAGCCACGAGCGTGACCGGTTGCAGGGCGAGTGGTTCGCCAGGGTCGAGTCCGTCCCAGTGGGCGACGCCGGTGCGTTGGGTGGGATTGCCGACAATCGCCGCCGCACCACCTGCATCTGTCAGCGGGGCGGCGGCGGCCAAGGCCGACCGTACCCGCTCCGGGGTGACCTGCGCGACAGTCAGGTCACCAACGGCGGTGACCGCCCGTCCCTGCCGCTGCTCTGCAACCGCGATGAACACCTCGGCGGTGACCGCGCTGATCGTAAAGATGGCGACGACGGCGAGCACCCCTATGCATAGGCTGATGCCGGACAGCAGCGCCCGCCAGGGATGCGCGCGCAGTTCGGTAAATCCATGAGCCAAGGCTCGCACTTGCTCACTCCTCGATGAGTTCGCCTGTGACGAGGCGTACCGTCCGAGACATCCGGCGTGCGACCTGCTCATCGTGGGTAACCACCACGAGGGCGCAGTTGCGCTGGCGGGCTGCGTCTGTCAGTACCTCCAGGACGCGCGCAGCGGTCTCGACGTCGAGGGCCCCGGTTGGCTCGTCGGCAAGGATGATCGAAGGTTGTCGCACCAGCGCTCGGGCAATCGCCACCCGTTGCTGCTCGCCGCCGGACAGGTGCCGGGGCTTACTCCTTGCGCGGTCGGCGAGCCCGACTAGGTCCAGCGCGGCCAGGGTGCGCCTGCGCCGCTCCGGCCAGCCGATTCGAGCGCCGTACCGCAGGGGCAGCTCGACGTTTCGGTAGGCGGACAGGTGCCGTACCAGCGAGTAGGACTGAAACACGAAACCAATATGCCGGTTGCGTAACCGAGTGCGATGCTGATCCCGCAGCTTACGGGCGTCCGCCCCTACCACGGTCAATTGACCAGCATTGACTGGGGTGAGTAGACCGAGCATAGCCAGCAGGGTTGTCTTCCCCGAGCCGGATCGACCGACCACAGCGACCGTTTCCCCGGCACCGACCGTGAGGTTCACCCGCCGTAGGATCGACAGCGATCGGCGGCCCGGCAGATCCACCCTGCGACTCAGATCGGTCGCCACAATGACCGGGCTGCCGCTCACCGGACCGTCGTCCTGAGGTGAGGGCCGTAGGCAAGGACCATGTCGCCCTCGTCGAGACCGTCAAGGATCTCCACGTCAACCCCGTCGCTGATGCCCAGCTTCACCTCGGTCTCCACCAGTTCGCCGTCTACCAGGCGGGTCACGACCCCGGATTCGGCGTCTCCCGCAACCGCCTGCGTCGGTAGCAACAGGGTGTCGATGCGTTCGCCGGTAGTGATCCCGAGAATCGCCGGCAGCCCAGCGCGGGCCTTGGTGCCCGGATGTAGCAGGCACATCAATAGCATCGGTTTGGCGTCGCGGGGGACCGACTCTGCTACACGGGTACCGGCGGATCCGACGCCGTCGGCCGGGTCAACGAGGGTGCAATCGGAAGGTCCTGGTCCTCCGGTCACCTGTACCCGGGCGCTGATTGGGTCCTCGTAGAGTCGGTACGCCTGCTCCATGGGCAACTCGGCTTGTACGGCGTACCCCCCGTACCGGATCACGGCCACCGGAACCCCGGCTTCGACCTTCATTCCGTCGTAGATTGCAAACCGAACAAACGCCCCATCGGTGGGGGCGGTCAGCTCGGTCGTACGCTGCCATGCGAGGGTCTGGCCGGCCTCAACAGCCTTGCCTTCCTGGAGTGACTTGGCGAACCAGACCTGCTCGAAAATGCTGCTCGGCACCGCATACTCGGGGGCGGCGGCGACGATACCGTCTGCCGTCACGACCGAGGTGATCGTTCCGCGCCGCACAGTGGCCGTCTCTGTCGAATCGACGGTCGGATCCGACCAGTCGTGTACCGCCTCGTCGCTACTACATCCACTCAGGGTCGACAGTAGCGAAAAGGCCACCAATAGGCCAGAGAGAGCTTTGGCCAGGCGTCGAAGCCGGCACGCGCTCGACGCACCGTTGTCTAGGATTCCCTTATCCACGGCATTAATTCTCGGGACAGTTGATTTCGACGTTTTTGGCCATTAAGGAGGGGTCGCCGAGAGCAGCTTTCTCCAACTGCTCGTCCACCGCTGCCCTAACCATCGCGTCGGAGTATTCCTGGTAGTTGACCATTCCCTTATAGGCGTTCAGCTGCACGAGTGCGGCATCCGCACGTTCCGGGGCGCCGCTACGCTGCGTCAGCCATTCCTTTTGCCATATGCAGAACCAGACACCCTGGGCCTGCCCCCGCCCAAACCCTGGTTCATACGAATGACCACGTAGGACGCCTTCATGGTCTGGCGCCGGCTCCTGGTGGATCACGGGCGGCCACGTCACCCCTGCTGGGAGCTCAAGTGCCTCGGTCTCCGCCCAGTACTCCTGTTCCATCTCCTCCGAGGTCAGAACAGTCGTTTCAGCACCCCCGTCGGACGACTCGGGTGCGTTGGACCTCGCAGAGCAGCCCGGCAGCGCGACGGTCGCAACGACCAAGCACGCCAAGACAACGGCTTTCTGACCCAAGCCCATAACCCCTCCCTCGCATCACTGCGGTGTGGTGAGCACGTCTGCTCACCACACCGCGTTACCTCATCTGATCAATGATGAAGAGTTCCGGACCAGTCGGGATCGTCACCCACGCTTGAATAGCAGCAGGCGGCCATCCTGAACTGGAACCCGTTTGCTAAGCCCGATATGATCGTCTTCCTACTGTAGTCGTTGTTCCACTGAACAGAGCTCGACACCGGCTGATTGGAGGTGTTGTTGACCCTCAGATTCACAACCGAAACCGGACCAGCCTGGTAAAGTAGGTTGGTTGGCGTAAACGCGATGGTCCCGCTCGTAGTCCTAGTCTGGGTGTAGTTTACCCAGGTGGACGAGTAAGTCGTTCCAGCAATAGACGTGTCGACGGCCAGCACAGAAGCCGGAGTCGACAATATAAATAGTGATACCACAGCAACAACTGTTGCGAACTTTGCTTTGATGGTGCGCAACTCGCTCCTCCTCGGGAATGGCCACAGTTCCCGCCGCGACGATGGCAACAGACTAGCACTCATCAGTCATGATCAATACCTTTTCGGACGAACATCTTGTCAAGCCACGCAAGCGAGCGCACGGTTGTGACCTAGCCCACAGGAATTACTTCTATGTGGAGAGTACACGGTAGCGTATAGCTACGCCACAGGGGCCTCACCACGCCCACCACGACCAAGGGCCGCTCAACCTATCCCGACCCTTTGACTTGCGGTTTTGCCGGCCGCCACCCGATCAAAGGTTGACGCCCCCACGACGTGCAACGCCGGAGCCGTATCAACGAGTGCCACGGGGCCACCCCGCCCCGACACCGGCGGCCGGCCAAATCACCTACAGTCCGGACTGACGATTCCTGAGTGCTGAGAGCCTACTGGGTGCCGACGACTCGTAGCTCGTCCAGGAAGACTACGGTGTGACCAGGTAGGACGTGTCGGCAGAGGTGGTGCCACGTGGACACAGCCGCCTGCTGATCATGTATCGGTGAGGACAACAAGATCGGAGGTGGCTGCTGTTGCCAGGGCAGCGGCTGACCGGACGATGCGCGCACGGGGCCCGACCCCGGCTGTTGCGGAGCGCAGTCGGGATGAAGGTGTTCAGTGCTCTGGCTGTGGGTGTTGCGGGAGCGTGATGCTTTGCCACGAGGCAGACAGCAAAGGTTACATCTCCCTGGCTTGTGCGGCGACGTACGTGCCCTTGCCCTGGTGGCCTTCGACCAGGCCACGGTCGCGCAGCAGCCGCAGGGCGGCTTGGGCTGTGGAGACGCTGACCTTGTACGTGTCGGAGAGCTGGGCATAGGTCGGCAGCTTGTCGCCCGGCGACAGCTCACCGGACCGGATCTGTTCGGTGATGTCATCGACGACACGTAGGTAGTCGGCAGGTCGACTGGGCATTTCAAGGTACTCCTCGCTCGGCACCTCGATTTGACCATGGAACTTGGCTACCTACAAGACTGATGTTGACTTAGGTATCTAACCTACTTAACATTGCTCCTCGGAACGCCTCGCTCGGCAGCTTGGCTTTCCACCCTCCGGGTGCACCCGGCCCGGCAGCCGGGGCGGGCTGCGTCACTGAATGGAGTCAGCCCACTCCTCCCGTGAAGCAATCCGCCTCGGCTGTACTCAGCGGCCCTGCGTGCGTACTGCCGATTGAGGTTGCGCGCGCAGGGCGGGCGGCCCGCCCTGCGCACCCCCGATCGGGGTCGGGCCGCCCTTCCACCCGCTCCACCGAAGACCATGCCCGATCAGCGAGCTTGAAAGGCGGTCCTACCGTGCGCAGACTCCTCGACTTCCTCCGCGTGAAGATGCCGGCGGCTGATCGGTAGCGTGCCGGCCAGCCGTTCACCTGCCGATCCCAGACCCGGCGACGAGCTGATCATCGACGGCCGGGCGAGTGTGCAGTTCGCGGCCGGGCGAGGCTTCCGGTTCCGGGTGACGACAGTGGACAAACGGTGGACGTATCAGGACTGGGTCTGGTTGTCCGGGTATGTGTTGGCGCCGGACGGTGAAGCCCGCGAACGGCGGGAGATCTTCGTCCAACGCGACGGTCTCCGCTGGGCACCCACCCCACCCCGACACCGCTGACCAGGGCGGCGGCACAACTGCGACGCGAGCCGCGCCCTCTCGACCCGTACCCCTGAAGGTTCCCGACTCTTGGAAGGTGGTTCCTGCTGTGCGTAGGTTCTTTGACCTGTTCCGTCGGCCGCCGGTGCGGAGCCGGCGTAACCGGCGGTTGCTCGCCGAGATCGCGCGCCACAACCAGCGGCCGATCGACGCTGCGGCCGGCCAGCGCCGGCCGGTGCGGCGGGCCCCGAACGCCGTCGGCCACTTGTACGGCAGGCCGGTGCGACCGTCAATAAGCCCCGGCCTGGTCCGCGACCGTCGGTTCGGCGACCGGACCCGGCGCGGCTGCGACCCCACCGAGGTACGCACGTTCCTGCACCTGGTCGCCGACGAGCTGACCGCCCTGCGCGCCGAACTGGCCGCCACCCGCGACGAGAACGTGCGGATCAAGCAGGCGTTGCGGGACTGGCAGTCACAGCAGTTCCAACAGTTCCAGGCAGGGGCGGGGGTGACGGGGTGACCGGGGTCAACGGAGTGCCGGCCGGCCCGGTCCGCGTCGTCGGGTTCGGGTCCGAGCGGCGGCGGGCGCAACTCGTGGTCACCGTCGCCAACCTCGACACCGGGGCGGTCGCCTCGACCAGCCTCGTGCCGGGTTCGTTCACGCCGCTGCCGACCCCAAACGGCACCTGGTGGCTGCCGTACGCGCCGATCGTCACCGACCTCGCCACCCGGGCGGGCGTGGCCGCCGCGACGCTGCGCGACCCGGACTTCCCCGACGAACCCGGCCGGCTCCCGTCCTCCGGGCTGACCCTGCCGATCCAGTGGCAGCCCGGTGCACCGGAGCGGGACCGCCACCGGTGGGAGGCGTCGGTGCTCGCCAACCGGCTCGCGGCGCCGTGGCTGGTCCTGATCGGCCGCAGCAGCGCACCGCCGCCGCCGGGCGACCCGGCCCGGCTGCTCGGCCGGCTGTGCGCGCTCGCCGACCAACTTCACGTCGACCTGGTCCTCGAAGCCCGACCAGCGTCGACCCCGAGCGGGCTGAGCTGGGACATCCGGTACGAACTCGCTGGCGGGAAAGTGCCCGACTACCCACACCGCTGGGTAGCCGGCCTACCGGCGGCGATCGCCGCAATCAGCCCGGAACGGGCCGCGTCCGGGCTGGCCGTAGCCGACTGGAACCTGCCCGCCTACTACCTCACCGAGGCTGCCCTCACCCCGCACCCGGTGCCGGTCGGGCTCGACGGGCACCCCGGCGGCCACGACCTCGACCAACTCGAACGACGCATGATCGCCGACGCCGAGCAGCACGGCGGCACGCAGGCGATCTGGCGGAACCGGCACTGGTGGCACACCAGCCTGCGACCCGACGACACCGAGCCGGGTGGGGGCGGCGGCAGGTTCCGGCGCGGCTGGGAGCCGCCAGCGCCGAGATACTGGGGCGAGCCGATCCCCACCCATCCCTGCCCACGATGCACCAACGCGGCGGATCCGCCGTACTGCACCGACTGCTACGGCACCCGCCGGGTCCGCCACGGCGCCGTCGTCACCGTCACCGACCTACGCGGCCGCACCGTGCACCGCAACTGGCGACCCGACGACGGCCCGACCTCGCCAACGCTGGTGCACACCGACCAGGCGTCCGGCACCAGCGTGTGGCAGCTGCCCGAGCACTACCGGATCGGCTCCCTCGCCGCCGAGTTCGGCGTACAGCCGACCGACCTGACCGACATCGACGGCGAACACGTCATCGACCAGCACCTGCGCAACGGGGTCAGCCAGATCCACCACGGCGGCGACCCGCTCGCCGCGTACCTCGCCGAAGCCGCCGCCGCCCACGACGGCGCCCGCATCATCGCCCGCGCCACCGACTGGCCCGGCCCCACCCTCGACCAGCTGGCCCGACTCGTCACCGGACTCGGCCTCGCCCTCGACATCACCGCCGTCGACCACCGCGACAGCACCGGCCGACCGGAGCTGATGCAGGGCCACACCTGGTCGGTCCAGGTCGCCGACCCGGCCACCCCGCCGACCGTCGACCCGGTCCCCACCAGCGCCGCCCTGCCCGAAGCTGTCGCCCTCTGCCACCGCTACCTCTACGGCGCGCTGCGCGCGACCATCCCCACCGACCCCGAGAAGCCCATGTCCGTCCCCCACCGGCCGGCGACCGCCGGCCCAGCACCCGACACCACCAGCTACATCACCCAGGTACGCCACCAAGCCGCCACCCACCCCGGCACCCCGGCTACCGTCCGCATCCACCCCGAACGCACCCACACCACCACGGAGAGCCAAAGCGGTTGACTTGACGATGCAGTCATAACGCATTCAAAATGAAGTCATGACTGTGGTGCTCACTGTCCGCGACGTACCCGAAGAAGTGCGGGACCTCCTGGCCCAGCAGGCCCGCGAACGTGGCCAGTCGCTGCAGGCGTACCTGCTGGCAGTCCTCAACCGGCAGGCTGACTTCTGCCGCAACCGGCAGCTCCTCGCCGAGCTCAGCGACGAACTCGACGGCGGCAGCAGCGGAGCCGGACCGACCGCGCCGGACGCCGCCGACCTGCTCGCCCGTTCCCGCGCTGAACGGGATTTCCCGGACTCCGCGCCCTCCGGGCGGGACGTAGCGTGATCGTCGTCGACGCATCGGTCCTCGCCAGTGTGCTCATCTACAGCGACGACCGTGGCCGCAAGGCCCGCGCCGTCCTGGGCCGAGACCCCGAGTGGGCGGCACCGGAGCACTGGAAGGTCGAGGTCTTCTCCGTCATGCGAGGGCTCGCCCTCGGCGGAAAGATCACCAACGAGACGGCGGCGCGGGCGGTCGACCGGATCAGCCGCCTCGGCGTCGACACCGTGCCGATCGACGATCTGCTCACCCGCATGTGGCAGGTCAAGGCGAACATCAGCGCGTACGACGCCCCCTACGTCGCCCTCGCAGAGCGCCGCGCACTGACGCTGGTGACCGCCGACGGCAAACTCGCCCGCGCGGCGAGCGCGTACTGCCGGGTCGAACTCGTCGCGTAGCGGGACGCGGGTTCGGCGGCCTGGTCTTCCGCCACGGCCAAGGTCTTCCGCCTAGGCAAGCGCTTTCCTATGCTGATCCGATGATTCGGATCGACGACGCGCTGACCCCGGCCAGCCTGCAACCCAGGATCGACCGCCTCTGGGAAGCCTCCGCCCACAAGATCGACTCGATCGAGAAGACCTGCCCACCCGGGTCGGCGTCGCCGGTCTTCACCGTCGACGGCCGGTACGCCGCGCGCGGCTGGACCGAGTGGACCCAGGGCTTCCAGTACGGTTCGGCCCTGTTGCAGTTCGACGCCACCGGCGAGCAGCGGTTTCTGGACTCCGCCCGCGAGTTGACCGTCGCCGTGATGGCCAGCCACGTCAGCCACATCGGCGTGCACGACCACGGCTTCAACAACGTCAGCACGTACGGCAACCTGTGGCGGCTGATGGCCGAAGGCCGGCTCCCGCACGACCGCGCCGAGCGCGACTTCTACGAACTGGCGTTGAAGCTGACCGGCGCGGTGCAGGCGGCCCGCTGGCGGGACACCGCCGACGGCACCGGCTACATCTACTCGTTCAACGGGCCGCAGTCGCTGTTCGTCGACACCATCCGCTCCTGCCGGGCGCTGGCCGTGTCCCACCTGCTCGGCCACGTACTGATGGGCGAGCAGGACGAGCGGATCTCGCTGCTCGGCCGGCTCATCGAACATGCCACCAACACCGCCCGGTACAACGTCTTCTACGGCGACGGCCGGGACAGCTACGACATCCGGGGCCGCACCGCCCACGAGTCGATCTTCAACGTCAACGACGGCCGGTACCGCTGCCCGAGCACCCAGCAGGGCTACTCGCCGTTCACCACCTGGACGCGCGGGCTGGCCTGGGCGATGCTCGGCTTCCCGGAGCAGCTCGAATACCTGGCCGTGCTGCCGGACAGCGACCTCGAACCGTACGGTGGGCGGGCCGAGGTGACCGCGACGCTGCTGCGGGCCGCCACCGCCACCTGCGACTTCTACCTCGAACACACGCCGACCAACGGCATCCCGTACTGGGACACCGGAGCGCCCGGCCTGGCCGCTCTCGGCGACTACCTGGATCGCCCGGCGGACCCGTACAACGATCATGAGCCGGTCGATTCGTCGGCCGCCTGCATCGGCGCACAGGGTCTGCTGCGACTCGGCCGCTACCTGACCGACGCCGGGCAGCCCGACGCCGGTCGGCGCTACTGGCAGGCCGGGCTGACCGTGGCCGGCGCCCTGTTCGACGAGCCGTACCTGAGCACCGACACCCGCCACCAGGGACTGATCCTGCACTCGATCTACCACCGACCGAACGGCTGGGACCACGTGCCGGCCGGCAGTCGGGTGCCGCACGGCGAGTCGAGCATGTGGGGCGACTACCACGCCCGCGAGTTGGCGCTCTACCTGCAGCGGGTGGCGCGCGACGAGCCGTACTACACGTTCTTCGGCCCGGCCGGCGCCGACAGCACCGGCAGCGCCGACGGCGCGGGCACCGTCGGGGGCGGACGGTGACCGCCCCCGCGCGGGTCGCCATCGTCACCGGCGGTTCGCGGGGCATCGGGCGCGGGATCGTGCTGTCGCTCGCCGCCGCCGGGTACGACGTCGTGGTCAACTATGCCCGCAACGCCGACGCGGCCCGCCAGGTCGGCGAGCAGGTCGAGGCGATGGGCCGCCGGGCGCTGCTGGTCGGCGCGGACGTGTCGGTCAGCGCGGACCGGCAACGGCTGGTCGATCAGACCGTGGCGACCTTCGGTCGGATCGATCTGCTGGTAAACAATGCCGGCGTCGCCCCGGACGTACGGGCGGACCTGCTCGACGCGACGGAGGAGTCCTTCGATCGGCTGATCGACATCAATCTGAAGGGTCCCTACTTTCTGACCCAGCAGGTCAGCCGAGCCATGATCGGCATGGTGACGGCCGGCACCGTCACCACGCCGAAGATCGTCATCGTCTCGTCGATCAGCGCCTACACGGCGAGCGTCAACCGGGGTGACTACTGCGTGGCCAAGGCCGGCCTGGCGATGACCACCCAGTTGTACGCCGCCCGCCTCGCCGAGCACGGCATCAACGTCTACGAGATCCGGCCCGGCATCATCGCCACCGACATGACCGGTCCGGTCCAGGCGAAGTACGACGATCTGATTTTCAACCAGGGGCTGACGCCGATCCGCCGGTGGGGTCAGCCGGACGACGTAGGGCGGGCCGTGGTGGCGGTCGCCACCGATCTGCTGCCGTTCAGCACCGGCCAGGTGATCGACGTCGACGGTGGCTTCCACCTGCGGACGCTGTAGCCAGCGGACGCCCAAGGCTGCTGGCACCCCTACGGGTGCCCGTTGGGGGGTCGACCAGGGCTGCACCCGGAGGTGCCGACGTCGACCGGCCGGCAGGATTCGGAGCATGGACATCGCTCTGGTCGGCTGGTTGGCGTTGACCGGTGGCTGGCTCGCCGCCGCTGTGATCGCCGAATCGCTGCCGTCGGCGGGCAGCCCGGCCGCGCTGCGGCGCCGGGTCGGCTGGCTGACCGCGTTCGTGCTGGCCGGCCTGGGCGGGATCGCCGGGTTGATCGGTGGCGGGGCGGCCAGCGCACAGGTGTTGCTGGTCGCCGTGCCGGCGGTGGCGGTCGCGGTGGTGACCCTGCCGCGCCTGCGGCGGCTGTACGGCGGATCGGCGGCGTTCGTCACCGCACCCGCCGCGCCGAGTCCGCCAGGGCTGCTGGCCCGCGCGGCGCACCCGTTGGTGGCGTTGCCGGTGCAGGTGACGGCGGTGGCGCTGGTGCCGGTGGCGGCGCGGTACTTCGGTGGCGTGCCGGGAGTGGGGATGGTCGCCGACGGGCTCGGGGTGGTGGCCGACGGGCTGGTGCTGACCGTGGCGGTGATCCTGCTGGTCGCGGTCGGGGTGCGGCATGCGCTGCGGCACAGCGCGCTCGCTGAGCACGCGTTGGTCGGCCGGCTACCCAGGGGCTGAGCTGGGCTGGCCCAGCGGCCACGCCGGGGGACGGTCGAGGCTGGGCACGGTTGAGCCCCGGGACGCACCCGGGGCTCAGCCGTTGGTCAGCCGTTGGTCAGTCCAGGTCGAATTCGCCGTCCCGGGCACCGCCGAGGAAGGCGTCCCACTCGTCGGAGGTGAAGATCAGGACCGGCCCGGTCGGGTTCTTCGAGTCGCGAACCGCGATGGCCTGGTCGACGAACGCGATCTCCACGCAGTTGTCGCAGTTCGGCCCGCTGCGCGAGCTCTTTCGCCAGGCCGCACGGGTCAGGTCTACCCGAAGCCCCTTGACCTCGATGTCCACAATGGCTCCTTCGCGCGTTTAGCGATCATCGCGACGGACTCCTCGGGAGTGAGCGCCGCCGCGCGTATGTGATCGAAAATAAATATGTATTTGCGTAGTTCTTCGGTCTTCTCCAGGAAGAGCCCACCGGTGGCGTTCTCCGCGTAGACCACGTCCGCGTCGCTGGGCTCCGGAAAGTCGAGGATGGTGAACGTCCCGTCCATCCCCGCGTGTGCCCCCACCTCGAACGGAAGGACCTGCAGGGTCACGTTCGGCAGATCCGCCGCCTCGACGAGGCGGTGCAGTTGGGCGCGCATCACCGCGTCGCCGCCGACCGGCCGACTCAACACAGCCTCATCGAGCACCGCCCATACATCGATCTGATCTTCCTGAGTCAGTAACGACTGACGCTTCAGTCGGACATGGACGCGGTGGGCAACTTCTTCGTCGGTGATGTCGGGCCGGGCCGAGCGGATCATCGCCTGGGCGTAGTCGGCGGTCTGCAGCAGACCGGGAACCACCTGCTGCTCGTACGCCCGGACCGACCGAGCCGCCGCCTCGAAGCCGACATACGCGCCGGTGAGCACCGTGGAGTACGGATGCCACCAGCCCTTCTGCCGAGCCTCCCGGGCAATCTGCACCAGCTCCTCGGCCTCGACACCGGTCACGCCGTAGATCTCCAGCATGTCGCGGACGTCCCGCGGAGTCGCGGTGGTGTGTCCCGTCTCGATCCGGGAGACCTTGGAGGCGGAGCACTCCAGTCGTTCGGCCACCGCATCGATCGTGACTTTCGCGCCTTCCCGCCGCCGGCGCAGTTCGGCGCCGAGACGGCGGCGACGGACGGTTGGGCTTCGACGCTCGGTCACCGGTCACCTCCGGTCAGGGGTGTAGGGGCAGTCGGCCGGACCCCGCGCACGCGGTTGAGGGGCGACGGGGTTACGTCGCGAGCGGTCGTGCGTGGACGGGGAGGAAGGCCGACGCGGAAAGAAAGCCTGTTCAGTCTGCCGCCCGTACATGTAGGACTTCAAGCAGCAATCGACCGAGTGATTTTCGCATTACGCCAAAACCACTTTGCAACTTGCATCGAGGGCGACGGTGGTGCACTCTTTGCGTAGGCCTCAGGTCACTCAGCGTTCATCCAAGATCGTATCCGCCGCGGTTGCGCCGTACCGCGACGGTGCCTGCTGCCCGGACACCGGCAACGCCGTGCCCGTCTGACCACCGGCAACCGGTGGAACATCCGACAGTGCCCGGTGCGGATCCGCATGCCTGGCAGCAATCGGACAACGGCAGCTCGGAACAGGAGTAGCGGTGCTACTACCCCGCTCAGGAGACGTCCTCCACGTGACCCGTGCGGCAAGCGTGCAGTTCCTCGAGCCGCTCCTCTTCCGGGTGATCCGGGTCCACGACTGGCCGACCTACCATGGTTGGGTCTGGCTGGACGGCTACGAACTCAACGCCAGCGGCGATGCCGTCGACCGACGCTCCATTTTCGTCCAGATCGACGGCCTACGCCAGCTCCGGGTGGTGGCCGACCGGCCGGGTCGGGCAGCCGCCCGGCGGCCGGCTTCCACGGTGATGTCGGCGCGGGCCAGCTGACCGCTCACCTGGGTCCGGTCCGCGCCGTCCGGCACGTCGGCCCGCGCCGCTCACCGCGACTCAGTCCTCGTCTCCGTCGCCCGGCTCCCCGGTCGGCTCGGCCGCCCCGGTCGGGTCAGCCGGACCCGTCGGCTCGGTGTTGGTCGCGGCGATCACCAACAGGATCTCGGTGCCGGGCGGCACCTCCGTCCCGGCCGGCGGATCGGTCTCGAGCACCGTGCCGGCCGGCTGGTCCGAGCCGCGCTGTTCCAGCCGGTAGACCAGGTCGCGCTCGTCGAGCTCGGCACGGGCGTCCGCCAGCGACAGCCCGGTCAGCGTCGGTACGACCACCAGCGGCGCCTCACTGGTCTGCTCCTCGGTCGGCTCCGGCTGCTCCTCGGTCGGCTCGGGCTGCTCCGTCTCCGGCTGCGAGGTCGGCACCGTCGCGGTCGGCGCCGCCGTCGGCGTCGGCCCGCCCGGATCCGTGGAGTCGTCCAGCGTGCTGGCCCACCAGATCACCAGGCCGACCAACGCGACCAGCAGCAGCACCAGAACACCGATCAGGATCGGCAGCCACCACGGCCGGCCGCCGCCTTCCGTACCGCCGCCCGGTCCCGGCCAGTCGCCGGTGCCGCCGCCGCCCGCCGCCGGGCGCACCGGGACCCCGGCCCGGCCGGACCACGCCGGCTCCCGGGCACCACCGGCGGCGGAATCCGCCGGAAGGTCGGGTGCGGTCGAGCCGGGGTGCCCGCCCTGGTCGGCGACCGTCGCGCCCGGGTCGCCGCCCGGTGTGCCGGGCCGACCGGGCGGCTGGTCGGACTGACCGGTCGACTCGCCGGCCTGGTCAGCTGGCCCACCGGCCCTGGTCGCCCAGGGGTCGACCGGCCGGGGCAGTTGGCTGGTGTAGTCCCCGGCGTCACGCCCTGCCGAGCCGTCCTCCGCAGGATCCCTCGGTCTGTCGGCCATGACTCGTCCTCTCAGTACCACCGGTACGTACCACCGGGCGTGACTTTCGGTAGGGCTCAAGATATCGACCCGGCCGCCGGACAGCGCGCCCCACGCCCACGAGTCGCCGGAGTTCGCCACTACCGCTACAGTGCCCGGCATGGCCGTACGAGGCTGGGGAAGATCGGTCGCGACGGCGACCGGCATCGCTGCGGGCGCAGGTGCCGCGCAGCTCGGTCTGGGCTACGGCCTCGGCATAGTCGCCTGGTTACCGTCAGTCGACGGCGAAGGAGAGGCGTCCTGGGTCGCCAGCCTCGCCTGGGCGACGTGGATCACGGCGACCTCGGTGGTGATCGGTGCCGTCGTCGCGGACCGGCTCGCGCCGTCACGTCCCAACTCGGAACTGTCGGCCGGCACCGATCCGGATCGAACGCCGGACAGCCTGCTGACCGCGAGCCTGTGGCGACTAGCCCTCGCCGCGGCGGCCGCGATCGGCGGGATGCTCACGGTCGCCCTGATCGCCGTACCCGCGCGCAGCGCGACGCGGGCTGACACCTTCTCCCCACAGACCATCGCCGCCGGGTACGCGATGGTGGGCGCGGTCGTCGGACTGCTGATGGCGATCTGGGCGGTCGCTTCCCGGGCGGCGGCGACGAACGCCATCGCCACCGTCGGGTGGCTCTGGCTGCTGGCGGTGGTCGCCGTGATCGACTCGGTGATCTCCGGCACCGGGCTGACCAGCGCCCAACTCGGCGTCTGGCAGATCACCGCAGACAGCGAACAGTACTGGTTCCGTAACATCTACCTGCCCGGGGCGGCGCTGTCGCTGGGTTCGGCGTTCATCATCGGCGCGGTCTCCGCCTGGCCGGCCGCCCGCGACGCTCGTCGCCGGGTGGGTGCCGCGATCTCCGGCGGCGTCGGCCCGGTGCTGATCGCCGCCGCGTACTTCCTGGCCGCCCCCCGGCTGGTGGGGCCGCGGGCGGAGCAACTCTCGGCGCATCTGCTCGCCCCGTACGCGGTGATCGCCGGCCTGGCCGGGTCGGTGCTGGTCACCGCGATCGCGCAGCGGCTGGAGATGTCCCGCCGGCAGCCCGCCACCGCCACCGCCGCCACCACCGACCACGACAGTGCTTCGGCCACCGATGCCCCGGCTACCGGCGGGTCCGCCGACGGCCGGGACGATGTCTCCGGCTCCGCTGAAGGCCGCGACGCGCCGGTGCCGGAGCAGCCGACCAGTGGCCAGGTGGCCGACGCGCCGGCCCGGGGCACGGCTTCGGTCACCGGCGGGGGCCGGCCGGCGCCGACCACCCCCGACGGCAGCTGAACAGCGCGAATCAGTCGACCGGCCAGGTGTGCACCGGTTCGTTGCTGCGTTGCAGTTCGGCGTAGCGCTGCAGCATCTGGTGCAGCGCGTCGGGTCGGGCCAGGCCCTGCTCCCGCTCGGCCCGCCAGACCGACTCGGTCTGCCAGACCGCGCCGTTGCGCCTCAACCGACAGCGTTGTTCGATGATGCCGAGCAGCCGGTCGCGATGCTGTGGCGAGACCCCGAACCGGTCCAGACCGGCGTACGCCTTGGGGAGCAGGACGTCCAACACCAGATCGGTGACCGGGATCTCGCCGAGCTGCGGCCAGTGCATATGTGCGGCGATCCCGCGCCGCGCCGCCTGGTGGAAGTTCTCCTCGGCCGCGCCGAAGCTCAGCTGGCTCCACACCGGGCGGTCCGCCTCGGCGAGCTCCCTGGCCAGGCCGAAGTAGAAGGCGGCGTTGGCGAGCATGTCGACGACGGTCGGCCCGGCGGGCAGCACCCGGTTCTCCACCCGCAGGTGCGGTCGACCGTGCATGATGTCGTACACCGGCCGGTTCCACCGGTAGACGGTGCCGTTGTGCAGCCGTAGCTCGCTGAGCTCGGGAACGCCGCCGGCCTGCAGCACCTCGACCGGATCCTCGTCGGCGCAGATCGGCAGCAACGGCGGGAAGTACCGGACATTCTCCTCGAAAAGGTCGAAGATCGAGGTGATCCACCGTTCACCGAACCACACCCGGGGCCGTACGCCCTGCGCCTTCAGCTCGTCCGGCCGGGTGTCGGTGGCCTGCTCGAACAGCACGATGCGGGTCTCCGCCCAGAGCTGTTTGCTGTAGAAGTACGGCGCGTTGGCACCGAGCGCCACCTGGACCGCCGCGATGGCCTGGGACGCGTTCCAATAGTTGGCGAAGTTGTCCGGGGAGACCTGCAGGTGGAACTGCACACTGGTGCAGCCGGCCTCCGGGGCGATCGAGTCGGTGTACGCCTGCAGCCGCTCCACGCCCCGGATGTCCAGCCGGATGTCCTCCCCGCGGGCGGCGACGATCTGCTCGTTGAGCACCCGGTAGCGCCCGTTGGTGGAGATGTTGTTCAGCACCAGGTGCTGTGGGGTGAGGGTGGGCAGGATGCCGATCAGGATGATGGCCGCCTCGGCCTTCGCCGCCCGGTCACCGGCGCGGGCGAGGCTGGCCTGCAGGTCGGCTTCGTAGTCGGCGAAGCCGTCGGCCTCGATCAGCCGCGGGCGCGCGTTGAGTTCGAGGTTGAACTGCCCCAGCTCGGTCTGGAAGGTGGGGTCCGCGAGGTTGGCCAGGATCTCCGCGTTGCGCATCGCCGGCTCCGCGTACGGGTCCACCAGGTTCAGCTCGATCTCCAGCCCGGTCGTCGGCCGGTCGGCGTCGAACTTGAAGTCGTCGAGCATCAGCGCGAAGACGTCGAGGCAGCGGCGAACTTTTTGCCGGTAACGTACGCGATCCTCCCGACTGAACGACGCGCGTGAACCGACATCCCTGCCCATAATGCCCTCCCCGGCGCGCCCCGAACGACCGCCGCCACGCTCGCTGGCCGAGCGGCGCGGCAGAACCGTTCCGACTGTGTGGTGATGCAACCCTGCTCGACCGCGGCTGTCGCCGGCTCCCCCAGCCGGGACAGGCGTTGATCGCCCCAAAGTGAGCGGACCGAAGCGCTCGGTTTCACCTTTTCACATCCGACGGGCGTCTTCTACTGGGGTTACTACAGACAGCGGCACCCCGGTCACCGAAGAGGTGACCGGGGTGCCGCTGTGTCGCGCCGGGTACGGGCGCCGTGGTTCACCCCTGACGGATGGCTTCGCCCTCGATCTCGATCTTGATCTTCTTGCCGACCAGCACGCCGCCGGTCTCCAGGGCGACGTTCCAGGTCAGGCCGAACTCCTCACGGTCGATCTCGGTGCTGGCGGTGAAACCGAAGATGTCCTGGCCGAACGGGCTGCGGCCGGCGCCCTCGAACTCGACGGCGAGCTCCACCGGCCGGGTCACGTCCTTGACCGTCAGGTCACCGGCGAGCACGAACTCGTTGCCGCTGTGCGAGACGATCCCGGTGCTGCGGAACTCGATGGTGGTGAACTTCTCGACGTCGAGGAAGTCGCCGCCGCGCAGGTGGGCGTCCCGGTCGGCCTGCCCGGTGTTGATGCTGGCCGCCTGCAGCACCGCGGTGACCGACGACTGCAGCGGGTCCTCGGCGACGGTGATGGTGGCGGTGGCGTCGGTGAACTCACCGCGGACCTTGCTGACCATCATGTGGCGGGCGACGAACCCGACCCGCCGGTGGGCCTGGTCGAGCTCGTAGGTGCCGGCGGTGGGGATGGTGATGCCGTTCCACTCGCGGGTGGTCTGGTCGGTGCTCATGGCTGCTGCCTCTCGCGGACATCCGGTTGAAGGGGGAACATGTGCGACAGCAACAATAGACTAGGCAATATTCCTCATGTCAAGTACTGCTACGATGACCTGGTGACCGAGAACCTCGCCGACGATCCCCGGATCACCGCGATCGGCCTCCTCTTCGAAGTCCACACCGGGCTCGCGGCCCGCTTCGCGGCGCAGTTCGAGGAGCACGGCCTGTCGACGGTCGAGTTCGAGGTGCTGATGCGGCTGCGCCGTTCCGCAGGTCACCAACTGCGGATGACCGACCTAGCCGCTCAGGCTGCGCTGTCCACCAGTGGCGCGACCCGGGTGGTCGACCGGATGGTGCGCGACGGGCTGGTCTGCCGGCGCGCCTGCCCATCCGACCGGCGCAGCTCGTACGCGGTGCTCACCCGGGCCGGTCAGCAACGCCTCGACGACACTCTCCCCGGTCACCTACAGCTGATCGACAAGTGGTTCACCGGTCAGTTCGCGCCTGCGGAGTTGACGACGCTGCTCGACACCCTCCGACGCCTTCGTGACGCGGTGCATCCGCAGGCAACCGCCGGCAGTGACGAAGCGACCGCGCCGGTGAGTTGACCGACGCCGGCACCGGCAGAAGGACCGGCAGAAAGCACCCTCGATCAACGACATAAGGCCCTGAAAGCCGCAAACAGCTCGGATGGGCCGGATAGCGTACTGGCGACCGGGAACGTAACGGGGGGTGCGGCGCGAAGGCCAGGACAGTGGTCCAGGCCGGGGGGCGATTCCGCGCCAACCCGGGGGGCGTGTCGACGTCCGGCGGGTGGCCAGTGATGGCCCCGCCGGACGTCCGCGTCTTGACCTGATTCAGCCCTGACCCACCGCGTCCCGTTCCCGGGGAAGCAGCGTGATCCCGGCACTGTGGCAGGCCGCCGCCAACCGGTCCCGGGCCGCAGCCCGCGACACCGCCGTCTCGGCGTGCACCACCAGCCCCACCATCGCCTCCAACGCGTCCCGCGGCTCCGGGCCGTTGCCCAGCGAACGGGCCGCCACGGCGTACCACTCCATCGCCAGCTCCCGTTCCCCGCGCCGCGCCGCGAGGGTCGCCTCGATCAACGCGCACCGGGGATCGTCGTCCGGCCCGGCGTGGTCGGCATGGTGGACCGGCCGGTCCACCATCTCCACCGGCATCACCTGACCACGGAGCTCGGTCAGGGCGTCGGCCGCTTCCGCGAGGCGGCCGTCCTGGGCCAGCGCCAGCCCGACGATGCCCAACACCTGCCGCCGATGACTCGGATCACCGACGGCGGTCAACGCCGCCAACACCCGGCGTCCCAGGTCGGCTGCCCGCGCGTACCGGCCCTCCAACCTGGCCACCTCGGCCAGGTTGGCCCGGGCCAGCAGCCGCAACCGGTCCTCGCCGGACCTGGCCGCGAGCCGGTCGACCGCCGCCAGCCGGCGTCGGGCGGCCCGGAGGTCACCCGACCGGATCTCGTGCCGGGCCAACGCGTGCTGGGCGAGCGTCATCTCCCGGATCCGGCCGATCCGGCCGGCCAGGGCGAGCACCGCCTCGGAGTGCGCCCGCGCCTCGTCGAACCGACCGGCGGCCAGGCAGGCGGCGCTGAGCACGGTACGCGCGGCCAGCTCACCCGACGTCTCCCCGAGCTCGATGAAGGTGGCCAGCGCCGACCGGACGGCCGGCAGTTCCTGCGGACCGGCGTCGTGCTCCAGCGCGAGCTGGGCCACGCCGATCTGGGCCCAGGCCCGGATCGCCAGGTCCGCGTCGGCCAACTGCGGGTCGTCGAGCAGCCGGCGCAGCCAGCGCCGGCCGGCCACGTCGCGCCCCCGGAACCGCCACCACCGGGGCAGGGCGGCGGCCAGCCGCAGGGCGGTGTGCGGGTCGTCGTTGGCGGAGTGGGCGAGCGCGGCCCACAGGTCACTGGCCACCTCGTCGAGCCGACTGACGACGGTGACCAGCTTCGGCCCGGCCAGGTCGACCGCCGCCCGCTCGGCGAGCCGCGCGAACAGCACGGCGTGCCGCCGCCGGATCGCCGACAGTTCGCCGTGTGCGGCGGCCCGCTCGGTGGCCAGGTCCCGCACCACGTCGATCAGCCGGAACCGGTACGGACCCGCGCCCCGGGCACCGAGCAGCCCCAACGACATGAGCCGGTCGAGGAACGGCACCGGGTCGACCCGACCGTCCTGATCCGACCGGCTCATGTCGGGCTGGCCGATGTCGAGTTGCCCAACATCCGGCTGGACCGGATCCTCGGCGAGCATCCCCTCGGCCAGCTCGACCGACCACCGGTTGCGGAACACCGAGAGCCGACGTACGCCGCGCCGCTCGGCGGGCGTGAGCAGCGCGTAGCTTGCCGCGACCGCGTCGCGCAGGGTCACCGCCACGGCTTCCCTGCTGGGTGGTGGCACGGCCAGGTCGAGCAGCCGGTCGCCGTACCGGTTGAAGATCTCGTTCAGGTCGAGCGCCCGCCCCCGGGCGGCGGCCAGCTCGATGGCCAGCGGCAGCCCGCCGAGCCGCCGGACGAGCCCGACCAGCGCGCCGACCTCGCCGGGGTGCACCGGTTCCCGGCGTACCTGCCGGAGCCGGGCCAGGAAGAGCCGCGCCGCCGGGTAGCCGGCGACCGTGGCCAGGTCGGCCTCGGTGTCGGCCGGCGGCACCTCCAGCGGCGTGACCGGCCAGACCCGTTCACCGGGGAGCCCGACCGGGTGCCGGCCGGTCGCCACCACCTGCAGCGACGGCGCGGTACGGGTCAGCCAGTGCAGCGCGTCGGCCATCGCCACCGGCGCCCGTTCCACCGCGTCGACCAGCAGCAGTGCCGGGCCGTCGGCGAGCCGGGCCGCCAGATCGTTGACCCGCCCGACGCCGAAGACGGTGGCGGTGGCGGTCAGTACGTCACTGACGGTGGAGCCTTCGGTGACGACGATGCCACCGGTGCCGCCCGGGTACCGGTCGGTCACCTCGGCGGCGACCGCGAGCGCCAGGCTGGTCTTGCCGACTCCGGCCAGTCCGACCAGGCTGATCAGCCCTGCCCCGGCACCGGGTCCCGCAGTCAGCAGGCCGACGAGGTCGGCCACGTCGCAGTCGCGGCCGATCAGCTCGCCGGGCAGCGGGACGCCCCGGCTACGGCCGGGCCCGACCAACGTCTCGATGTCGCCGGCAGCCTCGCTGGGCGGCCCGGCCGGGAACGCCGTGGTGGCGAGTGCGGGGGTCAGCTGGCGCGGGATCGTCGGACGCGGCTCGGCCGGCCGGCCCCGCGCCGCCGCGTGAAACTCGGCCCGGTCCTCTCCGGTCAGGCCGAGCGCGGCGACGAGCAGATCGACCGTGGTCCGCTGCGGGCGGGCGGTACGGGCCCGTTCCAGGTCCCGGACGGTACGCACGCCGACCCCGGCCACCGCGGCGAGCTCCGCCTGGGTCAGGCCGACGGCCAGCCGTCGGCTGCGGAGTAGTTCGTCGAACCCGACCCTGCTCTGGTCAGGAGCATGATCCGGACTCATGGCAGGAGAGGGTACGCATTGCCGGGTGCCCGGGTCAGCTTTCCGTCAGGCTGACGACCCGAAAGGAACGGATTTCCGACACAACCGGGGAGGTGCGGCGCCGCCCGAGGCACCCTTACAAGATCATCAAGCGTCGGCAAGTCCAAGATCACGAGCGATGATCATTCGCTGGATCTCCGAGGTGCCCTCGCCGATCTCCAGGATCTTCGCGTCGCGCCAGAAACGCGCGACCGGGAACTCGTTCATGAAGCCGTAACCACCGTGGATCTGGGTCGCCTCCCGGGCGTTCTGCACGGCGCACTCGCTGGCGTGCAGCTTCGCCACCGCGGCCTGGCGTTTGAACTGGTCCCCGGCGAGCATCCGGGCGGCCGCGTCGTAGTAGGCCAGCCGAGCGGTGTGCGCCCGTACCTCCATGTCCGCGATCTTGAATTGGATCGCCTGATACCCGCCGATGAGCTGGCCGAATGCGCGGCGCTGACCCGCGTACCGGACGGACTCGTCGACACACCCCTGCGCGAGGCCGACCGCGAGGGCGGCGATCGCGATCCGCCCCTCGTCGAGGATCCGGAGGAATTGCGCGAACCCCCGACCCCGCTCACCCAGCAGATTATCGGCCGGAACCCGACAATCGTCGAACGTCAACTCGTGGGTGTCCGAGGCGCACCAGCCGACCTTCGAGTAGCCGGGCGCGACGGTGAACCCCGGCGTCCCGGCCGGCACGATGATGGTGGACAGTTCCTTCGAACCGTCCGGTCTGGTCCCGGTCACCGCGGTGACCGTGACCAGCGAGGTGATGTCGGTACCCGAGTTGGTGATGAACGCCTTCGAACCGTTGATCACCCAGTGGTCGCCGTCGAGCACCGCCCGGGTGGCGGTCCCCCCTGCGTCGGACCCGAACCCCGGCTCGGTCAACCCGAATCCGGCCAACGCCTCCCCGCTGATCAACTGCGGCAGCCACCGCTCGCGCTGCTCGGGGGTGCCGAACCGGTAGATCGGCATCGCGCCGAGCGAGACCGCCGCCTCCAGGGTGATCGCCACACTGGAATCGACCCGGGCCAGCTCCTCCAGCACCAGACAGAGCGCGAAGTAGTCGCCGCCCATCCCGCCGTACTCCTCCGGGAACGGCAACCCGAACAGCCCCATCTTGCCCATCTGGCGGACGATGTCGTACGGGAAGGCGTGCCGCCGGTAGTAGTCACCGATCACCGGCGCGATCGCCTCGCGGGCGAACTCGCGGACACTCTCCCGCAGCGCCTCCTGCTCGTCGGTCAGCCTGAAGTCCATGCTCAGATCCTTTCTGGAGGACTCGCAGCCCGATCGGCTGCCACTACACCGGCCGCCGCACCTGCGGTGCCGCTAGACCGGGGTGACGCCGTGCCGGCGGTGGGAGAACTGCCGGTCCCGGCCGGCGGCCGCCGCGTACCGCCGGACCAGTTCGGCGCGCAACTGTTCGGGTCGGACGATGTCGTCGACGACGAGTTCGCTGGCGAGCCGGGTGAGATCGATGTCGCGCTCGTACTCGGCGCGGCGGGCGGCGACGAAGCCGGCCCGCTCGTCGGGGTCGTCGATCGCCGCGATCTTGTTGGCGTAGACCGCGTTGACCGCGGCCTCCGCACCCATCACCGCGATCTTCGCGGTGGGCAGGGCCAGCGTGGCGTCCGGCTCGAATCCAGGGCCGGCCATCGCGTACAGCCCGGCGCCGTACGCCTTGCGGACCACGACGCAGATCTTGGGTACGGTGGCCTCGGAGATCGCGCTGATCATCTTCGCGCCGTGCCGGATGATGCCCTGTTTCTCCACGGCGCTGCCGACCATGAAGCCGGGCACGTCGGCCAGGAACAGCAGCGGTACGTTGAACGCGTCGCAGAGCTGCACGAACCGGGTCGCCTTGTCGGCGGAGTCGACGAAGAGCACCCCGCCCTTGAACATCGAGTTGTTGGCGACCACGCCGACCACCTGGCCGGCCAGCCGGCCAAAGCCGACGGTCAGCTCCCGGGCCCACAGCGCCTGGATCTCCAGGAAGCTGCCCTCGTCGAGCAGTCCCTTGGCGAACCGTCGCATGTCGAACGCCTGCCGTTCGCTCGCCGGCACCAGGGCGGCCAGGTCGACCCCGGCCGGCGGCTCGACCGCCGCCGTCGCCGGTGGCGGCTGCCGCCAGTTGGCCGGCAGGTAGGACAGGTAGCGGCGGACCACGTCGAGCGCGTCGTCCTCGGTCTTGCACAGGAAGTGCCCGACGCCGGACTCGGCGCAGTGCACCCGGGCGCCGCCCATCGCCTCCAGCGTGGTCTTCTCGCCGGTGACCATCTCGACCATCCGGTCCGAGCCGAGGTACATGCTGGCGTTGCCCTCGACCATCGCCACCACGTCGCAGAACGCCGGAATGTAGGCACCGCCGGCGGCCGACGGCCCGAACAGGGCGCAGACCTGCGGGATCGCCCCGGAGGCCCGCACCTGGTTCCAGAAAATCTTGCCGGCACCGCGCCGGCCGGGGAACAGGTCGACCTGGTCGGTGATCCGGGCCCCGGCGGAGTCGACCAGGTAGACCATTGGCAGGCCGGCGTCGTACGCCCGCTCGATGATCCGGATGATCTTCTCGACGGTACGGGCGCCCCACGAGCCGGCCTTGACCGTGGAGTCGTTGGCCATCAGGCAGACCTGGCGGCCGTCGATGGTGGCGGTGCCGGTGACCACGCCGTCGGCGGGCAGCCCGTCGGCGAGGGCGTTGGCGTACCGGCCGTCCTCCACGAACGAGCCCGCGTCGACCAACCGGTCGACCCGTTCCCGGGCGAACAGTTTGCCCCGGGCGGCGTTGGCCGCGTGGTACTTCTCCGCACCGCCGGCCCGGATCCGCTTGTCGAGCCGATCCAGCGCCTCACCGTCCAGTGTCACGCCGCCCCCTCGCCGCAGCCCGTACTAAACGATCGTTAGGCTACCGTACGGCGGTCGCCCTCGCGACCCCCCGCCGGCGGGTCAGCTGGTCGGGGTGAGCCGGGTACGGGGGCCGGCGCGCAGCACCCCGGACGGAAGTTGCCGGCCGACCAGCTCCTCGGCCAACTCGGCGGCGGCCAGCAGGGCATCCAGGTCGATCCCAGTCTCGACGCCCATGTCGTGCAACATGTGCACCACCTCCTCGGTGGCCACGTTGCCGCTGGCCCCGGGCGCGTACGGGCAGCCACCCAGGCCGCCGACGCTGGCGTCGAACTCGGTGACCCCCAGCTCCAGCGCGGCCAGCAGGTTCGCCAACGCCGTACCCCGGGTGTCGTGGAAATGCAGCAGCACCGGTACCGCCGCCTGCCGGTCGCGCACCGCCGTGACCAGCTCGCGGACCCGGCGTGGGGTGGCCATCCCGGTGGTGTCGCCGAACGCCACCCGGTCCGCGCCGTCGGCCACCACCCGGTCGACGATGTCAGCGACCCGGTGTGGGTCGACGTCCCCTTCGTACGGGCAGCCGAAGCTGGTCGCCACGATCACCTCGACGTGCGCCCCGGCGGCGTGCAGCAGCGGAATCAGCTCGGCGATGTCGTCCAGCGACTCGGCGGTGGACCGGTTGACGTTGCGCCGGTTGTGCGTGTCGCTGGCCGACACCACCACTTCGATCTCGGAGAAGCCGGCGTCGAGTGCCCGACGGGCACCCCGCAGGTTCGGCACCAGCGCCGAGTAGCGCACCCCGGGCACCCGCCGGGCCCGCTGCCACACCTCGTCGGCGTCGGCCATCTGCGGGATCGCTTTCGGATGGACGAACGAGACCGCCTCGATCCGGCGTACGCCGGTGCCGGACAACGCGTCCAGCAGGCGGACCTTGCCCTCGGTCGGGATCGGCTGCTCGTTCTGCAGGCCGTCACGCGGCCCGACCTCGCGGATCGACACGGACTCGGGAAGGGGCGTCGCTGCCATCCGTCCAGCATCCCGCGCCCGTGCCGTCCACTCAATGGGATCCGACGAAGGTCACCGCAGCGTTGCGCGCCGGACGGCGTCGGTGCCGGACGATGGCCGGCCTGACCTCACCGCATCCGGCCGACGATGCCGGTGTCGTAGTCGCCGGAGACGAACTCCTGGTGCTCCAGCAGCTCGGCGAAGAACGGCAGGTTGCACTTCGGCCCGGCCACCTCGAAGGCGGCGACCGCGGCCCGGGCCCGGGCGATCGCCTCGGCCCGGTCGGTGCCGGAAACGATCAGCTTGGCCATCAACGAGTCGTAGAACGGCGTGACGGTGGTGCCGGCGGCGTACCCGGAATCGACCCGGACCCCGTCGCCGGTCGGCTCCGACCAGGCGGTGATCGCGCCCGGTCCGGGCAGGAAGCGTTTCGGGTCCTCGGCGTTGATCCGCAGCTCGATCGCGTGCCCGCGCGGCGCGAGGGCGGCCGGGTCGAACGTCGGTTCCAGCCCGGCGGCCACCCGCAGCTGCTCCTCGACCAGGTCGACGCCGTAGACCAGCTCGGTGACCGGGTGCTCGACCTGCAGCCGGGTGTTCATCTCCAGGAAGAAGAACTCGCCGGTGGTCGGGTCGAGCAGACACTCGACCGTGCCGGCGTTGCGGTAGCCGACCGCCTCCCCGGCCCGTACGGCGGCGGCGAGCAACCCGGCCCGGATCTCGTCGGTCACCGCTGGCGACGGCGACTCCTCGGCGAGTTTCTGGTTGCGCCGCTGCACCGAACACTCCCGCTCACCAAGGGCGACGACCCGGTCGGTGCCGTCGGCCGTACGCCAGCCGAGGATCTGCACCTCGACGTGGCGTACCCGGGGGAAGTAGCGCTCGATCAGCACCGACCCGTCGCCGAACATGCGCGCGGCGAACGCCCGGACCTTGTCGTACTCGGTCCGCAGCGCGGCGTCGTCGGCCGCGACGCCCATGCCCATCCCGCCGCCGCCGGCGGCGGCCTTGACCATAACCGGGTAGCCGATGGTCGCGGCGGCGTCGAGTGCGGCGTCGACGGTCTCGGCGGGCTCGGTGGTGCCGGCGGCCACCGGTACCCCGGCGGCGGACATCAGGTTCCGCGCGTTGATCTTGTCGCCCATCGCCTCGATCGCGTCACCACCGGGCCCGACCCAGATCAGGCCGGCGGACTCGACCGCGCGAGCGAAGTCGGCGTTCTCCGACAGGAACCCGTAGCCAGGGTGGATCGCCTGCGCGCCACTGCTCTTGGCGGCGGCCAGGATCGCCTCGGTGTCGCGGTAGCTCTGCGCCGGCTGCGCGGGTCCGACGCAGATCGCCTGGTCGGCCTCGGTGACGAAGGGCAGCCCGGCGTCGGCCTCGGAGTGCACGGCGACGGTCCGGACCCCCAACCGTCGGGCGGTACGGATGATCCGCCGGGCGATCTCGCCCCGGTTGGCCACCAGCAACGACTCGATCATGCCTCTCCTCGCGGGGTGCGGCGCCCGCTGCCGGGCGCGGAGGGTGCGGCGCCCGCTGCCGGGCGCGGGGATGGGCCCGGTTTGCTGCTCAGCCGTGCAGGGCGGCGAGGGTGGCGGCTCGCAGCAGGGCGGCCCGTCGTTCCCGGTCGACCTCGCCGCCGAGGAAGGGGGTGGAGTTCATCAGGCCGAACGCGGCGTGCGCCAGCACCCGGGCCTCGGCCGCGTCGAGATCGTGGCGCAGCGCGGTGAGCACCGCCACCCACTCCTCGACGTAGAGCCGCTGCAGCCGCCGAATCCGCCGACGCGGCTCCTCCGGCAACCGGTCGAGCTCGTGCAGGTGCAGGGCGATGACCGCCGGGTTGGCCAAGGCGAACTCGACGTGGAACTCGATCAGCGAGGCGAGCGCGGCGGTGGCGTCACCGGGCCGCGCCGCGACCCGGGCGCGGCCGCCGTCGAGCAGCTCCTCGCTCACCGGGATGAGCGCGGCGGCGAGCATCGCCTCCTTGCCGGCGAAGTGGTGGTAAAGAGCGGGACCGGTGACCCCTGCGGCGGCACCGATGTCGTCCATCGACACGCCGTGGTAGCCGCGGGCCGCGAAGAGCCCGACCGCGATCTGGAGAATCTCGTCGCGACGTGAGCGTCGCCGTGGCGCGCCCGGCTCCGCCCCGTCCGTCGTTGCCGCCTGCTGATCTACCGTCACCTGGCCAGCCTAACCGTGTGTCGAGCCGAATTGAACGACCGTTCAGTCACCGGAATGCCGTCGACTGATTCACCGGTGTCCACGCTGACCCGACGCCCGCCGATCACCGTACCGTCACCGACGCCGAGTCTCACCCCCGGCGGAGCCCTGTCAGGTGCCGGCTGGGACCGCGAGCCCGTCAGGTGCCGGCTGGGACCGCGAGCCCGTCGACGACCCGCGCGTTGGGCAGTACCCCCAGCGCCGGACCGGGAAGCACGATCTTGCTGCCCCGCACCCCGGAACCGATCACCACGTGCGGCACCGCCACCACCCGCGCGTCGACCAGGATGGGCCACTCCGGCGGCAGCCCGATCGGGGTGATCCCGCCGTACTCCATCCCGGTCGTCTGCACCGCGTCGGCCATCGGGGCGAAGCTCGCCTTACGGGCGTCGAGCAGCCGGCGGACCGTCCCGTTGACGTCCGCCCGGGTGGTGGCCAGCACCATGCAGGCGGCGTACCGGACGACACCGCCCCGCTTGCCGGCGATCACCACGCAGTTGGCCGACTCGTCGAGCGCGACCCCGTACGCGGCGCAGAAGGCTGCCGTGTCGGCGAGTTCGGGATCGATCGGCGCCACCGACACGTCATCCACGTCGACCGGCACCTCGGCCGACCACAGCTCGACGGCGGCGGCCACCGGCGCGGCCACCAGGTCGAGTCGGCTCCGGACCGGTTCGGTCTGCAGTTTCCCCAGCACGTGCGCCATCATGCACCCGGCGGTTAGCGAGCCGTGCCGAGGGGCACCGGCCACCCGGGCGCGGTAGATTGACCGCCGCCGCCACCGCGTACCCGGCCCGCTGCCGGGAGCGGCGCGGCACCGCCGGACAACCCGCCGAGAGGTGATCGTGGCTGCCCCGAGGGCGAGCGTCGTCGTACCCGTCTACAACACCGAGGCCTGGCTCGGCGCGGCTCTGGCGTCGATCGACCGTCAGCCACGAAGGACCGAGATCGAGGTCGTCGTCGTCGACGACGGCTCCACCGACGCGTCGAGCGAGATCGCCCGCGACTACGCCCGGCGGGCGCCGGGGGTCCGCTACGTCCGGCAGGACAACGCCGGTCTCGGTGCCGCCCGCAACCACGGGGTACGCCTGGCCACCGGCAACTTGCTGGGTTTCCTGGACTCCGACGACCTCTACCCCGACGGCGGGCTGGACCACCTGGTCGACATCGCCGAGCGGGCCGGGGCGCCGGTGGCGGTCGGCGACATGCACGGCTTCCCACCCCGGCCCAGCCCGCCCTGGCGGGCGGAGATCGTCGGCCCGGCCCGCACCATCGGGTCCGTCGCCGAGGCCCCGCTGCTGATCGGCAACCCGTCGGCCTGCAACAAGGTGTTCGCCCGCGACCTGGTCGACCAGGTCGGGGCCGAGTTCACCGAGGGCAGCGCGTTCGAGGACGTCCTGTTCACCGTCCCGTTGCTGGTCCGCTCCCCGCTGACCGCGCTCAGCCCACGACTGGTCTACCTCTACCGGCAGCGCGGCAACGGCTCGTCGATCATGGAAGGCCGGTTCCGGCCGGCGAAGATCATGCAGCATCTGAACATCATCGAGCGGCTGGTCGCCGGTAGCTCCGACGTCGCGCCCGAGGTGGCCGGGGCGATCGGACGGTGGGTCGCGTACATGCAGCTGCACTACGCCGGGCGGGCCGCCGAGGCCCTCGACGACGGGCAGCTGGCCGATTTCACCCGCCGGATGGCGGCGCTGCTGGCCGACGTACCGGTGCCGGTCGCCGCCGAGTTCAGCCGCAACCCGCACGCCGGGCTCCGCGCGGTCGCCCTCTACGAGCAGGACCCGGACGGAGTACGCCAGCCCCGGCACACCGGCCCGGTCCGGCTCCGCGGCGGGCAGCTCTACCTCGACCATCCGCGCTGGGACCGCTACCGGGACCTGCTGCGGGTACCCGCGCCGACCGTCGGTGTGCACAGCGTCCGCCGCAGGGGCCCGGCCGGCGACGAGGTGGTCCGGTTGACCGGGTGGTGCGGCCTGCCCGGCCCCGGCGGCGCCCCCGGCGACCAGCGGGACGACCTGGTACTGGAGATCGGCGACACCCGGTTGCGGCTGCCGCTGACCGTGGCCGACGGCAGCGGCGGCCAGCTCCGTTGGCGGGTCGACGTACCGCTGGCCGCGCTGCCCCGCGGCCGGTACGCGCTGCGGATCGTCGCCCGCGACGGCGGCGCCGAACTGGTGCTCCCGCCGGCACCGGGCGCGCCCGGCACCCGGGCGACGCTGACCGCCCGGGGGCGTGCCGTGTGGGTCGCACCCGGCCGCCGTGGGCTGCGTCTGGTGGTCTCGGACCCGCTGGTCACCGCCGCCGCGACACCGGCAAGGTGGAGCCGGATGGCCCGCTACCAGGCCGGCCGCGCGGCGCGGCGCGGGGTCCGAGTGGCCCGCCAGGGCCGGCAACGGCTGCGCCGCCTAGCCGCCCGCTGATACCGACCGATCACTGAGGTCGACTGGCGTCGACTGGCCGGCGGCCGGTCAGGGATCCTCGGCCAGCAGGTCGGCGCGGCTGTCGCCGAGCAGTTCCCGCAGCCGCGACAGGGAACGCCGGCTCTGGGTCTTGACCACCGACACCGAGACGCCGAGCGTCTCGGCGACGGTCTCGACGCTCTGGTCCTCCCAGTAGCGCAGCACCACGATCGCCCGGTCGCGGGGCGGCAGACAGCCGAGCGCGTCGATCATGGTGATTCGCAGATCGGGCCGGGCGGATCGGGCCGGATCCCCGTCCTCACGAGGGCTGGCGATCGGCAGTTCCCGCGCGCTCAGCCGGCGGCGGTGGTCGAGCACCACCCGTAACAGCACCTTGCGGCTGTACGCCTCCAGATTGTCGAACCGGGACACCCGCTGCCACGCGGCGTACATCTTGGCCAGTGCCGTCTGGGTGAAATCCTGGGCCAGATGCCAGTCGCGGCACATCAGGTAGGCGGTGCGGCGCAACCGTGGCGCCGCAGCCGAGGCGAACGCGACGAACTCCTCCTCCACCGCCCCGGACGGAGCCCGGTCCGCCGCCCTCGATCCGTCCAGGGCCGTGGACGCGGATACCGCCTGGTCGACGGCGGGTCGCGGCTTGCCCACCACATGCCCGGGCAGGATGATCTCAGCCCCGCCGTACACACTGCACTCCCATGCCTGGGCACCCTCCCCGGTGTGGACCTGCCGGTGTCCGACCCCTGCTGTGATAGACGTCGCGTGGGCGGCGATCGGTGACATGGGCGGGAAAGTCCCGGACGTTCGCCAACTGGTCACCAGCTGTTAGCCTTTTGCCAGGGCCCCCTTCCCCTACCCGACGGACGATGTCGGACCGACGGTTGACCCCCGCCGCCGGACCGACGCACCGACGTACGTGGAAGGCGCGCTGCACCGATGGCACTGCTGAGCTTGATCATCCCGGTGTTCCGGGTCGAGAAGTACCTCGCAGCGTGCCTCGACTCGGTCCTGGCGCAGCGTCGGGCGGACGTGGAGATCGTGGCGGTGGACGACGCCTCCGATGACGGGTCCAGCGCCATTCTGGCCAGCTACGCACAGCGACACCCCGAGATCACCGTGGTCACCCTGGACCGCAACAGCGGGCTGGGCGCCGCCCGCAACGCGGGTATCGCCCACGCCAGCGGTCGCTACGTATGGTGTGTGGACAGCGACGACTGGTTGCCGGACGGCTCGCTGAACGCGGTCGCCGACCGGCTCGACCACACCGACCCGGACATCTTGATCACCGGGTACTCCCGGGTCTATCCCGACGGCCGGGCCGAGGAACATCCGGTCACCGGCATCGCCCCGGGCCGCCAACTTCCGGAGGTCTTCCGCTTCGCCGACGAGCCAGGGCTGCTCGACGTGCTGTGGATCGCCTGCAACAAGGTCATCAAGCGGGACCGGTTGATCGACACCGGGATCACCTTCCAGTCCGGCTGGTACGAAGACGTCTCGTTCGTGATCCCGCTGCTGGTCGCCATGGACCGGATCGCCGTGCTGGATCGCGACTGCTACGCGTACCGGCAGCATGACGACGGCGCGATCACCCGGACGGTCAGCGACCGGCACTTCGAGGTCTTCGACCAGTGGCAGCGGGTCTTCACCTACCTCGACGCCCACCCGGGCCGGGCCGCCGCCCTGCGCCCGCTGATCTTCGGTCGGATGATCTGGCACTGCCTGCAGGTACTCGGGCACCCGCACCGGGTCCCCAGGTCCCACCGGCGGCGCTACTTCCGGCGCACCTGCGAGCTCTACCGCCGGCATCGGCCGGCCGGCGGGTACCCGGTGCCGGGCAACGGCAACGAGACGGTCAAGCACCGCCTCGTCGGGGCGAACGCCTATTCTCTCTACCAGACGCTGATGGCCGTCTGGTCACTGCGCAAACGGGTGCCCGGCCGGGCCGACCGGACCAGTCGGGCCAGCAGAGCCAGTCGAGCCGCTGGAGCCGGTGGAGCTGCTGGGGCCGGTGAAGCTGCCGGAGCCGGTGGGCGGCCGACCACAGCCGGTCGGACACCGCCGCCAACGGCGGCGCGGCCCGGCACCGTACCCGCCCGAGGTGGTGCGGTCGACGACGAAGCCGAGGAGGGGGCGATCAGGTGAGGCGCGACGCCGGCTCCGACGCCTCCGCGCCGGCCGGCAGCCGGATCACCTGGCGCCTCACCGGACTACCGGCACCCCACCCCGCCGAACGGCTCGGCCGCGCGGTGGGGTTGCGGGTGCTGCGGATACCCGGTATCCGGCGCGCGTTGGTGATCGCCGGCACCGTGGACCGGCTACGCGACCTGCCCCACCACCCGTCGGCCGGTCAGCCGGTACGCGCTGCCACCGTGGTCGTCGTCTGGTGGCGGTACCCGGGGCTTGGCTGGTCCGGCAGCGTCGGCACGTTGCCGCAGCTGCGTCGGCACCGGGTCGGGCTGCCCAGGCTGCGCCGAGGCGCGGCCACCGTCCGGCTGGCGCTCGCCGCCCCGGTGCCGCTGCGGTCAGCGGTACGGGCAGCGCTGCGCGCGTTGGACGGGTCTCGGCCGATGCCGTCCCCCGGCACCGCCGACGTCACCGCCGTTGGTGCCCCGCCGGCGTACCTGCCGGCGGGGGCGACCGTGCTGACCGCCGGACCGCTGCCGGAGCGCGACGAGATCCGCGCCCACGACCTGGTGCTGGACGGCCGGGATGCCACCGGCCCGCAGGATCCCGGCCGGGATGCCACCGGCCCGCAGGGCGAGCGCAGCGCTGCGTACGGTGTCCGGTTGGCCGGCACCGGGCATGCGGTCACCACGCCCGCTGGCGAGCGGCTCGTCCTGATCGACGCCGAACGGATCAACCCGCGGGGCCGGCTGGCTGCCGCGTACCGGCCGGAGGCGGCAGAGATCTCCCTGGAGTTCGCCCGCGCCGACCGGTCCGGGGCCAGGTTCCGCGGACCGACCAGCGGATCAACCCGATACGGGTCACTGACCGGCCCCGGGCTGGACGCGGCGGCGCTGGCCGCGCTGCGGCAGGTCCGCGCGGTGCACTGTCGGCTGGTGCCCGGTGAACACCCCGAGCAGACCGCCGGGCTGCTGGTCCAGCTCGCCGCGACCGGGGTACTCGTGCACGCCCCGATCCTGCCGCCGGCCGTGGCCGACCTACTCGACCCGCAGCTACGCGTGCTCGTCACCGGACAGCCGCCCGGATCAGCCGGGCCGGACGGGTCAGACAGGTCAGACGGGTCAGCCGGGCCGGACGGGTCGTTGGCTGTCGAGGCGCGCAGCGTACGGCAGCGCCGGGCCGCGATGCGCGGCCATGCCGCAGGGCTGCGGCTGCCCGGCCTCGCCGACGGCGGGCTGCCGGCACTCGGTCGGCCGCCGTCGGTCAGCGCGGTCCTGATCACCCGGCGGCCGGAGCTGGTCACCACCGCGCTGGCCGCGATCATCGCGCAGACCTATCCGGAGATGGAGATCATCCTGGGCCTGCACGGCATCGAGTTGCCGGAGTCGGCCCGCCGGGCGTTGTCCGACGCGGGCCGCCCGTTCGAGGTGCTGCACCTGCCGGAGTCGGTCGACTTCGGCGCCGGGCTCGCAGCGGCCACCCGGCGCGCCCGCGGCACCCTGATCACCAAGTTCGACGACGACGACAGCTACGGCGTCGAACACGTCTGGGACCTGGTGCTGGCCCGGCACTACTCCGGGGCCACCCTGGTCGGCAAGGGTGCCGAGTTCGTCCACCTGGACGATCAGGGCGTCACCCTCCGTCGACGGTCCGGCATCCCGGAGGCGTACGGCGGAGTGGTCGCCGGTGGCACGATGCTGCTCGCCAAGAGCGATCTGGAGGCCGTCGGCGGCTGGCGCCCGGTGCCCCGCTCGGTCGACCTCGGGCTGATCGAGCGGCTCCGGGCGGAGGGCGCCACCGTCTACCGCACCCATCCGCTCGGCTATCTCTACCACCGGCGGCCCACCGGACACACCTGGGATCCGGGCGAGGCGTACTTCGTGGACAGCGCGTACTCCCGCTGGACCGGCGTCCCACCGGAGGCGATGGGCGACGAGGTCACACCACCATCGACGGAAGCGGCCAGCGGCGCAGCCGGTGCGGCAACCAGACCAGTTGGTCGCCCACCTTCGTGACCAGACCCTCCTCGCCGAACTCGCGGGCGATGTCCAGGTCGACAGTGGTCATCCCGGCACCATCGAGCAGCTGCTCCAGCACCGCCAGGTACGCCGGGTCGTCGATGGTCAGCAGGTTGAGCCGACCGGCCCGCCGGTCCCGGACCTGGACGAACCCAGGGCCACGCCGGTAGGTGCACTTGTCGAAGTAGAACGCGTCCCGCCAGGCGGCAGCGGCCACCGTCCCCGGGTCGGAATCAGGGTCGGAGCCGGCGGCGTCAGCGGCGCCCGCCGCGCCGGCGATCTCGACCGTCGCCGGCGGACGCAGATGCCCGTACACCCGCCACAGGTCTCCGTCGCCGCCCGGCAGCCGTATCGACCAGTCCACCTCGATCGCGTAGCTGGTCAACTCGCGGACCAGGACGAGCCGGCGGACCGCATCGGCCGCCGCCACCGAGTCGGCGGCGGTGAGGTCGACGGTGCCGGGCAGCGCCACCTTGCGTACCCCCCGGTCGAGCCAGTCCGCGACGGTGTCGGCGGCGGACCCGGTGAACTCGGCCGTGCCCAGGTCGATGCCGGGAATGTCGGCGACCGCCGGATCGTGGTCCCGGTGCAGCCGGACCACGACCGGCCCGGTCGGCGGCGCCTCGATGTCGGTGCTGATCAACGCGGTGCTCCTGTCAGACGGCGGTGAGCGCGGGCTCGGACGCGGGGTGCCCGGCGGACGTGGCCGGGTCCGCCGACGCGGCTTCCGCCTGCGCGGCGGCCCGCTCCTGGTGCAGGTGGTCGATCCGGAGCAGGTCCTGGTTCATCGCCTGCGGTGCGATCTGGATGAACTGGTCGGCGTCGCTGAACAGCAGGCCGAGGTCACTCCAACGGGCGAGCAGCGTGGCCACCGCCTCCTCCGACGCGGAGATCCGCCGGGCCAGTGAGGCGACGCTGTGCGGCTGGTCAAGCTGCCGGAAGGCGGCGATCTCGGTCGGATCCGTCAACCGCAGCACATGCCAGTCGAACTGCCGCCGTTCGCTGACCAGCACGATCTCGGTGCCGAGGTCGTGGTGGGTCAGCCGGCTGCGGGCGTACTCGTGCTGCCAGCCGGTGACGGCCCGGTCGAGGGTTTCGGCGAGGTCCTCGTCGATGCCCTGGGTCGGGGTGTCGAAGATGTACGCCAGGTCCATCAGCTCCGACTCGGGCAGGTCGTAGATGAGCCGGTACTGGGCGGCCGGCCGCAGGTCGGTGAAGCCGAGTTCCGGCTTGACGAAGTACGGGCTGAACCGTTCGATGGCGATCCGGGTGCTGCCGTCGGGTGGGCAGAGGTGGTGCAGGGCCGGCATCTGGTCGATGATCGACTGGTAGTCGGCGTCGGACTCGCCGGGGAAGCCGTACAGGTAGTTCCAGGCGATGGTGATGCCGCTGGTCTCCGCATCGCGCAGCATCCGCACGTTGAGGCAGCCGGTCACCCCCTTGTCCATGATCTTCAGGACCCGGCTGTTCAGGTTCTCGATGCCCGGCTGGACGCTGACCAGGCCGGCGTCGGCCAGGGCCTGCACCTGCGGACCACGCATGTTCGACTTGATCTCGTACTGCAGCCGCAGGTCGTAGTCGGATTCGGCCAGCCGGGGCAGCAGCGAGTTGACGTAGCTCATGTCGAGGATGTTGTCGACGACGAACATGTCCAGCACCTGATGGCGCTCGACCAGCCCGATGATCTCGTCGTAGAACCGGCCGGGATGCTTGCTGCGGAACTGCATGAACGAGCCGTTGAGCCCGCAGAAGGTGCAGTGGTGCTTCTCGCCCCACCAGCAGCCGCGGGCGCCTTCCACCACCAGTCGGGGCTCGACCCAGTGGTTCGCCTTGGAGCGGGCCAGGCGCTCGAAGTAGCCGGTGTAGTCCGGGCTGACGATCTCCGCTGGCGGCAGCGGTGCGGTGCTCATCGGGTTGGCCACGTGCCGGCCGTCCGGGGTGGCCCAGCACAGGCCCTCGATGCTGGAGAAGTCGGCGTGGTCGTCCGCCGGTGCGGCCGCCAGTGCGGCGAGCAGCTGGGGGAACGCGGCCTCGCCTTCGCCGCGTACCACGAAGTCGATGAAGGAGAAGTTGCGGTGCAGCGCCGCGCCCTGCTCGCCGTCGCAGTTCGCCCCACCGAGGGCGGTACGGATCCGGGGGTCGAGTTTCTTCACCGCCCGGGCGGTCGCCAGCGCTGCGGTGTTCTGCTGGAACGTCGAGGTGAATCCGACGAGGTCGGGTGCCCGGTCGACGATTCGGGCGGCGATCTCGTCGATGAACTCCGGCGCGGACCGGTGCAGGTCCACGTTGCGGCTCAGGTCCCGCTCGGACATCTGGCCCTGCACCCGGCTGCTGAACTCGCTGACCCGCCACTCAGGGTCGTCGTAGAGGGCGGAGGAGAAGACCCAGTCACCGCAGCCGGAGAAGTAGGTGAACAGCGAATAGTAGTAGTAGTCACCGAGGCCGAACTCGCGCCGATCGACCACCCAGTCGACGAAATCGAGGTTGGCGTGCATCACTTCGACCTCGGCGTCCGGCATTTTCTGGCGGACGCTGTTGGTGAGGATGCCCAGTGCCAGCGACGGGACATCGATCGATGACCACGGCATGTTGACCAGCAGGATCCGCATGTGCCCTTCCCTTCTATGCGAGCCGCGACCGACGATCCCGGTCAGCGCGGGTGTCGGAGGTGGACAGGATTCCCGGTGGGATGGTGAGGTCGGCGCCGATGGGATGGAGGCGGTCAGGCGATGCCGGCCAGGGCGCGACCCGCCCGCCTCCACCCCGTACGACCCAGATCAGAACTTGATCTTGACCGATACCGTGACCGTGATGTTCGCGCTGCGAAGCTGGTCGCGGTTGCCGTTGATCGGGTCGTTCTCGACAACGTTCTTCCGCATGCCGTTCACCTCCTCTCCCGATCGGACCGAACCTGCCAACGTGCGGGGAACAGGGTCAGGCCACTGGCCGCGCCATCGCGAGCGCGACCGCCGTACCCTCCTCCTGCACGCCGTCGAAGTGCCGCTGCATGAACAGCAGCACGGTCTGCATCAGCGACAGATGGCTGCGGGCGTCGAAGTCGTCGTGCCCGGCCCGGCGGCGAACCAGCTGATGCGGAACGCGGCGGGCGGCCAGCAGGCCGGCGTACCGCTCCACCGGGGCCGGCGGGCAACGCACGTCGTCGCTGGAGACGGCGAGCAGCACCGGCGCGGTCACCTGGTCGACGTAGCTGGCCGGCGACGACCGGGCGTACGCCTCGGGAACCTGCTCCGGGGTGCCGCCGAACAGCATCACGTCGAGCGCCTGGACCGCCGGGGACGCGGCATGGAACGCGGCGGCGTAGTCGGCGATCGGGCTGATCGCCACCCCGAGACGCCACAGCCGGGGCTGCACCCCGAGGGCGAGCAGGGTCAGATAGCCACCCCACGAGGTGCCCCACAGGGCGACCCGTCCCGCCTCGATCAGACCTTCGGTCACCAGATGCTCGCGGACCGCCGCCAGATCGGCGACCTGGGTCAGCCCGACGCCGGAGCTGAAGTCGTTACGCCAGGCGGAGCCGTAGCCGCTGGACCCCCGGTAGTTGGCACGCACCACCGCGCAGCCGGTGCTGGCCAGGATCTCCACCAGCGGGTCGTACGCGTCCCGCGCGTGCTGTGACGGTCCGCCGTGGACCAGGAACACGGCGGGACGGGTACGCCGGTCGTCGTTCGGTGTGGTCAGCAGCACGTGGATCGGCCCGCCCGGCCCCGGCACCCACAGCTCCTGCCGCTGGTAGTCGTCGACCGTGGCGGACGCCGCCGGGTCCGGACCGGCGCCACTGTCCGGCAGCCGTACGTCGCGGCCCGACCGTAGCTGCGGCGGGGTCAACGAGTCGGTCCAGATGTAGACGACGTCGCCGTCCGGCCAGACCGCCGCGTCCAGCACACTGCCCGGCGGGGTCGGCAGCACCGCGCTGGCCCGCACCGTCAGGTCGGCCTCGTGCAGGATCGTATGGGCGTGCCGGTCCTGACGAATCAGGATCCGCCGGCCGTCCGGATACCAGCTCGCGGTGATCTCGGTGTCGAACCAGCACCAGCTGTGCGGCTGCAGTCCGTCGGCCCGGGTCCAGGTCGCCGGGAAGTACCGGTCGTCCTGCTCCAGCACGAGCAGCAGCCGGGGTTCGCCGCCGTCGGGGGCGAAGCCGAGCGCCCAGACCCGCCGATCCGGCCGGCCGGACACCACTCCGACGGTGGTCCCGTCGCGGCCGACGACGGTCACGGCGTCCGCGGCGGCCGGGTCGGTGCCGACCGCCGCCAGCTCACCGGTCGGGTCCAGGTCGACCAGGTACGCGTACCCGGCGGTCCGGGTGACCTCGGTGATCCGCCCGTGCGGGTCGCGCCGGTGCAGGGTCAGGCCGTCGTCGTCGGCGAGCCCGACCAGGGCGGTTCCGTCGTCGGCCATCGCGATCCCGGCGTGCCGCGCCGGCGTCACCCCGGGCAGCGCCGGAGCCGAGACCGGCGAGGTGGCCTGGTCGGTGGCGCTGTTCGGGAAGTCGCGGGTACGCCAGACGCCCACCCCGGCGAGGTCGTCGTCGAACCACCACACCGTCTCGCCGTCCGGGTCCAATGCGGCCCGGATCGTTCCGGTCGCCCGGTCGGTGAGCTGGGTGACCGTGTCGGTCCGGCGGTCCCAAGCCAGGATCTGGCATCGACCGTCGGCGTCGCCGACGTAGACCACCCGGTGCGGCGCGTGCTCGGCGACCACCGGAAGTGCCGGATAGAACAGTCGGTATTCACGGCTCATCGGCGTGCCTCCTCTGCCACGGGTTCGGTCGTCGCCGCGTCGGGTTCGGTCGGCGTCGCGTCGTCTGGTGGGTCCTCCGCCCCGGCGCGCAGTTGGCGCAGGTTGACAGTCGTGTAGACGGCCAGCCCGGCCAGTGCGGCGGCGAAGATCAACGCGACCGCGGTCGGGCTGTACCAGGCGACGAGCAGGCCGGCGAGCAGCGGCGCCGGGGTCTGCAGCACCTCGCCGGCGGTGCCCATCACGGTGCCGACCCGACCCTGTAGCTCGTCCGGCGTCAACGCGATGACCCGCGACTGGAAGATGACCCCGAGCAACGGGCTGAGCAGGAAGACCAGGCCGAAGAGCAGGCCGTACGTCCAGGTCTGCCGGGCCTGCGACATGGCCGCGACCAGGGCGACCATCGCCCAGGAGGCGACGACGATGACGGTCATCGGCCGGACCCGGCTGAACACGGCGGGCGCCAACAACGCGCCGGTCAGCCCGCCGACGCTGGCCACGGTCAGCACCAGGCCGATCGACGACGCGGCCGCGCCCTGCTGCCCCGCAGTCAGAATCGCGTAGTAGATGAGTGCGCCGAAGGTAAAATTGATCCCGGCAGCCCAGATGGTCACGAATCGTAGAAACGGCTGGCGCCACACGAAGCGCAGGCCGTCCCGCAGATCGGTGAGGAACGACGTGCGTTCGGCACGATCCGGGGTGAGATCGGTGCGGATCGCGCTGACCAGGAATGCGGACACCACATATGACACGGCGTCCACCAGGAATGGCACCCACCGGCTTATCTGGTAGAGTGCGCCGCCGAAAACCGGACCGACGATCTGTACGGCGTGATTGCGCGCCTCCAGCCGGGACAGCGCCTTCTTGTCGTCGGCCGGTAGCACCCGGCGAATCGAGCCCGCGCCGGCCGCCTCGTAGCCGCTCTGGGCGAGCCCTTCGACGAAGGCGGCGGCAGCGAGCACCACCAGGGTCGCCGTACCGCTGGCGACCGCGACGAAGAGCACCGCCATCGTGGCGGCGGCCAGCAGTAGTGACGCCACCATCATCCGTTTGCGGGGCAACCGGTCGGCCAGTACGCCGGCCGCAGGCGCGGCGACAAGTCGACCGGCCAGGGCCAGCGCGCCCACCAGACCGGCGGCGGCCGGTGAGCCGGTTATCGCGAGGGTGACCAGCGGAAAGACGATGCCGGAGGTCTGCGACCCGAGTTGGTCGACGGCCCCGGCTATCCAGTACAGCCGGAAATCCCTCTTACGATTTCCATCAGTCGGCGTTGAATCAGCGGTTGAGGCAGCGGTCATCACTTCGGCCACATCGTCGACATGAACGTCCCAAGGGGTGGTTGATTGAGACTGTCTTGGCGGGCGTAACTCAGGTGAAATAAATCGACCTACCGGCCCCTGACCGGGCCACGGACAGAAGGCTAACAGCGCCCCAACCGGAGCGCAAGCATGTCAATACTTCAAGTTAGCCCAGGAGCAACCAGCGGCTCGTTCAATCCGAACTTGAGGATAATCGTCCCGCAAATGAAGCTATGCCCACAGGCCGAATTATTACCGCCCTACCCGGGCGTAACAACGACTCGTTGTCATCTTTGCCGTTAAGTAGGCGATGTCAGCTGCAAACCCGGCATCGGCCCTGTTGTCGCGACAAGATCGACAAGGGTGGCTGCCGGCTGGCCGGCGGCGCAACCCGAACCCAGCCAGCCCGACCGGGTCGGCCGAGGCCCGCTGGCTGGCGGCTGCCCGAGTGGGCGGTGTCAGCTCGGCTGCGTCGGGTAGGTCGACAACGCCGCCGGCCGGGCGGCCAGCATCGGCCGGAGCGCGCCGGCCAGCAACCCGACGTCGGCGGCGGCGAGCCGCAGCAGCGGGCGGCGCAGGTAGATGCTCCACGCATGCGGCTTCGGAAACGCCGCCAACTGGTGCACCAGCGGCTGCAACTCCACCCCGCCCGGGTACGGCACCACCCCGTCGACGTCCAACGTGCAGCCGGAGACGAACCGCATCCCGGCGATCTCGACCGGCTCGTCGAAGGCACGGACCGCGCTGGTGGCGGTCGCCGTACCGATCACCCGGCCCCGGTCCCGGGTCGGGTTGTGCCAGGCGCCCCGGGTCGCGTACAGCAGCAGCCGGTCGCCGGCGGCCAACGCGGCCACCTCGGCCCGCGGGGTCGCCGGGAACGCCATCCGCTGCTGCTCCAGCACCCAGCGGATCGCTGCCCGCTCACCGAGGACCACCAGGTACGCCGCGTTCACGCCGCTGACTCTATCGACCCGCGTCCCGGACGTCGGCCCAGCCTCATCCCGGCCTACCTGTAATCATAAGGTCGGAGATGTCGTGCTGCGGATCGTGAGTGTGAACGCCTGGGGTGGGGCGCTGGCCGATGAGCTGCTGCCCTGGCTGGCCGACCTCGCGGCGGACGTACTCTGCCTGCAAGAGGTGACCCGGACGCCGGGCCTGACCGGGTGGACCCGGTTCGACGACGGCGACCGTACCCTGCCGCAGCGCGCGAACCTGTTCGACGACGTCCGCGCCGTACTGCCCCGGCATCAGGCGTTCTTCCTCACCAGTGACTCCGGGCCGGTGACCGACGAGACGGGTGCCCGCCATCGGCAGGACTTCGGCCTGGCGACGATGGCCGCCGAGTGGCTGCCTGTCGTCGGTGTCGACTCGACCTTCGTGCACGGGACGTTCGTCGAGCACGCCGAGTGGACCGTCGCGGACCGTCCACGTGTGGCACTCGCCGTCGGCACAGTCGGCCGCGCCGACGGCCGGCGGGTGTGGGTGGTGCAGGTACACGGGCTGCGCGACCCGGCCGGCAAGGCGGACACCCCGGCGCGCCGGGCCCAGGCGGTACGGCTGGCCGAACTGGTCCAGCGGGTACGCGACCCGGACGATCTGGTGGTGGTGTGCGGGGATTTCAACGTGCTGCCCGACAGCGAGACGTTCGACGTGCTGGGCGGTATCGGGCTGACTGAGCTGGTCAGCACGGGCGACACCCGTACGTCGCATTATCCGAAGCCGGTCCGGCACGCGAGCTATCTGCTCGTCTCCGACGTCGCCGCCGTCGAACGCTTCGAGATCGTGCGTCAGCCGGAAGTCTCCGACCACCGCGCCCTGCTTCTCGACCTGCGGACCTGACCTGCTCAGCCGGCAGGGTCCCGCCCCGGTGTGACCACCCCGACGGCGGGTACTCGTCGGTCATGGTGGGCAACGCCGACACTGTGACGCGATCACGCGCCCTGATGGCGGGGTCGGACAGCAGCGGAGCTCTCGTGCGACCAGCCGAGCACGCCGATCTCGCGACCACGGCCCGTACGCATGTGGAGTTCCTGCCGGTCGGGCTGTTTCCGTCGCTTGGAGCAGGATTCGTCCGCCGTTGGCACCGCACCTACCTCGACTCCCGGCACGGCGTCGGCTACGTGGTCACCGACCCGACGACACCCGACGGCGACGTTGTCGGGTTCCTGCTGGGCACCACCGACCAGGCTGCCCACATGGCGGCACTGTTCGCCGATCGGCGGGCGCTGGCGTCCCTCGCGGCGGCCGGCGCCGGAGCGTTGGCCCGACGCCCCACATTGGCCCGTCAACTGTCCTCCCGGGCCGTGCCCTGGGCGCGGCAGATTGCGCAGCGCCGGTCGGGCCAGCCGGCCCCGTCGGACGGCATCGCCGAGAATCCACAGGTGGCGGTGATGGTCGCGGTGGCGGTGCAACCGCAGTGGCGGGGCAGCGGAATCGGGGCGGAACTCGTCCGACGGTTCGTCCAGGATGCCCAGCGCGCCGGGGCGGCAGAGGCCGAGCTGGTAACCCCGGTCGGGTCGGCCGGAGCAACCGGCTTCTACGAACGGCTCGGCTGGGAGCTCGGGCCGTGCTGGCACACCCGGGACGGTGACGAGCTACGCGCCTACCGTCAGCGCCTCGCCGCCACCGCTGACAGCTGATCACCGTCCGCAGACGGCGACGGTCGGCACCGGTTCGTCGGTCAGCGTCGCCCGGTGCCGGAACAGCGCGGACAGGTCGTGCCCATCGAACGCTAAGGCGGAGCGACCGTCGGTGACCAACTGGATGGTGTTGTTGCACCTGCCGTAGCGGCATGTGCTGTGGTGGAGGGCACCACCACACGGAAGGCCCCTGTCTGCGATGTTTCCCTCCCTCACGCCTCCCCGCCAGGCTGGAGGAGACCTTGGCGGCGCAGGAGGCCGAGATCAAACGGCAGCGCGCGGCTGTCCAGCGAATGCAGGAGGTGGGCAGCCCGCTGGGGTTGCTCTCCGAGTTGGTCACGGACCGGCTCAGCCATCTGCCGCCGGGCGTACTGCGAGCGTCGGACCTGGAAGCCCTGCTGGTCACGGAACGGATCTTCGGGCCGCTGGGCGCCGCCGTCCAGGCCAGCGTGTTCATCGTGCTGGCTACCCACCCCGAACTGCGGGCCGAGCAGGACCGTCTCGACGCGGCTGAGGCCGCCCTCGACGACGGCGTCGAGCCTGATGACGCGCGCGTCGAAGAGCTCGCCGTACAGCGATGCGCCCAACAGTTGGCCCTGGACCGGGCCATCGAGGCAGCAGGGCTGGACAAGGCCGCGGAGGAGCTCTTCGAGACCGACGACGCCGACCTCAAAGGTACGGAGGAGCGGCAGATGAGCGCTTTCGAAGCGGCCACCAAGATGCCCTACGGCTTCTCTCCCGCTCGGACGCGCTGCATGGAACTCGCGGGGCAACTCCTCGCTCAGGCCTACTCCGCAAACAGCTGACCAGCTGCGCCTCGCACCGGATCGCGGCCCGACAGCCGGTCACGTCCCTCGTAACCGGCTGCGCTCGGCTGCCTTGGCGAAGTACGCGCCGGTGATGCGGGAGGTCGTCCGGGTGGGCAGGACGCGCTGGAAGAGGAAGGTCTGGGTGGTGTAGAGCCAGCCGTCGACCACGGCCGCCGACCGGCCGGCCAACGCGGCCATGACGGTGTCGGCCACCTGTTCGGGCTGTCGCTTCCCACGGAAGTGGCCGGGGTTCATCGGTGTCTCCGTCGCCCCCGGACTCACTGCCACCACCCGTACCCCACTTCCCCGCGTCTCGGCCCACAACGCCTGGGTGAAGGAGAGCACGAAGGCCTTCGAGGCCGCGTACGCCGCGTTGTTGGGCGCGGGGGAGTACGCGGCGGTGCTGGCGATGTTGACGATCGCGCCACTCCTGCGGGTGAGCATGCCGGGCAGGAACAACGCGGTGATCTCCGCGACCGCTCCCGCGTTCAGGTCGACCAGCGTGCGGATCCTGGCGGGATCGGTGTCCGCGACCGGTCCCGGCAGGGCGATACCGGCGTTGTTGACCAGGATGTCGATCGCGACTCCGGCTTCTCCGAGCCGCCCGGCGAGGTCGCCCGGGGCGCCCGGCAGCGACAGGTCCATCGATACGGTGCGCACGTCGACGCCGTACGAGGCCCGAATCTGCCGTGCCGTGTCGTCCAACCGCTCCTGGTCACGCGCGACCAGGACCAGGTTCGTACCCTTCCCGGCCAGCCGGGCGGCGATCGCCGCCCCGATCCCGGCGCCGGCCCCGGTGACCAGCGCGGTGGTCTTGTTTTCGCTCATGCGGACGACGGTAAACTTTGACGCTGACGTGAATGTCAAGCTCGGATGGGGGTCCCGCATGCGCATCGGCGAACTCGCCAAGGCCACCGGCGTGAGCACCCGGGCACTGCGCTACTACGAGGAGCAGGGTCTGCTGCCCGCCGCGCGGCGCGGCAACGGATACCGGGAGTACGACGAGCAGGCGGTGCTCCGGGTCGCCTTCATCCAGGACCTCTACCGCGCCGGGCTCCCGTCGGAGGTGATCCGGGAGATCATCCCCTGCGTGGGCGGCGAGCGACCGACGGGCGACTGCTCCGGGCTGGTCGACCGGGTCCGGCAGGTCCGTGACCAGCTGGCCCACCAGGAACAACTGATCGCGCAGCGGCGCCAGATGTTGGAAAGCTACCTCTCCGGCGCCGCCGCTCCGGCCGCCGTGACTCGGCGGGAATCGGGGGTCCCGATCGCATCGTGATCCAGTCCGTCACACCTCACCCTCGATCGAGGGTCAGCAGGTGGTGGGCTGCCAGGTCACCTTCGTGATGGAGATGGTCACGTACAGGTCCCCGCTGTCGTTGGCGTACGCGCACCTCTTGCCGGTGTACGTCGTGCCGAGGTAGTCGTACGACCAGGTGATCTCGGCGTTGCGGGAGGTGCGGTTGTAGAACAGGAATGCCGGGACCTTGCCGGACCACTCGGTGTTGGTCGTCAGCGACGGAGTCTCAGTAGGACCCTCCGGCGGGTGCGTCGTACCAGCCCAGACGCAGAGCAGGCCTTGCGGGCAGTTCCCGGGCGACCAGTACCCGTTGCTGGCCTGGGAGGCTGCCGCCGGGCCAGTGGGGGCGATGGCCAGCAGGCCGGCCAGGGCCGCGGCGAGAGCGATGGACTTCCACTTCACGGTTCACCTACCTTGAGAGCAACTATCGACGTACATCTAACTTAATGACTAAGTAGTTGTACGGTCAAGAAGCCCTGGGAGTTCCCCGGACCTCGGCGCAGCCGACGTCACCACCGCTTGGCCGCTCACCCGACCGCGCCGAGCCAGACCATGCCGTCCGGTGGGGGAAGGTCCTTGGCCGACAGCATCTGGTCAAGCGCGGTGACGAGGTGACCCAACCCGGACGGGGTACGCCGGAATCGCTGACCGGACACGAGAACGACGCCCATGTGTGGGATGCCTGGCGCGAGTCTGACGAAGTCACGCGCGTTCTCAGTGACCAGGCATCGTCCGTTGCGTGCCGCCCAGGCCAGGACCTCGTTGTCCGGTGCGGCGGCGAGCCCGATGTCGGGGTCGAGCACGGCAACGACGTCATGTCCGCGCTGGCGCAGCAACCTGGCCAGCTCGCGCGAGTACATCTCGTCCAGTAACAGACCACTCACGCCACACGCCTACGAAGGATGACCTGCTCTGCTTGCCAGAGACGCTCTTCCTGCTCGGCGACCGCCTGGTTGGCGGCGATGCGCTCGTCGACCTCTTCGGGGTACGCGGCGTAGTAGCGAAGCGCAATGACGATGGCCCGATGGTGCAAGCCCGTCGACACCGCCAGCGCCTGGGTGAGTTCGTCGCCAGCCAGGTCGGGGGATTCGGCCTTGATGGCATGCAGTGCGGCGATGACCTCCCAGACATCCGGTCCCGCCGCCAGCCCGGCCCGCCGCCCGGTCGGGCCGGGCCGGAAGACGATGCCCGGATGCTCGTGAGCGCGCAGCGACTCGTCGATGAACATGTTGGCAACCGATGAGATCGACGAGCCGGGGTGTTCACGCACGTATCGATCGAGCTGGGCCAGAACCTGTTCGTCGAAGCGGATCGACCTCGGAGTGCTACCCATCACTACAGGGTAGCCAGTTGTAGCCGTCTGTGGGAGCGGTGTGCTCATGCGGCATCGACCTCGTTGGCGGCGATCCATTCGTCGATTTCGGCCCAGTGGTCGGCGTAGTAGCGCAGTGCGACGTCGACGCTGTGCCGGGTCAGCCCGGTGCTCGCCATCATCTCGGTGACCAGCTCGTCGCCGTCCAGCTCCGGGGATGCGGCCGTGATGGCGTGCCGCGCGGCGATGACCTCCCACACGTCGGGGCCGCCGGCCAGCGCGGCCCGCTGCCCGGCCGGCCCGTCGCGCAGCAGGATGCCGGGGTACGTCGCCCCGTCGTACCCGCTGCTCACCGCGCACCCGCGTAGTGGTGGCGCTGGCCGCCGGCCTGCCGCTGCGGGTCGAACCGTGCCTCGAACTGCTCGGTCTGCCATGCACGCAGCGCGTTGCGCACCCGGTCGGCCTCGCCCCAGGCCATCCGCAGCTCACGGCGCAGCTCGTCGACCTCGTCGGCGACCCGTTCCAGGTAGCCGTACACCTCGTCGGGGTCGAGGCCGCCGCGCCAGCGACGCGGCAGGAACCGCATGGCACGCACCGCCGGCCCGGTCAGCCGCGATCGCCGTACGCCGTTGTGCCCGCTGTTGCTCCGGTAGTCGCCGCCGGTCGCCGCCGTCAGCCGGTGCCGTACGGTCGCCGCGTTGCGCCTGAACACGTTGTGCCTCCTTGGGGGGAGAGAATCGTGGAGAGGCGCCGGGGCGGGCGGGATCACGCCAACCGAGTTTGCAGACCTGGGAGCCGCGTTGCCGGGCACCCGCCCCGGGCCGTGTCACCACGATGCCCTTCGTACACGGCCGGAGAACAGCGCATGTTTGGTGCACGCTGCGCCGAGCCGTGATGCACGTTTGTAGCGGCACCAGTGCCGAGCTGCACTATCTTGCTTTCTCGGCGTCGAGCTGTGGAACTTCCACGGAATCCACAGCAGCAGAAGGTTATCCACAGCCCGTTGCATTGATCTTGTTTCTCTGTGTGTACTACGTGCACCGTGGACATTGATCCGACGCGACGGGAGGGCGTCCAGGTGACGACACGGCGACACCGGTTCATCCAACACCGCAAGGCCGTCGGTTTCACGCAGGAAGGGCTGGCTGCCCACCTGTACATCGACCGCACCACCGTCGCCCGATGGGAGCGCGGCGAGACAGACCCACACCCAGCGGTACGCGCGCGACTCGCCGAGGCCCTTGACCTGCCCGTTGACCAACTCGAAGCGCTACTCAGTGATGAGCCGATGATCGTTGCTCTGGACAGCACGGAATCCGGCGGTACGGTGGCATCGGAGGATACCGATGGAGGTGATCTTGTGAACCGTCGCGCTTTCACGATCAACACCGCTCTCGCCAGCCTCGGCATCGCCACACCACTGCGCGACTGGATCACATCGCCGCAGGTGCCGCAGCACCTCGGCATGGAGCACATACAGCAGGTCTCCGAGACGATCCTGGCCTTTCGGCGTGCCGACGCGGCGGTCGGCGGCGACAGCCTGTGCGACGTCGCCATCGCCATGCACCGCCGCCTCACCCGCTGGGAGCGCGAGGCGAGCTACAGCCGCCAGGTCGGCGAGGCCCTGCAGGACTGCCTCGGTGATCTGGAGGTCCAGACCGGCTGGCTTGCCCTCGATGCCGAGCGACGTCAGGAGTCCCGCCACTACCTGCACGAAGCCTTCGTCCGCGCCCGGCTCCGCGACGATCCTCGACTTGAGGTGCGTGCGCTCCAACAACTCTCGATGCTGGTGCGGGATGCCAATCCGACGGAGGCGTTGCGCTTCGCTGAGGCGGCCCAGCGGATCGCCGCGCCCTGGGCAACTCCGCGCCTTCTGACACTGCTGCATCTACGTGCTGCCCTTGCCCATGCCAACGCCGAAGAGGAATCGGGCTTCGGACGAGAGCTAGTGAAAGCCAAGATCCAGTTCGATAAGGGCACGACCGAGGACGACCAGAGGTATCTCGGGTTCGTCGACTATCGCGAGGTGTCCGCTATCGAAGGCATGGGCCACCTCGCACTGAAGAGGCCGGATCGCGCCGGTGCCATGTTCGCACGTGGGCTCGACAGCCCTGACCCCACGTACCAGCGCAATATGATCTTCACCAAAGTCGATCTCGCAAGAGCGACGGCTCACCAAGGCGACTACTCGGGATCGGCCAAGTTCGGACTCGACGTCGTACCTGCCGTCGCGTCGCTCAAGTCTCGGCGGACCCGCAAACGTTTGGGTGTCCTGCGAGCCGACCTTGCCCGGGCGGCTCCTCACGTTCCGGCGGCTCGGGACTTCATCGAGGCGTACGACGCTGCCAAGGTCGCCTGATGGCGGTTGACGGTCTCAAGCTCGACGTCTACGACCCTGACCAGGCGAAGGAAATCCTTGAAGACCTGGTCGCCGTCTACATCGAGATCTATGAGCCTTTTCCAAGCTGATCTTGCAGCTCAGGGCGGATGCGGTAGGCCCGCTGATCGATGGGTGCGAGGCTCCAGGTAGGACAGCTGTCGACCAAGACTCGAAGCCCCGACCGGGAGCCTCGCCATGCTGTCCTACCCCGCCACGATCTCGTTGTCCAGCCGCACCCTGAACCACCTGGCCGAACGCATCCGCAGCCACCGTAAGCAGCGCCGATCGCGGTGGCGGCGCCTCGAACCCGGCCGGCAGGCGCTGCTCGCCCTGGCCCATCTGCGCAACGGCGACACCTACACCCGACTCGCGGCCGGCTTCGAGATCGGCGTCGCCACCGCCTGGCGCTACGTCCAGGAAGCGATAGCCCTGCTCGCGACGGCCGCCGATGACCTGGCCACCGCCATGGTACGGATCCGCCGACTGGCGTACGCGATCCTGGACGGCACCCTGATTCCGATCGATCGGGTCGCCGACCAGCGACCCTACTACTCTGGGAAACACAAGCACCACGGCGTGAATGTGCAGGTCATCGCCGATGCCGCTGGCCGGCTCGTCTGGGCTTCACCGGCGCTGCCCGGTTCGGTTCATGACCTGACCGCAGCCAGGACCTACGGCATTATCGATGCGCTGACCAGGGCGGACGTGATGACCTTCGCCGATAAGGGCTACCAAGGAGCCCGCGGCAGCGTGCGCACTCCGTTCAAGCGACGCCGCTTCCGCCCGAAGCTGTCACGCCGGCAGAAGGCCATCAACCGCGCCCACGCGAAGATCCGCGCCCGCGGTGAACGCGCAATCGCCACCCTCAAGGCCTGGAAGATCCTGGCCAAGCTGCGCTGCTGTCCACGGCGAGCGACCGTGTCAGCTCCGCGTGAAAACTGACCACGTGGTTCCGGCTGAATCGGGACCACCTCCTGAAGCATCGGGAGGTGCTGAACGTGGAGGACTGGGCGGAGATCCGGCGGCTGCGGCGGTCGGAGGGTATGGCGATTCAGGCCATCGCACGGCGGTTGAGGATGTCTCGCAACACCGTGAAGAAGGCGTTGGCCAGTGATGAGCCGCCGCGGTACCGACGGGCGGCGAAGGGCTCGATCGTGGACGCGGTCGAGCCGCAGATCAGGGCGTTGTTGGCGGAGTTCCCGGACATGCCCTCGACGGTGATCATGGAACGGGTCGGGTGGACCCGTGGGAAGACGGTGTTCTGTGACCGGGTGCAGCGGCTGCGGCCGTTGTTCCGCCGGCCTGACCCGGCGCAGCGCACCGAGTACCTGCCGGGTGAGCTGGCGCAGTGTGATCTGTGGTTCCCGCCGGCGGACGTGCCCCTGGGGTTCGGTCAGGTCGGACGGCCGCCGGTGATGGTGATGGTGTCCGGGTACTCGCGGTGGCTGACGGCGGTGATGATCCCGTCCCGGCAGTCGGCGGATCTGCTGGTCGGACACTGGACGTTGATCTCCGGGTGGGGTCGGGTGCCCAGGACGTTGGTATGGGACAACGAGTCAGCGGTTGGCCAGTGGCGTGCCGGCAGGCCGCAGTTGACCGAGGCGATGAACGGCTTCCGTGGCACTCTCGGGATCCGCGTGCTCCAGTGCCGGCCGGCGGATCCGGAAGCCAAAGGCCTGGTGGAGCGGGCGAACGGCTATCTTGAGACGTCGTTCCTGCCCGGGCGCCGGTTCAGCTCGCCCCGGGACTTCAACGCCCAGCTTGCCGAATGGCTGGTACGGGCGAACCAGCGTCGGCACCGGGTGCTGGGCTGCCGGCCGGTGGACCGGTGGGAGGCCGACCGAGCGGCGATGTTGACGCTGCCGCCGGTCGCGCCGGTGGTCGGCTGGCGGCGGAGCACCCGTCTGCCCCGCGACCACTACGTCCGGCTGGACGGCAACGACTACTCGGTGCACCCGATGGTGGTGGGCCGCCGGGTCGACGTGGTCGCTGACGCCGACCGGGTGCAGGTGCTCTGCGAGGGCCGTCTCGTCGCCCGGCACGACCGGTGCTGGGCGCGGCATCAGAGCATCACCGACCCGGCTCACCGTCAGGCCGCCGCCGATCTGCGGACCGCCGCGCGGCAGGCGCCGGCACCGGCGGTCACGGCCGAGGTGGAGCACCGCAGGTTGGCCGACTACGACCGCATGTTCGGTGTCGATGCCGAGGCGGCCGCGTGATGGCCTCCAGAACGACCGGCAACCGCAACGTCTCCTCCGAGATCGCTTTCCTCACCCGTGCGTTGAAGGCGCCCTCGTTGGCGGCGTCGGTGGACCGGCTCGCGGAGCGGGCCCGGGCGGAGTCGTGGACGCACGAGGAGTTTCTCGCCGCCTGTCTGCAACGCGAAGTGGCGGCCCGGGAGGCCCACGGCGGTGAGGGGCGTATCCGGGCGGCGAGGTTCCCGGCACGCAAGAGCCTGGAGGAGTTCGACTTCGAACACCAGCGGTCGTTGAAGCGGGAGACGATCGCCCACCTGGGCACTCTGGACTTCGTGGCGTCGAAGGAGAACGTCGTGTTCCTGGGGCCGCCCGGCACCGGCAAGACCCACCTGTCCATCGGTCTCGGTATCCGGGCCTGCCAGGCCGGACACCGGGTCGCGTTCGCCACCGCCGCTCAGTGGGTGTCCCGTCTCGCTGACGCCCACCACGCCGGCCGGCTGCAGGACGAGCTCGTCAAACTCGGCCGGATCCCGCTGGTGATCGTTGACGAGGTCGGCTACATCCCCTTCGAAGCCGAAGCGGCGAACCTGTTCTTCCAGTTGGTTTCGAACCGCTACGAACGTGCCTCGCTGATCGTCACCAGTAACAAGCCCTTCGGCCGGTGGGGAGAGGTCTTCGGTGATGACGTCGTCGCCGCGGCCATGATCGACCGGCTTGTTCACCACGCCGAGGTCGTTTCGATGAAGGGCGACAGCTACCGGCTCAAGGACCGCGACCTCGGCCGCGTCCCGGCAGCGACCAAGACCAACGACTGAAGATCAACCAAACCGGGGTGGTCCAGTTTCAGCCGGACCACGGTGGTCACGATTGAGGCGGCGTTGACAGACCGCGATCGTGCAGGCCATCCTCGTTCTGCACCACGTCGAGACCGACCGCTACGCAGCATGAAAAGGGCTCTATGACGAGCCGGCCGACGCGTTCCACGGCGAGGACCGCTACCGCCGGCAGATCAACGGCCACATGGCGCTGCCCGGCTGGAAACTCGTCACCGGCAGAGTCGGCAACGAACTCGTCGGTTATGCCTACGGCTTCCCGCTGTCGTCGGACCGCTGGTGGGCCGGGCTGCTCACGCCCGTACCGGACGGCTTCACCGATGAGGACGGACAGCGCACCTTCGCGATCAGCGAGATCATGGTCCGCGAGTCCTGGCGGCGACAGGGCATCGCCCGCGCACTGCACGACGCGCTTCTCGCCGACCGCGCCGAGGCGAGAGCCACCCTGCTCGCCGGCCCAAAGAACGCCCCGGCGCAGGCCGCGTACGCCTCCTGGGGCTGGCGCACCGTCGCCCAACTTCGCCCCAACTGGGAGAACTCCCCCACCTACGACGTCCTCATCCGCCCGCAGCATAAGTAGGCCGCCCCACCGCGACCGTCTGCTCACTCCTGGCCAGAACGGTGCCAGCCAAGTGCGATCAGGGTGATCAGCACAGCTGCCGTGCCGCCGGACACAACGCCGGCCCAGCCCGGAAGGCCGGCCAGTCTGCCAGCCGCATACCCCAGGCCGGCGCCAGTCAGACCGGACAGCGCGACCGCCGACCAGCCCACCGCATTCAACTGGACCCGACGGACCGGACGTGATGCACGTCGGCGAGCCCTCCACCGCGAGGTAGGGCGGTACTCGCTGTATCGACGTCGCATGATGACCTCAGCAGCGGTGAACGGGAGCGATCATCGGCTGCATCCATGCTGACACAGCAGCCCAGTGTCATCGAAGTGAGGCGTACGCACCCTAAAACGGACTCGTAAGGTATCTGAGCCTCACCTCGACGAGTCGACCTGCCGGACGATCTGCACGCGAGGCACAGCAAGCGCTCCAAGGACGTCGAAGACCTGCTGGAGATCGACTCGATCGTCTTCGGCACCTCAACAAAGGTCCGCGACTACGGGCTGCGACGGCTCGGGGTCCTCGATGCACTCAACTCGCGGTCCACCGCCCGGGTCCCACAGTCGCGCGGTCCCATCGTCGCCGGCGGTGGCGAGCATCCGGTTCTTCGCCGTCGGCAGCTCGCAGACCGCCCGGATCCAGCTGGCATGCCCGCGCAAGCTCGGTCGGGGGTTCCAGGTCTGCTCCGGGGTGCCGATGTGCCTGAGCCACCACCCACGCAGCCCGTTGACGACCGAGGAGGTCGTACAACGAGCCGCTGTCCACCGGTGACCGTACCGGTGACGACGACATTGGTTCGCGGCGCGAGGTAGGCCACGCCAATCACCGAATTGGCAGCCGCTGACGGACTGGCAGCGGGGGTAGCCCCGGCCATATCGGCCGAGGCTACCTTTGGACGGTACGGATCAGGTGGACGGGACGAATCAGGCCGGCGAAAGGCCTTCGGCGTAGTCGTACAGGCTCTTGATGTCGTTGTCGAAGTACGGGCCGTCGAATTGACCGTTGCCCGGGTTGTCACCGTGGCTGACCACGCTGTTGATGTACCCGTAGCCGGTCGAGTCGTTGTACTCCTGCAACCAGGGTCCACCGCTGGAACCGTACGTCATGTTGCAGTACATCCGAATCTGCTGGCCACCGGCGTTCCATGTGGTGCCCTGGCAGTAGTACTGGCTCTCGCCACCGCCCAGGTTGGACGGGTAGCCGAGGGCGGTGACCGAAACGCTGTAGCTGTAGTTCCAGCGCAGTCCGTGGCCGCCGACGGTGTCGACGACCTTCAGGCCGTAGGTGCCACCGTTGTTCATGATGGCGATGCCCATGTCCTCGGCGTAGCTGCCGCTGTTGATCCAGGCGGTACGGGTGTTGAGGCTGTACGCCACGAAGGTGCCGTACGGCCGCGAGCCGTTGCGGTAGCGCGGGACGAACTGCCAGTTGCTGTACCACTGCCCGCCGGGGCCCTGGTGCACGCAGTGACCGGCGGTCACCACCAGCCGCCGCTTGCCGCTGGCGACGGTGCTCGCCGAGCAGGAAGCCCTGCCACCGGTGGGGGTGGTGAAGTAGACCTTGCCGACGGCCTGCGACTCGTTGAGCAGCATCCCGACGTCGCCGCCGGTGCCGATGCTCGGCGCGACCGGTGCCACCGCACCCGCCGGCCCGTCGGGCTTGGCCACCCGCTCAGTCGACTCGGTGCCCTTCGCCGACCTCGCGAACGTCAGATCGACGGCAGACGCCATCCGCTCCTCGGTCCAGTAGTCGCTGACCTCCTTCGCGATCTTCGCGTTGGTGATCGCCCGGCCGTCGAGGGTGCGGGCGATGGCGCTCGTGTTGCCGTCCGACTTGAACGGCGACGACTCCGCCTGGGCGGCCGGCGCGCCGGTGACCACCAGCGTGAGTGCCAGGCCGGCCATTGCCGACCAGCGCAGTGTGGATTTCAAGAGACCCTCCCTTGTCTTGGTACCCATCTGGGCGCTAGCAGCGTATTGGCAAATTTCCATTGATCACAACGGAAGTAAAATGACTGATCACGGACACTCGCGAAACCTGCCGCTTGAGCTGGGTAGATGGCCACCAGAATCATTGGATCCAACTTCACCAAACGCTTCGACATCATGTGAGCAGGGAGCACCACAGAGAAGCAGAGATTTTACGTCTCATTTATCCCATAGCATCGCGAAATACATCCGAAATACAAGCCATGTGATTTTCCGGACCCAACGCCGAACGTTTGTGGCAGGAATCAGACGACGTGTTTCAGAACTGACCGGTAGCAGTCAGAAGGGAGCCCGTCGACAACGGAGGGAACGAACGAACCAGGCCGACCGGGTCGGCCTGGTCGATCTAGCTAGCTGATCTGGTCGATCTAGTTGATCTGGTCGACCGGGATGTCCGGGGCGACCGGGCCGAGCACGACGGTGCCGTCCGGCTCGACCCGCCAGCCCGGGTTACAGGCGACCTCCCAGACCGTGCCGTTCGGGTCGGCGAAGTGCCCGTGGTACCCACCGAACTCGGCCCGCTGGCCCGGCCTGAGGACCGTCCCGCCAGCCGCCCGCGCCTCCGCCAGCACCCGGTCGACGTCGTCCGGCGTCGGCACGTTGTGCGCCAGCGTGAACCCGCCCGGCCGGGTCACCACCGCCGCAGCCGGGTCGATGTCCCGACCGAAGGCGTCCGCGTCGAACAGGCCGAGCATCAGGCCCGGCCCGATCTGAAAGAAAATGATCTCGTCCGGTACGTCGAGCGTCGGACGCCAACCCAGCCCGTCCAGGTAGAAGCGCCGAGCGGCGGGCAGGTCGGCGGTGGCCACAGTGATGAAGTGAACCTGCTGCCGCACGGCCGGCCTCCCCGCTTCGACGGACCCGTTCCGATCACCGACCAGACTGCCACGAACAGGTCAGCATGACTGGTCGGCCACGCCTCACCGGGGCGGCGGGTAGCCGTACTGCTGGTGGGCGAGCTGTTGCACGGCGGCGAGTTGGGCGTTCGCCTCCCCGATGAGCTCCGCCGCCTCCGCCGTCGCCGCCGCGAGGCCCTCCTGGTCGTCGGCGAACCGGCGCTGCGCGTCACCCATCACGTCGTGCACCAGCTGGACCGCCCGGTCCACGTGGCCGACGGCCAGATACAGCCGGGCCAGGAACAACGCCTCGAAGGTGAGTCGCGGATCCTGCCAGCCCGGACGACGGCGGGCCCGACGCAACAGCTGCTGCTGCTTCTCGATCGCCTCGAAGCCCAGGCCGCGCTGAGCCAACCGCTCGGCACGGCGGGCCAGTACCCGCAGGTCGTGCTCGACGTCGCGGGGTGCCGTCCCGGCCGCGACGAGGACGAGCAACGCCCCGAACAGCGCGACGTAGACGCCGACACCCGGGCCGATGTCCAGTCGGTCACCGTCCGGTCCGGCGACATCGCCGATCTCGGCGTGGTTCAGCATTGCCCAGGCGAGGGCCAGCACGCCCGCCCCGGCCACCGTCACCTGCTGCCACCTGCGCGCCCGGCCCAGGCCGTACCACCCGGCGACGACCAGCGCGACGAGCCCGGCCAGCAGGGTCACGAAGGCGTCCCCGCCGGAGAGTCCGGCCCGCGAGCCCAGCGCCGACCCGCCGGTGGCGGTCTCCACCGCGCCGTACGCGACCACGCCAGCGTCCGGACCGGCGACCCAGGGCAGCACCGAACCGAGCACCAGCAGCAGTCCACCGCCGGCCGCCGATCCGGCGGCTAGCAGCCCGCGCAGCGGTAGGCGTACCCGGTTGACGAGATTCAGTACGGCGCTCGTCAAGACGGCAGCCGAATCAGGTCAGCGGTGGCGGTCACCTGAGTGACGTAGCAGACCACCGGCACCAGCAGGACCGCCGCCGGCATCAGCACGATCCGCGCCGGCAGCCGCAGCGGGGTCGGCTGCAGCCGCGCGGCCAGCACGCCAAGACTGCCCGGGACCAGGATCAGCAGGGTCACCACCGACAGCAGGTAGCGGGCCGGGCTGTCACCCGGTGCGGGGAACAGTGGCGCCAGCAACGACTCCTCAGCCAGCCAAGTGGTGCCGCGGGCCAGCCCCACGACGACCGCGACCAGCAGGATCACCGGCAGCGCCAGCAGGAACAGGTCCCAGAGCCAGCCGATGCCGACGCCGCTGGCTGGGCCGGCACCCAGCCGACGTGGACCGCCGGACTGCTGTCTTTCCTCCAGTCGCCGTTCATGTTCATGCCGCTGGCGTTCCTGCTCACGCCGGTACGTCTCCTGTTCGGCACCGGCCCGCCCGCCCCACCGGGCGCTGCTGAGCTCGGACTCGCTCAACGACTGAAGCGGCTTGTCGTCCGGGTCCATCGACGTCACCCCCTACCCATCTGGTCACTCACGGGTCGTGCACTCACGGTCATGGTCGGGCCGCCCGGCTGGTCGCCCGCTGCCGGAGTATCAGGGTGACGAGGCAGACCAGCAGTCCGGCAGCCGGGCCGACCAACCCTGCGCCGGCGGCCCGTCCATCCGGCTCGGGCGGCAGTGGGCCGACCGCGAACCCGGCCACGCCGTCACCGGCGTACCGCTCGGCGTCAGCCAGCGCCACCCGGTACTCGCCCGGGGCGAGCGCCATCTCGCCGACGCTCCAGCCGAGCAGCTGCGCCGCCCCGGTCGTCACCCGGTGGTCGTAACCGTAGGCCGGCCCGACCAGCACCGGCTCGCCGTCGGCCGTCGTCACCTCTACCTCGATCAGCCGGGGCGGGGCGGCGTCGATCAGCCGCTGGACCGCGTCGGGGCGGTCGGCCCCGGCGACGGTCTCCAGCCAGACGCCGTACTCGCCGCCGTCGGCGACCTGGACGGTGACGGTGTCGTCGATCGCCGCCCGGGACAGGTCCACGGCGGCGGCGTCGCGCTGCGACTTCGCCGTGTACCCGTACCCGAACAGTCCGACGAAGCCGGCCACCCAGAGCGCCAGCCCGGCAACGTACCACCAGCGGCTCGGGCCGAGTCGGATGAAGAACGGCCGAGGATTCACTGCCTGACCCTCCCGCCGCAGCTCACGTTGATCTCCCGCAGCTCACGTTGATCTCCGGTCAAGGTGCCCATCCGATCAGCTGGTCGCCGAACTGCCCGGCGCCCTGGCCGACCAGGGCGACCGGTTCCGGGTCACCACCGGTCGAGGCGACAACGTGGAACTCGGTCACGTCCGGGTCCTCGGCGGACCCGGTGGTGAACAGGATCCGCTCCGCCGACGGGTCCAGCCCGAGCTGCCCGATCGCCCGCCGCCAGGGCGGCGTCTGCTCGGCGATCAAGGGCTGCTCGGCGAGCCGCTGGCCGGTGATGGTGAGCCGGTAGATCTGGTCCTGGCCGGTGGCCAGCAGGGTCTCATCGTCGATCCAGCTGACCAACTCGTAGCCGGGCGACTCGAACTTGGGCGCCTCGGCGATCTGGTACGGGTCGCCGATCTGCGCACCGGCCCCGGCCAGGACGTACTTGGCGCCGACGGTCCCGTCCGGGGTGACCACCAGAACCTTGCCGTCCTCGTAGGTGGGCACCGGCACGTCCGAGTCGGGGAAGTAGAACGGCTGGCCGACGACCGTACGGGGCATCTTCGCCTGGATCTGCTCCTCGTGGCGACGGTCCTCACCGTCCAGCCCGACCGACATCAGTCGGGTCGCACGGTTCTGGTACTGCCAGTACCAGAGCCGCCCGGTGCCGTGGTGTACGGCCGGCTGGGACTGCACGGCCTTGTCCGGTACGGACTCGCCGTAGCCGGACAGGTCGGTGAAGGATCCGTCCAGTGCGTGCAGCCCTACCCGGGTTTCGAAGCCGATCGGTTCGGCGCGTTCCTTGCGGACCACCACCAGCTGCCGGTAGTCGGGGGTGAAGTCCTCCTGCCGCAGCAGGCTGCTCAGCACGTCCTGGACAGGATGGTCGGCGTACACCTTGGGGGTGAACCGCCAGTTCTCGGTCACCGCGCCGTCGATGGTGACGCTGTAGACGACGATCTCCTCATCGGTCAAGGTTTGGGCGAACACCGCGCCGGGGGCGAGGGTGCTGCGGGCGGCCGCCGCGTCGCCTTCGGCGAACGACACCGGCTCGGGCGACGCGGACGGCGACGGCTCCGCCGCCGCGGTCGCGGTGGCGTCCGCGGCGGCCTCCGGCGGCGCGGCCTGACCTTCGTCGTCGGCCGGCCCGCCGCCGCAGCCGGCGAGCAGACCGAGCGCGGCTGCGGCGAGTACGGCCGCTGCCCGGTATCGGATCGCAGTCCTTGATGGATTCGTTGTCGCCTCCATCAGCAGACCCGCGATCCACGTTCCTGGCCCGCAGGGCTCTCGTTCACCAGGTCCAGTGCGGCGGTGGGTTCCGGGTTCGGCAGGTCGTCGCGTCCTTCAGGAGTCACCGGGGCCCCGTTTCCCGTCGCGTGCGAAACGAAGAAATCCTCCCCGTCCCATTCCAGCCAGAGATAGCACTTCGTGAAGGCCATGTCGGCCTGTACCTTCCACTGCCCGTCCACATCGACCGGCTCGCCGAGACCCGCGTAGCCCGCGTCGGTCAACGCCTGCACAAACTCGTCGCGCTCCGCTTCGCTGTTGACTCCACCAGCACCGATGAGGCCACAGCCGGTCAGGGACAACCCTATTGATATCGCAGAAATAGCACACAACTGCTTGCTGGAACGCATATTTTCCGACCCCCACGAATCACCCGGTCACCGGGAATCCCAGCTCCTCAAGAACCCCGGCCCGTCACCGTACCGCCCCGAAACAAGAGCATTCGACGGCATGGTGACCCGGATCACAAAGACCAACACCGAACGGGCCAAAGGTCACGAACAATCGGCGGCCGACCCACACAAACCGCTTACGCATCAGTCATCCGTTTGGTCAACCGCTTGTTTGGCTTGCCCGCCGGGCCGAAGGAGGGGGCCGGCCAGCTCGATCCAGCGTCGGCAGACTCCGGGCCACCGTGGTTCAGCGCCGGGCAACCACAGAGCCGACAATGGTCCGGAGCCGGTCCACCCACCGGCAGGAGGAGAGTCGGGAAGATGGCGTTGCTGAACCCCACGCGACTGACCGGCCGGCCGGCGGCGGTCACCGTCGGCGACCAGTCGATGTCCGGCGACGACCTGCTCGAAGCCGCGACCGCCGTCGCCAGGCAGATCGCCGGCGCCGACACCGTGGCGGTCGACGCCACCGCCAGCCTCGACACGGTCGTCGCACTCACCGGTTGCCTGCTGGCCGGCACCACGCTGGTCCCCGTACCGCCGGACGCCGGCCCGGTCGAACGCGGTCACATCCTGCGCGACTCCGGCGCTCAACTGCTGCTTGGCCCCGACCCGACGAGGCCGGTCGGGAGCGGCTCCGACCAGGGCGGGCCCGGCCAGCGCCGGACCGTCGGGTCCGACGCCCCCGCGCTGATCCTCTACACCAGCGGCACCACCGGCGCACCGAAAGGTGTACCGGTGACCAGCGCCAACATCGCCGCCGACCTCGACGCCCTCGCCGAGGCCTGGGCGTGGACGCCGGACGACACTCTGGTCCACGGCCTGCCGCTGTTCCACGTACACGGTCTGGTGCTCGGCGTCATCGGCGCGCTACGCGTCGGCTGCCGGCTGGTGCACACCGGCCGGCCCACCCCTGGGGCGTACGCCGCCGCCGGTGGCACGCTGTACTTCGGCGTACCGACGATCTGGTCCCGGATCTGCGCCGACCGGCCCTCCGCCCGGGCGTTGCGCGCCGCCCGGCTCCTCGTCTCCGGTTCGGCGGCCCTGCCCGCCCCGGTCTTTCACACCCTGGCCGAGCTCACCGGGCAGGCACCGGTCGAACGGTACGGAATGACCGAAACCTTGATCACGGTCAGCAGCCGCGCCGACGGCGAGCGGCGACCCGGCTGGGTCGGTACGCCGCTCGTCGGCGTACACACCCGGCTGGCCAGTGAGGACGGTGAGCAGTTGCCGGCGGACGGCGAAACCATCGGCGAACTGCAGGTTCGCGGCCCGATGGTGTTCGACGGCTACCTCGGTGCCGCCGGGCGCGGCGACTTCACCACGGACGGCTGGTTCCGCACCGGCGACGTCGCGGCGATCGACCGGGCCGGCTGGCACCGTATCGTCGGCCGCGCCTCCACCGACCTGATCAAGAGCGGTGGTTACCGGATCGGTGCCGGCGAGGTGGAGAACGTGCTGCTGACCCATCCGGCGGTACGCGAGGCGGCGGTCATCGGCGCACCCGACGCCGACCTCGGGCAACGGGTCGTCGCGTACGTGGTGGCCGAGGGCGTGTCCCCGCAGGCGCTGATCGACTTCGTGGCCACCGAACTCTCCACCCACAAGCGGCCACGCGAAGTGCGCATCGTGGACGACCTGCCACGCAACGCGATGGGTAAGGTGCAGAAGAAGCTACTGCACGACGACCGCCGGTGACATCCGGCCACTACCGACAGTCACCACATCGACATCAGCCGAACGGCTGATGTCGAGCGTTCAAGGCCGGTGCCATAAGTTTTCTTTACTTGCGGCTCAAGAAATCATCATTTCTGGCGCTGAAGTTGATTCTTGATTGAACCGCTCCCTAACGTGTGCGTATGGCCCGGGACGACCAGTCGTCCGCTCCCGGTAAACCCCCGCCGGCACCGTCGTGCCCGAGCCTAATACAGACATCACAGCACGGTGAGCATTCGGAAGGTGTGCACATGGGACAACCGGCTCACAGACGCGCCGCCAGACCCGCGAAGGGCGGACGGGCGCGCCGCGCCGTCATCGCGGTCGCGACCCTGTCCGCCTTCGGGGTCCTGATCGCTGTCAGCCAGATCTCCAGTGCTGGAACGGATCGCAAGGCCAGCGAGCAGGTCAACGGACTCGATGTGCTCGGTACCGGGTGTGACGACAGCTCGTTGGAGCCGCACGACGGTTTCCAGGTGGGCAGCCGCTGCGTCTCGACGGCGTTCGGCGAGGTCGGTGCGGCAGAGCAGAACCCGACGCTGCTGATCACCGAGTCGCCGGAATCGGTCGGCGTCGGCGAACCGTTCCAACTACGGGTCAGCACCCGCAATCTGGTCCGGGACCGCTTCCTGCCGGCGGCTCAGGGCGGGTACTACGTGGAGTCCGCGCTGCTGACCGGAGACGGGCTGACCCGCGGCCACTTCCACACGGCCTGCCGAATGCTGACCAGCACCACCGAGGCACTCGACCCGGAGCCGGTGCCGGCCTTCTTCGTCGCGACCGAGGACGGTGGCGGCGGTGCCGAGCCGGATGTGGTCACCATCCAGGTGCCCGGGCTGCCTCAGGAGGGAATCGCCCAGTGCGCATCGTGGGCCGGTGACGGATCGCACCGGATCCCGATGATGCAGCGGGCCAACCAGACCCCGGCAATCGACGCCGTCCGTATCGAGGTCCGAGCCGGCGGAGCGGAGGAACCGCCCGCTGAGGAACCACCGGCCGAGGAACCACCCGCAGAGGAACCACCCGCTGAGGAACCGCCGGCAGAGGAACCACCGGCCGAGGAACCGCCCGCCGAGGAACCACCGGCCGAGGAACCACCGGCCGACGAGCCACCCGCCGAGGAACCGCCCGCCGACGAGCCACCCGCCGAGGAGACACCGGCGCCGGCCAGCCCCGAGGCGGAGATCACCGACGATCCGGCACCGCCGACGCAGGACGCCGAGCCCACGCCGGAGCCGACCGAGACCGCTGCCGAAGAGGAAAAGGAAGCCGACCCGACCCCGGAGCCGACCGCACAGCCGAGCGCGGATCCGAGCCCGACTGCCGCCGCCGGTGGAATCAATGCACCAGCCGTGGACAACCTCGCAAACGAAGCGGACGCTGACGACTCAGCCAGTCCGCTGGCACTGACCGGTGCGAACACGATGAACTTCCTGGTCGTCGGCCTGGTGCTGATCGTCGGCGGAGTGATTCTCGTCCACCTGACCCAACGTCGCCGCTACCCGAACCGGGAGCGCTGACGGACAACAAACTCCCACACCACACAGCTGTGCCCACTGCGCTCAACCGCGCGGTGGGCACAGCTGTCCCGCCCCAGGTCGTCGGGCCGCACGGCTCAGGCGCTGAGCTGGACCGTCAGCTGGTAGTCGTCGATCAACCCGGTCAGTACGCTCGCCCCTGCCTGGTCGACCACCTGCCAGACCACGGACACCACGTGGTTCCCCTGGCCCACCCGCCGGCAGGCCTGGGTGGCGTTGGACTGCCCGATGTCCGTGGTGAACATCAGATCGTTGTCCGGCGGCATCGGAACACCGTTCAGCAGAATCTGCACCCGCAGGAAGTCCGCTGGCGTTGCGAAGGTGTTGGGCTGCCCGGTCAGGCGCGCCTCGGCGTCGAAGGTCACCAGGACCTGTGCGCTGTTTCCGGCCGGCACCACGAACGGCACCGCCGCGCCGGGCAGCGGTACCGGACCGGGGGTCTCCGCGATGGAGACCGGAGTATCGTTCAGGCGGACCAGGCTCGCGATCTGAGCACCACCGTTGCAGGCCGCCGGGCCGTCGCCGTCGGCCGCGTAGGCTGCGTCCACTTCTGCGGCTGCGTCCACCTTCAGCGGCTGGGCTGCGGACCGTGCGGTCGCCGGCAGCTGCTTCAGCAGCACACCGCCGAACGCCAGCAGGACCAGCACCGCGATGATCGGGGCACGTCGCTTCCTCATGACTGTTCTCCTCTGTGTAGCGCCGGGATGCCGGCGGTGGCGAGCAGGTTGGCAGCACAGGGTCACGGCCGGATCAGGGAACGGTCAGGGCCGCCGGAAGGAACGCGCTACGACCCGTTGCGAAGGTGGTTCACCATGACGCCACCGTGACGGATTTCCGCACCATGGGCACGCCCGAGCGGAGATCCGATCACGAGGAGCGCAACATGATCAGCAGGGTGTGGCGGCGGCGGATGGCCGCCCTGTCAGCTACGGCGGTCACGCTGACCGGCACGGCGGTGACCGGCGGGACTGGGAACCCGGCGGCAGCGGCCCGGCCGGGCGGGCTGCCGGACCTGGCCGTACTCGCCAGCAGCCATGACCACAGTGGGGTGAAGACCGTGACCGTGCACTGCCCTGACCCCGGGCAGTCGGTCTACGGGGCGGGTGCCCGGATCATCGGTGGTGCCGGTGGCGTCGTACTTACCGCGATGGCCCCTGACCAGACGCTGTCGTCGGTTACCGCCTCGGCCGCCGCCCGGACCGGTCACGACAGTGCCTGGTCGGTGTCCGCGTACGCCGTCTGCGACGTCTCGTCCGACCCGCCGCAGCGTACGGTGGCGACCGCCGTCGACGGCACCACCGCCACCGCCACCTGCCCCGACCGTGCGCAGGTCACCGGCACCGGTTTCCGGGTCGACGCCGACGTCGACCTGTCGTACGTCGACGAGGTGGCACCCGACCGGGATCTGCGCCGGGTCCGGGTGCACGCCGGCGGCAGCACGCCGACCCGGGTCGTCGCGTACGCGATCTGCAAACGGCCGACCGCGGTCGACGGCTCGCTCGGTGCCCGACTGACCGCGACTACCGCGACCGACGACGCCTGGCCGAAGACGGCCATCGTCGACGGCTCCGGCACCGACCAGCGGGTGTACGGCGTCGGTGCCTCAGTCCGCGGCCAGGGCGTACTGTTCCTCACCGCGCTCGTCCCCGACCCGCTGCTGAACCTCGCCGGGGGACGGGCCGATCGGGGCGTCGGAACGGATCCGCTACGGCACGACGGGCACGAAGACGACGGGCACGAAGACGACGGGAAAGGCGAACTGACCAGCTACGGCATCCTGCTTCATCCCACGTTCCACTGAGTCCGTCCCACGTTCTCAGCGAGCGACGCGGGGTGCGGGCGGGCCGGCACCAGCAGCGTCCGGTCCGGTGGCCGCACCCCGATCGCCCGCATCGCCTCGGCGTACCGGTCGAAGGCGCGGCGGGCCTCGCCGTGCTGGCCTGCCGCGACCAGGGCACGGACCAGCGCGCAGTGAGCCGGCTCGTCGTACGGGTCCCGCTCCAGCACCCGCAGCAGGTAGCCGGTCGCGGCGGCCGGTCCGGCGACGGTCCGACTGGTCCGGGCCAGCATGCGCAGCAAACTCAGGTACGCCGCCCGCACCTCCTCCCGCAACGGACGGGACCAGTCGTCGTACGGTTCGTCCTCGAACACGTCCGCGCGGTACTCCCGGTCGGCTGCGAGGAACATCGCCCGTGCCGGCACCGTCATCCCCCGCTCCAGGAGCCGGCGGCCGTGGGCCACCTGTGCCAGGAAATCCTCCACGTCGACCCGCACCGTCGTCAGGTCCAGGGCGATGCTGCCCTGATCAGCGACGATGAACCAGTCGGGACCGAAGTCCTTCGCCGGGTCAAGGACGGCACGGACGATGGACAGCAGCACCGACAGCCGGTGTCCGGTGCGTTCCGGGTCGTCCGCCGGCCACAGCAGCTCACTCAACTCGCTGCGGGGTACCGGTCGGCCGCGTCTCGCCACCAGGATCCGGAGCAGGTCCCGGGCCTTGCGGGACTGCCACTGCGAAACCGGCACGGGTCGTCCGGAGAGCCGGACCTCGAACCGGCCCAGTGCCCGGACGACGACTTCACCGGCGGCGGTCGGGCCGGCACCGGAGGTCGGCCGGGCGTAGATCGCGGCCAGGCTCGCCGGCCGGTCCGCCCGAGCGCCGGCCGCTGCCAGCCGCTCCGCCGCCAACAGCCCGCCGAGCCGGTCGTCGGTGCTGGCGGCCGGCAACTGGCCGAGGGCGACAAGGAGGCGGGCCGCCTCCACCTCCGCCCCGGCGCCGGTCCAGATCGCGTACGCCTCGCGCAGCGCGTCGCGTACCCGGGCGGGATCGGTCTCTGCGGCGGCGCGCAACTCCAACGCGTCGGCCAGCCCGGCGCGGTCCCGCTGCGCCCCCGCCACCCGGGCCGCCTCGTTCGCGGACGCCGCGGCACCGGCGGTGTCACCGTCGTACCGCGCCACCCAGCCCTGCGCCAGCAGGGCCGGCACCACGATCTCCTCGGCGGCGAGGTCCCTGGCCCGTTCGGCATGGACGGCGGCCGTCTTGACGTCGTCGGGCAGTACCGCCAGCGCCAGCCCGGCCAGCGCCGGCACCAGGACATACCTGTTGCCGGTGTCCTCACCGACCCGGACTGCTTCCTCGTACCCGGCACGGGCCTGCTCCCGCCAGCCCCGACGGCGATACAGCTCAGCGAGTCCCAGTACGGCGTTCGCGGACCGGCGGGACCCCTTGCGCTGGTAGTGCGCCGTCGCGGTCTCGTACCGCGCCGCCGCCTCGTCGTAGCGCCCGAGCATCGCCAGCGCGTCGGCTTCGTTGCTGGTGGCGATGGCGCGCAGGCTCGGCGAGGCGGCGACGGCCGCGTACCGGGCGGACAGTTGCGCGGCCGCCAGCGCGTCCGCGTACCGCGCCGTGCGCAGCAGCTGGTAGGTGCGGTTGGTGTGGATCCGGGTCAGCAGCAGGACATCGCCGGTACGCTCGGCGATCGGCTGGGCGAGGGCGAAGTGTTCCTCGCTGCCGGCGAAGTCCCCGGCCACCGCCCGGCACAGGGCCACACTGAGGTGGGCGGTGGCCAGCGCGCTGTCGCTGCCGGCCGCAGCGGCCGCCGTCACCGCCCGCCGGGCGTACCCGGTGGCGGTCTGCACCGCGCCGGCCAGCAGCTGAGCGTGCGCGGTCCAGGCCAGCAGCAGAGCCACCTCGGCCGCCGAGGACGGCCGGTCCCGGCCACGGGCGAAGGTCTCCAGCGCCGCCTGGGCGTCACCACGCTGGTAGTGGATCCGCCCCACCCGCCAGGCCAGGCCGGCGTCCCAGTCGGACTCGGCTACGGCCACCGCGTCGTACGCCCGTTCGGCCGCGGTCAGATCGCCGCTGGTACGCAACGCGTCGCCGAGCAGCAGCCGCAGTCGCCGGGTGACGCGAGGCTCGGGCAGCGCGGCGACCAGCTCCACGACCTCGCCCGCCTGCCCGGCGGCGAGCATCCGGTCGCCATGCTCGGTCAGGACCCGGGCGGCCGCCGCGTCGGCACCGGCCCGCAGGTAGGCACGGGCCGCAGCCACCGGCGGTCCGTGCTGGTCGTACCAGGCGGCCGCTACGGCGAGATCGGCGTGCTGCCGGGCCGGCTGCTGCCTTCCCGCTGGTTGCTGCTTTCGAGCTGGTTGCCGCCGGACCACCTCGGCGACGACCGGCACGACGCGTTCCATCGGCGCGGGCCCACCCGGTACGGCCGGTGGCGCCCCGGCACGCGTCAACAGTCCGGTGCGGCGCAGCAACCGTACGGACTCCGTCGCCTGCCGGTGTCCGAGCGCCCGACCCAGCTCGGCGCTGAACGGTGTCAGGTCGGCGGCGCAGCGCAGCAGCCGGGCCGTCGCCGACGGCAATCCGGCCAACACCTCAACGGTCAGGTACGTCGCCAGTGGGCTGCCAGGCTGGCTGACGGCCGACACCAGGTCGCCCGGTGGCACCCCGTCCAGCCGTAGCGTCTCGGCGGTCAGCGCGACGAGCGCCGGCCAGCCGCCGGTCGCCCCGTACACCTGGTCCGTCAGGGCCGGATCGGACAGTCCATGTTCGGCGGCGAGGAGGTCGGCGACCTCCTCCGCAGTGAGCGCCAGATCGGCCGGACCGAGCTCCTGCCACCCGTACCGGCCGACCCAGCCGGCCGTCGCGGCAGCCGGCGGCCAGCGACTGGACAGCACCACCGTCGCGGTGTCCGGCAGGTCGTCGACGGCCGCGGCCAGGGCCTGCACCGCCCCGGCGGACAGCCGGGGCAGGTCGTCGACGATCAGCGGGCGGTCGTCGACGATCGCCCGGATCTCGTCAACCAACAGTTGCGCCGTCGCCTCCGGCCCACGCCACCAGTGGGCGCCCGACGGCGGAAACCAGCGGCGCAGCGCGGTGGTCTTGCCGTAACCGGCGGCGGCTACCACGATCCGGCAATCCGGACCTTGCCGCCCCGGCCCTGACGAACGCACCGCTGCTCACCTGCCTCTCCGGCAGAAACGGGCTCGTCCCTCTCCGGCAGGAACAGGCTGCGCGGGACCGCCGCCGGCGGCAAGACCTCTGTCGGCAATCCGGCCGTGACACGGCGCTGAGCCAACCGTGACCGCCGTTCCGATCCTGATGACGCCGGTCCCGGACGGCGCGACCGGCAGAGCAGAAGGAGGAACGGTGCGAAGGCAGGTAGGTATCGGAACCCTGGTGGCGGTCGCCACGGCGGTCGCGGTGATCGGTCCGGTCGGGCCGGCCGCCGCCACCCACACCTGTGACGGCGAGCCGGTGACCATCAGCGGCTCCGGCACGATCAACGGGACGAGCGGACGGGACGTGATCCGTGGCTCGTCCGGCATCGACATCATCGACGGCCGGGGCGGCAACGACGTCATCTGCGCCGGTGGCGGGGTGGACGCGGTCTACGGTGGTCAGGGCGCGGACCGCATCTTCGGAGAGGGCGGGGACGACTTCCTGTGGGGTGAGGGCCTTGGCGTCGTGGTGACCGGCGGTGCCGACGAGATCTGGGGTGGCACCGGTGACGACACCATCTACGGCCAGGTCGGGGGCGACACCCTGCGCGGCAACGAGGACAACGACGACATCTACGGCGGGGACGGACCCGACACCATCTTCGGCGGGATCAACATGGCCGAGACCAGCGGTGCGCAGCTCGACGCCTGCTACGGCAACACCGGCAACGACACCATCCGATCCTGGCTGACCGGCCACCCGAACGAATGCGAGGTCGTCGTCGACTGATCCGTTCGTGGACCGGCTGCCGCAGGCGGCAGCCGGCGGGTGTCGGTGGTTGGGCGGTACCGCCCAACCACCGACACCCGCCCCGTCCGTCAGTGTTGGACATCGACCGGACTCGGCTGCGTGGAAATGGGGACCGAATGACGTTCGGAGACGCTACGCATCTCGTCGCGCAGTTGGACCAACGCGCCGGCTATCTGGCCGGCACCGGGTTGGCGGCAGCCGCCTTCCTCGCCTTTCACGGGAACCGGCCGCTGCTGCTGGAAGGTGCGCCGGGGGTCGGGAAGACCGCGTTCGCCGAGGCGATGGCTGCCGTCCTCGATCGACCGATCGAACGAGTCCAGTGTTATCCGGGTCTGGACGCGAGCCAGGTCCTCTACGACTGGAACTTCGCGGCCCAGATGCTGGCGCTGCGCGCGGCCGGGACCGGTGACCACACCGACCGGCTGCCCGAGCTGTGGGACGAGAAGTACCTGGTCGCGCGACCGATCCTGCGGGCGTTGCGGAACGGACCGGCCGTGCTGCTCATCGACGAGGTCGACCGGGCCGAGGAGGACTTCGAGGCCCTGCTGCTCCAGGTGCTGGACAAGTACGAGGTCACCATCCCGGAGCTGGGGACGGTCCGCGCGGAGGTCGCGCCGTTCGTGGTCCTCACCTCCAACCGCACCCGGGAGCCGCACGACGCCATCAAACGGCGCTGCTTCTACCACTGGATCGACCATCCCGGTCCCGAGCTGGAGGCTCGTATCCTCCACCGGCACGTAGCAGGACTCGCGCCGGACCTGGCCATCGCCATCACCGAGATCATGGCCCAGCTCCGTCGGCTGGACCTGGCCAAGCAGCCCAGCCTGGCCGAGACGATCGACTACGCGCGGGCGATACACCGGCTCGGCGCCGCCACGCCGGACGACCCGGCAGCGGACGCGGCGATCTGCACCCTGGTCAAGCACCACGACGACGAAGCGCAGGTACGTCGGGTGCTGGCACGTCGACGGCACGACCGATGACGGGCGACCCGCTGTCCCTCCTGGTCCGGTTCGCCGAGGCGCTGCGAACCGCCGGGTTGGCCGTCAGCGTCGACCGGGTCGTCGCCGCCGCCGAGGCGCTGGGGCACTGGGGGGTCGCCGCCGACGCGCAACCGTACTGGCCGCTGCGGGTGGCTTTGTGCCGCGACCGGACCGACGTACCCGTCTTCGACATCGTGTACCGCGATTGGTTCGGCACCCCGCCGGACGGCGTCGGTCACACTCGACCGGCGCTGGTCCCAGCCCAGTCCCGCCGCACCGACAACCAGCCGCCTGCCAGCGAACCGGCACCGCAGAGGGCCGACGTACCGTCGCCGCGTGCCGCTGGCGGCGGGGCCGGCAACACCAGCCGGCTGGCCAGCCGTGACTTCGACGACCTGACCGAGGATGAGCTGCGGGAGATGGCGACCTGGGTCGACCTGCTGCGGCCGATGCCCACCCGACGCACGATGCACCGCCGCTCGACCCGGACCGGCCCGATCGATCCGGCCCGGACGATGCGGCTCATGCTGCGCACCGGCGGCGAGTTGGTACGGCTACGCCACCGCCGCCCGGCGGTACGCACCCGCCGACTGCTCCTGCTCGTCGACGTCAGCGCGTCGATGAGTCCGTACAGTGACATGCTGCTGCGGTTCGCGGCCGCCGCGCTGGCCGCGAATCCGCGTACCACCGAGGTCTTCGCTGTCGGCACCGACCACACCCGTCTCACCCGGTCGATGCGCGGGCTCCGCCCCCGGGACGCGTTGCCCGCCGCCGGACGGGTGCAAACCGGCTGGTCCGGCGGCACGACGCTCGGCGACGCGCTGAACGGTTTCCTGCGACGCTGGGGTGGCACCGACGTCGTCCGCTCGGCGATCGTGGTCTTCGGCTCGGACGGGCTCGAACACGCGGAGATGGCACCGCTGATCCGGCAGGTCCAGCGGCTCGCAGCCCTCGCCAAGGTGCTGATCTGGGCCAGTCCCGACTGCCACACCGACGGCGAGCTTTCGCGGGACCACCGCATCGCCCAGGCGCAGCAGTCGGCCACCCGGGTGGTGGGTTGCCACGACTACCTGGCGCTGCGGAACCTGGCGAAGGTCGTGGCCAATGCGTGACCTCGAAGGACACGACGTCGCGGTGCGGCGAATCATGCGACGCGACGACCTGCTGACCCTCGCCGCCGCCGCCGACACGGCCGTGGGAATCGTCCGGATGCGCGAGGCGGAGGCGCTGACCGGGGTCGACGGCAGCACCCTGTTCGACCTCGCGCTGAGCAGGCACATCAAGTTGGCGACCGGGGACGCCGGCTGGGCGGAGCGGGCACAGGCCTGGGATCACGCCGCAGTTCTCGTCCGGTACTGCGAGCTGGCCGGCACCGCGCTGAACAGCCCGTACAGCGCGGTCGGCATGCACGCCCGGTCGCTGCGCCTGCTCAAGGAGAACCAGACCCGGCCCGGTCTGCGCCCGCTCGACCGGGACCTGACCCTGGGCGCCTTCAACCGCTACCACGCCGCCCGCGACCTGCGACTGGGCGGCCACACCCAGGCGGCCCGCGACCTGGCCCGCCGGTCACCACAGGACCTGTACGGCACCGGGGCCGAGCCACACATCGCGCACTACCAGTTCGAGGTCGGCGCGACCCACATCGAGCAGGGCGATCCCCGGCCGTTCCTGCGCCAATTGAGAGAGCTGCGCCCGTACTGGGCAGGTGACCGGGCCAAGGCGTTCTCCACCCACCACCGGTTCGAGTTCATCGAGGCGTTGGTCTCCTGGCACGCCGATCCCGGCAGCGACCGGGCCGGTGAGTGCTTCGCCGCCGCCATCGACCTGGTCGACACCGGCCGGGACGCCGCAGACGTCAGCAGCCACGACGGGGTGGACCATCAGGGCGTACGCGAACTGTCGCTGCTGCTCGCCGCCGCCGAGCACCTCGTCCGCACCGGCGGCGACCTCGACCGGGCAGTGGACCTGGGGTTGCGGGCGCTGGCCGTGGCCGAGCGGGTCCGGGCGCGCTGGCGGGTCATCGCCCGATCCCGGGCGCCGCTGGCCGAGGCGTTCCACCGGGTCTACGCCGACGTCTGTCTGCTGGCCCACCGGATAGGCACCGATCGGGCCGCCGGGCTCGGGCTCCGGGCGGCGCTGTCCGCGAAGTCGACCGGTTTCGCCGCGCGGGTCCGCGACGGGCTGACCTTCGACGACAATCCGCTGATCAAAAACCTGCTGACCCAGATCCTCGATGTCGAAAACCCCAGCCCCGGTGTCATGACCAGCACGGCGTACCGCCGCCAGACGCAGCTGGACGCGCTGCGTAAGGACCTGGAGGACGCCGTCTCGCCGATGCTCGCCGACACCGTGTTCCCGCCGCCCACCGACCTGGACGAAGTCGTCCGCGAGATCGGGCCGCGGTACGCCCTCGACTATGTCGAGCTGACCGACAATCTGGCGGTCCCGGCGTTCTTCCGCACGCTCATCGAGCCGGGTGGCCGGATGACTTTCGACCGGTTCGATCCGGGCGACGATTTTCGGGTCCTGTTCGAGCACGCCCGGGTCGGCCAGCTGACCGGCGGCCGGGACGTCGTCGACCCGCCGGTGGCGGGTCTGCGCGACGACGGTCTGCTCGACTTCCGGGCACTGGCCGGCAAGGTCCTGCCGCCACGGTTGACCGAGGAGATCCTGCCCGGCTGCACCGTCGACGCGCCCGCCCAGCTGCTGATCTCGGCGCACTCGTGGCTGAGCCTCGTCCCGTGGGCCGCTCTGTGGACCGGCCCCGGTACCCGGCTGGTCGAGCGCGCCGTCATCTCGCAGAGCCCGGTGCTCACCTGCCTGTCCGGTAAACTGCCACCGCCGGTCTCGGGTGCCGCACTGGTCCGCCTGGTCGGCTCCGACGAGCCGGTGGAGATCGACGGACAGCGCCTTTCCGACCTCGACATCGCACAGGAGCGGGCCGCGTGGGGTCTGCTGCCCCCGGACACTGTCGGCGTCGCGCTCAGCAGCTGCGATCTGGGCGACGACGGCGTCCCGGCCCCGTACGGCGGCCGGTTCGCGGACGCGTTGCGACGGCGCGGCCGCTGGCAGTTCCTGCACATCGCCGCGCACGGCGGCGGCCAGGGCTTCGGCCAGTATCTGGCCCTGCCCGGCGAGCGGCTGTCGGCGGCCCGGGCTCTCGGGCTGCGCTGGCCGGAGTCGGTCCTGATGGCGTCGTGCCACGTCGGACTGGTCCGCAACGATCAACGCGCCGAGCCGCTGAGCCTGGTGATGGCGCTGCTGACCGGGGGTGCCCGGTGCGTGGTGGCCGGGATCGACAGCGTCGACGACGCCGGCACCGGCCGGATCGCCGCCGCGATGGTGCGCGCCGCTCGGTCCCCCGAACCGGTCTCCATCGACGTCGCGCTGCGCGACGCCCAGCTGGCCGAGATCCGGGCGGGCACCCCGGAGTCCGGCTGGGCGCTGCTCAGCGCGTACGTGCGATGAACGTTTCTCAGCTGTCCTCGTCGTCCGCCAGCCGTCGGGCCTGCTCCAGCGCCCAGCGCACCCGGTCGAGGCGACCCGGCTCCTTGGCGTGCTGATCCAGCGAGAACCACCGGATCCGCCAGGTCTGATAGCCCTGGTCGGCCGGCCCCAGTCCCCGACACCGGATCAACGACCAGATGAACATCGGCATGGTCGCCGCGCCGAGCGCCCGTTCGCGACCGGACCCGCTCGGGCCACCGAGCCAGCTGGACATGGCCTCCACGGCTGCGTCGTCGAGCGGGTTGAGTGCGAGACAGGCCGGGCCGTCGGTCCGCCGTGACGGAAGGTCAAACCCGGGTTTGAGCAGCGCCAGGTTGAGTCGGACGTGCACCAGCTGCCGCTGGAAGCCTTCGTCCATCTTCGATTCACCCGGCACGTCCTTCTCGATGGCCGCGTACGCCCGGGTGAACCGGTCCAGCAGGTCCTTCTCCCACAGCTCCCAGGAGTCGAACTCCGGTGGCGGGCGCAGGCCGCAGCGCTGCATCGCCGGCCGGATCGCCAGCAGCAGCGACGCCGCCCGGGCCGTCATGATCCCCGGATTCTGCAATGCGGTCTGCCGGGTGAGCCGGTGCTCGTCGACCTGGTCGGCGAAGCCGAACTCGGCTTCGATCTGGTAGGCCGTGTCGATCGCCCGCTCCCCGACGGCGACGCCGTCGGTCAGCTCGCGGAACATTCGCTGAATCCACCGCCGCTCCTCGGCGGGTGACCGGTCCGGCCGCGCCGGCTCCTCGGCGGGTGACCGGCCCGACGCCGCCGGCTCGTCGGACGGATCCGACCAGCGGGCGATCACCCGCTCGGCGGTACGGCAGGCCGTGCCGGTCTCGGCGAGCGCCAGCTGGAGAAACACCTCGTCCAACTGGAGCCGTAACGGTCGGGTGTCCTCGCCGGCGCCGAGACTGTCTCGGAACTCGACGTACTTCTTCTGGGCCTCGGCGTGCAACGTCCAGGCCGCGTCGTAGCCGCGCTCCGTGTCCCGCTTGGACTCGGCCAGGGCGAGGGCGCGCAGCGCGCCGAGAGCCCGTGGGGCGAACTCCGGCCACGGGAGTCCACGGGCACCGTCCGTGATCCGTCGGACCAGGGCGAACTCCGCCTCGCTCCGTTGTCGGACATCCGGCGCGGTGACGTCGCTGTCGAACGATGCCTCGATCCGCTGGACGCAGTCCCAACTCGTCTCGTAGATCAGCCAGCCCATCAGCGGGAGCCGCTCGGCCAGCTCGGCGGGCGGCAGCTGGGTCGCCCGGGCGGCCAGGATGTCGCGGTACGCCTGGACGTCCGCCTCGATCCGGTCGACCAGCTCGCTGTCGGTGCGGCACTCCTTGGCTCGCAGCGCGGTGCACAGGTCGCGCAGCTCCTGCGGGGTCATCATCGTGGGCGCTCCTCCACACTCGGTGTCATCTCGAAGTCGATGCCGTGGATCTCGTACCGCACCCCGTCCGGCCAATTCGGATCGATCTCGCGGGAGCCGCCGGTGGCGATCTGGTCGATCAGGTCCCGCAGCCGGGAACCGCCAACGGGTGCGCGGTGATCACGGTCGGGCGGGCGGGGACCGCGATCGGGTTCCCGGGTCTGGACGATCTCGGGCTGCTCCAGCGCGGCGAGGCTCTGCGGCGCGGAGCTGAGCACCACCAGGATCGTGTCGGTCCGGGCATGCGCCGGGTCAAGTCCGGTCGGCCAGGCCAGCCCTACCCCGGTCAGCTCCCGCCGAACGTCGTCGCGGCCGTACGTGTAGCCGGATCGTGGCGGTAGCAGACGGCCACTCGGGGTGCCCCGCATCAGCAGCGAGACCCGGCCGGACAGCCCGATGTCCAGCATCGACACGTACACCGGCAGGTCACCCCGGTTGTGGACGGTCACGTAGATCCGGCTGGCCGGGGTCAGCGGACGACCGGCGGGCGGCGGCGGGTGCTCGGCACCGTCCACGACCAGGCCCCAGTCCACCGTGACATCGGTGCCCAGCGGGTAGGACGGGTCACCGATCAGTCGCCGCAGCTGGGTCGCCTGGGCGTGGATCAGCACCGCGCGGGCGAGGTCGGCGTACCCCCGGGCGTCATCCGGGTACGGCGGATGCAGCGGCCCGATCCGGTCACGGAGCACCACCCCGCCGGAGTCGTCGAACCGGATCTCGGCCGTCCACTCGGCGCCGCGCCGGGCCGGGCGGGCCAGCACCGTCGACTCCAGCGCCGCCAGCACCTGCCCGCCGCGCGGGTCGCCGGTCGGCACCCGCACCGTGATCTGCGGCGCGGTCACCCTGGTGCGTACCGCCCGCGCCCCCGCCGGCACCGCCGACCAGTCGGCGGCGAAGCTCACCGTGCCCGCGACCGACGTCTGCGCCACGTGGTCGATCGTCAGATCGCCGACCCGGTGCGCCCGGTCGTCGGCTGCCCGACCTGGCGGCATGATCATGAACTCGTCGCCGTGCTGGACCCGCAGCAGGGCGGCGGCGTCCAGCCGGACCCGGCCGGGCACGTCCAGCGGCGTCACCGGCAGGGAATTCAGCAGGTCCGCGCGCTCGGTGCTGAACAGCAACCGGTCGGCCGGACCCTCCGCCTCGGGACGCTGCTCGAACATCAGCCCGGTCACCCGGTAGCGGACCTGGTCGAGCAGCCCGGACCAGGTCACCGGTGCGTCGCCGGCCTCGGCGAGGGCCCGGCACAGCTGCGTGGTGAGGATGCCACGCCAGAGCCCGTCGTCGCCCGGACGTTCGAACGCACGCTGACCGGGTGCGCAGGCCACGATGCGGACCGCGTGCGGGTTGCTCTCGATGGGCAGCAGGTCGGTACGCAGCTGGATCCGGTCGAGGTGGGCGCGGACCCAGGCGTACGGTGCCGGTCCGCGCAGCGCCCGCAGCCGCAGGTTCACGTCGCGGGACATCAGCCCGGAGTGGCAGCAGTCGAGGATCACCGTGACGTTGCGGGTCACCGCGACCAGCTGGGACTGCAGGACGGACAACTCTGCGGCGGTTACGCCCCGGAAGTCGTCGGCGGTCGACTGGTCGTAGTCGGTCGGCACGATGTACTGCAGATCGGCCGGCCACGGCGGCCCGGTCTGTGGTGGCCCGGTCCGCGGAGGCTCGGTCGAGCCTCCGTGGCCGGAGTAGTAGACGACGACCGCGTCGCCCGGCCCGGCGTCGGCGATGATCCCTTCGTACGCGGCGATGATCCCGGCCCGCGTCGCCGCTGCCGGTGGGCACTCACGCACGTCGAACCCGCGTGCCCGCAGAGCCTGCGTCATCGCCGCGAGATCGTGCCGCACACCGCGCAGGCCGCCATGGTCGGAGCCGATCAGCAGGGCAAGCCGGCTCACCAGATCCCGCCGTCCGGATCCCGGTCCAGCAGCGCTTCGATGCCGGTCCAGCGGTCCGGGCCGTACCGGTCGAGCGCGGTCCATTCCCGCCGCCACTGTTGATAGTTGGCGGTCGCACCGGCGTCGTCCCGGCACGCCTCGACCGAGCGGATGAAATGAGGCATCGACGCGGAGCCGACGACGCTCGCGTCACCGCGTACCCTGCCGTCGCCGCCGGCCGGTTCCGCCAGCCAGCGCGACATGGCCCGGGCGGCCTCGTCGTCGAGCCGGTGCAGCGTCAGCGTGTCATCCACGACCAGCGGCTCCTCGAGCGTCTCCGAAGCGGTCAACAGCGCCAAGTGCAGGCAGAACTGCACGATCGTGCGGGCGTGGTCGTCGAGCAGCGGGGCGAGGGTGCCGTCGGCCTGCATGGCCGGGCGGACCAGGTACGCCAGTGTCTCGTGGAACCGCTGGCGTACCGAGGACATGAAGTCCGGCCAGGTGTCGTAGCCCCGCGGACGCATGCCGAGACGCTGCATCGCCGGACAGAGCGAGTACATCAGCAGCAACGCCCGGCACGTCATGATCGCCGGGTTGCGGAACCCGGTGCGCAGAATGAGCCGGTCCTCGGTGATCGTCTCCACGAAGCCGTACTCCTGGTAGATCCGGTCGGCGATGTCCAACGCCCGCCTCCCGACCTCGGCACCGTCGGAGAGCTGCCGGAACATCCGGGGCACCCAGCGGTCGGCCTCCCGCCGCTCGGTCGCCACGTCCGCGCCGCCCCAGTTCTCGAGCCAACGGCCGATCGTCTGTTCAGCGGTGCGGCAGGCGGTGCCGGTCTCGGCGAGAGCCAGTTGCAGCAGGACTTCGTCGAGGTCGAGGACCAGGCGCGCATCCGCCGGGTCGGCGCCGAGACTGTCCCGGTACGACTGATGCTTTGTCCGTACTTCCTCGTGCAGCAGCCACGCGCCGTCATAGTCGTTCCACTTCGACCTGACCAGCGCCAGGGCCCGGATGGCGCCCAGGGCACGGGGGGCGAACTCCGGCCACGGCAGCGATCTGGCGGCGGTAGCGAGCCGGATGATCAGCGCCGCGTCAGCCTCAGCCGCCCGCCGCGCCTGCTCCGACAGCCCATCGATCTCGGCTGGAACGTTCCACAGCAGCATCAGCGACGTCTCGTAGATCAACCAGCCGGTCAGCCGCAGACCGGTCCTCAGCTCCGCCGGCGGCAACTGGGTGGGCGCGACGCGCAGGCGGTCGCGGTACGCCGCCACGTCATGCTCGATCCGAGCGACCAACGCCTCGTCGACGGGGATCCTCTTCCGACGGACGTCGGAGCAGAGTTCACGGAGAACATCGATCTCGGTCATGGACCGCCGACCTCCCAGGTGACGTCTACGTTCAACGTCTACTGACGGACCGGCGATCAGCCGACCCGGCTCAGTCGCCGGTCGATGTCCACTGAGTCCACCTTACGGACGCGGCGATTCGGCTGCGGCCAGGCGCCGCCCTGGGACACCTATTATCGGTGGCGACCGAGCGCCTCGCCCGATGCCGCGTGGAGGATTCATGTCCGGCTTCGCACCCGTCCCACTTCCCGCCTGCGAGCCAAACTTCCAGCCGGATGCGGTCGCCGCCGAGATCGAGACCTGGGTGTCCGCTGAGCCGATACGGGCACTCGTCGACAGGTTCGGCGGCACCCTGCCGGCCACCGCCGTCGGCCCGCTGCTGACCTGGTTGGACGGCTTCTCCGGTGAGCACTGGGACTTTCGGAAGAAGGCCGCCGGGGTGGAACGCGACCAGGTCAGACCCCCCCACTTCGATCGGGCGACCGCCCAGTTGGTGACCGACGCGGCAACTGCCCTCCAACTGGTCGAGCCGCGGCTGCCGGCCCACCGGGAGTACGACCATCTGCTCGTCCTCGGCGGCCTGGGCCGGGCCTGCCTGCAGCGCACCGAATACGCCGCGCGGCTGATCGATCAGGGTGCGGTCAGCGTTGCCGAACTGGCCGCGCTGGGCAGTTTCCGGCCGCTGACCACGGCGGAACGGGAACTGCCCGGACTCGCGGACAGCGGGTACGAGGTAGACGCGATGGACGCCGGGGTGCGGGCCGCGTTCCGCCTCGACGGACCCGGGCTGCGCGAATCGTCGGACGGCCCGGTCGACCACAGCTCCTGGTCGGTGCGCACCTACCGGTCACCGGCCGGTACGGCAGTCCGGGTGCTCGCCGCACCGTCAAGTGAACCGGCCACCCGCCGGGCCAACACCCCGGACACCTACGAGTTCTGGGCCCGGCGGGTCGACCTACGCGCCACCGACCGGATCTTGGTGGTCACCTCCCCGATCTACGTGCCGTTTCAACACGCCGACGCCCTGCGCATGCTGGCGCTGCGGTACGGCTGCGGAATCGACACCATCGGCTTCGACCCTGGCGCGGTGAGCGTGCCGCTCGCGCCCGGCGCCACCAACCCGGACCGCTACCTGCAGGAGATCCGCTCCGGGCTGCTGTCCATGATGCGGCTGTACCAGGCCGCCTCCGCGCCCGCAGCCGTACGATGACCAGCGACTTCGCCCGCGCGCCTCTGCCGTCGTGCCGGTCGGGCGGCGACCGGGCCAGTGTGGCCGAGGGAATCGCCGGGTGGCTGGGCTCGGCCGCGATGACCGCACTGCTGGCCGCGTTCGGATTCCGGCTGCCGGCTGCCGCCCCGCTCGGCGACCGGCTCGCCGACGCCGCGCGTTTCTCCAGCCGATGGGACTACCGCAAGGGGAAGGAACGGCACCAGGCGGTCGGCGAGAAATTCGAGCCGGAACTCGACGCGCTGATCAGGCGGACCACCGCCGCCCTCGGCCTGGCCGACTGCGCGACGCCTGCGGAGCGACGGTACGACCACGTCCTCGTCCTCGGCGGCGGAGTCCGTACCATGCTGGCCCGGGCCCACCTGGCCGCGACGACGGTCCTGCGGGATGGAATCGGAGTGTCGGCCGTGGCCGGGCTGGGCAGCACCCGGCCGCTCGTGGGTCAGGCCGAGACAACCCGCGAGCTGGGGCTGCGGCCGTGTCCCACCGAAGGCGACGCGGTGGCGGAATCGCTACGCCTCGAGTTCGGTCTCGGTGAACCAACCAGTTGCCGGGACGGCGACGGCTGGTGGGTACGGGAGCACGTCGACGTTCGGCCTCCGGTGTCGGTACTCGCCGCGCCGTCGACCCGGCCGGGGATGCGCGCCAACACGGCCGACACGTTCGTCGGGTGGGCCGAACTCCTGCCCGGAGCCGCCCGCGACGCCCGGCTGCTGCTGGTCACGACCGACATGTTCGTGCCTTTCCAGCACTGTGACGCGGTACGGGTGCTCGGCCTCGGCTACGGCGCCACGATCGAGACGATCGGGTTCGCGACCGCGACCAGCCGGTGGGTGCAGCCCGCCGACACGTTCGAGGTGCTGCAGGAGGTCCGCTCGGCGATCCGCTCCATGCAACTGCTCTACGCCGCCGTGGACTGAATCGCCTCGCGGAACACCCGCGACTTGTGTTCCCAGTTGTCGTACCGTCCGTAGCTGGGTGCTGCGGGGGACAGCAGCACCACGCCGCCCGCCGGGGTGACCTCGCGGCTCAACCGCACGGCGTGCACCAGATCGCCGGTGGACAATGTGGTGATGCCCGGCAGGTCGCGCAGCAGGTCGAGGATCACGTCACCGTTGTCCGGCAGGCCGATCAGCGTCGCCGTGATCTTGCGCTGCTCCAGGTAGTCCCGCAGCGGGGTGTAGTCCACCGCCCGGTCCAGACTTCCGCCGACGATCACGGTCAGCGGGCGGTCCGCGTATGCCTCGATCGCGTACATCGCCGACTGCGGAATGGTCGACAGTGAGTCGTCCACAAAAGTAAGCCCGGACGGGTCAGGCAGTTCGGTCATCCGGTACGTCAGCGGCGCGTACTCCCCGACGGCGCGGGCCAGGTCGTCGCGGTGGGTCAGGCAGTCGACGCCTTCCCCCTGCACCGCGGCCAGCGCCACGCAGAGGTTGCCCTCGTTGTGCCGCCCGACCGGCGCGAACAGGTCGCGTGGGAACAGCGGCTCGCCGGCCAGGAAAACCCAGCGCCGGCCGTCGGGATGCTCGGTCACATGGAACGAGTCCGGCCGGTTTCCAGCGACCAGCGGCAGCTGGAGACCGGCACCCAGCTGGTGCAGCTCGGCGGCCAGCCGCTCGTCCTGGCCGTTGTAGACGACCACCTCGGCGCCGTGCATCGCCACGTTGAGCTTGTCGCGGTAGTAGCCACTCTCACTGCCCGACCAGTCGAGATGCTCCTGGAACAGCGAAGTCAACGCGACCACCCGGGGCGAGTCCTCGAGGTCGGCACACTGGTAGACGCTCAGTTCCAGCACGTACCGCTCCGACTCGGGCAGGGCGAGCGCCGCCACTCCGATGTTTCCGCCGAGGGTGGCCTGCCGACCGACCGCCGCCAACATCTGGTGGATCAGCGTCGTCGTCGTGCTCTTGCCCTTGCTACCGGTGACCCCGACGGTACGCGTGGCGTGGTCGGCCATCCACAGAGCGGTACCGCCGGTCACCACCCCGCCCCGGGCACGGTGCTCCACGATCCAGGGATGCGTCTGGCCGATGATCGGCGACCGGACGATCACGTCGATCGAGCGGAGCTGGTCGTGGGCCGCCTCGCCCTCGTACAGCGGCGCGATCTCGGCGAGTCGGCCGTCCCAACCGGTGGCGAGGAAGGTCGTCCGGTCCTGGACCGCGATCATCCGCGCGGGACCGTACGGGGCGATGGCCTCGGCGGCGGCGATCGCCTCCCGGCCAGTACCCCAGACGGCGACCTGCCGACCTGTCAAGTCCTCCAGATGCACGGGCGCTCCTCGGATGCCACCAGAAACCGGCGACTAGGGCTGTCACAGTACCGAGACGCCAGACGACCACAGTCGGGACGCCTCGGCAGTGAATAACATAGCGCCGTGACGTCCCTCGCGGAGCAGGTAACCGCGCTGGCGCGGGCGGCTCCGATGCCCGCCGTCGCGGTGTGCGTCTTCGACCGGCAGGGCGTACTGGCCCGAGCGGTGCACGGCGTCGCCGACTTGTCGGTCGGCCGGCCGGCGACTGCCGACGAGTGGTGGGACCTGGCGAGCCTCACCAAGACGCTGGTCACGCTGCCTGAAGTTCTCAGTCTGGTGGCCGACGGTCGGTTGGCACTGGAACAGCCGCTCGCCGAATGCTGGCACCGGGCGGTCGGCCGACCGGTCGGCAGGGCCACCGTCGCTGACCTGCTCAGTCACCGGTCCGGACTACCCGCCACCGTTCCCTTCTTCCGGACCCTCACCGGGCGCGCGGCGGTCGTGGACGCGGCGCTACGCACCGAGCTGGCGGACCAGCCGAGGGTGGTCTACAGCGACCTGGGCTTTCTACTGCTCGGTGCGATGGTCGAGGATCTCGCTGACGAATCGCTGACTGTGCTTGCCCGACGCCGGACCGGGCTGCACATGGGGCGGGCCCCCGGCCGCGCCGCCGCCACCGAACACTGCCCGTGGCGTCGGCGACTCATCGTCGGAGAGGTCCACGACGAGAACGCTTGGACGATGGGCGGTGTCGCCGGGCACGCCGGCGCGTTCGGCACGCTGCAGCTGGTCAGTTCGGCGGCGCGGAGCTGGCTGGCCGAGCAGGCCGTAAGCCCGGACCTGCATGCGGCGGCCCGGTCGTGCTGGGCTACCGGCCACGACACCGAGCGGTTCGGCTTGGGCTGGTGGCTCACTCCGACCAGAGGCCTGGGCGGGCCGGTCGCCGGACCGGACGGCTACGGCTGCTCTGGTTTCGTCGGCAACCGGGTGTGGCTCGAGCCCAGCCGTGGCTATGGCGTGGTCATCTTGAGTAACCGTGTCCATCCACGGCGCGACGTTCGTGCCCCATTCGCCGCCTGGTGCGATCGCCTGCTTGCAATGCTGGCGACCGAGGTGTGGAGCCAAGGGGACTCGAACCCCTAACCCGCGTCCGGGCCTTGGATCGGGTCGAACCGGACACGTCGGCTCGCTGGCCTGCGGCGGGTTCCTCGACGTCTCTCGGCCTCTCGCAGCTGCTTCGGTTCTCGTTTGTACTGGCGTTGTCGTAGTTGATCTTTGTAGGTCGGCTTGCCGCTGTTTGGCTGGCCCCGGCAGCGATGACGTGATCCCGACTCGGTGAGTTCGGTGATTGTGCTTGTCGTCGATGATGGTGCGCGTGGCTCGGGTGTTTCCTCGTCGGTGGCGGCGGCGGACGGTTGTGTTTGCGGTCTTCGCTGTCGTCTGTGGCCTGGTGGCCCTGTTCGCCTGGTGGAATCCGTGGGGGTGGGGGCTGCCTCGGTTCGGTTGGGCGGGTACGGAACAGGCTGGCTGGATCGCGGGGATTATCGGCAGCGTGGCGGCTTTGGCGGCACTCGTCGACGGGTTCATGGCTCGGCGCGTCAAGCGTGGTCCGTCGTCGGTGCCGAAGGGTGCGGTGGTGCGTGTCGGGCGGGTCCCGGAGCGGGCGGCGTGGTTTCAGGGTCGGCCTGCGGGCGCGGAGCTGTCGCGGGCGGCCAGGGCGGGCCGGACGGCGGTGTTGACGCAGGTGTTGTCGGGGATGGGTGGGGTGGGCAAGACCCAGTTGGCGGCGGAGTTCGCGCGCCGGTTGGAGCGGGGTCGTGAGGTGGATGTGCTGGTGTGGGTGACGGCGTCGAGTCGTGACGCGATCGTCGCCCGTTACGCCGACGCTGCCCGCTCGGTGGGTGCCGCTGTGGCGGGAGACGGGGACGATGAGGCTGCGGCCAGCCGGTTCGTGTCGTGGTTGGAGCGCACGTCGAAGCGGTGGCTGGTCGTGTTGGACAACCTCGATAGCCCTGGTGACGCTGCGGACTGGTGGCCGCCGAACAGTCGCAATGGTCGGACGGTGGTGACGACCCGTCGCCGTGATCCGGTGCTGCACACGGACGGCCGTTTCCTGGTCGACGTCGATGTGTTCAGCCCGGATAACGCTGTCGATTATCTTGACGGTGCGATCGGTGCCAGTGGTGACCAGGATGACGATCTGGCTGCGTTGGCCGCTGATCTGGGGTGTCTGCCGTTGGCGTTGGCGCAGGCGGCCGCGTTCATCCGGGACCGGGGTATCGATCCTGCCGGTTATCGGGCCCGGCTGGCTGACCGGCGGAAGAGGTTGATTGAGCTTGTCCCGCCGGATGACGCTCTCCCAGATGGGCACCGGGCGACGGTCGCGGTCACGTGGTCGCTGTCGATCGACGTGGCGGACAGCCATCCGCCAGCCGGTCTGGCTCGGCATGTCTTGAACCTCGCCGCTGTGCTGGATCCGAACGGCATCCCCGAGGCCGTGTTCACCGCCGATGCTGCCGTGGCGCACCTCGCGGACCGCAGCGGGCGGCAGGTGACAGCTGACGACGTACGCGACGCGCTACGGAACCTGCACCGACTGAGCCTTGTCACCCACGACACGGCCACCGGCACGGTCCGCGTCCACGCCCTGGTGCAGCGGGTCACCCGCGACACCCTCGACCCGGTCCACCTCGCCGCTCTCGCCCGGGCCGCCGCTGACGCTCTACTGGCTGTCTGGCCCGAGATCGACCGGGACCACGACACCACGCAGACCTTGCGTTCCAATAGCACCGCCCTACGGACGGCCAGCGGTGATGCACTCCTGCAACCCGACGCTCATCCGCTGCTGTTTCACAGCCCCCGCAGCCTCGGGAACACCGGACAAGTCGCGGCTGCCGCTACCGCGTTCGAGGAGTTGCTCGCCGACTCTGTGCGGGTGCTGGGGCCGGATCACCCCGACACCCTGACCACCCGCAGCAACGTCGCTTCCTGGCGGGGTCGAGCGGGTGACGCCGTCGGCGCGGCCGCCGCGTTCGAGGGGTCGCTCGCCGACACTGTGCGGGTGCTGGGGCCGGATCACCCCGACACCCTGACCACCCGCAACAACCTCGCTTACTGGCGGGGTGAAGCGGGTGACGTCGCCGGCGCGGCCGCCGCGTTCGAGGAGTTGCTCGCCGACCGGCTGCGGGTGCTGGGGCCGGATCACCCCGACACCCTGACCACCCGCAACAACCTCGCTTACTGGCGGGGTGAAGCGGGTGACGCCGTCGGCGCGGCCGCCGCGTTCGAGGAGTTGCTCGCCGACTCTGTGCGGGTGCTGGGGCCGGATCACCCCGACACCCTGCGCGCCCGCAGCAACGTCGCTTCCTGGCGGGGTGAAGCGGGTGACGCCGTCGGCGCGGCCGCCGCGTTCGAGGAGTTGCTCGCCGACACTGTGCGGGTGCTGGGGCCGGATCACCCCGACACCCTGCGCGCCCGCAGCAACGTCGCTTACTGGCGGGGTGAAGCGGGTGACGCCGTCGGCGCGGCCGCCGCGTTCGAGAGGTTGCTCGCCGACCGGCTGCGGGTGCTGGGGCCGGATCACCCCGACACCCTGACCACCCGCAACAACGTCGCTTACTGGCGGGGTGAAGCGGGTGACGCCGTCGGCGCGGCCGCCGCGTCCGAGGAGTTGCTCGCCGACTCTGTGCGGGTGCTGGGGCCGGATCACCCCGACACCCTGACCACCCGCAGCAACGTCGCTTCCTGGCGGGGTCGAGCGGGTGACGCCGTCGGCGCGGTCACTGCGTTCGAGGAGTTGCTCGCCGACACTGTGCGGGTGCTGGGGCCGGATCACCCCGACACCCTGACCACCCGCAACAACCTCGCTTACTGGCGGGGTGAAGCGGGTGACGCCGTCGGCGCGGCCGCCGCGTTCGAGGAGTTGCTCGCCGACCGGCTGCGAGTGCTGGGGCCGGATCACCCCGACACCCTGACCACCCGCAACAACCTCGCCCACTGGCAACGACAGACCAGCACCTGATCTGCGCCTTGATGCCTTCCGGACAAGGGCAACCGTCTCTCGCCGAGGGCCGAGTAACACGGCGCGGCGGGCGGTTGCCCGGCAGTGACGGTGGTTTTCCGCCCCGGCCGCGTAGCGGTCCGGGGTGGCTTGCCGCCGGGCGGTGTTCCGCCCGCGCGCCGCGCTGGGCGCGGCGTCTTGATCCAATACAGAACTATTCGGCAACGTGGGAAGCAGTGACTGCGGGCACCGGCTGCTGGTACGCCGACCCTGCACCAGCGGCAGAAGATCCAAGTTTCTGCCGATCTCCCGGGGTGCTGCGGAAGTAGGTCGGGACCAAGCCGACCCGCACCGCAGCCGCGCCAGCGGCGAGGAGCGGAAGCGGCGCGGTAGTTGGGGTTGACCACGACTCGCGGCAACGGCGACGTCAGGTCACGCGGTGGTGCTGGGCCTGCTCCTCGTCGGCGGTGACGGTGGCGCTGCGGTAGTCGAGTCCGCGTAGCTCGGGGCGGGCGTCAACGAGGGTCGCCGCGATGGTTCGGGCTGTTTGGATGGCTGCGGTGAGGTCGTGGGCGTGGATCGGAATGTGGACGACGTAGCGGCGTTGCGCGCTGGTGGCGCTCGCTCGGTCTGCGTCGTCCTGGTGGTCGCGGTCGGCGCTGCGCAGGGCTGGTGTTGGTCGGGTGTGGGTGCCTCGGCCGTGTTCGGTGGTGACGAGTCCGTCTTGGCGTAGGGCGTTGATGGCGGCGCGGATGGTGCCGCGTGCGACGTTGAACTCTTTGGCGAGTGCGGTTTCTGCGGGTAGGAGTGCGCCGGGTGGTATGGCGCCGCTGGTGATGCGGTCGCGGAGTTGGTCGGCTACGCGGCGGTAGCGGGGTGTTCCGTAGTGCGGGGTTGGCACTCGTGTCACGTTACCTGTCTGTTGTGTAGTCAAGTGCCGTCTGGCTGCTCATTTCTACGTCTGGACAACAGGTCCACTTGTAGGTACGTTTCTCTGTGTGTGGTCGGGTTAGCCGCTCGTGATCAAGGGGTTGGCTGCGTTCGGCGTCCCGGCCACACGCCTCGCGTACTGCCTGTCAGCGCCTCCTCTGTGTGGGGGTGCGGGTGGTGTGCGTCCTGGTCGGGGTGCGGCGTTACCCGACTCCGCCCGCCGGGCGGTGCGCCGTATCTCGCGGTGGGGCCGGCGGCTCTGCGCGTTACCCCCGTTGCGTGCGGGGTCGCCGGTCTCCTGTCAGCGTGGGAGGTGCTGATCATGAAAGCTTCGCGGTCACGTCTGGTGGCGTGGTGGCATCGTCGACGTCGGACCGGCCCGACTGTGCGGGCGGTGGCCCGTGTCGTCCCTGGGTGGGCGGTGGAACCGACCCGGGTGTCTCCGCTGGTGGTGGGTACGCCGTTGTTGACGGTGGGTCAGCGGTTCCGGGCTGCTGGTGGGCGGTGGTCGCGGTGACCACGGTCGGCGGCAGTGCGGAGAAGGTGGAGCATCCGGCGTGGTGTGCGCGGGATCGGTGCGGGCACGTCGTGCCACCACTCTTTGCGCACATGGCGCGGCGGCACCGGTCCAGGTTGTGTCAGGTGGGGACGCCTCGTGTCGCTGGCGGCAGTGTGGTGGCGTATCTGATCGGTGGTGACCGGTTGCCGCCGGTGGTGGCGGTGCACGCGGCTGCGCCGTGGCTGGGCGCGGGGTGTGCTGAGTTGCGGTTGTCGGAGGTGCGCAAGCTCGTCGATGCGTTGACCGGCCTGCTCGCCGACGCTGATGCGGCTGGCACCGGACCGGGCGACGACACCAACGGTGCCGACCGGGGGAAGGTGGGCGGCTCGTGAACGGGGAGGATGCCCGGCCGGGTGGGCTGGTGTTGTGTCCGGTGTGGTGTGCGGGGTGTGGTCCGCGTGACCGGATGCACCGGGCTGGTCTGGTGACGGCGGGGACGGAGCGCACGGGCTGGGTGAGCGCGGATGTGATCGCTGATCACGGGGCGGTGTCGGATGTGCGGGTGAAGGTGGACGTCACCCGGTACGCGTCGACGCAGACGGTGTTGCTGCAGCCGGGTCCGGCGGCGCGGTTCCTCGGCGGCCTGAACCAGGCGACTCGGCTGTTGCACGCGTTCACCCGCCCGACAGTGCGGGTGGAGGGGTTGGCGTACCGGCGGGCTGCGCAGTTGGAGCCGGGGATGCGGGTGCTGCTGTTCGGCGGCGTGGTCCTGGTCGTCGACACCGACGAGGTTCCGGAGTTCCCGACGGCGGCGTTGTTGTCGGTGCGGCAGGAGTCCGGCGGCCCGGTCTACACGGTGCTGGTGCCGGCCGATATGGAGCCGCTGGTGATCGGCCCATGACCCAGCGGATCACGCGCCGGGTGGTGCGGGGCGGGGTGTGGGCGGACCGTCCGGGTGCGCCGAGCACCTGGCAGACGTATGAACGTCTAGGGGGTAGCGTTGCCGGTGTGACGGCCAAGGACTGGCGACCCCGGTATCTGCAACTCGCTGAGCAGTTGCGGGGTCAGATCCTGTCCGGGGACATGCCGCCGGGCACGTTGATGCCGTCGGAAACCGAGTTGGCCGACTCGTCGGGCCTGTCGCGCACGAGTGTCCGTAACGCGATCCGGCAGCTGCGGGAATGGGGCCTGGTCCGCGCCGAACAAGGACGCGGCACCTACGTGCGGGCTCCCCGTCAGCGGGTACGGCGGCGCAACACGGAGCGCTACCAATGGGAGAAAGACCGCGTCCTACTCTCCGACGAGCAGCGGCGGGCGACGGGTGGCACGGAGCATGACACCGGGTTGACGGTCGATGATCTGAAGTTCCACGCCGAGTACACCCGCGTCCCGGCCGATGCCGAGATGGCGGCCGCGTTCGGCGTCGAGCCGGGTACGGAGTTGCTGCGGCGGGTGTACTGGACGACGACGCGCACGGAGTCGGCTCCGTTGTCGGTGTCGTACTCGTTCCTGCCGGTGGCGTTGATCGCCGGGAACCCGGACCTGCTCGACGCCTCGAACGAGCCGTGGCCGGGCGGGACACAGCATCAGCTGTACACGGTCGGCATCGAGCTGGACCGTATCGTCGACGAGATCCGCGCTAGGCCTCCGTCGCCGGATGAGGCCGAACTCCTCGACATCGATCCGGGCGTGTCCGTGCTCACGGTGCGGAAGACGTCGGTGGACATCGGTGAGCGGGTGGTGGAGGTCGCCGACGTCGTCATGCCCGGCGACCGGACAGAGCTGGTGTACTCCAACACGCTCACCCGGTGGCCTGCTTGACCCAGGTCGTTTCGGTCATCACCCCGGTGCACCCGCCCAGCATCGGCTACCTCGCCGACGCCTACGCCTCCCTGGCCGCCCAGCAGATGCCGGACGGCTGGGGGTGGCGGTGGCTGGTCCAGGAAGACGGACGCACCGGGACCGTAGCCGACGCCCTACCCGACGACCCGCGTATCTCCGTCGGTGTCGGCCGACCCGGCGGCCCCGGAGTCGCCCGCACGCTCGCGATGGAACGTGTCGACGGGCCGTTGGTGAAGGTCCTCGACGCCGACGACCAACTCACCCCCGGTGTCCTCGCCCGGGACATCGCCACCCTGATCACGCACCCGACTATCGGGTGGACGACGTCGCGGGTGCTGGATCTGCTGCCGGACGGGTCCACGGTCGGCTTCGACTCCGACCCACCCTCCGGCCCGGTAGCCCGCGGTGACGTCCACGCGTTCTGGCTCGCCAACAACTACCGGGCACCCGTGCACCCGGCGACCCTGTGCCTGCGCACGGATGTGCTGTTCGCCCTGGGCGGCTGGATGGCCCTACCCGCGTCCGAGGACACCGGCCTACTCCTGGCCGCGAGCACCATCACCGGCGGCTACTTCCACGCCGAAACCGGGCTGCTGTACCGCAAGTGGCCCGGACAGGTCACCAGCCAGGCCGCGCACCGCGAACCCGCCGAACACACGACCCGGATGCGGATCATCAACACCCGCGTCAAGGCGCTGACCAAGCTCAACGCCACGATCACCCTGCCCTAACCGGCACATCCGGCCCCGCCTGGTCCACAGCCGACCGGCGGGGCTTCTTCGTGTGCTCGTCGACGTCCGTTGACCCGGTAGCCGGCCTGGGCGGGTTGCGGCGTTGTCCGCAAGGGTCATTCGGGGTATACCGGACCACTTTCCGAGACTTGTTGACATGTCTGCCAAGTAATCCCTACCTTTGGTCCTGCCGGTTGGCAGACGTTACTACAAGTTGGGAGTTGCAGAGATGGCTCTGCGAGGCGGAACGAGGTTCTCGGTCCGGTGTTCGGACGTGTTCCCGGCGGGGTGCGCGTTGGTGCCCGAGTCGTTGGGTGAGGTCGAGGACTACGACGAGAAGACGGGTCGGCGGTCGCCGGCGAAGGACAAGCTGACGGGTCAGCGGGTGTGGCAGGTCCGGGTGATGGACCTGGACCCGGAGTTGGGGAAGCGGTCGCGGGAGACGACGGTGAAGATCTCGGCGGACTACCAGCCGGTCCCGCCGACCGGCACGCCGTTCGAGGCGGTGGAGTTCGACGACATGACGGTCACGCCGTACGTGGCGAGCAACGGGCGGATGGCGTACTCGCTGCGGGCGTCGGGGATGCGCGCCCCGGCCGGCGCGGCCTCCAACGGCACCGGTAAGGCGCGCACGGCTACGGGGTCCGGCTCGTAGCACTCGGTTCGGGGTGGGGCTGTCTGGTCTTGGCGGACGGCAGCCCCACCCCTGGTGTCTTCCCCCACTCCTCTTCTTCAGATTCGGTGAGGTTCCGACGTGTCCCAGGTTAAGCGCGCCCACGATCGGGCGCGGATCCGCTGTGCCGACTGCAAGAACCTGTTCACCCCCAACCCTGCCGACGCCCAGGGCGACACCGACACCGACAACTCGGCTGCCGGTGGGGATGTAGCCCGGTGTGGGCTGTGTGTGGGCCAGATGGTGTTGCCGTTCCCGAGGTTGCGCGACGCTCGCGGCCGATTCCTCCCCGTCGGGGGTGGCCGGTGATGGGGCGTCCCCGTGGTGAGGTCGTCACCACCGTCTCCGGTGACCTGCTCGTGGTCCGGCCTCGGCGGCTGCGGCTGCCCTGGTGGGCGGTCCTCCTCGGCCTGTTGGCCCGCTGGACCGGTCGGGGCCTGTGGTGGTGCCTCAAGCATCCACGCATCCTCACCGTCTCGGTGATCACCGTGGCCGTGTACCTCGACTACGGCGTGCCCGGCCTGGTCACTCCGGTCGTGCTGGCCGGGTTGGGGTCGGCGGTGTGGCGGTGGCGGCACGAATCGTCCTGGTGGGCGTGGTGCGCCGGGCCTGTGCTCGGTCGGTGGCGGCACACATTCGTCTATCGACGGGTGTGGCGCGAAGCGATGACCATGTGTGACCTGTCGCGGGTCTACCAACACCAGACCGTGTTACCGCAGCTCCTGGCCGTGCACTGTGACCAGGCCCTTGACGTGTTGTCGGTGCGGATGCTGCGCGGCCAGACCCCCGCCGACTTCCAACGCGCGACCGAGCAGCTTGCCTATGCGTTCGGCCGGCGGCACGCACGGGTGTACACCGAACGGCCGGATGAACTCCCCGTGCGTGGCGGCGGCTGGGTGGGGTGGCTGCTGCGCCAGGTCGACGCCTACCGGTTCCGTGACCGGCCCGACGTCGTCTACGTCGTCCTGGTCCGCACCGACGCCCTACGCAAGACCGTTCCGCCGTTCCCGGTCCCGACCGTCCCGGACTTCACCGCGCTGCCCCTCGCGGTGCGGGAAGACCTTCGCACGTGGCACCTGCATCTGTTGGCGACGCATGTGCTGATCGGTGGGGCGACCCGACGCGGTAAAGGCTCCGTCCTGTGGTCCCTCGTCCGGTCCCTGGCGGGTGGGGTGTCGTCCGGGCTGGTCCGGCTGTGGGTGATCGATCCCAAGGGCGGGATGGAATTCGCGTTCGGCCGGCCGATGTTCGCCCGGTTCGCCTCCACCTCCTTCGACGCCATGGCCGACCTGCTAGACGAAGCCGTCGCGGTGCTGCGGGAACGGCAGGCACGCCTTGCCGGCACGGTCCGAGTCCACACACCCACCGTCGATGACCCCCTCGTTGTCGTGGTGATCGACGAGATGGCGGCCCTGACCGCGTACCTGCAAGACGTCGAGCTGCGTAAGCGCATCGCCGCCTCGTTGGGGCTGCTGCTGTCCCAGGGTGCCGGCGTCGGCGTCCTGGTGGTGGCGGCGTTGCAGGACCCGCGTAAGGAGGTGCTGCCGTTCCGGGACCTGTTCCCCACCCGGATCGCGCTCGGGCTGACTGAGGCGTCGCAGGTGGACATGGTGTTGGGCGACGGGGCACGGGCACGGGGTGCGTTGGCGGATCAGATGCCGTCGTGGGCCAAGGGCGTCGGCTACGTCCTGCTGGACGGCACACCCGATCCGGTGCGGGTCCGGTTCTCCTACCTCACCGACACCGACATCAAGGCCATGGCGGCCGAGTACGCGGCGCCGGTGGCCGCTGCGGACATCCTCGCCCAGGTTGGCCGGGAAACCGCCCCCGAACCCGACCAGTCCCCGGCGACGCCTCGGCGGATTCCGTTGCCGCATAAGCCCTCCGGGCCACTGCTACCTGACTCACTACTCAACATCCTCCGGCACGACCAGGGCGACACCGACACCAACAGCGGGGGTGGTTCCCCGTGAGCGAAACGCAGACGCCGGGGCGGCGCTTCTACCGGCTACGGACCCCCACCCCCGACGGCGGACGCGGAACAGCGGTCTCCGTCCGCGTGGATACCGACCGGCCCGACCCCTACCCGCTGTATGTCGCCATCGGTGGCGGCCGGCGGCGGGTCTACCTGACCCCCGGTGAGGCGTGGGCGCTGTGGCGCTGCCTGTCCGAAGCGGTCGCCTCCCTCGGCGACCCACCCGACCACATCCGCACCACCATCCACCCCACCCGGAGGTAACCGACCATGGCACCCCTCAACCGACCCTCCTGGCTCCTCGTCCGGCTGCCGTGGCTGGCCCGACTCCTGCACCGGCCGATCCGCATCACCGCGACCGGCCCCGCCGATCAACTCGCCGCGCTCCTCTGCGGGCTCCGCACGTACCTCAACCTTCGTGGCCGGCCAGGCATGCGGGTCCGCATCGATCTGACCATCACCGACGACAAGGACAACGCATGAGCTAGCAGCGTGCGGAAACCGTGCTGCGGCTGGTCATCCTGCTCGCCATCGGCTCGATGGCCGGCGCGGCCGCGTTCACCCACGTCCATGACCTGTCCGTCGCCCACGGCCAACCCCACTGGATCGGCTGGGCCAACGCCGTCGCCGTCGAACTCATGGCCATCTACCTCGGCCTGGAAATCCGCGCACGACGCCGGGCCGGTCGACCGGTCGGGTTCGTCGCCGTCCTCCTCGTCGGCTTCGCACTGCTCTCCCTGGCCGCGCAGGTCGCCGAAGCCGAACCGTCAGTGTGGGGCTGGATCGCCGCCGCCGTCCCGTCGCTGGCGTTCCTCGCCCTGGTCAAAGTCGTCCTGTCCAGCGCACCCGCTGTCCCGGCGAGTCCGGCGGCGTCGACTACGGCGGCCAACCCGACCAATCCGACTGGTCCGGCTGATCGGGTGCGCGTCGACCAGGCGGAAACCGTCGACCAAGTCCCGACCGACGACACCGACCCGTCGCCCGATGACGTCGAGCGGCCTGCGGTCGTCGAACCGGTCCGCATGTCCGGTCACGCGTCGGTGCTGCCGCCGCTCGGGGTCGTCCAGCCGCGACGGGCCAACGGGATGGTGGTCGGCCGATGACCGCACCCACCACCCTCCCCGGCCTGGAAGCATCCGCCACGGATCGGCCGGCGACCGTCGAGCAGCCTCGACCGGGCTCACGTGCCGCGCGGATGGGTCTGCCCCGGTCGGTTGATGTCCTGCGGGACGTCGCCACTGAGTACGGGGTGTGTATCCGTCCGCTGGCGATGCACAGGACGGATCTCGACACCGGCCGTACCGAGGTCATCGACCTGCCCTGCGGCGCCACCCGCGAGGACAAATGCCCGCCGTGCGCGAAGCGGAACCGGCGTCTACGGCAGGCGCAGATCCGCGACGGCTGGCACCGCGACGACGAACCACTACCCCCACCCGAACCCGCCTCGGATGAGCAGAAAGCGCTGATCGTGCTGCGGGCGCACTTCGAGTTCGAACGAGACGCGCCCGTACGGGAAGCCGACTGGAAGCAGGTCACCGACCTCGACGACGCCATCCGCGAAGTCGAAGACGCGATCACCGCCGAAGGACTACGCGGCCGCGTCGCACCACCCCACACCCCGACCACCGCCGACGCCGACGGTGTCGACCAGGGCGACGCGCAGGACAACGGCAAGCGGCGGAAGCGGTCGACCAGACGGCGCCAGGACGCACCCGACCTACCCCGCCGCCCGGTGGAGGCGCGCACGGTCGGGAAGACGTACACCGCACCCGACGGCAACACCTACCGCCCGTCGATGTGGCTCACGCTCACCCTCGACTCCTACGGACCCGTACGCCCGGACGGCACCCCGGTCAACCCCGACCGGTACGACTACCGCCGGGCCGCCTGGGACGCGGTCCACTTCCCCCGACTGCTGGACCGCTTCTGGCAAAACCTCCGCCGCTGTGAAGGCTGGAACGTCCAGTACGCCGGATGCGTCGAACCGCAACGACGCCTCGCGCCTCACGCGCACTTCGCGATCCGCGGCACCATCCCCCGCCAAACCCTGCGGACCGTGGCGGCCGCGACCTATCACCAGGTGTGGTGGCCCTCCGTCGACGTCCAGCACTACGGCGGCGAACACCTACCCGTCTGGGACGTCGACCAGGGCGCGTGGGTCGACCCGCACACCCGCGAGCCGCTGACCAGCTGGGCGGACGCACTCGACCAGGTCGACGCCGACCCGGACGCCGAACCGGTCCACGTGGTCCGCTTCGGCAGCCAGGTCGACGCACGCGGCGTCATGCCCGGCACCGCTGACGCGGAACGGACCATCCGCTACATCACGAAGTACATCACCAAACACGCCGCCGACTGCCACACCACCACGACTGGCCGGCAACGCGCCCATCTCGAACGGTTCTGGCGACAGCTGCAGGTCACCCCGTGCACCGACCGCTGCGCGAACTGGCTCCTCTACGGCGTCCAACCGAAGAACGCCAGTGCGAAGCTGCGGCCGGGACGCTGCCGGGGCAAGACCCACCAACGCGCCACCCTCGGCATCGGCGGCCGACGCATCCTCATCTCCCGCGACTGGTCCGGCAAAACCCTCACCGACCACAAACACGACGCACGGGCCTGGGTCCGGGCACTGCTCGGCGCAACGACCGACCTGGCCGGCGTCGACCAACCCACCGGCACCGACGACGCGGGCTCGGTGCGGCACGCGTGGGAACTGGCCCGACCCGACGACCCGGACGTCACACCCCTCGGGCACCGGCTCCTGCGCTCCATCTCCGAACGCGCCCGCTGGCGCTCCCAACTCCTCGCCGCGAAGGACCGAGCGGCCCAGGAGACGAGGCACAACCTTTCGGCAACTGGCGACGGCGGCGAAGGGAAGCAATGACCACCCCCACCATTGAACCTCTCTGGACTGTTCAGGAAGTGTCGACGTACCTGCGGGTTCCTCAGTCGACGCTCTACCAGTGGCGGTACCTGCGGACCGGGCCACGGGCGTCACGGGTAGGCCGTCACCTCCGGTACGACCCGGCCGACGTGCGGGCCTGGCTCGCGGATCAGGCGGCCTGACATGCCCGTTGATGATCTCTGGTTTCTGAACAAGCGCGGGCCGAACGGCAAACGGCTGCCCTCGAAGCGGCACGGCCAGGGCAACCGGTGGCGGGTCCGGTTCACCGACGCCTCCGGCCGGGCGCGCACCATGTTCTTTGAGCGCAAGGTCGACGCGGACGCGTGGGATGCCGACGCCCGTGCTGGTGTCGCCCGTGAGACCAGGGTCGACCTGGCCGACCGACAGATCACGTTCCGGGAGTACGGCGAACGCTGGCGGCTGTCCCGTGAGATCGGCTGGGCGGTGGAGACTCGGCGGCGGGTGGAATCAAACCTGCGGCTGCACCTGTACCCGGTGTTCGGCGACCAACCGGCGCGGTCGATCCGGCTCACGTCCGTACTCGAATGGTTGACCCGCCGGCTGTCCGAGGACACTCCGAGATCGACGCTGCGGCTCTACTTCGAGCTGCTGGATGCGGTCCTGGCGGCGGCCGTCACGGACAAGCTCATCCCGGACAACCCGTGCGACGGGGTGAAGCTGGCCCAGGTGCTGCGGGGCGTCTCGCGGGTGCCCAAGTGGGTGCCGACTGAGGCGGAGGTGTTGGCGCTGATCGACGCCGTTCCTCCGCGCTACCGGGCGGCCATCTGGCTTGGTGCGGGTCAGGGCTGCCGGCACGGTGAGGCGCTGGGGATGGAAGACAGCACGCGGTGCATCGACGTCGGACGCGGCGAGCTGCATATCGTTCAGCAACTGCGCTACTCGCCCAAGGTGTACGACGGGTTCTACCTCAGTGAGCCGAAAGCTCGTTCGTCCGGCACGATCGATCTGGATCCGGTGGTGGCGGAGATGCTGGCCGATCACGTCCGCGAGTTTCCGCCGGTCGGCGTCGACCTGGTCGACATCTGCGGGGGTGACCCGGTGCGCCGGACGGTGCCGCTGTTGTTCACCACTACGCGCGGTCGGCCGTTCACTGACCGGACCTGGTCGCGGGAGTGGGCGCGCTGGCGGGAGGCGGCGGGGTGGCCGAAGGAGCACGGCACGTTCCATGCGCTGCGGCACTTCTTCGCCACGACGTTGATCACGAACCACGCCGAGCCGCAGGAGGTACAGCGGCTGCTGCGACACAAGACGCTGCGGATCACGCTGGAAACGTACGTGCACTGGTGGCCGAAGCGGGAGCGCACGCGGGGCCTGGTCGGGGCGGCGTTGCGGGCGGCGGCCGACGGGAGCCACCGACCATGATCAACACTGGTTTGTACCGAGGTTGTACTAGTAGATCTTGGGAAACGCCCAAGCCCTGGTCAGGGCATGTGGTGAGTGGAGCCAAGGGGACTCGAACCCCTAACCCCTGCCTTGCAAAGGCAGTGCTCTGCCAGTTGAGCTATGGCCCCGAGCGGTCCCCGTCGCAGCGGTGCCGACTGCGGTCCGGGGAGAAGGAGTGGATCAGCGGAGGTCAGGAGCGGTGGTCGCCTCGTGCCAGAGGGCACGCTCGTCGCTGGTCTCCTTGACCTTCTTGGCGATCAACGCAGCAACGCCGATGACGCCGGCGATGATGAGGATCTTCTTGACCATGGGGCGTGTCCCCTTACGCTCGACTGTCGTGGAGTGGGGCTAGCTGGAATCGAACCAGCGACCTCAGAGTTATCAGCTCTGCGCTCTAACCGACTGAGCTATAGCCCCGTACGCGACGAGCAAGGTTACCGCACCCGTGCCCTACACCCCAACTCGGGGCGAAAGCCACCGGCGTCCGGCGAACGGAGCGCCGGACCATGGGGGAGACTACCGGATCGCGGACGGCCGGGGCCAATGGGTATCGACCCGCCCGGCCGTCCTCCACCTCCCTGCGCGGGCCAGGTCAGTCCCGCTCGGCCAGGGTCAGTTCGATCCCGCCGACCAGGTCGGCGCAGACGTTGTAGATGAACGCGCCGAGCGTTGCCAGCGCGGTGTAGAGCACCACGTTGATCAGCCCGAACAGCGCCGCCGTGCCGATCACGCCCTGGGCGGTGATCCGCAGGCTCGGACCGTCCCCGGCGCCGGTGCCGATCAGGTCACCGAGGCTGGCGTTGACGCTCTGGAACACGCCCATCGCGTCGAGCGCCAGGTAGAGCACCGAGGTCGCGACGATCACCACGATGAACAGCACCAGCGACACGGCGAACGAGAACTTCATGACCGACCAGGGGTCGATCCGCTTCAGGTTCAATCGAGCTCGACGCGGCCCTCGCGAGGCAGCCGAGCTGACCCCGGGTCGCGCGGTCCGGGCACCGTCCGGGCCGACCCGCGCCGCGCCGACCGCGCCAACTCCGGCACCGGCACCGGCACCACCGATCGTGCGTACGGTCGGTGAACCCAACCCGGTCCGCGAGCCGGGGGTGGCCGTACCCACCCGGGCCGTGCCGCCGATGGTGCCGAACTGCCCGGTGGGTCCGAGCCCACCGCCCGGTCGGGTGCCACTTGCCGCGGTGGCGCCGAGCGCTCCACCGGTGAATCCGCTGCCGGAGCTGGCCGGCGGAGCGGATGAAACAGGAGGTGCCGACGTCACAGGAGGTGCCGACCTTCCGGAAGAGGCGGAGATGCCGCCGAGCTGAGTGGCGCTGTCGCCGGTGCCGCCGGCGCGGGTCGAACCGTCGGCGGAGTCGCCGGTGCCGCCGGCTGAGTCGTCGGCGGGTCTGTCGGGCGGGGGAGGCATCCCTGGCGCCCGGGTGAACTTAGGCGACGGCGAATCACCGGGCACACTGGCCCGGCCGACAGCGGCGCGGCCGGTGGCCGTTGATGTGCCTCCGGCGGCGGATTCCTCGTCGACCGGAGCCGCCGAGGATCCTGTTCCCCCCGACTTCGCCTGGGTCTCCGTCATCAACTAGTCCTGTTCGTCAGGCTCGTCGGCATTGCGAGCAATGGCCACGATGGTCACGCCGTCTGGGAGGTCCATGAGCTTGACCCCCATTGTGTTCCGGTCCCGGGTACGTCGTACAGGCTTCACCGGAGTCCGGATCACGCCACCGTTGCTGGTGATCGCGAAGAGCTCGTCGTCCGGACTGATGACGACCGCGCCGACAAGACCACCACGGCGCTCGGTGATCTTGGCAGTCAGCACGCCCTTGCCTCCCCGACCCTGCACCGGATACTCCTCGATCGGAGTACGTTTCGCGTACCCGCCGTTGGTGGCGACCAAAACATCCAGGTCCATCCCCTCCCGGACGACCGCCATGGCGAGCAGCTCGTCGGTATCGGTGAACCGCATCCCGATCACCCCCGACGTAGCCCGCCCCATCGGACGCAGCGCCTCGTCGGTCGCGGTGAACCGGATCGCCTGGGCGTTCTTGGAGACCAGCAGCAGGTCGTCGGCCCCGCCAGCGAGAGCCGCCCCGACCAGTTCGTCGGCGTCCCGCAGGTTGATGCCGATGATGCCACCGGAGCGGTTGGAGTCGAACTCCTCCAGCCGGGTCTTCTTGACCAGGCCGTTGCGGGTCGCCAGCACCAGGTAGGGCGCCACCTGGTAGTTCGGGATCCGGATGACCTGGGCGATGTGTTCGTCCGGCTGGAAGGCCAGCAGGTTGGCCACGTGCTGACCCCGGGCGGTACGCGACGCCTCCGGCAACTCGTACGCCTTCGCCCGGTAGACCCGGCCCTTGTTGGTGAAGAACAGCATCCAGTCATGGGTGGACGCGATGAAGAAGTGGCTGACGATGTCGTCCTGGCGCAGCGTCGCACCGCTGACGCCCTTGCCGCCCCGGCGCTGCGAGCGGTAGAGGTCGACCTTGGTCCGCTTGGCGTACCCGGTGCGGGTGATGGTGACCACCACGTCCTCGCGGGCGATCAGGTCCTCCATCGAGACCTCGCCGTCGAACGGCACGATCTTCGTCCGCCGCTCGTCGCCCCACTTGGCGACGATTTCGCCGAGCTCCTCCGAGACGATCCGCCGCTGCCGCTCGGGCTTGGCCAGGATGTCCTTGAGGTCGGTGATCTCCAGCTCGATCCGGGCGAGCTCGTCGATGATCTTCTGCCGTTCGAGGGCCGCCAGCCGGCGCAGCTGCATGTCCAGGATCGCGGTGGCCTGGATCTCGTCGACGTCGAGCAGCCGCATCAGGCCCTGCCGGGAGTCCTCGACCGTCGGCGACCGCCGGATCAGGGCGATCACCTCGTCGAGCATGTCCAGCGCCTTGACCAGACCGCGCAGGATGTGCGCCCGCTCCTCGGCCTTGCGCAGCCGGTACGCGGTGCGCCGCCGGATCACGTCGATCTGGTGCTCGACGTAGAACCGGATGAACTGCGCCAGGTTCAGCGTGCGCGGCACCCCGTCGACCAGGGCCAGCATGTTGGCGCCGAACGTCTCCTGCAACTGGGTGTGCTTGTAGAGGTTGTTGAGCACCACCTTGGCGACGGCGTCGCGCTTGAGCACCAGCACCAGCCGCATGCCGGTACGCCCGGACGACTCGTCGCGGATGTCGGCGATTCCGCCGATCTTGCCTTCCTTGATCAGCTCGGCGACTCGCTCGGCGAGGTTGTCCGGGTTGACCTGGTACGGCAGCTCGGTGACGACCAGCGACGTCCGGCCCTTCTTGTCTTCCTCGACCTCGACCACGGCGCGCATCCGGATCGACCCGCGACCGGTGCGGTAGGCGTCCTGGATCGGGGTGGTGCCGACGATCAGACCGGCGGTCGGGAAGTCCGGGCCCTTGACGATCTCGATCAGCGCATCGAGCGTGGTCGCCTCGTCGACCTCCGGGTTCTCCAGGCACCACTGCACCGCCGCCGCGATCTCCCGCAGGTTGTGCGGCGGGATCTTGGTGGCCATGCCGACCGCGATGCCCTCGGAGCCGTTGATCAGCAGGTTGGGGATCCGGGCCGGCAGGATCACCGGCTCCTTGGCCCGCCCGTCGTAGTTGTCCTGGAAGTCGACGGTGTCCTCGTCGATGTCCCGCAGCATCTCCATCGCCAACGGGTCGAGCTTGCACTCTGTGTAGCGCATCGCGGCTGCCGGATCGTTGCCCGGGGAGCCGAAGTTGCCGTTGCCGTCGACCAGCGGGTACCGCAGCGACCAGGGCTGCGCCATCCGGACCAGCGCGTCGTAGATGGCCGAGTCGCCGTGCGGGTGGAACTGGCCCATCACGTCACCGACGACCCGGGAGCACTTGACGTAGCCCCGGTCCGGCCGGTAGCCCGAGTCGAACATGGCGTAGAGGATCTTGCGGTGTACGGGCTTGAGCCCGTCCCGTACGTCCGGCAGCGCCCGCCCGACGATCACGCTCATCGCGTAGTCGAGGTACGAGCGCTGCATCTCGACTTCCAGCCCGACCGGCTCGATGCGGTCGTGGCGGGCGACCGCCGCCGCGGCGGCTGCCACGGGATCCGGCTCGCTGCCGAAGGACTCGGGAGTATCCGTCACAGTTAACCCTTATCAACCTTAAAACCGTCGTACCGTGCTGGACAACGGCTGTGGAAGCTGGCGAAGTTGCTGATGACGCGGCCGGGCCGGCCCCGGTTCGGGGGTCGGCCGGCCGCGCGGTGCGCTAGATGTCCAGGAAGCGGACGTCCTTGGCGTTGCGCTGGATGAAGGAGCGCCTCGCCTCGACGTCCTCACCCATCAGAACGCTGAACAGCTCGTCGGCGGTTGCGGCGTCGTCCAGAGTCACCTGACGCAGCGTACGCGTCGCCGGGTTCATCGTCGTCTCCCACAGCTCGGGGTAGTTCATCTCGCCCAGGCCCTTGAAGCGCTGGATGTCGTCCGGCTTGGCGTTCGGCTTCTTCTGCTGGCGCAGCACGATCAGTCCGTCGCGCTCCCGGTCGGAGTACGCGTACTGGGCGTCGTCGCCCTTCCGGTTCCACTTGATCTTGTACAGCGGCGGGGCCGCGAGGTAGACGTGGCCCAACTCGACCAGCGGACGCATGAACCGGAACAGCAGGGTCAGCAGCAGCGTCTGGATGTGCTGGCCGTCCACGTCCGCGTCGGCCATCAGCACGATCTTGTGGTAGCGCAGCTTCTCGATGTCGAAGTCGTCGTGGATACCGGTGCCCAGCGCGGTGATCAGCGCCTGGACCTCGTTGTTCTTCAGCACCCGGTCGATCCGAGCCTTCTCCACGTTGAGGATCTTGCCCCGGATCGGCAGGATCGCCTGGGTACGCGGATCCCGCCCCTGCTTGGCCGAGCCGCCGGCCGAGTCGCCCTCGACGATGAAGACCTCCGACTCGCGCGGGTCGGTGGACTGGCAGTCGGCCAGCTTGCCCGGCATCGACCCGGACTCCAGCAACGACTTGCGCCGGGCCAGCTTGCGGGCCTGCTGGGCGGCGATCCGGGCGCGGGCCGCCTGGGTGGCCTTCGTGATGATCATCTTGCCTTCGGCCGGGTTGCGGTCCAGCCAGTCGACCAGCCACTCGTTGCAGACCCGCTGCACGAAACTCTTCACCGGGGTGTTGCCCAGCTTGGTCTTGGTCTGGCCCTCGAACTGCGGGTTGGCCAGCTTGACCGAGATGATCGCGGCGAGACCCTCCCGGATGTCCTCGCCGGAGAGCTTCTCGTCACCCTTGAGCAGCTTCTTGTCCATGGCGTACTTGTTGACCACGCTGGTCAACGCGGACCGGAAGCCCTCCTCGTGGGTGCCGCCCTCGTGGGTGTTGATGGTGTTGGCGAAGGTGTAGACCGACTCACCATATGATTCGTTCCACTGCATGGCGATCTCGACCGACATGCCCTCCTCCTCCGCGCCGAACTCGACCACGCTCTTGTGGATCGGGTTCTTCGAGGCGTTGAGGTGGCGGACAAAGTCCGAAATGCCACCCTTGTAGCAGAAAGTCACCTCACGGTGCTTCCCGTCGTCATCGGCCACCCGCTCGTCCCGCAGCTGAATGGTCAGCCCACGATTGAGGAAGGCCATCTCCTGCAACCGGCGGTAGATCGTCTCGAACGCGTACTCGGTGGTTTCAAAGATCGACGGATCCGGCCAGAAGGCGACCGCGGACCCGGTCCGGTTCGTCGCCTCGCCCTTGTCCAGCGGCGTCGGCTTCGAGTTGGCGTACTGCTGCCGCCAGACGTGGCCGTCCTTGTGGATCTCGACCTCCATCTTCACGGAGAGCGCGTTGACCACCGAGACACCGACCCCGTGCAGACCGCCGGAGACCGCGTACGCCTTGCCGTCGAACTTGCCGCCGGCGTGCAGCACGGTCAGGGCGACCTCGACACCCGGCTTCTTCAGCTTGGGATGCAGGTCCACCGGGAAACCGCGGCCGTTGTCGGTGACCCGCACCCCGCCGTCGGCGAGCAGCACCACCTCGATGGTGTCGCAGTGCCCGGCCAGCGCCTCGTCGACCGCGTTGTCCACGACCTCCCAGACCAGGTGGTGCAGGCCGCGCTCACCGGTCGAACCGATGTACATGCCCGGTCGCTTGCGGACCGCCTCGAGACCCTCCAGCACGGTGATCGACTCGGCGCCGTACTCCTGGTTGTTCTGCGCTGACACCCTCAGCCACTTTCTCGCACACCTGGGCCGCGACGGCACAGGGACGCGGGGTTCGGCGAATCTTCCGACGGCGGGCGGACGCGAACCGGCACCATGGCCGACAACCCGCATCTTCCGGGTGGATCGCCGACGGGTGGCGAAACGCGCCGTACGCCGCAGAGGACCCGCGGATCACGAACGGCTGGGCCCCGTACGGTCCGGCGATCACGGCTGCCGGTGGTCACCTCGTCGGTGATCCTGCCAGGCGGGCTCCGGATCGTCGCGCCGCGCGGGTCTCCCTCGTCTCTGTCTCCGATCCTACTGTGCCGAGCCGACATAACCGGGACGCGGCACCCCCGTAAAGCGGCTGAGAGGTTCGTAGCCGGCCGCACCCCACCCACCGCGACCACCCCCACACGCACCAGACCCGTCATTCGGACGGCCACGGGGCACCGCACCGTCGGTGCGGCGGCCCGCTGGGCCACCTGAAGGTGAAACGACTACCCGGATGCCGCTACAGTGCCGCTACCGCACAGGCTCGCACCGGACAGCAGCATCGCGGATGCGCACCCGGCCCGGGCCACCAGCTGGAGAAGGGTGACGCTTGCGATGGGGCTGGACAACGTCGCGGTGCAATGGCCACGGGTCGGCGAGTTCTACGAACCGGTCGCACCGGCCGAGTTCGTCGACTTCGACAAGCTGGCGGAGCAGGCCGACGTCGCAGCGCCGACCGCCGCGCTCGCCGGTTACATCGCGAAGACCGGCAGTGTCCGCGCCACCGCCTACACCGAACTGGTGGACCTGCTGCTGGGGCTGACCGGAGTGCTGTACGCCACCGAGGCGGCCGCCGAGGACGAGGACCCGGTGATCGACCCGGACGGCTGTGCCTGGATCGCCGGCGGCCTGGAGCGGTTCGTCGACGGCCACGACCGGTACGGCGACACCGTCACCTTCGACACGGTCGGGGCGGTGCTGCGCGACGCCCTCGCCGGGGCCCGGCTAGCCGAACAGCAGCTGCGCTGGCTGGACAGCCGGCTCGACGCGCTACGCGACGACGCCGGTGACGCGCCGCAGTGGAGCTTCCCCCGGTCGGAGCTGGCGGTGCTCTCCCGCTTCTACCGGCGCTGCGCCGACCGCGGCTTCGCCGTCTACGCCGACGCGGAAGCCTGATCCCGGGCGGCCGGCAACCTCCGGGCGGCCGGCGTCGGCCAGGGAGCGGCCCGGCCGGGTGGGATCAACCGTACGTGTCCCGCGGGCCACGACCGCGGACCCGCCGCGGACCCTTCGACCAGGACGGCGCGGCCGGGCCGTGAATGTGCAGTTTCGTCACCACGTTGTGCCCGACCTCAGCGGCGATCTGGCGCAGCAACGAGCGGGCGAGCAGACGTAGCTGGGTCGCCCACGCGGTCGACTCCGCCTCGACCGTCAACTCGCCGTTCTCCAACTTGACCGGGCGGCTGTGCTTGGCCACCTCCGGCCCGACCACCCGTTCCCAGGCACCGAAGACGGTCGCCTCGGCAGCCGGCCGTTGCCAGCCGCGCGCCTTGACCAGCCGGGCCAGCACGTCGCCGAACAGCTGGGGATCGCGGGGGTCAGGCCCCGGACCCGAGTAGCCGCGCAGTCGTCGGCCGCCCGACCCGGCTCCCCCCGCGTCGCTGCCGCCACCGGTCCGGCGGCGGGGCCGATTCGCCTCCCGACGGGCGCGGGCCGCGTCCAGCACCGCCCTGGCCAGCTGCGGGCCGGTGGACGGCGGTGGCAGGATCGGTGGCTGGTCGGCAGCCTGCGCCGGCTCACCGTGCTGCGGCTCATCCGACATGGCGTACCTCCCCGCGGCTGACCTCGAAGCGTGCCCCGCGCAACGCTACCGGGACGTCCTCGGCCACCGCGCAGGTCACCAGCAGTTGGCTGGCCCCGGCGACCAACTCGGCGAGCCGTTCCCGGCGGCCGCTGTCCAGTTCGGCGAACACGTCGTCGAGGACCAGGACCGGCTCGATGCCTTCCGCGCGGAGCAGGTCGTACGCGGCCAGCCGCAGCGCCAGCGCGCAGGACCAGGATTCGCCGTGGCTGGCGTACCCCTTCACCGGCAGGCTGCCGATCGTCAGATGCAGGTCGTCGCGGTGCGGGCCGACCAGGGTGACGCCACGGTCGACCTCACTGCGGCGGGCCTCGCCCAGCGCGGCCAGCAGCGCTGACTCCAGCGCGGACCGGTCCGCCGCCAGCTGCACCGGTCCGCTGTCCGGCAGATCGATCGACGGCCGGTAGCTGATGCCGGCCGCCGCGCTGGTGGCCGCCACCGCGTCGTACGCCTTGGCCACGTGCGGGGCCAGGGCGGTGACCAGCTCCAACCGGCCGGCAAGCAGCTCGGCTCCGTGCCGGGCCAGATGGGCGTCCCAGACGTCCAGCGTGCTCAGGTCACCGCCCCGGTCACCACCGGTCTTGCGGGCCAGGTACGCGCTGCGCAGCAACGCGTTGCGCTGCTTGACCACCCGGTCGTAGTCGGCCCGCACGCCGGCGAACCGGGGCAGCCGGGTGACCAGCAGCTCGTCCAGGTAGCGGCGGCGTTCGGCCGGGTCGCCCCGGACGATCTCCAGATCCTCGGGGGCGAACAGCACCAGCCGCAGCGCACCGATCACCTCCCGCGCCCGGCGGGTCGGCGACCGGCCCAGCCTGGCCCGGTTGGCCCGACCCGGCACGATCTCCAGTTCGACCAGCAGCTCCCGTTGGTCGTGCACGACCAGGCAGCGGATGATCGCCGAGTCGGCGCCGACCCGAACCAGCGGCGCGTCGGTGGCGACCCGGTGGCTACCCAGCGTTGCCAGGTAGCCGAGCGCCTCGACGAGGTTGGTCTTGCCGACCCCGTTCGGCCCGACCAGCACGCTGCCACCTGGTTCAAAGGTGAGCTCGACCCGCTGGTACGAGCGGAAGTCGATCAGTTCGAGACGGCGGACGTACACGGATGTCAGGGGCTGGACTGCACGGCGTGCCCGCCGAACTGGTTGCGCAGGGCGGCGACCGCCTTCATCGCCGGAGAGTCGTCCTGCCGTGAGGTGAACCGGGCGAACAGCGACGCCGCGATCACGTTCATCGGCACCCCGAGCCGGATCGCCTCGTCGACCGTCCAGCGCCCTTCGCCGGTGTCCTCGGCGTACCCGCGCAGCGCCGCCAGTTGCGGGTCCTCGTCGAGCGCGGCGTCCAGCAGATCCAGCAGCCAGGACCGGACCACGGTCCCGTCCCGCCAGGACTTGATCACGCCGGGCACGTCGGTGATCAGCTCGCTCTGCAACATCAGCTCGTAGCCCTCGGCGTAGGCGTGCATCAACGCGTACTCCACGCCGTTGTGCACCATCTTCGCGTAGTGTCCGGCACCGACCGGGCCGGCGTGCACGAAGCCGTGCTCCGCCGGCGGCTTGAGCGCCTCGAAGATCGGCATCATCCGCTGGACGTGCTCGGCGTCGCCGCCGACCATCAGCCCGTACCCAGCCTGCCGGCCCCACACCCCGCCGGACACCCCGACGTCGAGGTAGCCGACGCCGTGCTCGGCCAGCCGGGCCGCGCGCGGCCCGTCGTCGCTGAACCGGGAGTTGCCGCCGTCGATCACCAGATCGCCGGCGTCGAGCAGGCCGCACAGCTCATCGACGACCGACGACGTCACCTGGGCCGGGACCATCATCCAGACGGCCCGCGGGCCGTCGAGCCGGTCGACCAGCTCGGCGAGGCTGGCGACGTCGCTGACCGCCGGGTCCCGGTCATAGCCGTACGCCTGGTGACCGGCGTCGCGTAGCCGGTCCCGCATGTTGCCGCCCATCCGGCCCAGGCCGATGATGCCCAACTGCACGGTGTGCCCCCTTCGTCGCTGCCCGATCGTCGCCCACCGGGTGTCCCGGTGTTACCGGGTTACCCGGATCGGCATGATCAGATAGCGGTAGCCGGGGATGATCTGATCGTCCTCGCCGGCCGGCGAGATCACCGCGGGCTTGAACGCGTCGACGAAGGTGAACACCGCCGTGGCCGAGCCGAGGTTCTGCAGGCCGTCGATCAGGTACTGCGGGTTGAACCCGATGGTCAGCGGCTCACCGGTGAACGCGGCCTCCATCGCCTCGCTGGCCCGCGCCTCCTCGGTGTTGCCCGCCTCCACCACGAGCCCGTCCGTGCTGAAACTGAGCAGCACCGGGGTGGTGCGCTCGGCGACCAGGGCGACCCGGCGTACCACCTCGACGAGAGTGCTCACGGGCACCCGGGCCTCGGCGTTGTGGCTGCTCGGGAAGAGCGACCGGACCGGCGGGTAGTTGGCCCCGTCCAGCAGCCGGCTGGTGGTCCGGCGGGTGCCGCCGGCGAACCCGATCATGCCTTCGCCGGCCCCGCCGTGCGCCAGCGCGATGGTGACCTCGCCGCCGATCGGCCCAAGCGTCTTGGCTGTGTCGGCCAGGGTGCGGGCGGGCACCAGCGCGTTCAGGCTGATCTCCGGATCGTCCGGCTGCCAGTCGATCTCCCGGATGGCCAGCCGGTACCGGTCGGTGGCGAGCATGGCGAGCCGGCTGCCCTCCAGCTCGACCCGAACCCCGGTCATCATCGGCAGCGTCTCGTCGCGGCCAGCGGCCACCGCGACCTGGGCGACCGCGGCGGCGAACGTCGGGGCGTCGACCCGGCCGGCGCTGGCCGGCATCTCGGGCAGGGTCGGATAGTCCTCCACCGGCATGGTCGGCAGGGTGAACCGGGCGCTGCCGCAGACCAGCTCCAGATGCGCACCGACCGCCGCGATGTCGACCGGCTTGGCCGGAAGCGACTTGGTGATCTCGGCGAGCAGCCGACCGGAGACCAGGGCCGAGCCGTCGGCATCGCCCTGCACATCGACGGTCACCTGGCTGGAAACCTCGTAGTCGAATCCTGAGACCTGCAGGGAACCGTCGGTGACCCGGAGCATCGCGCCGGCCAGCACCGGCACCGACGGCCGGTTCGGCAGGCTCTTGGCCGTCCAGGCCACCGCGTCGGCGAGCGCATCGCGCTCCACCCGGAACTTCATCCCATGCCTCCGCACTTCATGCCGTGCCTCCGCGTCGACTCGATCGAACGATCTTCGGTGGTGCCGGACCCGAGGCGGTCCCTGGGCGGCTCGACCGTCATCGGTCGACGGACCTCACCGAACGATAGGCCAGACCGCCGGGCCCGTGCGTCCGGCCCCGGACTTCTGCCGGTCGACCGGACCGGCAGGTGCGGCAGGTCGGCTGCATCCACACCTATCCCCAACGCCGGTGATTGGTTTTTGTTGTCTAGAAGATAAATCTCATCGTCTTCATCGGGGCTGTGCACTCTGTGGACATCTCGCGTTTACGCAGGTCAGATGGGTTCGATGGCGGTGGATTACCTGTGGAGAGGGCTGGGTACAACCGGGGTCGTTATCCACAGGCCGCCCGGCTGCCCACAGCCGGGCCGAGTTATCCACCGGTTGTCCACCGGTTATCCCGAGGGTTCGTCCCCAGCTGTGGACAAGCTGCCGGCACCATGCCGGTCCGTCGTCCCCAGAACCTTCAACAGGATCCCCACAGGCGGTGGCGGGCCTGTGGACAAGCTGTGACTGAGAGTGATTGTCCACAGCGGTTTCCCCAATAGTTGTCCACAGCCTGTGGACAACCGGGCGGGAGGGATGCAGGTGTCATCCACCGCCCGGCGGCGGCCACGGTGGAAAACCTGTGGATGAACCTGTGAGTGATCCGCCGGATCAACCGGCGCACGAAAGGGCGGACGGACCGGCACACCGCCCGGCCGCCGGATCGGCGGGCCGTCAGGCGATCTGCTTGATCCGGTTGGTCAGCTCGGCGATCTGGTTGTAGAGGGACCGGCGTTCCGCCATCTGCTGCCGGATCTTGCGGTCGGCGTGCATCACCGTGGTGTGGTCCCGGCCACCGAACGCCTGTCCGATCCGGGGCAGCGACAGGTCGGTCAGCTCACGACACAGGTACATGGCGACCTGGCGGGCGTTGACCAGCACCCGGGAACGTGAGTGACCGCGCAGGTCCTCCAGGCTGACCCCGAAGTAGTCGGCGGTGGCCACCATGATCTGGTCGGCGGTGATCTCCGGGCCGGCGCCGTCCGGGATGAAGTCCCGCAGGACCTCCTCGGCCAGGCTCAGCTCGACCGGGGACCGGGTGAGACTGGCGAATGCGGTGACCCGGATCAACGCGCCCTCCAGCTCCCGGATCGAGTTGGCGATCCGGGACGCGATGAACTCCAGCACGTCCGGGGGCGCGTACAGCCGCTCCTGGGCCGCCTTCTTCTGCAGGATGGCGATCCGGGTCTCCAGGTCGGGCGGCTGGATGTCGGCGAGCAGCCCCCACTCGAAGCGGGTCCGCAGCCGATCCTCCAGGGTGGCGAGCTGCTTCGGTGACCGGTCCGAGGTGATCACGATCTGCTTGTTGGCGTTGTGCAGCGTGTTGAAGGTGTGGAAGAACTCCTCCTGGGTCCGCTCCCGGTTCTCCAGGAACTGGATGTCGTCGATCAGGAGGATGTCCACGTCACGGTAGCGGCGCTGGAAGGCGCTGGTCTTGTCATCACGCAGCGAGTTGATGAAGTCGTTGGTGAACTCTTCGGTCGACACGTACCGCACCGACCGGGCGTGCCCGAGGGTGGTGGCGTAGTGACCGATGGCATGCAGCAGGTGGGTCTTGCCCAACCCCGAGCTGCCGTAGATGAACAGCGGGTTGTACGCCTTCGCCGGTGACTCGGCCACCGCGACCGACGCGGCGTGCGCGAACCGGTTCGAGGAGCCGATGACGAACGTCTCGAACATGTACTTCGGGTTGAGCCGGTTTCCGCCGGTGTCCACCCCCGGTCCGGTCAGCCGGCGGTCGTCCCGGCCGGTGCCGCGATGGTCCAGCCCACCCCGCCCCGGGCCGCTGTCGGGCGGGCTGGTCGGCAGGCTGTCGCCGACGCCGCCGTACCGTTGGTCCGGTGGGCGGTAGTCGGTCGGCGGCCGGGCCGAGCGTTGCTGCGCCGGCGGTTCGAGGTCGTGGTCGAGCCGTTGCGGACCTGGCGGTCCGGCGGCGTAGTCGTCACCGAAGAGCGCGCCCTGGTCGCCGGTCCGGGCCGCCGGCACCACCGGCAGCCGGCCGGTGGCGCCGTCCAATGCCTCGGGTACGCCGACGCGGTGCTCCGGCGCACGGGGTCCGTCGGGCGTGTCCGGCACGCCGCTGATCGGCTCCGGCGCCTCGGGTCCGGCAATGCCCTCGCGGTCCCAGCGGTGGTTGTCGGTGTCGCGGTGGTCCGGTCCGGGCGGGGGCGGGCCCAGCCGTGGGTCGGGTTCGTCCGGGTGGTGCAGCCGGGTCTCGACGGTGGCGGTGCCGTACACCGTGCCGACCGGTCGACCCTGACCGTCCTCCGGCGGACGGACGGTGACCGCCACCTGGATCGGTCGGCCGAGCCGCCGCGACAGCGCCTCGGTGATCGCCGGGCGCAGTCGCGATTCGATGACGTCGCGGGTGAACGCGTCGGGTACGGACAACAGCGCGGTGTCCTCGACGATGGCGCGCAGCCGGGTGAGCCGCAGATAGGCCCGCTGCTGGGCGGAGACGATCTCGTCCGCCAGCTCGTCCGTGGTCGCCAACCAGACCGCGCCGAGGTCTATCGTCTCGGCCACCGTAGCGCCACCCCCATCGCATCCGAGTACCCGGCCGCCGGCACTGTCTCTGTGTCGGCCGCCGGTCGGGATCGGTCCCGCTCTCGAACAGGTACGACGAGCCATGCTGCGGGCCGCTGAACTGACCGTCATCCACAAGTTATCCACAACCTGTGTGTACTGCTGACCGCGGCTCCCCGTCGTCCGCCGAACCTGCCCCCTGCCGGCTCGGCGCCCGGTGTCGATCACCGTCGCGGGCGACCGGCCCGGCTGCCTGGTTCGTACCGATGAAGCGGTGCCAGGTGCTGCCTGATGCTTGACCGGCAATCGGGCACGCTAACAGCGTTGTCCACAACCGTTCAACCGGCGGTCGCCGGTCCCCGTTGTCGGTTCCGGTGAAAACCGTGTAGCGGCACTGGCCGCGTCGCTCCACGGCCGGATCACCGGCGGTGGCCGGCGGCGGGCCAGCCGTCGGCGCTGGTCCCCTCTGATAAGCTAGTCGGGTGTGTTGTGCCCTCACGACGCACTGGCGCAGACCTGCACCGTCGGCCTGACCAACGGGCCGGATCAGATCTGCACCGCCGGTTCTGACCAACCGCCGGCCCGACCAACGGCCGGATCTGACCAACCGCCGGCCTGACCGACAGCCGGTCTGATCATCTGACTCCGGGCCGCCGGCCGGGAGCCACACCTGACGGAGAGTCTGACGTGAGCAAGCGCACCTTCCAGCCGAACAACCGCCGGCGTGCCAAGACCCACGGCTTCCGGCTGCGGATGCGTACGCGTGCCGGCCGTGCCATCCTCTCCACCCGCCGCGCCAAGGGCCGCGCCCGCCTGTCCGCCTGATGGTCTTCGCGGGCGTCGTGGAGATCTAACCGCCATGCTGGCCGCCGCTGAGCGCGTACGGAATCGTGCCGACTTCACCGAGGTCGTACGCATGGGTCGGCGGGCCGGCCGTGGCTCGCTCGTCGTACACCTGTTGCTGCCGTCTGCGGTGCCGGGCGACCAACCGGGGCCGACCGGTGGCTCCGGTGCCCGGGCCGGTTTCATCGTCTCCAAGGCGGTCGGCAACGCGGTGACCCGCAACCGGGTGCGTCGTCGGCTCCGACACCTTGTCCGGTCCCGGCTGGCAGCGTTACCGGGCGGTGCCCTGCTGGTCGTCCGGGCCCTCCCGCCGGCCGCCGGAGCCTCCTCGGCAGGGCTGGCCGTCGACCTTGACGCCGCGCTGTCCGCCGCGGTCCGCGCCGCCGACCGCCGTTCCCGCGGCACCTCCGGTGATCGCCCGTCCGGCGTGCCGCGCACCGGACCCCGGACCCGGGCCAGAGCGGGGGACGCCCGATGACCGCCTCCGACGATCTACCTCGCCCCGCGACACCGGGTGGCCGCCTGCTGACAGGTGCGATCGTCGCGTACCGTCGTTGGATAAGCCCGGCTCTGCCGGCCCGCTGTCGGTTCTACCCGTCGTGCAGTGCGTACGCCCAGGAGGCGATCGCCCGGCGCGGAGCACTTCGGGGGGTGCTGTTGGCGGGTTGGCGCCTGCTGCGCTGTCATCCCTTCCACCCCGGTGGATATGACCCGGTACCGATGCCGGGCGGCCGCCGTGCCGATGCGACTGGAGCCCCGAATTGAGTCTCGACTGGATCTACTGGGCCATCTCGTGGATCCTCCTGTTCTGGCACTCGGCCTGGGACCGGATCGGTGTGCCGTCGACCGAGGTGCTCGGCACCAACTGGTCGTGGATCCTGGCCATCATCTTCCTGGTGGTCACGGTCCGGGTGATCCTGTTCCCGGTCTTCGTCAAGCAGATCAAGTCACAGCGGGCCATGCAGGCGCTGCAGCCGAAGGTCAAGGAGCTGCAGGAGAAGCACAAGGGTGACCGGGAGACGCTCCAGAAGGAAATGATGGAGCTGTACCGGAAGGAGAAGGCCAACCCGCTGATGGGTTGCCTTCCGATGTTCCTGCAGATCCCGGTCTTCCTCGGCCTGTTCCACATCCTGCGCCGGCTGAACCCGGAGCAGACCCGCAACGTCGACCTGTACGGCTGGACCGCGGACCAGTTCTACGAGGCCTCCCGGGCCAGCCTGTTCACCGCGCCGATCGCCGGGCGGTTCGGCTCGACGGCCGACGAGCTGGCGGCGATGGGTGCCAGCGGCACCACGGTCAAGGTGATCGCCGGGATCCTGGTGGTCGTCATGATCGTGACCACCTACCTGACCAGCCGACAGATGATCCTCAAGACCGGCTGGGCGGAGGACCCGCAGCAGAAGATGATCCAGCGGCTGATGCTCTACGGCATCCCGGCCTCGCTGCTCATCTCCGGCGCGATCTTCCCGATCGGCGTCATCATCTACTGGGTGGTGAACAACATGGTCACGCTTGGCCAGCAGCAGTGGGTACTGCGCAAGTTCCCGCCCCCGCCGATGCCGGCCGGCAAGGGGAAGCCGGCTGCGAAATCGACCTCGACCTCGAAACCGGCCGGTCGGCCGGCGGCGAAGTCCGGTGCCGGCCAGTCACGCAAGCCCGGCACGACCGACGCCAAGCCCAAGTCGGCCGGTGTCTTCGCCCGACGCGGCAACGGTGCCGAGGCCGCCGCCCCGGAGCCGGCCCCGGTCCGCGAGGGTCTCAAGCCCAAGCCTGGTGCCAAGCCGGTCAACCCGAAGAAGCGGCGGCCGGCGAAGCGTCCGGGTTGACCGGGCAGGCGTCCCGGCGGCCGGCTACTGCTGGCGGGCGTTTCCGGTGGCCGGCGGGGCGTCCCGCACAGCCGCAACGGCGGCAACGTAGACCTCCCGAGGGCACGGCGCCCGTCCGCCGGTCCTCGGTAACCAGCGGACCGACCGGTTCCGCCGAGCGAGTACGGAGATGACACCGTGACCGATACCAGCCTGCCCAGTGCCGACCCGTCTGTCGACGAGGAGGTTGTCCCGGCCCGGGCCGCCGACAGCGCCGACGACCGCCCTGGCGACGCCGACGACGCGGGCACCGACGAGGCTGACGAGGACGCGGCCGGCAAGGGCGCGTCAGCGCCCGCTTCCGCCGCCACCGACAACGACCTGTTCCAGCAGAGCGAAATCGCCGCCGACTACGTCGAGGGACTGCTGGACATCCTCGACTACGACGGCGACATCGACGAGCTGGTCTCCGGCGGCCGTCCCGTGGTGGAGGTGGTCGGCGGGCAGCTCAGTGCCCTGGTCGGGCAGCGGGGTGCGACCCTGGAGGCGCTCCAGGAGCTGACCAGGCTCGCGGTCTTCCGGCAGACCGGATCGCCCAGCCGGCTACTGCTGGATGTCGGCGGTTACCGGAACAACCGGCGCAAGGAGTTGGCCGCGGTGGCGAAGAACGCGGTGGAGAAGGTCAAGGAGTACGGCGAGCCGGTGCGGCTGGAGCCGATGTCCGCCTTCGAGCGCAAGTGCGTACACGACGTGGTGAATGCGCTCGACGGCGTGCTGAGCGAGTCCGAGGGTGTCGAACCGACCCGGCGCATCGTCGTCCGTCCGGCCGACTGAGCACCATGACCGATCTGCCCGAGCAGACTGATCGGGTGGCTACCGGCCCGGACGGGTTCCCGTCCGGGCCGGTTCCGTCGGGAGCGCCCGTTCCGTCAGGACCGGCCACGCTGGCGTCGCCCCCCGATTCCGCCCGCGAGATTTTCGGTGCCGAGCAGCTGCGGCTAGCGGTCCGGTACGCCGGCCTGCTGGCCTCGGAAGGACTGCTCCGTGGACTCATCGGGCCGCGCGAGGTGCCCCGGCTCTGGGAGCGGCATCTGCTGAACTGCGCGGTCGTCGGTGAACTCGTCCCCGACGGAGCGACGGTGCTGGACGTCGGATCCGGGGCCGGCCTACCCGGGCTGGTCCTGGCCGTGGCGCGGCCGGACCTCAGCGTCATCCTGGTTGAGCCGTTGGCCCGGCGAACCGCCTTTCTCGTCGAGGCGGTGTCGGTCCTTGGCCTCACCGACCGGGTCGACGTGCTGCGTGGCCGGGCCGAGGAACTGCGCCGGGATTTCCCCGACGGTGCGGCGCCGGTGGTCACCGCGCGGGCGGTGGCCCCAATCGACCGGCTGGCCGGCTGGTGTCTACCGCTGGTCGAGCCCGGTGGGCGGCTACTCGCCATGAAGGGCGATTCGGCCGGGGCGGAGATCACCGAGCACCGATCGGCGGTGGTTCGGTCGGGTGGCGGTGATCCGGTGCTGCGTCGCTGCGGCGAACGATGGCTCGACCCGCCGACCACCGTGGTGGAGATCGAGCGGTCCGCTCCGGTGCCCGGGGCGGGTGGTCGACGCCGCTCGGAACGCGGCGACCGAGTACGGCCGCGTTCGTCGCGGCGGACCCGGGGGTGACCGCCGAACCCGCCCTGATGGCGGGGCGGAACGACGTGAAGGCTGCGACACGTCGGACAGTCGGCCGTGGCCACACCGGCCCTGATCCCCGTAGGCTGACCGCGCGTCGATAGTCTGGACCGGGCGGCAACGCGAAGTTGCACGACTCCTGCCGCCCCGTGCCGGTCCGCACGCCACGCCCGAAGCGCGGTCGTGAGCGCTGGCGGTGCCGATCCATCCAACGCGGGCAGGGATGACACGGTGCATGACAACGGTAGTTACGAGGATCCGCGGTTGACCGGCGAGCGCCACGGTGTCGGCGACCCCACGTTGGTTTCACGTGAAACGGCGTACCACCCGGGTTGGCCGGAGGGCGGGGCGGCGCCGGTCAGTGGGGCACCTCAACCGCCCACGACGGCGCCGGTGCCCACAGCGCCGGGCGTCCCGACCCGGGCCGGTGTGCCGCTCGTAGCGGACACGTCGGTCGGCGCCGCACCCCCGACGCCGGAGCAACCGGCGCCCAACCCGACCTCCCCGGCCGCCGACGAGCCGTACGTTTCACGTGAAACACCGAATCGGGAAGAGGATGATCCCCCCTTGGCAATGGAGGCTTTGCGCGCCGTGCAGATTCTGAACCCCAGCGGCGAGGTGACCATGCCCCGGCCGGACCGGACCCGGGTGATGTGCGTGGCCAACCAGAAGGGGGGCGTCGGTAAGACGACCACTACGGTGAATCTCGCGGTGGCCCTGGCGCTGCACGGGAACCGGGTGATGGTTGTCGACCTCGACCCACAGGGCAACGCCTCGACCGGACTCAACGTCCCGCACCACGCAGGCGTACCGGACGTCTACGACTGCCTGATCGACAACGTACCGCTGACCGAGGTGGCGCAGCCGGTCGAGGGGATACCCGACCTCTGGTGCGTTCCCGCGACGATCGATCTGGCCGGGGCCGAGATCGAGCTGGTCTCCGTGGTGGCCCGGGAGTCCCGGCTGTCCCGAGCCATCACGGCGTACCCGGTCGAGCTGGACTACGTGTTCATCGACTGCCCACCGTCGTTGGGTCTGCTGACGGTCAACGCGCTGGTCGCCGCGCAAGAGGTGCTGATCCCGATCCAGTGCGAGTACTACGCGCTGGAAGGACTCAACCAGTTGATCAACAACATCAACCTGGTCCGGCAGCATCTCAACCCGACGCTGGACGTCTCCACCATCCTGCTCACGATGTACGACCGCCGGACCCGGCTGGCCGACGCCGTCGAGCAGGACGTGCGCAACCACTTCGGGGACAAGGTGCTCCAGTCGGTCATCCCCCGCAACGTCCGGGTCTCGGAGGCACCGAGCTACGGCCAGTCGGTGATGACCTACGATCCCGGATCGCGGGGTGCAACAAGCTACTTCGAGGCGGCCCAGGAAATCGCCGAGCGCGGTGTCGCTCGGGTCGGTCGCAATGTCTGACACGGTGGTTGGAGCGGGAGGCAGGGCATGAAGAACCGTCCGAAGGGCGGGCTTGGGCGCGGGCTCGGTGCCCTCATCCCCACCACCGCTCCGGTTCAGCCGGGTGTCGCACAGCCGGCCTCGGCGCCGGTGACCCCGTCACCGGCCACCGCAGCCGTCTCCGGCAGCGTCGGCACCTCTGCTGCCGTCGCGACGGAACCGGCTGCGCCGCTGCCCGCCGATCTGTCGCCGGTGCCCGGTGCCCGGTTCGCGGAGCTGCCGGTCGCCGCGATCGTGCCGAACCCGAAGCAGCCCCGGCAGGTCTTCGACGACGAGGCGCTCGAGGAGCTGAAGGTCTCGATCGAGCAGGTCGGGTTCCTGCAGCCGATCGTCGTACGACAGCTGGACGACGGTGAGCAGTACGAGCTGGTGATGGGGGAACGCCGCTGGCGTGCCGCGCAGGCGATCGGCCGGGAGTCCATCCCCGCGATCGTCCGGGACACCAGGGACGACGCGATGCTCCGGGACGCGCTGCTGGAGAACATCCACCGGGCCAACCTCAACCCGCTCGAGGAGGCGGCCGCGTACCAGCAGTTGCTCGACGAGTTCGGGGCGACCCACGAAGAACTCGCCAGGCGGATCGGCCGGAGCCGGCCGCAGATCTCCAACACGATCCGGCTGTTGAATCTGCCGGCTCAGGTGCAGCGGAGGGTGGCCGCCGGAGTGCTGTCGGCCGGTCACGCCCGGGCGCTGCTCAGCCTCGACGATTCCGACGCCCAGGACGCCCTGGCGCTACGCATCGTCGCCGAAGGGCTCTCGGTCCGGGCCACCGAGGAACTGGTGGCACTCGCCGGAACCGATGACTCGGCGAAGCGTACGGCCAGTCCGCAGCGACGCCCGAAGGCCCACGCCCCGGCCCTCACCGATCTCGCCGATCGCTTGTCCGACCGATTCGACACCCGGGTCAAGGTCGACATCGGGCGGAGCAAGGGCAAGATCACTATCGAGTTCGCCACGGTAGACGATCTGGAGCGGATCGTCGGGATCATCGGAGTCGGCGACGGGGACGACTCTTCTGGGGCCGTCGACTGATCTGCCGGGCCGGTTCGTCGACCCGGCAGAGGGCATGTCCTCACAAGGGCTGGTGTTTCACGTGAAACACCAGCCCTTCTCCTGCGGTCCCTGCCCGCGCCGCAGCAACGCCCCCCGGCCCCCGCCATCGTCGACCGGTCCACCCTCGCCGGCAGTCCACCCGGAGCCGGTACCCGCTTCTCGTCGGTCGGCCGGGCGGAGGCGACCGCGCGGTTCGTTTCACGTGAAACGGAACGGTGGGCCGATGGAGGCCGCTACCCGGCCCGGTAGCTGCCCGGTGGAGGCGGTGGAGGCGGTGGAGGCGGTGGAGGCGGTGGAGGCGGTGGAGGCGGTGGAGGCGGTGGAGGCGCCCGGTGGCGATGTTCCACGTGGAACCGGAACGACGGTCTCGCCCGGCCGCTCCGGTGGCCGACCTACGGCTGTTCCGGGCGGCGCCAAACGGCTCGCCGAGCCCGGTTACCACTCGGCCGATGGATCGTTGAGAAGACCGGGCCACCGGAGGCACCAAGGCGCATCCGCCGCCGACCGGGCGGGTCCCGGGTACCCCCGGGATCGATCCGGTACGGGGCCGGGCGTTTTCCACAGGCGTTTTCCACAGGACGCCTCGTTTCACGTGAAACAGCGGGTAGACCGGGCTGTCGCCCTGTGGATAACTCCTGTGGAAAACTGGGACGGCGGGCCGTAGTCGGCTGCTGACCAGAGACCGGTCGTCCCTCCGGATGAGAGTTGCGGGCCGGCCGAAACGGGGAACGACAGGCGGCGCAGACTCGGTTAGGGTCAGCGTCGTGCCAGACACCCCTGCCTCGGTTCCCGACTTCGCGCGATGGCCATCCTTCCCCTTCGAGGGCGACCTGCGGGTCAAGCGACTCGACGACCCGGTTGACATCGAACCGCCTCGCAAGGGTGAGGGCACGGCGGAGTGCTCGTCCTGCTCCGCCCCGGACGACGCGTACATCTGGGTCAGCGAACGCTGGCGGGTCCGCGCGATGGACCGCCCGACCGGGCTACCGATGGTCCTCATCCTGGAGTCCCGGTCCCACTTCGACCTCGGCGATCTGCCGAACCTGCTCGCGGCCGAACTTGGCGTGATGACCGTCCGGCTCGAGCGGGCGATCCGGTCGCTCGACGGCGTGGCCCGGGTTCACGTGAACCGATGGGGGGACGGCTCGGCGCACCTGCACCTGTGGTTCCTGGCTCGGCCGTACGGGCAGCTGCAGCTCCGTGGCACGTTCCTCTCGCTGTGGGACAGCATCCTGCCGCCGATCTCCGAGTCACGCTGGCGGGAGAACCTGGCGCTGGTCGCCGCATGGCTGGCGGAGTTCGGCGGTCGTCAGCTCGCCGAGCCGCCGCGGATTCAGTGGCGGGCACCGTCGAACCTCACCGAGCAGGCGAGCCATCCGGTCAGCGTCGACGACTTCGACGAGGTCGACGGTGCAGAGCCGGCCGTGGCCGAGCTGGTGGTGCCGATGGAGAGCATCGAACCAGCTGCTGATCTCGGCGAACTCGCCAGCGACGTCGCTACGACCCAGCAGGGTGAACCTCTTGCTGCCGACCCGGCCGACGCCGAGGATGCCGCTGCCCCCGCCGGCGACAGCGCCGCCGCGGCGGCCGGTACCGAGGCGAAGAAGGACGACGACCCGGACCCGGAGGGCGCTACGGACCAGGACGGGTCCGAAGTCCCGGCTGCGGGCGGTTCGGCGGCGTCGCCGACTGGCGGCGCCCGGTGATCAGTTAGCCGGGTCGTACGGTCGGGCCGCAGCCCGAACCACCAGGGTGGCGAGCAGTTCGCCGAGGTCCAGCCCGCCGGCCTGGACCGCCAGCGGCAACAGCGAGGTCTCGGTCATTCCGGGTGAGACGTTGACCTCCAGGACGTGCGGCCGGCCGTCGGGGTCGACGATCATGTCGACGCGGGAGAGGTCCCGCAGCCCGAGTGCCCGGTGAGCGGCGACGGCGGTCGCCGCCACCTGCTCGGCGGCCGGCTCGTCCAGCCGGGCCGGCGCGTGCCAGGTCGTCAGTCCGGCGGTGTAGCGGGCAGCGTAGTCGTAGACACCGTTGCGTGGCACGATCTCGACGGCCGGTAGCGCCTCCGGGCCGTTGCCCCGGTCGACGACCGATACGGCGACGTCCATCCCGGTGACGTACCGCTCCACCAACGCCGTCGAGTCGTACGCGAAGCAGCCGACCATCGCTGCGGAGAGCTCTGCCGCCTCGCGTACCACCGCCGCGCCCAGCCCGGAGCCACCCTGCGCCGGCTTGACCATCAGCGGCAGGCCGAGCCGTTCGACGATCCGCTCCAGCACGGCGACCGCACCCAGCTCGGAGAACCGGTCGTGGGGCAGCGCGACCCAGTCCGGGGTCGGGATGCCCGCCTCGCGCAGCACCGCCTTGGCCGACGGCTTGTCCCAGGCCAGGCGGGCGGCGCGGGCGTCGCAGCCGATGTACGGCACGCCGCAAAGATCCAGTACGCCGCGCAGCGAGCCGTCCTCACCGGTCGCCCCGTGCAACGCGATGACCACCGCGTCCGGCGGGTCGGAGCGCAGCGCTGGAATCAGCGAGACGTCGGCATCGCGCATCTCGGCCTCGACGCCGACCGAGCGGAGCGCGTCCAGCACCCGGCGACCGGACTTCAGCGAGACGTCCCGTTCGTACGACAACCCGCCGGCGAGAACGAGCACGCGCGGATCCGGGGCAGCAGGCGACGACGAGGATTCGGTTGCGGTGGGGTCCAGCGCTGGGCTCATGCCCGAATCATGCCAAGTCAGGCCCGGGCGCGTCCGCGCCGGGGCGCTGGCGTCGGCCGGATCCGCCGGTGACCGGTCCAAAGACCTCGCGCATCGCCGACTCCCGCTCCATCACACCGGCCAGCCGCCGGACGCCTTCCCGGATCCGCTCCGGCGGGGGGTAGGAGAAGTTGAGCCGCATGTTGCCGGCCCCGGAGCCGTCAGAGTAGAAGCCGGTGCCGGGAACGTAGGCCACCCGGGCGGCGATGGCCCGGGGGACCATGGCTTTGGCGTCCAACCCGTCCGGCAGCGACGCCCAGACGAACAGGCCGCCGCTCGGTCGGGTCCAGGTCGTCCCGGCCGGCATCAGGTCGGTCAGCGCGGACAGCAGCGCGTCCCGCCGCTCCCGGTAGACCTCCCGGTACGTCTTGAGCTGCTCCCGCCACGGCATGGTGGCCAGGTAGGTGGCGACCGCGGCCTGGGCGTAGGCACTGGGGCAGAGGATCTGCGCCTCACTGGCGATGACCAGCTTCTCGCGTACCGCGTGCGGAGCGAGAATCCAACCGACCCGCAGCCCTGGCGCAAAGGTCTTGGAGAATGTGCTCAGGTAGAAGACGCCGTGCCGGCGTCGGGCCCGCAGCGGCGCCGGCGCTTCGCCGTCGAAGCTCAGCTGGCCGTACGGGTCGTCCTCAACGACCAGCAGGCCGGCGCGTTCGCAGATGTCGAGTACCCGGTCGCGGCGCTCGTCGGTCAGCGTCACGCCAGCCGGGTTCTGGAACGTCGGGATGGTGTAGAGGAACTTCGCCCGTCGGCCGGACCGGGCCACCTCGGTGATCGCCTGCCCCAGCGCCTCGGGGATCAGCCCGTCGGCGTCCATCGGCACGTGCACCACCTGGGCCTGCGCCGCCTGAAACACGCCGAGGGCGCCGACGTAGGTGGGGCCCTCGGCGAGGACCACGTCGCCCGGGTCCAGGAATAGCCGGGCGACCAGATCGAGGGCCTGCTGCCCGCCGACGGTCACCACCACGTCCTCAGGGGAAGCCCCGGACGAGACGTCGATCCCGGACAGCGACATCACTTCGCAGATCCGTTCCCGCAGGTCGAGGGTGCCCTGGCCGATGCCGTACTGCAGGGTCGAGGTGCCGGTCTCGGCGGCGAGCCGGCCGAGCATCTCGCCGACCGCGTCCAGCGGCAGCGCGGCGACGTACGGGGCTCCGCCAGCGAGCGACACCACCTCCGGCCGACTGGCGACGGCGAACAGCGCCCGGATCTCCGAGGCGGTCATCCCCCGGACCCTGCGGGCATAGCGGTCGGTGTAGTCGTCGAGTGTCGTGCCGGTCATCAGAGTCCTTCCTTGGATACTCCGGTGTTGCGGCCGGGGAGGAATTGGAACTCCTGCGGAGCAGGGCAGGGAAAGCCGGTTCGCCGCCGAGGCGGATCGGCGTCCACCGCACACGCGACCCCATGGCTCACGACCGAATCGCTAGACTGTGGACTGTGTCCAGGACCGTGAAGCGGGCGTTCAGGTACCGCTTCCACCCCACCCCCGGGCAGGCCGCCGAGCTCGCCCGGACGTTCGGTTGTGTCCGGCTGGTGTACAACATGGCGCTGGCCGCCCGCAGCGAGGCGTGGACCCTGCGTCGGGAACGGGTCACCTACAACGCCACGTCGGCGATGCTCACCGGGTGGAAGAAGACCGACGACCTCGCGTTCCTCAACGACGTCTCCTGCGTCCCTCTGCAGCAGGCACTGCGGCACCTGCAGACCGCGTTCACCAACTTCTGGGCCAAACGGGCCCGGTACCCGACGTTCAAGTCGAGGAAGAAGTCGCGGCGGTCGGCGGAGTACACCGCCAGCGCGTTCCGCTGGCGCGACGGCCGCCTCACCCTCGCCAAGATGTCCGAACCGTTGGACATCGTCTGGTCCCGACCGCTCCCGCAGGGCGCGGCGCCGTCGACGGTGACCGTGTCGCAGGACCCGGCGGGCCGCTGGTTCGTCTCCCTGCTCTGCGACGACCGGATCGAACCGGCCCCGGCCACCACTGCCGTGGTGGGGGTCGACGCCGGCCTCGACAGCCTGTTCACCCTGTCCACCGGGGAGAAGATCCCCAACCCGAGACATGAACGCCGTGACCGCGATCGGCTGGCCCGCGCCCAGCGGAACCTCGCACGCAAGGCCAGAGGTTCGGCGAACCGGGCCAAGGCCCGGTTGGCGGTGGCCCGGGTTCATGCCCGGATCGCCGACCGCCGCCGCGACCACCTGCACAAGTTGACCACTCGGCTCGTTCGTGAAAGCCAAACGATCGTGATCGAGGACCTGACCGTCCGCAACATGACGGCCAACCACCGTCTGGCCCGCGCCATCTCCGACGCGGGCTGGCGGCAGTTCCGCACCATGCTGGGGTACAAAACCGACTGGTACGGCCGGGACCTGGTGGTCGTGGACCGCTGGTTCCCGTCGACCCGACTGTGCTCGGGCTGTGGCGTACTGGCCGAGCGGATGCCGTTGGCGGTCCGGTCGTGGACCTGCCGGTGCGGGCAGGCCCACGACCGGGACGTCAACGCGGCCCGCAACATCCTCGCGGAGGGGCTCTCCGTGATTGCCTGTGGAGGCGGTGTAAGACCTCACCGGGAGTCCTCCTCTCGGACGGGGCGGTCGTCGGTGAAACAGGAACCCCCTGGGGCGACCCAGGGAATCCCCGTCCCTTAGTGCGGGGAGGAAGTCAAGACCTCACCTCGGAATTGCGTCGCACCGGTGGTGCCGGGTCGGGCCGCGACACGCACTGATCGTCTGATGGTAGTCCGGCGTGTCGCCGTCCGGCGTGGGCATTACCACACCGACCACATGTCGGACCAGCGAACCCGGATTGGCCTGCGAAGACAGCGACCGGCCGCCCGACCTCTCCCCTGACGCGAGGTTGCGGCGTACGATCGCTCGTTGGGGACAGGAGACGGCGCGTGGTGAAGCTCGGCGGGTTTCAACGCTTGACCGGTTCGGTGGTGGGGGATCGCCAATGTCGCGACGTCTGGTCAGTCTGACGCTGGACACGCTGGAGGAGCTACCCAGATCCTGCCGGCGGTGTGTCTTCTGGGAGCTCGATCCGGTGGCAGCCGACCGCGCCCGGACCTCCGGCGACCCGGCGCTGGAGAAGGAGGCGTGGGTCTCCCAGACCCTGCTGGAGTGGGGTTCCTGCGGCAAGCTCGCCTACGTCGACGGCATGCCGGCCGGCTTCGTGATGTACGCGCCGCCGGCCTACCTGCCGAGGTCGATGGCGTTCCCGACGTCCCCGGTCTCCGCCGATGCGGTACTGCTGACCACGGCGCACGTGGTGCAGCCGTTCGCCGGTGGTGGCCTCGGGCGGATGCTGGTGCAGGGCGTGGCCCGGGATCTCACCAAACGGGGCATCAAGGCGATCGAGGCGTTCGGTGACGCCACCGCCGACCCGGAGGAGACGGCCGGTCGGGGCTGTCTCGCCCCAGCCGACTTCTACCTGTCGGTCGGCTTCAAGACGGTCCGGCAGCACCCCCGGTTCCCCCGGCTACGGCTGGAGTTGCGGACCGCGTTGTCGTGGAAGTCGGACGTCGAGTACGCCCTGGAGAAGCTGCTCGGCTCGATGACTCCGGAGAGCCTGCTTCGCCCGGCCACCCGCGCGGCGACGAACTGACTGACGTGGTTCAGGCCTCCGCCGTCGCGTCGACCACCGCCCGCAGCGTGTGTACGTCGATCGACCCGGTCGGCACGTCCAGCTCCACCGGGTAGTACATCCGCTGCACCGCCGCGACCAGCGCCTCTGCCACCTGGTCGCGGAACCCGGGCCGGATCAGCCGGGCCCGGTCGGCCGAGCAGGTCAGATAACCGACGTCCACCCGTACCGCCGGCATCCGGGTCAGCCGTAGCAACTCCCAGCTCTTCGCGTGGACCCGGCAGTCGCGCAGGCCGGTACGTACCGCGATCTCCCGCTGTACCAGCCCGGCCAGCCGCTCGCCGACCGTCGACGTGACCCCGTTGCCGGTGCCGTAGTGGTAGGTGGCCACCCCGTCGGCGGCCGGGTTGGCGTGCCCGTCGACGTGCAGGGAGATGAACAGGTCCGCGCCGACGTCGTTGGCCAGCTGGGTCCGCGCCGGGTCGCTGAGCACCGAGGTGGTGGCCGGACCCCGGGTGAGATGCACCCGCATCCCGGCTGCCGCCAGCCGCCCCTCCAACCGGGCGGCGAGGTCGTACGCCAGCTCCGCCTCGGACCAGCGCCGGCCGCTGTCGATGACCACAACGCCGGGATCGGGTCCCCCGTGACCAGGGTCGACGACGATCGTCTTGCCCACCAGGTTGGGGCCGGACTCGCGGAACGCGTCGGCTTCCCGCAGCCACTGCGGGCGTCCGCCGACCACCTTGCGGCCCAGCCTGCGCATCGCGTGCATGGTGTACGGCCCGCAGCTGCCGTCGGCGGTCAGTCCCACCTCCCGCTGGAACTGGGTGACCGAGCGGGCGGTGCGCCCGCCGTACACGCCGTCGGCGCGGCCCACGTCGTAGCCCATCTCCAGCAGACGTTCCTGCAGCGCCCGGACATCCTCGCCGACCAGTGGCTGCGGTATCGAGTGGTAGAGCGCCCGGTCGCCGAGCCGCCAGCGGGCGGCGTCCAGCGCCCGCCAGGTCTCCGCGCCTACCCGGCCGTCGATGCTCAGGCCACGGAGCTGCTGGAAGGCGCGTACGGCGTGCTCGGTGCGGGCGTCGAAGACGTCGGCCCCCGGGGTTGGCTCGAGCAGCTCCAGGTTGACCAGGATGGAGCGGATCTCGGCAACGGCGGGACCCTGATCGTCACGGCGGATCGGGCGCACGGGACGTGGACCTCCCCCCTGCAGGCGCGGACGATCCGGAGCGTAACCCGGCCGGCAGGTGCCCGTACCCGGGTTACGGCGAAGCGGACCGTACGGGGAGCGCCCGGTGTCCGGACGATCAGCCCGGGAACGGACCAGCCAGCAGCCCTACCCGCCGCCAGCAGCCTGAAAATGGACCAGCCGGCCCACCCGACGGGTGGGCCGGCTGGTCCGCCGTGCCACGCGGGGCAGCCCCGCTGAAGTTCAGAAGGCCGACTCGATCAGCTTGACCAGGTCGCCCTTGGGCCGGGCGCCGGCCACCGACTGCACCGGCTCACCGGCCTTGAACACGGTGAGCGTGGGAACCGACATCACCCGGTACCGGCGGGCGATCTCCGGGTTCTCGTCGATGTTCAGTTTGACGATCGACACCTTGTCACCCATCTCGGTGGCGATCTCCTCGAGCAGCGGTGCGACCTTGCGGCACGGCTGGCACCACTCGGCCCAGAAGTCCACCAGCACCGGCTTGTCGGACATCAGTACGTCGGTGGCGAAGCTGGCCTCGGTGACCGCTCGGGTAGCTCCCACGGAAAATCCTCCTCCTCGACCGCCGGTGCGCCGGCGGTCAGACCTCTTCGAGTGTGGCGAGGTAACGCTCGGCGTCGAGCGCCGCCGCGCAACCGCTGCCGGCAGCGGTGATCGCCTGCTGGTAGGTGTGGTCGACCAGGTCACCGGCGGCGAACACGCCCGGCACGCTGGTCCGGGTGCTCGGCGAGTCGACCAGCACGTAGCCGTTCTCGTCGAGCTCCACCTGGCCGCGGAACATTTCGCTCCGTGGGTCGTGACCGATCGCGACGAAGACCCCGGTGACGTCGAGTGTCCGGGACTCGCCGGTGTGCGTGTTGCGCAGCCGGATTCCGGAGACCTTACCGTCGGCGCCGAGGATCTCCTCGACGACACTGTTCCATTCGACCCGGATCTTGTCGTTGCCGAGCGCGCGGGCCGCCATGATCTGGCTGGCCCGGAACTCGTCGCGGCGGTGCACGATGGTCACCGATTCGGCGAACCGGGTTAGGAAGGTGGCTTCCTCCATCGCCGAGTCGCCACCGCCGACCACCACGACGTGCTGCCCCCGGAAGAAGAAGCCGTCACAGGTTGCGCAGGAAGAGACCCCGTGGCCGAGGAACTCCTGCTCACCGGGGACGTTCAGGGGACGCCACGCGGAGCCGGTGGCCAGGATGATCGCCTTGGCCCGGTAGCCGGTCTCGCCCACGTAGACGGTGCTGGCCTCGGTGGTGCCCGGGGTGCCGGTGTCGGCCAACTCGACCCGCGTCACGTCGTCGGTGACGAACTCGGCACCGAAGCGCTCGGCCTGCTTGCGGATCGAGTCCATCAGCTCCGGACCCATGATGCCGTCCGGGAAGCCCGGGAAGTTCTCCACCTCGGTGGTGGTCATCAGCGCTCCGCCGGACTGCACCCCCTCGATGACGAGTGGGCGCAGGTTGGCGCGTGCGGCGTACACCGCGGCGGTGTAACCGGCCGGCCCCGAGCCGATGATGATCAGGTTGCGGACCTCGTCCACTGCCGACTCCCAAAGTCTGATTTCTGCGCAACGGCGACCGTTGACGACAACGCCACGGAGCCGGGGAGTAATCCCGCTCCGGTGCCGCGTGTCCCACGTCACGCGACCGGCAGGGTCACCCTACCTGTGCCGAGTACCTGGTGTCCGCGCCGGCCACAGGCGTACCGCAGCCGGTGCCGCTCACCCAGATCCAGCTGGCACCGAAGCTGTCGCTGAACGAGAGGACCAGCGCCGGTTCACCTTCGAACGCCGCGAAGTCCACCAGGTCGACGCCGAGTACGCCGTTACCGTGCTCGGCGGTCACCGCGGCCACGCAGTCGGCCAGCGCGGCCGGGTCGGCGAGTCTGGCCAGTGCCGTCGAGGCGGGCGACTCCTGCAGTACGGTGTCTTCGCCGGCCGCCGGTTGCCCCCCGTCGACGCCGCCGCGCCCGACGGCCTCGAACATCGGCACGATCGTCGCCCGCTGGTAGTCGGTGCCGCTGGCCAGCAGCCGAGGTGCGGAGGCGTCCATCATCGTGCCCGGCTGGTCCTCCTGCCGGGTCTCGGCGCTCTGCTGGCTTTCGGCGCTGCCGGCACCGTCCGACGAGCTACCCGCCGTGGTGCTCGCGTCGTCGGCGGACCCGGCACCGAGCAGCTGGCCGACCCCGAGGCCGGCGAACGCCACGGCGGCCGCCGCGACGGTGATCGGAGCGGCGTACCGCTGCCAGCGGCGGCGACGGTCCCGCCGTGTGCGGGCCGCCGCCAGCGGCACCGGTGCCGCGACGGTGGCCAGATCCGGGCTGATCGCCGGATCCGGGGTCGGCTGTGGTAGCGGCTCGGCGGCCAGGGCGGCGTGCACCCGGTCGGCGACGTCGGGTGGGATCGGCTCGACGACGCTGCCCCACTCGGCGAGCATCGTCTGGACCAGCTGGGTGGCCTCGACCAGCTCGTCGTGGGCCGCCCGCCAGGACGGCCGTTCCGCGATCAGCCGGGCCACGGTGACCTCGTCCGGGGTGCCGTCGAGCGCCCCACCGACATAGTCGGCGAGCAGCTCTCGATCGACCTCCTGGAACCGGTCGGCGGTCACCGTTCCTCCTTGCCACCGTCGCCACGTGCGGACCCTGATGGGACGTCGTCGAGCCGCTGCGGGTTCCGTGGGGTGAGCGACGACACCTGGGCGCGTGGCGGTGCCACCTGCGCGTTCGCCCGCTGTGGTCGTAGATGCCCGAGAAGCCCGGCCAGCCGGGCCCGCCCCCGGGCGCAGCGGCTCTTCACCGTGCCCTCGGCGACGCCCAGCATCACCGCCGCGTCGGCGACCGGGTAGCCCTGCACGTCGACCAGGATCAACGCGGCCCGCTGCTCCGCCGGTAGCTCGGCCAGTGCCTGGCGGACGACCAGGGCGGTGTCGTGATCGACCGGGGGTGCCGCCGGCTCGGTGCCGCGTACGCCGTCGTCGTCCCGGCCACCGTCGGGCAGCGGGACCGTGGGGTGGGACTTGCGGCGGCGTACCCGGTCCAGGCACGCGTTGACCACGATGCGGTGCAGCCAGGTGGTGACCGCAGCGTCGCCCCGGAACCGGGCGGCCGCGCGGTGTGCCGACAGCAGCGCGTCCTGCAGCGCGTCGGCGGCCTCCTCCCGGTCGCTGAGCGTCCGCAGGGCAACCGCCCAGAGCCGGTCCTGGTGCCGCCGTACCAACTCGGCGAATGCCTCCGGGTCGCCGTCGACGTGTGCCCGGAGCAGTTCCTCGTCGCCGAGGTCGGCCCGGCGTCCGGTCATGGCCCCTCGACCGTGATCTCCTGAACGCCGATCTGGTATTTGTCGTTGCCGATCGGAGGCAGCTTGGTGATCCATACCAGGAGGTACTGGTAGGTCTCGTCGGGCGAGAACCCGCTGAAGGTGAGGGTTGCGCCGTCGGCGTTCTCGAATCGGGCACCGATCCGGTCGGTGAACGTCTCGAGGATCTCGTCGTCGCCTTCCCGGGTCGCTCCCGGATCGTTCGGACCGGCCAGTAGCTCGGCGGTGGCACCGGACGCGGACAGCTCGACCTTCACGCTGGTCACCGCCCGTGGCTCCTGCAGGTCGATCAGCACCCCCATGCCCCGCTTCAGGTTGCCGAAGTTGGGGTTGCGCTCGTAGGCGTCGGTCTCCCAGCCGGTGTTGGTGTCGCCGTCGACGGCGGCCTCCGCCCCGTCGAGCTCGTCACGGGCACCGTCGGCGTCGACGATGCGGACCTGGTCGCCGGAGAGGGCGATCGGCTGTGGCTGGGCCGGGGCACTGGTCTCGGTGGGACCCGGGGTCGAGGTCACCTGAGTCTGCGGCGGTGTCGGCTGACCGTCTTCGCCGTCACCGTCGTTGCCGAGCGCGCTGATCCCGAAGTACAGCCCGGTCACCGCGATGACCAGCAGGCCGGCGACACCGGCGGCGATCTTGCGGCGGGACGCGAGCGGGGTGCCGGTCGGCTCGTCGTCGTCGGCCGCCGAGAACCGCAGCGGTCCGACGCTGTCGAGGTAGTGCTCCTCGGTGCTGGCGTCGAGCCGACCCAGCTCGGCGGCGAGCACCTCCGAGGAGGGCAGGGCGAGTCGCGGGTCGAGCAGATCCATGGTCAGGTCGTCGAGGTACGCCGGAACACCGGAGCGCACCTGACGGGGGGCGGCGACCGCCCCGGTCGCATCCCGGACCGCGTCCGGCAGCGTCGTGCTGCCGGCCTCGTGCTGTGGCCACTGACCGGTCATCGCGAAGTAGAGCACCCCGCCGATCGCCCGGATGTCGGTTTCGTAGGTGTCGGAGCTGTCGGCCCGTGCGTCGGCCAGCACCACTCGGCCGTCGTGGCCGATCATCACCGTGCCGGGGTGGATGTTGCCGTGCACCATGCCGGTGGCGTGCACCGCAGCGATGGCGGAGGCGACCGAGTGGGCGATCATGGTGGCCCGGGCCGCGTCCAACGGACCGGCGGCGGCGATCACCTCGCGCAGCGAGTCGCCCTCCACCCACTCGCGGACCACGTAGGCCCGCTGCCCCTCGTCGATGGCGTCGTAGACGCCGACCAGGTTGGAGTGGATGACCCGACTGGCCCGGACCGCGGCCTGCAGCATTTCCATGGCGGAATCGCCACCGGGGTAGCGCAGCACCACCGCGACCGGACGGCGGAGCACCACGTCGACCCCACGCCAGACCTGCCGGCCCGCACTGTCGTTGTTGACGTGCTGAGCCAGCTGGTATCGCTCGGCGAGGATCTCGCCGGCGGAGGGCGCATCGAAGGCCATCATCGGCGGACTGGCCTCGTCCGCCTCCTGGCCTTCGCCGACCTGGGTCACCCGTCCTCCCTGTGGATCGTCTCGGTCGAACCCTGGTGCTGGTCGTCCGGTGTTCTGCCGGTTGTCCGGTTGTCCTGCTGGTCGCTCTTGCCGTGCTGGTCGGCGTGCTACCGGCACCGGCCGGCCCCGCAGCGGTGGAACGTCACCGTTCACGACCCGGTGTCGCACGTATCCGTCCAGAACGACCTTACCTGCGTTGCGGCACCACCAACATGTCAGCTTCCCGCAGCTCCCGCAATGCCGACCCGGGATCGACCTGCCGTCGGGCGGACCATCGGTCAATGCCGCCCCGCCCGTACGGCCAGCCGCACGCCCGGCCGGTGAGTAGCTACCGGGCGTGACACTGGCCCGGACGCATAACCTCCATCGCAAATATACGTTGTACCGCCCGGGTGCCGCTCCCAGCCCGCCGCGACAGCCCACTCGACAACCCGCCGGGACCGGGCCACGGAGGCTCCGACACCGCCCGTAACGAGGATCCTGGTTTTGAGTTATCCACAGGTGCTGACCTGGTGTCGAGCGTGTCCAACCCGGTTATCCACAGGTCCGTCCACAGGCTGATCTCGCCGGTCAGCGGCCGAGGCGACGGCGCACCATCGCCAGCACGTCGACGATCTCGCGGATCCGGAGGAGCACCGCCAACCCGAGGTAGACCAGCCCGACGGCGGCACCGCCGACCAGGAGTTGCAGGATCGCCAACGGCTGGCTCGGCGTGTCACCACCGGGCAGCAACGTGACAACGAGCCACCCGGCCAGGGCGGCACCGCCGGCCGCCAGCGCCACCTTGCCGAAGGTGACCATGATGCCGCCGAACCCGATCCGACCGACCCGGCGGCGCAGCAACCAGGCCGACAGCACCGCCGCCGCCAGGTACGAGACCCCGTTGCCGATCATCAGGCCGGCCGCCGCGAACTGCACCGACAGGGCGACGAACAGCCCGATCTGGACGAGAATCCGGAGCGCCACCACCGGAATGTTGATCAACGCCGGGGTGCGGGTGTCCGGCAGGGCGTAGAAGCCGAAGGTGAACAGCTGACTGACCGCGAACGGCACCAAGGCGACCGCCGCCGCCAGCAGTACCACGGCGGTGGCGTCGGCGGCTTCGGTGTCGAACGCGCCGTACCGGAACAGGGAGAAGGAAACCGGGGTGGCCAGCACCGCGTAGCAGACGGCGATCGGCGCGAGTACCGCCGTCACCGTCCGGGTGCCGCGCGCCAGGTCGACGGCCATGTCCGAGTAGCGGCCGTCGGCAGCGGCCGAGCTCATCCGCGGCATCAGCGCGGTGATCACCGAGACGGCGATGATGCCGTGCGCCATCATCAACAGCAGGAACACATTGTTGTAGATCAGCGGGCCGGCTTCGTCCTCGTCGCCCGCCCGGTTCAGCAGGTTGAACACCACCACCAGGCCGAGTTGGCTGACCGCCACGTAGCAGAACATCCAGACCCCGAGCCGACCCAGTTCGGCGAGGCCCAATTGGCGGAAGTCGAACCGCCAGCGCCACCGGAAACCAACCTTGCGCAGCGCCGGGACCAGGCCGGCGGCCTGCACCACCACGCCGAGCAGGGTGCCGCCGCCGAGCAGCACGATCCGGCCGGGGGTCATCTCGCCCGGTTCGATGATCCGGGCACCGAAGATCGCGATGTACGTGCCCAGGGTGGCGATCACCACCAGGTTGTTGAGGATCGGCGCCCACATCGGCGCCGCGAAGTGCCCCCGGGTGTTCAACAACGCGCTGACCAGCGCCGACAACCCGGTGAAGAAGATCATCGGCAACATCAGGTACGACAGCAGAGTGACCAGGTCACGGAACTCCTCCGTGGTGCGGTCACTGGAGTAGAGCAGCGTCAGCAGCGGTGCCGCGGCCATCGCGACCAGGGTGGCGACGGCCAGCGCCAGCACCGCCAGCGACAGCAGCCGCTGCGCGTACGCCTGACCGCGGTCCGGGTCCGACTTGCGTCGCCGCACCAGCACCGGCACCAGGACGCTGGTCAGGATCCCGCCGAGCAGGAACTCGTACACCATGCCGGGGAAGATCTGCGCCGTGGTGTAGGCGTTGCCGACCAGCGATCCGCCGAGCGCTGCCGCCAGTACCAGGGTCCGCAGGAAGCCGGTGCCCCGGCTGACCAGGCTGCCCAGCGCCATGACCGCGCTGTTGGTGGCGGCGCTGCCGCCCTCCTGCGGCTCCTGCACCGCCGGGTCCGGCATGGCCGCCGGCCGCTCGGACGGTGGCGCGGTCGACTCCACCACCGGCTGGCCGCCCGGTCCGACGGAGATCAGCGTGGCGCCGTCCGGCTCCGGGCCGCCCCGACCGGGGTCGGCGTTCGTACTCCGGTACAACCCGCTACTCATCGGACCTCCACCCCGCCGGTACGCCGGAATTGCCGCGCCGGACGCAGGCTCGAGCCTATCGGCCGTCGTCGTCGGCCGGGACGATGCCCGACAGTGCGTCGACCACCCAGGCGGCCTCGGCCGGCACCACCGGCTCGGTCAGCGCGTCCAGCACGGTCGGATGGTCGCAGCCGGCCTCGGCCAGCGTCCGACCGAGTACTGGCACCACCGCCAGGTCGCCGGTGTCGCGGGCCCGCCGGGCCAGTTCGGCGACGGCCGGGGTACGCCACGGAGTGTCGAGCACCCGGCGGTGCCGGGCCGCCGCCCGGCGTACCAACTCGGTGACCTCGTCGAACGGGAAGGACTCGGCACCGAGGACGCGGGCCGGTGCGCCGGGGCCGTCCGGCTGTCCGGCGGCCACCCAGCCCCAGCCGACGGCGTACCGCCAGTGTGTCCGGGCACCGTGGTCGAGATGGTCACGCACCTGCCGGGCCACCGACTCGTCGTCGAGGATCCGGGGGTCGACCGTGGCCGGTGCCGGCCACCAGGACGGGTCGGCGAACAGCTCCAGCGGCGGCTGCACCGGACCCGTCGTCGCCCTGGCCGCCGTATCGGTGCCACCGGGGCCGCCCGTCGGGCCGTCGCCAGTGGTCGCCGGGCCATCAGGTGTTGCCGGGTCTTCGGTTCCCGACGGCTCGTCGCGGCGTAGCGCGCGCAGCGCGGTGGCCAGCACGGTGGCTGCCCGGTCCGCCTCCGGCGGGTCACCGGCCGGTGGTGCGTACCGGTGCAGCAGCGCCACCAGTAGACCGGGATGCGGCCACGCCGGATCGTCCAGGGCGAGCAGCCGGCCGATCAGGTCCAGCTCCGCCCAGCGCAGCACCGCCGCGTACGGCCGGCCCGGATCCAGCCGGGCCAGCGGCAGCGGCTCGGTCGCTCCCGGCTGGCGCAGGCCGAGCAGGCATTCGCCGTACCCGAGGTCGATCTCCAGCACCAGGCCGTAGCCGTCGGCGACCGGCAGCACCACCCGGGTCTGCGCGTGATGGGCCGGTACGGGTCCGTCCACTGGCGGCAGGTACGCCGCCCAGAAGGTCGGATCGGTGGTCAGGCTGGCCAACGGTTCGGGAATCGGCACGGTGACTCATCCTGCCCGGCGGGGGCGGCGACGGCCACAGCGGCTACTCTGGCGATCCCATGTCCGAAACCTCCGCGCCTCGCGCCACCGATGCTCGCGCCACGGACGCTCGTGCCGCCGTCGGGTCCGACCGCACTGCGGCGACCCCGGGTGACCTGACCGCCGTGCAACGCAACGCCGTCGCCGAACTGCTCCGGGTCTCCCCGGTCGCCGACGAACTCGGCAACCGGTTCGCCGCCGCCGGCCACGAGCTGCACCTGGTCGGCGGCTCGGTCCGCGACGCGCTGCTCGGCCGACTCGGCAGCGACCTGGACTTCTGCACCGACGCGCACCCGGACCAGACCCTGGGGGTGCTCAAAGGCTGGGCGGAGGCGATCTGGGAGACCGGCCGCGAATTCGGCACCATCGGCGCCCGTCGGGGTGGGATGACCCTGGAGATCACCACCTACCGGGCGGAAGCCTACGACGGGGTGACCCGTAACCCGGTGGTCGCCTACGGCACCAGTCTCGCCGACGACCTGCGGCGGCGCGACTTCACCATCAACGCGATGGCGGTCAGCCTGCCCGAGCACCGGTTCACCGACCCGTACGGCGGGGTCAGCGATCTGGCCGCGAAGATCATCCGGACCCCGGGGACGCCGCAGGACTCGTTCGGCGACGACCCGCTGCGGATGCTGCGGGCCGCCCGGTTCGCCGCGCAGTTGCGGTTCGCCGTACATCCGGACGTCCGCGCGGCGATGGCCGCGATGGCGGCCGACCTGGACCGGATCACCGCCGAGCGGATCCGGGACGAGTTCAGCAAGCTGCTGTGCGGCGCCGACCCGGTCGCCGGGTTGCGGCTGCTGGTCGACTCCGGGCTGGCCGACCGGTTTCTGCCCGAGCTGTCCGGGCTGCGGCTGGAGATCGACGAGCACGCCCAGCACAAGGACGTGTACGAACACACGCTGACCGTGGTGAGCAACGCCGTCCGGCTGGAAAGCGACGGCTGCGACTTCGTCCTGCGAATGGCGGCGCTCATGCACGACGTCGGCAAGCCGGCGACCAAGGCGGTCGGGCCGGACGGCCGGGTCAGCTTCCACCACCACGAGGTGGTCGGTGCCCGGATGACCCGGCACCGGATGAAGGCGCTGCGCTACCCCAAGGAGGTCACCACCCAGGTGGCCAAGCTGGTCGGCCTGCACCTGCGGTTCTACGGGTACGGCCGGGGCGAGTGGACCGACTCGGCGGTCCGCCGCTACGTCACCGACGCCGAGGACCTGCTGCCCCGACTGCACAAACTGACCCGGTCCGACTGCACCACCCGCAACCGGCGCAAGGCCGCCGCGCTGGCCGCCGACTACGACGCGCTGGAGGAGCGGATCGCCAGGATCCAGGCCGAGGAGGATCTGGCCCGGGTCCGGCCGGACCTGGACGGCAACGCGATCATGGAGCTGCTCGGCGTACCGCCGGGACCGGTCGTCGGCCGGGCCTGGCGGCATCTCAAGGAGGTCCGGCTGGAGCGCGGCCCGCTGGACCGCGACGAGGCCGAGGCGGAGTTGCTCCGGTGGGCACGGGACGAAGGGATCCTGTCCGACGCCGGTTAGCCACCTGTCGCGCCCGAATCGGTGGTTACCGGGCGTTGTGCCGCTCGACTACCGTCGCAGGACGGACGGTGTGGCGATCTTGCTGGCGGTCGCGCGCCACCGACAGCTGATCAACCGGGAGGGCCTAGATGCAGCCGTGTGCGGTCTGCGGCGGTGTGTCCGTCAACCAGGCCGGCTACTGCCTCCAGTGCGGCACGTTCCGCGGTATTCCGTCCAGCCAGGCCGGCTACCCCGGACACCCGCCGCAGCAGCCGCCGGCACCGGTCTACCCCGGCAGCGGTGCGCCGAGCTACCCCGGCAGTGCACCGCCCGGCTATCCGGGCAGCGGCGCGCCGAGCTATCCGGGCTACCCGATGGCGCCGCAGCCGCCCGACCGGGGTCGGTCCTACCTGGTCCCGCTGGTGGCCCTCGGCGCGACGTTCGTCGTGCTGGTGGCGGCGATCGGCGTGGTGATCGCGGTCCGCGGCACTGGCGACGGCAACCGGGTCACAGCCGATTCGAGTGTCTCCCCGACCCCCAACGCGTCCGCGACTTCCAGCGCCTTGCCGACTCCGAGTGAAGCCTCGCCGCCGCTGGTGGACCCCTGCGTGGTCGGCAGCTGGCAGGTGGACTCGTACGAGGAGGACATCGCGCTGGACGAGCCGTTCGGCAAGACCAGGTTCACCGGCGTCGGGCCCGGTGCCCGGGTCGAGTTGCGCGAGGACGGGTCGGGCACCACCGACTACGGCGATGGCACCACCTTCGAGGGATTCGTAGCCGGGACCGTCGTCACCCTCACCGTCAGCGGACAGGTCACCTACCGCTTCCGTGCCCTGGACGGCACGGTCTCCTTCAGCGACGTCGACGCGGACGGCACGGTCACGTTGAGCGCCCCGGGTGTCGACTCGGAGAGCCAGGCCCTGATCGTCGAGTTCGACCCGGCCAGCTACCAGTGCGACGGCGACACCATGACGCAGCGCACGACGCTCTACACCGCAGAGATGTCCAAGCGCTGACTCGTCGGTGCCGCCGGGTCCGCTCAACAGTCCGCCGTCTGGTATCGCCGCGCCGGCCGGGTTCCGTAGTACCGCTCGCAGTGGATGTCCCTCACCCACGGGTCGGACGCGAGCGACATCAGCTGTGACCGCAGCTCATGGTCGCTGTCCACGATAATGTTCTCCACGTAGTCCTCGCGGAGGCGCCGTCGCGGACCCCAGGTGACCCGGAGCCGCCACCGTCGGTCCAGTTTGAGGTCCAAGGTATGAGTCTGGGACATGGAAGGTTCCCTTCTTCTGGAAATGGTGACGCCGGCTACGGATGGCAGGCGGCGAAGGCGATCAGCGTGGTCGGCTCGGGCGGCGGCCGGAACGAGTGTGCGGACGAGGCGTCGGCGCTAGGAGACGCAGCCCTACCAAGAAGGTGCAGACGCCGGCCAGCGCCGCCGCTGCCAGGGTGAACCACCAGTACGGTACGGACGCTGCATGGCAGACTCCGGCCGTCACGACCGTGGTGAGCAGCGTCGACGCGCAGACAATCGCCAGGTTGATCGTCTGGTGGAGTTGTCCCTTGACCTCGACGTCGCCGCGCAGGGTTAGCCACTGGTTGCCGAAGGTGACCGCCAGTTTGTCGGGCTGTATCGGGACCTGCTCAGCCTTGGCGCTGGGCTCCTCGTGTGCGAGGTCGATCTCCCGGGTGTCCCGCTGGGCTCCGTCTGCCATCCGTACTTCTCGCATCCTCGTAGCAGAAGTGAACTGAACGTGATCGGTCTTCGTGTAGCAGTCTATGCAACTGAGAGTGTCTCATGGGGCGCGCGACACGCTGACGATACACGCACGACGCGCACATCTGCCTGCCAGAACCGTCGGATCCTGAGGTGACAGATGCATCACGCAAAGTGACGAGTTCCCTTGTTGGTCCCTCGAGCCGGTCCTCGTCGGCCGTTGCCGAGCGCGCGCCTGTCTGAGGTGGGCGAAGCCCGAGGCCCCGCCAGTCTCGGGTGCGAGCTGTGGGATGTGGAACTCCAGATTGATTCGCTACTCAGGAAGCGCTAGCTTGACCGAACCAAGATCTAACAAATCGGCGGATGGTCAGATCGTGTGTCTGGGATGCATCACTCATACGTAAGAGGGGCACATATTCGATGTAGATGTGGCATCATCTACAACGTACGCCCGTTCGGTTACGCTGGGTAGCGGCGTGCGAAGGGCCGCAGGGTCCTGATAGTTGGGACGGCGTCCGTGACCGGCTCGTCACGCAAAGGAGACAGGCAGTCATGAGTCCACTACCAAACGCTCCTGACGGAGTGCGTTCGGCTACATCGGCTCGGCCCTCGAACGGTTCGACCGACCACACCGGTACCGGGGGCCGCCGCGAGGAGTCGCCCGCAGCCGGGACCGCAACTGTCGGAGCGCTTACCCGCGTGACGGCGAACTTCACTCCGAGGGCGATTTCCGCCCTGGAGAAGATCGCAGGTGAGACCGGCGATTCCAAGACCGACATTCTCAACCGGTCGGTGCTGCTCTACGACGCGATCCTCGATGCGGTCGAGCGGGAGGGGGGCAGTCTGCACGTCACCTATCCAGACGGCACCCGGGAGCGGCTACGGTTCATCGGCTGACGCGATCCAGGCCGGACGCAGGTCTGGGGACCGGTCGCGTTGCGTTCCAGCTGACTGATGATGAGACAGAGCCGGCCCGCACTGACAGTCCCGCGCTCCAGGTCTGATGGGACAATCGGCGGGTGCAGGTGCTCGTCCGCTCGGTGCTGACCACCGCTGACCTGGCCGCGATCCGGCTACTTGACACATCGTTCGTCGCTACCTCGGTGTACCACATCGCCGCCCGCGACAACGGGTTCAGGCTGCGGGAGGTCCCGGTGTCGCCGCCGGTGCGCAAACGGTACGACCTGACCGAGGGAGTCACCGAGGGCGGCCGGCCGTGGGACCTGTACGCGCTCGCGCTCGCCGACGACCAGCCGGTCGGCTTCATGGCGACCACCTACCAGCGGTGGAACGGGCGGCAGGTGGTCAACGAGCTGCACGTGGCACCGGCGTACCGCCGGCGCGGGGTGGCCCGGGAGCTGATCGGCATCGCACAGGTCACCGCCAGGGAGAACGCCGCCCGGGAGATCTGGTTGGAGACCCAGAACGTCAACGTCGCGGCGGTACGCGCGTACCGCCGGCTCGGGTTCACACTGACCGGTATCGACACCACCCGCTACCCGCCGCCGTACGCCGACGAGGTGGCCCTGTTCATGGCGGCACCGGTGCCGCCCGGCGCACCGGCGTAAGAGCCGACTGGCGGACAATCGGCGGATGCGATGGGCGGTGCTGGACTCACCGATCGGTGAGCTGTCGGTGGCGGTCGACGACGTCGGCGTGTGCCGGGTGCTGTTCGGGCGTACCGACGAGGTGGTCGACGTCGCGCCGACGGACCCGGTGCTGTGCGCGGCGCTCGACCAACTGCGCGGCTACTTCGCCGGTGCGTCCACCGGTTTCACGGTGCCGCTGTCGGTGCGGCGGGGCACGGAGTTCGAGCGGGCCGTGTGGCGGCGGATGACCGACATCCCGTACGGACAGACCGAAACCTACGGTGCGGTCGCCGCGGCGGTGGGCGACCCGCAGGCGGCGCGGGCGGTCGGAGTGGCCTGCAACCGCAACCCGATCCCGGTGATCGTGCCCTGCCACCGGATCGTCGGAGCCGGCGGCAAGCTGGTCGGCTTCGGTGGCGGGCTGCCCCGCAAACGGCACCTGCTGGAGCTGGAGGCAGCGGTGGCGCTGCGCCAGGCATGGACCTGAACGGCTCCGGGCGGCCCCGCTACAGCGGGACCGCCCGGCGATGCAAGGTGCCGATCGGCCGGCGAGTGGCTGCCGATCAGCGCTCGATCTTGTTGATGATGAAGTCCTCGACCGCCTGGCGGGCGTCGTGGTCGGCGTACTGCTCCGGCGGCGACTTCATGAAGTAGGACGAGGCCGACAGGACCGGGCCCCCGACGCCCCGGTCGAGGGCGATCTTCGCGGCGCGCAGCGCGTCGATGATCACGCCGGCGGAGTTGGGCGAGTCCCAGACCTCAAGCTTGAGCTCGGCGTTCAGCGGGGTGTCACCGAACGAGCGGCCCTCCAGCCGGATGTACGCCCACTTGCGGTCGTCGAGCCACGGCACGTGGTCGGACGGGCCGATGTGCACGTCGCTCTTGGCCATCTCGTGCGGCACCTGGGAGGTCACCGACTGGGTCTTCGAGATCTTCTTGGAGACCAGTCGGGTGCGCTCCAGCATGTTCATGAAGTCCATGTTGCCGCCGAAGTTCAGCTGGTACGTGCGCAGCAGCTCGACGCCCCGGTCCTCGAACAGCTTGGCCAGGGCCCGGTGCACGATGGTCGCGCCGACCTGGCTCTTGATGTCGTCGCCGACGATCGGCAGCCCGGCGTCGGTGAACTTCTGCGCCCAGGTCGGGTCCGAGGCGATGAACACCGGAAGGGCGTTGACGAAGGCGCAACCGGCGTCGATGGCGGCCTGCGCGTAGTGCCGGGCGGCCTGCTCGGAGCCGACCGGCAGGTAGCAGACGACCACCTCGGCGCGCGCGTCGCGCAGCGCCTGGGCGATGTCGACCGGCTGCTGGTCGGATTCCTGGATGACCTCCTGGTAGTACTCGCCTACACCGTCGAGGGTGGGGCCACGCTGCACCAGCACCCCGGTGGGCGGTACGTCGCAGAAGGTGATGGTGTTGTTCTCGCTGGCGTTGATCGCCTCCGCGAGGTCCATGCCGACCTTCTTGGCGTCCACGTCGAACGCCGCGACGAACTCCACGTCCGAGACGTGGTAGTCGCCGAAGGTGACGTGCATGAGACCCGGGACGCGGTCGTTGGGGTCGGCGTTGCGGTAGTACTCCACGCCCTGGACCAGGGACGAGGCGCAGTTTCCGACACCGACGATGGCGACGCGGACGGAGCCCATCGCGTTTGCCTCCTTCTTGTTCTTCACGGCCGCTCCGGCTCGTCTCCGGGCTGTCCCGGCGGAGCCTCCCTGGTCTGTCCAGGCGGGGGCGGATCGTTCTCTGCGGGTTCGAACTTCATGGGATCGGGGTGGCCGGTGCGTGGGGCCCGGCCGGACCGCTCGCTGGCGATCAGCTCCTCCAGCCACCGGACCTCGCGTTCGCAGGCGTCGAGTCCGTGCCGCTGGAGTTCGAGGGTGTATGCGTCGAGCCGCTCCGCGGCTCGACCGAGCACCTCGCGGAGCCCTTCCCGGCGCTCCTCGATCTTGCGCCGCCGCCCCTCCAGGATCCGCAGCCGGGTGGCCCGGTCGGTCCGGGAGAAGAAGGCGAAGTGCACGCCGAACCCGGTGTCCTCGTAGGTTTCCGGGCCGGTCTGGGCGATCAGGTCGGCGAACCGTTCCTTGCCTTCGGCGGTGATGGTGTAGACGACCCGGCCGCGGCGGCTGGTCAGTGCCGGGATCTCCGCGTCGGCGGTCGTGGGGTCGTCGGCTTCGGCGATCAGGCCGTTGGCCTGCAGCCTGCGCAGGGTGGGGTAGAGCGAGCCGTAGCTGATCGCGGCCCGGATCGCCCCGAGTTTGGCGGCGAGCTCCTTGCGGAGCTCGTAACCGTGCATAGGGGACTCCTGAAGCAGGCCGAGGATGGCGAGTTCGAGCACGCTGCCCCTCCTACCTCGTGGTCTGCCCGGCATCGTCGACTCGATGTATCGAGCCGATACATCGACACGGTAGACGGAAACCAGACACCGGGCAAATGGTTCCTTGCGTACGGTCGGCTACTGATCGTGACCGTGTCGCCAAGGTCAGCCGGGACCGCGTACGCTCGTGGCCATGCGTTCGCAGCGTCAGGTCGTCGACTACTCGCTTCAGCGGCGAGCCGTGCTGCGCGAGGTGTTCTCCGGCCGGGTGAGCAGCCACGAGGTCTGTGATGCCTCGCCCTACCTGAAGAGTGCTGCCCGGTTCCACGGCGAGCCGACCGACGAGAGCTGCCCGATCTGTCACCGCGAGAACCTGACCCACGTGCACTACATCTATGGCGATGAGCTGAAGCAGTCCGCCGGACAGGCCCGGAACCGGGCCGAGTTGTCGTTGCTGGCGATGACGCTGCGTGAGTTCCAGGTGTACGTCGTCGAGGTGTGTCGCGTCTGCAACTGGAACCACCTGGTGGAGCAGTATCTTCTCGGCCGGGATGGCCTAGGCGTCGGCGGTGACGGCGAGGCTGACGACGCCGTCGCCGTGTCCGGCGGCGGCCGTCCATCGATGACCAAACGAAGGCGAGAGGCCCAACGGTGAACCTGATTGCCCGGTCGCTGCGTAGGCACCAGAGAGTAGGCAGGGCAACGTTTCTGGTTAACCGGACAAGTCACGATATTTCTGATGAAGTGGCTTTCGGCTGCTGGTGTCGCTCCGGCACCGGTAGTGGGCCAACTCACGGCAGACCGGTGGTGGCGCTGGAGCGCACCACCGCAACCGGCAGGGTGTGACACATGAACTCGTACGGCGACCCCAACTCCGCCCACGGGCGTGCCTACAGTCCAGGCAGCGGTGGCGGATACGGATCCGAGCCGGATGACTACCACTGGGCCGGGACGGACGACGCCGGGCCGGCCCGCGGCCACTCCGCGCGGGGCGACTCCGAAGCGGGTTGGCCCGGCGGAGAGGCTTTCCGCGGACCAGCCAGCCCCGGCACCGGTCGGGCCTCGGTCGGTGGCCGTGCTCCGGTCAGCGGCGCCTCAGCCGGACGGGCCTCCGCCGGACGAGCGTCGGTGGGTAGCGCGTCGGTGGGTAGCGCGTCGGTCGGCAGCGCATCGGTCAGCGGCGGCCCAGCCGGTCGGGCCTCGGTCGGTGGCCGCGCTCCGGTCAGCGGTGGTGCCCCGGTCGGTGGCAGCGCCCCGGTCGGTGGTGCCGCCGGCCGTGCCGGAGTCGGCCGGGCGACCGTCGGGCGGGCCAGCGTACGACCGGTCTCGCCGGCCGGTGGGTTCGGCGGCGGTCCGGGTGGTCCCGGCGGACCGGGCGGTCCTGGTGGACCTGACGGCCCGTCCGGGCCGGGACGCCGTGGCCGGGGCGGTCGCGGCGGCGACCCTGCCGCGGCGAAACGGGCCAAGCAGCGTCGGCGGATCAACCTGCTGATCGCGTCGTTCGCGGTCCTGATCATGCTCACCGGTGGCGCGGTCGTCGGTGGCACCTACTACTCGACGACGGTGACTCTGCCCGAGGAGCTGCCGCTGCCGCTGGCCAGCACGATGTACGCCAGTGACGGCACCACCCGGATCGCCAAGTTGGGCGAGTTCAACCGGGTATTCGTCACCGTCGACCAGATCCCCGAGCACGTGCAGCGGGCGGTGGCCTCCGCCGAGGACCGCAAGTTCTACGAGCACTCCGGCGTCGACTACGTCGGTATCGCCCGGGCGGCCTGGAACAACTTCACCGGCGGCACCCGGCAGGGCGCCTCGACGATCACCCAGCAGTACGCCCGTAACGCGATGGACCTGCAGGAGGTCTCCTACGCCCGGAAGGTCCGCGAGGCGGTGCTGGCCTCGAAGCTCACCGACCGGTACGACAAGTCCGAGATCATGGGCTTCTACCTCAACACCATCTACTTCGGCCGCGGCGCCTACGGCATCGAGGCCGCCGCGCAGCAGTACTTCGGCAAGTCGGTCGCCGACCTGTCGGTCGCCGAGGGCGCGGTGATCGCGGCAGTGATCAAGCAGCCGGAGCCGGACGCGACCACCGGGCACCAGGGTTACGACCCGGCGGTCAACGAGGCCGAGGCCAAGGTCCGCTGGGAGTACGTGATCGGCGGCATGGTCGAGATGGGTTGGCTGCCCGAGGCCGAGCGACCGACCGAGTACCCGGAGATCCGGGAGGTCGACCCGAACAGCTGCATCATCGACTGCGGGATCAACACCCCCGAGGGCAACGTCATCAACTACGTCCGCGACGAGATGGTGCAGATGGGCATCTGCACGCCGGACACCTGCTCGCAGGAGCTGCGGCAGGGCGGCTACCGGGTCGTCACGACGATCGACGCGAAGATGCAGGACGCCGCGGAGAAGGCGATCTGGCGTAAGGCCAAGGGGTCGGCCATGGAGGGCCAGCCGGAGAACCTGATGGCGGCGATGGTCGCGATCGATCCGGAGACCGGCCGGGTGCTCGCCTACTTCGGCGGCGACAACGGCACCGGGCACGACTACGCCGGCCGCAACTACGAGAACGGCCAGTGGACCGGCGGCCACTCGCCCGGCTCGACGTTCAAGATCTACACGTTGGCCGCCGCCCTGGACAACGACATCTCGGTCGACTCGCACTGGACGGCGAAGCCGTTCAAGGTCGAGGGCACCGAGATCCAGGTGCAGAACGCCGGCCGGAACGCCAGCTGTGGCGAGTGGTGCTCGCTGGAGTTCTCCACCGTCCAGTCCTACAACGTGCCCTTCTACCACGTCACCGAGCAGATCGGCGCCGACAAGGTGGTCGGCATGGCCAAGGCGGCCGGCGTCGCCACCATGTGGAACACCGCCGACAACAAGCCGTACGACCTGACCACGGCCGACCCGAAGGAGGTTGCTCCGTCGCCGTTCTTCAACGTGGTCGGGTACGGGCAGTACCCGGTGACGGTGCTCGACCACGCCAACGGGGTGGCGACGCTGGCCAACCGCGGGGTCTACAACAAGGCCCACTTCGTGATCTCGGTCGAGAAGAAGAACCTGGTCAGCGGTGAATGGGTGACGGCCGGAGGCGAGCAGCTCAAGCCGGAGCAGCGGATCCGGCAGGAGGTCGTGGCGGACCTGACCGACGTGCTGACCCAGATCCCGAACAACATCAACAGGGACCTCAACGGCGGGCGTCCGGTCGCTGGCAAGACCGGCACCTGGGAGCTCAACGAGTCCAGCGGCGAGAACGGCGATGCCTGGATGGTCGGCTACACCCCGCAGATCGCGACGGCGGTGTGGGTCGGCAACGTCGGAGACCGCAAGGCGATCCGCGACAAGAACAACAACAAGATCGGTGGTAGCGGACTGCCCGCCATCATCTGGCAGCGCTTCATGAACGAGGCGCACAAGGGAATGGACGTCGAACAGTTCCCGGCTGCCCGGGAGATCGGCAGCGTCGACGCCGGCAACGGCAAGTCGCCGGCCCCGCCGCCGCCGGACCCGCAACGGCCGGGTCGCGGCGGAATCTGCGACGGTCCGCTGGGCGACCTGTTCTGCCCGGGCGGCGGAAACAACGGCGACAACAACGGGAACAACGACGGCGACCAGGGCGACGACGGCGCCGGTAACCCCACCGGAACTCCTGGTAACGGGACCGACCCCAACGACGGTGACGACCAGGGTGGCGACGGCGGCATCGGGTTCGACTTCGGCGGTGGTGCTGGCGGCACCACTGTGCCGCCGACACTGCCGCCGCCGACACGCTGATCGACGGACGTAGATCACCAATCACCGCGCCGGCCGGTGACCAGGTCAACTGACCTGGTCACCGGCCGGCGCGGTACATCGGTGAACTCGACATGCCGGTCCTGGGCAGACGAAAGCAGGTCGAGTACGGCAGGATGCCTGTTCATGAGCGTGCAGCCGCCGAACGGTATCGATGGAGTTGAGCGGGCCGAGCAACCTGGACCGGCCACCGCAGCCGAGGGCGAACCGGTCGAGCGGCCGCCCGTCGACCACCCGTCGCGCGCTGACCGGTTCGTCCGCGGCCTCTCCGAAGCGATCGGTGGCCCGCTGGGTCGGCACGCCGCCGGGCAGGACAGTGCCGCCGGTCGGCCCGGCCGGTTCTGGACCGCCGCCCGGATCGTGCTCGCACTGATCTGCCTCAGTCTCGCCGCGCACTGGGTGCAGAAGTCGCCCTGCATGGACGGTGCCTGGCAGGACAACGTCCAGTACACCCGGTTCTGCTACACCGACGTGCTCGCTCTCTACTACGCCGAAGGGCTCAACGAAGGCAAGGTCCCCTACCTCGACCACCCCGTCGAGTACCCGGTGGTGACCGGCTACTTCATGGGCGCACTCGGGCTGCCGGTGCACGCGCTCGGCGCGGACCGGCCCGAGCTCAACCAGGCGATGTGGTTCTACAACGCCAACGCCCTGGTGCTCTGCGCGCTGGGGGTGGCCGCCGTGGCGGCGATCCTCGCTCTGCGCCGCCGCCGACCGTGGGACGCCGCGATGTTCGCTCTCGCCCCCGCGCTGGTGCTGACCGCCACCGTCAACTGGGACATGCTGCCGATCGGGTTCGCGATGTTCGGCCTGTTCGCCTGGGTACGGCAGCGCCCACTGCTCGCCGGCGTCCTGCTCGGCATCGGCGGTGCCGCCAAGATGTGGCCGCTGTTCCTACTCGGACCGATCCTCGTCCTCGGCCTGCGGTCGGCCCGGATCCGGGCCACCGCCACCGCGATCGCCGCCGCGGTCGGCACCGTTGTCGCGGTCAACCTGCCGGTCTACCTCTTCGCCCACGACGGGTGGCGGCGGTTCTTCGAACTCAACTCCGAACGGCCGATCGACTGGGGAACGCTGTGGTACATCGGGCGCTACCTGGACGGCAAGTGGGCCGGCGGTACGCCCGGCGACCAGGGCCCGTTCCAGTGGCTCAGCGACCACATCCCGACGCTGAACACCCTGTCGTACGTCCTGTTCGGTCTGGCCTGCCTCGGCATCGGCGCGTTGGGGGTGCTCGCGCCGCGTCGGCCCCGGCTGGCCGCGTTGGCCTTCCTGGTGGTCGCGGCATTCCTCATCTTCAGCAAGGTCTGGTCACAGCAGTTCACCCTGTGGCTGTTGCCGCTGATCGTGCTGGCCCGGCCGCGCTGGGGTGCCTTCCTCGCCTGGCAGGCCGCCGAGGTCGGCTACTTCCTCGCCTTCTACGGGCAACTGCTCGGCACCGCGACCGGCAGCCAGGTCATCCCGGAAGGGGTCTTCGTGCTGGCCGCCACGCTGCGGCTCGGCACGGTGGTGGCGCTGTGCGTGTTCGTGATCCGCGACATCCTCCACCCGGAGCGGGACGTGGTACGCCGCAACTACTCCGACGACCCGGACGGCGGCGTCTTCGACGGCGCGCCGGACGCCGGGTGGGTGCCCAAGGTCCGCCGCTGGTTCAACGACGAACGCGAACCCAGGCCGGCCCCCGGAGGATCACAGTCGGTAGACGACGGTGTCGCCGATGTCGACCCGGTCGATGCCGAGCCCGTCAACCGGTAGGTCGACGGTGGTCTGCCACGGCGTGCCGGGCACCTCGTCACGCCGGAGCACCACGGTACGTACGCCCAGCTCCCGCAGGTACCCGATGCTGGACTGATCGGGGAACGTCCGGGTGACCTCCCGTACCTCGGCCAACTGGTCCGGGGTGAAGCCGCTGCCGCCGTTCACCACCGGCTGGAACCGGGTCGTCGACCAGAGCATCACGTGCTGGTCGAGATTCTGGCTGCTGGGCAGCACCAGGATCGGTCCGTCGTCGACCCGCATGATCTGCGGCTGCTCGGGCACCACCGGGTGCGGGGTGACGTTCAACCCCTCCACCAGGACCAGTAGCAGGGGCAGCAGGGTGGCCAGCCGCAGCAGCGCGCCGGGCCGTTCGGTGACCCGCTGCCGGGCGATGTCGTCCACCCGGCCGACGAACGCCGCCACCGCCCCGGCGGCAAGGATCGCCAGCAGCAGCGTGGTCCACAGCATCATCCGGCCCGGTGTGCGGATTCCGTCCCAGCCGGGTACGTATTCGAAGAGCAGACCGTAGCTGTAGGTGCCGCTGAAGAAGCTGCTGCCCATCGCGAGGATTCCGGTGAGCAGCACCCCGGCGAGCAGCAACAGCCGTTGCCGCCACGTCCAGACGGACAGCACCAGCCCGGCGAGGGCCAGCGCGTACAGCACGAAGCCGGGCAGCAGGGTCATCTCCGGATGCCAGGGCAGTGCCGCGCGGGCATCGGCGTGCCGGTCGCCCCAGATCAGCGACTCCGCCGGCGCGGTGAAGAACCCGGACACCGGCGGCGAGTACGCGGCCAGGTCGGCCATGGTCCGAGCGGCGTTCGGGTGCAGTTCGGCGACCCGGAAGTACGGAATCGCCAGCAGCACCCCGACGGCGGTGAACAGCGCGCCGCCGGCCAGGTCGGTGAGCAGCAGTACGGCTCCGAACGGCTTTCGCTGCGGCCAGAACCAGGTGCGCCGGACCAGGTACATGGCCAGTGAGACCAGGCAGATGATCGCCAGGATGTAGATGAACGGCAGTCCGATACCGAATCCGAGGCTGATCTGCCAGGCTGCGGTGAGCCAGCCGGCCAGCGCCCAGCTGACGCTGCGCCGCTGCGGTCGGTAGCCGTACCGCAGTGACCAGCCGTGTCCCCGGGCCAGCATGGCCAGCGCCAATGGAATGCCGCCGTTGGAGACGATGTGCAGGTGCCCGGCCTGGGACAGCAGCCACGGCGCGTACGCGTAGCCGGCCGCACCGACGGCTGCCGCGGTCCGCCCGGTGCCGAGCTGTCGGATCAGTGCGTACGCGCCGAGCGCCGCCAGCGCGTGGGCCAGCACGAAGATGATGTTGTAGCGCAGGACCGCCGCCACCGGCCCGTCTCCGATCATGCCGGCGGGCGCGTAGCCGAGCAGGGTGTCGGAGAAGGCGAAGCTCCACGACTGCGGGTAGAAGGTGTTCGACTGCCACAGCTGGGTGGGATCGGTCAGCAGAATATGCCCGGACCAGGCCATCTGCCAGGCCTGCAAAGTCGGATCCCAGGTGTCCTGCGGGATCGTGTAGAGCGGGTAGCGCAGCGTGGGCCAGGTCATCGCCACCGCGACGACGAGCGCCGCGACGGTGGCCAGGCTCCATTCGTGGATCAGTACCCGGACGACGGCCCGTCGGGCCCGCACCAGCCGACCCGGCCGGCTCTCCGGCGCGGGACCGAACGCGATGAACGGGTCGTCGGTCGGCTCGGCCTTGGTTTGCGGCGGGTCGTCGGTCGTGACCAGCTCGGCCTCCGGCCGGCCCACCGTCGTTTCGTCGAGCTGCTGTTCGGTGCCGTTGGTCGATGCCGGGTCGGGGCGGACCGGGTCGGCCGTGCTGGCCTGGTCGCCGTCGGCGGCTGCTCGCTTGCCGGTCATCGGGTCGTGTCCTGCTGCCCCAGCCGATCTCGCAGGAAGGCGATGTCCGCCGCCTGGCCGGCGGTGCCACCCGGAGTCTCGACGATGACCGGCGCGTCGGCGGATCGGATCACCGCGACGATCAGTTCCGGGTCGATCATGCCGGCCTGGAGGTTCTCGTGGCGGTCCCGGCTGCTGTCGAAGGCGTCCTTGGACCCGTTGGCGTGGATCAGGTCGATCCGGCCGGTGATCGCCTTGACCCGGTCGACGATGCCGAGCAGCTCCTCACCTGCGGCGTGGGCGTGGCAGGTGTCCAGGCAGAAACCCGGACCGAACTCGCCGATCGTGTCCCACAGTCGGGCCAGCGCGTCGAACCGTCGGGCGCAGGCGTTCTCGCCGCCTGCGGTGTTCTCGATCAGTACCGGAACCGGAAAGCCGCCCTGGTCCCGCGCATAGGCGAAGGTCTTGCGCCAGTTGTCGAAACCCACCGCCGCGTCGTCGCCCCGGCTGACGTGGCCGCCGTGCACGATCAGACCCTTCGCCCCCACCTGGTGGGCACCGGTGGCATGGCTCAGCAGGAGCTTGCGACTCGGAATCCGGATCCGGTTGTTCGAGGTGGCGACGTTGATCACGTACGGAGCATGCACGTACCGGTCCACGTCCGAGCTGGCCAGCTGATCCGCGTCGGTGCGCGGCTGCGGGGCCTTCCAGCCCTGCGGGTCGGAGAGGAAGAACTGGACCGCGTCTGCCCGGCGGTCGGCGGCTGCGGTGAGCGGGTCGCTGGGGTCGACGTGGGCTCCGATACGCATGGGCCGAGCCTACGTGGCAAGCCTGACGATCCGGGCACCGGCGGTTGGTGCGACCACCGGTTCGTACCGGTGGACGTGGGCCGGCAGCCCGGCGAGCCGGCCGCGTCACCGCCGCCGATCGCGGTCGTTGCTCCCGGTAGAGAACCGGCTCGGTGTCTCCGCCGATCGGCGGAGACACCGACGTCTTCGTCCTCGTCTTCGTGCCGGGACCGGCGCCACCGTTCGTGCTGGGAGAGGACGTGCAGATAGAACTGTCGCTCGCGGAGGGCGTGGCGGCCCCCTGGCTCGCCGGTCTGACCGGACAAGATCATCCAATCGGACTATTAGCGCTCCTTGCGCTAATTGCTGTGATTGGCGTGTCTGTGGCAGCAATAAGGGTTATAGTTGTGCAACACGGGCAGAAGTTCAAACACCTGCCCTGACCAGGGCACAACTGCACAGGCTCCGCGGGGCGCCTCACGTCCAACCTCGTCGGTGTGGTCGTTCCTCCCCAGGTCCCACCCAAAGAATGCGGACAGGGGGCGCCCCGCGGCTCGTGCCCGCAGCCGGCTATCCTTGTTCGGTTGCGCCGACGTCAGTTGCCTGACTGGTCGTCGGCGTCACGACGCTGGACCTCCTGCCACGGAAGGACCGTGGCCGTCAGCCCACAGGAGGTGAGTACGTCTTGCGTCATTACGAAGTCATGGTCATCCTCGACCCCAGCCTCGAGGAGCGCACGGTCGCGCCCTCGCTCGACACGTACCTCAACGTGATCCGCACCGCCGGAGGCTCGGTCGAGAAGCTCGACGTCTGGGGCCGCCGCCGCCTCTCCTTCGAAATCAACAAGAAGGCGGAAGGCATCTACGCGGTCATCGACCTGCAGGCCACCCCGGATGCTGTCGCCGAGCTGGACCGCCAGCTGCGACTCAACGAGTCGGTGCTGCGCACCAAGGTCATTCGGCCGGAGACGCGCTGACCGCGTCCCACCGGTCCGCCCGACAGCCCTCGTCGGTCCTGTCACACGGCTCTGGCAGCCTGGTGACGAGGACGTCGACTGAGTGCGCGAGGAGATGGTCATGGCAGGAGATACCACCATTACGGTCATCGGCAACCTGACCGATGACCCTGAGTTGCGCTTTACCCCGTCGGGAGCAGCTGTCGCCAAGTTCCGGGTGGCCTCGACCCCCCGGTACATGGACCGAGCTTCCGGCGAGTGGAAGGACGGCGAGCCGCTCTTCCTGTCCTGCACGGTGTGGCGCCAGGCGGCGGAGCACGTCGCCGAGTCGCTCCAGCGGGGTGCCCGGGTGATCGTCTCGGGTCGGCTGCGGCAGCGGTCGTACGAGACCCGTGAGGGCGAGAAGCGGACCGTCATCGAGTTGGAAGTCGACGAGATCGGCCCGTCGCTGCGGTACGCCACGGCGAAGGTGCAGAAGATGTCCCGCTCCGGCTCCGGCGGCGGCGGCTTCGGCGGCTCCGGTGGCGGTGGCAACCAGGGCGGCGGCTTCGACGACCCATGGGCCACGGCCGCGCCGGCCGCGCCGGCCGCCTCGTCCGCCCGTTCGGGCGGCGGGAACTTCGACGAGGAACCTCCATTCTGATATGGCTTCCAACGCCCGCGATCGCAAACCAGGAGCACGAGCAATGGCCAAGGCTGCGGCACTTCGCAAGCCGAAGAAGAAGGTGAACCCGCTAGACAAGGACGGGATCACCTACATCGACTACAAGGACACCGCGCTGCTGCGCAAGTTCATCTCCGACCGGGGCAAGATCCGTGCCCGGCGGGTGACCGGGGTGACCTCCCAGCAGCAGCGACAGATCGCCCGCGCGGTCAAGAACGCCCGCGAGATGGCGCTCCTGCCGTACACCACGACGGCCCGCTGAGCGGAGGCACCGATATGAAGATCATCCTCACGCAGGAGGTGTCTGGGCTCGGTTCCCCCGGGGACATCGTCGAGGTGAAGGACGGCTACGGCCGTAACTACCTGCTGCCCCAAGGGTTCGCGATCTCCTGGACCAAGGGTGCCGAGAAGCAGGTCACCTCGATCAAGCGGGCCCGTTCCGCCCGGGAGATCCGCGACCTCGGGCACGCCAACGAGGTCAAGGGTCAGCTGGAGAGCCTGAAGGTCACCCTGACCGCTCGGGCCGGCGAAGGCGGTCGACTGTTCGGCTCGGTCACCCCGGCCGAGGTCGTTGACGCCGTTCGTACCGCTGGCGGTCCGGCCCTGGACCGGCGGCGGCTGGAGCTGCCCGGCCACATCAAGTCGGTCGGTACCTACCCGGTGAAGGTCAAGCTGCACCCGGACGTCACCGCCAAGTTCGACCTCAGTGTGCTGCAGGCCAGGTAGCTTCCGGCAGCCACAGCGAGCGAGACATCCGGCTCAGGGGCCACACCAGACGGTGTGGCCCCTGAGCCATGCTCAGCGCAGAATGCTGGAGACGACGACCGGATCCCCGGACCCGAGGTAGAAGATGCCCGGGTAGCCGGCGGTGGCGAAGCCGTGACTGGTGTTGCGGCGCAGCACCGAATCGGTCAGTTCGAGCGTGCCGGACCGGTCGTTGCTGACGAAGAAGATGGCCCCGCCACCTTCCCGCGCCTCGTTGTCGGCGATGACGGTGCCGGCGATCGAGACGGTGAACCGGTTGCCGTCGGTGTAGATCGCCCCACCGCTACCGCCGCCCGGGGTGCCGGGCTTGGCTGGATTAGCACCGTTGCCGGTTGCCGAGTTGTGCGTCAGTACGCTGTTCAGCACGATCCACGAGACACCGATGCTGCTCAACGCACCGCCGTTGGCACACACCCCGCCGTCGCCGGGTGCCCCGCCGAAGGTGCTCTGCACCACGTACACCGGCTGGTCCTGCCACTGGTCCAGCACCCGGATCGCCGCGCCCCCGAGATCCGGTCCGGTCGGGTCGCACCGGTTACCGACGAATCGGGAGTTGACCACCCGGAACTGGCCGCCCCGGACGAAAATCGCGCCACCGCCGCCACCGTCGACCTGCTCACCGGTGGAATCGCCGTCGGCAAAGGTCAGGTTCTGCACGACCAGTTCGGGATGGTCCTGATCATTGCAGTGCGAGGTCGTCCAGCCCTGCGCCTGGTCGCAGGTGTTCATGTACAGAATTCGTCGTTGCCCGCCGCCGCTGAGGGTGACCAGCCCGCCGCCGTCCAGCACCACCTGCCGACTGGCCGCGTTACGGACCTTCGCCGTCCGGTCCATCGTGATCACCACCGGTTCCGGCCCGCAGGCGAAGGTGATGATCCCGCCGGCTGCGACCGCCGCGACGACCGCCTGGGAGGTGCAACTGGCCGGCGTACCGTCGCCGATCGTGCGGGTCGGCCGGCTGGTGTCCACCGCCCGGGCCCGCGCCGGCACCTGAGCTTGTCCATCGGGGTTGCCGGCCGCCGGACCGGCCGCCGTCGTCCGGTCGGGAGCCTCCGACGGCACCGGGGCCGCGCCCAACCCGGCCGCGCCGGACGGTGGTGGTGTGCCGTTTGACGGGACAGCGGCCGGCATGGTGGTAGCGGACGACGCCCCAGGCTGCGCACTGCTGGGAGGAGGACCGTCACCGACCGCCGAGCCGTCGCCGGCCGCGCCGCACCCGGTCACCAGCCCGGTCACCAGCCCGGCGAGAAGCGGCCCGGCCACGGTCAGGTTGATCCTCCGGCTGCGGCTGAACACTGGTCGATCCTAGGAGCACGGCACCCGCGACGAACAGCGCGAACAGTCGGGGATCCGGGGCCCGCCCGGTAGGTCCGGCGTCAACCGATCGGCTGGCCGGTGATGGCGCTGGCAAGCACGGTCGACATGCCGCCGCCGATCACCGCCGACGCCAGGCCGACACTCGAGGCGCGCCACGTGCCGCTGACCCACCTGATCGACACCGCCAGGACCAGCGAGATCATCAGCGCGTACGCGAAGTCCGGCGCGGCGGCCAGCAGCGAGTTGATCGCCTGCGCCCGAGCGGAGAGGCAGTCGCCGTCCACGCCGAGAACGCAGTCGGTGGTCGCCGGGGTGCCGTCCAGGGTGAGGCTCCAGATCAGAAACGCCACCACCGGCAGGGCGTACCAGGCAGCCGTGTACAGCAGCGACGACAGATAGCCGCCCTGGTCGGCGTCGATCAGTTCGTCGTCGATCCGGTACGTCAGCCGACGCTGCGACGGCGGCTCGTACCTCGGCCGTGGTCGTTGCTCGGGCAGCACCCGGGAGCGGGGCGCGCTCGGCAGGGCGATCGGTGACCGGGGTGCCGAAGCCGGCGTCTCCACCCACCTGGGGTCGTCTGCCGCCAGCCGGGTCCCCGACCAGAAGGTACCTTCCCGGCCCGGCTCGACCTGTGGCCACGGATCGACCGGCGGAAGGATATCGGCGTCGACGTCGCCGACCTCTGCCGCGCGTCTCTTGCGCGCACCGGTGCGGCTACCGGCCGGCCAGCTCTCCGGGTCGTCGCCCCGGTGCCACTGATCGGTCTGGTCGCCGATCTCGCGCCAACTGTCGACCGGTTTCGGGCGGTACGCCCCGCGGCTGAGCTCCCCGGCCCGGCCGGTGGGCGGCTGCGCCGGGCCGGCACCGATCGCCCGCGGCGAGGACGCGGTACGCGGCCAGGTGCCGGTCTCGTCGGTGAACTCGCGCCGGGGCGGTTCGATCTCGCGACGGGCCGGCCGGTCCCATCGCCCGGCCTGGTCCGCCTCCCGCGACCACCCGCCGGTGCGCTCGCTGGCCCGGGACCATTCGCTGGTGTAGTCGGCACCCCGGGACCATCCGCTGGTGTGGTCCGTCGCGCTGGACCATCCGCTGGTGGGGTCGGAACGCCTCGACCACTCGCCGGTGTGGTCCGATCCACCGGACCACCCGCTGGTGGGCTCGTCGTCGCGTAGCCACTGCGCCGCGTGGTCGTCGTCGAGGCGACGCCGGATGTCGTCGCGGTCACGCCGTCGGCGGCCGGGACGGTCGGAGTCGGACGGCGGGCCGGTACGACGGGACGACCGACGACTGCGACCGCCGTACCCCTCCAGCTCACCGGGGTCACCTGGATCACTGGGCGACGCCGACCACCGCGCCGGCGCGGTCGACCAGGTAGCGGGTGGCGTAGTGGCTGGACCGCCCGGGTCGAGCGGACCGGCACCCGACACCGGCCCGGAACGGCTATCGGGCGATTCACGCCGCCAGCCCGCTGGATCGCCGGACACCGGGCTGCCCGAGATCGGGTTCCCGGACACCGGGCTGCCCGAGATCGGACCGCCGGAGATCGGGTCCTCGGCCGCACGGCGCCGGCCCGGTGCCCGCCGGGGCCGGTCCCAGGCGGGGGCGTCCATCTCGGGCCCGGCCGCTGGCAGCGCCGGCCGGCCACGGGACCGGCGGCTCCGTACCGGCTGCTCGGGGATCTGCCACGATTCGTCGCGGTGCCGCCCGGCCCGGCTAGCCGGCGGCTCCCGGTGGACCGGCTCACCCGCTGGCGGCGTCGGGCCGGCGGGCAGCGCCCACCGGTCCGTAGCCGGGCTGCCCCAGTCTGCCTGGTGCCGGGCACCGTCGCGCTGGTCCTCGTCGCGGCCGCGTCGGTCCTCGTAGCGGCGCCGGCCGCGGGGCGCCGCGTCATCCTCGGCCGGGTCGTAGCGCCGTGACCGACGAGAGCGTGGTGCCGGGTCGGCATCGGTGTCGTCGGGCCACCGGGCAGCCGACCGCCGCTCGCGTGGAGGGCGGTCGCCGTACTCCCAGTCCCGGTAGTCCACCGCCGGAGCCTCGCCCCTTCGCTATCGAGCCGTGATCGGCTGGGCCGGCGAATCAGTTCCCGCCCGATAGTAGCCGGTAGCCCGGTGGGCAGCCCGGTGCAGATTTTTGTCCACCGGCTGTGGATCGCAAAGTCGCAGCTCAGCGGGTATCTCCTCGGGTTGGCGGCAAGTTTTCCACAGGCTGTGCACAAGGTTGTGCACAGCCTGCGCCCTCCTGTCCACAGCTTGTCCAGAGGTTCATCCACCGCCGTGTTTGGGCATGCCGCCGCAAGTCCGTATCGTTTCCCGGAGCCCTCCCACGCCGATGCGACGCCCCCCGGTCGCCCGGTCCCTGGTGGGCCCGACCGCAGGTCGTCGACGACGCACGAGCAGACGATGTCGTACCCGCGCAGTTGACTCGCGGCAGTGATGTAGTGAAGGGGGGCGCCCGGATGTCCATCACGGACGACCTGCAGACCGAGCCCCGGCCACCGGCCCGCCCGTCCGGTCCACCCGGCCCGCCGGCCAAGCCACCCGGTCCACCCACCGGCGGTGAGCCCTTCGACCGCACGCCACCCCAGGACGTCGCCGCCGAACAGTGCGTCCTCGGCGGAATGCTGCTCTCCAAGGACGCCATCGCCGACGTCGTGGAGATCCTCAAACCGAACGACTTCTACCGCCCGATCCACGCCACGGTCTTCGACGCGGTGCTGGACCTGTACGGGCGAGGCGAGCCGGCGGACGCGATCACCGTCTCCGCCGCGCTCGCCAACTCGGGTGACCTGGGCCGGATCGGCGGCGCGCCGTACCTGCACACCCTGATCGCGAGCGTGCCCACCGCGGCCAACGCCTCCTACTACGCCAGGATCGTGGCCGAGCGCGCGGTGCTGCGCCGCATCGTCGAGGCCGGCACCAAGATCGTGCAGCTCGGGTACGGTTCCGCCGCCGGCGGCGGCCGGGACATCGACGACGTCGTCGACCTCGCCCAGCAGGCGGTGTACGACGTCACGGAACGGCGGGTGAGCGAGGACTTCGCGGTCCTGGCCGACATGCTGCAGCCGACCCTCGACGAGATCGAGGCGGTCGGTGCCCAGGCCGGCATGATGACCGGGGTGCCCACCGGGTTCACCGACCTGGACCGGTTGCTCAACGGGCTGCACCCCGGGCAGTTGATCATCGTCGCCGGCCGGCCCGGCCTCGGCAAGGCGCTGGCGCTGGACACCCCGCTGCCCACCCCGACCGGCTGGACCACCATGGGTGAGGTCGCGGTCGGCGACCGACTACTCGACGCCGCCGGTCGACCCACCACGGTTGTCGGCACCTCTGCCGTCCTGCTCGGCGGACGGTCCTACCAGGTCGAGTTCTCCGACGGCTCGGCCATCGTCGCCGACGGTGACCACCTCTGGCAGGTGACGCACCGGCCCGCCGTGCCGGTACCGGCAGCGGCCGCCGCGGCGCTGGCCGCTGTCACCCCGGCACCGGTTTCGGCCGATCCGGCCCTGGCCGGCCGGTCCCGGCCACGACCGGCCCAGTCCGCACCTGCGCGGGCCACCCAGGTACTGACCACCGAGGAGATCCTGGACCTGCTCGACCGGTCACCGGCGGAGCATCCCGAGGTCACCGTCACGAACTGCCGTGCCTTGGCGCTGCCCGACCGCGACGACCTGCCGGTGCCGCCGTACCAGTTGGGGGTCGATCTTGCCGGTGGTGACCCGGCTGCCGACCACCGCCAGGTCGACCGGCGGATTCCCGACGCGTACCTGCGGAGTTCCGAGCGGCAGCGGCGGGCGCTGCTGACCGGTCTGTTGGACACCGCCGGCACCCGCAACCCGGGCGGGCTGGACGAGTACCGGACCACTTCGCGCCTGATGGTCGAGGCGGTACGCGAGTTGGTGGCGAGCCTCGGTCTGCACTGCACGGTGTCAGCGGCCACCGTCCAGGGCCGGATGACAGCGCCATCCACGGTCTACACGGTGACCATCCAGACCGACGACGAGCAGCAGCGACGAATCACCTCGGTCCGACCGGTCCGCAGCGTGCCGGTGCGCTGCGTCACCGTGGACAACGCCGACCACCTGTATCTCGCCGGCCGGACGATGATCCCGACGCACAACTCGACCGCGTCGATGGACTTCGCCCGCAACGCGGCGATCCGCGCCGGTCACGCCAGCGCGATCTTCTCGCTGGAGATGAGCAAGGTGGAGATCGTCATGCGGCTGCTCTCCGCCGAGGCGAAGGTGCCGTTGCATGTCCTGCGCTCCGGCCAGCTCTCCGACGACGACTGGACGAAGCTGGCCCGGCGGATGGGCGAGATCAGTGAGGCGCCGCTCTTCGTCGACGACACGCCGAACATGAACCTGATGGAGATCAGAGCCAAGGCGCGGCGGCTACGGCAGCGGCACGACCTGAAGATGATCGTCGTCGACTACCTGCAGCTGATGACCTCGCCGAAACGCACCGAGAGCCGTCAGCAGGAGGTCGCGGACCTGTCCCGTGGGCTCAAACTGCTGGCCAAAGAGGTCGAGTGCCCGGTGATCGCGGTCAGTCAGCTGAACCGTGGCCCTGAGCAGCGTACCGACAAGCGGCCGCAATTGTCCGATTTGCGCGAGTCGGGGTCGATCGAGCAGGACGCGGACGTGGTCATTCTGTTGCACCGAGATGACTACTACGACAAGGAGTCGCCTCGGGCGGGCGAGGCGGACTTCATCGTCGCCAAGCACCGGAACGGGCCGACCGACACGGTGACCGTCGCCGCGCAGCTGCACCTATCCCGGTTCGTCGACATGGCGATCTGAGTCACCATGCCGGGACGGCCGCCCGCTCCCGGACCAGCACGGCGGCCCGGACCAGCGCAGAGTTCCGGACCGCCGGGGCACAGGCTCAGTCGAAGAGCTGGTTGAGAAAGCTCTTCTGCCGCTTGTGCCGGTAGTGCCCGTGGTAGCCGTGGTGCCCGTAGGCGGGAGCCGGCGGGTAGGCCGGGGCCGGCGGCGGGTAGCCGGGCTGGTGGTGCGTCGGCGGGGGTGGCGGAGGCGGCGGGTATCCGCCGGCCGGGCTTGGTGCCGGGCGGGGCGGTTGACCGGGCTGCTGGCCGCCGGCACCACCGTTCCAGGCTGCCTCCGCGTCCAGCAGGCGCTCCAGCTCGCCCCGGTCCAGAAAAATGCCGCGACACTCGGTGCACTGGTCGACGGTGATTCCACTGCGCTCGTACTGCCGCATGGCGCCGTGACACTTGGGACAGTTCATCTGCATGACTCGACGGTACCGGCTGGGATCCTCACCTGCCGACTGGCAACGCGGTGACCTCGTCGTCGGACACCTGGTGGAAATCCTGGTAGTAACAACCGACGGCGCGAAAGTCCGTTGGCCGCAGCGGGCAGACGACCTCGTCGACCACGTCTTGGAGCGTGCCGATCGCCTCGGCCGAGCCGACCGGCACCGCCAGCACCACCCGGTCCGCACCGAGGCTTCGACTCACGGTGACCGCTGCCCGGGCCGACGCGCCGGTGGCCAGCCCGTCGTCGACCAGAACGGCGGTCCGGCCGCGCAGGTCCAGCGGCGGCCGGTCGCCCCGGAACAGCCGCTCGCGGCGGCGCAACTCGGTGGTCTCCTCGGTGGTGATCCGGGCGATCTGTCCCGGGTCGAGCTGGTCGGCGATCTCCGGGTTCAGCACCCGCACCCCGCCCGGCCCGATCGCGCCGAAGGCGACCTCGGCCGCCGACGGCAGACCGAGTTTGCGGATGACCAGCACGTCGTACGCCACGTCGAGCTGGTCGGCGACCACCGCCGCGACCGGTGCCCCGCCCCGCAACAGTCCGAGGACGACGACGTCCGGTCGCCCCCGCAGCTGCGCCAACTGCCCGGCCAACTGCTCCCCGGCGTCGCGGCGGTCCCGGTAAGCCATCTCCATGTCCTCAAGGTGTACGCCGTTTCCCGCCCGCCCGCCGCCGGGTCGGCGGATTCCACACCGACGGTCGCCGTCACCTTTCCGCACCGACGGTCGCCGTCACCCTGCCAGGATGTCGCCGGCCAGGCGGCCGACCAGCAGCGCGGCGAATCCGGCCAGCAGGGTGCCGGTGGCGTAGCCGGCGGCCGTCCAGCGATCCCGCGCGGAGCCGCCGGCCAGCTGGACCACCTCGTAGGCGAAGGTCGAGTACGTGGTCAGCGCGCCGCAGAGGCCGGTGGCGAGTAGCCGGGCCAGCCAGCCGGCACCGGCCAGTCCGGCACCGGCGAGTACGCCGATCAGCGCGGCCCCGGCCAGGTTGACCAGGAAGGTGCCCCAGAAGCTGGGCTGACCGAGTCCCACCACGACCCGGTCGGTGAGGTAGCGAACCAGCGCGCCGACCGCCCCGCCACACATCACCAGGAGCAGACTCATCCCGTACCTCCCGAATTTTCCGGATGATCGGGGCGGTTCACCGGACCCGCCGCGCGATCCGGTCGGCGAGCGGCCGGGCTGCCGCGCCGCCGAGCCAGACCGCGACCAGCGCGCCCGCCAGGGTGCCGAGCGCGTAGCCTGCGGCCAGCCAGGGCCGTCCGGCGGCGAGCAGGTCGGCGACCTCCAGAGTCTGGACCGAGAAGGTGGTGAAGCCGCCGAGTACGCCGGCACCGAGGAACGGCCGGAGCAGCCGGAGCAGCCGGTGCGGGTGGGGCACGGCGGTGACCACCCGCATCAGGACACCGATCAACGCGCATCCGACGAAATTGGTGACCAGGGTCGGCCAGGGCAGCCCATCCTCGGCCGGGCCCGGCCAGCTGGCGGCGATGCCGTAGCGGGCGGCCGCTCCGGCCGCTCCGCCGACAGCCACCGCGGCGAGGACCGCCGGTGACGTCGACCCCCGGGGCATCACCGGTCGGGCCCGTACGTCGGCACCAGCCCGTCACGGTCCGGCGCGAACGCCTGCGCCTCGGCGACCCGGAGCACAGGGACCCAGCTGAACAGGGCGACCGGGTAGAGCAGGTAGCCGAACCGGGTCGACGGCAGCAGCAGCGTCGCGGCCAGCAGGCCGAGGCCGCAGATCAGGGCCGCGGTGGCGGCGGTCCGCGGCGGCCGGCGGACCAGCCGCACCGCGATGGCGAATCCGGCGAGCAGCAGCAACCCGCCGGCGACGATCCGCCCGCCGGGCATCCAGGTGGCGATCAGCATGCCGGGCAGCGGCGAGGCCGCCGGGCTGGAGACCATGCCGGCACCGAGTGGGAAGCCGAGCACGTTGTGGATCAGCGCGGCGTGATCGACCACTGCCACCGGCAGCAGGGCGAGCAGCGGCAGGGTGATCCCACCGGCCGCGACCCGACCCACGGCCCGTCGACCACGGGTGGCGGCGTGACAGAGCAGCACCAGCAGGACCGGCCAGGCGAACAGCTTGAGCGCGGCGGCCGCGCCGATGGCCGTCCCGGCTGCCGCGTACCGGCCGCCGGCGCAGAGCACCAGGGCGAGCAGGGCGAGGGCCAGCACCGGCAGGTCGTCGCCGCCGGTGCTCATGGCCAGCGCGGCGATCGGCAGTACGGTGCTGAGCTGAGCGGCGCGCACGAGTACCCGATCGCCGGCCGGGCCGGCCCGGCGGCGCGCCAGAGTGAGGGCCGCGGCCAGGGCGGCGACGGTGGCGACGGCGAACCAGACCCGGGCGTCGGTCCACCAACCGGTGCCGGCCAGCGCCCGGGGCAGACCGAAGATCGCCATCCCGGGCTGGTACGGCAGGTACCCGAGTAGCCGTTCGTCCGCCGGCAGCGCCGCGATCTGCTGTTCGGACAGGTACGGGCTGCCGTCGGCGAGCAGCCGGGAGGCACCGCCGTCGTCGACCACGACCACCTCTTCCTGGGCCCGGTCGGTGCGGCCATCGGCCCGCTGCTCGGCCTGCCGGACCAGGGGCACCGCGACCACCGCCGCCCAGGTGACTCCGGTCAGCCACGCGCGGGCGACGCCGCCGGTCAGCCACGCGCGGGCGACGCCGCCGGTCAGCCACGCGCGGACGACGCCGCCGGTCAGCCGCTGGCGGGCCGCGGCGCGCCGGACGACGAGTTGGCCGACCACGACGAGGGCGGCGGCCGCGTAGCCGACAACCGCGACGGCCCCCCAGGCTCGGTGCGGGGCGAGCGTGGAGGCGACCGCGGTGACCGCCGCGAAGACTGCGGAGAGCAGATAGAGGGCCAGGTCGCCGACGAGGCCGTCGGCGCTCCGGTCCAGTTGCACCCAGCGGCGGGTGGCGACGGCCCGCCACCGCCGGGCCGGGCCAGCCGGGCGGCGCTGGCGAGCTGCGGGCTCGGCCGCCGTGACGGTCACGCCGGCAAGTCTGACAGAACGGTCAGGCTGGCAGGTGCGGTACCTTCTCGTTCCGGTGCCGTTGGCCGGCCCGGCGGGTCTGGTCGATACGGACGACGGCGCCTTCGTCGTGCAGTGGACTGGCCAGGCTGCCGGGTCGGCCGCCGGATCCGCACTGCAGCGCGGTGAGCAGCCGGTGGGCCGGCATCGGCCGGGCGAACAGGTGTCCCTGACCGGCGGTGCAGCCGATCGTCCACAGCGCGCGGCGCTGTGGCTCGCTCTCCACGCCCTCGGCGACGACGGCCAGGCCGAGGCTGCGGCCGAGGTCGACGGTCGACCGGATGACGGCGGCCGATTCGGAGGAGGTCTCCATGCTCATCACGAACGAACGCGCGATCTTGAGCTCGTGCACCGGGACCCGGGACAGCATGGACAGCGACGAGTAGCCGGTGCCGAACTCGTCCAGGGCGAGCCGTACCCCGGCGTCGCGCAGCTGGCCGAGCACCTGGTCGACGACTTCGAGTTGGCTGAGGGTGAGGGTCTCGGTCAGCTCCAGGATGAGCCGGTCGGGCGGGACGTCGTGGGCCTGCAACCGGGCCAGTACGGCACCGGGGAACCGCCGGTCGAGCAGGCTACGCGGGGACAGGTTGACCGCGACCGGCAGAACGAAGCCGGATTCGTGCCAGGTGGCGGCGGCGATCAGGGACTGCTCCAGGACCGCGTCGGCGAACGCGGGGAGCAGACCGGAGCGCTCGACGGTCTCCAGGAAGCGCTTCGGGTCGAGACGGCCCCGGTCGGGGTGCTGCCAGCGGGCGAGCGCCTCGGCGGCGATCACCTCCCCGGTGCCGAGGTCGACGATCGGTTGGAAGTCGACGTTGAACTCGTGCTGGGCGACCGCCCGACGCAGGTCTCCGCCGAGCGCCAGCCGGCCGACGTCGGCGGTGTCCCGGCTGCGGGCGTAGACGGCGGTCCGGCCGCCGGATCGCTTCGCCTGGTACATCGCCACGTCGGCGCGGCGCAGCAGTTCGGCCATTCCGCCGCTGCCCGGTGCGACGGCGATGCCGCCACTGGCCTCGACGTTTATCCGCATGCCATCGAGCTCCATCGGTGCGCAGATCGCGGTGAGCAGCGCGTCCGCGCGGTGCGCGGCGATCGCGGGAGCCGGCAGCGTGGTCAGCAGTACGGCGAACTCGTCGCCGCCGAGCCGGGCCACCAGGTCACCGGGCTGTACGTTCGCGGACAGTCGCCGGGCGACCTGGATCAGCACCTTGTCGCCGGCGCCGTGGCCGAGCGTGTCGTTGATCTCCTTGAAGTGGTTGAGGTCGACGAGGAGCAGCGCGGTGATCCCGCCGGTGCGCCGTCGGCCGAGCAGTTCGGAGCCGTGCTCCATCAGCCGGCGCCGGTTGGCCAGCCCGGTCAGTTCGTCCTGTGCGGCCTCGCGGGCGTGCCGTTCGGCGTCCTGGTTCAGCTGCCGGTAGAGCGAGGCGTTGCGGACCGCCGTGCACAGTGCGGACGCGAAGGTACGCAGCGTGTAGTGCTCCCGGTCGGAGAACTTGACCGGGCCGGTCAGGCAGAGCCGCAGGGTGCCGATGCTGAGGGTGCTGCCCGGACCGGCGAGCGGTACGGCGATCACGGTCCGCATGTGCGGGGTGGGGGCGCTGCCGGTGGGGCCGTCGTACTGCACACCGTCGCTGTTGCCTTGGACCAGCCGGGCAGGTTCGTTGAGTTCGACCTCGACCCGGTCGGTGGAGAACAGGTCGGCGGCCTGCACCACCGCGATGGACAGCACCGCGTCGAGGTCGACGACGTTGAGCGCGTCGGTGGCCCGGGCGAGCCGCTGCCAGGCCTGCTGGTCGTCGCGGGCCCTGGCATGTCCGGCGTAGGCCAGGTGGATGCAGAGCACTACGGGTGGAATCGTCACCAGCAGCCACTGGTCCGCCTTGAGGATCAGCAGGATGGCGACGATCAGCGGGAACCGGATCACCGCGCTGGAGATCCTGAGTCCGAGGTTGTGCCGGAAGATGGCGCACAGTCCGGTTCCGGTGTCGCGGGCAATGACCGGGATGGTGAGCACCTCGTCGAGCACGACCGCTACGACATAGGCGGTGACGAGCGGCCCGAAGAACGCCGCGCTGTAGATCGCCAGCTCCGGATCCCAGTTCAGCGTGTGTAGGACGGCACCAGCGGCGGCGGCGACGAGCATGTTCTTCGCGACGGCGAAAGTCGCCTTTATCCGGGCGATTCGTTGCACGATCATCGCGAGGCCGACGCCCAGGCCGGTGCAGAGCACCACCAGGGTGGCGGGTGCCACCGCGAGTCCGACCAGGATGGCGACTTCACTCCAGGCGATGGCGTGGGCCGTCGACCGGATACGGACGCGCCATTTGACGGTGACCCCGACTGCGGCGAGGAAGACCAAGGCGGCGACGAGCGCCAATTCGTCGGGGGTGGTGACCAGCGACCCGGCGACGAGGTAGAGCGACGAGACGCCGACGGCCACCGCACAAACGGCGACGAGACCGACGAGCAGCACCAGCTGCCGATCGGTCTCGTTGTCGCGTCGAACCGTGCGGGTCACACCCGTTCCTGATCTTGTTGCGCTGCGTGGCCCGCAGAACTACTGCTCGTCATCGGTAGACGACAGTATCAGTACCATTCGTTGCTGCGCATGGTCTTCCCCTCCACTCGATTGGGCAGTTGGTGCTGCCGGCTCTTGCTGACAGGAGAACCATAGAGTTGCGATATGCCACTTGCATACGGATAAATGTCCATATGCGCATGATTAGTGAAGATGGCGGCGGTTTGTCACCGTTGGTTATTGATCGCCGACGGAATGCATTCGAACAGGTTCGCTCATAACCTTATGGATTCCTTAGGCGTGCACGATTTGAGGGCTGTAGTAGGTATCCGCGAAGGTGATCCGGGAAGTGCGGGTCGGTGGAGAAAGTGGAAGGTGACATCCGGGCCGGCAGGTCGCCGGTACGACCGGCCTGATGCCAACTCTGCCGCCAACCGTGGCGGTCGAGCCAGGGCCGACTGGTCTGCTCGATAGGCTCGTTCAGGTGACCGAGGTACCGAACCTGACCCATGTCGATGAAACGGGCGCTGCGCGGATGGTGGACGTCACCGCCAAGCCGCCGACCGTCCGCCGTGCCGTGGCAGCGGGACGACTGCGTACCACCGGCGAGGTCGTCGAGTTGCTGCGCCGCGACGGCCTGCCCAAGGGCGACGCACTGGCCGTCGCCCGGATCGCCGGCATCATGGGTGCCAAGCGCACCCCCGACCTGGTCCCGCTGTGCCATCCGATCGCGCTGCACGGTGTGGTCGTCGACCTGGCGCTGACCGCAGACTCCATCGAGATCACCGCCACGGTGCGGACCGCTGACCGGACCGGGGTCGAGATGGAGGCCCTCACCTCGGTCGCCACCGCCGGGCTGACCCTGATCGACATGATCAAGGCGGTCGACCCGGCTGCGACGCTGGACGACGTCCGGGTGCTGTCCAAGGAAGGCGGCAAGACCGGCGACTGGCACCGTCCGGCGGACCGGCCGTGAGCCCGTACGCCTGGGTGGTGGTCGCCTCCAACCGCGCCGCCGCCGGCGTCTACTCCGACACCAGCGGTCCACTGCTGGTGTCCGGTCTGCGTGACCTCGGCTGCCGGGTCGACGACCCGTTGGTCGTCGCCGACGGCGAACCGGTCACGCAGGCGCTGCGCCGGGCGGTCGCCGACGGGGTCCAGCTGGTCGTCACCAGCGGCGGTACCGGGATCACCCCTACCGACCGCACCCCGGAGGCGACCCGCTCGGTGCTCGACTACGAGATCCCGGGGATCGCCGAGGCGATCCGGGCGGTCAGCCGGTCGGCGGTGCCGACCGCTGCGCTGTCCCGGGGCATCGCCGGGGTGGCCGGTCGTACGTTGATCGTCAACCTGCCCGGCTCCACCGGCGGTGCCCGCGACGGCCTGGCCGTGCTCGGGCCGATCCTGCGCCACGCGCTCGACCAGCTGGCCGGCGGCGACCACCCCCGCGGCTGACACCACCGCACCCCGGCCGCACCCGGCCGGCGGATAGGCTCGGTCGGTGAGCGCCGAACCGACGACCGGCAGGGCCGCCCCGGCCGCCGGGCACCCACCCGTCGACTGGGGGCAGGCCCGCGCCCTGGTGCACGGCGCCGGCCGGGCCGCGCGCCGCCCGCCGGTCCGGCTGCCGTTGCCGCAGGCCGACGGGGCCACCCTCGCCGGGCCGCTGACCACCCTGACCGACCTACCGGCCTTCCGTACCGCCAGCGTCGACGGCTGGGCGGTGCGCGGCGGCGCCCCCTGGCGGGTGGTGGGCCGGGTGCTGGCCGGCGGAGTGCCGCCGGAGTTGTCCGACGACGGCACCGCGGTGCAGATCGCCACCGGCGCGATGGTCCCCGCCGGGGCCACCAGTGTGCTGCGGGTCGAGGAGTCGACGCGCGACGACACCGGACTGGTACGCGGCGAGCCACGGCCGCAGCCGGAGTGGCGCTCGCCCGGCGAGGAGGCGTCGGCCGGCGAGGAACTGCTGCCGGCCGGTACGCCGGTCGACCCCGGGGTGATCGGCCTCGCCGCCTCCTGCGGCTACGACGACCTGCCGGTGTATCAGCGGATCCGGGCCGGCCTGCTGGTCTTCGGCGACGAACTGCTGACCACCGGGCCACCCGGCGCCGGCCGGGTGCGCGACGCGCTCGGCCCGGCGGTGCCCGGATGGCTACGCCGGTACGGCTGCGAACTGCCTGCCGAGGCGGTGACCGGGCCGGTCGCCGACACCCTCGCCGCACACGTCGACGGGCTACGGTCGGCGCTGGCCGGCGCCGATCTGGTCTGTACCACGGGCGGCACCATGCACGGCCCGGTGGACCACCTGCATCCGGCGCTGGCCGAACTCGGTGCCGAGTACGTGGTCAACACGGTCGCGGTCCGACCCGGGTTCCCGATGCTGGTCGCCCGGGTGACCGGTGCCGACGGGCGGGACCGGTTCGTCGCCGGGCTGCCCGGCAACCCGCAGTCCGCGATCGTCGCCCTGGTGTCACTGGTCGCGCCGCTGCTCGCCGGGTTGCAGGGCAGGCCGCTGCCGACCCTGCCCCGGCACCGGCTCGGGGCGGCGGTGCCGGGTCGTGGTGACTTCACCCACCTCGCCCTGGTACGGGTCGATCCGGTGACCGGTACCGCGTACCCGCTGCGGCACGTCGGGTCGGCGATGCTGCGCGGGCTGGCCGCCGCCGCCGGCTTCGCGGTGATCCCGCCGGGCGGTAGCGGCCGCCCCGACGACGAAGTGTCCGTCGTACCGTTGCCACTGCTGCCCGGGGAGCGTCTGCCGTGACCGTTCCGACCACCCGACCTGTCGTTTTGGTGTCGGTGACCTCGCAACCGCTCGACCTAGCCGCCCACGAGGCGGCGGTCGCCGACCCGCGGGCCGGCGCGGTGGTGTCCTTTCAGGGCGTGGTCCGGGACCACGACCACGGCCGGTCGGTGCTCAGCCTGGAGTACGAGGGCCATCCCAGCGCCGAGGACGTGCTGCGGGAGGTCGCCGACGAGGTGGCCGCCGATCCGGCGGTGCACGCCGTCGCCGTGTCGCACCGGCTGGGGCCGCTTGCCATCGGCGAGGTGGCCCTGGTGGCGGCGGTCAGCACCGCGCACCGGGCGGCGGCCTTCGCCGCCTGCGCCCGGCTCGTCGACGAGGCGAAGGCCCGGCTGCCGATCTGGAAGCGGCAGGTTTTTGCCGACGGCACCGAGGAGTGGGTCAACTGCCCCTGACCTGACCGGAGGTCCGGGGCTGTTCCGGGCTCCGCTGGTCGGCGCGGGCGTCGGGCTGCCCGGCGCCGGTCCGGGCATCAGGAAGCCCGGTGCCGGTCGGAGCAACCGGCTGGCGGTGCCGGATCTGCGGTCGCGGGTCGGTGTAGAACGCCGGCTCGGCTCCGGGCCGCCAGGGCAGCGCCGCGACGAGCGCGATCAGCGCCAGGGCGAGCGAGTTCTCCATCAGTACGCCGAACAGGCCGTCATGGTAGTGCGAGACCTGTGGCAACTGGTGCTCGTACGGCCAGATCGGCGACACCAGGAAGAGCAGGTAGAGCGCGATCGCGGCGGTGGCGTGCCGCATCCCGGTGAGGGCGGGGAACCAGATCGGGGTCCGTAGCCCGGCCACGCCGCTGATGCCGGCACCAGTGGGCGGGTAGGTGCGCCGCGAGATCAGCCCCTTGCTGGCGCTGCGTCGCCGCAGCGCCGCGTCGGCCAGCACGATGATCGCCGGAATCACGAAGACCAGGTGGTGCGACCAGCTAATCGGGCTGATCACGTTGGCGGTGAGGCCGATCAGGGTGAACGCGGTCAACTCGTCGCCGTCCGCGTGGGCGTGAGCGGCCCGGGACAGCCCGAGCGCCAGCAGCAGCAGGGCGAACGAGATCCAGAGCAGGCCAGGGGTCTCCATCGAGTCGTAGAGCCGGGCCAGCAGGCCGGCCAGCGACTGGTTCGGGGTCATGTCCGACACCCCGACCCGGCCGGTGTCCCACAGCACCGAGGTGAAGTAGGCGGCCGACTCGTCGGCGGCGACGATCATCGCGCCGACGGTGACCGCGGCGGCGGTGCTGATCGCGGTGGTGGCCGCCCGCCACTGCTTGGTGATCAGCAGGTAGACGATGAACAGGGCGGGAGTCAGCTTGATCGAGCTGGCCAAACCGATGCCGGCGCCGGCCCAGATGCCGCTGAAGAAGATCCGGCGCAGTGGGCCGCCGGTGGCCAGCCGGTGCGGCGTGGGCGCGGCGCGCCAGCGCAACGCGACCAGGTCGGCGATGATCAGGCCGAACAGCAGCAGGTTGACCTGCCCGTACCCGAGGGTTTCCCGGGACGGTTCGATGGCCACGGCGAGGGGTACCGCGAGTCCGACGGTGAACCAGCGCGGCCAGCCGCAGCGGTCGGCGATCGGGCCGAGTAGCACCGCCAGCACGACGGTGAGGGCGGCGATACCGAATGCGACGTTGAGCCAGCCGGCGGTGATCATCGGAACCACCGCCATCGGCAGCATGGTGAGGCCGGCGAACGGTGGATAGGTGAAGCCCAGGGTGGTTTCCGGTGCGATGAATGCGTACAGGTCGCCGCCGTTGGCCCACCACATGATCGCGCCGTGGTAGATGCGCATGTCGAAGAAGTTGTACGGCCGGCCGAACATGCCGATCGCGTACCAGGCGGCGTAGCAGGCCAGCGCGACGAGGCCGAGCCGCACGAGCGTGCCGCGCTCGACGTCGCGAACCAGGCGGCTCAGTGGCGCCAGACGACGGCTCAGTGGCGCCAGACGACGCCGACCCAGTGGGGCGAGACGACGGACCCGGGATCGGACGTCCGTCACCATGATCTACCCACCCCCGGTCGTTGAATGCAGAGTCTGCTCAGTGCCCGTCCGAGCCTAGAACGCAGCGGCGTCCGGAGGCGGGCGCGTTACCCTACCGTGTCCGATCCCACACTAGTTCGCGATATTTCCACCGCGTTAACGCTGTGTGCTGTGTTCTATCTCTTTCGTGGTTTTCGGTGCCCAACTACGCACTGAAGTCCGATATTTACCGCCCATCGTTCGGGTCGTCGTTCGGCCAGATCTACCGGTCAGCCGGGCAGTCGCCGGGCGGTGGCGGCGGACCGGACCGCGATCCGGGCGTCCCGACGCGCCGAGTGCACCGCCCGCCGCACCGACCGTCGGCTCCGCCGCATCGACCGCTGGCCCTGCCGGACGGCCCGGCTGGTCCGCCAGCGTAGACCCGGCCGACCTTCAGTATCCGCGGCAGCGAGCAGCAGCCCGCCCAGAAGGCCCAGATTCTTGAGAAAGTGCACCTGATGGAGTTGTCGTTCGGTCGGTTCCGTCGCCGACCAGAATGGATGACCGGCCACCGTGGTGGGCACCAGCGAGGCCGCCAGCACCGCTGCGGCCGGCCGGGTCAGCCGACCGGTCGCCAACAGCAGGCCACCGGCGAGCTGGGTGGCACCGTGCAGCCGGACCAGATTCTCGGTATCGGTCGGCAGTCGGGGCGCGGCCCGTTCGATCATCGGAGCGACCCGGTCGGTGACCGTCTTCGCCCGGTCGGCGTACTGCGCGGGGCTGGCCACCGCGCGGGCGCCGCTGACGATGAAGATGCCGCTGAGCAGAGCGCGGGCAGTGGTGCGTACGGGTCTCATGCTCCTTGTCATACCCGGTTGGGCGGTCTGTTACCCGGCAAACCGGTGAGCTGTCACGTCGCGGCAAGGTTGCCGGGCCGCACCGGGCGTGATCAACCGGGCTGGGTGCGCAGGTACCGGCCGAAGTGCGGCACGGTGAACGCGACCGTGCCGCGCTCGCCCGAGTAGATCAGCCCCTTCTTGATCAGGGCATCCCGGGCCGGCGACAAGCTGGCCGGTTTCCGGCCGAGGGATCGGGCGATCTCGGCGGTCGGCACCGCCGGGTCGATGTCCGCCGTCGCCGCCGGGTCCAGTGGTCCATCGCTCGTTTCGTCGTGGTATCCCTCGACGGCCGGTGCCGGGCCGTCCCCCGGGGTCGCGGAGGCGAGCACGGCCATCGCCCGCATGTACTCGCGCTCCGCCGGGGTGGCCCGTTCGAACCGGGACCCGAAGAACCCGACCGCGAGTTCCGCTTCCGCCTCCGGCGCGGCGACCCGCACGTCGGCGGCGGTGATCGGCGAGCGCGGAGCATGGTCCCAGGTGGCCTTGCCGTAGGCCTGTACGAAGTACGGGTATCCGCCGGACTTGTCGTAGAGCAGGTCGAGCGCCTTCGCCTCGTACTCGACCTGCTCGCGGGCGGCCGGCGCGGTGAGCGCCTGGTCGGCGGCGACCCGGTCCAACCGGTCGATCCGCTGGTAGCGGAACAGCCGTTCGGAGTAGGACTTGGCTGCGGAGAGCACCGCCGGCAGGTGCGGCAGCCCGGCTCCGACGACGATCAGCGGCCCGCCGAGCTGCGACAACTCGTGACAGGCCGCACAGAGCGCGGAGACGTCGGTCGCGTCGACGTCCTGCATCTCGTCGATGAAAAGCGCGATCCCGGTGCCGACGTCGGTGGCCACCGCGGCGGCGTCGGTGAACAGCTCCACGAGGTCGATCTCGATGTCGCCGGAGTCGGCCCGCCCGGTCGCCGCCGGCACGTCGATGCCCGGCTGCCAGCGGTCGCGCAGCCGAGGCTGGGCGTTGCCACGTCCGCCGGCGGCCGGCGGGTTCGCGCGCAGCGCGAAGGCCTTCAGTACGCCGAGAAAGTCATCGATCCGCTCGGGTGCCCGGTGCCGGGGTGCGAGCTCGCGTACCGCCATGTGTAGTGCGGCGGCAACCGGGCGGCGCAGCGACTGGTCCGGCCGGGCCTCGATCTTGCCGGTGCCCCAGAGCCGGGCGATGGCCTGCGACCGGAGCGCGTTGAGCAGGACGGTCTTGCCCACCCCGCGCAGGCCGGTGAGCATCAGGCTGCGCTCCGGGCGGCCCCGGGCGACGCGTTCCAGGACCACGTCGAAGACGTCCAGCTCGCGGCCGCGGCCGGCCAGCTCGGGCGGACGTTGGCCGGCGCCGGGGGCGTACGGATTCCGGATCGGATCCATGTCTGGCACCGTATCGGGCCGTCTAGCGTTTGGGCTAGAACCGGGTATAGCTCCCGATCGTGTCGGCCGACGTCCGCCGGCACCTCGGCTGACCCGCCCGCCGAGCCCTTGTCGGACCGTCGAGCAATGACTAGGGCTCTCTAGCGTGACAGCTAGAGAGCCCTAGTCATCGGTCGAGAGTGGTTCCCGGTCAGAGCTCCTTCATGCAGAGCACGTAGTTGAGCAGCTGCTCGCCGGTGTCGTGCGTGTAGGTGGTGTCGGTGTCCGGGTGGCCGAAGATCGGATCGTCACAGCGTTCCGTGTCGGTGGTCAGCGGAATGCGGGCCAGCACCTCGAAGGTGCCCGGATCGCAGGCGACCTTGCGCAGCACCGCATCCTCGTCGGAACCGTCGTTGACCACACAGTCGCCGACCACGATCAGGTCGTCGCTGCCGCCGGGCAGCGGCGCCGAATCGGGGTCCTCGCCCTGCTGATCGTCGGGCGCGTCGGTCGAAACGTCGACCGTCGGCAGGCCCTCGCTGGCGGTCGAGGTGCCGCTGTCGGCCAACGCGAACAACCCGATCACACCGCAGCCGCAGAGCAGCAGCAACACCACCGCGCCGATCACCAGCCCGATGATGAGCCCGGTGCGTGACTTCTTCGGCGGTGGGGCACCGGGCATCCCGGGCGGCGGCGGACCCCAACCCGGCGGCGGTGGCGGTGGGAAGCCACCACCCGATCCGGGCGGTGGCGGGTACCCACCGCCACCCGAGGTCGGCGGTGGTGGGTAGGCGCCGCCACCGGAAGTCGGCGGTGGGTAGCCGCCGGGCTGGTACGGCGAGGAGTAGGGCGTGGTCGGATCAGGGGCACCGGAGCCCGGAGGCGGGTAACCGGAGCCCGGAGGCGGGTAACCGGAACCAGGCGGCGGGTAACCGGACTGACCGGCGGGGTCGTCGGGCTGTCCCGGACCGGGGTAGCCCGGCGGACCGTAGCTGGACATGATCTCCCTAGCGTCGTCGCTGGATCAGGCGGAACGCTGCCCGCCTGGCACGAATCTCACCCGCCGGGCAGGGGTCCAGCGGATCAACTGTGCTACCGGAACGGTAACCAACGGCTGCCATCCGGCGGCAGCCTCACCGGTCAGTTCACCGCTGCCTGAGACAGAGCACGAAATCCAGGGCGTCGAGCTGACTGTTGAAGAAATACCAGTTGGTGTAGCCCTCGACGTCCGCGCACTTGGTCTTGGCGTCCTCTTCGCCGTCGGTCACACCATCGAAGCGGGCGAGCACTTCGTACGCGCCGGAGTCACAATCCGTGATCGTCAGGACCGGCGTCTCCTCCTCCGCCTCGGCCTCGTTGCGGACACACTGCCCTACGTCGACGAACCGGGCGTCGTTCGACGAGGTCGGTGTCGGAGTGGGGCTCGGCTGGTCGACCTCGGCCGTCGGCTCGGGCTGCTCCGACGGGGCCGTGGACGGCGCCTCGTCCGGCTCGGGAGTCGGTGCCGTCAACTCCACCCCGGTGTCCGGCGTCTCGTCGCGGGTCAGAACGTAGATGCCCGCCGCGCCGCCCCCGCAGAGCAGCACCGTCAGACCGATCAACACGGCGAGTAGCCCGCCGCTCAGCCCACCGCGCCCGGACCGGCGTGGCTCCGCCGCCGGCTCCCACGCTGGTGTCGCGGCCGGGTGCTGCTGGCTGCTGTCGGGGTACGGCTGCTGGCCCCCGCCCGGCTGCTGCCACGGCTGGTCACCGCCGGACTGCTGCCACGTCTGATCATCGGCCCCGGCCCAGCCCTGGGCCGGTTGGTTCGGCGAATGCCAGTTCTGGTCGCCGGCCGACGGGTGCTGCCCGTACCCCTGCCAGTCGGGACCGGCGGGCGGAGGCTGCCCGGTCGACCAGTCCGGCTGCGCGCCGCCGGGCCACTGCTGGCCCGGTGCCTCGGTAGGCGCGTCACCCCAGGGACCGGGCGGCCCGCCCCAGGGATCGGACGGCTCCCGGTACGGCTCCGACGGCTGCCGACGCTCGGGCCACCGGTCTGGCTGCTCACCCGGGTACGGCCCGCCGGGCGGTCCGTATTGCGACATTTCCTGTCCTCCTGCGCGGCGGTTCCGGCCCCGGCTGTCCGCTCGGGTCGGCGATGACAAACGTCACCGTAGCGTGAGCACCCCAGCAGCTCACCTCCCCGAAGCGCGCCAACCGCCGCCGAGCCGTCCGATTCGGCCGAGCCGTCCGATTCGGCGATGCGTCGCCGCCGGGCTCACCGGACGAACAGGGTCGCCCGACCGTCCCGGATTCCGACGATCTGTCCAGCCGAGTTGATCTCGACGACCTCGTCGGTCGCGCGCAGACCCAGCGTGGTCAGGTCGATCATCGTGCCGGCCCGCCACAGGAAAGGATGCCGGCCCCCATCTGCCGTGTCGGCGTGCCCGATGACGACGCTTCGGTCGCTGATCGCGACGGCGAAGCTGTGTGCGCCGCCCAGGGTGCCCAGGTCGCGGATCACCCCGTCCCGCCACAGGTACGCGTGCTGCTCCAGCTCGGGGGTGGTCGAGTGACCGACGATCTCCCGCCGGTTGTTGACGTCCGCCGGCTGGTTCGGCCACAACCCGTCGCCGCCCAGGTCGCCGAGGTCGGTGAGCACGCCCCGGTGCCAGCGGGCGGCCCGACAGTCGCAGGGGTAGCCGGGGGTCGGCTCGTACTCGCCGACGATGTCGCCCCAGTTGTTGATGCCGACCTGGTTCGTGTACGGGTTGTTGTGCCACAGCGGCGTCAGCGTGCCCCGGTGCCATTTGAAGCTCTGGTCCGGCGACGTCGACTCACCGGTGCCGAACACCACCCCCCAGTCGTTGATGGAGATTCCGTAGGAGGAGGTGGCGTCGTCACGTAGCCGGTCGATCAGCGTGAAGCTGCCCGGCTGCCACACCGCGGCCTGTGAACCGTTCAGGCTCCCTGTCGCGGTACCCACCACGCTGCCGGCCTCGTTGATCTCCCTGGCCCAGAACCGGTCGTAGCCGGCCGGCCGACCCAGCGGCGTCAGCTGGCCGTCCTGCCAGAGATAGCCAATTCCGTTTCCGGACCCGGCGACCTGCCCGCGATCGTTGATGGTCAGACTCCAGTTGAGCACGGTGAAGCCCAAATCGATGGCGTGGTATGGCCGATCCGCTTGCGTGAAGTGGGCGCCTGCGGTCGGCCGGTCCTGCGCGGCCGCCGGTCCGGCCGTCGTCACGCCGGTCAGGATCAGCATGCTGGTGGCGGCGAGCGAGACCGCCCGGTGCCGCAGGTTTCGAGTGACGCTGGACTGGGCTCGGCGCATCGCAGACTCCCTGCTGTTGCCGGAAGACCCGGATCCGGACGAGGTCGCGGATACCGAGAGTGCGCTGTATGAGTCGCACGGTCACTACACCGTGTGTCACTCGAATGGTGGGAGTCAATGTTCGAGTGCGGCGTTGTCGGACACGTGACAGCTGTCCACGTCGTACCGCAGAACCACTGCAACGGGACAGCAGATCCACTACAGCAGGCGGAGCTGGCGGTCCTTGGGACGGCGCGGCCCTTCGTCGCCGAGCCGGTCGAACAGCCCCGCGTCGATCGCGTCCAGGAACGGCGTCGGCCGGGTCTCCCGCTCGCTGCCGTGCCGGACCCGGCGGCGGGCGTGCGAGAGGTAGAGCCGGTCCTGGGCCCGGGTCAGGCCGACGAAGAACAGCCGTCGCTCCTCGGCGACGTCGTCGTCGGTCGGCGTAGCACCGGGGAAGCGCAGTGGTAGCAGGCCGTCCTCACAGCCGACCAGGAAGACCACCGGAAACTCCAGGCCCTTCGCCGCGTGCAGGGTGAGCAAAGTGACCGCTTCGGCCCGTGGGTCCAGCGCGTCCACCTCGGCGCCGGTCTCCAACTGGGACAGCAGCATCGGCAGGTCGTCGCCGCAGCGGCGGGCCAGCGGAGTGAGCAGCTCCACCGCGGACCAGATGTCCGCCGGCGACAGCTGCGGCCCGGCCGGCACGTCCAGCGTCGGCGTGGTGAGCCGGTCGGCCAACACCTGCCCGGCGAGCCGGACCCGGGCGGCCAGCGAACCGTCCAGCCCACCACCGGCGTGCCGCAGCTCGCGGGCGATCGCCGTCACCCCCGGCCGGTCCCGCAGCCGGTTGTGCGACCGCTTCTGCACCGGAACCCCGGCCCGGTTCAGCGCGTCCACGATCGGGCCGGACTGGGCGTCGGTGCGGTACAGCACGGCGATGTCGGAGAACGACACCGACGAGGTCTGCCCGTCGATCCGCCCGGAATCCAACGAACGGTGCGAGATCCCGCCGACCAGTTCGTCGACCGTACGCACCACGAACGTCGCCTCGTCGGCGGCCGTGCCTGCCGGGTAGAGCCCGATCAGCGGTGCCTGCGGATCCAGTCTGGCCGGCTCCAGCCGCCGGCCGCGGACCAGCGAACTGGGCGCGATGGCCTGCACCGCTGCGGCCAGGATCGGTGCCGCCGACCGGTAGTTGCGGGCCAGCCGGACCAGCCGGGCGTCGACGAAATCCTCGGAGAAGCGCAGGAAGTAGCGGACGTCGGCCCCCCGGAACGAGTAGATCGCCTGGTCCGGGTCGCCGATCGCGCACAGGTTGCCGTCCGCCGGGCTGAGCAGCCGTAGCAGCTCGTACTGGTCGGCGTCGACGTCCTGGTACTCGTCGACGAAGATCCACCGCCAGCGGTCCCGGTAGCGGGCCACCAGCTTCTGGTCCTCGCGCAGCAGCCGCAGCGGCAGGGTGACCAGCTCGTCCAGATCGACCAGGCCGGCCGCGCGCAGCAGCTTGGCGTACGTGGCATCGTCCTCGCCGGCCTCGGCGCGGGCCCGCTCCCGCTCGGTGTCGTCGGCGATGCGGAACGTCGCCGGCAACCCGGCCGCCTTCGGGTTCTCCCGCAGGATCGTCAACCCCAGCGAGTGGAAGGTGGCCACGGTGACATCCTCGGCCACCGGGCCGAGTAGTCCGTCGAGCCGGTGGCGAAGCTCCTCGGCGGCCCGGCGGGTGAAGGTGATCGCCAGGCAGCGCTCCGGAAAGACGTTCAACTCGGCGCACAGGTACGCGATCCGGTGGGTCAGCGTCCGGGTCTTGCCGGTACCCGGCCCGGCGACGATCAGCAGCGGCCCGCCCGGCGCGGACGCGGCGACCCGCTGCATCGCGTCGAGTCGGTCCAGTAGCCCGGTGCCGACCTCCTCCATGCCGGCCAGCATCGGCTCGAACGGCTCGTGCGGCGACGGCGTCGGTGGCGGCGGGATCGGCGGTGCCGCCGGCTCTTGCCCGGCCCGCCCGGCCCGGCCCGGCCGTGTCGGCCGCCCACCGGAACCGGACCGGCTGGCCCCGGCCTTGGACTGTCCGGTTCCGGCCCTGGACTGTCCGCCGCGCCGGGCACCGGCCGGTGCCGGTTCGTCGGCGGCCACCGGCCCGTCGGCCGGGCGCTGCGCCGGCACGGGTACGTCGAACAGCGCCTCCGGCTGACCGGCACCACCACCGGTGGCCAGCTCGCCGGGCGCGAACAGGGTGATCACCCCGTACTCGCCGTCGTAGCCCGGCACCCGACGGACCTCGCCGCGACGCAGCCGGGTGATCGCCTCACCGAGCAGTTCGCCGCCGGCCCGCCGGATGTCGTCCACCGGCACCTTGGTCAGGATGTCCAGTTCGGGGCCGAGCGCGGCGACCAGGTTGACCACCTGGCCCTCGACGGTCTTCGACCGGGCACCGACCCGGTTGATCTCGCCGACGATCTCCGGCAGCGCCACCAGGTGGGTGACCTGCTTGGCGTTGGCCGGCCGGTGCCCGTCGGGCCGGTCGGCGAGATCCTCGACCCGGCTGAGCACCCCGACGGTGAGCGGTTTTCCGCACTGCGGGCAGCGACCGGCGGCCTGCCGGGTCTGCTCCGGAGCCCAGTTGACGCCGCAGTTGCGGTGCCCGTCGGCGTGGTACTTGCCCTCCTCGGGAAAGAACTCGATGGTGCCGACCAGCCCGTCGCCGGTACGCAGCGCCTCACGTACCGCGTAGTAGTCCAGCGCGCTGTCCAGCACGGTGGCCTCCCGGGCCAGCGCCGGCGGCGAATGCGCGTCGGAGTTCGACACCAGTTGGTAGCCGTCGAGGCTGGACACCCGCCAGTTCATCGCCGGATCCGACGACAGCCCGGTCTCGACGGCGAAGATGTGCCCGGCCAGGTCGGCGTAGCAGTCGGCGATCGCGTCGAAGCCGGACTTGGAGCCGAGCGCGGAGAACCACGGCGTCCAGATGTGCGCCGGCACCAGATAGCCGTCCGCGCACGCCTCCAGGGTGATCTCCAGCAGGTCGCGGGAGTCCAGCCCGAGGATCGGCCGGCCGTCGGAGCCGAGGTTGCCGATCCGGCCCAGTGCCGTGTTGAACCGGGCCACCGCGTCCAGGTCCGGCAGGTAGATCAGGTGGTGCACCTTGCGGGTCCGGTCCCCACGCTTGTAGATCGTCGAGATCTCGACGCTGAGCATGTACCGCACCGGGTCGGTCTCGGCCTCGCTGGCCAGCCGGGGCGGCAGCCGGCGGGCGACGTCCCGTTCGGCCTCCGGGCTGAGCCGGTACAGGCCCGGCTCGGCCGGGCGCAGCGACTCCCGCAGATGCTCGAACCACGCCGGATGGGTGAAGTCTCCGGTACCGAGCAGGCTGACGCCCTTGCGCCGGGCCCACCAGGCCAGGTTCGACGTGTTCAGGTCCCGGCTGCAGGCACGCGAGTACCGGGAGTGGATGTGCAGGTCGGCGATGAAGGGCCCGGGTCCCGTGGCGGAGCCGGGAGAGGGCACGGCGCGGTACGGGGGCACGCCGCATCCTGTCACGTGACCGGGCCGCCCGGCGTGTCGCCACGCGCGGAAACCCGCGAGACGTGACTCTCACTCGCCGCCGGCTGACCCGTTGCGCTCCTATTCGCTGCGCAGCTCGACCAGGGAGACCTGTGGCGGCGCGCCGACCCGCACCGGCGGCCCCCAGAACCCGGCGCCGTTGGTGACGTAGACCTGGGTGCCGTCGACCGTGGCGAGGCCGGAGACGACCGGCTGCACCAGCCGTACCGCCAGGTTGAACGGAGCGATCTGACCGCCATGGGTGTGCCCGGACAGTTGCAGGTCGACGCCGTACCGGGCGGCCTCGTGGGCCTGCACCGGCTGATGGGCGAGCAGCACCACCGGGCGGTCCGGGTCCCGGTCGCCGAGCGCCCGGTCGTAGTCCGGGCCGGCCAGCGGCCCGGACCCGGCGGCGGCCTGCCCGGCCGGCCGCGCGGTCTCCGCAGTCGGATCGTTGACCCCGGCCAGATCGAGCACCCCGCCCGGGGTGACGATCTCCCGGCGTTCGTTGACCAGCACCCGCAGGCCGAGCCGGTCCACCTCGGCGACCCACTCCTCGACGCCGGAGTAGTACTCGTGGTTGCCGGTGACGAAGAAGCTGCCGTAGCGGGCGCGCAGGTCGGCCAGCGGGGCGGCGGTGCCGCCGAGCTCGGTGACGGTGCCGTCGACCAGGTCGCCGACGACCGCGACCAGGTCGGCGTCCAGGCTGTTGATCAGCTCGACGATCCGGGCGGTGTGCGCCGGCCCGGTCAGCGGACCGATGTGGATGTCCGAGACGGTGGCGATGCGCAGGCCGTCCATGGCCCGGGGCAGCCGGGCGATCGGCACCTGCACCCGGTCCAGCCGGGGCGGGCCGAGCGCGGTCCGGATGCCGTAGCCGGTGACGCCGGTCGCGGTCAGCCCGGCGAAGATCGCCGCACCGCGGGCGAGCAGCAGCCGCCGGCCGGGGTCCGGCACCGAGTCGTCGGCCGGCCGGCCGCCGGGCAGCTCGGCCGGCGGCGGGGCGGACGTCTCGGCGGGTACGGTCACCGGCACCGTGCCCACTCTGCTCGGCTGGCGGCTGCGGGCCCGGCCGATCAGCCGGGCCACCAGCATCGGCGGCTCCAGCACCAGCAGGACGACCAGCAGGTAGAACATCACCGCCAGCCAGACGTAGCCGGGCCAGGCCAGCCAGGACATCCCGGCGGACCGGGTGCTCACCATGGTCACCGGTACCAGGACCGCCAACCCGACGGCCAGCAGCGTGCCGGCCCGCCGCCACCGACCCGGCCGGGTGGTGTCCCGGACCAGCCGCCACCACAGGTAGCAGTGGATCAGGCCGGTGATCAGGGTCAGCGTTGCGACGAACCCGAGTACGGCGAGCACGGACGCGGCCCCTCCTCAGCCGCCGGCGAACGGTGGCAGCACGTCGACCGTGGCACCGGCCGGCAACGGTGTGTGACGATCATGCCAGACGGCGCCGTCGACCAGGAAACTCGCCGCCGCCAGCACCCGACCCAGCCGGTCGCCGTGCCGACCGGTCAGCTCGGCCACCAGCCCGGCCCGGTCCAGCCCGGCCGGGACGGCCTCGGCGGTCCGCCCGGCCGCCGCCCGTGCCCCAGCGAAGTAACGTACCGTCACCACCGAGTCGCCCACGGTCAGCCGCCGATCGCCGACATCGGGCGGGCCGGCTGCAGGAACGTCGGATCGTCGATGCCGTGCCCGGCCAGCTTCCCGGCCATCGCCCGCCGCCACCGCTGCGCCAACTCGTCGTCGTCGGCTCCGGACCGCAACGCGCCACGCAGGTCCGACTCCTTTCGGGCGAACAGGCAGTCGCGTACCTGCCCGTCGGCGGTGAGCCGGGTCCGGTCGCAGTCACCGCAGAACGGCCGGGTCACCGTGCCGATCACCCCGACCCGGGCCGGGCTGCCGTCCGGCCGCTCGGCGCCGGCCACCAGCCAGGTCTCGGCCGGTGCGGCACCCCGTTCGGCGGGATCCGGCAGCAGGGTGAACTCGGCCCGCAGCGCGTCGAGGATCTCGGCGGCGGTGACCATCCGGTCGCGGTCCCAGGACTGCTGCGCGTCCAGCGGCATCTGCTCGATGAAGCGCAGCTCGTAGCCGTGGCTCAGGGCGTACCGCAGCAGCGCCGGGGCCTCGTCGTCGTTGACCCCGCGCAGCAGCACCGCGTTGATCTTGACCGGGGTCAGCCCGGCCGCCGCCGCGCCGGCCAGCCCGGCGAGCACGTCCGGCAGCCGCCGGCGGTGCGCCAACTGGGCGAACCGCTGCGGGTCGAGGGTGTCCAACGACACGTTCACCCGGTCCAGACCGGCGGTCTGCAGGCCGGGCGCCAACCGGTCCAGCCCGATCCCGTTGGTGGTCAGCGACAGCACCGGTCGGGGCCGCAGCGCCGCCGCGGCGGCGACGATCCGGGTCAGCCCGGGGCGCAACAGCGGCTCGCCGCCGGTGAACCGCACCTCGGTCACCCCGAGCTGACGCACCGCGACCCCGATCAGCCGGGTCACCTCGTCGTCGGTCAGGATGTCCGGGCTGGGCAGCCAGGGCAGACCCTCCGGCGGCATGCAGTAGGAGCAGCGCAGGTTGCACCGGTCGGTCAGGGACACCCGAAGGTCGGTGGCGACCCGCCCGTACCGATCGGTGAGCCGGCCGTCGGCGGGCCGTGCGCTCGATGCCATGCGCCGACCGTAGCGCGCCGGTGCGTCAGGATCGCAGCGCGGCGGCGCGTCAGAAGCGCAGCGCGGCGCGGGCCGCGTCTGCGACGGCCGAGCGGTACGCCGCCCCGAACAGGGCGGTGTGCACCAGCAGCAGATGCAGTTGGTGCACCGGCACCCGGCCCGCCCACCCGTCG